>CAZKRY010000013.1:0-214884 GCA_964555355.1 uncultured Klebsiella sp.
ACACGCGAAAGCGTGTGCGAATCAATCCCTCTCCCCACTACCGGCGCGGACCCCCCCGGGTCCTTTTTCTTTTTGGGATCTGGCGGAGAGAGCTGGCGACGCGGAACCCTAAGGTTCGACCGATTCGCGAATAGCGAATCGGGACGCCGCAGGCGCCCCGCAGGGGTGAGCACACGCGAAAGCGTGTGCGAATCAATCCCTCTCCCCACTACCGGCGCGGACCCCCTCGGGTCCTTTTTCTTTTTGGGATCTGGCGGAGAGAGCTGGCGACGTGGAACAGTACGTCCAACCGATTCGCGACGTTCAAATTTCTGATGTCCAAGACAGCCTGTGTTTCCGATAGACCGCGCGAGTGGGCGGAAACCGCTCGGGATCATTCAAGCTTCCAATCGTCACATCTATCCGACCGGTAAGCATATCGCTTTGCCAACACAGTGTGGTGCCGCATTTCGAGCAGAATTTCCGCACCACTGGAGTCCTCGGCTACCGGCAAAGATTCTCACACGGTTTGCCGTCACCATCACCATCTAATCGCGACAATCCACACGTGCTGAGAAAATACATCGCTTCTTGACAGCTTGTCATCTGCGTGCAGTAAGTTTTCGTGCCGCATGCGCCGCTAGGCACGGGCGCCATACTCCGATACGGCGCGCGATTCGTCCCGTTACCTTGGAGCATTTGAGCCTGAGACGAATATGATTCCCCAGCATGCTCGCCGCGATGGCAGTGGTAGCCGCCTTGCTTGCGATTGTGGTGGCAGCCGTAACCATCTAACCCCCCACCGTGAGGGAAACCCGCGATCGGAAAAACAAGCAACGCAAGAGCTGGCAAGCGCACGTTGAACGTCTCCAGGCAAATTATGGCGTGCGAGGCGACCTCCCTGATGACTCGTGGATGTTAGTGTAGTCCGCTCATGGAATATCTCGAAACAACGGAAATCAACCCGGCGAATAAGATGGGCAATTCGCGTGAGACGGATTCGTTGAGAAGTGTAAGGGCCAATCCCTCGCTTATGGGTGGCCGGCGGGGTCATTCGCTGCCGGACGATTTCGAACACCGTTTTGAACTGCGCGTCGTACTTGGGCTTCGAGCGCTGCGAATCTACACGTTAAATCTTTGTATGAAGTCAGCGCTTCGCGTAAGCGTTCGAAGGCGCGCACGATCTCGATATTGACCGCGATGGCTCGTGAGCAGCGCAGGATGGAAGACAACGTTGCCGCACCTAGTTGGCTGAACGCGTAAGGCGCATACCGCCCACCGGGACCGCTGCCTGAGATCACGGATTCCGATCTCGAGTGCTGCAATCGTCCGTTTAATCGATTACTCCAAACACCAGTCACTCTCGATTCGCGGGCCGTATGTCCGCGCGTGATGCGGCCACGCATTCACTTTGCGCACGATTAAAATGATGCGTCCGGTTGGTGAGTCGGCGAGTGGATTGAAATACAGCGTGCTCATGAACGGCTCGCCGCTTCGTTTGATGGCTCGGAACGGGATGTCGCAGTGACTCAGAAACATCGTTTTGGGACTTAACCAAGCGAGGTTGCCCGGTTCGGCAACAAGCCTTGGGATCAACGTGGAGACGTGCGCGCCGCGCAATTCACCATCTGTTGTGCCAAACAAGCGGGCGCCATCCGGATCGCAACCGGCAATCGTGCCATCGGCTTCTAGCAACAAGCGGCCGCACGCGGGTGCGTCGCTAGCGTGGCGCTCTGGGTCTTCAAGGGTCTTTAAAAGAGCCTGGGATGACATAACCCCTCCCTTCCGCAACGGATAGCGGCCGCGCAACTCATATACTTAAGGGCCCCCATATAGAAAGTAGAGCCCTTTTCAAGTTCGCGCCGTGGGTAATCTCAAAAGTAGTTCAATTACAGCGAGGCCGCCAGCGCTTCCCGCAAATCTTGATCGGGCACTTCCGCGAGATCTTTGGATATTTCGGATTTAACCAGCGCCGCGGTCGACGCATCGAGCGCGTGCCGCAAATGGCCGAGTAATTTCGGTCCCGCCACCAGGACGAGACGCTCGTATTGCCACTTGAGGCGGCCGCTCCGCAAGCGATCTGCCAGTTCGCGCGCAAAGTCCTCGGCCAAGTGCTCGGTAGGTGAATGTTCCGTGGCGTAGGCGTGACGCTGATTACCAAGGCTATCAACACTTCGTCCGTGCGAATCGGCATCGATATCGCGATTTCTCAAGCGGCCCGCCGGATGGTCGATTCTTTCCACTATTTCGAGCGGCGATCGCGGCCCCGCCATCGCACAAATGCGCGCCCCGGCGCGATGCGCAACTAAAAACCAAGTAGTCGACATGTCGCATCCCTCACTCTTGCAAGTGAAGGATGGGGCATCGCGCAGGAAGGGGGGTGATCTGTGTCAGTTGCGGGACTGAAAACGCTTCGGCTCGCGCGCGCGTTCAGTCTCTTAAAAAATAATCGTCAAGCAATTCCCGCACGCAACCGTCGCCGCCCTTTTTGGTCAACACCACCTGGCACGCGCGCGCCACACCACGTGCGGCGTCCGCCGGACAGGCGGCGAATCCCACGGCTTCCATAATCTCAATATCGTTTACGTCATCTCCCACATAGGCTACCTCGGACAGACCGATCCCCAGTTCATCGCACCAACTCTTCAACACGTCCAATTTGGGGGTTTGCCCAACATACACTTTTTGTACCCCCATCATCTCGGCGCGTTTGACGATGGCGCCCTGCGACTTGCCATGGCTGATGATGCCAAAACGCAATCCGCGCTTGATACCCAAGGCCACGCCCATGCCGTCTTTAACGTTGAACTTCCTGAACTGCTCCCCCGAATCGAGCACGTAAATACCGCTATCCGTCAACGTGCCGTCAACATCCAGCACGATGAACTTGATTTTGGAGGCATCGATCATCAGCGTTAGGGCTGCGGGCCCCACGGCGCCGAGACTAGCAGCTTCACTTCTTGAGATACCAACAGCGGACGAAACTTCGGCGCAAAGCCTTCGATGAATTCTTGATTGGCGTATAACGTCGCCCAATGCGCACGCCGCGCGGCGTCATCGGCGAATCTCCATAGATGAACAAGTTGGTTGATGGTGCCGGTGTCGGCTTGAAAATAACCCACTAGGTTTTTGTCGAGCCCGGCTTTCTGCAACGCGGGATAGCCCAGTTCGGTATAGAGCTTGACGGCCTCGGCCATTTTGCCGACTTGGAGGGTGTAGGTGCGCATTTCGTACAAAGCCATGGAGTTTCCTTCCGTTAATCGCAGTGAGGTTGGGCTAGTGTAGCGTTGCGCTTGCCGGCGTGTCCCACCCGGCGGTGCAATGAGTTTGCAATCTTGCCTTTGCCTGCCGCAAATGCGATTCCATTGATTATCATCGCGGAAAATCGGGGATTAGGAGGTCTCAATGCTTACGCTCTATAACATGCCGCTCGCGCTCAACTGCTACAAAGTACGTTTGCTGCTCGGTTATTTGCGCGTGGATTACACGCGACATCCAATCGATCTGCTCAATAACGAGCACAAGAGTCCCGAATTTTTGAAGATAAACCCATTCGGCCAACTGCCAGTATTAAAGGCAGGTGAGCAATACCTGCGCGACTCCCAAGCAATCCTGGTGTGGCTTGCGCGCAAGTTTGGCGAAGGACGCTGGATGCCGACCGACGCCGATCAAGAAGCAATCGTCAATAATTGGCTGGCCGCCGCGGGGTATGAACTCCGTTTAGGCCCGTATGACGCGCGGTTGGCGAAACTTTTTCCGTGGCTGTGCGTGAACGCGAATACGGTGCGTGAGCGGAGCGATCTCGCGCTCAAACTATTCAACGATCGCTTGCGCGATCGCAAGTGGCTCGCGCTCGATCATCCCACCGTCGCCGATGTCGCGTCGTATCCCGCGCTCGCGCACTGCGGGGACGGTGACATCAGTCTGGAGGGTTATCCGGCTATTCAAGCGTGGCTCGCGCGTATGCAGCATCTGCCTGGATATGTCGGCATCCTCGATTGAGAAATCAAGCGCTATTCCGCGCCCGCCGTGCGACAGCGGACGCAGCGCGGGCGTTCACGCGTAGTGGGATGGTTTGCGACCACTCCACGGCAACGCCGCTTCCAGCTGACCCGCCAAGCTATACAAAGTTTCTTCGTCGCCCAGTCTGCCGACAAATTGCATCGCCAGCGGCAACCCGGATTTCGCCTGCCAAAGCGGCAGCATGATCGCGGGTTGCCCAGTGGTATTAAACAAGGCGGTGAAGGTCGAATAATTCGTAATGATGTGCTGCCACCAGCCCATCATGTCCATGCCTTTCGCATTTTGATCGAGTTCGCCCAGTTTGGCGACATCGCGCGATAAGCCGGGCGTGAGTAGCACATCGTATTTGCGCATGACGGCACCGACCGCGCGCGACACTTTGTTCTGCATGCTCATCGCTTCTTCCATTTGGATTGCGCGCAGCGACTTGCCGTATTTGTACACTTCGAGCGTCACCGCTTCGGTGTTCTTCGCGCTGATCGCCTGCCCCGTGATCTTCGCAAACTGTTCCATGAAATAGCCGAGCGTCACCGCCCAGCAGCGAATGGAGGATTCATCAAAAGCTTCCGCGTCGTAATCGATTTTCATCGGCTCGCAGTGATGTCCCAGATCTTCCAGCAACTTCTGCGTCGCGGTTAGTCTGTCTTTGTTTTCTCGCGCGATCGCACGTCCGCCGGGAAGCTTATCGACGACGCCAATCCGCAACGATCCAGGTGGGGTCAGCGCCGCGGAAAGAAAGCTCTTGCGCGGCGGCTCCGCGGTGTAGAAGTAACCGTCATCCGGGCCGGCGAGAGCATCGAGCAAGGCGGCGGAATCGCGCACGCTGCGTGTTTCCGCAAACTCGATCGCCAATCCCCACAAAAAAATCCCGCTGTCAGGCCCGGTGGGCGTGCGGCCGCGCGTCGGTTTCATCCCCACCACGCCGTTACACGCGGCGGGAATGCGAATCGAACCGCCGCCATCGTTGGCATGCGCGATGGGGACCATGCCCGACCCAACCGCGGCGCCAGCGCCACCGGACGAGCCGCCGACGGAATAGCCCAGGTTCCATGGGTTACGGGTGGGGCCATAAATCAACGCTTCGGAGTTCGCATTGAAGGCCATTTCAGGCGTCGTGCTGGTCCCCACGGTCACGAATCCCGCGGCGTTACAGCGCCGCATGAGCTCAGTGTCATTAGCATAGGTGACGTTGGCAGCTAGGCGTGAGCCGTGCGAGGAGACCATGCCTTTAAAGTGCATGCCAAATTCCTTCACCAGGAAGGGCACGCCATGAAAGGGCCCAGCAGATAAACCCGCTTTAATGCTTTTGCGGGCGTGCTCCGGCAGTTGCTGAACCACGCAATTGATCTGGGGGTTTAAACGGGTGATGGCGTCCTGGGCGCTATCCGCCAAGTCCTGCGGAGAGACTTCTCGTCGGCGTACCAATTCCGCTAGGCCTAAGCCGTCATATCGACTGTATTCTGGGAAAATCATCGTTGCCTCGCGCATTCCTTCGGAGAGGATGACAAGCCTATCGAAAATAGGCGTCACAGCGCTACAGCGGAACCCGGCGCTGCGCTAGGATGCGGGCAGTTACAGTATCGCTTAAGGAGTGTTTAATGGATTTTGTGGATGTCGCCAAAACTACCTTCGCGGTACGGGACTTCGTACCTTCGGAACTCAGCGACGAGACGCTGTATCGGTTGCTCGATCAAGCGCGGTTCGCGCCCAGCGGTGGCAATCGCCAAGGGTGGCGCGTCATCGCGATCCGCGAACCCGATACGCGCCGCCGGTTAGCCGCGCTCGCCAAACCTTGGATGCAGAAATATTTCACGCAGGTTAAGGCTGGCGAGAATCCGTTTAACACCATCGTGCCGACCAAGGTGACGCCGGAGCAGGTGGCCGCGACGCGTCTCAATTTTCCCATGCTTGATCAACTGCACGACACCAGTTTGATTCCGGTGGTACTGGTGGTCGCCGTTGACTTAAGTGTCGTCGCATCTTTCGACAGCATGTTGGATCGCATTGGCGTCATCAGCGGCGGTTCCATCTACCCGTTCGTCTGGAGTTTGTTGATGGCGGCGCGTAACGAAGGATATGGCGGCGTATTAACCACTTTTCTGGCGCCGGAAGAACGTAAGGTGCAGGAACTGTTAGGACTACCGTCGCATTTCGCGGTGGCGGCGATGGTGCCGCTCGGCAAGCCGCGCAAGCAATTAACCAAGTTGAAAAGGAATGCGGTCGATTCGTTTACGCGAGTTGATCGCTGGGACGGTAAGCCGTTGGCTCGCTAACGTTTCCGCTCACCCTAACCCTCTCCCGCGGGCGGGAGAGGGAAAAAACCGGCCGACTACAGTTTTGGGATAACTTGTTCGCCGAACATTCGAATGTCCTTCAGCGCCTCGTCTTGCGCGGGTTCCCCGAGTTGGCGCATGCGGAGCATGAGGTAGTCGGGTTTGATTTCTTCCTGCCACATTTTCAGTTGCTCCAGGCATTCCGCCGGAGAGCCGGCAATCAGTCGATCTTTCGCTACTTTCTCAAAAGTCAGAGATTCCGCGCTTTTGACATCTTGCAGGTACTTATCCGGCGCATAAGCGCCAAATCCGTAATACCAGCGATGGGTGACCATCGTCATCGCGCTTTTGTCGACGCACGCCTGCCAGGTATCGCCGATGACGCAGTCACGCATCAAACACACATACGGTTTGCGACCACTCTGTTTCGCCGCGGCGCGATATTGGTTGGTGTAATCCTTAATCACCGGTAGCGATTGAATCGGATCGGCAATCCAACCATCAGCCAAGCGGCCGGCGCGCGCGATGCCTTCCGGCACCCAACCCGCGAGCCAGATCGGCGGACCGCCGGCCTGATAGGGCGTCGGCGTCACGCGCACGTTGTCAATTTGGTGATACTTGCTCGGATGCGAGAACGGTTTGCCGGTCCACGCTTTGCGTAGCACTTCAACGATTTCTTCGGTACGACCGACCCGCTGTTTGGGATTCACGCCAAAGGCCGCAAAATCACCGGGTTGATAGGCAATACCGGCGGCGGTGATGAAGCGGCCTTTGGTCGCTTGATCGACCACCGCGATGTCTTCCGCCAAACGGATAGGGTGATAAAGCGGCGCGAGCAACACACAAGTGCCGACCTTCAAACGCGTGGTTTTCATGCCGACCAAACCGGCCATCAACACCGGTGCCGGCAGATAGCCATCTTCTTGCTGGTGGTGTTCGGTGAAAAAGAAGCCGTCGAAACCCACCTGTTCGCAGAGCACGGCTTGCTCCACGATTTCATCGATCATGCGCGCGACGTTTTCACCTTTGGGTGGGTCCTGCGTGCATGGAAAGTAACCGACCGGTGTCGCCATAAATCCTCCGAAGGCAAGGGATAATTACCGGCCGCGTGGGCCGGCTAACGCGCGTATTATCGACCGAACAAGCGGCTAAAGGGTATCGGTGGCGAGCCGACTGTGCCGGTAGGAATAAACGAAGTAAAACACGACTCCAAGCACCAGCCAGACCAAGAAGCGCCACCAGGTAATCGCGGGCAAAAAGCCCATCAGTGCACCACAGGACAAGACGCCGCCAATCGGAATGAGTGGGTGCCACGGCGCTTTGAAGGGGCGGTGCAGAGTCGGCTGCGTATAGCGCAGCACCAGCACGCCTAAACACATCATGACGAATGCGAACAGCGTGCCGATATTGACGAGCTCCGCCAATTCACCAAGCGGTACGAAGCCCGCGAAAAGCGCGCATACCACGCCGCAGAAGACAATCGAAGTCACCGGCGTTTGAGTGCGCCGATTGATCGCGCCAAACATCGGTGGCATCAGGCCATCGCGCGACATCGCGAAAATAATCCGGGTTAATCCGTAGTACAGCACCAGCATCACGGTGATAAGACCGGCGATGACGCCCACCGCCACCAACCCCGACGCCCAGCGGTGGCCGAGCAACTCCAGCGCATGCGCAACCGGCGACGACACATTGAGCTCTTTATACGAAACAACGCCGGTCAGCACTGCTGCAACTAGGATGTACACCACTGTGCAGATCGCGAGTGATGAGAGAATACCAATCGGCAGATCGCGTTGCGGATCGCGTGCTTCTTCCGCCGCGGTGGTTACCGCGTCAAAGCCGATATAAGCAAAGAACACCAATGCCGCACCGGCCAGCACCCCGACGGTGTGTCCGCCTTCTGTCCGTTCAAACCAACCGAAGGGCATGAACGGTGACCAATTAGCGAGGTTAACGTCGCCAAATGCCGCGAATAGAAAAATTCCAATCGTGATGAGCTTGATGGCGACCATCACCGCATTCAACCGCGCGCTCTCTTTGGCACCCATGATCAGCATCCCCATCAACGCCAAAATGACCACGATGGCGGGGAGATTCATGATGCCGCCCTTAGCCGGCGCCGCCGTTAATGCATGCGGTAATTCGATCCCGACGGCTTTTAGCGCATTGAGGAAGTAGCCCGACCAGCCGTTCGCGACGGCCGCCACCGACATGCCGTACTCGAGCAATAAATTCCAGCCGATGATCCACGCGATAAGTTCGCCGAAAGCCGAATAGCTATAGCCGTAGGCGCTGCCGCAACCGCCAAGACTACCGGCAAGTTCGGCGTACGACAGTGCCGCGAAGGCGCACGCGATACCGGCAATGACAAAGGATAGGATGACGGCGGGCCCCGCTTGGGTGGCAGCCGCGATCCCGGTCAGAACAAAAATGCCGGTGCCGATGATGGCACCGATGCCAAGCAAGGTAAGGTCGAGAGCCGAGAGGCAGCGCTTCAGTCCGCTGTTCGCAAAATGGTCGTGGTTAAGCGTACGAGTGCGAAACAACTGTTTCATCGGCTGCCTTTGTTAGAAGTCGCGACGCCCGACAGTATACGGAAATGGGACGCCGGCCAAGTCAACCCCGCAAACTCGGCGGGCCGCTCGGTATACTGGCGCCTTGCCAACTACACCCAAATTGCGATGTACCTAACCCAAGTAATAGACCGTGCGGTTCAACTCAAAGCACGCCATACGGCCATCGTGCACGGCGAGCGCCGAGTCACGTGGGGAGAATTTCGAGATCGCGTCGCGCGCTGCGCACAGGTACTCAAGGCGCAGGGCTTGGGTGTGGGAGATCGCGTGGCCATCTTGGCGGATAACGGGCTGCCGTATTTTGATCTGCATTTCGCCGCGAGTTGGGCCGGGGGCGTGATGGTCCCGCTCAACACCCGGTTGGCGGAAGCTGAGCTCACCTACATTCTGAATGACTGCGGGGCGAAAATTTTGTTGCTAGGTGCGGAATACGCGACGCTGCGCGGTGCGATCGAGGCCGCGTGTCCGCATCTGCGCACGATTATCACGCTGGATTGCGGTCCCTCTGCGCTTGATTACGAAACCTTGCTCGCCGCGGCGACGCCGGCGCCGGATGCACGTCGATCCGGCCAAGATCTCTACGCCATCATTTACACCGGGGGTACCACCGGACGTCCGAAAGGCGTGGCGTCATCGCACGCAAACTTGATTTACAACACGCTCGCCATCACCCCACTCAACGAGTTCTCGGAAGATATTGTTTATTTGCACAACTCACCGTTATTCCATAGCTCGGGCGTATCCCGCTTACTTGCGGTCATGAGTTGCATGGCGACCAATATCATTTTGCCGCGTTTCGAACCGGCGGCAGTCTTGAAGGCCATCGAAACCCACCGCATCACGCACATTATTTTGGTGCCGACGATGCTGAATCGGCTGCTTAACGCACCCGAGTTCGCGCGCACCGATATCAGTAGCCTCACCCACTGCGTTTACGGCGCTTCGCCCATGCCGGAAGCGCTGATTCGACGTGCCTTGGAAGTCATGCCGAAGGTGCGACTCACCCAATCGTACGGCATGACCGAACTTTCGCCGGCCGCTACCTTCTTGCCATTCAAGTATCACGTTCTAGATGGACCTTTCGCCGGCAAAATCAAATCGATTGGGCGGGCGATCGTGACGGCGGAAATTCGCATCGCCAACGATCAAGATGTGGAAGTGGCACGCGGCCAGATCGGCGAAATTCAAATTCGTGGGCCGATGGTCATGCAGGGTTACTGGCAGCAACCGGAATTGACCGCGCACACACTCCGCGGCGGTTGGATGCACACAGGTGACGCCGGTTATATGGATGACGAAGGATTTATTTTCCTAGTTGATCGCATCAAAGACATGATTATCACCGGCGGCGAGAACGTCTATTCCGCGGAAGTCGAAAACGCGATCCACGAGCACCCCAAAGTCCGCGAATGCGCGGTGATTGGATTGCCGCATCCGGATTTCGTCGAAACCGTGCACGCGATTGTCGTGCCGCATGAAGGTGTCACCCTGACCGCGGAAGAAATCATCAAACACTGCCGGGGGTCGATCGCCGGTTACAAGTGTCCGCGCAGTGTGGACATCAGAACGGCATCCTTGCCGCTGTCCGGTATGAATAAAGTCTTGAAAACAGAACTACGCAAGGAGGCGATGGCGAATAGAGCGTAGTGCGTCGATGCGCTGCCCCTCACCCGGCGCTACGCGCCGACCTCTCCCGGTGGGAGAGGTTATCTGGAATCAACCTCTCCCGCAGGCGGGAGAGGGTAGGATGAGGGTCCTCACTCAATCCACCACCTTTTTCGCCGTGCCAAACAGTAACCACACCATCGCGCCAAAAATATTGACTGCCGCCGCGAGTACAAACGCCGAGGTGTAAGAACCTGTGGTATCGACGAGCCAACCGGTGACCGCGACGCCGATTACACCCGGCACCGTGCCGGCCGTATTGGTGATCCCCATCAACACGTCCGCGTAGCGCGGCGCGATCTCTAAATGGTTCGGTAAAAAGCCGGCCCAGGTTAGCGCAAGTGTGCCCAGTGCACCACACATGAGTCCAAACGCGACATTGGCCGACGTGACATCGCGCGCCGCCAGCATAAAGACGGCGGCACCAACCAATCCGGTGATCTGCATGACCTTGCGCACCAAGGTCAAATCGACGCCGGACTTCACCAGCTTATCCGCAAGCCAGCCGGCCGACGTGCCGACAATAAACATCGTGAGCCAGGGGCCCGCCGAATAGAGCCCGGATTTCGCGATGCTCAAATGCAGCACTTTGTGGAAATAGCTCGGCAGCCACGCGAGCAGCATGTAGAACACCCAGTTCGTGCATAGGTGATTGATGATGAGCGCAACCACGGGTGGGGCGGTTAGCAGTTTGCGCCACGGGATCTCGGTTTTTTCTTTTTCCGGGGGCGAGTGCGCTTCCAGCAACGCACGTTCGGCCGCCGAGATCCGCGGGTGATCGGCGGGTTTGTCGTACGCCAACGGAAACCATAGCGCGCACCACAAGACGCCAATGGCGCCAAACACGTAGAACACCATCGGCCAGCCGTAGTGTTCGATGATGAGACCGGTGGTGGTCAGCGCGAGCAGCGTGCCCAGCGGGATCCCGGCAATGGTTAGTGAGACCGCGCGCGAACGTTCTTCGGTCGGCACCCAACGTCCATAGAGGTTATAGATCGCGGGAAAGGTGGCGGCTTCGCCGGCGCCCATCGCGATTCGTGCGGCAAATAGCATGACGAGCGAAATCGCGCCGGCTGGTGGCGTCAAGATGGTCCACAGCGACCACCACAGTACGGCATAACCCAACACGCGCTTTCCACCTAAGCGATTGGCAAGCCATCCGCTTGGCGGCATGAACAGCATGTAGCCGATGAAAAAGGATGAGAGCACGTAGCCTTTGACGCGTTCGCTCCAGCCATAATGCTCCTGCATCGCGATGACCGCGACCGAGATGTTGACGCGATCGATGTAACAAACAAACACCGCGAGAATGCACAGCAGTACCAGTTTGTAACGCTCGGGCGCGCCGTTCGTTGAGACGGTTTGAGTCATAATTTCTTCTGGTGATGTTCTCTGGTGGCCGCCGACGGTTTTGTCGTTATCGCGCTGCGGGGCGCCCGGCAATGAACGCATAAAGCACGGGCTTCGCGCAATCGTGCAGTGCGCCAAAGGCTTTCGGCCTTGCTTGGCTTCGCATATCTTGCAGCACTAGCGAGGTGAACCACGGTCATGAAAATCGAAACCATGTTGCCGCTCGGGCGGGCAGATTCCGGACTCAAAGTACAAGACGGCACGGTGGACGTGCGCGAAGTGTCGCGGGACACGGCCAAGGTCGCCGCGCTCGGCTTTGACGGGATCGCGATCCAGGACAACAAAGAAGACCCTTATGTCATCGCGACGCTCGCTCTGCAGGCGAATGATCGGTTGCGGGTCGCAACCTCGGTCGCGATCGCCTTCCCGCGCAGTCCGATGGTGACCGCGACCACCGCGTGGAGCCTCGCGCGCCTCTCGAGAGGGCGCTTTGTGTTGGGCCTCGGGAGCCAAGTCAAAGGCCATATCGAGCGGCGTTTTGGCTTTAAGTGGTCAGCACCCGGCCCTTGGATGCGCGACTATCTGCAGGCAGTGCGCGATTGTTGGAGCGCGTGGCAGGCGGGACGACCGGTCAATCACGCAAGTCGGCATTACACCCTCAATCTCAATGTGCCTATCTTCACTCCGGCGCCGCTCGACTGCGGGCCGATCCCGCTGCATCTCGCGGCGGTCAATCCGTATATGTGTGGCGTTGCTGGCGAACTCGCCGACGGTTTGCGCGTGCATCCGATCTGCACGCCGCATTACATCGATCAGGTCATCCTGCCCGCCGTGCGTCAAGGTGCGGCGCGTACCGGGCGTGATCTGCAAAACTTCGAAATTGCCGTCAAACCACTCGTTGCCACCGCGCCGGATGCCGCATCGCTCGCCGCGAAAGTCGAAGAACTGCGCGGGCGCGTTGCTTTTTATGGTTCGACGCCGGCATACGCCGCGCCGCTCGAAGCGCATGGCTTGGGCGAGCTCGCCCGCAAGCTCAATCAGTACTCACGCGAACAACGTTGGCAAGAAATGCCGGCGCTTATCACGGACGAGGTGTTGCACGAGTATGTGACCATTGGCACGTACGATGAAATCGTGCCAAAGCTCCGCGCGCGTTTCGCGCAACTCGCGAATGTCATGGAATTCTCCATTCCGGTGCCGGACGCCGCGAGCGAAGATACATTGCGTAGGATGGTCACGGAGCTTCGTGATGCGCGTTGAAACTTTATTGCCGCTCGGCAAAGTTGACCCCGGTCTGCGTGCGCCGGAAGTTCCGCTCGATCTTCACCGCGTGATGGATGATGCCCGCCTAGTCGAACGTTTGGGATATGACGGGTTGATGGTCGAAGACACCAAAACCGATCCGTTTATTGTGATGGCGCTCGCCGCGCAAGCCACGCAAACGTTGCGGCTCGGCACGGCGGTCGCAATCGCGTTTCCGCGGAGTCCAACGGTCATGGCGATGACGGCATGGACCTTGGCGAAGCTTTCACGAGGCCGCTTCACGCTAGGACTCGGCTCACAAGTCAAAGGTCATATCGAACGGCGCTATGGCATGCGCTGGTCGGCACCCGGACCCTGGCTGCGCGAATATATTTTGGCTTTGCGTGCGCTGTGGCAGGCGTGGCAGACCGGCGGCAAGCTCGATTTCCAAGGCGCGCACTACCGGCTCAACTTACTCGTGCCGCTGTTTACCCCAGAGCCAATCGAACATCCGGACATTCCGATCCATGTGGCGGCGGTCAACGCCTATATGTGCCAAGTAGCGGGTGAAGTCGCGGATGGCGTGCGGCCTCACCCGGTGTGCACGGCCGACTATATCCGGGGGGTCATGCTGCCGGCGGTGCGGCGCGGTGCGGCGCGTGCCGGGCGCGATCTTGCCGGGTTCGCGGTTTCCATCAAGCCATTACTCGCCACGGCGCCGGATGCCGCTGGCTTGGAAGCTCGAATCCGCGACGTTCGCGCCAGAGTCGCGTTTTATGCGGCTACCCCGGCGTATCAGGCTTGTTTCGACGCACACGGCCTGACCGATTTGGCGGTCGAGCTACAAGCGCTATCGCGCGCACAGGCTTGGGAGGAAATGCCGGGACGCATCTCGGATGAGGTGCTGCATCTCTACGCGACAGTCGGTACCTACGACGAAATCGTCCCCAAATTACAGACGCGTTACGGCGCGCTCGTCACACATGCCGAATTTAGTATTCCGATCGCGAGTCGGCGGGATGAAGAAACACTCGCGCGGATGGTGGAAGCGTTGCGCGCGGGTTAGGATCGCGCATCGGTCGATCTCAAACGAGGAACCAATCATGGATGCACGCGTTGTGAAAAAGCCCGCCGTGAAATCATTTAAATCTCCGTTCGGTTACTCGATGCCGCACCTCTCACCGCTGTATACGCCACCGCCGTATGAGTACCGCGATGCGTATTCGATGATGATCCGCTTTCGGACCGATCCCAAAGTGCTCGCCAATTACGTCCCGAAACCGTTGGTGGCCGATCCGCAGGGCACGATGTTTGTCACCATCAGCCGGTTTTTCACCGCCGGTTTTGGTACCTACCACGAAATCCTGCTGGCGGCGCACGCCAAGTTCAAAGGCCGCGCGGTTAATTTTCCGCTGTCGCTGGTGCTCGATAATGACATCGCGATCTGCGGCGGGCGGGAGATCTGGGGTTTTCCTAAAAAGTACGGGCGCGTCACGCTTCAAGATCGCGACGGTGTCATGGTTGGCACCGCTGAGCGCGGTGGGTTGCCGCTAGTGCGCGGTGCGATGGAGATTGGGCCGCTATGCCAGGCCGAGGAAATGGGCGGCAGCGTGGAATACATTCAGCTCAAAATGGTGCCATCCGTCAAAAACGGTGCCCCGCCCGAAGTCATGCAACTCGCGTCGACAACGCTACAGAACGTCAATGTCAAACAGGTGTACAAGGGCGCGGCGACACTCGAATTTTTCCCATCCCCAGTCGATAGATTCTGCGATATCCCGATTAAATCGGTGCTCGGCGGATTTTTGTATACGGCAGATCTAACCCTCGGCGATGGCGAGGTCGTGCATAACTACTTGGAACAGTGATCGAACGCAGGTAGCGCTTATCTGCGCGCGGTGACAATTAGCTCGTCACTTTTTTTTAAAGCAGTTGGAGTTTTTATGAATCAGAACAGACGTACTTTTTTTAAACAAAGCCTTGGCGTGGTGGCCAGCGTGTCAGTCGCGCAATTACTCGCCAATCGCATCGCCTTTGCGGCCGACATGCCGCATGTGGACGAAAATAGCGCACAGGCGAGTGGCCTTGGTTATAAGCACGATGCGACTACCGTGGATGCCGCCAAGTACACGCGTTACCAAGCCGGGCAGGCCTGCGCCGGCTGCGCACTTTACCAAGGCACACCGGATGCGGAATGGGGGGGGTGCGGGATTTTCGCGGGTCAAGCCGTGTCCGCCAAGGGTTGGTGCAGCGCCTTCGCGCCGAAAGCGTAAAAACGGCCGGCGAGCGAAGGCCGCGCGCGGCCTTCGCTCGCCGGCGCTTAACTTAACCAAACGCTGAGCATCCGCTCGTGCCGCCGGCGGCAAACTTGCCTTACTGTTGGACCCTCTTGTTGCTCACCGCGAGCAATGTCTTTATGACCTTCGCCTGGTACGGCCATCTCAAACATCTCAATCATAAGCCCTGGGTCATCGCCGCCTTGGCGAGTTGGGGGATCGCGTTATTCGAATACCTGCTGCAAGTTCCCGCGAATCGTATTGGGCATCAGGTCATGAATATCGGCCAGCTTAAAATCCTGCAGGAAGTCATCACACTTAGTGTGTTTGTGCCATTTTCGATTTTCTATTTGCGCGAACGTCTAACGCTCGACTATCTATGGGCGGGTTTATGTATCCTAGGCGCGGTATTTTTCTTGTTTCGCGCGAAGCTCGTGGGGAGCTAGGAGGAGCAGCATGGCAAGACCGGAAGCGACGGCCACGATTCAAGTGGATAACGACATCGTCCGGGTAACCGAATGGCGCTTCGCGCCCGGTGCCGAAACCGGCTGGCATCGCCACGCCTTTGATTATGTGGTGGTGCCGATTACCGATGGTACGCTGCGGCTCGAGACGCTGCAGGGCAACGTTGACGCGGAACTAAAGCTTGGCCAGTCGTATAGCCGCAACGTTGGAGTGGAGCACAACGTGGTCAATGCGGGGCCGCACGAACTCGCATTCATTGAAGTTGAACTAAAGCGTTGAGCACCGCGCCTCGATGTCGCTTGCGCGCAACTTTACCGAAGCTTGGGCCCGGCATTGCCCGCGCTGTGGCGCAGCCGGGTTTGAGTCGCTCGATGGACGTCATCATCGTTGTGCGGCCTGTGGTCTAAATTATTTTCACAATCTTGCCACCGGCGTCGCCGCCATCATTCGCTCTGGCGATGCCATCGCGACCATCGTGCGCGGCCGCGATCCCGGGCGTGGATTACTCGATTTGCCCGGTGGATTTGTCGATCCCGGAGAAACGCTGGAGGGCGCGATTATTCGCGAAGTTGCCGAGGAACTCGGCGTGACGCTGAGCGAACCGCGCTATTTGTTTTCGTTTCCGAATACCTATCGCTATCGAGACGTTGTCTACTGCACCATCGATGTGTTTTTTGAGTTGTACAGCACCACAAAGTTTGCAAGTAGCGCGAATGACGAAGTCCAGAAACTGACCTGGGAAACGCCCACTGCACTGCGTGCGAGCGATATCGCCTTTGACTCAGTGCGTCTCGCATTGCGCCGTGTAGGCATGCCATAAACTTCAGGGAGTTCCCAATGCAAGCGCGGATAATCATCGGCATGCTCATGTTAACGCTAGGCGGTTTCGCGACCGCGGAACAGAGCGCGTCGCCCGGTTTCGCTACTTGCGCCGCGTTCTATTTCCTCGCGGCGCGTGGGCACGGCATTAAAGAATATGACTCGCTCTATAGTGCCGGTGAGTTCAGTTTAAATGAAGCGATTAAACGACACGGAAAGCCGGCGGCGGACCAAAAAATGGAACACGCCTCCACCGAGATGATGCGCGAAATTCACCAAGACTGGCGCGATATCGCAATCTTGGACGCGCGTTACGGCGATCGATGCGACACGTTGCTGCGTGACGCCGATCATCCGCGGTAAGCGAACGATGCAAGCGTTGCTAGGGGGGCGATTGCCATGGGCGTTGCTGTTGTACGCGGGCGTGACGTTTTACGCCTTATCCATGGTGCCTTCATGGGAAGGAATCACGCGCGATCCTTGTTTATGGGCGGCTATCGGTGCACTCAATACGCTGTTGTGTTTGATAATCATCCGTTGGCTGCCGTCTAGCTCGCAATGGCTCGAGCCACTGACGGTCGCCCTGTTTCTAGCGGGCATGCCGCTCGTGTATGTCGCGCGCTACGTGCTGTTTAGCCAAGATCTCGGTCGCGATGTGCTGGCGGTGGAGGTATTGGGATTGGCGCTATTCGTGCCGCTTGCAGGGTTAGGTTTTCGACGCTGGCCATGGCTGCTGGTGCTTGGGATCGCCGGACATGGACTCGCGTGGGATCTATGGCACCTCCATGGCTATGCGCATATTCCTCACTGGTATGCGCGCGCCTGTCTATATTTGGATTTGGCGCTTGCCTTGTATTGCGCGCTGCGAATTCCAGATTGGCGGCGTACGCATTACACCCCGGTCGCCGCTTAGTGGGCACAACGCTACGCTTTGTTAACGCCCCGCCGCCCGCCTTCCACCAACCAACTCGAGAGCGTGAAACTCGACGAATCCGGCTCTTCGACATTTGTCATGGCTTGCAGATCGCAGGCGGTGTGTTGAGGTCGAATGTCGAGCCGCGCATAACCGCGATAACGGGCATTGGCGGCCTTGATGTGTGGGTTTTCCGCTGTCACCCCGTCCAGGGAATTCGCGTCGCCACCGTAGGAGCTGATGGAGGTCGTCACAATCTCTGTCGCCACCGGCGGTTCCTCCGGGCGCAAAAAATCGCGCTGAAGATGATTCACCCAAAAGGAATGCGCGTCCCCACTAAGCACCAGTGGATTGGCGATTGTCCGCAATGACGCGATGAGGCGCGAACGTGCGGCCGGATAGCCATCCCATCCGCTATTCTCTAATTGCTCTCTGGGCCCGGGAGCTTGATCCCAGCGCGCGACGAGTTGTTGTTGCGCAAGAACGTTCCAACGGGCCGGCGAGTGGCGCAAGCGATGAGTTAGCCAGTGTTCCTGCGCAATACCGAGCATCGAGGCGTGCGGATCGGTCCACGCGCGGCAGCCGGGTTTGGCGCGTTGTAGATTCGGGGGACAGGGCAGTGTGCTGCGATACTGGCGGGTATCTAACAGCATGAGTTGGACGAGTTTTCCCCACGCGAGGTGCGTAAAGATTCTCATCCCATCTGTTTGCGGGCGCATGCGCGCGGGTAGCGGTTGATGTTCGTAATAGGCTTGATACGCGGCCGCGCGGCGGGCGCGCAATTGCGCGCGATCGTCGTAATACACCGAACGATCACCATAATAATTGTCTTCAACTTCGTGATCGTCCCAGACCAGCACCCACGGATAACGCGCGTGGGCTTGTTGCAGTAGTGGGTCGGCGCGATAACACGCATAACGCAGGCGGTATTCGTCCACCGTGATTGGGTTTTGGCCCGGGTGATTGCGCACGCGCACTGGTCCAAAACTGCCTTCGTAGATGTAATCCCCAACGAAAACGATTAAGTCGAGATCATCGCGCAGCATGTGGCGATACGCCGCGTAGTACCCGTGTTCGAAGTGCTGGCAACTCGCCAACGCGAGCCGGAGCAAGGTGGGTTCGTCGCTCAGCCGCGGCGCGGTGCGAGTGCGTCCGACCGGGCTTACGGCGTCGCCGACGAAAAAGCGATAGCAGAACGCGCGGCCTGGTGGGAGCCCGCGCACATCGACATGCACCGAGTGCGCAAACGCAGGCTCGGCCACTGCGTCGCCGCGCAGGCGGATCGCGCGGAATTGCTCGTCATCCGCGACTTCCCAGTGCACACGATAGGGCATGGCGTCGAGTCCGCCACCGACTTCGAAGGGACGTGGGCACAACCGAGTCCAAAGCGTAAAACCGTCTGGTGTGGGGTAGCCGGACGCAACGCCAAGCGTGAAGGGATATTCGCGAGATGCAGCAATAGGAGCGGCGCCATGGACGCGTGACACCGTCCAAGCAAGCGTGCCGAGAAGTAAGCGTCGTCGGGAAAACGAAGGAGCGTTCAAGCGAAATTTAAAACCGGTGAATAGCGATGGCCGAATAAGCGTCCTATAGGACGAACGGGCACGCTAAGCGTAACCGAACATCGCCATCTTCGGTGCAGCGGGCGGGTTGATCCAGGTCAACATCGCCAAACCTTGAACATCCCCACAATCCGCTCAAGAAATTCCGAAATTCGCGCGCCCATTCGGGCGTAATCAGGTGGAGGTCTCTATGAAACTGGGTATGTTGCACTTGTTCGAGAATCCAATCGGCTACACCGAACATCAGGTTGTGAAGAACCAGATGGAACTCATGATCGAAGCCGAGCGCTTAGGTTACGACACGGTTATGCCGGCCGAACATCATTTCTCGGAGTACGGTTACTGCGCGTCGCCTCAGGTATCGCTCGCGGCAGTGGCGGCCCGTACGTCAAAAATACGCTTAGGGACAGGCGTGGTCATCCTGCCGTTCCATAATCCGGTTCGTGTCGCCGAAGATTTCGCGTTCATCGATTTGATGAGCGACGGGCGGGTCGAACTCGGCGTCGGCCGCGGATATCAGCCGATGGAATACAAAGGCTTTGGACTCGATCAAACGCAGTCACGCGAAATCTTCGACGAAGGGATGCAGGTCATTCACAAATGTTGGACGGAGGATCGTTTCAGTTTTCACGGCAAGCACTACCACTTTGACAATATCTGCGTGCGGCCGAAACCGCTGCAGAAGCCGACGCCGCCCGTTTACATGGCGTGCTTGTCGCCCGAGACCTTCGAGATCGCCGGTCGTTATGGTTACAACGTGCTGATGTCGACCGTGTTTGGACTGACGGCCGATCTTGCGCGTGAAGGCTTGGCGGCCTACCGACGCGGCCGCCGCGAAGCCGGGTTTGATCCGGATACCGGCAAGGTAAGCTGCCTCGTCATGGTCTACCCCGGTCGTACCCGCGAGGAAGCACGCAAGACGTTTGGTCCGCGCGTCACGTGGTATTACAGAACGATTGCCAAATATGTCGCGCCGCCCAGTGGGCAGGCCGATGTCAAAGGCTATGAGGGCTACGGCAATTCGCGGGATCTCGCGGCACGGGTTGAGTTTGACGAACTGGTGGATGGCACCTCGATGGTATGCGGTGAACCCGAATACTGCGTCGAAAAGCTTATTCGGCTCGGGCGTGAATTCGGATTCGATGAGTTACTGTGTTGGACCCGAATTGGTGGTTTGGAAAACGCCAAGGTGTTATCGGCAATGGAGTTATTGGGCACGGATATCTTGCCCGCGGTACGGAAGGGGATGCCGCTCAAGGCGGTTGCATAACTTCACTAACCCTCTCCCGCTTGCGGGAGAGGGTAGGGTCAGGGTTCTCGCAACCGCGGATCACTCCGGCACCATATCTCCCGAACCGCCGAACTCTTTCGGCAGATCCTTGAACTTGGGCAGCCCATCGGTCACGCGTACCTTGGTTTCGCCGTAGAACACATGCAGCATCGGCTGAAAGTCGAGCGTTTTTAATATCGCCGCATAGACATCGAACATGCCCATGCCGGGGTGATCGGTCATCACGTGGCCGCCGCATTTTTTGCACCACTTGCGGTAGCTATTTTCAGTCTTGTGGTAGGTATCGATGTGCTCGGTGCCCTGCACCACTTTGACATTGTCTTTTGGCCACAGCGAAAACGCGTTGATAGGCCCAGCTGACCAATGTCGGCAATCTTCGCAATGGCAATAACCCATGCCAGCCGGCGTGCCCGTGGTTTGCACTCTAACGGCGCCACAAAAACAACTTCCTTCATAGACTGCATCAGCCATGTGATTTCTCCCAGTTAATTGAACAATGGTGATTACACAATATTGCGCGCGCGCAGCGCGCTGATTTCAGGCGGCGACAATCCGAGTCCGGCGAGGATCTCATCAGTGTGCGCCCCGAGCGCGGGTGCTGCACTTCGCACCTGCGTCGGCGTACGCGAGAATTTGGCGGCGGGCCCGGTTAATGGTGCGCTTGCGCCGCCCTCGAGCGTCGTTTCTTGCAGCATGTCGCGCGCCTTGACGTGCGCGTCTTGTGCCGCTTCTTGGAATGTATTGACACGCGTCACCGCAAGCCCGAGATCATTCAAGGTTGAAACCACTTCCTGCGTGGTGCGCACCGCGCACCAGGTCGCGAGCAACCCATTCAATTCTTCGCGCCGCGCGATGCGTTGCGCGCCGTTTAAGTCGGCCAGCGCGAGATTATCGCTGTGTTTACAGAACGCACGCCAATGCGAATCAAGCAACACACCGGTGTACACGCTGCCATCCCTGCAGGCGTAGACATTGACGGGTGCGGATATCTCAAATTGATTGCCCCACTTTTGCGTCGTGATACCCAGCGCACCGATGGTCAATTGGCCGTTACTTTGAAATAACAGCCCGTCGACGAGAGCAACATCGACATGCTGGCCTTCGCCGGTCCGGTTGCGGTGTAGCAGCGCGGCCATCGCGGCCATCGCGCCGTGCACGCCGCCGAGATCGTCGCCCAGAAATGTCGGCGCCTTGGTGGGACCGCTGCCGGGCGCGCCGTTTAACGATGACCAGCCGGTGAAGCTCTGCGCGATCGGATCGTAGCCCGGACGATCGCAGTACGGGCCAAACTGTCCAAAGCCACTGATCGAGACATACACGATATCCGGCTTGACGCGTTTGACGTCCTGATAACCCACGCCCCATCCGTCGAGCGTGCCGGGTTTGAAGTTTTCGATCACGATGTCGGCCGACTGGCAAAGCTTTAAAAAAATGTCGCGCCCCTCGGTTGCTTTAAGACTCAGCGACAAATTTTGTTTATTGCGATTGACCACTTCGTGCATGATCGAAAGCTTGGTGTCCGCCACAAAAGGGGGGACGCGGCGCATGACTTCACCGTCCGGGTGCTCCACCTTGATGACCGTCGCGCCGAAATCCGCCAACACACAGCCGGCCATCGGACCCGCCCAAGTCGTCGTGGCCTCAACGACCACAATGCCATCGAGCGGCCCATTGAGGTCGCGTCGTGCGTTCGCGTAGAACTGTTCTTTATTCATTCCGCATGTACCGTCGGCGCTGATAGCCTTGCCGCACCATAGTGCGTGCGACACAGCGCCGCAACTACTCGCATCGCAATATTTTGCTTGCAACAACGAAGGCGAGGGATTGCGGACGCGCGTGCTAGCGGCAACACTGCCCCGAGATTTATTACTTATCGAGGAAACGTGCGATGTGGAGCTTTGAAACCGACCCCGAATTCCAAACCCAGCTCGATTGGATCGGGCGTTTTGTGCGCGAGGAAGTCGAACCGCTCGATCACCTGCTCGGCAGTCAATGGAATATTCACGATCCGCGTTTCACCAAACTGGTGCGCCCGCTGCAGGCCAAGGTGCGCGAGCGCGGACTGTGGGCCTGTCACCTGGGGCCAGAACTCGGCGGCAAAGGCTACGGCCAACTCAAATTGGCTTTGATGAACGAACAGTTCGGACGTTCTCGCTTTGGGCCCATCGTGTTTGGCGCACAGGCCCCGGATACCGGGAATGCGGAAATCCTCGCGCACTACGGCACGCCAGCACAAAAAAAGCGATTTTTAGAACCCTTACTCGCGAACGAAATCGTGTCTTGTTTTTCGATGACCGAGCCGCAGGGCGGCGCCGATCCCTTGGTGTTCAAAACCTTCGCCGTGGCGGACGGCGATGAATGGGTCATCGATGGCGAGAAGTGGTTTTCGTCGAATGCGCGTTACGCGGCCTTTTTTATCGTCATGGCGGTGACTGATCCGGACGCGCCGGCGTATCGGCGCATGTCGATGTTCATCGTGCCAGCGGACACGCCGGGCGTTGAGATAATCCGCAATTTAACTTTCTACGGCGAACCCGAGGCCACGCATGCTTACATGCGCTATCGCCAAGTCAGAGTGCCGCGCGAGAACATGCTGGGCGGGCGCGGCGATGCTTTTGTCGTCGCGCAAGTGCGGCTTGGCGGTGGTCGCTTGCATCACGCGATGCGCACCATCGCGCAAGCCTCGAAGGCGCTCGACATGATGTGCGAACGGGTTTTGTCGCGTGTCACCAAGGGCGAGCCGCTCGCGATGAAACAAATGGTGCAAGAGAAAATCGCCGATTCCTGGGTGCAACTGCGGCAATTCCGCTTGCTAGTGTTGGAAACCGCGTGGCTCATCGACCAAGGTAAAGACTACAAGGCGGTACGCAAGAACATCGCTGCGGTAAAAGCCGTCATGCCCCAGGTACTCCACGATATCGCGGCGCGCGCGTTGCACCTGCATGGTTCGCTCGGCATCTCAACCGAAATGCCGTTCGCGGATTGGGTCATCAATTCGTTTCACGTGGGACTCGCTGATGGCCCGACCGAGGTGCACAAGGTTACGGTCGCGCGCGAAGTGTTGAAAGAGTATCGCCCGACCACCGAAATGTTCCCGGATTATTTGGCGCCAACGGCGCATGAGCGCGCGCTCGATCTCTACGCGGACCTCCTTTGATTTAGATCAAGTGCATGGAGCGGTGGACGCTAGGTTGAGCAAGCGTCCGCCGCTAACCGCTTCATGCTTGCAGCAAACAAACTGACGGTGCCTCCGACTAGTCCCGAGACCCCGCCGGCGCGAATCGAGGGTACGTTGGTGTCCGCGCTCCGGGTGCGCCATCAGACGGCGGCGTTAGCCGGATTCGCGTATCAGATGTCGCTACTCGCGATGAACGCCAAGGTCACGTCGGCCAAAATTGGCGATTCCGGGCGCTCTTTCAACGTGCTGACCGATGAAATTGCCGCGACCTCGCGGGCACTCGATGGCACGGTGGAAAACATTCGTGATCTCACGGCGCGTTGGACCCGGTTGGTGGCGACGGGCTTCACTATTTCCCGTGAGCAACACATTCTTACCGACGCGCAGCGCCGGTGCGCTGGAAACTCGCGTGCGCAAGCGCAATTGTCCGCCGCGGCGGCCCGCGCTCAGCGCCGATTGAGCGACGCCCGCGCGCGCCATCCGCCGATGCTCACCGAACTTGTTGGCATCGCCGACGACTTGGAGAAGCTGCTGCGGATCATCGATTACATCAAAGTCACAATCCTAATCGAGAGTGCGCATTTTACCAGCGCGGGTTCGCGCGAGTCGGCGCAAAGTCCGTTTGCACATCTGGCGGAAGAGATGCATCGCGCGGCGGAGCGAATACGCGAAGTAGCCATACTAACCGCACGCGCCGAAGTCCCTATGGCGTAACGCAGCAATCTTTAGTGACGAATCAGACGATGCACACACACACGCTCTACGAAGATAACCAGGTCAAATGGGTAGTGTTTGGACGTGATCCGGACAAACCGAAGTACGTCATCGACACCAATGAGTATCTCATCATCTCGAACGGGGTGGGGATGCTGCTCGATCCGGGTGGCTCCGAAATATTTCCGCAAGTCATCAGCGCGGTGAGCGATCACATCGATCTGCAAAACATCCGTTACATTTTCGGATCGCATCAAGATCCGGATATCTTGTCATCGTTATCGCTGTGGCTCAGCGTGTGTCCGGAGGTCAAGGTGTACGTGCCGTGGGTGTGGACTGAATTCATTACCCATTTCGGTTGTAATGCGGAACAGCTCGTCGCCATACCGGATGGCGGCATGACGCTGGACTTGAGTCCCGGCCACAGCGTCGAATGCGTGCCCGCGCACTACTTGCACTCCTCAGGCAACCATCACATCTACGATCCGCGCGCCAAGATATTATTCACCGGAGACGTTGGCGCGGCGCTGATGCCGGCAGAGGCGCCAGCGCTATTCGTGAAAGACATGGCACAGCATGGCGCGTTCATGGAGACCTTCCACCGGCGCTGGATGCCGTCGAATCGCGCGCGCGACGTGTGGATTGACCGGGTGCGCGTGCTCGATATCGACTTTCTATGTCCGCAGCATGGGGCTATTTTTTCACGTAAGCAGGTGCCGGAATTCCTCAAGTGGTTTAGTGGACTTGAACTCGGCGCGGCGGTCGCCGGCGCTTAAAGCTTGCCGGCTTGGCGCAATGTTTTAACCGTGCTGTCTTGCGCGATGGCGCCTTCGGCATAAAGCGCAGCGAGCCGCTCACCACTCAAGCCCAGGCGGCCAGTCAAAATTTCTTCGTTGTGCTCGCCAAAGTACGGCGCGCGGAACGGGATCCGCATATCCATGACGGTGGAACGAAACGGTGAGCGCGCAATCGGCGTACTGCCCAGTTCGGGGTGCGCCACTTGTTGAAAAACTTCGCGCGCTTTGATCTGTGCATGTTGTGGCACTTCGGGAATATCCAAGATAGGTGCCGACGGTACGCGATGTTCGGCGAGAATACGGTGTGCGGCGGCATCGTCCGGTAGCGTTTGCAACCACGCCTCGATAATGGCGCGCACTTCCGGGCGGCGCGAGGTGCGCGCGATTTGCGTCGCAAAGCGTTCGTCCGTTTCCAACTCCGGTTGGCCCATCGCGCGCGTCAACGGCCCCCACTGATTCTCCGCAACCGCAAGTACGAGATAACCTTCCTTCGAACGATAAACCCCATAGGGGCAAACGTTGAAAAAGTCGCCGCCGAAGCGTTTGGGTTGAATGCGTCCCTCGGTCATCAAATTCAGCGGAATGTTGATGTAATCGAGATAAACCAACGATTCCAGCTGCGAGACGTCGATGTACTGGCCTTCGCCTCCGTGCATCGCGCGGTGAAAGAGCGCGGCGCAGATGGCAAGTGCCGCATGAACGCCGGCATTCGGATCGCCAAAGTAGTTGCCGACATAGGTTGGCGGGCCGTCCGGCTCGCCGGTCATCGACATGACGCCGCTTTGTGCCTGCGCGATGATGTCGAAGCTGACGTTCTTGGCATACGGGCCTTCCTGCCCGAAGCCCGAAATTGAACACATGATGAGTTTGGGATTGATGGCTTTGAGGCTTGTGTAGTCAAAGCCGTATTTCTCCATGACGCCAGGGCTGAAATTCTCGATGACGACATCCGTCTGTCGTACCAAGTCGCGCACCAGCTCGCGCGCAGCGCCACTATTAAATTCCACCGCGACGCTTTTTTTGCCGGCGCAGCAGGCGAGAAAGAGTGCGCTTAAGTTAGGTGAGACGAGATGGATCTTGCGGCCGAGATCGCCTGTCGGCGCGCGTTCTATTTTGATGATCTCGGCGCCTAAGTCGGCCAGCAAACGAGTGGCGGCGGGGCCGGCGAGATACTGCGTGAAATCGAGTACCTTAATGCCTTCGAGCATTTTTTTATTGGAGCTTGCCATCGGTGATCTTCCTCTGAAGCGGTGCGATTCGCGTGCACTATAGTGCAAAGCGGCGGCAGTCGGCTAAGCTCCGTCCGAATTTAAGAAATACCCGCGACCGAGAGAGGAGTGCACATGGATTACGGCCTGTTTTTTGTCAATGTAGGCGCTTTTTCCGAACCGAAGCCGTTCGCAAAGCTGGTCACGACCGCCGAGCGCGTGGGGTTTGAGTCGGTTTGGACGGTAGAGCACGTGGTCATCCCGGTGGGTTACCAAGCGACTTACCCTTATCACCCGAGCGGCAAGATCCCGCTCGCGCCTAGTACCGCATTGCCCGATCCGTTGCTGCCGCTTGCCTTCGCGGCGGGCATCACGTCCAAAATCAAATTGGGAACAGGAGTCGTCATCCTGCCGCAACGGCATCCGTTCTATATCGCGAAAGAAGCCGCGACACTCGACCGCTTATGCGAGGGTCGTTTGTTGCTAGGCGTCGGCATCGGTTGGATGGAAGATGAATTTCGGGCGCTTGGCATTCCGTTTAGGGAGCGCGCAGGCCGCACCGATGAAACCATTCGCGCGATGCGCTCTTTGTGGAAAGCGGCGCCGGAAGCTTTTGATTCCAAGTACTTTAGTTGGGGTCCTGTCGAGTGTGCGCCTAAACCCGTCAACCCCGCAGGCGTACATATCGTGATTGGCGGTCACAGCGAAGGTGCGGCGCGCCGTGCGGCACGCTTTGGTAACGGGTTCTTTCCGGGGGTGTTCGCGCCCGAAGATGTCACCAAGTTGAGACGTGTGATCGATGACGAATGCGCGAAGATCGGCCGCAATCCGCGCGAGATTGAAATCACGGCCATTCTCGCCAAGGAAGACGAGGCAACGGTCGAAGCGATGGCGAAAGTCGGTGTGTCGCGTCTCTTGATTGGTTACGGCATGGGTGAAGATGTTTCTACCGCGAAGATCGAAGATTGGCTCGGCAAATTTGCCGACCGATTTATCTCTCGTAGGTTGGGGTGAGCGAAGCGAACCCCAACGATTTCCGAAGATTTGCCGCTCGCGCGATTATGATCGTCAGATGTTGGGGTTCGCTAGCGCTCACCCCAACCTACAAGCTACAAGCTCGAAATGACGGCGGAGTTCTCTCGGGTTAATACCGCGGCGCCCGCTTCTCCCGAAACGCCGCCACGCCTTCCGCAAAATCCGCGCTCGCGCGCACGCGATCACCGTGCGCTTGTTCGGCCGCCTCGCGTGCCAACGTTGCTTCCGCGAGTCCCGCGCTGACGTGTTGTTTGACCGCCTGCACGGCGACCGGTGAGTTCGCCGCGATGACCTCCGCTGTCGCGAGCGCCTTGTCGAGCAGCGCTTCCATCGGCACGACCTCATTGATAAGGCCTATCCGCACCGCTTCGTGCGCTTCGATCATCTCGGCCGTCAGCAACAATCGCATGGCGTGCACATAGCCAATTTGGCTGACGAGTTTGGCGGTGGCGCCGCCGAAGGGATATATCGCCCACTTCACTTCCGGTAGGCCGAAACGCGCGTGCGGCGCCGCGAACCGAATATCCGAGGCGAGCATCAGTTCCACGCCGCCGCCGGCGCATACGCCATTGACCGCCGCAATGATCGGCTTGGGATAGCTCGATGTTTTTAATAACGAACGATTGACCATGCGCGCGGTTTCTTCGCTCGCGCTCAAATCACCGCTAACATCGGCGCCGGCGTTAAATGCTTTGTCGCCGGCACCAGTGATGACGATGCAACGGCAGTCGGAGACTTCAAGTTTGTCCCACACGGCGCATAGCTCCGCCATCATCGCGCGGCTCATCGCGTTGCGTTTCGGCTGATTGTCGATGGTGATAAGCGCGACATGCGGTCGCGGATATTCGAGTCCAATTGGCATTGCGTGCCTCCTTCGTGGAAAACAAGTTTCTTACCCTCTTCCGCGTGCGGGAGGGCAGGGTGAGGGGCTTATCCCGGCACTCGTAGAAACGCCGCCCCTCACCCGGCGCTGCGCGCCGGCCTCTCGCGGTGGGAGAGGCGAGCATGAACCCTCCCGGTGGGGCAGGTTCACATGGACCCTCTCCCGCGTGCGGGAGAGGGTAGGGTGAGGGTCTTACTAAATGCGGTAACTCTCCAACTCCCCGCCCCGCACCATCTCAACCAACTTAAATTTTTGCAACTTACCCGAGGCCGTGGCCGGGATCTGCGGCAATGCGAACCACGCGGTTGGCGCCTTGTGCCGCGCGAGCCGCGCAAGCACAAATTCTCGTAAGGCATCGCCGGTGACGGGGGAATCGCGCCAGGTGACGGCCGCGCCCACACTCTCGCCCCAATAGTCGTCCGGCACGCCGAACACCGCCACTTCGGAAACCGCGGGATGCGTAAACAGCACCTCTTCAATCTCGCGCGGATAAATATTCTCGCCCCCGCGAATGATCATGTCTTTCAAGCGGCCGGTGATTCGGCAATAGCCGCGCGAATCCATCGTGCACAGATCGCCGGTATGCAGCCAGCCTTCGGCATCGATAGTGGCGGCGGTGGCCTCGGGCATTTCAAAGTAACCCATCATGACCAGAAAACCACGCGTACAAAGCTCGCCGGGTTGATCGACCGGCAACGTCGCGCCGGTCGCGGGATCGATAATTTTGATCTCCACTTGCGGGATCGCCTGACCAATGGTTTCGCTTTTATCGCGCGTGTTATCCGTCAGCCGCGTGTGCGTGATCGCGGGCGAGGTTTCCGTCTGGCCATACCCGATAATGAGTCGCACGTTGAACTGCGTCTCCACGCGCTGCACGAGATCGATAGGCACGGTAGTCGCACCGGAGAACACCACTTGCAGGCTATTGAGATCGCGCGGGTTCCTGGTCTGGGCCTCCAGCATCGCGATCAACATCGTCGGCACACCAAAGCCATACGTGACCCGCTCGCGTTCGATCAACGTCAACATATGCTCGGCGTCAAACGCCGGCGGCAACACCATCGTGCCCTGCGCCTGCGCAGTGCCGAGTACGTTGGCGACGCAACCCGCGGTGTGAAAAAGCGGCGCAACGGCGAGATTGACCGTCTCCGCGTTCAACTCTTTTATTATCGCCATCAAGCGCGCGTTATTGGTGATGCTGAAATGATTGAGTAACGCACCTTTGGGACGGCCGGTGGTACCAGAGGTGTATTGGATCATCGCCGGCGCTTCCGGTAAGACCACCGGCAGCGCAGTGCGGGGATCGCCGCTGGCGGCAAATGCGAGCAACTCGTCCAAGACAAACGCGTCAACCGTTAATGCCTCGTCGCGGCAGGCTTGCGCCACCAGCTCCGCCAATGTCACGCCACGATATTCGCGCGCATGAAACACCGCGCGTGCTCGGGACTGGCGCAGCAAATAAGCGAGTTCTGCGGTCCGCACCGCGGGATTGACCGTCACGAGTACCATACCGGCCAACGCCACACCGTATTGCAGCATCACCCACTCCGCGCAGTTACCACCCCACACCGCGATATGCCCGCCGTTTGGATAACGTTTTAGGAGTGCACGCGAGGTTTGTTCGGCGTGCGACAACAATTCACCGTAGGTATAGGCACGGCGGCGGGAGATCGACAGATCGTGTTCGATGAGTGCGAGATGCGTGGGGCGGATCGCCGCTGCGTGCCGTAACACCTCGCCACAGGTCACACGATTCAACGCAACCTCGGTGGTCGCCGGCCAGTAGGACTGCGTCAGTTGCGTCATGTCGGCAGATTTAAGACTTGCTTTGCGATGATATTGCGTTGAATTTCGTTACTACCGGCGTAGATGGGCGCCGGGCGCGCTTGATAGAAGTGACTCAAGACATCGACTTGCGCGCCGTTGAAGTTCTGCGCACCTTGGCGGCCACCCGCCGGGCCCGCCGCGCGCACGATCATCTCGCTCAATCGGACATATGTTTCGGTGGCCCAAATCTTCAATAACGCAACCTCGGCGCCCAGCGCCTCGCCGCGTTTTACAATTTCCGCGAATTTCGTGTACAGCGCTTCCAAATCCCGCACATCGAAGGCCGCCCGCGCGAAACTCTCCATGAATACCGGATCACGCGCAGCGCCAGTGGCCTGCGCCCATTCGCGCAATTGATTTAGCGCGTGCTGCACGAGCTTGGGGCTGCCGACGAATAACCGCTCAAAACCCAGCAGCGCTTTTGCGATCGTCCAACCCTGATTCAATTCCCCGACCAAATTGGCGCGAGGCACGCGCACGTTTTCCAAAAAAACCTCGCAGAAATCGATGTCGCCCGACAAATTTTTGATCGGGCGCACGGTCACCCCGGGCTGATTGAGATCGATCAATAAAAAGCTGATCCCGGCCTGGGGTTTTACTTGCGCGTCCGTGCGGGCCAGGCAATACATATGCGTGGCATCAAGCCCGTGCGTGGTCCAGGTTTTTTGACCGGTGACAATAAACTCATCGCCTTCGAGCACCGCGCGGGTACTCAACGAGGCGAGATCAGAGCCGGCATTCGGCTCTGAGTAGCCCTGGCACCAAATATGCTCACCGGTCAGCGCGGGTTTTAAAAACCGCGCGCGTTGTTCGTCATTGCCGTAGCGGATCAAGGTGGGGCCAATCATGACAATGCCCTGGTCTGGCGCGCGCGCCACACCCCAGCGTTCCAACTCTTCGATAAAAATAAGGAGCTTCGAGGGCGTTAATGCCATCCCGCCGTATTCGCGCGGCCAGGCCGGTGCGGCCCAACCGCGCGCGATGAGTTTATGGTGCCAATCTTTGATCGCTTCCCAGCGCACTTGACCCGGGTAATGGCGCAGAGCGGCGGGATAGTGATGCTCGATCCACGCGCGAATGTGGCGTTGGAAGGTAATATCGTCCAACACATTCCAATCGTTGTTAGGCGGGCTGTAATTCAAATCAACGGTTGCCGCAGGCGCCTCCGCATGCGTAGCAAAAGTATGTTCCGCCGCCGCCGTTCGTTCCGTTTGTGAAACGCCGAAACGCGCCATCATGACCAACGCACGCTGCACGTAAAGGGCAACGTCGCAGTCTTCGGTATAACCAATCGCGCCGTGCAGTTGAATGCCATCCTTGATCACCAGCATCGCCGTTTCGCATGCGCGGTAGCGCGCGCGGACGCAGTATGTGGCGAGTAGGGTGTCGCTCCGATCGCAGGCCGCGACTGCTTCATCGACCACCGCGCCGGTCAACCGATTGTGCAGGTAAAGATCGGCGAGCCGATGTTGTAGAGCTTGAAAACTCCCGATGGCACGTCCGAACTGGCGTCGCGTGCGGGTGTATTCCAAGGTCATTTCAAGCAGCGCTTCGCATAACCCGTGGAGATAAGCCGCACCGCCAATCGCGGCGAGCGCGGCGGCTTTTTCACATGCATTGATTGCGACCTCACCGCGGACAATCAACGCATCCATGGAGACTTCCACTTCATGCAGGATGACGCGACCATCCGCGCTGTAATCGGCGAGCGTGAACGGTTCAATTTCAACGCCCGCATTTTTTGTGGGCACGAGAAATACGGCCGCTTGCCCGTCTACCGTCGCCGGTACCAGCAACGCTTCACAGCTCGGCGCAAGCGGCACTTGTTCTAGCATGCCGTGCAAGCGGAAGCCGTTGCCAAGGCGCGTGGCGTGAACGCCTATTGCCTGCCAATCAACTTGCGTGAGCGACAAGCTGACAACGCATTGTCCTTCGATGAGTTTCTCCATTGCGTCTGTCTTGCCACATGAGAGAAGCGCCGCACTCGCGATACCGCATTCGAGCAAGGGTTCCGGTGCGACCACCCGGCCCAGCGCGCGGCACAGCGTGGCGACGCCAGCCGCGCCTAAGTCCATGCCACCCCGCGCCTCGGGAACGACCACCGCCGCCCACCCGAGCGCGGCCATTTCCCGCCACGACGCGCCGTCGAAGGAGTTGTTTTGCGTACGCAACGTGCGCAGGCGCCGCAGTGGCAAGGCCCGCGTGCAAAAGTCCGCCGCACTCGCGTGCAACTGGGCGAGGATATCGGTATCGGTCACGATGGCTCCGAGGTCTGGTTAGCGTCGAGCAGGCGGGCACCCTAACTTTCATTTGGTGGTTCAGGCAATAGCGGGCAATCTGAAAAGCGGGTGGCTGGCTAGTGAGTTGCGAAAACTAGCGCCTTGAACGAGGTTAAGCCGGGGTGAGGAGGTCAGATGGTTCCGCGCAGCAACGCCATCAAATCATCGGTACGCCACTTCACTTCCGCCGAACCACGTGCGGACTCGAAGCGATCTCGTTTCTTAGTAGCGCGCGCGCCGGCTTTGTGGACCACCACTTGGCCTTCGCGGTTGACGTTGAACTCAACGCTATCGCCAGGCACCAAATGCAGAGCCTGACGCACATTTTTCGGGATGGTGATCTGCCCTTTTACGGTCATCGTCGTGGCCATACGTAACTCCAATGGTAGTACCCCTCTTCTAGGGGTATTACAAAATCGGGAGGGGCAAATCGCTGATTACACTCGGTGCTCGACACCCGGGGGAGGGCTCCGTGCCTGCGTATTGGGTATCCGGTGATAGAGGTAGGTCTAATTCGGAGCGAAAAATAAATCTGACCCTATAACCCTTTACGGTGTCCAAGAGAAGCCGCACCCCATCGGGCGCGAGCAACGGTGCGGCCAATGCAGTGAATGCGCCACATCGACATCCGAATCAGGTCAACTACCACAGAATTTTACCTTCTTTATCCACTGATACATTTCCCAAAAAGCATTTGGCAATGCCAATAATCGCCATCCCTAACATCATGAGTCCGATTATCGCGTGCGAATACAGCATGGCCTTAAAGAGTCTGGGGTCTTCCGCGGCACCTACGGAAATGTCAGGGGCGCGCCGAAAACGAATTTTAATATGGCCGTCTATTGCGTCTTGTAGCACAGAACATTCTAAGAGCAGACCCATAAGAAAAAACATGACACAGATAGACAACAATACCGCTCTTGGGAAGATGCGCCTTCCGAAAAAAGATAAAATTAGTACGAATATGACGCTAATAAAAAAAAACAACAGCAACTTTCGCTTAAGTAATCCCAGTGTCGACTCGTAAGATCGCAATCCCAAATAATCCAGAGGCACCGCAGAGGCGAAGCCCTCAAAACTGGTCGATCCAACTTTTGAGATCGATATCACGATGCCAAAGACGACGCAAAGCCAGGCGAGAGCACCAAATTTCCGCGAAAGAATGGCGTATTCATGTTCGTTATTCCGTTTGTCGTAGTGATCTATGATTTGCAGTACCAATGTACCGGCGGCAAGGAGGAGTGCTAAGGCTAAGAATAAGCTCGGAACTCCCATGAAAATTATGCTGCCGCCGCGTTTTAGCGGAATGAACAAGTACCCCCATGCCAGTCCGATCGACGCGTATGCAATGATCACAATGGAAGAAAAGAACAACGTAATCCGACCGCCAAGCGGAATTTCATTCGGAACGTACGGATCCTCCCACCCGCGATGGACATATATCTTGGTACTCGGCGTCACGCGCTCATAAGGGTTTGTCCAAGATTTTTTACTTGAGGCGGCGGTCATTCGGGATTCAAAGCCGTACTTTCCCCTCGCGACAGTCACCCCTGCGCGAAATCCTTTCGCCACCTTCGTTCGCTCCTTTGGGCGATGCGATGCAGCGGGTTCGGGTGCGCTCGAGGCCGAAGCTATCGACGGCGCAACCCCGGATTCGCGCGAAAAGTCCGACTTGCACCGCGCACAATGTTCGTCGGTGAGATTGACCTCCAAGTTACAGGTGGGGCAATGCGCCATACTCTTATAGCCGCCTGGGCTATGGCTCCTTTAGCTCTTAAGTTGCCGCCCCATCGCATAAAACTCGTCATTCGGCTGCATGCCGGTCAGATTCGCCATGCGATTGGAGAGCGCGAAAAACGCGGCAATCGCACCGATGTCCCAAATGTCTTCGTCCGTCAAGCCATGCGCGTGTAGCGCGCCGAAATCCGCTTCGTCGGTAGCGCCCGCCTGGGTCGCGACTTTGACCGCGAAATCCAACATTGCGCGCTGCCGGGGCGTGATCTCGGCTTTACGATAATTGGTCGCCAATTGATCCGCGATGCGCGGGTTCTTCGCGCGGATGCGCAGGATGGCGCCGTGCGCAATGACGCAATACAAACAGTCGTTGTAGCTTGAGGTGGCAACGACGATCATCTCGCGTTCCGCCTTGCTCAAGCCACTTTCCTTTTCCATCAGCGCATCGTGAAAGGCGAAGAACGCGCGAAATTCATCTGGGCGCCGCGCCAGCACCAGAAAAACATTCGGAATAAATCCGGACTTTTCTTGCACGGCGACAATTCGCGCGCGAATGTCCTCTGGAAGGTCCGTCAATGCCGGGATCGGGTAGCGGCTGATCGGGCGGTCGGTCATGTTGAGTCTCCTTGAGCGATACTGCCGATGATCCGACATTCACGCGCGCGCGGAAAGTCCCTGGAACAGTCGCCGTAAATGGATTGCGCCTGCTATCGTATCAACTCGCCTATTTGTGCAGACGGGGGGAGGCATCGGCGCACTCGCTTGTGCCCTCGCGGCACGCCACCTACACTCCTGCGGCAATCAACAATCATGGTCGCAACCGGCTTAATCTCAAACCGGGATGCGCCGCGCGACGGGAGCACGGGATTTGTCAGCTTTAGCTTCTCCACCGCTATCCGGTAGCGATACCGAGCTTGAGACTTGGCGCGACCGCGCGCTGACCTTCGAAGCCGAGATGAAACGCGCCATCATCGGCCAAGAACGGCCGATCCGCTTATTGCTGATCGCGGTATTCGCGCGCGGTCACGCGTTGTTGGAAGGCGATGTTGGCGTCGGCAAGACCACCTTGCTCCGTGCGCTGGCGCGGGTGCTCGGCGGCGACTATGAACGCATCGAAGGCACGGTCGATCTGATGCCGAACGATCTCGTCTATCACACTTATATCAACGAAGCCGGCCGCCCTTCGGTCGATCCGGGCCCCTTGCTCAAGCACGGCGCGAAGCTCGCCACGTTCTTTTTTAATGAAGTGAACCGCGCGCGCCCTCAGGTGCATTCGCTGTTGTTGCGCGTGATGGCGGAGCGCAGTGTGGCGGCGTTCAATCGGGAGTATCGATTTCCGCATCTGCAGGTATTTGCCGATCGTAATCGCGTCGAAAAAGAAGAAACCTTCGAGTTACCCGCCGCCGCGCGCGATCGTTTTTTGATGGAACTGAACATCACGTTGCCCGCGGATCGCGAATTGCAGCGGCAGTTATTGGTCGATCCGCGATTTTTTGATGTAGACGCGTTGATTGAGTCTCTCCAACCCGGCCTCGTACCGTTCCAAGAATTGAATACTGTCGCGGCGCGCATTCAAGCGAATGTCAAAACCACACCCACCATTGAGTATTACGCGCTCGATTTATGTGCCGCGACCCGGACGCCGGTGGCTTACGGGGTGGCGCTGGATGGCGTCGATATGGAGCGTTTGGTGTTATCGGGGGTGAGTCCGCGCGGCATGGGCATGTTGATGCGCGCGGCGAAAGTGGCCGCGTGGCTGCAGGGGCGAGATCGGTTATTGCCGGAAGATATTCACGCGGTGGTGTTTGAAACGCTCGCGCATCGCATTTTCTTGAGCCCGGTGTATGAACTGCAACGCACCTCACTCATCACGGCATTGATGACGCGCATCCTCGAGCGGGTTGCCTCGCCCTAACATGGCGCTTGCCGAACTTCATTACAAAGTCCACTGGCGGACACGTGGTGGACATCCCGGGCATCACGCCAGTCGCCAGCGTGGCGGCGGCCTGCATTTCCGGAATCACGCCGCACTGATCGATGCGCCCGATCCGCGCCGCTTTGATGTGCACGCCAGCCTGCGCGATCCCTTCGAGCAAATTCAGGTGCGTGTCTATCAGCAGACGAGCGCAATTCCAGTGTTCGCGCTTGCCGATCTGTCGGCGTCGATGCAGTTTGGCGGCAAGCAATCCAAGCTCGCGCGCGTGGCGGAGTTCATCGCCTGCCTCGCTTATTCGGCAAACCGTACCGGGGATCGTTATGGTTTTGTTGGCTGTGCGGAGCAAACCACCCCCGCGCTCTATTCACCGCCGTCGATCAATCCCGCGCACGGACAGGAGATGGCGGCGCGGTTGCGCGCCTGGTCGCGGCCCTGCCCGCATGCCGATGGTTTGTTGCGCGCGGCGGATCTCCTCGGCGCACGGCGTGCGCTCGTGTTCTTGTTATCCGATTTTCATTTTCCGTTGGCCTTTACCGAACGCGTGCTGGCGTCGCTCGCGTATCACGATGTGGTGCCGGTGGTGATGTGGGACCGGGCCGAATATTTAGACCTGCCGGCGCGCGGGCTCGTGCGGCTGCGCGATCCGGAGTCCGGCCGTGAACGATTACTTCTAATGCGGCGCGCGTTAAAACAACAAATCGAACGCGCGTATCACGAGCGGCGCGCGGCGTTGCTCAAGCTCTGCGGGCAATACGCGCGTCCGCCGTTATTTCTGCAAGACGCGTTCGTGCCCGATGACGTGACGCGCTATTTTTTGGGCTAACCTCATGCGTCGCCTGGTAGTGATGAAGGTGTTGGCAACATTGTGTGTATTGTTGAGCGCATGGCGCTGCGCGGCCGAGGCACCTGCAATCACGCAACTTGAAGTCGCAGAGCCCCGTGCGTTCGGTTATCTCATCGGTGACAAATTGCAGCGTGACGTTTTATTGCAGGTTAACGCGCCGTATCGCTTACAGCTTGAGCAACTGCCGACCGGCGGCCGTCTCACGCACTGGCTCACACTTGAGCCGCCGAGCATCAAGACCAAGCGCACGCAAAACGGATTTGAGTATCGGCTCCTCTTTACCTACCAATTGATAAACGTGGTTCCAAACGTGACCGATATCGGACTACCCGAAATTTACCTGCCTATCAGCGATGGTAAAGATACTCGGCGCGCGCTCATCCCGGTATCCCGCCTACGAATTGGTTTGGTGACGGATTTCGCGCAAGCGGATTTGCGGCCGGCGATTAAACCGCTCCCGCTCCACAACCCGCGCTGGCCACTGATCGCGTGGGGCAGCGCGTTGTGGGTGGCGTTGGGCGGGCTTGCCTATCTGCGCAGTGGTCTAGGTATGCGCCAACCGCCTTTTGCTGCTTTGGTGCGCCGGCTTTCCCGCCAACGCATCACCCATTGGCAGACCGAGAGCTATGCAGACGCGCTACGCGCCGTCCATCGTGCATTTGACGATACCGCGCGGCGCACGTTGTTTGGGGATACGTTGGATGAATTCCTTATGCAAAACCCGCGCTACGTCCCGCTCGCCGCGCAAGTCCGGCGGTTTTACGCTTGTTCGAATCGATATTTCTTCGGCGCGCATGATGACGAGCCGGGGTTTGACTATGCACCGGCGGAACTCCGCGCCTTTGTCGCGGCCTGCGCCGCGTGTGAACGCGCATGAACTTGAATTTTGCCCATCCGCATTGGCTGTGGTTGCTGCCGGTCACATTACTCCCGGTACTGCGACACGGGCAGGAGTCGGTCCTCTATTCGTCGCTCACGCTTATTCCGGCGGATGGGTTGTCGACCCTGCTGGATTGGGCGCTGAGGTTGCTCATGGTGGTGAGTATGGCGGCGATGGTGTGTGGCATCGCCGGGCTTTATCGCGCGGAGCAAAGTGTCGAGCGAATCGGCCAAGGTGCGCAGGTGCTGATGTTGATCGACAGTAGCGGCAGCATGGACCGCCCGTTCGCGACCGGCAATAAAGGCATTTCGCGCGCGGCGGTGTGGGGGACATATCGCTCCAAGGGACAGATCGCGCGCGAGTTGTTGGCGGAATATGCGGCGCGCCGACGGCAAGACATGTTTGCGCTTTTTGTGTTCAGTAGTAATCCCATCGCTGTGCTACCGTTGACCGAAAAGCAGGCGGCGATCCAAGCCGCGATTGCCGCCGGCGCCATCGAACGCGGATTGGCCAGCACCGATCTCGGTGCCGGTATTCTCAAGTCGCTCGAATTTTTTAAAGACAAGCCCTATACCGGCTCGCGCATCATCATGCTGTTGTCGGACGGCAGCGCGGTATTAACCATTCCGATGCAAGATCGCATTCGCAATCTGCTCGAGAAGTATCGGGTCACGCTCTATTGGCTTTACATGCGAGATCAGCACAGTCCTGGCTTGAAAATAAGCGAGGGCGCGGCCGCCGTGCCTGAGCAGCAGGTGCACAAATTTTTCTCGGAGATGGGGCTGCCGTATCGCGCGTTCTCCGCTGAAAATCCGGATGCGCTACGTGACGCCATCGCGGAAGTCGACAAGCTTCAAAATTTACCTATCCGTTATCGCGACATCATTCCGCGCGAAGATTTGACCGCATGGTGCTATGGCCTGGCACTGGCCGGTATCGTGCTTTTGTTAGGCGCGCGTGTCTCCGAGAAGCAAACATGGGGCTGAAACCGCGGCCAGCCGTTTTGTTGATTGTAATGGCGATCGTTTGTGCGCTTGGCTTGGCAAGCGAACTCTGGCGGTATCGCGATAGTACAAGCTATGACCGTGCGGTGACTGCCGAGCGATACGCGCAAGCGAGCACCTTCGCCGGTGACTATGGCTTTTTCGCCAAAGCCTACGCCGTGCACGAGGCGCGCGAGTATCAACAAGCGCGCGATTATTACAGCCGGCTTGAGCAGAGCGAGATACGCGCTTTACGCACCGCGGCGCTATTCAATGCCGGCAATACTTATCTTGAGCAAGCGGCGACATTTGATCTGCAACAAGAGGCAGACCGCGCAATACCGTTGATCGAGCTCGCGAAACAAAGCTACCGCGCGGCACTACGCGAGGATCCAGCGCTGTGGGACGCTCGCTATAACCTTGAACGCGCGCTGCGTTTACTCCCCGACCCTTTTGACAAACGACCGGCGGAAGTCGAAGGCCGGCAAAGTCCCGTGCGCACCATCATCGGCGGTGAAGACGTGGAGCCGTGGCCATGACTGCATGGCGACGTACCTCCGTCTTATGGCTCGCCGTCGCAACCTTGGCGTTGGCGGCCACTTTTACGCGGCCGACGCTAAGGATGACGCAACCGACCTATCGCTATGTCATGGTGTTCGATATCTCGCAGAGTATGAACGTGAGCGATGTCACGCTCGACGATAACCCTCTCGCGCGTTTGGCGTTCGCGAAGACGCGCGCGTTGACGGCGCTCACCGCCTTGCCGTGCGGGTCGGAGGCCGGTCTCGCGTTGTTCACCGGGCATCGAGCGTTTTTGCTGATCACGCCGATTGAGGTGTGCGGCAATTACCGTGAACTCGCGACCATCATCGATAACATCAGCTGGAAAATGAGTTGGGAAGCACGCAGCGAAGTAGCCAAGGGGCTTTATAAAAGCATCAACCTATTGGCGCAGCTACCAGCCAAGACGCGGCTGGTATTTTTCACCGACGGGCACGAAGCGCCGCCGATCAATCCAGAGGTGGTGCCGCAATTCACCGACGAACCAGGAGAGATCGCAGGGCTCGTGGTTGGTGTTGGCGGCTTAAACCCAGCGCCGATTCCGAAATTCGACAAACATGGCGAACCGAGCGGCGTATGGCGCGCGCAAGATCTGCCGAGCGCACACATGACGTTGGCAGTAGATACCGCCAGCGAAGCGCAATCGTCGTTACGCGAAAGTTATCTGCAATCGCTCGCCGAGAAGACCGGCCTTGGCTATCTGCGACTCGGATCCGCGGACGAGTTTGCGCGACGCTTACAAGCGCCGGAGTTCGGCATTCCCAAAGAGGTGGATGCCGACAGCCGAGGGTGGTTTGGGATGCTGGCGCTAATTACGAGTGTGGTGTCGTGTTTTCAGGGGCGGAGTAGACGGCGCGCCAATTGGGACTGGATATCGCGTCGACCATCAGCGATCACATAGCTGTAAACCTTCTGTGAGATCACACGATCGACCGTTGCGCACTGTCCGCAGAGCCGAGATTTATCCTTACCGGATAGCCACCGGATGCACGACACTCTGTACGGCTCCCTTGAAACGCGGCGCGGCGAGAACGAAGAAGAATTCGTAAGCGCGATCGGCGGCGAGTTCCGCAGTGCGGATGTTTTCGAGTATGTGCACACCGTGCTTGACGAGTAGGGTGCCGTGAACTGGCAGGAAGTCGTCCTTGTTTTCCGCCGGCATGGCTTCTGGGATCCAGGCATCCATGCCGACGGCAACGACACCTTGGGCGGCAAGGTATTCCGCGCCTTCGACGCCTAATCCGGCAACATGCTGCAGATCCTGCACATAGTCGCCATCCCTAGCGACCAGATGACCGGTGTGCAGCAGCACGATATCGCCTTGCATGAGGCGCACACCTTCACGAGATGCGGCCGCTTCAAGTTCCTTGCGGTTAAACACTGCGCCCGCGGCGAGTCCGCCGGGCGCAGCCGTTACCATGTCTAGCAACACACCGCGCCCAATGATCGGCGGGATGGTCTCAACGCCGTAACGGATCGCGCCATCAGGACGGATCACATTCTTCGTCTCCACACCGTTGTAATGACGACCTTCGATCGCGACATGCGCGAATCCGTCGATCTGCGTACCGACGCCAAGGTGCGAGATGACGACATCGTCAAAGCCCTGCAGATGGTTGGCGCCGTAGGTCGAGTCATTGCCGATGAAAATCGGCGCCACGTGGATCTGATAGTTGCGCGCACCATAGGCCACGCTACGCGGGCTGGTTGGGATCGCCAGCGAATACACCTTGCCTTCGCGGATTAGGTCGGCTGCTCGCAGTACAGTTTCAGAACTCAGATTGTTTAGTGCCCCGAGCGTATCCGCCGAGCCGTATTTGGCGTGATCCGATGTCGGCTCGGCGGTAGTCGTGAGCGTTACGCTAGCCAATAGCGCGGCAGCGATTTGGCGCGAGTCTTTTAGGAGCGAGATTATCCGCATAACTGTATCTATAGTCTTATCGTCCAGAGATCTTAGTTTGAGGACGGTGCCGAGCGGCATCGAATATTGAATTGGTGGAGCTGAGGGGGATCGAACCCCTGGCCTCCGCATTGCGAACGCGGCGCTCTCCCAGCTGAGCTACAGCCCCACGGAAGGAAGGCCCGCGATTCTAGCGGCGTTGGGGGAGGTGCGCTAGCGCCTTGTGCGGATTCCTCCGATGGCTACACTGCGTACTGCTTCAGTATTTAAGGTCTCACCGATGTCCGCGGTGCCGCGCCCCTCCGTTTCTATTCCTCCGTTTCCCGACGTCACGCGCGGCAAGCTTTTGACGCTGCAGGTCAATTTGGGCTATCGCTGCAACCAAGCCTGCACGCACTGTCATGTCGATGCCGGACCGTTGCGCACGGAGGCGATGGCAGCCGAGACCATCGATCTAGTGGTGGAGTTCTTGGCCGAGCAGCGCCTCTCAACGCTTGATATCACCGGGGGGGCGCCGGAGCTGAATCCGCATTTTCGTGCGCTGGTGACGCGCGCGCGCGCGCTCGGCGTGCAAGTCATTGACCGTTGCAATCTCACCATCTTGGAGGAATCCGGGCAGGAGGACTTGGCCGCCTTCCTTGCCGCGCAGCAGGTGCGGGTGGTGGCCTCTCTGCCTTGTTATGGCCCGGACAATGTCGACTTGCAGCGCGGGCACGGGGTGTTTGAAAAAAGCATTCGCGGTTTGCGTACGCTTAATGCGCAGGGTTATGGCCAGGCCAACCCTATGCTCCCGCTCGACTTGGTTTACAACCCCGTCGGCCCGTTTTTGCCGCCGGCGCAAGCAGCGCTAGAAGCCACCTACAAACAAAAACTCGCGGCTGACTACGGCGTCTTTTTCGATCGCCTCCTCACCCTCGCCAACATGCCCATCGCGCGCTTTAAACATGCGCTGGAGCGCGACGGTCGGTTTGACTCGTATCAGCAATTGCTCGTCGATAACTTCCAATTGGCGAACCTTGAAAATGTCATGTGCCGCAGTTTGTTGAGCGTCGATTGGCAAGGTTACGTTTACGACTGCGACTTCAATCAAATGTTAAAGCTTCCGCTCGGGGGAAAGCCGCGCGGCACACATCTTGCGCAATTGCTCAATGCCTCGCTTGACGATAACCCCATCGCGGTGGACACGCATTGCTATGGTTGTACGGCGGGGCAGGGGAGTAGTTGTGGCGGAGCCCTCAAGCGTTAAAGTCTCCATCATCATTCCGGCGCTAAACGAGGCTGGAACGATCGAAACCACCCTCGCGCCGTTACAAACCTGGCGCGCCGACGGACACGAAATCATCGTCGTCGATGGTGGCAGCACGGACGCCACATGCACACGCGCGGCAAAGCTCGTCGATCAGTTATTAGAGGCCCCGCCCGGTCGCGCGCGGCAAATGAATGCCGGCGCCAATGCCAGTTGCAATGAACTCCTGCTCTTTCTCCATGCCGATACGCTGCTCCCGGCAGACGCGGCAGCCGTGCTCACCGCACAATCGCGCCCGTGTTGGGGACGTTTTGATGTGCGGCTTTCCGGCGGCCATTTTGCATTGCGCGTCGTTGAAACGTTGATGAATTGGCGATCGCGCGTGACGGGCATCGCCACGGGTGACCAAGCGATGTTTGTCTCGCGCGCGTTATTTTTCGCAGCCGGCGGTTTTCCCGATCAGCCGTTGATGGAGGACATCGCACTGTCCGCCACACTCCGTGAGCGTTTGCGGCCGCGCTGTCTGCGCGCGTGGGTGGTGACATCGTCCCGGCGTTGGGAGCAACACGGCGTGTTTCGTACCATCGCGCACATGTGGTGGCTGCGTTATCGCTACTGGCGCGGTGTCGATCCTCAAATCCTCGCCGCCGATTACGCGGCGGTCCGAGAGCGCGCATGACGCGCGCCGTCATCGTTTTCGCGCGTGCGCCACATCCCGGGGAGGTCAAGACGCGACTCATTCCCGCCATCGGCGCGACGCACGTCGCGACGTTATACCATGCGTTGCTTCGGCACACGCTGCATCAAGTGCATGTCTGCCGCGACATAACACCCTATCTTTATGCGGATTCAGAAACCTCGCGCGCGTGGTTTGACGCAAAGCTATCCGCCAAATGGCAGCGCGCAGTACAAACTGGGGACACGCTCGGGGCACGTATGCACGCCGCGTTCAGCGCAACGCTTGCGGTGCATGAACATGTTGTCTTGATTGGATCGGACATCATCGATGTCAGTGCGGAGAGAATTGAAGCTGCGCTCGAGGCACTCGCGATACACGACGCCGTGCTCGGGCCGGCGGCCGATGGCGGATATTGGTTGCTTGGACTGACGCGCGCTAATCCTGCGCTTTTCGCGGCCATCGAGTGGGGAAGCGAGGTGGTGCTGGCACAGACCGTGCACCGATTAAACGATGCGGGCTTACGTTGGACGCAGGCGCCACTCGGTCACGATATCGACACGCCGGCCGATCTTGCGCGGCACGCGCAGGCGCTGGGTGCGTTACTAACGGAGCCGTTGCTGGATGCGCGCGAGCTCCGCGCAATACTGCTCGATGCGGCGGCTCTGAATCGGATTCAATCCTAGAAAGCGCGCGCCAAGGCGCGGCACGCGTGTACGCACCGCGGGATCGATATGGCAAAGCTCGAGATCGGTGACCAACTCATAGCCTTTGCTCAAGCGCACTTCGCAAATGGCCGCCGCGCCACGATCTTGTTTCGGATCGACGCTCCCTAAGCGCACGCGCATGCCTAAACCTTCCGGAGAAATATCGCGGAGCTCGCCTTGCACGATGCGTTCATCCGGCATGAGAAGTGAGATGGGTACACCGGTGGCGAGTGGTACGGTTACCCGATGTGATTGCCGCCGTTGCGGGTAATCGATACGTTCGGGCAACCGCACCTTATAAAAACTCAAACCCCCTTCTTGACCAACCTGGGCGACGCGGGTTTCGAACTTAACTTCGAGTCCGTTCAGGATGCCTCGCACGTGAATGGTCGGCGAATTGCGAATCAACGCGTGGCCCGCTTTGGGCGAAAGTTCATCGAGTACCAAGTACCCGGCTTGCTGCACCACTTCCAACACCGCGCTGGTAAACCGCTCTTTGGAATCGCCCACTTGCACGGTTAGCAAGACGCGATAATCTTGCAGTTGACGCAAGACCAGGCAAATCTGCGTGGTCAGGTCGTCGTGATTGACGAGTTTAAAATCAAGGCCGGCGATGACGTCTGATTCGGCCAGCATGGTCTAAATCCAGAGCGAAGGGGCTGAAGGAATTATGCTACACGCGCTCGTAACGTTGCGCCGGCAGCGCGCTCACATATTGCCCGCGGGCGGAGTAGGTGCGCGTGCGGGCACAGCGTCCGGTCATAACATCGAGCAGCGAGGTCACAAACGCGCGGCTCGCATCGATGGCCGCGCCATTCGTGCGATTGGCAAGCGCGCAGCGGGACAATAAATCACGCACGGCGAGCCACTCAGTGTGGTCTTCGCCCGTTTCGGCCTGCTTGCGTGCCGCCGCAACCAGCGGTGCTGCCGCGTCCAATTCGCTGGCGAGTCGTTGCTTGGCATTAATGGCTTCCTCCAAGCGCTCGGGATCGCGAGCGCGGAGTGCATCGTATTCGGCGCGTAACACGGCGTCGAAATCGTCGAGTAACGCGCGCAGACGCAGCGGGCGATTCGGCGATTGAGCTAACATCAGGCGTCTTTCGGATTGCCCAGCACGCCGTCAAGCGCGAGCAATTTTTCCGCGACCGCTTTGGCATCCACTTGGTAGTTGCCCTCGAGCAGCGATTGACGCAATTGATCGACACGTGCGCGATCGACTTGCGGCACATCGGCCACGGCCTTGCTCAACTCCTGCAAGCGTGTGCCGAGTTCAGTAATCTGTACGACATCTTCCACGCCGGCCGGCGGGGCGGCAGGCGCAACCGGTTTGTCGGCTTTGGCCTGCGCGGTGGTTAGTGCGGTCACCACGCCCAGACTCGGCCCATTCACCTCTGCAACCATCGGTATTTCTCCATTCATCCTGCGCAGGTTAACGGCACAATCGTTGAAGACCTTTAGCCCGCGTGCTCGCCCTGTGATCGACCCGTCAACTTGCGCCGGACTTTGCGACGGCCGTCGCGTTAGCGAACCAGGATCACCCCATCCGCCTGGATCACGCCTTCAACCACGCGTTTGGAATGGTTATTGCGCGCTTGGATCACGTCTCCCACCCCACCATCTTGCATCGCGAGTCCACTCATGCGAACCGCGAGCGCACCATGACTCATCGCCAAGGTCACCGTCGATCCGCGTCGCACGGTACGCGCCGAACGCAATTGTTGCAGCGGGATCGTACCGCCGGCGGCAAGCCCGCGCGGCAATAGTTTGCCGATCAATGACGTGGCATCCGCGGCGATTTGGACGCGCGGGTTATCGATCCAGACGTCGGCCGGCATGAGATCTGCTTCGCTTAACAGATGGTTCGGCGCTAGATCCCGCGCGGCGACGAGCGCCACGCGGCGTTCCTTGATATGGACGGGTACGAAAATCGACCACGCCGCCGCACCTTCACAACGTACCTTGACGGCACTATTGCCGAGCATCGATGTGGATGAATTGTTTTCTAATATCAATGAATTAGGGCACTTCACGAGCCTCAGTCGGGGATCTAGGCGCCCGACCGTCACGCGGATTTCCGCGGTCCCGGTGGGCCGCGCTGCCGCCACGAATGAGCGAACCGCGGATTCAATCTCACTCAGCGACTGCAGAGACGTTTCGGCATGGGTGGATATTGCAAACAGCGCGAGGAGCGCGACATAAACGGCTTGTGACATGGTGACGCAGGTTTTTTTGTAACTTAAGTGCCAGAGACTGCAAGGGCCGTGCCGGTTTAAGGATCATGCCTCTCATGCCGCTAGCAACCCTATCCCAAGCGCGAGAAGGCACAGACGCATGTCCCAACGAGCAAGTGTGATGGATGAAGTCGATCGGCTGACGCGGTTGGCCGGCGAGAACCGTCTGGAACTCTTATTGTTTCGGCTCGTTGGGAAGCAGATTTACGGCATCAATGTATTCAAAATCCGCGAAATTCTGCCGTGCCCTCCGGTGCGTCACGTTCCGTATGCGCACCGCTTCGTGCGCGGTGTCATGCAAGCACGGGAACAAACCTTAAGTGTCATCGATCTGTCCGCCGCGCTTGGGCAAGCCCCCTCGGTCGACCCAACGCAAATGTCGGTCATCGTTACGGAGTACTGCGGCCGGGTTTTGGGGTATCTGGTTAATTCCGTTGTGCGTATCGTCAATTTAGAGTGGGAAGACATCAAACCTCCGCCGCCGTTTTTGGGCGACAGCAGTTATATGACGGCAGTGGCGTCAATCGACGATGTGTTGGTTGAAATCATCGATATCGAAAAAATCTTGTCGGAGATTTTTGGTTTCTCCGCGGCCGTGACTGCGCATGTTGAAGTCCCTGAGAGTGAAGGGATGCCGCCCCGTCATGTGTTAATCGCCGACGATTCCGTGGTCGCGCGCAAACAAATCGCGCGGGTCATGGAGCAAATTGGCGTGACTTACGAACTTGCGGAAAACGGCCGCGCCGCGCTCGAGAAGCTTCAGGAGCACGCCGCGCAAGGGAATCTACTCGCGCATTTTGGCATGGTGATTTCGGATATCGAAATGCCGGAAATGGACGGCTATACGCTCACCAAGACGATCAAGGCCGATGCGGCTTTAAAGCCGTTGTATGTGTTATTGCATACCTCGCTCAGCGGCTCGTTCAATCAGGCGATGACGGAATCGGTTGGCGCCGAGCGCTTGATGCCTAAATTCGATCCCGATGAATTAGCCAGAGCCGTGGCGCAGGTTTTGTTAGGCGGCGATGCGCCGGCACAAGTGGCAGCCTAGTTGCCGCCGGCGGTAAGGCCTTGCCGCTCTCACGTTGGGGTCCAAATTCAACCCCAAGAAAAACAAATAGTTAGGCATAAAAACCATATTGGCACGACTTTCGCTGTGTATTTCTCAAAGCACACACAGCGAGGCTTACCGTGTTCAATCTCGATCAAGCTCTGGGTATTCATCCGCAAGCCGTTATCTGGCGCGCGCGCCGCGCCGAGGTGCTGGCGGCAAACCTCGCCAACGCCGATACGCCCAACTACCAAGCGCGCGACTTGGATTTCTCGGCGCTGCTGGGCGGTGAGCTCGACGCGGTCGCGCCGACCCGCACGCACCCTGATCACTTAGCGCTGGGTAGCGCGCAGGATTTTGGCTTTGAGCTGAAGTACCGCACGCCGCGCCAAGCCTCCCACGATCAAAACACCGTCGATGCGCAAGCCGAACGCGCCGCGTTTCTCGACAACGCCATGCGTTATCAAGCAAGTCTGCGTTTTCTGAACAGTCGGCTGAGCGGATTGCTCAGCGCTTTCCGCGGAGAATAACCATGTCGCTTATTTCCACGATGAACATCGCCGGCAGCGCGCTCGCGGCACAGAGCGTGCGTATGAACGTCACCGCGAGCAACATGGCGAATGCGGACAGTGCGGCGAGCAGTCTCGGGACCACGTATCGCGCGCGTCATCCAGTCTTTCAAGTTCAGATGCCCGACGATTGGTCAGGCGACGACGTCAGCGGCGCCGGCGTTGAAGTCGCCGGCATCATCGAAAGCAAAGCTGAACTTCGTCGCGAGTATCAACCGGGGCATCCGCTGGCGGACGCCGATGGTTACGTATTTCTGCCGAATGTGAATGTGGTGGAAGAAATGGCCAACATGATTTCCGCCTCGCGCAGCTACCAAACCAATGTCGAAATCATCGAAGCCGCGAAGCAAATGCTGACGCGCACGTTGGCGCTCGGCCAGTAAGCCGCGCCATTAATTAGGAGCACTACATGGACAACCCCATCGGCATTCTCCCTACGGGGCTCGACGCGGCACGGCTGCAAGATCGAGCCAAAACCGGCGAGCGAGACAAGGTCGGCCAGGAAGCTTTCTTAGAACTGATGATTACGCAGTTGAAGAATCAAGACCCCATGAAACCAATGCAGAACGGCGAGTTCTTGAGCCAAGTTGCGCAGTTCGGCACGGTCTCGGGCATCAACGAATTACAAAAGTCGTTCGGTACCTTGGCCGGCGCGCTGCAATCGAGCCAAGCGCTGCAGGCCTCAACGATGGTCGGCCGCAAAGTGCTGATCCCACATGACAAGCTCATCGTCAACGGCGTCGATCCAGTGAAGTTTTCGTTGGAACTGCCGGCCGAAGCGAGCCGCGCGCGCGTCAGCATTTTAGACGCGGGCGGACAATTGGTCCGACGACTCGAGCTTAACGCGATGCCCGCTGGGATCAGCGATGTTGCGTGGGATGGGTTGGACGGGCAAGGACTACAAGCCCCGGCCGGACGCTACACGTTAAAGGCGGAAGCTTTGATCGATGGCCAAGCGCAGGGCGTGGAGACGCTGGTGCGCGCGCCGGTTGAGAGCGTGACCTTGCCCCGCACCGGTGAAGCGCCGGTATTGAATTTAAGCGATTACGGCGCGATGAAAATCGACGCCATCAAACGCGTGCTGTAAACGCGATTTATCACCTAGGAGTCATTTAGCATGCCATTTCGTACAGCCATCAGCGGCCTGCGCGCCACCCAGGCGGATTTGAATGTTATCGGTAACAACATTGCGAATGTCGGTACCACCGGCTTTAAAGGATCGCGCGCCGAGTTTCACGATGTGTTCGCGACCACCAACGTTGGCGTGTCCGCCACCGCCACCGGCAGCGGCGTCAATACCGCGCGTGTGTCGCAACAGTTCACGCAGGGCAATATCACCTTCACCGACAGCGGGCTCGATCTTGCGATCAGCGGTCAGGGCTTTTTTATCGTCGATGACGATGGCGCGCAATTATTTTCTCGCGATGGTGCGTTCGGTGTTGATCGCAATGGGTTCGTGGTGAATTCCAACGACCAAAAGCTCGTCGCGTTCACGGTGGATTCAACAGGCAACGTGACAGGGTCAACTGCTCCGTTGCAGATCACTACCGCCAACACTCAGCCACAGGCGACCACAACGGTGGACCTTGGCGCGAACCTCGATTCCCAAGCGACGATCCCGTTAGTGACACCCTTCGATGCGACGGATAACACCACCTACAACAACACGACAGCTACTTCGGTTTACGATTCGCTGGGTGGCACGCACTTGATGCAGTACTACTTTGTGAAGACCGGTAGCGGCTCTTGGAATTTGCATACGTTTGTCGATGGCGCCGCCGTCGGCGGCGCGCAGGCAATCGCCTTTGGCACCAACGGCGCGTTGACGACCCCGGCCTCCGGCACACTCACCTTGCCCGCCTTTACCCCGGTCGGCGGGGGCAGTGCGATGACGGTGGCCGTGGATCTCACCGAGATGACGCAGTACGGCGCGCCGTTCGGTGTGAATAAGCTTTCGCAAGATGGCTTTACCACAGGCCGTCTTGCCGGCGTTGACATTGACAAGAACGGCAACGTATTCGCGCGTTACACCAATGGCCAATCGGAACTCAAAGGCCAGGTCGCGCTCGCCAATTTCTCAAATCCACAGGGTTTGTCATCGCTCGGCAAGAACAACTGGGCGGAGACTTTCGCCGCCGGTTCGCCGCTGGTTGGGCCGCCGGGCTCGAGCAGCTTAGGCCTCATTCAAGCCGGTGCGCTGGAAGAGTCGAACGTCGATGTGTCCGAACAATTGGTCAAGCTCATCGTCGCGCAGCGTAATTTCCAAGCGAATACCGAAGTCATTCAAACCGCCGATGCCGTGACGCAAGCCGTCATCAACATTCGCTAACACAGACGACTAGGTAACCACATAGATGGATCGCATGGTGTATCTCGCGATGTCGGCGGCTCAGCAGATGATGCTGGGACAAGCCGCCGCCGCGCACAACTTGGCCAACGCCAATACCACCGGTTTCAAGGCCGATTACGCGGCGTACCGCGCGATGCCATTGTTCGGCGAAGGACTCCCCACGCGGGTGTTCGCCGCGACCGAGCGGCCCGGCATCGACTTTTCGGCCGGATCGCTCGAAGCAACCGGGAATGATCTCGATGTCGCGCTGATGGGCGAGGGCTTTATCGCGGTGCAAGCACGCGACGGCAGCGAGGCGTATACGCGTGCCGGCGAATTGAAACTCGATGCCATTGGTCAATTGACGACGGCCGACGGCCTGCCAGTGCTGGGAAATGGCGGACCGATTGCGCTGCCGCCGGCAGAGAAAGTACAAATCGGCGCGGATGGCACGATCTCCGTGCGGCCGCTCGGCCAACAGGCGAATACGCTTGCGGTGGTAGAAAGGCTACGACTGGTCAAACCTGATCTCGCCAATATCGTCAAAGGCGAAGACGGCTTATTTCACACCCGCGACGGCGCGCCGGCGCCGATCGATGCCTCGGTGCATGTCACTCATGGCACGTTGGAACGCAGTAACGTCAATCCAGTTTCCGAAATGATTCAAATGATCGAAACGGCGCGGCGTTATGAACTCGCCGTCAAAGCCATGCGCACGGCCGAAGAAACCGATGCCGAAGGCGCACGGCTGCTGCGGATTAATTAGCTCACTCACGCATCAAGAACTAATCGAGATTTATCATGCCCTCTGCTCTGCACATCGCGAAAACTGGTTTGGACGCACAACAAACCCGGATGTCGGTCATCGCCAACAACTTGGCGAACGTCAGCACCACTGGCTTCAAAAAAAGCCGGCCGGCGTTTGAAGACTTGTTGTATGAAACGGTTAATCAGCCGGGGGCCGCGTCGTCACAGAATACCGAACTGCCGTCAGGACTCATGCTCGGTACCGGTGTACGGACGGTCGCGACCGGCAAAATATTCACGCAAGGCACGTTGGCGCAGACCGATAATTCGCTTGATATGGCGATCCAGGGTCGCGGCTTTTTTCAAATCCTGATGCCGGATGGTTCGACCGCGTACACCCGCGACGGATCGTTCTCGATGAACTCGCAAGGCCAGTTAGTCACCCCCTCGGGATACGCACTTGATCCGGCGATCACCATCCCGGCGGAAACGCTGAGCGTCACGATTGGTGTGGACGGCACGGTGTCCGCCCTCGTCGCCGGCAGCCCCACGCCAACGCAGATCGGCTCTGTGCAGCTGGCTGATTTTATTAACCCACAAGGCCTGCAAGCCGTGGGGGACAATCTTTACAAAGAAACCGTCTCGAGCGGCAGCCCGCAGGCCGGAACGCCGGGGTTGAACGGTGTCGGGACGCTCATACAGGGCAGTCTCGAAAGTTCGAACGTCAACGTGGTGGAGGAACTCGTCAACATGATTGAAACGCAGCGCGCGTACGAAATGAACTCGAAAGCCATTAAGACGGTGGACGAGATGTTGCAGTACGTCTCGCAGACGCTTTAAGCATTAGGTCACCGACGCCATGAATAAATTATCGAAATGCCTGATCAAGGTTTGCGCACGGACGCTGCTGATGTTCTATGCGCTTGTCATGCTCGTTGGCTGCAATAGCACACCACGACGCGATCCGGCTTTCGCGCCATCGTTTCCGGCGCCGCTCGAAGTTCCGCAGGCGCGACAGGCTGCAAGCGGCGCGATTTATCAGGCGGGTTACGATGTGGTGTTGTTTGAAGATGTCAAAGCGCGCCGGGTCGGCGACATTCTGACCGTGCGCCTGACGGAATCGACCAATGCCACCAAATCTTCCAGCAACGAAATCAATAAAACGCAAGATTCGACCATCGACAATCCGACGATACTCGGCGCCGCGCCGACGTTTGGCTTGCCAGGCGTTTTGCCGCTCGATCTCACGGACGGCAACTCGCTTGAGACCAATTTAAGTTCCGAACACGAATTCGACGGCGAAAGCGCTACCGCGCAACGCAATAGTTTATCCGGCGATATCACGGTGACCGTTGCCGATGTGCTACCAAACGGCAATCTGTTTGTGCGCGGCGAGAAACGTTTGAACCTCAATGCCGGCAACGAATACGTCAAGATCTCCGGCATCGTGCGGCCGCTCGATATTCAAGCCAACAACACCGTGCTTTCCACCAAGATCGCGGACGCCACCATCATGTACAACGGCGACGGCGCGGAAGCGGACGCGAGCAAAATCGGCTGGCTGGCGCGCTTCTTCGTGAGCGCCTTACTACCCTTCTGAAGCAGAAAGTTCTTTCATGAAAATTACCAGAATCCTCACAATCATTGCCGGCGCGTGGCTCGCCATGTTGCCGTCGATGGCGGACGCCGCGCGGATCAAGGATCTGGCCAGCGTTGCCGGGGTGCGTGACAACCAATTGGCGGGCTATGGCATCGTGGTGGGGCTCGATGGCACGGGCGATCAAACCAGCCAAACCCCGTTCACGGTCCAGAGCATCAAGAACATGTTGCTGCAGCTGGGCGTGACGGTTCCGGAGAACATTAATCCGCAACTGAAAAATGTGGCCGCGGTGATCGTGCACGCGACACTACCGCCGTTTGCCAAAACCGGCAGTATGATCGACGTCACCGTCTCTTCCATCGGTAACGCGAAGAGTTTGCGCGGCGGCAGCCTCATCATGACGCCGCTCAAAGGCGCCGACGGCAATGTCTATGCGATGGCGCAAGGCAATTTGGTGGTGGGCGGATTCGGCGCGGAGACCAAGGACGGGTCGAGCATCTCCGTCAACGTCCCGAGTGTCGGCAGGGTGCCGAATGGCGCCACGGTCGAGCGCGAAGTGGCTAATCCTTTCTTAACCGATCCGCAATTGGTACTTAATCTGCACAGCCCGGATTTCACAACCTCAACGCGGATGGCCCAGGCCATCGATAAGCTGATCGGCGCGGGCTCGGCACAGGCCATCGATGGTTCCTCGGTTGCGGTCACGGCGCCGGTCGATCCCGCGCAGCGCACCTCGTTTATGGCCATTGTGGAGAATATCGAACTCGCACCGGGCGAAGCCGCCGCCAAAGTCATCGTCAATTCGCGTACCGGCACGGTGGTCATCGGTCAAAACGTGCATGTCGATGCCGCGGCGGTGACGCACGGCAGTCTGACGGTCACAATTTCCAACGACCCCATCGTCAGTCAACCGGCGCCCTTGTCCGGCGGGCAAACCGCCGTCGTGCCGAATTCCCAGATCGACGTCAAGCAAGAGAAAAACCGGATGTTTCTGTTTAACCCGGGCGTGTCATTGAACGACATTGTCGAAGCGGTGAATAAAGTGGGTGCGGCGCCAGGCGATCTCGTCGCGATTTTAGAAGCGCTAAAGGAAGCGGGTGCGTTGAAGGCGGAGCTGATTGTGATCTAGCGACAAGTGCGTTCTAAAGCGGCGGAGGATGCCACCACTTGCCGGGCGGCAATCGATTGCCGCTTCACGTTAAAACGGGATGCGATTGGCGCAGGTTGGGGTACGCGCAGCGCACCCCAACAACCCACAATGCAAAGTTTGCACAACGAAATTAGCGTCAACTGCACCGAATCGGGCGATTCCAACGCCTTTCATGCCCCCGTGGTCCAACAAACACCCCACCCCGGCATTCCTGGCATTGGTTGTGCATTAAACGTGTAACACCTTTGCTTTGGACTGAAAGATGACCGCGGCCTCGACACTCGGCAATTACACCGACCTTTCGCGCTTCTCCGCGATACGCGCACAAGCAGGGCGCGACGCGGACGGTGCGATGCACGACGTGGCGTCCGAATTCGAAGCCATGTTCATCCAAATGATGCTGAAAGCGGCCCGTGACGCGAGCGATATAGACTCGACCTTCGATTCACAGGAAGTGCGATTTTATCGCGAGATGTTCGACAACCAGGTCGCGCTGCAAATGGCGCGTGAAGGGCGGCTTGGCTTCGCGGCGCTGCTCCAGCGGCAGATCCCGCACAAGGATGCGCAGAACAACGCGGATATCGAATTAAAACTTCCAGAGCGCAAAATCTTTCCGGAAACGGCACCTTACCGGCCGGTCCCGGAGCCCGACACGTCGGACGAAGTGGTCGACATCGCCACTTGGCAGGCGCAGATCACTAATCGAGGCCTGGCCGACCGCGAACGTGGTTTCGCAGCCAGCTTGTTGACGCATGCGAAACGCGCCGCTGATCGGTTAGGCACCACGCCGGAGGTCTTGCTCGCGCAAGCCGCGCTTGAAACCGGTTGGGGCAAACATGTCATGCGGCGCACGGACGGCGCGAGCTCGCACAATCTCTTTGGTATTAAAGCGGATCGCAGCTGGAGCGGCGACACCGTTACGCGTCGTACGCTCGAGTACTTTGACGGCAAGCCGGTGCGCGTCAATGCCGCGTTTCGCGCTTACGATAGTTTTGGCGCTGCGTTCGACGACTATGCGGCCTTCATCGAGGGTAATCCGCGTTACCGCGCGGCGTTGACGCAGGCTGGGGATCCGCGCGCCTACGCCCACGCGTTACAAAGCGCCGGTTACGCCACCGACCCGCGCTATGCGCAGAAAATTGTCCAGATCCATGACCAAATCGCGGCGCGCACGACGCGCGATACGGAGTAAACGATGTCCGGAGCATTCAGCGTCGGCGTGTCAGCTTTGCTCGCGAGCCAACATCAGCTCGCGACCACTAGCCACAACATTTCAAACGTCAATACCGAAGGTTACTCGCGCCAACGCGTCGAGCAGAACGCGCGGCCGCCGCAGTTCGTCGGGGTCGGTTTTTTAGGTAAAGGCGTCGATGTTTCGACCATCACGCGCAGCGTCAACGAGTTTCTCAATGTTCAACTGCGTAATAACGCAGCGGCGGAAGCCAATGCCGCGATGTATGGCGAGATGACGAGCCAAGTGGATGCGTTGGTCGGCGATGGCACGTTCGCACCGGCGCTCGAGCGGTTTTTCAAAACCATACAGGATGCGAACAACGATCCTTCCTCCGCGCCGGCGCGGCAAGTTGCCTTGACCGCCGCCAAGACATTGACCGAACGATTCCAAGATCTGGATGCACGATTCAATGTGTTGAACCAGAACGTCAATGTCGCCATCGCACAGCGCGTGACGCAGATTAACGCTTACACCACGGCGCTCGCGAACTTGAATCGGGATATCGTGCAGGCCTACGGCACCTCGCAAGGCAAACCACCGAACGACTTGCTCGATCAACGCGATCAGCTGCTGACCGACCTTTCGCGCATCGTCAATGTATCGACGCTCGAGCAGGGCGACGGCGCGATGAATGTGTTTATCGGGAACGGGCAGCTCTTGGTCGCTGGCGGTTCTTCCATCGCGCTCGCGGCGACCCCTAACCCGCTCGATGGCGGTCGCACGGAAGTCTCGATTCGAACGGGTAGCGCGACGTCGAATATCAGCGGCGCCATCGTCAACGGCGAATTCGCCGGACTTCTGCGCTTTCGCGATGAGATACTCGACCCTAGCCGCAACGCCGTGGGCCGCTTGGCCGCCGGCTTGAGTGTTAGCCTAAACGCGCAACACCGTGCTGGCATGGACTTGACCGGTGCCCTTGGTGGCGATCTTTTTAGCTTGGGCACGCCGGTCGCGAACGCGGCGGTGGGTAACGCGGGAACCATCACGCTCGCCTTAAGCAACGCGAACATCGGGGCATTGAGTGACTCTGATTATCAGCTCGTGCATAACGGCTCGAATTTTATTTTGACTCGACTGACGGACGGCACGCAGCAAACATTGACCGGCGCGGGTCCGTTCACCGTGGATGGCATGACGATTACGGTCGGCGCCGCGCCGGCGGCGGGCGATACCTATCTGCTGCAACCGACGCGTTATCTCGGTCGCAACATGACGACGTTGATCGGCGATCCGCTCAAACTGGCGTTATCGAGCCCGGTCAAGTCAGCGGGCGCATTGAGTAACGTCAGCGACGCGACGATCGCGGCGCCGACGGTGCTGGATGTGACAAATGTCAATCTGCTTACGCCGACACAGCTCGTATTCGCGAACCCGCCGACCAGTTACCAAATCAACGGCGCGGGGCCGCTTATTCCGTTCACCAGCGGCGCGAATATCGACTTAAACGGCTGGCGTGTGCAGATTACGGGCGCGCCGGCGGCCGGCGACACTTTCCGAATTGATCCGAACACCAACGGTCGCGGTGACAACCGCAATGGGCTCGCGATGGCGGGCTTACGCACCTCCGAGATCCTCATCGGCGGCACGGCCAACTTTCAAGATGCACACAGTCAATTGATCGGTCGGGTCGGCGCACGCGCGCAGCAGGCGCAAATCAGTCGAGACGCGCTCAAGGTGCAGTTCGATAACGCGCAGGCCGCGCGCGACGCGGTATCGGCGGTCAACTTGGACGAAGAGGCGGCGAACCTAATTCGCTTCCAGCAGGCTTATCAGGCCGCCGCTCAAGTTATCCAGGCGACCAACGAAACATTTAATGCGCTACTACAGGCGGTACGCTAACCATGCGAGTCACCAATAACCAAGTTTTCTTTCGCTCACTGAACAGCGTGCTCGGCTTGCAGAGCGACGTGCAGAAGTATCAATTGCAGGTCGCGACCGGCAAGCGACTGCAGAAACCCTCGGACGATCCGGTTGGCTCGGCGCAGTCGCTAAATCTAGGCGACCGCCTTGCGGCCTTGAAGCAATATGACCGCAATGCGGGGATCGCGAACCTGCGACTGTCGGAACAAGAAAGCGCGATTGAGTCGACTCAGAACACACTGCAACGCGTGCGTGAACTGGCCTTACAAGCCAAGAACCGCGCGATGACCACCGCTGATCGCCAATTTATCGCGGCGGAAGTCGGTGAGCGGCTGAAAGAAGTGCTCAACCTTGCGAACAAACAAAATTCCTCTGGTGAGTATATTTTCGGCGGGACCGCGGTCGATACCGTGCCTTTCACGCTCGATCTCGCCGGCAATGTGACTTATCAGGGCAATCAGAATACGCGTGAGCTCGAAATCGCCGATGGCCGCACGATTGGCGAAAGCATTTCCGGCGCCGAAGTATTCATGGCCGTGCGCAATGGCAATGGCACGTTCGTGTCCAACCTTGGCGCCGCGAATAGCGGTACGGGGCGCATCATCAACGAAAGCATTATCGATATCACGGCGTTTTCGACCGATTCCTTTCGCATCAATTTCACGGCGGCGAATACTTACGATCTGATTAATGTCACGACCGGCGCAACCGTGGCGGCCGCGCAACCGTATACAGACGGCGCCGCGATCTCGTTTAACGGTATCTCGCTCGCGGTCACCGGGCAACCCAACGTGGGCGACGAGTTTCTCGTCGGGCCGAGTCAGAACCAGTCGGTGTTCGCGACCATCGCGAAAGTGCAACGCGATATGGCACGCGATCTGCCGACCGGCGAGCTCGCGGCCGAGTTCGCCTTTAACCTCGATCGTGCGCTTGGCGACATCGATCTGGCGCTTGATAGTCTCAATGCCGTGCGTGCCCAAATTGGCGCGCGCCAGCACGCCATTGATTCACAAACCAATGTAAACGCAGAAGTAAGTGTGCAATTGGAAACCGTCAAGTCGGCGATTGAAGACGTCGACATGGTGGAGGCGATCAGCCATTTGGCTCGTCAAACGCAAGTATTGGAAGCTGCGCAACAGGCGTTCGTCCGCGTGCAGGGATTATCGCTGTTTAATTTTCTGAACTAGGGTTCAAGACGTGTGGGTGAGGACGACTCAAAACCTCTCCCACCGGGAGAGGTCGGCGCGTAGCGCCAGGAGAGGGAGGAAGAGGATTCTCTATATTCTGCGGCTTACGCGCCCCACTAACTCCGATTCGGATTTAACCCCGCCAGCTGCTGCGTCAACAAATTACCGGTCTGCGACAATTGCGCCACCAGTGAATCCAATGAGTTGAACTGCTGCGTATAGCGTAGCTCGACCAAGCGAAGGCGTTCTTCCAAGGTTGTCTTGCGCTGGTCATTGCCGCGCAGCTCGCTGTCGATACCAACGGTGCGGCCATCCAACGCGCCGCCGGTCGCGAGAAAACTATCGGCGAGATTTTTGAGCTTCAAAGCAACGCCATGGTTGGGATCGGCGAACAAATTGGCGACGCCATCAAAATCGTTGGCGAGCGCGCTCGACAGCGTCTTTGTGTTGAGATCGAGCGTGCCATTCTTCTGCGTTGCGATCCCGAGTTCAAACACGTTCTCGAATGCGCTGTCGCTCAAGGTCGCGCTATTTAAGGTCGCGCGTAGTTGCGATTCGATATTGAGCAAAATCGGGCTGTCGGACTTTAGGACCTGCCCGCGCATCTTGCCCATGGTGCCGACCAGATCGGAATACGCTTTCACGAAATCCTGAACGGATTTTTCAACCGCCGCCGTGTCGCGCGCGACTTTAAGGGTAATCGTGCCGGCCTTTTTCAACGTCAGGCTCACGCCCTGAATGACATCGCTTAAGTTGTTGGAACCGCTGGTGACATTGAACTGGCCTTCGAGGAGGAGGCTCGCGTCGAGATCGGCCGTGGTAAAGCCGCCTGAGCTATCGCGGTCCTGATTCAGCGTCGTCATCGTCAACGGATCGGTCGCGCTATAACTTACGGTAAGCGCTTTACCGCTACCGGTATCGTTGGCGGAGAGTGCCAGGCGGTAGCCGGCATTGTCTTTTAAGATCGACGCCGTGACTCCGCTGTTATCGGATGCGCCGTTGATCGCGTCGCGAATTTGATTGAGCGTCTTGCCACCGCTCGCAATCGTAAAAGCGGTGCCGCCGACGGCCAGCGTCATGGTGTCGCCATCCGCGCCGAGCGTCAGTGTATCGGCGTTTGCGAGTGTCACGGTCGACGCCATCCGATGGTTCTCTGCGATCCGGTTGACCACCATGCTGTATGAGCCACGGGCGGCGGTGCTGCTCGCGGTCGCATCAAGGACTTCTTTGTCTGACGACGTCGCGGAGTACACCTTGAACTTCGCGAGTTCGGAGAGCTTGGCCACCGCGTCGCGAAAGGTCCCGACCGCGCCCTTTAGCGAGCCATAGGCGCTGACTTGGGCTTTTAGCTCAACGCTGCGGGTTTCCAGTTTGACGAGCGGTTGGCGCTCGACGGTCATGAGACGCTCGATAATGCCGCGCACGTCGATGCCGGAACCGATCCCGGGTGAACTTAAATTCATACCTGCTCCGTCAGCAACACACCGGCGCTTGAGCGCAGGCGATCGGCAATCGCCAACAATTCTTCCGAAGGAATTTGTCGAATCACTTCCTGTGTTTCGGTATCAACCACGCGCACGACGGTTTCACCCGACTCCTCGTCGACGCTGAAATGCAAACTGCGATGCAGATTCTGGATGTGCGCGGTAACGTTGCCGAGCGCTTGTTCGAGCTTGCGCGCATCAGCGGCCTTGTCTTCGGCTTGACGCGTTTTCTCGGCGTCGATGGATTCCGCGGTCTCCGCGGGGGGCGAGGCGGCGGCCGCCGGAGCGCGCGCAACCTTCACGCTCGGTTTGTACTCCGAAACACTAGACAGGGTCTCAATCTTCCACATCTTCTAACCCTCATCAGTGCAAACAGGGGAAGCGCACGATACTGACGTATCGCACGTTCCCCCCATTCACTCGAGGCTACTGACTGCTTACTGATTAGCGGCCGAGTAGCGACAACACCGACTGCGGCAGCTGGTTGGCTTGCGCCACCATCGCCACGCCGGCCTGTTGCAAGATCTGCGTGCGCGTCAGGCGCGCCGTTTCTTCCGCAAAGTCGGCGTCTTGGATGCGACCACGGGCGGACGTGATGTTCTCACGCACGTTTTCGATGTTACGTATAACCGCTTCCATACGATTTAACTTGGCACCCAACACCGAGCGCTGGCTGTTGACCGAATCGAGTGCTTTCTCGAACACCAACATCGCCAAGTTTGCCGACGCCGCACTGGTTACCGTCTGCGCATTCACCGTGGCATCGGCCAGAGTGGTGGTTGAGCTGCTGATACCAACCAACGCTGCACCGGTCGTCGAGGAATCGTAGGACGAGGTCAGATCGCCCAACGAATCGTTCAAGACAATGGCACCGTTGGCACCAGCGGCAACCGATGTCGTGCCGGCCGCGAAGAATGAAGCAACACCCGCGTCGACGCTGGTATTCGCGGTCACGGTGATCGCGGCGCCGGTGCGGTTGGTCAGTACGATGGCTTCCGCTGTCGCGGTGGCACCGTCGGGCGTACCAACCTTACTAGCGGTGACTCCGTGCTGGGCGGTCAGCGAGTTGATGGCGGTAACCAAATCGTCACCCACGGTCGTTAAGCTGGACGTGCCGGCGACGGCGCCGATCGCGATGCCGTTAATCGTCAGCGACCCGGCGGTCAAACCGTCGATGGCGGCGGCTGTAACGCCGGCAGACGCGTAGCTTGAACCGACGAGACCGTTCCCGTAAGAGAATGCGCTGATACCAGTTTGATCGGTGACGGCGTTGATTTGGTTAATTTTATTGGACGAAACGGTTTGCGCGGCAACCGCACTACCGAGGTCCGCGCCTTCAAGGGTGGCGGCGCCGCCCAAACCGACGTTATAGGAAACCGCTACGCGGCTGGCGAGCTGCGCATCTGTCAAACCGGACACCGTTTGATAGTTGGTGGCAACGCCCATGCCCGTTGGCGAAAGATTTGAAATCGAAACGTTGATTGTTTCGTTGACGAACGCACCGATTTGGAAATCGCCGCTAAAGCCGCCGGTCAGTAGTTTCTCGCCGTTATACCGTGTTTGGTTCACGATACGCGACATTTCGTCGAGAATCTGGCTGACTTCCTGGTTGATCGACGCGCGGTCCGAACTGGTGTTATAGCTCGCCGCTTGCACCGCGAGGTCATGCGCGCGGTTCAAGTTACGAATCATTTCTTCCATCGCGCCTTCGGCCGTTTGCGACACCGATATACCGTCGTTCGCGTTACGCACGGCGACCGACAAACCGCCAATCTGGGTTGACATACGGGTGGCGACGGCGACACCGGCCGCGTCGTCTTTCGCGCTGTTGATACGTAAGCCGGAAGATAAACGTTGTACCGCGAGCGAGAGGTCCATCTGCGTGCGGTTTAAGTTCCGCTGCGCATTCAAGGACATGATATTCGTGTTAATGGTTTGAGCCATTAGTGTTACTCCTCATGGCCGAGGACACGTGGGTGGCGCGACCTGTGGCCTGATTGCATTTGGCGGATATGCTCGCAATGAGCATTTACCGCCTCCCATCGAGGGTATCGGTCAGCGCGGCGTTGGACTTGAGGCGTTTTCGCGCGCGGCGCGAATTCTGTGAGACGGTTATCTATTTTGCTGGGTCCGCCGACGCCGGCGCGGGCGCGGGCGGACCCTTGAGCGCTAGCGGCCGCTCGGCCCAACCCTTGAGTACACACGGTACGACACGAATTGGCCTACCCCTTGCAAGTGACTACGTAGCAATGACGTCGCGTTTCAAAGGAAACTCATGCACCGTGTCAAGCGCCAAACCAAAAATAGAGCCGTGAATGCCTCGACGCTGCTGGCCGATGCGTACGCGCACCTCAGCGCCGGGCGCTACGAGGCAGCGCTGCAATTGTTCTGTCAGGTGCTGGAAACGGCACCGAATGAGCCTGCCGCGCTGCACGGATTAGGGCTTGCGTGCTTTCAATTGACACGGCTCGACGATGCGCTCGCGTTGCTCAGGCGTGCGGTCGAACTCACGCCGGAAAACGCCGAATATCACAATAATCTCGGCACCCTGTTGGCGGCGAAGCGGCAATTTGAGGAGGCAACGCTTTGCCATCATCGTGCCGTGCAGTTAGCGCCCGCGTTACCAGAAGCGCATAACAACCTAGCCAATGCCCTCAGGCAATTGGGCCGACTCCCGCTCGCGCTGATGAGTGTCGATAGCGCGCTCGCCTTGCGACCGGCGTATGCCGAGGCGCACTTAAATCGCGGCAATATTCTGCGCGACATGCGCCGACTCAAAGAGGCCGAAGCGGCCTATCACGCCGCGCTCGAACACAACCCGCAATTGGCGGACGCCTACAACAACCTTGGTACGGTATATACATTGGAGAATCGCTGGACGGAGGCGCTCGCGGCCTACGGCGCGGCACTCGATCGCGCGCCACACTCGGCTTCGGCCCATTACAATCTGGGTACGGCTCACTATCAGTTGGGACAATTAGAATCGGCCAGCGCGGCACTCACGCGCGCGCTCGAACTGCAGCCGCATCTTGCGGAAGCGGAACTCAATCTCGGTAATATCGCCAAAGATCAGGGGCGGCTCGCGATCGCGATCGAGCATTTTCAAGCCGCGCTCAACCTGCGGCCGCATTACGCCGCCGCGCGTAGCAATCTGTTGTTCACGCTGAATTACGTCGATGGCGTAAGCCAAGCGGAAATTTATACCCACCACCTCGCTTTTGCGCAGTTGCATGCCGCGGCGCATCGCGCGGCATGGCGGCCGTTTCCCAATCCGCGCGATCCAACGCGGCGCTTACGCATTGCCTACGTCTCGCCGGACCTGCGAGGTCACGCTTGTGCGTGTTTTGTCGAGCCGTTGTTACGTCTGCACGATCGCGCGCAGTTTGAAGTATATGCCTATGCCGAGGTGGCGAAACCCGATGAAGTGACGATGCGACTTAAAGGGCTGTGTGATCAGTGGCGCGACACCGTGGGGCAGACGGATGACGAGGTGGCCGCGCGCATCCGGCATGATGCGATAGATATTGTCATCGATCTCGCCGGGCACACCGCCAACAATCGGCTGCTCGCGTTGGCGCGTAAGCCCGCGCCGGTGCAAGTCAGTTATCTCGGCTATCCCGCGACCACCGGCGTGCCGGCGATGGATTATCGCTTGACCGATGCCGTGACCGAGCCGGCCGGTCTTGCCGAGCAGTACTACACGGAGAAGCTCGAACGGCTGCCGCAAAGCTTGTGGTGTTACCGCCCGCTCGATGACATGCCGCCGGTGTCGCCGTCGCCTGCGCTCGCGAACGGTTACGTGACGTTTGGCTCGGTCAACAATTTCGCGAAGGTTGGCTCCCGCGTCATTGCGTTGTGGGCACGCGTGTTACACCGTGTGCCAGACGCACGGCTAGCCATGTTATGCGCAAACGATCGCGCGACGCTGTGTGCCGTGTATGACGAATTCGCGGCGCGCGGGATCGCGCGCGAGCGGCTGTCGTTATACGGCCGCGAGCCGCGCGACGGTTACCTGCGCCGCTTCGCCGCCATCGATATCGCGCTCGATCCGTTCCCCTGTAATGGCGGTACCACTACCTGCGATGCGTTGTGGATGGGCGTACCGGTCGTGACCTTGCGTGGCAGTACGTTTCTATCGCGCGCGAGTTTGAGCGTGCTCACTGCCGCGGGTTGCGCCGACTGGGCGGGCGACGACGAAGAAGCCTATATCGCCATCTGCGCGCAGCTCGCCGCCGACCCGGCGGCGCTCGCCGCGATTCGGGCCACGTTGCGCGCGCGCTTAAGCCATTCACCCTTGCTCGATGGGGTGGCGTTCACGCGCGATGTCGAAGCGACGTTACGCCGCCTGTGGAGTCGCTGGTGTATGGAGGAGGCCGCATGAGCACGCGTACTTCGGCGCGGCGCGGCGATGAGCGGTTGCTCCAAGAAGGTTTGGCACACCACCGCGCCGGTGCCGTGGAGGCCGCCGCGGCTTGTTATCGCGCGGTACTCGCGCGCGCCCCAAAGCATGTCGATGCGTTGCATTTGCTCGGGATAGCCGAGCGTGATTTAGGCAATCTTGCACAAGCCGCGCGACTTCTGGGGCGTGTGGTCGAATTGCGGCCGGCGTTCGCCGAAGCGCTTGGCAATCTCGGTATGGTACTCGCGGAGAGCGGACAATCCGTCGCCGCGGCCTCGACTTTGCGCCGCGCGCTCGAGTTGAACGATAAATTGGTCGAGCCTTGGTTCACGCTCGGCAACTTACGGCGAGACCAGGGCGAGCTCAGAGAGGCACTAGTTTGTTATGAACAAGCCCTCGCTCGGCGTACCTTCGTTGAAGCCTGGCGGAATTACGCCAATCTGTTGTTACAAGTGGCGCGGGTTGAGGATGCGATCGGTGCATTTCAACAAGCACTCGTGCTAAATCCGGATGACGCCGGTTTGCACGATACGCTAGGTGTCGCACTGCAACGCGCGGGGCGTATTGATGAAGCGATCGCGAGCCACTTTCGCGCCACGCGCCTTAAACCGGATTTCGCCGGCGCCTTCAATAATCTTGGCAATGCGCTTAAGGACTACGGCAAACCGGCGGAGGCGATCGCGGCCTATCGTGCGGCACTCGCCCAAGAACCCGCGTTGGCGCAGGGTTGGAACAATCTTGGCACCTGTTGCCTCCAATTAGGTGCCGTCGATCAGGCGCGCGTTGCCTTCCAGCAGGCACTCACGCTGGCGCCGGATTTCGCTGAAGCGCATCTCAATCTCGGAAATGTTTTAAAGCTTGCCGGACACCTGCGTGATGCGGAGTTCTGCTATCGACGAGCCCTGCGTGAATGCCCGGAACTTGCGCAGGCGCACAACAATCTCGGCGTAACGCTTTGCGAACTCGGTAATAGCACTGACGCGGAAACGGCGCTGCATCGTGCATTGGAACTCGCACCCGATTTTGCGGAGGCGTACAACAACTTGGGCACTTTATATAAGAATCAAGGGCGGTTGGATGAAGCGCTAGATGCATTCGCGACCGCGCTCCGCCTGCGGCCGGATTATGTCGCCGCGCACAGCAATTACCTTTTTACGCTCAATTTCATGGATGGCCCGACGCAAACCGAGATCCATGCACGGCACGTCGAGTTCGGTCGCCGGCATACCGCGCATTTAAGCGCCCAGTGGACGCCGCATCGCAATCAGCGTGATCCTGCGCGGCGCTTGCGCATCGCTTATGTTTCGCCCGATTTTCGCGCGCATGCCTGCGCATTCTTTGTGGAACCCTTATTGCGCGATCATCGGCGGACGGAAGTCGAGGTGTATGCGTATGCCGAAGTTGCCCATCCGGACGCGGTGACACGACGCTTGCAAACCTTGTGCGAACACTGGCGTTCAACCGTGGGGTTGAGTGACGAACAAGTCGCGGCATTGATCCGTCAGGATGAGATAGATCTCGTCATCGATCTTGCGGGTCATACGGCGAACAGCAGACTCCTCGCCCTCGCGCGCCAGCCCGCGCCTGTGCAGGCAACTTATCTCGGCTATCCCGCAACCACCGGGATCGCGGCTATGCAGTATCGTATTACCGATCATGTGACCGAGCCGGTCGGACAAAGCGAAGCGTTTTACACCGAAACCTTGGTCAGACTTCCGCATAGCCTGTGGTGCTATCAGCCGTTCGCCGACATGCCCGCGGTGTCGGCGCTGCCGGCTATCGCGCGGAAGTCGGTGACTTTTGGCTCATTTAATAGCTACGCGAAGATTGGACCGCGAGTCATTGAATGGTGGGCCGCGGTGTTACGCGCCATGCCCACCGCGCGTTTGGTCATGATTACGGTGCCGAACGGCGCGGCGCAAACCGAACTGCGCGCGCGCTTTGCGGCACTCGATGTCGATCCCGCGCGGCTCGAATTGCATGATCGACTGTTACGTGCGCAGTACCTTGCGCTGTTTTCCGAAGTTGATATCGCGCTCGATCCATTCCCCTGTAACGGTGGCACTACCACCTGTGACGCGCTGTGGATGGGCTTGCCGGTAGTGACCTGGCAAGGAAATACTTTTCTTTCACGCGCGAGCATGAGCATTTTGCATGCTGTGGGTAACCCACAGTGGGCGGCGGTGGATGCCGAAGATTATGTCGCGCGTTGCGTCGGTTTGGCTTGCGATATCGATGGCTTGCGCGTAGCGCGCGAATCGCTGCGTGCGCAGGTCGCCGGGTCACCGCTACTCGATGCGCCAGGTTTTGTGCGTGGTTTGGAAGCGCTGTATCGCGACTTGTGGCGGCGTTGGTGTGAGTCGGCGTGAACTGCCTTGTTGGGGTTCGTTGCACTCACCCCAACCTACATTAAGGTTGAGCGTAGGTTGGGGTAAGCGCAGCGCACCCCAACATCAGGCTATCATCTCGCCGGCGCGCCCCACAATTCCTCAATATCCGGAAACGGCCACGCGCTCGGTGATTCCCAACCGGCGATCTTGTCGCGCGCGGACGATTTGGATAAATCGATGATCCGCGGATGCAAACGTTCCTTGCGGCGTGTGCAATAGAAGGCTTTTACCGTTGGTGTTAACAGACGCTGCGCATCCGTTGCCGTTACCACGGCAATAAGGCCAGATTCCAATCTCACCATCGAGCCAACCGGATAGATACCCATGCATTTGACGAAGGCTTGAAACACCGTGCGATCGAAGTGACCTTCGCTCCACTCGGTCATTTTGCGTAGCGCTTCGGCCGGACTCCAGCCGGGTTTGTAGCAGCGGGTCGAGGTGATGGCGTCGTAGACGTCGCACACCGCGCCCATTTTGGCGTAAAGCGATAGCGTATTGGCATCCAAGTGATCGGGATAACCACTGCCATCGACTTTTTCGTGATGATGCAGGCACACATCGCGCGCGATGGCACTCGCGGTTTTGCCTTCTTCCAACATGCAATGTCCCATGGTTGGATGTGTTTTGATGATCCCGAATTCGACTTCGGTCAGTTTGCCAGGTTTGTTCAGTATCTCATCGGGGATTGCGGCTTTGCCGATATCATGCACGAGACCGGCGAGGCCGATATCACGCATTTCAGCTTCCGGGAGTCCCAGCTGGCGGGCGAGCGACAACATCAGCCCGCACACCGCCACCGAATGCAGATAGGTGTAGTCGTCTTTGGTCTTCAAGCGCGCGAGACTGATAAGGGCGCCCGGATTGCGCGCCACCGAGGCAGAAATTTCATCGACCAACGGCGCGAGTCGCTCGGCATCGACCGCTTGTCCCATCCGCGCTTCTTGAAACATCGAGATCACGGCGGTTTTGGCGCGCGCGCAGATGCGCGAAGCGCGCGAAAGTTCATCCGCCAGGCTGGCCGCTTGCACCGGCGCCGGCGCATCCCCCGTCATATCGCGCAACGCGGCTTCACTGCGTTGCGCGACTTCCTGTGCCGTTTCCGCGCTTGCCACGTCCAATCCGCGGCTTGTATCAATCCAGACTTCGCGCACAGGGGAGGCGACGATCTGCGCGAGATCGGCCGGCTCTTTCACTAAAAAACGCGTATTCCAGAAGGGATGTTCCATCCACGAGCCGCAAAATTCATCGACGAACATGCCGGGTTGGAGTTGAGCGACTTTGATTTTTTTGCGCATAGGGCGTCGCCGCGGCGAGATCCGAAAGAGAGGAGACTTGCCCCTATAGCGGCGCGAAGCGTTGGCGTCTTGAGAACACCGCGCGCGCGGAATACGTAGCCGCTCAAGCGGGTTGACACGCCGGCAGCGTCAACCCTTCTGCAATGTCCTCAAACACGATTTGCACCGGCTGCTCGAGCTTTAGCGTGGCCAACTCCCCGCGCCAGGGCGCATTCATGCGCACGCCGTCATCAAGTTCGACCGTCACCAACGCATACGGCGTCGCTCGCTTAAAGGCCGGATGAAACGCGTGATGCGCCACGGTCCAGCTATGGATGCGGCCATGTCCGCTGCTTTCTTGCCAGCGGATCTCCGCGCTATAACACCGATCGCAGAGCGGTCGCGGATAATGTCGAAGCTGTCCGCACGCGGCACATTGCTGAAACCGCAAACGATGTTCGCGCAAACCGTCCCAAAAGGGTTGCGACTCAGGCGTTGGTTCCGGCAATGGCCGGGTGGGCAATGTCTCGTGTGTCATGCGCGTGCCATGATGGCAATGCTGCCATCCCCCATATCGCCGTAACCGGTGACGAGTCCAATTGTCGCATCCCTTATCTGGGCGCGACCCGCGGTTCCGCGCAGCTGCCGGACGAGTTCCACAATGTGATTCAACCCCGCGATATGCGCTTGCGAGAGCAGACCGCCATGCGTGTTAATTGGCAGCTTGCCGTCCAGGCGAATAGCGCCGGAAGCAACGAACGGACCTCCTTCGCCGCGCGCGCAAAAGCCGAGTGCTTCGAGTTGGCGGATGACGACATAAGTGAAGCAATCGTAGATTTCCGCCACGTCGATGTCTTCGCGTGACACGCCGGCCATCGCGAATGCGCGCGGCGCGGCCTTATCGAGTCCAATCGGAATCAGATCCGGGCGCTGCGTAATGGCACTTGGCGAATCCGGATGGCCTTCGGCAACGCCCAAGATCTCGATTGAAGGCTGCGGCAAATCGCGCGCGCAGTCGGCGCGCGAGACGACGATCGCCGCGCCACCGTCGCTTTCCAAACTGCAATCAAATAAACGAAACGGATCGGCGATCATGCGCGAAGCCTGATGATCCGCTACCGTCAGCGGAGTGGTCATCATCGCATTCCCGTTCAATATGGCATTGGCGCGCGTGGAGACGGCGACTTCGGCGAAGTGTTCCGTCGTCGTGCCATACAACTCCATATGCCGGCGCGCCATCGGGGCATAGAGTTGCGCCGGCGCGAACGCGCCGATCGGCAATTCAAATTCCGCCACCGCCCGGAATTGCGGCATTTCGCGCAAGCGACTCGAGATCCGGCCACCGGATGAGCCATTGCGGGCGAGGGGAATCAACACGTGTCGGCAAACGCCACTCGCCACCGCTGCGAGGGCGCATTGCACGGCGGCAATGGGGCTTGCGCCGCCCAACGGGGTATGCGCCGAAAAACGCAGGTCTTCAATGCCAAAATTGGTGATGAAGTCTTCCGCTACCACGCCCATGCCGGCGTGTGGGATCAATCCGTCGATGTCTTTGGGGGTGAGACCGGCGTCGGCGATCGCGGCAAGCGAGGCTTCGAGATGAAGCATCAACACGCTTTTACCGGAGGCGCGCGAATAGCGCGTTTCGCCCACGCCGCTCACCACCCCTTTGCGATGCAGGTTCATAGGGTGGCTCGTTGGTTGTGTTGCCTGAAACTTAGCGAGCGACCGCGCGCTTGGCAAGCGAGGCGGACGCGTGTCGTTATATCCGATCGAAGTAGGGGACGTAGGCGCGCGCGAAGTCGAACGGTCGGTTACCGAGGGCTTTCCACATTGCGAGCCGTTGCGTTTGCCACGCGATCGTCGCGTGCCCGCTGAGCCAGCGTTGCGCCGTCGAGTCTTCCGCCAAATTGATGACGAGCGCGGGGAACCGACAGAGTGCTGCCCATAGCGACGGAAAGGACGCGGGATTGCCGAGCATTTCGTAAACATAACGTCGCTGATCCGTATGACCGACGAGCACGTAGGCGTCACGGGTATGGAGTACCGTGCAACGCGTGACCGGTAGGGGTAGCGCCGACCACGCTAAGCGATCGCGCGCTATCGGTGCGGCGTCATTCGTTCTGATCGACTCAAGCCAGGGTAGCACCGCATTGACGGGTGACTCGGTGACGTCTGCGATTAGCGCGGTGCCGGTGCCGGTGGGGGTGCAGGTGCCGAAGAGTCCGTTGTCCGCGCGCTGCCACCCTAGTCGCTCGTAGTAACGCTCGAGTCCACTCCACAAGACGCCAAAAACAAATCCGCGCGCTGCGAGCAGATCTGCCACTCGCCGCAAGAGCGTTAAGCCCAGCCCCTGGCCACGCGCCTCCGGCACGCAGCAGACCATGCCGATCATCGCGCCGGTGCGCGAGATACTCTCAATGGGGGTGGTAAACGGCCGTGCGATGACGCAGGCCACGGGACGCTCAGCGCGCACGAGCAGATGAATATCGGTAAGCGCATCTTCGGTAAACAAATGCGGAAAGCGTTGCGCGAGCGAGCATGTGCGCCCGCGCCCAACCACAAACGTGTCATCCAAGAGCGCAAGCACCGCCGGCAACAAGGCTGGGGTACAGGGCGTGTACGTGGCCGCGTTCACCAGCCGTCGCGGAGTACGTCGAGAATATGCTGGCGGGCCGGGTCATCCACCCACCAACCACAGGGCAGACAGACGTTCTCCGCATCGAAGCAGTCGACCCCGGGCATGGCAGTGTCCGTCGGCAAGAAGCAGGAATATCGGTCGTTACGCAGATGAAGTCGTTGCGCGCCGATCCGCGCGGCATGCAGCTTCGCGAGCAGTGCCGGCCGGCGCCGTGCGCGCAGGGCGTAAACCCAGTAACCTGACACCGCCGCCGGATCGCGAGCTAATACCGTGATGTCCGCTAACGTCGCAAGGTGATGCTCAAAGAACGCGGCATTGTCGCGAAGTCGAGCCAGACGCGCTGCAAAAGTCGCAAACTGCGCATCCGCGAGTGCCGCGTGCAAATTGCTCAAGCCCGCGTTGATGCCGGGTTTCGGAATATCACTGGCCGGATTCAGATCGCCCGTCGGTAATCGAAAACTCGGCTGATGGATGCCGTACCGACGCAACCAACGTATTTTCTCAAGCGACTCAGTGCGTGCGCTGAGTAATGCGCCGCCTTCGCCGAGCGAAAATTGATTGACGGCGTAAAACGACAGCACCGTATAGTCGCTACCGGTATTGCCGATCCGCGCGCCGCGGTACTCGGCGCCGAAGGCAGCGGCGGCGTCTTCGATCAGGATCAAACCATGCTTCGACGCGAAGGCTTGCAGTTCGGCAACTAAACCGACATCGCCCGCCCAGTGATAAAGAATCAGCGCCTTGGTGCGTGTGGAGAGACGGGCGCGACAAGTATCGGGGGTTGGCATGCCGGTTTGCGGGTCGACATCCACCCATACCGGGCGCGCCCCGCAGGCGAGGATGGGCATCGACGTCGCGAGACAGACGAGCGGGGAGACCATGACTTCGTCGCCCGGACCGATGTCGTGGCCGCGTAAAGCGAGCTGCAATGCGGTACTTCGATCGTAAGTCGTGAGCACACGCGGGTTGCCGAGAAAATCGCCGAGTCGACGCTCAAAATTCTCGACCAGCGCACCCCCCGCCAATTGCCCGTTGGCGAGCTGCGCCGCCAAGGTTGGCGCAAGCGCGGCGGGTGGGGCTTTGAAAAGCGGGATATCCACCAAACTACCAGCCACGCCGTATCACCTCGACGATATGATCCCGCGTGGCATCGTCCACCCACCATCCGCAAGGGATGTGCAGCATGCGGGCATAAAACCGATCGAGCCCCGGAAGTTCCCGCCGACTGGTTGCAAACAACGAGTGCCAATCGTTACGTCGATGCGCTTTCGAACTCGCGATCCCATGCGCTTCCAAGTGACGCGCGAGGCCGGCGGAGTCGTCACACAACACCGTAAAAAACCAATACGAGGGTTCTGCCTGTGCTTCGTACCGGCAGACTTCGAGCCCTGGAATATTCTCAAGCGCGCGTTCAAAAAATCGACCATTGGCTTGATGCCGCGCGATGACGGGTGCGATATGGTGGAGTTGAACTTCGCCGAGCGTCGCCGTCACGTTATTCATGTGGTACTTGTATCCGAGCTCGGCGACATCGACTTCCGTGCGCGGTGCCGCGCGATCGATCCCAAACCAACGCAGGCGCCGCCCGCGCGGCAATAACGCCGAGTCGCGCACGGCCAACATGCCGCCGTCGATGGTCGTCATGTGTTTGATCGCTTGCAACGAGAACATGGCGAAGTCGGCACCGTGCGCGATTTCGCGTCCGGCATAACGCGCGCCAAGCGCGTGGGCGGCATCTTCGATGAGCGCGATCCCGTGCGCGCGCGCGAGCGCCCGCAAGCCGGATAGCGGCGCCGGAATGCCGCCGTAATGCACGACCATGATGGCCTTCGTGCGCGGGCTTAAGCTCGCGGCGACGCAGGCGACGTCAAGGTTGCCATTGGTTGGATCGACATCGGCCCACACCGGCTGGGCGCCGGCATGCAGAATCGCGAGATTGGTCGGCTCGGCGGTCATCGCGGTCGTGACCACTTCATCCCCGCTTTGGACGCCGGCGAGTAACAACGCGACGTGTAACGCGGCGGTACCGGAATAGCACGAAAGGCATTGGTCGACCCCAACGAATTCCGCGAAATGCCGCTCGAAAGCCGCGACCGGCGCGCCCTCGCTGATTTGCCCGCTGTACAACACTGCTTCGAGCGCCGGCAGCAGTGCGTCGCGTGGTGGCATGAACACTTTAAAGAGCGGGATCACGACAAACGACCACTATGTTGTTAAGGGAGACCGGGGTAAGTGACGGTCGATTATTGCGTATGATTAGAACTTCGCGAATTCACCGTCGCTCATTTCAAGCTCGAGGAATTCCCGATCGGCGAGCGCGATCATGCGTTTGATCTCGGCGACATCGGTCACGTGACTAGATGAGCCAAACTCGCACTCGAGTTCACGGTAACGCGCCTTGCTCCACCACGGATGCACAGTGTAGTACTGGCCGCAGTCGCGCACGCGCACCAGTTCTTCTTCCGAGACCAGAATCTCATGCAGTTTTTCGCCCGGCAGGATCCCGATGACGCGATAGTCGCACGGCTTGCCGGCTTCGTCGGCCATGACACAGGCGATGTCGGTTACTTTGGCGGCGGGCGCTTTACGCACGAAGATTTCGCCGCCTTGCGTCGATTGCGCGGCATACAGCACGAGGTCGATGGCTTCGTTCAAGGTCAAAAGAAAACGCGTCATGCGTTCATCGGTGATGGTCATGGTTTGCCCCAGCGCGAGTTGCCGCCGAAAAAACGGCACCACCGAGCCGCGCGAGCGCAGCACATTGCCATAGCGCACACAGCACAGGCGGGTGCCGCGATTCGCGCGCGATAAGTTACCGTGCAGGACCAACCGTTCTTGCAAGGCCTTGGTCATGCCCATGACATTGACGGGCTTGACCGCTTTGTCGGTGCTGATCATGACGAAACATTCGACGCGGTGACGTAAGGCGGCCGCCACCAGATTCTCGGCGCCGAGGACATTGGTTTTGATCGCTTCTTGCGGGTGGTGCTCGCAGGTCGGGACCTGTTTCAGCGCCGCGGCGTGGAACACGATGTCGATGCCGTGCATCGCTTCGTCGATAACATCCGCATGCCGGACATCGCCGATGACGAGTGTGAGATCCGGGCGTCCTTGATAGAACACCCGCATGTCGTACTGCTTTTTTTCGTCGCGCGAGAGAACGCGGACCTCTTTGACGCCGGCGTTGAGCAGTCGGCGGACGACGAAATTCCCAAACGAACCGGTGCCGCCGGTGACGAGGACGCGCTTGGCGCTGAAATCGATGGTATCCAGACGACCCTCCACGGAAATTTGACGCGCGATGCGCGGTTTTACGGTTGAGTGCAAGCTTCAAGCCAAGTTCGAGCGTGGCCGATAACTCAACTGTCCGGTCACCCGCCTAATAACGATGGAGTAATTGAATGGAGCCCATGCCACGCAGTGCGCTATCCGCCGCCGCCCAATACCGCAAAGTCGGCGTGCAGTCGTCAGTCGAGCACGCCTCGCCTCATAAGCTGATCGATATGTTGCTCGACGGCGCAATCGGCAAGCTGCTTATCGCACGCGGATTAATGGAAAAGGGCCATATCGCGGCCAAAGGCGAACAAATTTCTTGGGCGCTGGCCATTATCGAAGGGCTGCGTGGCTCGCTTGATCTGAGTGGGGGCGGCGCGATTGCCGCGAATTTAGACGCCCTCTACGACTACATGATGCGGCGGTTGTTGGTCGCGAACTTGGACAACGATCCGCGGGTGGTCGATGAAGTCGTGGGACTTCTGACCGAAATTCGCGAAGGTTGGAACGCGATTTGCTAGTACCTCCGCAAATACGCCAAGTGCGTTACTTTTCGGCGAGGGGAGACAAAATGTTGACAGATGCTAGCGCCGAGCGGGCAAGCTCGGTATCCGCTCAATTGGCCGCGATTGCCGAGTTGACCGCACGCATGCTTAGCGCCTGCGAACAGACTGACTGGGCCACCGTCAGCGCCCTCGAAGCGTGCCGCTTCGAACTTCTCCAAGGGCTTCCAGTCGATTGTTTTCAAAAAGAAAATGGACAGGCGCGGGGGATCTTGCGCGAGGCCTTGGAAGTCACCGAAGTCATTGCGCTCAAAGCCGCGCGGGCGCGTGACGAAGAGCGGCTTGCGGAACGCCGCGTGCGCCTAGGGCGCCATGCTTCGGCGCACTATTTAACAAATTCACAAACCGCCTAAGCCGCTAGACTCGCTATAATCGCTACGTCAGAATGGCGACGCGAGGGAGACCGCTACGGCGCCATCGCCGATAAGCGCTTCATTGACTAAGGGGTCACGGACTGACCGCATGAGTGAATTGTGACTGGTCACCAAGCCAATGTGGGACCAGCACTTAAAAAAAAGCGGTTGGAGGGGGCATGTCTCAATTTCCGGTGTTGGTAGTGGAACATGACCCGGCGCTCGCTTCCCAGCTGAGCGATATCTTGACCTATCTCGACCTACCTAACACCGTGATGCCGCCGGACGGTGACTGGCAAGCGCAATTCGACACGCAGGGAGGTCCTTACCTAGTGTTGCTCGGTAGCTGCGCAAGCGCCGACACCCGCCGCGAACTTTTTCAGCGGATCAGACGCCTCGATCCCTATGTACCGTTACTCCTGACCGAACAATCCGACACCGAGGCACTCGGGCCGGAATTCGAATCCGGTGTGTTAGCGCGCGTGCGACTGCCGTTGCGTCACGCGCAGTTCGAAAAGGTTTTGCAGAAAGTCGAGACCTACCGCGAAACGCGCCATTTGGCGGGGACCGCGCGCAATCCTGAATTGTTCCGCAATCTCGTTGGAAGCAGCCCCGGGATTGTACGGGTCCGCAACATGATCGAGATGGTCGCGAAGAGCGACGCGAATGTGCTGGTGGTCGGTGAGTCCGGCACCGGCAAGGAAGTTGTCGCGCGCCACATACATCATCACTCCGTACGCCGGGCCAAGCCATTTGTTCCGTTGAACTGCGGCGCGATCCCGCCAGATCTCTTGGAAAGCGAACTTTTTGGCCATGAAAAGGGCGCTTTTACCGGGGCGATTTCATCGCGCCAAGGCCGCTTTGAAATGGCCGACGGTGGCACCTTGTTCTTGGACGAGATAGGCGACATGAGTCTGCCGATGCAAGTCAAGCTGCTGCGCGTATTGCAGGAGCGCACGTTTGAGCGCGTCGGCAGCAGTAAGAGTATTACGGTCAACGTGCGGATCATCGCGGCTACGCACGTTAATTTGGAGCAAGCGATCGCCGATGGGCGCTTCCGCGAAGATTTGTACTACCGCTTGAATGTATTCCCCATCGAGACACCACCGCTGCGCGAGCGGGCCGGAGACTTACCGCTGCTCATTAACGATTTGGTCGAGCGTTTAGGTCACGAAGGACGAGGTAGCATACGGCTAACAAATCTTTGTATCGATGCGTTGGCGAGCTATGGCTGGCCCGGCAACGTGCGCGAACTGGCCAATCTCATTGAGCGCTTATCCATTCTTTATCCCAACGGCGTGGTGGATGCGCACGACTTACCCGAGAAGTACCTGAGCCACGAGCAATTGCACGCCTCGCGTCCGGCGCTGCATCCCACTGAGCAAGCGCCGTCCCCGCATCCGACATTACCGGCGGTGCTCGCCGCGGCGGCCGCGCCGCGTTTGCCGCGCACCGGGCTTGATTTGAAAGAACACCTCACGCAAGTCGAAACCTCACTCATCATGCAGGCGCTCGAAGAAGAAAGCTGGGTAGTCGCGCATGCGGCGAAGCGACTCCAAATGGGGCGCACGACGCTGGTGGAGAAAATGCGCAAACTGGGTCTCGCCCGCCAAGAGGAGGCGTCAGACCTTTGACGCGCAGCACGTGACCGCCAAGCTTGCGTGATGGGCCAGCGCCATTCGCCGGCTGCGCCGGTTTCGGCAGTCTCTAGCGGGCACGGCGGTTCAAATCTTGGAAAACCTTTCCGCACTTTCCTGCCCTATCACTAAAAAATCCATTATTTCAGGCGTTTAACCTACCAAAGACCAGGCCGACGCGGCCTCACGCGCGGCGTCATCGGCGCCGCCCTCTGCAATGATTACTCACTTAGGCCACAGCCATCCGAGCGTGGCACAAACCTTGCTCCAAACCCTATGCATACGTTTAACCCGAACAACGATCGCGCGGAGAAAAAATGCCGGGTGCCCCACGCCAAGACCTGACGCAGAAGCCGGCTTCGCAGGCCGCCGCGCTGAAGAGCGCGTTCGCTGAATTTGAGCAAGCGTCCGCGCATCTCGCCGACGTTTATGCGAGTCTCGAGCGGCGTGTCGCTGAGCTAACCGCCGCCCTGCATGACTCGCGTGCCGCGCTCGAATCCGAGTTGAGCGAAAAGGAGCGTCTGGCGACGCGCCTTAGCGTGTTGCTGGAAGCGCTACCGGGTGGGGTTGTGGTTCTCGATGCGCAAGGGCACGTCGCCGAGAGCAATCCCGCCGCGCGTGAATTATTGGGCGAGATGACACACCAGGCGTGGATCGACATCGTCGCCCGCGCCTTCGCGCCGCGTTGGGACGATGGGCACGATGTGTCGCTGGCGGATGGACGTCGCGTCAACGTGGCGACCGCCGCTTTCCCCAATGAGCCCGGACAAATTCTGCTCATCAAAGACGTGTCAGAAACCCGGCATTTGCAAGAACAACTCAATCACCATCGCCGGCTTTCGGCCAAGACCGAACTCGCCGCGGTGCTCGCGCATCAGATCCGCACGCCTCTCGCGACGGCGCTGCTCGCGGTCAGCGGACTCGCGCGCGGCGCGCGGTCGGACTCACACGATTACCAGTCAAAACAACGTGCGCTCGACGCGATTCGACGCATCGAAGGGTTGGTGAATGACATGTTGTCGTTCGCGCGCGGCAGCGTGGTCGATCCTGAACTGCTGGAGCTACCAACACTTTTTGCGCAGCTCGCGCGCGCCGCTGAATCCCTGGTGAGCCCGGGATTCACATTGCAAATTTCGCCGCCGGTAAGTACCCGGCGACTCTTCGGCAATGTGCGTGTGTTGGTCAGTCTGCTGCTCAATTTGCTCGAGAACGCGCGGCAAGCAAGCGATGCGCCGCTTCATTGCCGCGTCTCCGCGCGGGCCAACGATGATCGCATTGTTATCGCGATAGACGATGACGGCCCTGGTATCCCCGCGAATCTGCATCAGCGAATTTTCGAGCCGTTTTTCACCACGCGTGCGCAAGGTACCGGACTTGGACTCGCCGCGGCGCGCGCGGTGGCGCGTGCCCATGGCGGCGAACTTCGGTTGGTCGAAGCGCGCGCGCCGGGTGCGCATTTCGAACTTGAACTACCTACCGCGGACACCCGCCAGTTGGCGGTCACCGTCCACCACCGAGAGGAGAAAGTGGCATGAATTCCGCGTCCCAGATCGCCATTGTCGAAGACGATCCCGCGCTGCGCGAAGCCCTGTGTGCAACCGCGAGTCTGGCCGGTTATCACCCGCGTGGTTATGCCGATGGCCCGAGCTGCCTGCGCGCGCTCGCCGAATCGCGGACCGATTTAGTCGTGTGCGATATCCAAATGGCACCGATGAATGGTTTGGATGTGTTGCGAGAAATTCGGCGCGAACGCCGCGATTTACCAGTCGTTATGATGACCGCGTACGGCACCGTCGAAACGGCGATTGAGGCGCTTAAACAAGGCGCTAACGATTATCTCCTGAAACCGTTTGAAGCCGAGGTACTGGTCGCGAGCTTGGGTCAGTGGTTGCGCGCCGAGGCCGACGAAGTCGACGGCGATATGATCGCCGAAGACCCGGCGACACGACGGGTGGTCGAACTCGCGCAACGGGTCGCGAAAACCGATACCTCGGTCATGATTACCGGCGAGTCGGGAGTCGGCAAGGAAGTCTTCTTCCGTTTGATTCATCGCGCGTCAACCCGCGCGCGTCAGACGTCGCTCGCGATCAATTGCGCGGCGATCCCGGACAACATGCTCGAAGCCGTACTGTTCGGACATGAGAAGGGCGCGTTCACCGGAGCCTATAAGTCATGCGCCGGGAAATTCGAGCAGGCGCAGCATAGCACCCTGTTGCTGGATGAAGTCTCTGAAATGAGTTTGCCGCTGCAAGCCAAGCTGCTGCGCGTATTGCAGGAGCGTCAGGTCGAACGCGTCGGCGGCAACACGTTGCTCGATTTGGACGTACGTGTCATTGCAACTTCGAACCGCGATCTCGTCGGCGAGGTCCGCGCTGGACGGTTTCGCGAAGATTTGTACTATCGGTTGAATGTTTTTCCGTTGCAGGTGCCGCCGCTGCGCGAGCGGCGTGCCGATATCGTTCCGCTTGCCAAACATTTGCTTCAACGCGCGGCCGAACGCACCGCTTGCCACGCGCCGTTACTTGAGATGAGCGCATGCCAAGCGCTGCTCGCGCACCGTTGGCCGGGTAATGTGCGCGAACTCGACAACGTGATGCAGCGGGCGCTGATCGTTTATCGCGGACCGTCGATCACCGCCGACGATCTACTGTTTGAGCAAACGTTAGCGCCCGCGTCGGTGCCGGAGGAAGCCGAGTCACTTGATTCCGATCTGCGCGATCACGAACGGCGCTTGATTATCGATGCGCTTGCCGAAGGTCACGGCAGCCGCAAGTTCGCCGCCGAACGGCTGGGGATCAGCCCGCGCACGCTGCGTTACAAGCTCGCGCGCATGCGGGATATGGGCATTGTTATTCCACATTAGGAGCTCGTCGTGAACCAAATCGATGCCAATGGCTTGTTGATTCAAATGCGCGCGCTGGCGGCGCGTGCCCAAGGTATTCAAGAGAACGCGGCCAGCAGTCCTGCCAATTTTCAGGGTTTGTTGACCAAGGCGATCGCAAGCGTGAACGACACCCAGCAGGCTGCGCGCGCGCTGTCCGATCGCTTTGAGCGCGGCGATCCGAAAGTCGATTTATCCGAAGTCATGATCGCGGCGCAAAAAGCCAATGTGTCGTTCCAAGCGATTACGCAGGTCCGCAACAAATTGGTCGCAGCCTATCAGGAAGTCATGAACATGCCTATTTAGCGGAATGTGGTTGATGACCAATGAACAATTTGGCGGTACGTCCCGTGCCACTCGAAGCGCCGTGAGCAGCCCGCGCTTCGTTACTGAGTAATTGATGCGGAGTGTTTTCTAATGGCTGAAACCACGGTGTACGTAGAGCAGGCATCGCCGGCCGCGATCCTGCGCCAATTGGTATTAATGCTCGGGATCGCGGCGAGCGTCGCGCTGGGCGTGTATGTCGTCATGTGGGCGCGCACGCCGCACATGACCATGCTGTATTCGGATCTGAGTGAACGTGATTTGAGTCAGGTTGCTGACGCGCTACGCGCGGCGCAAATTCCGTTCGAACTTGAAACCGGCGCCGGCACCATCATGGTCGATTCGGCCAAGCTAGACGACGCGCGCATGAAGCTTGCGGCGGCGGGCCTGCCAAAAGGCGGCGCCCGTGGCTTCGAGTTGATGGACAAACAAGAGAACTTCGGCACCAGTCAGTTCATGGAACGCGCGCGTTATCAGCATGCGATCGAAGGTGAGCTGTCACGCTCCATCGCGCGGATCGACAACGTACGCGCGGCGCGCGTGCATTTGGCGCTACCCGCCGAGACGGTGTTCGCACGCCAACGGCGCGCACCCAGCGCGTCGGTCATTCTTGATTTGTACGCCGGGCGACCGCTTGGCCCTGAACAGATCGAAGCGATCACCCATCTCGTCTCCGCGAGCGTGCCCAATCTACCGGCAGACAAAGTGACGGTGGTCGACAGTCGGGGCAATTTGCTGACCTCGCAAGGGGGCGATCGCGAGATGTTGTTGTCATCGCAGCGGTTCGACTACGCACGCAAATTGGAACAGGCCTACGTCGCGCGCATCGAAGAAATACTGACGCCGATGGTCGGCGCCGACGGCGTGCGCGCGCAGGTCACCGCCGAGATCGATTTCACCCAGAGCGAGCAGACGCGCGAAATGTTTAACCCGGATCTTCCGGCGGTGCGTAGCGAACGAGTGCTGGAAGAAGAAAAAACCGGCGAAGGCCCAGGGGGCGTACCAGGAGCGCTATCGAACGCCCCGCCGAGTTCGGCAGCCGCGCCTGAGCAAGCCACGGCCGGCGAAGCCGCGGCGAGCAGTGCCACCGATGAGGAAGTCGCGCCGCCGTCACAGCGCCGCAAGCAGTCGACGCGCAATTACGAACTTGACCGCACCATTAGTCACACCAAGCCACATACCGGCACGTTGCAGCGGTTGTCGGTGGCGGTGGTCGTACGCAATCAACTTCCGCCGCCGGCCCCGGCGCCTGCGGGTGACGCGCCGGCGGCAGACGCCGCGCCCGCCGAAGCGCCGAAGCCAGTCGAGTACTCGGCGGAGGAACTCGCGCGCATGACTACCTTGGTGAAACAAGCGATCGGGTTCGACGAGGCGCGCGGAGACTCAGTCAACGTGACCGCGGCAACTTTTTTAACGCCGCCGACGCCGGAAGCGTTGCCGCCGCTACCGATTTGGGAACAGCCTTGGGTGTGGGATGTCGGCAAGCAAGCGGCCGGCGCTCTATTTGTGTTGATCCTCGTATTTGGCGTGCTGAAGCCGACGATGAAAAACATGCTCGCGAAACCATCCATCGCCGGTAGCGCGCTGGCCACGCTCGACGGTGCGGGCGCCGGTGGTGCACACGAAGGCGGTGCCTTGGCGTTGCCGGGCGCGAATGGTGCGGCGGCGTTACCGGCACCGGGCGATCCGGCGCGGGAGGTCGCCGCGGCCAAACAATTGCTAACCGCGCAGGGATCGGATGAAAACCTCGATTTACTGCGCAACTCCATTAACCAAGACCCGCGCGCTGCGGCGCTGGTGGTTAAAGGTTGGGTAGGGAGCGAATAACGATGCCGGAGACCTTGCCCACTTTTACCAGCGTCGATAAAGCGGCCGTGCTGCTCATGACCTTGGGCGAAGCGAGCGCATCGCAAATCATCAAGTTTCTAGGGCCTCGCGAAGTGCAAAAAATCGGCGCGGCCATGGCGGCGCTGCAAAACGTGCCGCGTGATCTCGTCAGTACCACCGTCAATGAATTCATTGTCGATCTGCAGAAGCAAACGCCGCTCGGCATTGGCAACGACGATTACATCCGCAAAGTGTTGACTGACGCGCTTGGCGAAGACAAGGCCAAGGGTATGATCGATCGGATCTTAATGGGGGGTAACACCAAGGGTTTGGATTCGTTGAAATGGATGGATGCGCGCAGCATCGTCGAGCTGATTCGCTTCGAACATCCGCAGATCATTTCTATCATCCTTGCGTATTTGGACAGCGATCACGCGGCACAAGTGCTTGGGCTGTTGCCCGAGAACACGCGTGCCGATCTCACGATGCGGATTGCGGTCATGGATGGTGTGCAGCCGGCGGCGATGAAAGAGCTGAACGAAATGCTCGAAATTCAATTACGCGGCGGCAGCGGTGGCTCGACTTCTGGCATGGGCGGGCTTAAGTGCGCCGCGAATATATTGAACTTCGTCGACCGCAGCGCGGAGGCGAAGATTTCGGAAACGATTGCGGAGATCGACGCCGAGTTGTCCGGTCGAATCCAGGATTTGATGTTTACCTTCGATAACCTGGCGGATGTTGACGATCGTGGGATCCAAGTGCTGTTGCGTGAAGTTTCATCGGATAATTTGGTGCTCGCGCTGAAAGGCACCGACGACACCATCAAGTCCAAGATATTCAAAAACATGTCGCAGCGCGCCGCCGACATGCTGCGCGACGATCTGGAAAATCGCGGGCCGGTCAAACTGTCCGAAGTCGAAGCCGCGCAAAAGGAAATCATCACCATCGCGCGACGCCTCGCCGAGGAAGGTCAAATCAGCCTAGGCGGCGCGGGCGCCGAGGAGATGTTGTGATCGAGCAAGGTCTTTGCGCACCGACCACGCGGAGTCGCGCGAGATGAACGCCGCGTTGCTCTCGCGCGAAGTCATTGGCGAAGTCGTGGCACGCGCGCTACCGGCCATCTCCGGGCCTATCGTCGGCGACCATCCCCCGGTCTCCAACGGACCGCCGACCGCACAGGAAATCGCGGAACAGTGCGCGCGGGCGGCGCAACGCGCCTATGACGAGGCATACGCCAGGGCGTACGCCGATGCGCAAGCCAAGATCGAACGCGAGGCCGCGCGCCTACGTGGGATCTGCGCGCAACTTGGTGCGCCGCTCGCCGAGGTGGATGACGCGGTCATCGAAGCGGTTGGCGAATTGAGTATTTTGATTGCCCGACAGTTGATCCGTCGCGAGCTCAAACATTCGCCCGGCGAGGTGGTCGCGGTGGTGCGCGAAGCCATGCGCCAACTTCCACTCGCGACCCGGCGCGCGCGCATTCATCTACACCCGGACGATCTATTGTTGGTGCAAGAAGCGCTCGCGGTGCGCGCGGATACCGCCTGGCAATTGGAAGGTGATCCGCTCATTGCGCGCGGTGGATGCATTGTGGAAACCGAGGTGTCGCGTATCGATGCGCAGGTCGAGAGCCGAATAACGGCCGTCGCCTCGAAGATGTTTGGCAACGAACGCGGCAGCGAACGAGATGCCTGAGCGCACGCGCACGGCGCGTTGGTTGCCGCGGCTTGCGCAGTTTGGCGCACGGTTGCACAGCCCGCTGGAACTGGCGGTCGAAGGTAAACTCACGCGCATGGTCGGCTTGACGCTCGAAGCGGCCGGGTGTGAGGCGGCCATCGGCGATCGCTGCGTGGTGATGAATCGTGCCGGGGAGCCGCTGATGACCGAGGTGGTTGGGTTTGCCGGCGAACGCGTCTTTTTAATGCCAACCGGAAGCATTCGGGGGCTCGCGCCTAACGCACGCGTCATCCCGCTGCCCGGTGCAGGTGATATCGCGGTGGGCGACGCCATGCTGGGCCGCGTGATTGACGGCGCCGGTCGCCCGCTCGATGGCAAGGGACCGCTACGCCTGGAAGAACGCCAACCGCTGCAAGGCGTGCCGATCAATCCACTGACGCGTGCGCCAATTCGCACGCCGCTCGATGTCGGGGTGCGTTCCATCAACGCGTTACTCACCGTCGGCCGCGGCCAACGCATCGGGTTGTTCGCGCCGAGCGGGGTCGGCAAAAGTGTCTTGCTTGGCATGATGACCCGCTACACGAACGCGGATGTCATCGTGGTCGGATTAGTGGGTGAACGCGGACGCGAGGTACAAGAATTCATTGACGATAGCCTAGGTCCCGCAGGCCTCGCGCGCGCGGTGGTCGTTGCGACGCCGGCCGACGTGCCGCCGTTGATGCGCATGCATGGCGCGGCGTTGGCAACCTGTATCGCGGAGTATTTCCGCGATCAAGGCCGTCATGTCCTGCTCTTGATGGATTCGCTGACGCGCTACGCGCAGGCCTATCGCGAAATCGCCTTGACGATCGGCGAGCCGCCGGCGACCCGCGGCTATCCGCCATCGGTATTCGCGCGCTTGCCGCAGTTGGTCGAGCGGGCCGGTAACGGCGCACAGGGCCGCGGCTCGATCACGGCGTTTTATACCGTATTGACGGAGGGTACGGACGGTGATGACCCCATTGCCGAGAACGCGCGCGCAATCCTTGATGGTCACTTTGTCCTCTCGCGCAGCCTCGCCGAGCGCGGCCAGTATCCGGCGCTCGATGTCGAAGCGTCCATCAGCCGCACGATGACTCAGGTTATCTCAGGCGATCATCTGGAGCTTGCGAAAACCTTTCGCCACTACTACAGCCTGTATGACCAGAACCAGGATTTGCTCAGCGTCGGCGCTTACCAGCCAGGCCATAACACGGAACTCGATCGCGCGATTGAAATCCGGAGCAAGCTGCAAAGCTTTCTGCGGCAGGAGCCGAATCAGGCTGTCAATCTCGACGCGGCGCTGGCGATGCTGCAACTTGTGTTGAAGTAGGGATGGCGCTGCGACGCTCGACACGACTGGCGCGCATTGCCGGACTCACCGCCAACGCGCAGCGCGTGGCCGCGGAAGCCTTGGCGAAAGCTACGCATGATCTCGCGACAATCGAGCAGCAACGCCGCGATTTGCAACAATACCGACAAGAGTATCTCGGGCGCCTGGTAAGCGGCGCGACGCTCGCCGGTTACGATGCCCAAAAGCTACGGGTATTCCTGGCGCGCATCGATCAGGCCATCGAACGGGTCTCACAGCATGCGCGAACGGCGCAACGCCGAGTCGAGCGCGAACGCGAACAGCTGATGGCGCAGACCCGCCGCATGGGCGCGCTCGAGAAAATTACCGCGCAGGCCAAAACGTTGGAAAGTCGCCGCGCGGAAGCGCAGCTGCAAAGGCGGATCGATGACGCTCGACGCCCTTCGTCGGAGCGGTAGGTTGCTGTGAAAGAACGCGGCTCTCGATCTTGGCCGTCATTGCGTGCCGCCGCAGGCGGCGCGGCAATTAAAATCCGCGACCACGGCCCTGGCTGGCATGGGCTTTGCTGTATTCGTGTGAGATCTCACTAACGATTTGCGCATCACTCACCGATTAAGGCTAATTCAATGAACGATATTCCAGCCCTCGCCGCGACTACTTCGCCAAGCACCGCGGCAAAACCGAGCGCTGACACCGAAACCAAACCGACGCTCGACGGCTGTCACGCCGCATTTGCCGCGCTGATTGAGAATTTGCGCGGCGCATCGGCGGTTGCCGCGCCGGCAAATCCCGGCGAAGATTTGCCGGCGACCGTCGAAGATTTGCCGAGCGACGTGACTCCAACCGAGGGCACGGAGCATGCGCCCGATCCGGCGATGCTTCCTCAGAATATCGTGCTTACCGCGCCGCTCGCCGCACCGCTTGCGACGCCCAGTCAAGTGACAACCGCTAATGACTCACCACCCGTCGATGAAGCGCCCGTGGCAAACGCCAAAACGAATTCGCGCACGCAGTTCACGCGCAGCAGTGAGCGGCCGGGGCGTGATGATCCGATCGTGGCGATGGCGCCCTCAGGTGAGGCGAACTCCACTGAATCGCCGGACGCCGCCGTCCTTGGCGTTGCCGCCGACGCCGGTTCCACGGACCTCGCGCCGGTTTCGGATCGAGCCGGCACCGAGCCGGTGGCCGTCACTGCCTCGCTGACCAGGGGCTTGCGTGAAGCGCCGCCGCTCTCGCTCGATACCAAGTTGCCGGTGGCGCATCCGCAGTTCAATCAGATGTTCAACGAGCAAATCACCGTGCTCGTCGAGCACGGTATTAAATCCGCACATCTCACGTTGAATCCCCCTGAGTTGGGGCCGATTGATGTGCGCATTTCTTTTCAACAAGACGAGGCCTCGATTCAGTTTGCTTCGCATCACGGCGTGGTCCGCGATGCAGTCACCGACGCGCTGCCGCGGCTGCGCGACATGCTCGAAGCATCCGGCGTGCGGCTTGGAGATACTGGTGTGTTCAGCCAACTCCCACAGCGCGAGCAAGCCACCCCATTCACACCACTTGACGCGATGACAGGGTCTACGCGGCAACGCCCGGAAGAACTGACGGACGTCACCCGTCCTGCCACCTATGAACTTCGCTTGGTGGACGCCTACGTCTAAACCGCACAGGCAGAGTCAAAGTTCCGCGCTCAAAATCCCGCCACCACGGATTCAGCGTCAACACACTGGCGCCATCACGCGAGTCTTCGACGAGTTAACGGCGATAGCGCGTCATTTCAAACGACAACGGGCCAAAAATCGCGTTATTTCAGCGGTCACGGCGCCGCGTCAGACGTAATGACGGAATGGCATGCGCTTTGCACTTCCCACGCTATCGAGTCAGGAGATTGCAATGTCAGAAGCAGCCAAGCCAGAAGCCGCCGCCGGCGGCGGCAAAAAGAAAATGATCATCATTATGGTGCTCGCCGTGCTCTTTTCAGTCGGCACGGCGGTTGGCGTCACCTTGATGCTGACCGGCGGCAAGGACAAAGAAGCCGCCGCCAAACATGCCAAAGCAGATGGCGACGAAGGTGACGGCGAAGGCGGAGAAGACGAAGAGAGCGAAGAGGGCGAGGAGGCCGAAGGCGGTGAACACGCCGAAGGCGCCGGCCCGGCTTATGTCGCGCTTGAACCCGCGTTCGTCGTCAACTTTCAGGACGCGAAGAAACGCACCAAATTTCTAAAAGCCGAAATCAGCGTGGTGGCGAAAACACCCAAAGCGCAGGAAGCACTGACGTTGCATATGCCGGCCGTGCGCAACTCGCTGGTGATGTTGTTGTCCCGCCAGGTTTTTGAAGATCTGCAGACCACGGAAGGTAAGGAAAAACTACGCATCGAAGCGCTCGCCGAGGTCAAAAACGTCATCACGAAGCAAACTTCGAAGAAGACGGCCAAGGCCGTCAAGGATCTCTATTTCTCGAGCCTGGTGATGCAATAAGAGGTTTGTCGTGGCCAATAAAGACCTCTTATCGCAGGACGAAATTGACGCGTTGCTGTCCGGGGTGGACGGTGGCGCGATCGACACGACACCGATCGACGAAGAGCCCGGCGACGGGACCAAAGTTTACAACTTTGCAAGCCAAGATCGGATTGTGCGCGGGCGTATGCCCACGCTCGAAATGATCAACGAGCGGTTTGCACGCAATTTGCGGATACGCCTGTTCAACATGCTGCGCCGTTCGCCTGTCATCTCGGTGGAAGGCATTCAGATGCTGAAATTCGGCGAATACGTCCACACTTTGTTGATGCCGTCTAACCTGAACGTCATCAAGATCAAACCTCTGCGCGGTTCAGCGTTGTTGGTGTGCAATCCGAAGCTGGTGTATTCACTGGTTGATTGTTTTTTCGGCGGCGATGGACGCTTTCACGCCAAGATTGAAGGTCGCGATTTTACCGCGACCGAAATGCGCATCGTGCGCAAAATCATCGACATGTCGTTCGAATCCCTGTCTGAAGCCTGGGAACCCGTGTTGCCGCTCGAATTCGAGTATGTGGGCTCGGAGGTCAACCCGCACTTTGCCAACATCGTGAGTCCGAGCGAAGTCGTGGTCATCTCGGTTTTTCATATCGACTTGGAAGGCGGCGCCGGGCATCTGCACGTCACGATGCCGTACTCGATGGTGGAACCCATCCGCGAATTGCTCGATGCCGGCATTCAAAGCGACACGGTGGAGAAAGACGCGCGGTGGTCGACCCTTCTGCAAGAAGAAGTCAAAACGGCGCAGGTTGAACTGAATAGCATTCTAACGACGACTGAAATTTCACTCGGCGACTTCATCAGCTTGAAGGCGGGTGATGTGCTGCGTATGGATCTGCCCGACACGGTTCTCGCCTACATCGATGAAGTACCGATTTTTCGCGCGAAATATGGCGCCTCACGCGGTAGTTACGCACTACAAGTAGTTGAATTACTGCGCCATTCCGAAATCACGCCGCGCGCTGCCGACCTCGGAGGACACCCATGAGCGATGATTTAGAAAGCGCCGGCGACGATTGGGCCGCCGCGCTCGCCGAGCAAAAAGCGGCGGACGGCGGCGCGGCCGACGATTGGGGCGCGGCGCTCGCGGAACAGCGCGCGGCCGACAGCCCCGCCGTCAGCCCCGCCGCGTTTGAGAACCTACAACCCGCCGGTTTCAACGGTGCGGGGGGCGAACTCGATCGCATTCTCGATATTCCGATCACGCTGTCGGTCGAAATCGGCAAGAGCCGTCTGAGCATTCGCAATTTGCTGCAATTGAATCAGGGCTCGGTGGTCGAGCTCGATCGCATGGCGGGTGAGCCGCTCGATGTGTTGATCAATGGCACCTTGGTCGCGCACGGCGAGGTGGTGGTGGTCAACGAGAAGCTCGGTATTCGCTTGACCGATGTGGTCAGCGCCCAGGAGCGCGTGCGAAAGCTGAAGTAAAGCGCGGCGGCACGCGCCGCTTGAGTTTAATCACAAAAAATAGCGGGGGTCACGTGAGCCACGGCACACGCGTCTGTTCAATGATCATCGGCGCCAGTGTTGGTGCGGTGGCGCCGACTGTCTTCGCCGCCGACGTGCTGAGTGTCGCGCGCATCAGTCAAACCATCGGCGTGCTCGTCGCGATCGTCGCGTTCATCGTGGTCTTAAGTTATCTCGCGCGACGCATGCCTGGCATCGCCCAACGTGGTGCCGGATCGCTACGCACGCTCGACGGGCTCGCGCTGTCCACGCGCGACAAGTTGGTATTGATCGAAGTCGAGGGTGAACGGTTGTTGGTCGCGGTGGGGCCGGCGGGCGTGCAGCGTCTGCACGTGCTCGGCCAAGCACCCGCCGCGCCGGCAAGCTTCGCCTCACTCGTCACGCAAGCCGCTGCGAGCGACACCCCATGAGGCAATGGAGTTTCGGTTTGGCATTGCTATGCGGGTTGGTCGCGCCGGTGTTTGCGCAAACCGGACTCGAGGCGTTATCCGTCACCACCAATGCCGACGGTACGCAGACTTACACCCTGACGTTGCAAGTGTTGGCGCTGATGACGGCGTTAACATTGTTGCCGTCCATCTTGCTCGCGATGACGTCTTTTACCCGCATCATCATCGTGCTTGCGATCCTGCGCCAAGCGCTGGGCACGGCGCAGACGCCGTCCAGTCAGGTATTGGTCGCGCTCGCGCTTTTCATGACGTTATTCATCATGTCGCCCGTGATCGATGAAGTTTATACCGCGGCGGCAAAGCCCTACCTTGAAGAGCAGATCAAATTTCCGGAAGCCCTTGCCAAGGCCCAAGTGCCGGTGCGCGACTTCATGCTGGCGCAAACGCGCGAGAGTGATCTCAAGTTATTCGCGGACCTCGCTCGTCACGGCGCGATCGAGGCGCCCCAGGACACGCCCTTCACGCTGCTGGTGCCGGCCTTCGTCACCAGTGAGCTCAAAACCGGTTTTCAGATCGGCTTCCTCATTTTCATCCCGTTTTTGGTCATCGACTTGGTGGTGGCGAGCGTGCTCATGTCGATGGGCATGATGATGCTTTCGCCGCTCATTATCTCGCTGCCGTTCAAAATCATGTTGTTTGTATTAGTCGACGGCTGGGCGCTGATCGTCGGCAGTCTCGCCGCGAGTTTTTACGTTTAGAGGTCGGCTCATGAGTCCAGAACTGGTGATGGAATTCGGACGTGACGCACTCGCCGTGACGTTATTGTTAATGGCGGTCATGTTGTTGCCGGCGCTCGCGGTAGGCCTGCTGGTCAGCGTGTTTCAGGCGGCGACTCAAATCAACGAAGCGACCTTGAGTTTTGTGCCCAAGTTGGCCGCCACGGCAGTGACGTTGGTGGTCGCGGGTCCGTTTTTATTGCAGGTGACGACCGACTATGTCATTCGCGTGTTCGCCGCGATCCCATCGCTCAGTCATTGACCAACGTCGCGTGACCCTGCGTGTTGACTTTCAACGAAGCCGATGTGCTGGCCGCCCTGCGACACTGGTGGTGGCCGCTCGTCCGTGTCTCGGGATTCATGGTCACGGCGCCGATCATCGGCACGCGGGCGGTCCCGCGTCGCGTGCGGATCATTCTGGCGCTCGCGCTAACGATGCTCATCGTGCCGGTATTGCCGGCAACGCAACAGGCCGCAACGCCGGTGCTAAGTGCCACCGGTCTATGGTTGCTCGCCCAGCAGCTCACGATCGGCGCCTTGCTTGGTGTGTTGGTCCGGTTGGTTTTCGTGGTTTTCGAGTTCGCCGGACAAGTCATCGCGCAGCAGATGGGGTTGGGTTTCGCGGCGATGGTCGATCCGCAGTCCGGTATGCAGGTGCCGGTGGTCAGCCAACTCTACATCGTGCTCGCCACATTGTTTTTTTTCGCCGCCAATGTGCACCACCAACTCATTGCCATGCTGTGTGAGAGCTTTCGCTTGCTGCCGATCGGGGAAGCGCTTGGCGAAGGATCACTTTCGCTCTTGGTTCGCTGGAGCGCGGATTTGATCGCTCTCGCGGTGGTCATGATGCTGCCGGTCATCGTCGCGCTGCTGGTGGTTAATCTGATTTTCGCGGTGATGACGCGTGCGAGCCCTCAGCTCAATGTATTCGCAATTGGCTTTCCGATCACGCTACTGGGCGGGGTCGTGATGATGCTGTTGACCATCGGCAGCTATGGCGGGGATTTGGCGCGCGCGTTCGAGGCGGCGTTTCAAGTTGCACGTCAAGCCCTGCAGAGCACCTAGGACATGGCCGCATCCAACGACGGTCAAGAACGTACCGAACAGGCCACCGCCAAGCGGCTCGACGAGGCGCGCGAACGCGGCCAAGTTCCGCGATCGCGCGAATTGGCCACGACGTTGTTATTGCTGAGCGCGGCCGGCGGGATCTGGGGCTCGGCGTCTTCGCTCAGCACCTCCTTGCGTGATCTGATGCAACTCTGTTTTCAACTTTCACGCGACGAACTGTTCGACCCGGCGGTCATGCTCGGCAAACTTATGAGGAGCGGCGAGCTTGGCATAACCGCGCTTATACCGTTGCTGGGGCTTGGCGTCATCGCGGCGATTGGCGGCAGTGTGTTGCTAGGCGGATTAAATTTCAGTGGCGAAGCGATCGCGTGCAAATGGGAACGACTCGATCCGCTCGCCGGCTTGCGGCGGATGGTCTCGCTGCACAGCTTGGTAGAGCTTGCGAAAGCCGTCGCCAAGGTCGCGCTATTAATGGGCTGTGGGCTCGGCATTTTGTACACCGAGTTCGATGACATCCTTGCGCTCAGTCATATGTCGATAGAGCCCGCGACCGCCGGCGCGCTGCGGCTGTGCTTTTGGGCATTTACCGGACTCGCCGCGGCCACGGTTCTCATCGCGCTGATCGATGCGCCGTTTCAATGGTGGGAGTACCGGCGCAATTTGCGGATGTCGCGCCAAGAACTGCGCGATGAATCAAAGGAAAGCGAAGGTTCGCCAGAAGTTCGACAGCATGTCCGCGCGCGGCAACAGGAACTTGCCAATCGCCGCATGATGGAAGAAGTGCCGCGCGCGGACGTCGTCATCACCAACCCGTCGCACTACGCCGTGGCGCTACGTTTCGATGCCGCCACAATGCACGCGCCCAAGTTAGTGGCCAAGGGTAATGACTTGGTCGCCTTTAAGATCCGTGAAGTCGCCGAGCGCCACAGCATTATCGTTGTCGCGGCGCCGCCGCTCGCGCGCGCCATTTTTCATTCGACCAAACTCGGGCGGGAGATCCCATCTGGGCTTTATCTTGCGGTCGCGCAAGTGCTCGCCTACGTCTATCAGCTCAAGCGCGCGGTACAAGGTGGTCCGACGCCGGTGTTACCGCGCGAGTTCCCCATTCCGCCTGATTTGGCACGGTAGAGGCCACGATGTCCGCCTTCGCGAATCCCGCACTGTCCCGCGCGTACATGCAGAGTGTACTGACTGGCGGCATCGGCATTCCGGTGTTGGTGCTATTGCTCCTTGCGATGATGGTGTTGCCATTACCGCCGTTCCTGCTCGACCTGTTGTTTACCTTCAATATTGCGTTATCACTGGTCATTTTGCTCGCCAGCGTCTACAGCCGACGGCCGCTCGATTTCGCGGCCTTTCCCACTGTCTTATTGGTCGCGACGTTACTGCGACTCGCGCTCAATATCGCCTCCACCCGTGTCATCTTGTTGCATGGCCACGCTGGCCACGACGCCGCGGGCGAAGTGATCCGCGCCTTTGGCGAGTTTGTTGTCGGCGGCAACTACGCGGTGGGTCTCGTCGTCTTCCTCATCCTTGTCATCATCAATTTCGTCGTGGTAACCAAGGGTGCCGGCCGCATCTCGGAGGTCAGCGCGCGGTTCACGCTCGATGCGATGCCCGGCAAGCAAATGTCGATCGATGCCGATCTCAACGCTGGCGTCATTACCCAAGAGGAAGCCAAGAAAAGGCGCGCGGAGATTGCGCAGGAAGCGGATTTTTATGGCGCGATGGATGGCGCCAGCAAATTTGTACGCGGCGACGCCATCGCGGGTATCTTGGTGTTGCTGATCAATATCGTGGGCGGCTTCGTGATCGGCATTATGCAACACGACATGCCCGCCGCCACGGCCGCGCAGGTATTCACGCTGCTAACAATCGGCGACGGGTTAGTCGCGCAAATTCCCGGCCTGTTATTGGCGACCGCCTCGGCCATTATGGTGACGCGGGTGTCGAGCGATACGGATATCGGTGACCAAGTCGCGACGCAACTGTTCGCCAATCCGCGCACACTCGCGGTCACTGCGGGAGTGCTTGGACTCATGGGGCTGATCCCGGGCATGCCGAATTTGGTGTTCATCACCGCCGCAGGTGGCGCCGCCTTTGCCGCGCGCTGGCTGGCGCGCCGCCAAGCACAGCAGGCGGCGGAGGCGGCAATCGAGCCGCCGCCTCCGCCGCCGGTCGAAAACAAAGAATTGACTTGGGATGAATTGCAGCCGGTCGATACCATCGGACTTGAGGTTGGCTATCGGTTGATCCCACTCGTTGATCGCAATCAACAAGGCCAGTTGCTGAATCGATTGCGCGGCGTGCGCAAGAAGCTTTCACAAGAGCTTGGTTTTCTCGTGCCGGCGGTGCATATCCGCGATAACCTCGATCTCGATCCCTCTTCTTATCGCATATCGTTGCATGGCGTCACCGTCGGCCAAGGGCAGTTACAACCCGGCCGTGAACTCGCGATCAATCCGGGCCACGTGTATGGACAGTTGCGCGGCTCGCTGGTGCGCGATCCGGTATTCAATCTTGAAGCCGTCTGGATCGGTGACGATCAGCGGGAGCAGGCGCAAACACTCGGTTATACCGTGGTCGACACCAGTACGGTCGTCGCGACGCATTTAAGCCAGCTCATTCAGGAGCACGCGCACGAGTTGTTGGGACATGACGAGGTGCAGAAGTTACTTGATGGCTTGGCCAAGACCTCGCCCAAACTGGTCGAAGATTTAGTTCCCAAACAAGTGACCGTCGGCGCGGTGGTACGCGTGATGCAAAATCTTTTACGCGAACAGATCCCCGTGCGCGATGTGCGCACAATTCTCGAAGTTTTGGCGGAGCGCGCCGGCAAGAGTCAAGACCCCGTCGCGCTCACGGCGGCCGTCCGTGAATCCCTCTCGCGACTCATCATTCAACAAATCAACGGGTTGGCGGACGAACTCGCCGTTATCACGCTCGATTACTCGCTGGAACAGATATTGCAACGTTCGTTAGAGAGCGGCGCGGAGGCCACCGGCGCGATCGAACCCGGGCTTGCCAATCGCCTGATGCAATCGTTGCGCGATGCGCACGAGAAGCAAGAACGCGCGGGCCAGCCGTCGGTGTTGCTGGTCAGCGCCGGCTTGCGAGAGTTCATGGCGCGCTTTGTGCGCCACGGCATCAAGGGAATGCATGTGCTGAGTTACGCCGAAGTGCCGGACTCGAAACAGATCCGAATTGTCGCGAGTGTCGGCGACAGCGGCAAATGAAACGAATGTCGCGCGCACGCGCGGCCAACAACAACGAATGAAAGCCCGAGAGGTAGCGCCCGATGAATGTGCGCCGAACGATCGCCCCCACGATGCGCAGCGCGTTAGAGGCAGTGCGCAAAGAACATGGCCCGGATGTCCTCATTTTGTCCGACCGCAAGGTTGACGGCGGCATCGAACTCATCACGGCGGCCGGTGACATCGATCCCGAAGTTCTGGCCAAGCTGAGTCCGCGCCCGACGCCGCCACGACCGGCGCCGGCTAGTGAAACGCTGGCCGAGGAGAAACCAGCCGCGGCGCCGGATGTGCTGTGGACGCATCCTTCGACGCTGGCGCAAGTACAACGCGAGCTTGGGGCCTTGAAAGGGTTGCTCGAGCAACAGCTATCAAGTTTTGCGTGGCACGACTTTCGCGGTCGTCATCCACTGCGTGCGCGCGTCATTCGCGCGTTATCGAGACTCGGCCTTGCCCCCGCGTTGAGTCGTGACGTCGCGGCACGCGTCGATGAATCACTGCCGTTTGTCGACGCCTGGACGCGCGCGCTTGCGATGTTGTCGCAGGCGCTACAGGTGAGTGAAGATCCATTGGCGCACGGGGGCGTCGCCGCCTTTGTTGGCGCCACCGGCGTCGGCAAAACTACGCTCTTGAGCAAACTCGCGACGCGTCACGCGCTGCGCTTTGGCACCGAGGCAGTGACCTTGATTTCCGCCGACGAACAGCGGCTTGGCGCGCACCAGCAAGTCAATACGTTCGGCCGCTTGCTCGGCATCGATGTCCGTACCGCGCGCGATGCGCCGGCATTGGCGCAGATGCTCGCCGAACGCGCACCGCGTCGCACCGAGTCGCGATTGACCCTGATCGACCTGCCAGGCGGCTTGACCGCCGAGAGCGCGATGCTCGATCTTGGTTGTCCGCTGTATTGGGTCGTCTCAGGCACCACCGACTATGCCGCGTTGGTGAAAGAACGGCGCTCGCTTGCCAATATCCGGTTCGCGGGATGTTGTATTACCAAGCTCGACGAGGCCGCCTCACTCGGCGCCGTCCTCTCGATATTGCACGAATCTCAATTACCGCTTGCCTACAGCAGTGAAGGCCAGCGAATTCCGGACGATAACCTCCTCATCTCGATTGACGCGTTGATCTCGCGCGCGATTGCGCTTAGCCGCGGGGCGCCGGCGCTATCGTCCACCGCGCGGCTTGAACAAGCGTTCGCCGGCTGAGCCAGAAAGGAACCATGCATGGTCGCGCTTGCGAAAATTGAACCGGCGCCTGTCACGCGCGCGTTAGCCGTTACCAGCGGCAAAGGCGGTGTCGGCAAGTCCACGATCTCGATCAATCTCGCGATGTCGCTGGCCCAACGCGGCGCGCAGGTCGTCTTACTCGACGCCGACTTAGGTCTAGCCAACATCGACGTACTGCTGGGACTCGCACCCGCCAAAACCCTCCAAGACGTGTTGGATGGAACAAGTACGTTGCAAGAAATTTTGGTGACCGGGCCGGCTGGCGTGCGCATCGTCCCGGCGAACTCGGGGGTGGTGCACATGGCCGAACTTGCGGCGGGCGAGCGCCGCAGTCTCATTCAAGCGTTTAGCGATCTCGACATCGCCTGCGATTGGCTGATCGTCGATACCGCGGCGGGGATCTCGGCCAACACGCTACAGTTCTGCGGCGCCGCGCAGGAGATATTGGTCGTGGTGTGCGATGACCCAGCTTCGCTCACCGACGCCTACGCCACCATCAAGGTGCTTAATCAAAATTACGGACGTCGCCGGTTCCGCGTGGTGGTCAATATGGCCCGCAATGATGATGACGCGCAGGCCATCTATCGGCGTTTACTGCAGGCGACAGAGCGGTTTCTAGACGTCACCCTCGATTATTCGGGCTGTGTGCCGTTCGACCGTCAAGTTAACGACGCGGCGCGGCGTCGGGAGCCGGTGGTTCTCAGTCATCCACAAGGCCAGGTTGCCATCGCATTCAAGAAGATTGCGGCAACTGCCGATATGTGGCCTAGGCCGGTGCAGGCAACCGGAAATTTCGAGTTTTTTTGGGAAAAACTCATTCACGCTGAGGCGACGGGGAGGCGCGCACGCGCATGAAAGAACTCGCGAAATACAAGAGAAACGCGCAAGCCGCGCTGCAGGAACAGAACCAAGACGATTTGGTGCGTAAACACGCACCGCTCGTGAAACGGATCGCCTATCACCTGATGAGCCGCTTGCCGCCCACCGTGCAAATCGACGATCTCGTGCAGTCCGGCATGATTGGATTGTTGGAAGCGGCACGCAACTACGACGCTTCGCAGGGGGCGAGCTTCGAAACCTATGCCGGCATTCGGATCCGTGGCTCGATGTTGGATGAAATCCGCAAGGGCGACTGGGCGCCGCGTTCTTTGCATCGTCGCATCCGCGAAATCGCGCGGGTGGTGGCGGAAATCGAGCATGAATTCGGACGCGACGCGCGGGACACCGAGATCGCGAGTCGCTTAGGCATGGACTTAAACCAGTATTACCAAACGGTGCAGGATTCGATCAGTCACAAAGTTTTCAGCTTCGAAGACCTACCGTCAAAAGACGAAGTGCTATCCGAGGGCTTGAATGGGCGGATCGCCGAGCCATTGGAAAACGTTGAAAAGGATATGTTCAAGGAAGCGCTGGCGCAGGCCATTGCAAGCCTGCCGGAGCGCGAGCGGCTAGTCATGTCGCTCTACTACAAGGAAGAGATGAACTTGCGCGAAACTGGCGAAGTGCTGGGCGTTAGCGAGTCCCGCGTGTGTCAGATCCATTCGCAGGCATTGATTCGCCTGAAGGCACGGATGACCGAGTGGACGCCGTAACAAGCCGCGATCGTGCGGTGAGTGACGAACTGAAATGGATGATTACAGGGCCGGCACGCGCGGCTTACGAGATGATCTAGGGTTATTTGGAGGTTCCGGTGGACAAAGACATGAAGATCCTCATCGTCGATGACTTCTCAACGATGCGTCGGATCATCAAGAATTTGATGCGCGATCTGGGTTATGCCAACACCCACGAGGCCGACGACGGTAATACCGCGTTACCGCTCCTCAAAGGCGGCGGTTTCGATTTTCTCATCACCGATTGGAACATGCCTGGCATGCAGGGCATCGATCTCTTAAAAGCGGTGCGCGCCGATCCTGATCTGGCGAGCTTGCCGGTGCTCTTGGTCACCGCCGAAGCGCGCCGCGAACAAATCGTCGCGGCCGCGGAGGCCGGCGTGAATGGCTACATCGTCAAACCGTTCACCGCGCAAACGTTGAAAGAGAAGATCGACAAGATATTTGAACGCCTGGGCGCCGCCGCCTAACGCTGCGAACTAGCTGCCGCGAATCAAACAAGAAGAGGTTTCCATGGAAACTCCCATGTCCCGCTTGGCCGCCGCGCGCAATTTATGCGATGCGCTGGAAACTGGTGACGAAGCATTGGTGGAACAACTAATTGGGGTCTTGAATGAGCAACGTTCCAAGGCCATCTTGCGCCAGCTCGCAGCCTTAACGCGCGAGGTCCATCACTCGTTCTCAGGCGTCGCGTCAGATCCGAAATTGGTGGAAATTACCAAACTCGCGATCCCCGATACGCGCGAACGCCTGCACTACGTGGTTGAGAAAACCGAGGAGTCTGCCCATCGCACGTTGGGCGCCGTGGAAGACATGTTGGCGCTGACCGATCAAGTCATCACCAACGCATGTGGTCTGGAAGGCGCGCTCGGCGGCGATTTGAATAACGCACGCAATGAGATTGGCGAATTCGTCAACGCGAGCAAGGCGTTTGGTGAACGCTTGCGTACCGGTCTGACCGAAATCTTGATGGCGCAGGAGTACCAGGATCTCACGGGGCAGGTGATAAAACGCACGATCGATATCGTGAATGACTTGGAACGTGGGCTGATTAATTTGATCACGCACGAGTGGCTCGACCGCACGACCGAAATGCCGGTGCTTGTGGAAGGCGATATCACCCCCAGTGGACCGGCCGTTCGCGCCCATGCGGGTAGCGTGACTAAGCAAACGGACGTCGACGACTTACTTGCCAGTCTCGGCGTGTAACGGCAGTCGTTGGCGAGGATCGTAGGCCATGCAGCAAGACGACGACATTCTTCAAGACTTCCTAATCGAAGCGCAGGAGATCCTGGATAACCTCGATTCGCAGCTGATCGATCTCGAATCGTCGCCGAATGATCAAAACCTGTTGAACGCCGTATTCAGGGGCTTTCATACGATCAAAGGGGGGGCCGGGTTCTTAAGTCTAGAACCCTTGGTGCAAGTTGCGCACAAGGCGGAAGACGTCTTCGATCTGCTGCGCAACGGCAAGTGCCATTTGAACCCGGCGATCATGGATTTATTTTTGCGCGTGTTGGATGCGCTGCGCGGCATGTTCGATGCGCTCAAGGCCGGTGACACCCCAGGGTTCGCGGCACCCGAGCTTATCGAACAATTACTAGTGGTCGCGAACGGTCAGCCACTCACGGCGGACGTCGCGGCAGTGAGTGTGATCGAGCCGGCGCCGGAATTTGATCGGCTGGTCGACGCGATGCTGGAAGATTCGCCCGCGGCACCCGCACCATCCTCGGATCTGATTAGCGACGATGAATTTGAAGCGTTATTGGACAAGCTCCAGGCGCAACCGCCGAGTCACGCGTCAGCACCCAGTGCGGCGCCTACCGCGCCGGCGGCAAGCGGTTCCGATTTAATTACTGACGATGAATTCGAATCGCTGCTCGACAATCTGCACGGCGCGGGCAAGTTCGAACCCCAAGTCTCGCCGGTGGCAAGCGCGCCGGTGGCGGTCGCCGAACCCGCGAAAGCCAAAGCGCCGGCCAAGAAAGCCGAAACGAACGAAGCCGAAAATACGATCCGGGTCTCAACCGATGTGCTCGACCGGATCATGAATATGGTCGGCGAGCTCGTGCTCATTCGAAACCGACTCGCCAATTTGCAGGCCTCGATTGGCGACGCCGAAATGACGCAGGCGGTGGCGAACCTCGATGTGGTCACGAGCGATCTGCAGATGACCGCGATGAAAACGCGCATGCAACCGATAAAAAAGGTATTCGGTCGGTTTCCGCGCGTGGTCCGGGATCTTGCGCGAAGCCTACACAAGGAAATCGAACTCGTGATGGTCGGTGAAGAAACCGATCTCGACAAAAACCTCGTCGAGGCGCTGGCCGATCCGCTGGTTCACTTGGTCCGTAATTCCTGCGACCACGGGATAGAACTGCCCGACGAGCGCGAGGCGGTCGGCAAACCGCGCGCGGGTACGGTTAAGCTCGCGGCGGAGCAGGTGGGCGATCAAATCGTGTTGACCATCGAGGACGATGGCAAGGGCATGAATGCCGAGGTGCTGCGCGCGAAAGTGGTCGAAAAAGGTCTGCTCGATGTAGATGCCGCGGCGCGCCTGACCGAGCGAGAGTGTTATGAGTTGATATTCCTGCCGGGCTTTTCCACCAAGGAACAGATCTCGGATGTCTCCGGCCGTGGCGTTGGCATGGATGTCGTGAAAACCCGCATCACTCAGCTCAATGGTGGGATTGAAATCGATTCACGCGTGGGCGCGGGCACTCAGATCAAAATCTCCGTGCCGTTGACGCTCGCGATCATGCCAACCTTGATGGTCATGCTGCGCAAGCAGGTGTTCGCGCTACCGCTCGTCAATGTCAAAGAGATCATCGATTTCAAACGCGAGCAGGCGCATGACGTCAACGGCAAAAAGACGTTGGTGGTGCGCGACAAGGCGCTGCCGCTTTTCTACATGACTCGCTGGTTGGTCAGGGGTGTGCACGACTTGCTGGTCGATCAAGGACACGTGGTGGTGGTAACGGTCGGGAATCAGCAGATAGGGTTGTTGGTTGACGAACTCATTGGGCAGGAAGAAGTGGTCATTAAACCGCTTGGGATCATGCTGCATGGAACCAAAGGATTGTCCGGCGCCACGATCACGGGCAATGGCCGGATCGCACTCATTCTCGATCTGCCGGATTTGATCGATGCTTACGGTCGCCGCTAAGGCGCGCCGCCGTTAACACTGTTCGGCAAATGGATTACCTAAGTATCGCCGGGATCTGCATCGCGATCGCGGCGATTGTCGTTGGGCAGTATTTGGAAGGTGGACACCTCGCCATGCTGTTGAACGGGCCGGCGTTATTGATCGTGGGCGGCGGCACGATCGGCGCGACCATGGTGCAGTCTCCGCTTCCCATCTTCTCGCGCGCGATGCAAATGATCTCGTGGATATTTCGGCCACCGGTGCGGGATACGGCAACCGTCATGCAAGAACTTTTGCAATGGTGCCGGACCGCGCGCCGTGATGGCTTGCTTGGGTTGGAGAATATCGTGACCGGCGTGCGTTACGATTTCGCGCGCAAAGCCTTGCAGCTGCTGATCGACGGTAACGATCCGGTGGTTATTCGAGAGACGCTACAAATCGATAGCGCCGCGCGCGAGTCGCGCGACATGTTGGCGGCCAAAGTGTTCGATGGAATGGGCGGCTACGCGCCGACGCTCGGGATTTTGGGCGCGGTGATCGGGCTTATCCATGTCATGAACAATCTGACCGATCCGGCCTTACTCGGCCAAGGGATCGGGATCGCGTTCGTTGCCACCGTCTACGGCGTCGGCCTTGCCAATGTATTATTCATTCCGGCGGCGAATAAGTTAAAAACGTTGATCCGCGAAGAAACTCGCCTGCAAGAGATGATCACGATCGGGATCGTCGCGATTGCCGACGGCGAAAATCCCCGCATCGTCGAATCCCGTTTGCAGGGCTTGCTGTAAACCCAGTGCGCAATCCGCACCTTTCCCGCGATCATGAGTCCGAGCATCCCGAGCGCGATCGGTGGCTCGTCTCCTATGCCGATTTCATCACGCTGCTGATGGCCTTTTTTGTGGTCATGTACTCGGTGTCCTCGGTCAATACCGGTAAGTTCCGCGTGTTGTCCAATAGCATGACCACCGTTTTCAATGATCAAGGCGAACGCGAAGCCCTGCGCGCCGCGCCGATCGACCTCGGGGGCGGCGTCAAGCCCGAAGACGCGATCAAGGTTGCCCCGCAAAGTGTCGCCGTGCTCGAAGAAGCGTTAACCCAGGGCGACGGCGAAGAGGCGGCGCCGCTCGAGCTGAAGCCCGTGCCTGCGCAAGGACCGCCGCGCAAACGACTCGAATCCGCGCTGGGGCCGCTCATCCAACGCGACGATGTACGGATCCGCGACAATCGCGACTGGCTTGAAATCGAATTGGCCGACGAGCTGCTGTTCACCAGCGGCAGTGCCGAATTGCAAGCCCGCTCGCTCCCGGTGCTGCGCGAAATCGCGAGTGTGGTCGCTGAACTTGGCAAACCGGTGCGGATCGAAGGACATACGGACAATGTTCCAATCAGCGGCGGGCGATTTTTATCTAACTGGCATTTGTCGGCCGCGCGCGCGGCAACTATTGCCGATCAGCTCGTCATCGCCCGTGTGGCGCCTGAACGACTGTCGGCGGTGGGTTATGGCGAGTTCCGGCCACTCGCCGACAATGCCTCTGAAGAGGGGAGACACAAGAATCGCCGCGTGGTTATTGGGGTCGCCAAGCACGCCGGCGCGATTGAGGGCGCGGGGGGCGGACCCGCGCGCGCCGAAGCGGCCCGAACTTTGCACAGAATTACCGAGCTTCCCCTACCAGCAGAGATCGGGTTATGAAAGTTTGGGCAATTGCCGCGCAAAAAGGCGGCGTCGGCAAAACCACCACCACCGTCAGCGTAGCCGGCTGTTTGGCCGCTGACGGTGCACGCGTATTGCTGGTGGATCTCGATCCGCATGGTTCGCTAACAGGTTATTTCGGATGGGATAGTGATGCGCTGGATGACACCGTACTCAATGTGTTTGAGGCGGCCGCGGATGGTGTCGCGTTGGCATCAATCGCGCCGTTCCTCCGCCCCACGGGCGTCGCGAATTTGACGCTGCTGCCAAGCTCCACGGCGTTGGTGACACTGGAACGTCGTCACGGCTTAAAGCCCGGGCTTGGGTTGGCACTGAAGCAAGCGCTCGCGAGCGTTGCGGAGCGCTTCGACTATTGCTTATTGGACTGTCCACCGACGCTTGGGCTGCTAGTGGTCAATGCGTTGGTGGCTGCGGAAAAATTGATTCACCCGGTGCAAACAGAGCCGTTAGCGGCCGCGGCGGTGGACCGTATGTTATGGACACTGGCGATGATCGAGCGCGCGCGCGGCGTTGCGCTGCCGTCGCTGGTGGTGCCGACGATGTTTGATCGGCGTACCCGTGCGGCGGTCACCACCTTGGACGCGTTACGCCGGCGCAGCGATATTCAGCTGTGGGATGACGTTATCCCCATCGATACACAATTTCGCGAGGCGAGCCGGTTGCGGCAGCCGTTACCGACGTGGCTGCCGCAAGCACGCGGTGCGCAAGCCTATTTCCGCCTGCTTGGCGCGCTACAAGGCGCGCGCACGGCAACATTACGTGCGGTGGGGTAGGTAACGATGACCGCGTTACACGCAACGGCGCTCCTCACCGAGTATTTCACCGCGTACACCGCGCTCGCGAGCGAATTAAGGCCGCTGGACCCTGTGCCTTACGCGCATTTTAAAATTGGTCCGTTCCAGTTTCTGGTCAGCGCGAATGAGCTTGGCGACACCGTAAGCGCGAGCCGTACCGTCCGCGTCGCCGCGCTTGAACTGATTCCCCAGCGCTATCGCGCGCGATTACCCGCGGCAGCCTCCTTAACGGGTCCGGATACCTTGCTGCTAAAAGGCGGCCGGGTGGCGATCGTGGGCTGCCTGCAATGCGGCGAGCACATGGTGCTGGAAGCACGGATTAAAACCCGCGGGATGCGCAGCGATGCGCCTTGGATTCTTGGCAGCGTGGATGACCCACCCAGTTTCGTGTTGGACACCGATGCGCTGCTCTTGCATTTCTACCGGCGTGTGTAAGTTACCGAGAGCCGGGATCTTGGCATGGCTCGTGCTTTTACCGATTACGAAAGAAAAATACGTCGGCTATTTGGCGTTAACCCGTGAGGTGACCCCGTGAGTGCAGTATTACAGCCCCAGGAAAAGCGTTTTAACCGCTGGGTGTCGTTTCAGCTTGCCGATGAAATCTACGGCATTAATGTCATGCAAGTCCAAGAAGTGCTACGCATGACCGAGATTGCCCCGGTGCCAGGCGCGCCGCATGCGGTCATGGGTATTATCAACTTGCGCGGCAATGTCGTGACCGTGATTGACACCCGCGAGTTGTTCAATTTGCCGACCAACGAGCTGACCGAACAAACACGCATCATGATCGTTGAATGTAACAAAGTGATTGTTGGACTTCTGGTGGACAGCGTTGCCGAAGTCATCAACATCGACAACAACGAAATCGATGTGCCGCCGAGTGTGGGGAGCGACGACAATTCGCGCTATATCCAAGGGGTATACCATCTGGAGAAAGACATTCTGATTTTGGTCGATCTCGACAAGCTAGTCAGCGGCGAAGGCCAAATTTTCCAACCTGGTTTCTAGCGCGGGTACCGTCATGCTAGCTGATTTGGTAATTGCCAGTGCGGTGACGTTGCTAAGCGGATTGCTTGGCTTGCAAGCGCGGGCAATTCTGCGAATCAAAAGCGAGTTAAAAACGGCACGCGTTGAACGCACGACATTAGAACAAGATCTTCAAGCGTTGCTGCATTGTTCGCGCACGCTCGCGGCGCGTTTTCACGCGCAAGAAGAAAAGCAGCTGGCGCTCGATGCCAAGTTGCAATCGTTGCGCGGCGGGACCGGTGAGCGGAGCAAACTGAACGATGCCGAAACGTTGCTGAGCGAAGGACTAGGCGTCGATAAAGTTGCCTCGCTATGCGAGCTTTCGCAGGGCGAAGCGGCGCTGCTCGAGCGCTGGCGCGCACGCCGCGTCGCCGCCTAGTCACGTCCCATCTACTCGCCTTTCGCGCCGCGCCGCTCGTGCCGACGCGTAATGCACGCATTCTCATTGCTTCCCATAAGCCGACTGGTTTAACCTTGCGGCCCCGCACGCCAAGTCGCCCCCGATTGCCTGGAGAGGTGTCCGAGTGGTTTAAGGAGCACGCCTGGAAAGTGTGTATAGGTGAATAGCCTATCGCGGGTTCGAATCCCGCCCTCTCCGCCAAATAGAAAACGCCCCGCACGGGGCGTTTTCTATTTGGCGGAGAGGGTGACTCGATGAGAACCCACGTTCGACGGCGCGCACGCAGTGCGCGACGACCGCCGCAGGCGGCCCCGTAGGGGTGAGGCCGCAGGCCGAATCATCCCGCCCGCAAGTGACCTCAGCATTTCATCATACGGGGCGTTTTCTATTTGGCGGAGAGGGTGACTCGATGAGAACCCACGTTCGACGGCGCGCACGCAGTGCGCGACGACCGCCGCAGGCGGCCCCGTAGGGGTGAGGCCGCAGGCCGAATCATCCCGCCCGCAAGTGACCTCAGCATTTCATCATACGGGGCGTTTTCTATTTGGCGGAGAGGGTGACTCGATGAGAACCCACGTTCGACGGCGCGCACCTTTGTTTTATTTTCTAACCCTCTCCCGCGTGCGGGAGAGGGTAGGGTGAGGGTTTCTGCGCTCGCCGGTCAAGCGCTCACGTCTTCGCACGTTTCCATCGATGGAGTTGCAGCGACTGCTTTGTGCAACCGCGGTTCGACCGGATTCGCGCTGACAAGTTCACAGCGCGACACACGAGTGCGGCTATTTCGATATTCGCCGTGCAGCCGGCAATAAAAATCTGCGCGCCGCTTTCCCACCGTTGATCAACATCAATCGCAACGATCATGGGTTCCGATACGTTCCTGCCGTCGACAGAAAAAAATTGAGGAACGGGAGTTCCGCATTAACTCGTGAGTGACGGAATTCCTCATGGAGGAAGGGTGAGCGACATGTTTCGAGCGAAGACCCGTTGGACAGCGCAGCGCGTAATCGCGAGTTTCACCGCGTTTAGCTTTTTCTGGTCGACGACACTCCCGGCACAAACGCTGATACTGCCCGATGGCCGCACGGCCACCCAGGTCACGCCGAATGGCGCGGTACGCGATGTCACCACTGCCACGATCCAAGGTGGCAATGCGTTTAACTCCTTCAGCCGCTTTGAAGTCGCGCAGGGCGACACGGTGAACCTCCATCTCCCGGACGGCACCCATAATCTGCTGAATCTGGTGCACGATGCGCGTACGAACATCGACGGCATCGTTAACTCATTGTCGACCGGACAAGTCGGCGGCAATCTCTACTTTGCGAACTCGCACGGCATCGTGGTTGGGGCACAAGGGATCATCAACACCGGCGCGCTGCATGCGGTGACGCCGACCCAGGCGTTCATGGACGATTTTTTTGCGAGCGGCATCGATGCAAGCAAAACCGTGCAGATTCTGAACGGCACCGCGCCGCTGAACCAAGATGCGACGATCGACATTCAAGGCACGATCAACGCGACTGATGCCGTCGCCTTGACGGCCGGCTCGATCTCCATCGGCGGCAAGGTCGCGACCAGCGGCCCAACCGTGCCGGACATCGCGGACGCGATCAATCTGGGCGAGCTTGCGCGGCCGGTGGGTGTTACGGTCGACGCGGGCGGTATTGCTCTGCACGCCGCTAACGACGTGACGATCACAGGCGACGTGATTGCCAAGGGCACCGTGAATCTCGCCGGCGGCCGCGTGCTGGTCGAAGCCGGGGACGATATCTCGCTCGACAACGGCGCCGAGATCGATGTTTCCGGCGCCGGCGCGAACGCGCACGGCGGTTCGCTGGCGGTTCGTGCCGGCGACGCGCTTTCGCTAAAGACGGGGGCGACGCTGCGTGCGCGCGGCGGCAGTTTATCCGGCGCGGGCGGCCGCATCGAGTTGCGCGCCGCTGCCGCGCCCGGCCTGGAGGGGGGCACCTACGACGCCGGCGCGAGTTCCGGCACGCGTGGAACCATCGCGCTCGGCGCACAGACGTTTGCGGTAGGCAGCACGTTTGATCCCTGGGGCGGTGTCAAACCCACAGCTACCAACGCCGCGAACCTCGAAATTTTCGGCAGCTCGGAAATCACGCTCAGCGGCACTACGTTGTCGACGCGCGTAACCGACGCAGGCACGACGTCGATCGCGAATTCCGGCAACCTGCTGTTGCGCGCGCCAACCATTTCGCTCGCCGGCGGCGCTAAGCTCGACACCAGCGCGAGTGGCGCCTTTCACGCAGGTAGCCTCACGCTCGAGGCGCCGCTCATCGCGATCTCGGAATCCGATCTCGATGCGCGCGCGTCATCCGGAAACGCGGGTGCAATCGCCCTAACCGCGTTCGACGACACGTTTCTCGATCATCCGTTTGGAGGCTCAACCAACACCGCGATTACATTGACTGGCGCGGTCATCAAAGGCGGCGACATCACGCTGCACGCGACATCCGAGACGGGCTATACGCTTGATCCGTCCACCGATGAACTCGCGGATGAGGGTTACTGGGATACTGATGGCATCGGCGAAGACGCGGTGCGATTTTTGTCTGAGGTGCGCCCGTTTATTTGGGCGTCGATTGCCAAGGCTACGGCGGACATCACAGTGCAAGGCGGTGTGCGCGATACGGTGCTAGACGCCACCGGCAGTCTGGATCTGGCGGCAGCGGCGACCGCGCGTGCCGGTCTTTCGACCTACGGCATCGGCGCGTCGATCGGTTACGGGCGCGCGGAGGCCAATGCGCACGTCAACCTATTAAGCGGCAGCGAGATCGCGGCCGACGGCGCGCTCACCGCGCAGTCGTCGATCCGCCACGAAGTGGAACTTGCCGGCAAGGTTGTCGATGCCTCGAAGCAATCCAAGGTCCCGCTCGATGTTGTCGTTGCCGTCTCCGACGCGCGCGGCGAGGCGGGCACCCGCGTCGCGGCAGGTGCCAACGTCACCGGCCGTAGCATTACCGACGCCGTGACCTTGAAGTCCCACAGTAACAAGGATCTATCCACCGAGGTCGAGGCCGGCGCCGGCAGCGATCTGCTGGGCGTCGCCGTCGCGGTATCGCAGTCGGACACGCGGGCCACGACCGAGGTGGCCGGTACAGTGACCTCGGCGGGCAGTTTGGTGATTGATGCGAGCGCGGAGACCGACGGCAACAAAACCACCGCGGATACCACCATTGGCGACTCGTTCTTCGAAGAATGGACGGAGCGCGGCGGTCCGGGCGATGTCGATGGCGGCAAATACGCACACCTCAGCAAGGCAGGATTCCTGCAGGCTTTGTTGGAGAAATTCACCAGTGCGTTCGCGAGCGGTGCAACGCCCAAGAAGGAGACGGGCACGACCAGTAAGTTCATTCGTGACAACGGGCTCGCGGCGGCGGTGGTCGTTGCCGACCACGTCAACCGCGCGACCGCGACGATCAGCGCCGGCGCGGATGTTGCGGCCATCGGTAACCTGGATCTGCTGGCGGCGACCACCGGCGCGCAGCGGTTGAGTGCGACGAGCGAGACTTCGCAGTCCGACGACGATCCGGCTCCCAAACCGAAAGAAGGCGCGCCTCCTCCGGCAAACGATGGTGCGAAAAAGAACGCGGCGAGCGCGGCGGTCATCATCGGCAACTTCGACAACTTCGCGACCGCGACGATTGCGGGCCGCGAGATCAACGACGTCATCACCTACGCCGAAGTCGACATCGGTGGCAAGCTCACCGTCCGGGCCAGCACGCGCGAACCGATCGAGATCTCGCCGCCGCTGCTAGAGGCGATCCGTAACGACACGTTCGAAATCTCGAGCTGGCTCGAGGCGCTGCCCGGTTCGGATCTCGATATCCCAGACACGTTCTTCAGCGCATGGGCCCAGAGCGCGGCCGAAGCCACCAATATCGCGCTCGCCGGCAGCGTAACCTTGTTCGACATCGACAACGTGACCGAGGCCGGCGTCGGTTCGTTCGCGAAGATCAACCAAGACGAGGACTTTCTCGATGACATCCCAGTGGCGAGCCGGGTGCGTGATGTCGAGGTGCGCGCCACCTCCGAGGCCTCGACGCTGAAGTTCGCGGGGCTCGCTAATTTCGCGCTCGACGCGCTCGTCCAGCGCGGCGCGAAGATCTTCACGACCGGTGGCGACAAAGCGGGCGTCGGCGGCAGCATCCTCGCGACGTTCTACGACCAGACCACCAACGCGTGGATCGACGACGAGGCGCTGGTCGACGCCCGCGACCTCACCGTCTCCGCCAACACCGATGTGCTGGATATCTCGCTCGCGGTCGCCGGCAACAAGGCCGGCAAGTACGGTTTTGCCGGCAGCGCTTCCAGTCTGGATGTGGTCGGGCGTACCACGGCACGCATCGACGACGGCGCGGTTATCGACGTCGACCGCACGCTTTCGGTTCTCGCACTCGACGACACCGTGGCCGTGAACGCGGCAGGCGGGATCGGACAAGGCAAGAGTGTCGGCTTCGGCGCCGGGGTCGCGATCAATGATTTCGAACGCACCACGCAGGCGCTGATCGGCAACGTACCTGGGGTTACCGGGCAGCAAGCGGACAGCGACGGCGGGGTCGACGCCGGTGGGCGCATCATCGTCGAAGCGACGACCGGTGGCGCCATCTGGACGGCTGCACTCGCCGCTGCAATCAAGGCTGATGATAAGGATGTGCCCGCGCCCGACGCGCCGGCGCCTTCCCGCTCAGTCACTGCCGTGCCAGACCCGCTGGACAAACCACCGACGGACACACTGAAAACAAACGCCTCGCGAGACACCGGTAAGGGGGGCGGGGGCCTGCACATTTCCGCCGACGTCGCCATCAGTGAGATCGATGATCTGACGCGCGCTTACTTGAACGGCGCCTCCACCGTGCACGCCGGTGCGGCGCGCGCGCCCGGCGCGACCGATGCACCGTCGCTCGCCGTCACGGCTTCGAACGACAGTGCGATTTGGTCGCTCGCGGGTGCGGTCACCGTCGATACCAGCAAGCCGGGTGCGGGTGGCACCGAAGCGCGGCTCGCCGGGTCGTTCGCGCTGAACAGCCTAGGCGGTACGACCGAGGCCTTTATTGCGGATGGCGATGCCGATCCACAGACCGGGTCCGTGACCGCGACCGGTAACGCCGCGCTCGCCGCGACGCGCGACGGCGGGATCCGCGCGCTGACCGCGAGCGGTAGCGGGTCGACGCAGAAATCCGGACTCAACATCGCGGGGTCGGTGTCCCTCAACGACATCGCCAACACGACCAAGGCGTATATCGACGGTGCACACGTGACCGTCAACGCGGCCGGTGCGCACGACGGCGATCTCGCGCTGACGGCACGCGACACGTCCGATATCTACGCGATTGCGGGGGCCGCGACGTTCGGCGGCAAGGCCGGGTTCGGGGCGACGGTCACGATCAACGATCTCGGCAACGTGACGGAGGCTTATGGTGTGAAGTCGCGCCTGGATACCGACGGCGCGCTCGCGCTGCTTGCCCGCAATGCCAATGAAATTTGGACGATCGGCGGGTCGCTCGGTCTTAGCACGAATTTCACCTTTAGTGGCGTCGGGCTCGGCAACACTATCCACAACACGGCACGCGCCTCGTTAGCGAATACCGGCACGCTATTCATGACAGCGGACGACGAGACAGACTTCGGACTCTATGCAGGCGGCGACGTCAGCGTGATCGCCGAGGACGATTCGCTGATCGAAGCACTTGCCATCGGCGCGGCAGGTGCGACCAAGGGCGCCGGGGTCGGTGCCTCCGTCGCGGTCAACACGGTGAGCAACACGGTGAATGCGCAGGCCACGGATATCGTCTTTGACAAGTCTTCCTCCAACCTTGCGATCGCCGCGCGCAGCATGAACCGCCCATCAACGGGTGATGAAGCATCGAGTGAGCGCGGGATCCGCGCGCTTGCGGGCGCGCTCGGCATCGGCAAGGACGGTGGCGCGGGGGTGGCGGTCGCGGTGAACCGCCTCGGCAGCACAACCACTGCCGCGCTCAAAGGCGCGGCCACCGAGATCCACGCGCGCAACGTCACCGTCGATGCCAACGGGGATGGCCGTATTTCCGCGCTTGCCGTCGGACTCGGCGCGGGCGGCACCGTTGGGGTCGCGGGATCTGTCGTGACCAACCACGTCAATAACCAAACGACCGCGCAGATTGACGGCGGCCTACAGGTGATCGCGGAACACAACATCGCGGTTCGCGCCGAAACCGACGATCGGATAACCGTCGGCGCGGGCAGTGTCGCGATCGGCGTGAAAGGCGCGGGGGTCGGCGCATCGGTCACGGTCAATAACATTGCCTCCACCACCACCGCCGAAATCGGCCGCGCATCGGCTGACGGGGGCACGCGCGCCCACGTCGTCGCTAAGGCGTTGGGCGATACCGATCGCGTGACCGTGCGCGACGGCACACTGAACGGCACGGTCGATCTCGCGAACGGCGTCGACCTCGATGACTATGCGCGGGTCGACCTCAAGTCTCTTAAGACTAACAAGCAAGTCGGTGGAGTCGCGGTGAACGCCTCCGCCACGCAGCACATGGAGAGCATCGACGCGAACGTGGCGGCCGGCGCCGGGCTCGGCGCCGGCGCGGCCGTCAACGTGAATGTGGTTGGCGGCGAGACCACCGCGCGCATCGTGAACAGCGATGTCAACCAGCCGGCCGATTTCAGCGGAACGTTCGGCGTGGCGCAGGCGATTGACGTGACCGCGGGCAATCATGCGTACGGTAATGGGTTCGTCGGCGCGGTGTCGGCCGGCGGTTCCGCGTTCGGCGCGGCGGTGGACACCCACGTCCTCGGGCGCACGACGCGTGCCGCCGTCATCGACAGCGTGTTGGACGCGGCCGGCACACTCGGTATCGCGGCCGAGTCGAGCCACGGCGCGTCATCGCTCGCGGCCGGCGGTTCGGCCGGTGGGTTTGCGCTCGCCGGCACGGCGGCAGTCGCCAAGTTCAACGGCCTCACCGAAGCCTATGCACTGCGCTCCTCGCTCGACGCGGCGCGGGTGGCTGTGTCGGCGAATGCCGTCGATCGCATGTACTTGGTCTCGACTGCCGTCGCCTTGGGTGGATCTATGGGCGGCGCCGGGACGTTCGGGATCGGCATCGGCGACAGCGTCACGCGCGCGTACATCGAAGGCACCACGGCGAAGCGCGCGCTCATCGCGGCCAGGGATGGGGTGTCGGTGTTCGCGCGTCACTTAATGGACATCAATACCTACGCCGCCGGTGCCGCCGGCGCGGGAGGAGCCGGCATCGCGGGATCGGTGGCGGTCAACCTGTCCACGAACACCGTCGAGGCTTATCTGCAGTACGCGGATGTCGGCGCGCCGGATGTCGCGGTCGGCTTTCTCACCATCGACGCGCGCGGCGAGGCGGTATTCGACAATGTCGCGGGTGCGCTCGGTGTGGGCCTGACAGGTACCGGCATCGGCGCGGGCGCGAGCGTCAACGTGCTGAAGAGCGCGGTCACCGCCAAGCTCGCGCATAGCACCGTATTTGCTGCAAAGAATGAAGATGAAGGCCGCAGCGGAGAAGTCCGTGTGACGGCGCTTAGCACCAACGAAGTCAAAGGGCGCGCGGTCACCGCCGGCGCGGGCGGTAGCGCCGGCATCGGCGGTGCGGCGGTGGTGACTGTGCTCGGCGTCGCACCGGATGCCACCGCGAATGCGGAAGTGGGCGGAACTCTCGCGCAGGCCGACGAGATCGCGAGCGCCGACCGTCTGGGAGAAACCGGCTCGGCGGACACGGCGGCGTTGTCCGCCGACGAACGCACGGCGGTTGATGAGGCGGCAGGACACGATCTGGCAGCGGACGTTGCCGGCGCCAGCCCGTACGCGACGCAGGCGCTGGTCGAGGGGGCAATCGTGAATGCCGACACGCTGACGGTCGAGGCACACGACCGCTCACTCGCGACGTCGTTGAGTGGCGCGATCGGGATCGGTCTTGGTCTCGGTGCGGGTGGTGGTGTCGGGGTTACCCTGATGCGCGCGAACGTGACCGCGAGCATCGACGCGGCATCCGTGATCGACGTCGACGGCACGCTCACGGTGCGCGCAAAGGCGGCGCCCCGCGACGGTATGGACAACGCCGCGCAGATCGATGCCTACGCGGGCGGCGCCGGGCTCGTAGGGCTTGGCGCTGCTATTGCCTATGGGCGCGTGCACAACGCGGTGCAGGCGCAACTTGCCGGTGATGTGCTCGCTGCGGATCTGGTGCTGATCGAAGCAGAGGACGATACGGATCTCAGGCTCAACGCAATCGGCGGTGCGGCGGGCGCGCTCGCCGTCGGCGTCGCCCTGGCGGACGGCGAGAAGACGGGCAGCACGACCGCGGAGATTGTCGACGGGAACGCCGATCCGGAGGCTGAAGCGGGTCGTAGCCTACAGCGCGCCGACGTGGTCGCGGACGCCATGACGATCACCGCACGCGGTCGGGGCGAGATGAACGCGTGGGTGGTTGCGGCGGCGGGCGGTCTTGCCGCTGCCGGTAGCGGCGCGGACGCCTACGTCAAAGACGATTCGACGGTGGCTGCGCGTGTCGGCAAGCACGGCCGGATTGCGCTCGCGGACGGTGAACTGTGGGTCGAGGCGACGAGCCAACCGGAAGTTAGTGCGCAAGCGATTGGCGTAGCCGTGTCGCTTGGCGCCGGCGTCGGCGTGTCATTGGCGGAAGCGATCGCAAATACTCATACCTTGGCGCTGGTCGACGAGGCGGCGCGGGTGTCGGCGCAGACGCTCGTGGTCAGCGCGCAGCAGATTCGCAACGGTGCCGATCCCACCGCTTATTCGAATGCCAGCGGTTCCGCGGGCGGTCTCCTGTTCGGCGTAAACGCGAGCAATAGCGAGGCGAGCACCACTACGCACACACAGGCATCGATCGTCGGTGGCACCCTGCTCGATATCAGCGACGACGTGACGGTGTTCGCTAACGCGGACGGCGTGGCCGACGCACGGGTCAGCGGACTTTCGGTCGGGTTCGTCGCGGTGGGCGCCAATGTCGCGAAGGCGACCTCAGGTAGCGAGACTGTGGCGAGCGTGGCGGCGATGCGCAGCGACGCGGCGGCCGGCAATCCGTGGCCGACCGCGATCGGAGGCGACCTCCGTGTCACCGCGATCGGGCGCGATGGGACGTTTGCGGCGGCGGTCGCCGGCGCGGGCGGCGTCGTCGCCGGTGCGGCGGCGAGCGCGACCACCGACAACCGTTCGACGACGATGGCCAGCGTGTCCGCGAGTCCCACCGTAGCGGGTCGCCTTGACGTGCGCGCTGAGCACCATGCGACATTCAACGCCGACGTCAGCACGTTATCCGCCGCGATCGCCGGGGCGAGCGGCGGGCGCGCGAAGAATGACGTGAACGCCACGGTGACCGCGGAGATCGCCGCGGCGGCCGATCTTCGCGTCGGTGGGCTCGGCATGCTCGCGCGCAGCACCGCGGTTAAAAACGGCAGCGGGTTCAATCTCGAAGCCGGCGCCGGCGGACTTCTCGGCGGCGCCGCTGCGCGCAGCGAAACGGATGTCGTGCTAAATACCGAGGCACTGCTCGGCGAGCACGCGGTAGTGCGTGTGGTCGCGCCCGCCGCACTCGGTGGCGGTGTGGACATCGCGGCGGCCAATGACTTTGTGATCAACGATCAGGTGCGACTCGATGCGGGTGGCGCGATTGCGCTCGCGAAGGCGGAATCGGATGTCTACGCTGACGTGCTTGCGCGCAGTTCGCTCGGTGTGGGCGCCCTGCTCGATACCGTGACCGACGTGAACATGGTCGCCGGCAATCGCGGCACGACATTCGCGAGTGCGAACGCCAAGACCTATGGTCTCGCCGGGGCGGCCCAGGGACACTCCTGGTCGACGATCGTTGCCGACTCATTGGTCGATATCGCGCCGCTTGCGCGAATCCGCGCCAACGGCGACATCGTGCTCGCGGCCGGCCGCAACGAGATCGGTGCGGCCGACGAACTGCGTGCGGTGGCCCGTACCGATCTCTATAACAAAACCCTGTTTCCGGTGAAGACCAAACCCGACGCCGACGCCCGCGCGACGCACACCAGTCGCATCGACGTTCAAGCGGGTGCGCGGGTTAACTCGGTCGAGGACATCGCGCTCATCGCCGATCGCGGCTATGTGGTCGCGGACGGTCGCGGCATCGGCAAGGACCTCTACCGCGAGGTCGTCGGTGCAATCCTGAATTTCTTCAGCCGGCTGTTTGGCGGCGGTGGCGTGACGCTCGATATCATCAGCGGATCAAGTGCAGTCGCGAACGCGTCGCTGGCGCGGGTTGACGGCGAAGTCGCGGCGGGTAGTCAGTACCGCCAACGCCTGGTGATCGAGCGCGACGGCACGTACTCCGAACGGAGCGAAGGCATCGCAGCGCCGTTGCTCGCTGAGGATGTCGACATCGTCGCGCTGATGCGGCAGGAACTCGACGAGTATGTCGCACTCGCGGCGGCGTACCAGAGTAATACGGCGGCCGCCGCGGCGTACGAAAACGAAGCGGACCGGATCCGCCAGCAGCTAAGAACGCTCGGTCTGACCGCCAACCCAGACGATCTCGGCGATGATGGCCTGACACCGGTACGGGAAACCGCGGGTAGCGCTAGTATCACGGCGGACTTCCTGACGATTTCCGGCGCGCGCGCGCGCGGGGGTGACGTTGCGATCGAAGCAGGGAGTCTGGTGGGTACCGGAACCTTGTTCGCGCCCGGCAATGCGTCCATTACGATCTTGAACAAAAGCCCTGCCTACATGAAGGTCGGCGACCTCGTGATCGAGGACGGTGGCGGGCGGCTTACGTTCAATGGTGCAACGGTACGTAGCAACGCCGACATCGCGCGCCGCAACGTAGCGGGCGCCGGTAATCCTGCGTTCACGCTGTCGGCGGGCGGCGGCACCACCGATCCGTTAATCGAGATCATTACCTCCTACGTTGCCGAAGCGGGACCGACGGGTGAGGCCGGGCGCTCGCCCGATATCGAAATCACGGGCGATCTCACCAACACCCGCGGCACGATCCGCGTGCATAACCTGCGCGGCGGCGTGCTCGTGAAGGGCGACACCGGCGAAAGCGGTCCGCGGATCACGGCGAACACCGTGGAAGTCGACGCCGGCGGCGATTTCGTGCAGTCGTACGTCGAACGGCTCTACAACATCGGCGGTGCCGCGAACGATCCGCGCGGTGCGGCGATGTGGGGCACGCTCGCCGCCACGAACATGGCAACCGCCGGGCTTGATGCGATGACGAATCCCGGGACGAAGAACGGCGCGGGCTCGATCATTGCCGGCAACAACGTGTTTATCAGCGCACGCACGCTGAATATCAACGGCACCATTCAAAGTGGCATCGCTGACTGGCGCCTCGCGCTCGGTGCGGATGCGAATGCCTTGATCGAGGATTACGAAGAAGAACTCACGCTGCTTGGCGAAGACGCCCGTAGCGGCGCCGAGAAACTCCAACTCTCCGCGTTCGTCAGCGATCCACGCGGGACCATCGCCGCGTTCTACAACCCCGAAACCCGCCAAGTGGAACTCGAGGGTGTGCGCGTGCAGGGCGGTTACATGCAGCTGTTCGGCGATATTATCAATACCGGAGGCGGTGAGCTGAAGGTGCTGGACGGATTCGGCCGCATCGACATCACCAACGAGACCGGACGAGAACTCGTCATCAACAGCGTGGACACCGGAACTTCGGTCGAAGGTCAACTGCTGATCACGGACACTTCGCAGAAGGTGCTACACCAAGGTAACGAGTACTTTCTGACTACGCGTTATCTCCGCGATGGCGGTCAGGTGCACCGGCAGGCGCTCGCGATCGTCAATGGCGATCGGATCGTACTGAGCGACACGCCCGTGCCGCCCGCGACAGGGGTCGAGGCAGGGCGCGAAGGTCGCCTCGCGACACATGAATTGCCGAGCGGCAAGCGCTTCGTGTGGAATCTCGGCAAAGACGAGACTCGGCGCAAGATCTACTCCGCCACGCGCAGCACCGTGTTCGGCATCAAATACGCAGAAGGCGAGTCCTACTCATCCGAGCGACTCGATCCGCCGGGCACCGAACCGGTGCCATTCACCGCGCTCCCGGGCGGCGAGTATACGGTAGTCGACAACGACGATACGTCAGGCTACCGCTACACGCATGAAGAAGTGGATACGCTCGGCGGTGAACAATTCGCGGGTCGCAACACCTGGACCACGTGTGATTTCTGGTTTTTCGGGTGCATTGCGCGGACCTATCATCTCGAGGATTCGTTCATCATCGGCCGGCGCGATGTGTATACGCATTCCGTGCGCGCCGATCACCCCATCGGCATCGAGTTCATTGGTTACGACACCGGCGCGGTGAACGTGACGAGCGATGCAACCTTGCATCTGCGCGGACTCATCAACGATCGTGCGGGCACCGTCACACTGGCGAGCACTGCGGGGGCGATCGATTCAGTGTCACAGTACGCCGGCATCCGCGCAGCCCAGATCGATCTCTCGGCGCATAACGGAATCGGCACGGCCACGGCGCCGGTGGTCACCGAGGCCACTAGTGCCGTGCGGGCAGTGACGACTCAGGGTGAGGTGGGTTTGCGGACAGTGAACGGCGATCTCAACGTTGCCTACGTCACCACGGGCAACGGTCGCGTGTCCCTCGCGGCGGACGGTAATCTGCGGGGTGTCGGTACTGAGCCAGTGCACGTCGATGCGCGACGGATCGAACTGTCGAGCGCATTTGGCGCGATTGGCACCGTCGTCACCGATGCGGAGCGGGCCGCCGGCCTCACGGACCGCGCGCTAAAGATTCGCGCCGGCACGCCTGGCGATGGGACTAGCGGTGGCTTGGCCGCCGAAGCGCTCGGTAGCCTCTTCATCGAACAGCCGAACGGTGACCTCGTGCTCGATAGCGTGACTTCGCTCACTGGTGACGTCACCCTGGTCGTGAAGGCGGGCGATTTCGTGGACGGCAATACGCATGCAGAGCGCGATACGCGCAGCACGGCGGAACAAGACGCGCTGTGGCGCGATCTTGGGTTGGTGAACGCGGAGGGGAACGCTGCGGCCGATGTGAGCCTGGCCGAGACACGCGCGGCGCTGAAACGCCGTAAGGAAGCGGAATTCGCCCAGTACTGGCAGTTCCGGGGCGTGCGCGCGGTTACCGATCACAACGGGGAGGTCATCGACTACGCGGCGAATTCGTACGTCGGCCGATATGCACTATCCGCGCCGGAAGAAGCCTACCTGCGGGGCACGCTCAACTACGACGATGCCGCGATCACCGCCTACGTGGACAGTCGATCGTCGGAATACCAGCGTCTTCATCAAGAATTCGGCGCCACGACCTATAACCCAGCGTTCGAGTACACCCTGACGGAGGCCGACCAACGCGACACGGCGATCGGTTACGCGTGGACTGCCGACGAATTGCGCTATGCGCTGCACGAGGCGGTGTTCGATCGCGTCACGACCGACACCGAGACGAGTGTTGAGCAAGCCAATGTGCGTGGACGACGGATCACACTGGTGGCCGAGGCCGGCAGCGTTGGCACGGATGCGGAGGAAGTCGTGCTGGATGCGTCCAAGGCCGATGGGCTCGACCCGGTCAAGCGTGCGGTGCTCGCGAACGCCGAGGTTGATGACGTGGTGCTCGATCTCGACCAAGCAGTGGCGCGCGTGCTCCAGCGGGAAGATATCGATGTCGAAGCGAGCGAAAGCCTGGCGGTCGATGCGCGATCACGTGTGTATCTGGGAGGGGAGCAGGATTTAAACGTGCAAGCGGTGAAGGCTGACGGTGCGATCCGCATCAAGGGCGCGAAGGGTGTGTTTGATGTGGCGGATGGCACGCTGCCCGCTATCACCGGCAGCGGACTCATCGTAGAGGCCGCGAGCGGCGATATTGGCCGCGCGGATGCGCCGCTTTCAATCGCGTTGGCGGGCGGTAGCCTGCGCGCGCGGGCCGGTGGATCGCTGTATGTCGACGAACGTGTCGGTGACTTGCGAATCGCGGAGGCGATCGCGCGTGGGCGAGCTGAACTCACCGGCGTTGGCGATATCGTGGATGCGCGTGGCCTCGCTGCGGTGGCGCTGCGTGCCGACTCGGCGCGACTGGCGAGCCGCGAAGGTGACATCGGTGACACGGCCGCACCCTTCCATCTGCAGGTCACTGGCGTCACGGGACTCGACGCACACGCCGATGATATCTATCTCGTCGCGCCGCTCGGTAATCTGACGCTCGGGCGCGTCGACGCCGCGGACGAAGTTCGCGTGCGCGGTGTCTCCTCGCTGCTCGGCCGCGGGACCGGTCCGCACGTGACGGGCGAGGAAATCGCGCTCGAGGCGCTGCATGGGACGATCGGTGCGCCAGACGTTTTCTTATCCGTCGATTCAAGACAGGGAGTCACGGCGCTCGCGGACAGCGGTTTGTGGCTGGAAGAGTGGGCGGGCGATCTGCTCGCACGTAAGATCTACACGCGCACTGGGCCACTCGCGATCCGCGTGCGCGATGGCAGTGCGCGATTCGATGAGCTCGTTTCGCCTGAAACACTGCGCCTCGATCTCGACGGCGGATCGCTCAGTGTCCGCCTGATGGAAGCGCCGAGCGTTGATCTACGCCTGCGCGAAGCCGGCGCACGCCTGCGGGTGGACGACTTGCGCGTTGTCGATCGCGTGCTGACCTGGGCCGACTACATCGACCTGCCGCGAGTCACGCATATCGGACCGGCTGATACGCTTTTCTTCGACGCGCGCGGCCACGACGGCGGGCTCGCCACGTACGCGTGGTTCGAGATCGTGTCGCCATCACCCGTGCGCTTTGCACCATTGCACGCAAAGTGGGCGCATGTCGCAACCAACGGCGCCGGCATTCGTTTCGAGCATGCGCGTATCGGCGATCACGCCGAATTTAGCTCCATTGGTCCGCGGATTGTGGTCGAGAACTTATTGCGCGAACGAGCGCCGTCCGTGGCGCAACTCTACGCGCCCGGCGTGTTCTCGCTCGCGATGGAAGAACCGCAGCGCTTCGAGACCGACGCGCTGTTGGTCAATTATCGCGACGATGTCATTGTGAATGCCTTCGACACCGAGAACAGCGCGTTCCGCCAGACTCGCAAGGTACTTGCAATCGATGAATTGGCCGCGCGGCAGTGGCGTCTGGGACCCATGTCGTTGCCGCCGGCGGCGTTCGATCAGCCGATATTCGATCTTAGCGCCGCGGCACTTGAAGGCTGGTGGGCGCCGGACGACGTCGGCGAATTCTCAGTGGAGCGTTGAGGTGCTCGCGTTCGCTTTGAACCGGCGGCAAGGAGCCGCGCGGCTTCTCATCACCTTGCTCCTGCTCGCGACTGGTGGTGGGGTGTTTGCGCAGGTAGTCATTGATGATGCAGGTGCCGTGCAGCGGCGCGCGCTTGAGGCCACGAAGGAACAGCAGCGCGAGCGACGGTTGCGTGAGGCGGAGGAGGCCGGGCGCCGCGCGCCGTTGGAGGAACCCGCTGCCGGTATTCGCATCCCGGAGGAACTCCGCGATTACCGCTTCACGTTGCGCCGGGTGGAATTAGACACCTCGACCGTGCTTACCCCTGCCGAGACCGCGGAAGTGACGTCCCGCTTCGAAGGTCGCGAGATCGCGTTTGCCGAATTGCAGCAACTCATTGATGCGCTGAATGCACTGTACGACGCGAAGCGCGTGCTCGCGCGCGCGGTGCTGCCGCCACAACGCATCCATGACGGTGTCGTGAAGATTCGGCTCATTGAAGCACGCGTTGCGGCGATCAAAGTCATCGATAACGCGTCGACGCGCGCGTCCTATGTGCTGAAGCGCGTCAAGCTGCCACGCGGGGAGTTGCTCGCGCTGGGTGAGTTACGCGCGGAACTCATCGACTTCAATCTGCGCAACGACGTGAATCTGCGCGCCTCGCTCGAGCCCGGGACTGAGTTCGGCACCACTGACGTGTTGCTGCACGCGCTCGAGCCCGCGCGCTGGGACGCGCAGCTTGCGTTCGACAACGCCGGCGCGGAATCGGTGGGGCGCGAGCGGTTGGCGCTGAACCTGACGGCGCGCAGCCTGACGGGTTTTCGCGACAGGATAAGCGCGGCAGCAATTTTTAGCGAAGGCTCGCGCACCGCCTCGTTGCTGGTAGACGCGCCGGCAGGTAGATGGGGCACGCGGCTCGGTGCCGGCTTCGATGCAAGCGACATCGAGATTATCGACGGTCCGCTGTCCGCAGCCGAGGTCGAAGGCGATGCACACACACTTACCGTGCAAGCCACCCATCCCTTCATTGTCCACCCGGCGTGGCGACTAGACGGTTTGCTCGCTTACCGTGCGAAACATTCGAGTACCGACTTCTTCAGTTTCGAGATCGCGGACATCGAGGTCCGCAGCCTGGAATATGGCGCGTCGCTAACACGCTTCGACCCGTATGGATCGTGGTACACCGAGCACATGTTCACGTCCGGCTTCGAGGGGCTGGGTGGCGACAAGAGCTTCCTGACCTACCGGGGAGAGGTGCAACGTTGGCAGCGGTTGTCGGAATCACTTCTGTTGCGCGCACGCGTGCAGGGACAGTGGGCCGACGACGATCTGTTACCACCTTCCGAGCAGTTTCAGCTCGGCGGTCATTACACCGTGCGCGGCTTCAGAGAGGGCTTGTTGATTGGCGATTCCGGTTACCTCGCGAGCCTGGAACTGCGGATGCCACTGCGGATTAAGCGTTTGCTTGGCACCCGCATACAGGGCTTTGCGCAACAACTGGACGGCAAACTTTTTGTCGATCACGGCGGTGCCTTTCCATTCAAAGGTGCGGGACTCGGCATTTCCGCGGCCGATTATCTAACCGCTGCCGGATTCGGCATCGAACTTAGGCCCATTGATGGGATGTCCGCGGCGCTGACCTGGAGTTTCCCAATGGGATTCCGGGACGACGGTGAGCGTTACCGATTCATGTTCCTAGTGCAGTTTGGGTTGCCGACACTCGCTTCGTATCTACGCCATTGAGAGGACGGCGTGGCGGACCCCGAGCCGCTGCGGGCGCAATTATTGTTTGGCGCTCACCCGCGTTTCAGGCTACAGTTTCGCCCTCAATGGTGGCCATGCCGGTCCCCTCGCGACGTAAGATCGTAAACCCCGTCAGGCCCGGAAGGGAGCAGCGGTAGCGGTGACTGCGGGCGCCGAGGTGTGGCTGGCAGGGCCGCCGCCTTCGTTCAGACGCGATATTCTTCCAATGGCTTATCAAGTACTTGCCCGTAAATGGCGGCCGCGTGATTTCAGTCAGATGGTCGGGCAGGGGCATGTCTTGCGCGCGCTCGTCAATGCACTCGATAGCGAACGCCTGCATCATGCATATTTGTTCACCGGCACCCGCGGTGTGGGAAAGACCTCGATCGCGCGCGTTTTTGCCAAGGCACTCAATTGCGAGAAGGGGATCTCGAGCACCCCGTGTGGCGTGTGTAGCGCCTGTGTCGAGATCGACGAAGGTCGCTATGTCGATCTACTGGAAGTCGATGCCGCGTCGCGTACCAAAGTAGACGAGACTCGTGAGCTGCTCGACAACGTGCAATACGCGCCGGCACGCGGACGCTTCAAGGTGTACCTCATCGACGAAGTGCACATGTTTTCGAATCACTCCTTCAATGCGCTGTTGAAAACGCTCGAAGAGCCGCCCTCGCACGTCAAATTTCTGCTCGCGACCACCGATCCCAAGCGGTTGCCGATCACCATCCTGTCGCGTTGCTTGCAATTTAATTTGAAGCGCTTGAGCGCGGAACAGATCAAAGAACAGCTCGTGCGCATCTTGTTGGTGGAAAAAATCGAGGCGGAACCGGCGGCGCTCAGCCTCATTGCCACCGCGGCCGACGGCAGCATGCGCGACTCACTGAGCCTGCTCGATCAAGCCATCGCGTTTACCGGAGGGGTGTTAAACACGGCCGAGGTGTCGGCCATGCTCGGGGCGGTGAGCACTGAGCAAATCGTGCCGCTTATCGAAGCGCTGGCGGCCGGTGACGGCGCACAATTGCTCGCCACCGCGCGCGAACTTGCCGAATTCGCGCCGGACTTTGCGCAGGTTTTAGGCGAGATCCTCTCGACCCTGCGCCGCGTCGCCGTGTATCAGGTGCTGGGTGACAAGGCCGGCGATCTCGATGAGTCAGCGCACATCATCGCGCTTGCCTCGGCCATTAGTCCCGAGGAATGCCAGCTGAACTATCAAATTGGACTGCTCGCGCGTCGCGATCTGCCGCTTGCGCCGGAGCCGCAGATCGGTTTTGAAATGGCATTGATGCGCATGTTGGCGTTTCGGCCGCTCGATACAGTGCCGCCAGCACCCGTAAGCGTCCGCCCGACGCCGACGGTCAGTGCCCCAACACCAGCGCCTGCGCCGTCCCGCGCCGAACCTAAGCTGTCAACGCGCGCCAGTGGCGTCAACGAGGCGCCGCCGGTGCTCAAGACACCTGCCCAGCCCACGCCGACCACCCCCAACGCGTCAACGGTGACGCCACCCGTATCGCCCAACGAGTGGGCCGCCTTGGTCGCACGTTTGGAAACTAGCGGGTTGGTGCGTGAGCTCGCCAAGCATTGCGTATTGATACGCGACGACGGCAAGGCAATCGAACTCGCGATCACACCGCAGTTTGAGAACATTAAAACCGAAAGCAGGGTCAAAGGATTGGAAGCCGCGCTTCGATTGACCTTGCAACGCGACGTCAACGTGCGCTTCACCACCAAAATACCGCCGCCCGAGGTGACGACGCCCGCGCAACAGATATCCGCGGCGGAAGCGCAACGTGAAGCCGATGCCGCGCGCGAGGTTGAGAACGATCCCAATGTGCAAACGCTGCAACAACGCTTCGGTGCCGTGATCGAAAAAGTGACCGCCAAATAACGCGCGACCCATTGCCGGTTAAAATCAAACGCGATTGAGAGAGGAAATTCCCATGAAAGGATCCTTGGGCAACTTGATGAAACAAGCGCAGCGCATGCAGGAAGACCTGAAGCGCGCGCAGGACGAAATTGCCAATACCGAAGTTGTCGGCGAAGCCGGCGCCGGCATGGTGAAAGTGACGATGAACGGCCGCCACGATGTGCGCGGCGTCAAAATCGCGCCGGAACTCTTGCAGGACGAAATCACGATGTTGGAAGACCTGCTTGCCGCCGCGGTCAACGATGCGGTGCGCAAGGTCGAACGTGTGACGCAGGAAAAAATGGCGGGAATGGCGCAGGGGATTAATCTTCCAGCCGGCATGAAGCTGCCGTTTTAGACTTATGTCGACCACCGCGGTCTTGAGCGAACTCGTGAAAGCCTTGCAGTGCCTGCCGGGCGTGGGGCCGAAGTCGGCGCAACGTGCCGCGTTCCACTTACTCGAACGCAATCGCGAAGGTGCGCGCCGACTCGCGCGCGCGCTCGAAGAAGCGATGACCAAAGTTGGGCATTGCGCGCGTTGCCGCACGTTCAGCGAAACCCCCGTGTGCCGGATCTGCGATGCGCATGAACGCGATGCCGGTATCGTTTGTGTGGTCGAATCGCCGCTTGACGTCAACGCGATCGAACAGGCGCTGGATTTCAAAGGACAGTACTTCGTATTGCGCGGGCGCCTGTCGCCGATCGATGGCATCACGCCGGAAAAACTCGCCATTCCCACCCTTGAAGCGCGTCTTGCCACCGGCGAGGTGCGCGAACTCATCGTCGCGACTGGTACCACAATGGAAGGAGAGGCCACGGCGCACTACTTGAAACAACTCGCGGCGGCCGCGCACGTCAAAGCGACCCGCATCGCTTACGGTGTTCCAATTGGCGGTGAGTTGGAGTTCGTCGATAGTTCAACGCTGTCGCTGGCAATTCAAAGCCGGCGCGAATACTGAAAGCGTAACGCATGCAACACGCGCCCGAGAATCTCGTGTGGATCGATTTGGAAATGACTGGGCTCGATCCCGAACGCGACACCATTCTGGAGATTGCCACCATCGTGACCGACCAAACGTTGACGATGCGCGTTGAAGGGCCAATGCTCGCCATCCATCAGCCGGATGTCGTGCTCGGCATGATGGATGAGTGGAATACCAAGCAACATGGCGGATCCGGCCTCACCGCGCGAGTGCGTGCCAGCACGTTGACACTGGCGGAAGCGGAAGCGCAAACGCTCGATTTTCTTACGCGATACGTGCCGGCCAAAACCTCTCCGATGTGCGGCAACAGCATTTGCCAGGATCGGCGTTTCCTCGTGCGCTACATGCCGCGTCTCGTCGAGTTTTTTCATTACCGCAATCTCGACGTCAGCACACTCAAAGAGTTGGCCAAGCGCTGGGCGCCGGGGCTGCCGGCGTTTGCCAAAAGTTCGAGCCACCTCGCCCTCGACGACATTCGCGAGTCGATTGCGGAGCTCGAGCATTACCGCCGTTACTTTTTACGCCTCCCGGGTTAATGCGGACGTTGCCGTTGCCGCTGTACGAGGTCGCGGCGATCCGCGCGCTCGAACATCGTGCTTGCATTACCGCGGGGATCCCGAGCTTCACGCTGATGGAACGCGCGGGCGCGGCGGCTTATCGCGTGCTGCGCGAACGTTGGCCGGCAGCGCGGCGCATCGTTGTCGTCTGCGGCAGTGGCAACAATGCCGGTGACGGATACGTCCTCGCGGAACGCGCGCGCGAGGCGGGTCTTACAGTATCAATTTTGCAAGTCGGCGCGCCGGCGACGAGAGGGGATGCCGCGATCGTGTGGCCGCGCGTGGCGGCAAGCGCAATTCCGCTCACTGACAATTTGCATGAGTTGACGCAGGCGGAAGTCATTGTCGATGCATTGTTTGGGATAGGTCTAAATCGCGCGCCGGAGGGCGCTGCGCGCGCGACAATCGAGGCTATTAATCGTTGCGCGGTCCCCGTGCTTGCACTCGATGTGCCCTCTGGTTTGATGGGCGATACCGGCTACGCCCCAGGTGCAGTAGTCGTCGCGAACGTCACCGTTACTTTTATCGCTTACAAACTCGGCTTGGTGACCGGCGGCGCGCGCGATTTTGTCGGTGACCTCATCGTGGACGCGCTGGAAATCGATCCGGCGCTCATCAACGCAACGCCGCCCTCGGCGGAACTGGTGTGGTGGGACGGCGAGCGCGACGTGCTTCCCGCGCGCCAACGTAGCGCGCATAAAGGGAATCACGGGCATGTCCTCTTGGTCGGCGGCGCGCCAGGCATGAGCGGTGCGATTCGGCTCGCCGCAGAGGCTTGCCTGCGCGCAGGCGCGGGGCTGGTCAGTGTGGCCTGCGCGAGTGAACACGCCGGGCTTATCAATCTCGGACGACCGGAAATCATGGCGCATGCCGTGACGACACCGGACGACTTGGCCCCATTATTAGCGCGCGCGACAGTGGTTGCGATTGGCCCGGGTTTAAGCCAAACGGCGTCGGCGACGGCGTTATGGTCCGCCGTGCGGGATTGGCGCGGGCCGATGGTCGTGGATGCGGATGCATTGAACTTACTCGCCCACGATCCACAGACGCGCGAAAACTGGGTGTTGACGCCTCATCCAGGCGAGGCGGCTCGTTTGCTTGGCGGCGTTCGTACGCATGAAATCGCGCAAAATCGTTATACCGCCGCCGATCGGTTACGCCTTAAATGCGGTGGCGCCGTGGTGCTGAAGGGCGCTGGTACCGTCATCGCCGCCGCCGACCGCACGGCGGTGCTCGCACAGGGCAACCCCGGCATGGCGGTTGGCGGGATGGGCGACGTGCTCACCGGTATCATCGCCGCGCTACTCGCCCAAGGTGTGCCGCTCGCGCGGGCAGCCAGCGCGGGTGCCGCGTTACACGCCGCAGCGGGTGACGCTGCGGCCTCGATGGGCGAACGAGGTCTCCTCGCGAGCGACTTGTTGCCGGAACTGCGCCGCCTTGTGAATGCGTAATGTTGGCGGATGTTGAGCATACGTGGTGGCTAGACGCGGAGTCTGCAACGCTGGCGCTTGCCGGTGCGTTTGCGCGTGCGGCGAAACCTGGGCTTCTGATCGCACTAAGCGGCGAGCTTGGTGCCGGTAAGACGGTTTTCGCGCGCGGCTTCATCCGTGCGCTTGGCCATGCCGGTAACGTCAAGAGCCCGACCTTCACGTTAGTTGAAACTTACGATCTCGCTTGTGGCCAGCTGCATCACTTCGACTTATACCGTTTGCAGACTGCGAGCGAGCTGTACGGTCTCGGTTTCGATGACTACCTCGATGGCGCCGCGATTTGCTTGGTCGAATGGCCGGAACGAGGCGGTGTGGTCCTCACCGGCGCAGATCTATGGTTGACGTTGACGGTCGAGCCTCAAACCGCGCCATTTCATGGTCGCCGGCTGCGCGCGGCGGGCCGGGCGCCGCTCGGGACAGCAGTTATACAGCGGCTGATCGATGAGTTGGGCGCTGGATAGCGGCGCCGAAATCTCGGGTCAGTGCCATGTTCTGGCCGAGACGCGGATGACGAATTGCTAGAAACTCTCTTACACAGCGCTCTCGTTCGCCTTTCTTATCAGAAAGATAGAGCGAGACTCAGGGATTAACTTGAAAGATCACAGTCGATCGCTAAGAATCTAGGGTATTTACTGAATACTAATCCCTATCCCTATGGGGCGACTGGCATTTTGGATTTTGTTGCTGTGCACCTTCGGGGCCTCGGCCGCGCAGGTCGAGAACCTGCGTGTATGGCACGCGCCGGATCAGTCGCGCCTCGTTTTCGACCTCTCGGGCCCCACTTCATTTGACGTATTTGCCGTCGGCGGGCCGCATCGCGTGGTGGTCGATCTAAAAGTCGGCCCTAATTCCAAGCCGCTTGCGATGCCGCGCGAATTTCGTGCTCGGATTCTTGGTTTGCGCCAAGGCCGGCGCGATGCCGATACCTTGCGCGTGGTATTTGATTTATCACACGAAGTTTCTATTCGCCACGCGCTGTTAGCGCCGCATCCGCCGTATGGCCATCGTTTAGTGGTCGATTTGCTTGACCCGGAGGGTCCCGTCGCTTCGACGGCGGCACCGCCCGCGTCGGCGAGGCCGGCCCAATCGCCGCCTTCGGCCGCCCCCGTGGTGCAGGCATCTGCGTCGCGCGCACCGTCGGCCGCTAGCGACAATACGGAAACAACCACGAAGGTCACCTACACCGGGCGTCAATACGTCATCGCGATCGACGCGGGCCACGGCGGTGAGGATGTCGGTGCCATTGGCCAGCGTGGCACCTACGAAAAGACTGTCGTGCTCGCGCTCGCGCGCGAGCTCGCGGCGCTGATTAACCAAGAACCCAATATGCGGGCAGTGTTGATCCGCGATGGTGACTACTACATTGGCTTACGTGATCGCATGGTGCGGGCGCGCAAACATCGTGCGGATCTTTTCGTGTCTGTACACGCCGATGCTTTTCACAACCGACGCGTGCGCGGGTCTTCGGTGTATGTGCTATCGCGTAACGGTGCGAGCAGCGAAGCCGCGCGATGGATCGCCGAACGTGAAAATGCGTCCGATTTAGCCGGCGGCGTTACGCTCGATGACAAAGACTCTCAGCTGCGTACGGTGCTGCTCGACATGTCGCAAACGGCTTCCATGCAAGCGAGTTTGGATGTCGCCGGCAATGTTCTGCAGGCACTGCATCGCGTAGGCGCCGTGCATCGCCAGCAAGTGCAATCGGCGGGTTTCATGGTGTTGAAGTCGCCGGATATCCCGTCGTTGTTGGTCGAAACCGCGTTTATCTCCAATCCGGAAGAAGAGCGGCAACTGAAAGATCCGAAGTTTCGACGCAACGTGGCGAGCGCGATCCGCACCGGCATCAAGGCGTATTTTTCGAGCGTGTCGGAGCCGGGGCAGCGCACGGCGCGGGCGCGCCAACACCGAGTGGAGCCCGGCGACACGCTCTCCGGGATCGCCGAACTTTATGACGTGCGGCCGCAACAAATTCTGGCGGCGAATAACCGGCGCGACCAAGTGGTGCGGCTGGGCGAGATCCTGCGAATCCCGTAATTCACGGCCCTGTTACACTGCCCGCATGCAACCCGTGCGGCGCCCGATCAAACCGCTGTCCGACCCGCTGATCAATCAGATTGCCGCGGGCGAAGTTGTCGAACGACCGTCCTCCATCGTCAAAGAACTGGTCGAGAACAGCCTCGACGCCGGCGCTCGCACGATCAAGGTCGAAGTCCGCAATGGCGGCATCGATTTTTTGGCGGTCGATGACGACGGCGACGGCATACCGTGCGATGAATTGCCGCTTGCATTGACGCGCCACTGCACCAGCAAATTAACGAATGCGGATGAGCTGCACGCGATTGTGTCGTTGGGTTTTCGCGGCGAAGCGTTGGCGAGCATCGGCGCGGTAGCGGAACTCAGTCTAACTTCGCGGGTCGCGGACGTGCCGCATGGTTTTGTCATTGAGGCGCGACCCTCGCGCGGTGTTGGTGACCCAAAACCCGCGCAGCGCGCGCGCGGCACACGTGTCGAAGTGCGCGATCTTTTCGCGACCATTCCCGCGCGTCGCAAGTTTCTCCGGCGCGCGGCAACGGAGATGCTTGCACTTCAACAACTGCTACGCGGACTCGCGTTTTGCGTGCCGGCGGTATCCTTTGAATTGCACGCCGAGCAACGCCGGCTCTGGTTTGCGCCGGCGGCGCTCGATGCGCGGGCCAACGCACAGCGCTGGCGGACGCTCTTTGGCGCGGAGTTCGCGCGCACCGCGCGATATTTCGATTTGACGCAAGACGGCCTACGTGTCTACGGCTGGCTCGCACCGGCGGATGCCTCGCGCAGTCAGGCGGATCTCCAATATTTAGCGGTGAATGGTCGTTTGGTGAAGGATCGCCAGTTATTGCATGCGATTCGCACGGCCTACGCTGAAGCGTTGCCCGCGGGGCGCTTTGCCGCTTTCGCGGTCCATCTCGAACTCCCACCCGCCGACGTTGATGTCAACGTGCACCCGAGTAAAACGGAAGTTCGCTTTCGCCGCGTGCGGGACGTGCACGACGTGGTGCACGCCGCCGCGCGTTACGCGCTTGACGAAACCTCGGCGGACAGCAAGCCGACAATGCACCTGCCCGCGAGCGAAATTCGTGAGGGATATCCGCGTGCACGAGATACCTATCGATTCTCACCCACCCGTGTGCCGGACCCAGCGCCGAATAACGCCGCGCACGGGACGTCGAACACCTTACTGGCCGGACGCTATTTGGTTGTCGAGACGGCGGGTGGCGCGCTTACGATCACGGATATTCTAGGTGTCGTTGGCGCGATAACCGAATTACCAGAGGCGGCTACGCTAACGCGGCCTCTCGTGTTACCCGAGCGATTTACCGTGACTGACGCGACATTCGAACCATTGCTTCGTCGCGCCGCCGAGTGGGGTTTCTGCTTCACGTCAATCGCAACCGCGACCTGGGTGTTGCGCGGCGTCCCGGTCCTGTTGCCGACACTTTCGACGGCTCAGTTGGTCGCGGCGGTCCGTGCCAGTGGCGCGGAATTAAACCATTTGGTTCGCGCGAGTGCCGCGGCGCTTAAAATGCCGGCCGATGCCGCCGCACGCACCGGTTGGTTAGCAGAATGGTCGCGCGCGCTCAGCGCACACGGCATCGAGCTCGCGCGCTTTACACGCGTGCTGTCCTGCGCTGACATCGCCGCGCTTTTTAAGTAGCGCAATGACCGAGCGCGCGCCGCCGATAATTTTTTTGATGGGTCCGACAGGTGCCGGTAAATCCGCGCTCGCGCTCGCGCTCGCGCAAAAGTTTCCGCTCGATATTGTGAATGTCGATTCGGCACAGGTTTATCGGGGGCTCGATATCGGCACGGCCAAGCCCGATCCCGGCGAGCGAGCCGCCGTAGCGCATCACTTGTTGGATATCTGCGATCCGGCGGAAAGTTATTCGGCGGCGCGCTTTCGTGCGGACGCACTAAGCGCCATCGGCTCCATCCATGCCGCCGGTCGCATCCCGATACTAGTGGGCGGTACGGGTCTGTACTTCAGAGCGCTCGAACGCGGATTGGCGCCGTTGCCCGCGGCCGATCCCGGCTTACGCCAATTCTTACAAGCGGAACTCGCGATGCATGGCCCTGTGGCTTTGCATGAGACGCTGCGCGCGGTCGATCCGGTGAGCGCGGCGCGTATTCATCCGCACGATCCGCAGCGCTTGCTGCGCGCGCTCGAAATTTATCGCCAAACGGGCCAAACCATGTCGGACTATTTGGCGGGACACGCGCACACCGTGCTCCCATTTCCGACGCTACGCTGGGTTCTTGCACCGTCGCAGCGCGCAGGCCTACACACCAACCTCGCGCGGCGATTCGAGATGATGCTGGCGCGGGGTTTCGTCAACGAAGTGCTGATGCTGAAGCAGCGGGCGGATTTAAGTCGGACGCTACCTGCCTTACGCGCAGTCGGGTATCGCGCAGTGTGGCGATATCTGGACGGGGAACTCGGCCACGCCGAGATGGTCGAATCGTCAGTCGCGGCGACCCGCCAATTGGCCAAGCGCCAACTGACTTGGTTTCGCGCTGCGGAGGATGTGACGTGGTGGGACAGCGAGGCGTCGAACTTGCGGGCTAAGGCAATGGTCGCGCTGGCGGCGTTTTTGGACTCCTGGGCAGGGATCCGCGCTTACGAAAGGAATACATAACCACCGCGCCACCCGGTTGATTTGTCGATTATACTTGCCACCATCGGTGCCAAATCGCGCCCAAGAGCTTGTCTTGCGCGCGAGGAAACGATGAATGTTGTGCCTATACGGCCGCTGAGTCTGCGGTGGCCGGCTGAGACTAACCGACAGCCGGGTATGAGGGGGTTCCAAGTTTGGCGTAAGACTCTAGGCCACAATAAAAAACAAGGAGAATTCAATGAGTAAAGGGCAATCTTTGCAAGAGCCTTATCTCAATGCTTTGCGGAAGGAACGGATCCCCGTTTCGATTTACCTGGTGAACGGAATCAAGCTTCAGGGACAGATCGAGTCTTTCGATCAATTCGTCATTCTGCTGAAAAATTCGGTCAGCCAAATGGTGTACAAGCACGCAATTTCCACCGTTGTGCCGGCGCGCAACGTTAAGTTGCCGCGCGCCGATGGCGAGCCTGAGGACGAGGAATAAATCCGTGACTGAGCACGTCGCGCTTGCTTGAACGGCCCACCGGCGGCGAGCGCGCGGTTCTCGTCAATGTCGAATTACCGCCGCCGGCATCCGCGGTAGACCCGGCGGAATTCGCCGAGCTTGCGACGTCGGCGGGGGTGCTCCCGACCGCGACGATCGGCGCCCGTCGCGACAAACCCGACGCCAAATACTTTGTCGGTGAAGGCAAAGCCAACGAAATCAAAGCCGCCGTCGAAGCGCAGCAGGCGGACGTGGTTCTTTTCGATCGAGGCTTAAGCCCAGCGCAGGAACGCAATCTCGAACGTTTAATCGGTTGTCGCGTGCTCGATCGAACAGGTGTCATTCTCGATATCTTCGCGCAGCGCGCTCGTTCTTTCGAAGGCAAGCTGCAAGTCGAAATGGCGCAGCTGACGCATCTTTCAACCCGCCTGATCCGTGGTTGGACGCATTTGGAACGTCAGCGCGGCGGTATCGGCTTGCGCGGCCCGGGCGAAACGCAGTTGGAAACCGATCGGCGCTTGATCGGAAAACGCATCAAACAATTAACAGAACGTCTCGCCAAAGTGCGTCGGCAACGCGCGCAAGGCACACGGGCACGCAAGCGCGCGGCGTTATCGACGGTGGCGTTGGTGGGCTACACCAACGCGGGCAAATCGACGCTGTTCAATCGCCTGACCGCAAGCGAAGCGTATGCCGCCGATCTTTTATTCGCCACCCTCGATACCACGTTACGCCGGATGAACGTGCCGGGTGAACATCCTGTCTTACTAAGCGATACCGTCGGTTTTATTCGCGATCTACCTCCTGAGCTCATCGCGGCGTTTCAAGCGACACTCGACGAAACCAAAGACGCCACGCTTTTGCTGCATGTGGTGGACGCGAGTGCGCAGGACGCCGCGGAGCGCGCGGACGAAGTGCGCGCGGTGTTGGCGCGTATCGGCGCCGAGGCGACGCCGCTGATTGAGGTTTACAACAAAATTGATAAACGAAATGACGGCGGCCCGCGCGTAGAACTTGGTGCGGATGGCTTAGCCGTGCGAGTATTTTTGTCCGCCGCGACTGGCGAAGGAATCGAGCAACTCAAGCAAGCGATTTCGCAGCATCTCGATCTCGTCAAAACCCGCCAATGGGTTGAATTGCCACCGCATGCAGGCCGCCTGCGGGCACGCCTTTATCAGGAAGGGGCAGTGCTCGCCGAAGAGCTGCGCGAGGACGGCGGATGGGCGTTGGAAGTGACTGTCAGCGATGTGCGCTGGGCCCATTTGCTCGCCGCATCGGAGATTCCGCGTTGAAGTGGTGGGGGATGCACCCTACAATCGGCCGCCGGTCAGCCTCCTGGAACAAAGACGAGAAAGATTAATGGGTTGGAACGAACCAAACGAGAATAACCGCGATCCGTGGGGTGGACGGCGCAACGATCAAGGCCCGCCGGACCTCGACGAGGTAGTGCGTAAGCTCCAAGACAAATTGGGCGGCCTATTTGGTCGTAAGCCAAGTGGCGGCGGCGGAAGCACGCGTAGCGCGGAGCCACCGGCATCTACGTGGGTCATCGCGCTGATCGTGTTGGTCGCGCTGTTGGGTTATGAAATGTTCTGGCGGATCGACTCGGCCGAACGCGGCGTGGTGCTACGGTTTGGTAAATACGTAACGACGTTAATGCCGGGACCGCATTTCCGCTTCCCACGGCCGATCGAAAAAGTCGTCAAGGTCAATATCGAACAGATCCGCGGTTTTACCGTCAACGCCAGCATGTTGACCAAGGATGAAAACATCGCGAATTTGGAACTCGCCGTGCAGTACCGGATCAAGGATGTCGCGAGTTACCTCCTGAAAATCGCCGACCCGGACGCAAGTGTGCAACGCGCGGCGGAATCCGCCATTCGCGAAACCATCGGGCGCAACGGATTTGATTTTGTCATCAATGAAGGCCGCGCACAGGTCGCCGCCGATGCCGGCAAGCTTGCGCAAGAAATGCTCGATACTTACCAAAGCGGCATCGAAATCACGAGCGTCAACATGTTGAACGCCACCGCGCCGGAAGAGGTTAAATCGGCGTTCGACGATGCCATCAAGTCGCGCGAAGACAAACAGCGCAAAATCAATGAAGCGGAAGCCTACCGCAACGAAGTCGTCGAACGCGCGCAAGGAGAGGCCGCGCGTATCGGACTCGAAGCGGAAGCCTACAAGAAACGCGTGGTGGCGCAGGCCGAAGGTGAAGCACAACGCTTCGAGCAACTGGTGGCGGCCTACGAGAAAGCGCCGGAAGTGACCCGCCAACGCCTTTATCTGGAAACCATGGAAAGCGTGTTCGCCGCGAGCAAAAAAGTTATTACCGAAGGCAATTCGGGCAATAACATTACCTATTTGCCGCTCGATAAATTAACCGAACGCGCCCAGGTGGCGGAGCCTGAACTCGCCGCCCCGGCGGAAGGGACGGTGGTCGATCCTGACCAATACGCATCGCCCGTCGAAGCGGGCCCACGCGCGCGTGACGCCAGCAGACTGCGAGGGACGCGCTAATGATTGCTCGGATCCTTATCCCGCTCGTACTGATTATTGCCGGGGTCAGCCTCAGCATGTTCCGCGTGTTCGAACAAGAACGCGTCATATTGTTTCAACTCGGCGAAATCAAACGTGCCGAATACGTGCCAGGGCTTTATTTCCTCGTGCCGTTTTATCAAAACGTGTTGAAGTTCGACGGGCGCTTGCAGACGTTGGAAGCGGAACCGCAACGCTTTTTGACCGGCGAAAAGAAGGACGTCATCGTCGATTCGTTCGTGCGCTGGAAGATTAAAGACGTTGTGCGGTTCTACTTGGCGACCGGCGGCGATCCGCGTCGCGCGCAAATCCTCGTCTATCAAAAAGTCAATGACGGCCTGCGCAATGAGTTCGGCAAACGCACGTTGCAAGAAGTGGTGGCTGGGGATCGTGGTTCAATCCGCGGGATTGTCACCGGCACCAAGGATCTTGGCGAAGAACTTGGGATCGAAATCGTCGATGTGCGATTGAAACGAATTGACCTGCCGACCGAAGTGAACAGCTCCGTGTATGAACGCATGCGCTCGGAACGTTCGCGTGTCGCGCGCCAGAACCGCGCAAGCGGCGAGCGGGAAGCGACCACCATCCGCGCGGATGCCGATAGCGCGCGCTCGGTCATTGCCGCCGAAGCTTACCGCGATGCCGAGGTGCTACGCGGTCAGGGGGACGCCACGGCGGCGGCGATCTACGCCCGAGCCTACGGTCGTAACCCGGAGTTTTATGCGTTCCACCGCAGCCTCAGTGCATACCGCGAGAGTTTTCAAAATCAACAAGACATCATGTTGTTGAAGCCGGATTCCGACTTCTTCAAGTATTTCAACGCGCCGGCGCCGCGCTAACCAAGCGCGACAGTATCTTCATGTGGGACGATTTATGGGCGGCGCTGGCGTTAGTTCTGGTGCTGGAAGGCCTAATGCCGTTCGCAAATCCTCGCCGCTATCGAGAAACCATGGCGACCGTTGCGCAATTTAACGAGCGTAGTCTGCGCTTCATTGGTCTCGTGAGTATGTTGGCGGGGCTTGGCCTGCTGTATGTGGTGAGAACATGAGCCTCATGGGACGCGGATTTTTGCCCGAAGGTGTGGATGAGCATCTGCCGCCGGCGGCGTGGCGTTTGGAAGAATTACGTCGCCGCGCGCTCGATCTGTTCGACACTTGGGGTTACCAACTGTGTGCACCGCCGCTGCTTGAATATTTGGAATCGCTGCTATCGGGTGTTGGCGAAGACCTTGAACTGCAGACCTTCAAATTTATCGATCAGTTGAGCGGCCGTTTGCTCGGCGTTCCCGCCGATACCACCCCGCAGATCGTGCGGATCGACGCGTTACGGTTGCCGACTGACGGGCCGCAGCGACTGTGTTACGCAGGACCGATTTTGCACACGCGGCCGGAGAAATTCGCTGGCTCGCGTAATCCCTTACAAATTGGCGCGGAACTTTACGGACATGCGGGAATTGACGCCGACGTTGAAGTGCAAGCGCTGCTCCTTGCCTTGTGCGAATGCCTGAACATTGACGACGTCACGCTAGAGCTCTCGCACATGGGGCTTTATCGTGGATTAAGCCGCGCCGCGAGCCTCGCGACGGTGGCCGACGCCGAACTGCTTGATGCCTTGCTGCGGAAAGATCGCACTGAAGTTGAGCGAGTCCTCGCCGCGGCCGCCGTGCCCCGGCATTTCGCAATCATGTTCTGTGCGCTGCTGTCCTTGCATGGGGAGCGCGATGTATTGGCGCGAGCCCGTCGGGACTTAGCCGCCGCGCCGCCCGATGTCGTCGCCGCAGTGGCAAGCTTGGAGGACGTGGTCGATGGCATCGCGCGCCTGCGTCCGAACGCGCGTGTGCATTTGGATCTCGCCGAGTTGCGCGGCTATCACTACCACACGGGGCTGATGTTCGCCGCGTATACTGCCGGCTTTGGCCGCGCGATCGCGTGGGGTGGTCGCTACGACAATGTCGGCGCATATTTCGGGCGGCCGCGACCGGCGACCGGTTTTAGTACCGATTTGAAATTGTTGTCGGCAATCAGCCGACAAAATGCCGAGCGCCCGCCCGCCATTGTGGCACCCGTCGGTAGCGGCGCAGATTTGCTCGGCGCGATCGCCGCGCTCCGCGCGCGCGGTGAACAAGTGGTGCAGGCGTTGCCCGGCGAAACGCCGACCAGCGGCGTGGCGCCGAGCCGGCGTTTGGAATGTGTCAACGGCGTATGGCAAGTTGTCGACGCCGCGTCGCGTTGACTCCCTGAGGAATCACTGAGGTTTAGTCTTGAGTAAATCAGTAGTCGTCATTGGTGCCCAATGGGGCGACGAGGGCAAGGGCAAAGTCGTCGACATGCTGACCGATCGCGCGTCGGCCGTGGTGCGCTTTCAGGGTGGACACAACGCCGGCCATACCGTGGTTATTGACGGCGCCAAGACCGTGCTTCATTTAGTCCCCTCGGGCGTGTTGCGCGATGGCGTGCAAAATCTGATCGGCAACGGGGTCGTGGTTTCGGCGCAGGCCTTGCTCGAAGAAATCCGTATGCTCGAGGCCAAAGGTATTCCGGCGCGTGAGCGCATCAAAGTCAGTCCGGCCGCAACCTTGATCCTGCCGTATCACGCGGCGCTCGATCAGGCGCGCGAGAAGGCGCGTGGTGCGCAGGCCATCGGCACCACCGGCCGCGGCATCGGCCCGGCGTACGAGGATAAGGTCGCGCGGCGCGCGCTACGGGTGGACGATCTGCGTTATCGCGAACGTTTCGCCGCCAAGCTCGGCGAAGTGCTCGACTATCACAATTTTGTCTTGACGCAGTACTACAAGACCGAACCGCTCGACTTCCAGCAAATTCTCGATGAGCAAATGCGCTTGGCCGAAGACGTTGTGCCGATGACCGCCGATGTCGCCGAGATCATCCAATCTTTGCAACGTCAGGGACGGAACCTGCTGTTTGAAGGTGCGCAGGGCAGTCTGCTCGATATCGATCACGGGACTTACCCCTTCGTGACGTCGTCCAACACCACCGCAGGTTACGCCGCGACCGGTACCGGCGCGAGTCCGCGGAGCATGGATTACGTGTTGGGGATCACCAAGGCTTATACGACACGTGTCGGTTCCGGACCGTTCCCAACCGAGCTGTTTGATGAAATCGGCCAACGTTTGGCAACCCGTGGTCATGAATTTGGCGCGACCACCGGACGGCCACGACGATGCGGTTGGTTTGACGGGGTCGCCTTGCGACGCGCGGCGATGACCAATGGCATTTCGGGGCTCTGTGTCACTAAGCTCGATGTATTGGACGGTATGGACGAAATCCGCTTTTGTGTCGGCTATCGAACGCCGCAAGGCGACTCCAAAGCGGCACCGATCGGGGCCGAGGCGATGGCTGAAGTCGAGCCGCAGTACGACTCGATGCCCGGGTGGCAGGGATCGACCGTCGGAATCACCGCGCACGCGAAGCTTCCCGCGAACGCGCGGCGTTATCTCGATCGCATCGCGGAAATTGCCGAAGTGCCGATCGACATGATCTCCACCGGCCCCGATCGCGCGCATACCATCGTGTTGAAACATCCGTTTGGAGCATGAACGAGCGCGATCCGTTTGCCTGGTTTGCCGAGTGGCTGGCGGAGGCCGAAGCGAGCGAGCCGACCAATCCGAGCGCGATGTCCGTCGCCACCGTCGATACCGCCGGTAAACCCGCCGTGCGCATGGTGTTGCTTCGCGGTTTCGATCCGCGCGGCTTCGTGTTTTATACGAATCTAGAAAGCGCCAAAGGTGCCGCGCTTAGGCACACGCCTTATGCAGCGCTGTGTTTCTATTGGAAGTCGCGCGGGCGGCAGGTCCGAATCGACGGACCGACCGAACTCGTGGCCGATACTGAAGCGGATGCCTATTTCGCCAGCCGTCCTCGTGATTCGCAGATCGGTGCCTGGGCCTCGCAACAATCCTCTGTCCTTGAATCGCGCTTCGCGCTGGAGAAGCGGGTCGCGCAGTATGCTGCTAAATTCGGCCTTGGCGCCGTTCCTCGTCCGCCGTTTTGGTCGGGCTACCGGGTGATTCCGGAGACGATCGAGTTTTGGGAAGAGCGCCTGTTTCGCCTACATGAGCGCACGTTGTACCGACGCCAAGGGTCGGCGTGGGAGACGTCGAAACTCTATCCGTAGCGAGGATCCCACGCATTCGCGAAAAAAGGTTTTCTTCCCCTCTACCGCGCGCGGGAGAGGGGAATGAAGGCATTTCCCGCTTGCTGGAGCGCTCTCCTTCCTCCGCTTGCAGGAGATTAGGAGCGTGAGCATCTTAATTATTCCATTGACTGGCCGCTAACTCCGCTAACTCAGAACAGCGGGCACGGCCTCATGCAACAAGCAGCCATTGGCGTCATCGGTCTAGCCGTCATGGGGCGCAATATCGCGCTCAATTTGGCGGATCACGGTTTTACGGTGGCGGTCCATAACCGTTCGCCCGGCAAGCTCGATGAACTGATCAACACGCACCCCACGCACGCGCTGGTGCGCTGTGGCACATTGCAAGAATTTGTTAGCGCGCTGCGCCGTCCCCGGGTGTGTTTGTTGATGATCCAGGCCGGTAGCGCGGTGGATGCGCAACTCGAGCAACTCCTCCCACTGCTGCAAGCGGGCGATATCGTTATCGACGGTGGCAATTCGCTGTGGGAAGACTCCAACCGACGCTTTGCAAGCCTCGCCGCGCGCGGCATCCACTTTATCGGGATGGGGATCTCGGGTGGCGAAGAAGGCGCGCGTCACGGGCCATCACTGATGCCGGCCGGCGGCGCTGATGCGTGGCCGACGGTTAAACCGATGTTTCAGGCCATCGCCGCCAAAGTGGATGGCGTGCCGTGCTGTGAGTGGATCGGCGACGGCGGCGCCGGACATTACGTCAAGATGGTACATAACGGCATCGAATACGGCGACATGCAATTGATAGGTGAGGCGTATCAGTTGCTACGCGAAGGTTTGGGATTGCGCCCGGACGAACTCGCGGAAACGTTCACGGAGTGGAATCGCGGCCCGCTGAGTTCTTACCTCATCGAAATCACAGCGGCAATCTTGCAGGTTAGAAATCGCGGCGGTGAGTTATTCATTGATAGCATCGTTGACAGCAGTGGACAGAAGGGAACCGGCAAGTGGACCGCGAGCAATGCGATCGACCTCGGCGTTCCATTGACCCTAATCGCGGAAGCGGTGAATAGTCGCTTTTTATCCGCGTTGACCGCAGAGCGTGGCCGTGCGGCGCAGGTATTGGCGCAAGCCGGCACGCGCGCCTCCGCGCAACCCCGGAACGAAATGCTGGAGGCCGTGCACGCCGCGCTCTACTGCTCGAAAATAGTTTCCTACGCGCAGGGTTTCATGCTGCTGCGCGCGGCGGCCGAAAATTACCAATGGCAGCTCGCCTATGGGGATATCGCGCTCGTATGGCGCGGTGGGTGCATTATCCGTAGTCGCTTTCTCGATCAGATCAAAGCAGCTTACACGCGCAATCCGGCACTCGATAATTTGCTTGTCGACGAATTCTTCGCTGGCGAGTTTCGCCGCTATGCGAGCGGTTGGCGTAAGGCCGTGAGTTTTGGCATCGAACGCGGCATTCCCTTGCCGGCATTTTCTTCCGCGCTCGCGTTTTTCGACGGTTACCGCAGCGCGCGGTTACCGGCGAATTTACTGCAAGCGCAACGCGATTATTTTGGCGCGCATACGTACCGGCGCATGGATGATCCGAGTGGCCGTTCCTATCACTTCGATTGGACCGGCACGCGCAAGGAGCGCGCTGTCGATGACTGATCCTTGCACCTATGTGATTTTCGGCGCGACCGGCAATCTCGCCTCGATCAAACTGCTTCCGGCGCTTTATCACCTCGATCGCGCGGGACGCCTGAACGGCCATGTGCGCATCCTCTGTTGCGGACGCGGCGAATTCACGCAAGCGCAATGGTGCGACTTGGTCAGTCAATGGGTGAGCGCGAAGGCACGCGGCGGATTGGATGATGAGGTCTTTGCCCGGTTCAGTGCACGCCTGCATTATTTTCGCGGCGACTTGCATGACGATGCCATGTACCCGGCGCTTGAAGCGGAACTCGCGAAAGCGCCCACCCGCAATGCGGCGTTTTATATGTCAGTGGGACCTTCGGAGTTCGGATTGATCACCGAACGCTTGAGTCGCCACGGGATGGTGGACGAGACACATGGATGGCGGCGGATCGTGGTCGAGAAGCCGTTTGGTTACGACTTGGTCAGCGCACAAGACTTGCAACGACGCTTGGCGCGACATGTCGATGAGTCGCAGGTCTATCGCATCGACCACTATCTCGGCAAAGCCACTGTGCAAAACGTGCTGGTATTCCGCTTTGCGAACCTGATGATGGAGCCGCTGTGGAACCGCGATCACATCGATCACGTGCAGATCACGCACGCCGAGACCCTTGGTGTCGGCAATCGCGGCGGGTTCTACGAAAATGCAGGCGCGCTGCGCGACATGATCCAGAGCCATTTGCTGCAGCTCTTGACGCTAGTCGCGATGGAGCCGCCGGCCGCGATGGAAGCGGAATCGCTGCGTGACGAGAAAGTGAAAGTTCTGAAATCCGTGCGCCCGATCGGCAAAGCGGCGGTGCACTCGCAAGCCTACCGCGCGCAGTACGTGCGAGGCGAAGTAGGCGGTGAACGCGTGCCCGGTTATCGCGAAGAGGCCAAAGTGGATGCCGCAAGCGTTACCGAGACCTACGCGGCGCTTAAGGTTTATATCGATAACTGGCGCTGGCGCGGTGTGCCATTTTATTTGCGTACCGGGAAACGCATGGCCGAGGCGCGCTCGCTAGTATCCATTTGTTTCAAACATCCGCCGCTGCAATTCTTTCGCGGCACCCATGTCGAACGTTTGCATTCCAATTGGGTGGTACTCGGGATCCAGCCGGAGGAATCGTTGCGCGTGCAACTGACCGCCAAAGAGCCAGGCTTGGAGATGCGTACGCGGCAATTGTCACTCGATGCGCATTTTCGTGACGGCCAGCATGAGAAAACGGATGCTTACGAAGACTTATTGCTCGATGTCATCCGCGGCGATCGCTCGCTATTCCTTCGTTACGACGAAGTCGAGTACGCGTGGCGCGTGGTCGATCCGGTGTTATCGGTGTGGGCAAGCGAAGCGGATTATATCCCGACTTATCCCGCGGGTTCGTGGGGGCCAAAGGAGTCGCGCCGTATTTTCGATCGTGAAGAACATCGTTGGCGCCAGAACCTAGAACCCGAAGTACAAGACGCGTAGTGCGGTGGACGGTCATCACGAAGCACCGCAGGCACACTGGCAGGTACTGCCGGATGCGACGGGATTGGCGCGTCGTGCCGCGGCCTTTATCGCCGACGAAGCGCGTCGCGCGATCGCGCACCACGGGGCTTTTAACATCGTGCTGGCTGGCGGAACAACGCCACTCGCCGCTTATCAACGTTTGCGCGAGCACAAGCTCGAATGGCGCAAATGGCAGGTTTATTTTGGCGATGAGCGCGTTTTGCCGCATGGACACGCGGACCGTAACGATCGCGCGATTACGGAAGCGCTACTCGCGCACGTCGCACTTTTGCCCACGCAGATTCACGCGATCCCGGTTGAACTTGGCGCGACCGCCGCGGCTGCCGCTTATGCCGTGACGATCGACGCGGCGATGCCGTTCGATTTGGTGGTGTTAGGGATTGGGGAAGACGGGCACACGGCGAGCCTATTTCCCGAACACCCTGAATCGCCAACGCCATCGGTCATCGCGGTGGCGGATGCTCCCAAGCCACCGTCGTTACGCGTCAGCCTCAACTATTGCGCCCTGCGTAATACGCACCGCCTATTGGTACTCGCGCAAGGCGCCGGTAAGCGTACCGCGCTACGCCAATGGCAGCTCGCGGCTGATCTGCCAATCGCGCGCGTTACGATGGGTTTGGTGAGCACGGTACTCGTTGATAAAGCCGCGTGGGTTGCAGACTGACGTGGCGCCGTTTTACTCCCTCTGAGAGAGCAGGGTGAGGGTCTTCGCGTCGCGAACTAGACAATAAACCGCGGCTTCCAATTCACGCCATCGCCTTTCTCGAGCGGCGCGACGTGCGCATTACCGCCGCGCTTGGACGGTTCATCGCCGTAGCGGCTCAATTCCAATCGCCCGATCTGGTTGCGGTGCACTTCATCGGGGCCGTCCGCGATGCGAATCGTCCTCGCGTTGACATATTGGGCTGCAAGCCCGTACTCGGCCGATACGCCGGCCGCGCCGAATGCTTGGATTGCCCAGTCGATGACCTGACACGCCATATTCGGCACCGCCACTTTGATCATCGCGATTTCTTTCAACGCCGCTTTATTACCGACTCGGTCCATCTTGTCCGCCGTCATCAAGGTCAGCAGCCGTGCTTGGTCGATTAGCATGCGCGAATTCGCGATGCGCTCGAGCGTCACCGTTTGCTCGGAGACCATGCGGCCGAATGTCTTGCGCGATCTAACGCGGCGGCACATCCGTTCGAGTGCGCGCTCGGCGGAGCCTATTAAGCGCATGCAGTGATGGATACGGCCCGGTCCTAAACGGCCTTGTGCGATCTCAAATCCGCGCCCCTCGCCGAGCAACATATTGCTCGCCGGCACGCGCACATTGTTGAAATGAACTTCCGGATGTCCATGCGGCGCATCGTCGTAGCCGAATACCGGGTGCATGCGTTTCACGGTCACACCGGGATGCGGTAATGGAACCAAGATCATCGATTGCTGGCGATGACGGTTCGGGTTATCCGGATCCGATTTGCCCATGACGATCAAGACGCGGCATCTCGGATCGAGCGCGCCGGAGGTGTACCACTTGCGGCCATTGACGACGTAGTCGTCGCCATCGCGCGTAATGCGCGTTTCGACATTGGTGGCATCGGACGACGCGACTTCAATTTCGGTCATCGCGAACGCGGAACGGGTTTCGCCTGCCAATAATGGCGCCAAGAATTGGGCTTTTTGCGCTTCCGTGCCATAGCGCACGAAGACTTCCATATTGCCGGTATCCGGCGCCGAGCAATTGAAGATTTCCGGCGCCAGTTTCGAACGGCCCATCTCTTCGCAGATCGGCGCGTATTCCAAATTCGTCAGGCCCGCGCCATATTCGCTCTCGGGCAGAAACAAATTCCACAGGCCGGCTTCCTTGGCCCTGGCTTTTAATTTCTCCATCGTCGGGATGGGCTGCCACCGATCACCGTCCGCGATCTCCTGCAGCATTCGTTCCTCGTTCGGATAAATGTACTGCTCCATGAAAGCCGCGACTTGCGCGACTAAGTCTTTGGTCTTCGCGCTGTACTCAAAATCCATCGTGCGTTCCTCGCGCTTAGGCCGCGCTAGCGCGGCGGGCCGTGGTGACCGGCGCCGGTGGGTGATTGAACTCGATGCCCTTGAAACCTTCGTCGGCCACCTGCAATAAAGTGGCGCGGTACTTGGGCGCACCGCCGTTGTACACAAAATAACGAACGCGACCAGCCTCGTGTCCGTCGACGTTTGAGTTGTATCCCGTGAACCAACCTTTGGCTTTGCGCATCAACATCGTCGCGTACATTTTCGCGACATGTCCGGTCCAACGTTCTTCCGCCGCCGGCGTCGCTTCCATTTTGGTGTAACCGTGTTTCCAGAAATGATCGAGTAGTTGCATGACCCAATCGACGCCGATTTCGATGCTGCGCGGGAAATTGGTCGATGCCGAGCCGCTCTGGGGGCCGGCGACCGTGACGAAGTTTGGAAAACCGCTGATCTGCATACCGAGGTAGGTGACGGGACCGTCTTGCCATTTGTCGCGCAGCCGTTGGCCGCCGACGCCGCGAATGTCGATACGATCAAACGAGCCCGTAATCGCATCGAAACCCGTGGCGTAGACGATAACGTCGAAATCGTAATCGCGCGCGGTAGTGCGAATTCCCGTAGGCGTAATCCGCTCGAGCGGGGTTTCTTGAATATCGACTAGATGCACGTTGTCGCGGTTGTAGGCTTCGTAGTAGCGAGTCTCGAGTGGTACGCGTTGCACGCCAAAGCCGTGATCTTTGGGAATGAGTTTCTCGGCGATCGCCGGATCCTTGACCCGCCGCCGAATGCGCTCGGCGATATATTCCGAGAATTCGGCATTGGCCACTTCGTCCATGAAGATTTCGCGGAAGTTGGACAGCCAGATCCCGAAGCCGGGCTCGCCATATAAGCGATCCCAGAGTGCCACACGCTCTTCGCGGGAAACGTCGTAGAAGCCGCGGCGATCCGGTTCGTGTTCGAAACCACCTGGACTGTGCAGGCATTTATCGAAAATTTCGGGGTAGCGCGCCCGAATGTCCGCCATCTCCGCTTCCGTGATCGGCCCGTTATTCAGCGGCGCACACCAATTCGGGCGACGCTGGAATACGGTGAGCTCGCCGACTTTGTCGGCGATCTCGGCGATGACTTGGACGCCGGTTGCGCCAGTGCCGATGACGGCAACGCGCTTGCCGGTGAGATCGATGCCCTCATGCGGCCAGTAATAGGTATGGAAAGAAGGCCCTTTAAAACTATCCACGCCGGGAATTCGCGGCATAGTGGGCGCGGACAGTAGACCGAGGCCGGTGATCAACACGCGACTGGTCATCACGCGGCCGTCCTTGAAGAACACACGCCATAGGTGGTTATCGTCGTCAAACTGCGCCGACTCGACCTTCGCGTTGAATTGCATGTGTTTGCGCAAATCGAACTTATCCGCGACAAAGTTCAGGTACCGCAGGTTCTCTGGCTGGCTGGAAAAGCGTTCTTTCCAATGCCATTCGTTCAACAGTTCCTGCGAAAAGGAAAAGCCGTAGGTGTAAGACTCGGAATCGAAGCGGCACCCGGGATATCGATTGTGGTACCAGGTACCGCCAAGGTCCGGCGCGGCTTCGACCACCGTGCAATGCACGCCGCGTTCGCGCAAACGATACAGTTGATAAATCCCGGCGACGCCGGCGCCGATGATGATGACTTCATAGTCAGGAGTAACAGACGTTGCCGAGGGTGCGGGCGCGCTCATACGGATCTCCAAGTAGCGGCAGCCGCCGGCTGCCGTTAAGGTAAGTGGGGTTCCCCGGACGCTAACATGACCGGCTCCAGCCCGGCAAATCCATGTAGGAGAATGCGAAGGTCGGTAGTGAATCGTTCGTAATGGTGTTTTGGCATACGTCCAAGTCTCTTTCTAGGTAACCCCGGCACTAGAGGATCGAAAATGTTCGATGTGGCGAAAATTGCGGAGAACGTCACGCTTGGCGACGATGGCATTTGGTACAGCGCAAATCAGGAGCAAGTGTCATACCCGAATGAAGGACATGCGGCATGCCTTCAAGTAGAGGAATCCTCGTTTTGGTTTAAACACCGCAATGCGTGTATCACAGCCGCGGTGGAAAATTACCCACCTCACATGGGCGGACCTATTTTCGATATCGGCGGCGGTAATGGCTTTGTCTCACTTGCTTTACGCAACGCCGGGTTTGAGGTCGTGTTGGTTGAGCCGGGTATCGGTGGTGCTCGTAATGCCAAGCGTCGCGGCATACCCACCGTGGTCTGTGCAACTACCGCTACCGCTGCACTCAAACGTGGAACGCTGAATGCAGTCGGTCTATTCGATGTCGTTGAGCACATTGATGATGCACTGACTTTCCTTGCTTCGATACGCAGCCTAATGAGTGACGGCGCCAGCCTGTACGCAACGGTACCTGCTTATCCTCTATTGTGGTCGCACGAAGATGAAACGGCCGGGCACTTCCGGCGTTATCGGTTGGAAAATTTAAAAAGCGAACTCATGAGCACGGGATTCGCGATTGAATATGCAACCCATTTTTTTCGACTGCTCCCGTTGCCAATTTTTTTGCTGCGCGCGCTTCCTTATCGACTCGGAATTTCATCACGGGCGAACCCGAGAAGCGCCGCGGCAAGCGATCACCGTGCCCCGAGTGGGTCGGGCGCATTGCTCGATCGCTTGCTTGCGCCTGAAGTGGCGAATATTCGCGCGCACCGGCAGATGCGGTTCGGCGGCAGTTGCCTTATCGTCGCGCGCGCAATCTGATTGACTTAATGCCCGATTCTGCGCGATGCGTGCGGGCAACTTGAAAAAGCGGCAAACCATTTAGGAGCGGATTTTGATGTCACGTAATCATTTTGACCTCGACGGCAAAGTCGCCTTGGTAGCCGGCGGGAGTCGCGGTATTGGCGAGGCGATCGCGCGCATCTTGGCGGACTACGGTGCACATGTAATTGTCGGCAGCCGCAAGATCGAGGGGTGCCAGGCGGTGGCGGATTCGATTGTGGCCGCCGGCGGCAAGGCCGAAGCGCTCGCCTGTCATCTCGGCGATATGATCCAGATCGAACGCACGTTCAAGCATATCGATGACGTCCATGGGCGTCTCGATATTTTGGTCAATAACGGCGTCGCCAATCCCTACTATGGCCACGTATTGGATACTCCCGTATCGGCCTTCGAGAAAACGCTCGAAGTCAATTTGCGTGGGTACTTTTATATGTCGGTGTTTGCCGCCAAGCGGATGCGGGACACTGGTGGTGGCGCGATCGTCAATGTCGCCTCGGCAAACGGCATCACGCCCGGTGACAAGCAGGCGGTGTACTCCATTACGAAGGCCGGCATTCTCAATATGACGCGTGCGTTCGCCAATGAGTGCGGGGAATTCAACATTCGCGTGAATGCGCTCATCCCAGGCGTGACCAAAACCAAGTTCGCGCAGGCGCTACACGACGACGAAACCTTCTTAGCGCCGGCCCGCGCGCGCACACCACTAAAACGTTCAGCGGAACCTAGCGAAATGGCCGGTGCCGTGTTGTATCTGGTATCGGACGCGGCCTCATACACCACCGGGAGTTACGTCACCGTGGACGGGGGCTATTTAGCGTAGCGAGCCTGCTAGCCGATTCCGCTACAATGTCGGGCCGTCATTTTAGGTAGCTAGTTGGGCCCATGAATCTGCTCGTCAATCGCCGTGATCTCGAGTTTCAACTCTATGAGGTGTTGGGGGTCGAGGCGCTTGGCGCAACCGCCCGCCATACGGGACAAGATCGCGCGACGTTTGACGCCATTCTCGATGCGGCGGAAAAGCTGGCCTTGGAAGAATTCGCGCCCCACGCGGCGAAGGTCGATGAACACGAACCCATGTTTGATGGCGCACGGGTACACCTCATTCCGGAAGTCAAAGCCGCGTTGGATGCCTATGTCGAGGCGGGCTTTATGGGCGCGTCGTTTGATAGCGATATCGGCGGCATGCAACTGCCGTGGACCATCGCGCAGGCCTGCGCGCTCTATTTCAACGCGGCCAATATCTCGACTACCGCCTACCCCTTCATCACGATAGCCGCTGCCAACTTACTGCATTCCTTCGGCTCGCCCGCGCAAAAGAAGAAGTTCCTGGAACCACTGGTCGCCGGGCGCTTTTTCGGCACGATGTGTTTGTCCGAACCCCAGGCCGGCTCATCGCTTGCGGATATCCGCACGCGCGCGGTTCCGCAGCCCGAAGGTCATTACCTTATCACCGGCAACAAAATGTGGACCTCGGCCGCGGAGCATGATCTCGCGGACAACATCATCCACATGGTGCTCGCAAAAATCGTCGGCGGTCCGCCTGGTGTCAAAGGGATATCGTTATTCATCGTGCCTAAGTTCATGGTGCGCGATGACGGCTCACTAGGTGAACGCAACGATGCCTTCATCGCCGGCCTCAATCACAAAATGGGTTATCGCGGCACCGTCAATACCGTGTTTAATTTTGGCGAGCATGGCAATTGCGTTGGGTATTTAATCGGCGAGCCGCATCAAGGCTTGGCCTATATGTTTCAAATGATGAACGAAGCGCGCACCGGCGTCGGACTCGGCGCGGTGGCGCTCGGCTATACCGGATACCTGTATTCACTCAAGTACGCCCGCGAACGCCCGCAAGGCCGCGCGCCGGATAATAAAGACCCCGCAAGCCCGCAGATCCCGCTCGTGCAACACGCTGATGTCAAACGCCTGCTACTCGCGCAGAAGGCGGCGGTCGAAGGCGGGCTTGCGCTCGCGCTCTATTGCGCACTGCTGCTCGATCAACAACGCACTGCGACAGACCCTGCAGCGCTTGACCGCATTGGGCTATTGCTCGACCTCCTAACACCCATCGCCAAATCCTGGCCCAGCGAATATTGCTTGGAGGCTAACAAACACGCGATCCAAATTCACGGCGGCTACGGGTATACGCGCGATTATCCGGTGGAGCGCTTCTATCGTGACAACCGCCTGAATCCGATTCACGAAGGCGCGCACGCGATTCATGGGATTGATCTGTTGGGGCGCAAAGTCAATATGCGGGGTGGCGCGGCGATCGCCGCGCTAGCGCAAGAGATCGAGGCAACCACACTGGCCGCGGCGGAACACCCGACGCTACAGGAATTTTCGAAACAACTCACACGCACGTTTGCCGAGCTGGATGAGGTCACGACAAAGTTGAGTGCGTTGCGCGCCGACGGTAATCCCACGCGCGCGCTCGCCAACGCCGGGATTTATCTCGATACCTTTGGTCATGTGGTGATCGCATGGCAGTGGTTACGCCAGGCCATCGTCGCGTGTGTCGCGCCGGCCGACGCCAACGCGCAGGAGCGCGCTTTTTATGCCGGCAAGCAGCAGGCATGCCGCTATTTTTATCGCTACGAACTCGCGAAAGTTTCCGAACGCTTGGCCCTGCTTGGCGCCGCCGACGACACCTGTTTAACGATGCAAGACGAATGGTTCTAAGGATTCCACTATGACTTCGCCGACGACATTGAACATGACGGACTACGCACAAGAATGTGCGCGCTTTAAGTGGGCGCCACCGGCTCGTTTCAACTTCGCGCGGGATGTCATCGATCGGTGGGGGGAGCAGGACCCGCATAAGCTTGCGATGTTTTGGTTGGACGATCAGGGTAACGAGCGCCAAATCACTTATCGCGAATTCAGCACGCGTTCCCGTCAGTTGTGCAATGTGTTCGCCGCGGCCGGTATCAAACGCGGCGATACCGTGATCGTGATGCTGCCCCGGCTTGTCGCGTGGTGGGAAATCGTAACCGCTTGTTTGCGCATGGGCGTCATCGCTTCGCCCGGCACGAGCCAACTGGCGCCGAAGGATCTCGCCTACCGCATCGACGCCTCCAAGGCGACCGCCTTCATTACGGATGAAAAGAACAGCGGAAAGCTCGATGGTCTACCAGAAGCGGCGCGTTTGAAGTTAAAGCTGTGCGTGGATGCGACACCGGCCGGTTGGCAGCATTACGAAACCATGGTGAGCGCGGCGCCAGCGGAGTTCGCGGCGGCGGATACAACGCCGACCGATGATGCATTATGCTACTTCACCTCCGGGACCACGGGGTATCCCAAGATGGCGATCCAAACCCAAGGTTATGGGCTTGCGCATCGCATCACGGGCCACTATTGGCTCGATTTAAAGCCCATCGATCTGCACTGGAATCTTTCAGATACCGGTTGGGCGAAAGCCGCATGGAGCAGTTATTTCGCACCGTGGAATTGTGGCGCGACATTGTTCATACACCATAGCGACGTGTTCGATCCGAAACGCACGCTGGAGATCCTCGCGCGCTATCCGATTACAACGTTCTGCGGCGCGCCGACGATTTACCGGATGTTGGTGTTGCAGGATTTATCCGCCTACAAGTTCCCGCATTTGCGTCACGTGGTGGGCGCCGGTGAACCGTTGAATCCGGAGGTTATTGACACTTGGCAAAAAGCCACCGGACTCACGATTCGCGATGGTTATGGGCAAACCGAATCGGTGTTGTTGTGCGCGAGTTTTCCGTGCCTGGAAGTCCGTTTCGGTTCGATGGGTAAACCGTCGCCGGGGATCGATCTCGCGGTCATCGATGACGAAGGTCGTCCCCTACCGCCAGACCGCGAAGGCGATGTCGCGGTGCGCGTGGAACCGCAATGGCCGCCAGGGTTGTTCAAGGAGTACCGCGGCGATCCCGAACGCACCGCCAAATGTTTCCGACATGGCTGGTACTTAACCGGTGATCGCGCTTATGTCGATAAGGACGGTTACTTTTGGTTTGTTGGCCGCGCGGATGATGTCATCAATTCGGCGGGGTATCGCATCGGCCCGTTCGAAGTCGAAAGCGCGTTACTTGAGCATCCGTCGGTGGCGGAATCGGCGGTCGTATCGAGTCCGGATGAAATGCGCGGCGAAGTGGTTAAAGCCTTCGTAGTCTTAAAGCCGGGTTGCGCCGGCAACGACGCACTCGTGAAAGAACTGCAGGAGCATGTCAAAACCGTCACCGCGCCCTACAAATATCCGCGCAAGATAGAATTTGTGGTATCCCTGCCCAAAACAGTCAGCGGCAAGATAAGACGCGTGGAACTGCGCGATCGCGAATGGAAAAAGTGAGCGTTTGAATACGGCGTCCGCGACCGACCAGCGCACCGCGCTGGTCACCTTGGTGGTGAGTTCGTTTGCACTGCCGTTGATGTTGTCGGCGGTCAACGTCGCCTTGCCGTCGGTGGCTCGCGCGCTCAGCATGGATGCCATTCTACTGAGCTGGGTGCAACTCACGTTTTTAACCGCGAGCGCCGCCACCGTCCTCGCGTTTGGTCGTTTGGCCGATTTAATTGGCCGCAAGCGTGTGTATATCGCGGGTACCGTTTCGTTATTGGTGAGCTCTGTGCTTGCGGCGAGCGCGACGCGCGCCGAATGGCTGCTGGTCTGTCGAGCATTGCAGGGCATGAGCGCGGCAATGATCTACGCGACGCAAATCGCCATCCTCTCGTCCGTCTATCCGCCGGATAAACGCGGACAGGCGATCGGTACGTTGGTGGCCTCGGTTTATTTTGGCTTGACATGCGGGCCGCTGATTGGCGGCTGGCTCATCGAGCAATTCAGCTGGCGAGCGGCTTTTCTCGCCCACCTCCCGCTGACGTTGCTCGTACTCGTCTTTGGTATCCCCCGGATTCGTGGCGAGTGGAAAGCCGATAAGCCCGGTCGCTTCGATACGGCCGGTGCAATCCTCTACGCGGCTGCAATCGTCGGCTTAATGGCAGGGGTGTCCGCCCTTCCCGGGCTGACGGGATACCTGTTAGTAGGGGCGGGCGCGCTTGGCATCGCTTATTTTTTCCGCCATCAGCATCACCGTCCCGATCCCCTATTCGACGTGACGCTATTTTATACAAACAGAGTGTTTACGTTGTCGTCGCTCGCATCGCTCTTGATGTATGCGACGACTTATTCGACGCTCGTGCTGGTCAGCCTTTATCTGCAGTATTTAAAAGCGCTAACGCCGTCGCAGGCGGGGTTGGTCATGGTTTCGCAACCGTTGATATCGGCGTTGTTATCACCTCTCGCGGGCCGCTGGTCGGATCGCGTCGAACCGCGCATCATCGCCTCAATCGGCGTGCTGACGACAGCGACCGGCCTTTTAATGCTCGCGCAACTCACGGCACCGAGTTCACTCGCCTACGTCACCGGCTGCCTAGTGGTCACAGGTACCGGTTTCAGCTTGTTTTCCTCTCCGAACGCCAACGCCATTATGAGCGGAGTTGACAAACGCCTATACGGCACCGCCGGTGGGGTGGTCGCGACGATGCGAATCCTAGGACAGCTTTGCAGCATGGGATTGGTGGCGATGTCGTTCGCGCTCGTCATGGGTCGCGTTGAAATCACGCCCGACAAATATACCGACCTCGCGCGCGCGCTCGATTTGAGTTTCCTGATCGCTGCCGGATTGTGCATACCCGCCCTTTGGTGCTCGCTTGCGCGCGGCAAAATGCGCTGAGCGCTAGCGCCGCTTCTAAACACATTGTTAACGCCAGCTCACCTACATTAGGGAATGCGCCCGCGCCGTGGGTGCGATTGAATATCATTGCGGGAGTTTGGGATGGAAGATCGAGTGTTGAAAATTCGCGCCACGCGTGGTCAAGCAATCGCGAATTGGTTGATGGACAGAAAGTGGATTTCGTTCTTACTTATCTGCGTACCCACCATCATGCTCGCGTTGCATATTCCCAAGATCGAAGTGTATTCCCGCTTTGCCGATCTGTTGCCGGAAAAGCATGAGTACATCCAGAACTACAATCGGATGAAACAGACCTTCGGCGGCGCTAACGTGGTGACGATGGCACTCGAGGTTACCGACCAGAGCAAGGATATTTTTACTTACAACACGCTGCAAAAAGTAAAACGGCTGACCGAACAAGTCGACCTCATCACCGGCGTCAATCATTACCAAGTCGCGAGCATCGCGCACCCTAAAATCAGGCGTATTCGCACCACCGCCGGCGGACTTATCAAATCCGAGCCCGTGTTGCCCAAGGACCTGCCCAAAGACGAGGCGGGACTCAAACAGTTGCGCGAAGAATCGTTCAATAACGATATCGTCTACGGCACGTATGTTTCGGCTGATGGGAAGTCAGCACTGATTCTCGCCGGCTTCGACGAAGAGCGCTTGAATTACACCGAAATCCATACGCGCCTCATCGAACTCAAAAACGAGGTGGAAAAGGACGGCGAAACACGGCTTTACATCGCCGGCGAGCCGATGTTGAAAGGCTGGATTTATTACTACTCGAAAGAGCTCAAGATCATCTTCGGGGTGACCGGCGCCGTCATGATCGCGCTGTTATGGTTTCATTTCGGCTCCTTGGTTGGCGTGCTCGTGCCCGCGGTCGGCACGGCGCTCTCCGCCGTTTGGGGGTTGGGCTTCGTCGGGTGGGTTGGTTACAACCTAGATCCGTTGATTCTCGTCGTCCCAATTCTGATCTCGGCGCGCACGGCGAGTCACTGTGTGCAGTTGATGGAGCGTTACTACGATGAAATAAGGTTGGGCCATCAAAAGGAGGCCGCGGTGCGCGTGGCCATGGGTGAGCTGTTATTGCCAGCGACACTCGGCATTCTCGCCGATGCCTTTGCGTTGTTGGTGCTGACCGTGTCGTCAATGCCGATGATCTCAAAGCTCGGCTACTACTGTGCCTTCTGGGGCACGAGCAATCTTATTACGGTGACGGTGTGGGTACCGCTCATCATGTCGTTGTTGCCGACACCGCGGGTAACCAGGCAAGAAGAACACAAACATCTACCGTCGCGGTTGATGCATGCACTTGGCGTGTTCCTGGTGGGCCCGAAAGCATCCTCGGTGATCATGGGCGGCGCGTTGCTGCTAACCGCTTGGGCGTTTTACTTTGGCTGGCACGTGCAGATCGGTGAAAGCAAACCCGGATCGCCGATTCTGTTTCCGGACTCGGATTACAACATCGCCGCCGCTCACATCGCGGATAAGTTCGCCGGCGCCAATCAGTTCAGCATCTTTTTCGAAGGCGACAAACCGCACCGCATGAAGGATCCGGAAGTGGTTGCCGTGATGGAAGAGTTCGGGCGGTACATGGCAAACACCTACAACTACGGCGGGACGCGCGATATTCCGCATCTCGTGCGCTCGATCAATCGGTTGTACCACTACGACGATCCGCGTTGGTCGATCATTCCCAAAGAGCAGAAAAATATCGGCAACACCCTGTTCATGTACGAAGCGGGCGCGTCGATTCCGGGCGTTATCTTGGAATACATGGATTTGGAGGGGCGGACCGCGAACTTTGTGGTGTTCTACAAAGACGCCACCGGTCGCACGGTCAGCACCGCGGTCGAGGCGGCCAAGAAGTTCTTGGACGAGCATCCGATGAAGGGTGTAACACCACGCTTTGCCGGCGGCATCATCGGCACCACCGCGGCCGCCAACGAAGAAACCGAAGTTTCGGATCTCAAGATGACGCTTGCGATCATCTGCGCGGTGGTACTCGCAATCACCATCGCCTACCGCTCGTTCGTGGCTGGCCTCATGGTGTTCGGTCTTTTGGTCCTGTGTGTCATGACCAATCGCGCGTTCATGACGATGCGCGACATCGGGTTGAACGTGAATACGTTGCCCGTTACGGCGGTGGGTATTGGCGTCGGCGTCGACTATGCGATTTACATGCTCGACCGTTTGAAAGAAGAAATGCGGCATCGCTCGCTCATCGATTGCATCGTGACGTCGATGCGGACCACTGGGGCCGCAATCCTTTTTACCGCGGTCACCATTCTGTCCGGGATTGTCTATTGGATCCCTGGTTCGTCGTTGCGTTTCAATAGCGAAATGTCGTTGCTGCTCTGCTTACTGTTGACGAGCAACATGATTGGCGCCATCACCTTGATTCCATTGCTCGTGCGGATTTTCAAACCGCGCTTCGTACTGAATTCGCATGTCGATGACTCGGATACCCGGCGCGATATTGAATTGGGCGGCTGGCAAGCCGAGTCATTGCAACGGATGGGCGTTAAAGCCGCTTAGCCGCGCGCGGCCACAACCGGCGGCGCATCGAAATTCAGAATGAACCGCGCCCCGCCACCGGCGGGGGTCTCGAGTTCGATGCGCCAATTCACTCGCTCGCAGATGCGCCGCACGATAAAAAGACCCAGACCCTCACCCGCGCTATCTCTTCCGCGCACGTGACGCGCGAATAGTTGCGCGAGCTCCGCGGGTGGTATGCCGCGGCCGTGGTCTTCGATTTCCAATCCTTGCGGTGTGAGCGTCACATTGATCGAATTGCTGCCACTGTGCACGAGCGCGTTCCGCAGCAAATTGTTCGCGACACAGAGCAATAATCCGCGTGGCTGTCGCAACACGTGATCTTGAATCACCACAAACGTCACCTGTGCCGTGGCGCTTGCGTCTTGCGTCTGCAAGCGGATCGCTTCGCTGACCACGTCACTCGCGCGACAATCTCCTTCGATAAGACTTCTTTCGGCCTCGGGCCTAGCCAACAACAAAAGCCCTTCTACGAGCGCCCGCATCTGCTCGGTCGCCGCGCGAATGCGTCCAATCCGTACTCGTTGGGGTGGCTCGATCGATGCCCCGTTGGCGAGCAACTCCGCGCTGGTCGCGATGACCGCTAACGGCGTGCGCAATTCATGGCTCGCATCGCGATTGAATTCACGCTCTCGTTCGACCAGCTCGTCGTAACGATCAAGCACTTGCTCAAAGGCTTGTGCGATCGCATTGATCGCCGGATCGCTATCGAAATGCGCCAACGGCAAGCGAGGTTCCCCGGGCGCGATCCGACGCGCATTGGCCGCTAAGCGCTGTACGGGGCGCAATACGATCCGCGCGAGCCACAGCGCGACGGCAACCGCGATGACGAGGGCGACGCCGCCCGCGAATATCGCGATGCGCCACAGTTCCGACTCAAGTATGTTGACGGCATCGAGTTCGCTCTGCAGTAACAGAAAGAGACTATCGTCACCGATATCGCGGCGGCCGAGTGTGTACGCTTGGCCATTGAGTAATACGTCGGGATGGATCCCGGGGGAGTACTTTGCGAGATCGCGCAAGAAGCCGTGGTAATTGCCTTTGCGAATCAGATAAACCAGGAAACCCTTAGGCAGCGCCGGCAGCGTCGTGGCATCGGCGCGCACGGCGGATTCGTAAGTGGCGAGTTCTCGCGCCAAGTGTTGCGTGACGAGCTCGGCGCGCACTAGTTCCAGAAATCGATGGACCGCCAATGCAAAGCCGCCGATCAAAATGATCGCAAGCGCCATGTTCGCGGCGACAAAGCGGCCGCGCAGTCCTAAGTTAATTTTCGGCACTAACGGCAAGTCGATATCCGATAGCCGGGAGAGTCACGAGCAACGCGGTAGGAAACGGCTTGTCGATGGCGTTTCGCAAACTGTGAATATGTACCCGTAGGGTGGTTTCGCCATCAGGCGGTTGATCGCCCCACAAGACGGATACGAGTTCTTCGCGTGTGACCACGCCCGGCGAACGTTGCATGAGCAGCTCTAATATCCGCAAGCCGGTCGGCGATAACTTAAGCGCCACATCCGCTCGTACAACCCGCAGCGAACCGGTATCAAATACGAGATCGCCCACCTGCAAACTTTGCTGGCGCGGTCGGGCGCGGCGCAGCAGCGCGTATAGCCGCATCTTGAGTTCGATAAGCTCGAAAGGCTTCGTCAAGTAATCATCCGCGCCCGCGTCGAACCCAATCACTTTATCCGGCACCGTGTCGCGCGCGGTAAGCATGAGAATCGGTGTGCCGACTCCCTTGTCGATGCGCAACCGTTTGCACATCGAGAGTCCATCCAGCTTCGGGAGATTGAGATCCAATACGATGACGTCATAGTGACCTTGGGCCGCGAGTTGTAAGCCGCTTAGCCCATCGTAAGCGTAATCGACCTGCGCACCTTGTTCGGTTAGGTATTCGCCGACATTCGCGGCGAGTGGTGCATGGTCTTCGACCAATAAAACACGCATCTGGTGAGTCATCGTTGCGTTACTTTGGCGCCGTCATTCGCCCTGCGAATTTCTCGAATAATCACGTTCGCACCACCTGCATTAGCCAGAAGGGCAGCGTCCCGAGCGACGTAATTGTGGCTGCCGACACGATAAAGGCGACAAGCGGCCCGTTGCCGCCCATCCGCATCGCCAAAATATACGACGAAGACGCACTGGGGAGTGCCGCGAACATCACCACAATCTGCGTCTGCAGGACCGAAAGCCCGGTAAAACGAGTAAAAACGAGCGCGAGCATCGGCAACAGTAAGAGTTTGACGGCGATAAACCATGTCGCAAGCAGGGGCGCCTCGCGCGCACCAACCCACCGCAGACCGGCCCCGACCGCCAACAAACCCAAAGGGACGGAAGCCTGGCCCAGACGATGAAGAACGGCGTCGGCAAGCAACGGCAGGTGCAAACCCGCCAAATTGCAGAGCAAGCCGGAGAGCGTCGCGACGATGAGCGGATTACGCGCAAGCTCGCGCAAAACGCCGGTATCCTGCGTGCGCGCAAGCCCCCATACCGAGATCAAATTGCAAATCGGTACTGCAATCCCAATGAGGAGACTGAGCAGCGCGAGTCCGGCATCGCCGCCGAGCTTGGTCGCGGGGGCCAAGGCAAGGAAGGAATTAAAGCGGAATGCGCATTGCACCCCGGACGCAAAATTCAAACGATCGCTATGAATAAGCAGTTTTGCTGCATAGCCGGCAAGCGCTCCGCACAGCGTGACCGCGGCACCGACACAAAGGAAGCGCCCGGCCGAAGGTGCGAACGGGACCCGCACGATTGATACAAACAGCAGCGCTGGAAAGAGCACGAAGTAGACGAGCTTCTCGAGTCCCTGCCAAAAGCCTTCGCCCCAGTGCATGGTGCGCTGGAACAGTGCACCGAGCAATATCAGCAAAAACTCAGGAAGGATGACGAGCGCAAGCGACATGAGTGGGCGCGTGACAAGTCACGCGCGCCTTACAGCACCGCACACACCGAGTCGCAGAAGTAGTCGATATTTTTTTTACTGATGCCGGCGACGTTGATTCGGCTCGAGTCCACCATATAGACGCTGAATTCATTCTTTAGACGCTGCACCTGTTCCTTGCTCAACCCCAGGAACGAAAACAAGCCGCGCTGCGCGGGAATGAAATCAAAGCGGCTGGTGCCGAGCTTGGCGCGAAATTTATCGGCGAGTTCACCGCGCAATTGATTAATGCGGTTGCGCATGCCGGAAAGCTCCGTGTCCCATTCGCGCCGCAGCGTCGCATCGGCCAGTATGCGGCCGACGAGCGCGGCGCCGTAATTCGGCGGCATCGAATAGATCCCGCGCGCCACGTTCTGCATCTGACTGTAGACGACCGCGGCTTCCGCCGGCGAGCGCGAAATGACGGTAAGCGCGCCGACGCGCTCGCGATAAACCCCAAAATTTTTCGAACAAGAACTCGCGACGATGAGTTCAGGCACCGAGGCCGCCAGCTTGCGCACGCCGTAGGCATCTTCGGTTAGACCAAGTCCGAGGCCGAGATAGGCCAAGTCAACGAACGGCGTAAAGGCGCGGCGTTGCGCGATCGCCGCGACCGCATCCCACTGCGCGGGCGCCAAATCGACGCCGCTTGGGTTATGGCAGCAGCCGTGAAGCAGTACCAGATCACCCGCGTCGATTTTCTCGAGCGCCGCGAGCATCGCCTCAAACTTCAGGCCTTGCTTAGCGGCGTCATAGTACGGATACGTTTTTATTTCGAGACCGGCGTCGCCGAGTAATGGCACATGATTCGCCCACGTCGGATCGCTGACCCAGATCGCCGCTTTGGGATTCGCACGATGAATGAGTTCCGCGCCGACACGCAGCGCACCGCAGCCGCCTGGTGCCTGCAGCGTACTGACTCGGTTTTCTTTCAGCGCCGCGCAATCGCTGCCCAAAATGAGCTGCTGTAATTGTTGATTGAACTCACCGTCGCCGGCCGGGCCGACATAGGTTTTGCTGTTCTCGGCCGCATGGTGTTGCGCATCGGCTTTTTGGATGCATTCCATGATCGGCGTGTTGCCGGCTTCGTCTTTGTAGACGCCGACGCCTAAGTCGACTTTGCGCGGATTGGTATCCTGCTTAAACGCGGCGATAAGGCCGAGGATTGGATCGGGTTGAAGGGTATTGAGCGACTCAAACATGCGACTGGACCGTGTGCGTGAAGGAAGGCGCGAATGATATCGGTGGTCATTCCAAATGAGAACCTCAGAAATGCTAAATAACTGCGCTGAAATCCGATTGGTCGATATCACCGTCCGGCCAGGCTACGCATGTCTTGTTTAGGGACACGCCACGAGTACATCCCTGTAGGCTCGCGAAAATACATCCTGTATTTTCACGGTCCCTAAACAAGACATGCGTAGCCTGGCCTTGAAGCCGTCTCGGTATTCGGACTATCAGACTATTGGACGAAACACTGCTGCTCGGCCGAGGCATAACGCAGCGCGTCCAGCCGCGCCTGAGTTTCGGCGTTATTGGTGACATCGTTGTAGTTTTGGATGCCGCTGAAGGCGAGAAAGTAGAATCCCGGCGTGAAGATCGAGCCGATAAAGACCGCCGCCCGGTTGCGTGGATCGTCGGTAAAACCCGGGCGGTAATCGTATTCCTGTTGGATGAGTTTGACCCGCTGCTGGTACAGCTCCGCGCAGGACTGGCCGGGAGGGGGCGTGCGCACGCGGGGTGGATAGGCGCCTAGCAGCATACGCCGCCCATCGCCTATGCGGTCATAGGCGAATTGTTCGGTATCTTGGCGAACTTCGGGCCAGGTGGGCCACACGGGCTCCGCAACGCTGGCGCGCCATAGGGTGGCCATCAAAATCAGTAGGATTAGGCGCATGTCGTTTTCCCCTCGCACCGTGACTCCGGTGTCTAGCGGTCCGCCGAGACGCTCGGTGGGCTTGCACGCCGGGTTAGCGGCGTGCGGCGCCAATCCTTAAACTCGTTTCCGCGTTGACGCGGTTGCTTGCGCCCTAGAGAAATGCCTGCGGGTGTGCGTGTCCGGTTAGCAGGGAGCCATATAAGGACAAATTCGCTTCGTGGGCTAAAAAGCCATGGCAGTTGATGGCCGTGACATCCTGATACGCGCGTTGCAGCGGGTGAGTCGGCTGTAAGACGCCTCCGCCGGCTTGCAGAAAGAGCATCTGGACTGACTCGTGACACAGGCGCATTGCAAAGCTCGTATCGAGATTGACCTTGGCCGACTGGGTGCGCGGCATTGCTTCCCGGCGCTCGGCATACGCGCGGATCGATTCGCCGGCCTGGCCGAGCAGCAATCGCGCGCAGTCTATCTTGAGCCGCGCTTCGGCAATCACCGTATGCGCGGCCGCGGCATCGATGCGCGGCAAGCCGGGCAGCGGATAACTGCCGGCTGCCGATCCTTGGTTATTTAAGTTATCGACGAAGGCGCGCCACGCCGCTTCGGCGGCGCCCAGCGCGGGACCCGCTAAATTAAGCACCAGCATTGGCACTACCGCCGCGTGATAGAGCGCGCCCGTGTTTTGTTGCATTCCCGGGGTGCGATATTCGGTTGCCGCCGCGTACGACAAAAAGCGGGGCGCGGGCACGAAAAGATTTTCCGCGCACAGGCTGATGCTACCGGTGGCTTGTAAGCCGGATACGTACCAGTCGTCGAGTTCACTGACCGCGTCGCCCGGCACCAACATGCAGCCGGCATCGATGACCTGTCCTTGCGCGTCTTTGATCAACGCACCGAATAGCGCCCACTCGCGCGCGGCGGCGCCCGAACAAAACGTGAAGCGCGCGCGGTCAAAGAAATATCCACCATCGACCGCGCGCGCGGAGTTTTTGCCGGGATTGAGTGAGGCGCAAATTTGCGGATCGCGATTCGCGGCGAACACTTCTTGTTGCGTGTCCTCCGGCATCAGCGCGATGAGCCAGTTATGGATCTGATAAATCGCGGCTACCCAAGCACTCGCCGGGCAGGCTTCAGCGATCTGCGCGATAAGCGGCAGGACTTCCGCCATGTGCATTTCATCGCCGCCGAATCGCCGCGGGTTATACACCCGATAAAGTCCGGCGGCCCGCATCGCGGCAATCATGTCTGGCGGAATGGCCCGGCGTGCTTGCGCTTGTGGGGCGTTTGCGCGTAGGCGCGGCAGCAGCGCGCTTATGGCATTCTGCAATTCGAGTAAACGCGTAGCGGGTTGTGGCATTGCGCGACTCCTTCAATGAAAAGACGGTCGATTGTAATAACAGTCGAATCGAAAAAGCACTGACGGAAATCGCGCCACGCGGTAGGCTACGCACCACCCACTCCGAAGGAGGCGCCTATGTCCAAAAAAACCGAACTAGAACTCACACAAACCGTCATCGCGCGACTTGCGCAATGCGACGACCCTCGTTTCAAAGCGGTCATGACCTCGCTTATTCACCACTTGCATGACTTCGTGCGGGAAACACGCCTAACCGATGCGGAATGGATGACCGCCATTCAATTTCTGACCGAGGTGGGCAAAAAGTGCACGGAACAGCGCCAAGAGTTCATCTTGCTCTCGGATACCTTGGGGATTTCGAGCTTGGTGCTTGAAGTCAATCATCCGGCGGTCGACGGCTCGCTCGAAGCGGCGGTGCTCGGACCGTTTTATGTGGAAGGCTCACCGGAGCGACCGTTGGGCGCTGATTTAACCGATGGCATGGAAGGCGAACCGACGTTTTACGCCGGCCAGGTGTGCGATACGAATGGTGCCCCAATCGCAGGCGCGGTGCTCGATGTGTGGACCGCCGACGGCGTCGGCTTTTATGACGTGCAGAAACCGGGGCCGTTTAAGCCGCAGGGTCGCGCGAAAATCAAAACCGGTGCGGATGGCCGTTATTGGTTCCGTTGCGTCAAGCCTGCGGATTATCCGGTGCCGACCGACGGGCCGGTGGGCGAAATGTTGAGACGCTTGAAGCGCGGCGCAACGCGCCCGGGACATTTGCACCTCATCGTCTCGGCCCCTGGTTTTGAATCGGTGGTGACGCAAATTTTTGTCGCCGCGAGTCCGTACTTGAATAACGACGCCGTATTCGGCGTGAAGCATGCGCTGGCCGGCGAATTTGCGCGTCATCCGGCCGGTACCGCGCCCACCGGCGAGCGCGTCGATGTGCCGTTTTATACCGTGAACTTTGACATGCGTCTCCAGCGCGCGGCATGAGCGATGCGTTAACACCGGGCGAGGTGCTTGCACGCTACGCGCCGCATGCGGAAACCGTGCCGAGTTTTTTGCACGCGCGCGTCTCGCGCGTGCCGCAAGCCTCGGCACTGCGATATGGAACGCGCGAATATACCTACACCGAACTCGCGGCGGCGAGTGATGCGCTGGCGCGCGCGCTTGCCGCCTCGGGCGTAAGTCAGGGGAGTAGAGTGGCGGTCGTTGCGCCCAACAGCGATCTGACGGTTTTAGTCTTTTTGGCCACGGCGAAGCTCGGCGCGGTGTTCGCGCCGATGAATATCAATCTAACGGATACGGAACTCGCGTATTTGCTTGGCCACACCAAGCCGGGAGTCGTTTTCACCGAAGCCGCGGCGGCATCGCGTGTGCGTCAGCGGTTGAATACGCTCGATCTGCCGGCGACAGTCATGGTGTTCGATGAAATCGTCGCAAGCACCTGCGATGTGGACGGCGTGGTCTCGGCGCTAACACGGCGCGCCGGTACAAACCCATTGCCCGAGCGCGAACCTGATCCCGGCGCACCGCTCGTCATTGTGTACACCTCCGGCACCACGGGTTTCCCTAAAGGCGTGGTGCACACTCACCGCAACTATGTGTTTGCCGCCGAAGCGTTTGTCGAACGCATGTATTTGCAACCACACGAAAGGCTCCTAACCGTCTTACCGTTTTTTCATATCAACGCGCTGTTCTATTCGCTTGGCGGTGCATTGGCGGCGGGCGCGTGCGTCATCGTGAGCGATGGTTTTAGCGCGAGCCGATTTTGGGAGATGGCGGTTGAGACCGGCGCGACCGAGTTCAACATCATCGCGGCCGTTGGCGGCATTCTCGCCAAACGGCCGCGCGAGGAGTTTCGCGCCGATCATCGCATCACCAAAGTTTATGGCGGGCCGATCACGCCAGATGTCGAAGCGTTGTTTAGGCGCGACTTCGGCATCCCCAACTTGATCGAAGGCTATGGCATGTCCGAGATCCCGGGTGCCTGCAACAACCCGTATCGCGGCCGCCAGATCGTCGGCAGTTTTGGACTACCGGCCCAGCATCCGCGTATCGGCACCTTTGTCCAAACGCGGGTGGTGGATGACGATGGTCAAGAAGTCGGCGTGAACATGCCGGGCGAGTTGGAAGTCAAAACCCCGATTGTGTTCAAAGAGTATTTGCACGATCCGCAGCAAACGAATGATGCCTTCCACGATGGCTGGTTTAAGACCGGCGATTTGGTGAGGCTCGATGCGGATGGCTATCACTATTTCATCGCGCGCAAGAAAGACATCATCCGCGTGCGCGGCGAGAACATTGCCGGCGCGGAACTTGATCGCGTGCTTGGACTCCATCCGGCGGTGCAGGAGGCGGCGACCATCGGCGTGCCGGCGGATGTCGGCGAAGAGGAAATACTGGCGGTGTTGATCGCACGCGATGCGGAAGTTCCATTTCAGGAAATCGCCGAGTGGGCGCGCGGGCAACTCGCGGCGATCAAAATCCCACGCTACTGGGTGTGGACCGATTCGTTGCCGCATACGCCATCGCACCGGGTGGCGAAACATCTTTTGAAAAGGCAGCCGGAATTGCGCGCGCGCGCGTTTGATTTGAAGACCCTCACCCCACCCTCTCCCGCACGCGGGAGAGGGTGACTAAAAAAAACCTCTCCCGCTTGCGGGAGAGGTCGGCGCGCAGCGCCGGGTGAGGGGCAGCGCGTCTATGATCGCTGCATGAAGACCCTCACCCCAGCCCTCTCCCGCGCGCGGGAGAGGGTGGCTAAGAAGATTATCGCGCGGGCGCGACTAGCGCATTAACGCTTCGAGCGCATCTGCCGTCGCTTGAATATGCGCGGCGATCAACTCGCACGCACGCACCGCTTCGCGCGCCAGTGTGACTTCCATCAATTCGCGATGTTCTTGCGGTATGTCTCGATTGGCGACGGCGTTCCCGGTCGATAAGCTGCGGTAGCGTTTGTGCTGATCGTAGAGATTCTGTCGGAACTGCAGCAGTCGCGGCGATGGGCAAGCGGCGACCAAGGCATCGTGAAAGCTCGCATTGCGCAATTCCCACTGCGCGACATCGTTGGCACGCACGCGATCGATCTTAGACAGCCGATGAAAAGCGGCGACGATGTTCGCCTCCCATTCGTCATCCCCGTGCGCAATGCTGTCGCGCAGCGCCTCGGTTTCGAAAATAATCCGCAGGCGCGTGACGTCCTGCAGATCGGCGATCGAGATAGGGGCCACGCGAAAGCCGCGTTGCCCGGTGACGCTGACAAAGCCATCCGCGATGAGCCGGTTCAACGCCTCGCGCAGGGGCGAGGCGCCAATGTCATAGCGTTCACGCAAGCGATGCACCGCGAGTTTGGCGCCGGCCGGGTAGCGCCCCGCCAGGATGTCGCCGCGCAGTTTTTCATACGCCGCCTCGGCCAAGGTGCTGGCCGCACGCAAATCAGTGACATCGAGCTCTTCTGGGGACGACATCGCGGAACCTTCCTTAAGCAGGCGCATGTCGGGCCTGCCGGAGTCAAATTGGAACATTGACGTCATATATAACGAAGGTTACGCGGGAAGGGTAGGTTTCGATAGAAATAAAAAATATCGATATTTTTATTGCCGACCACGGAAGTCAGCGCTTAAGATTCGGCCCTCGCTGAATCCACAACTAGAGGTCCATGCAAATTAAACTCAATCGACTCACGTTGACGTGGGATGCGGTGGCGGGCCCGTCGGTCAACTACGAAAACGACGTTTTTGGCGGGATCGGCGTGGCGGGTGGGTCGGCAGAACGAGACGAACAATGCGCGCAGACGAGCTTGTGCGCGTTCAATTTGGAATAGCAGGGGGGCTCATGGCAACGTCAGGCAACACCGCGCGCGAAGTGCTGCACTTTATCAATGGTCAATACGTTAAATCCGCGAGCGGAAAAACCTTTGCGGACATCAGCCCGGTAGACGGCCACGTGGTCGCGACGGTGCATGAAGGCGGTAAGGCGGAAGTGGACGCCGCGGTAGCCGCCGCGCGCGCCGCGCTGAACGGCCCTTGGGGCAAGATGACCACGCCAGACCGCATGGCGTTACTGCATAAACTCGCCGACTGCATTCAAAGGCGCTTCGATGAATTTGTTGAATTGGAATGCCTGGATACCGGCAAACCGTATGGTGAATGCAGCCATGTCGATATTCCGCGCGGCGCGGCCAATTTCCGCGTATTCGCCGACATCGTGAAAAACATTCCCACCGAAGCCTTCACGATGCACGCGCCGGATGGCGCCAATGTCTTGAACTATTCGCTGCGCGTGCCAAAAGGCGTCGTCGCGGTGGTGTGTCCGTGGAACCTGCCGTTGCTGTTGATGACGTGGAAGGTGGGTCCGGCGCTCGCCTGCGGCAATACGGTAGTGGTCAAACCCTCGGAAGAAACTCCGCTGACCACCTCGCTGCTTGGCGAAGTCATGAACGAGGCCGGGATCCCGCCCGGCGTCTACAACGTGGTCAATGGCTTTGGACCGGATTCAGCCGGTGCTTATCTCACGGAACACCCGGATGTTGATGCCATCACCTTCACCGGTGAAACCCGCACCGGCGAAGCCATCATGGCGGCGGCCGCCAAGGGGCTCCGCGCGGTATCGTTTGAGCTAGGCGGCAAAAATCCGGCGCTGGTGTTTGCCGATTGTGATCTTGATCTCGCGATCCAAACCACTATTCGTTCCACCTTCATCAACTGCGGCCAGGTCTGTCTGGGCACCGAGCGGATTTACGTCGAACGTGCATTGTTCCCCACCTTCGTGCAGCGCTTAAAAGAAGCCACCGAGAAACTCAAAATCGGCCCGCCCAAAGAACCTGGCGTGACGTTAGGCCCGTTGATTAGCCAAGGTCACCGCGAGAAAGTTTTGAGTTATTACAAACTCGCAGTAGACGAGGGTGCCACCGTGGTAACCGGCGGCGGCATCCCGGACATGTCTGGCGCGCTCGGCGGCGGTGCATGGGTGCAACCGACGATTTGGACCGGTTTGCCGCACAGTGCGCGCACTGTGCGCGAGGAAATTTTTGGGCCGTGCTGCCATATCGCGCCGTTCGATACGGAAGAGGAAGCGATCAAGCTTGCCAACGACACGCGTTATGGATTGACGAGTGTGGTGTGGACGCGCGATCTGTCGCGCGCGCATCGGGTGGCCGCGGCTTTGCAATCCGGCATCACGTGGATCAACAGTTGGTTCTTGCGTGATTTGCGCACGCCGTTCGGCGGCATGAAACATTCGGGCATTGGCCGCGAAGGCGGCGTGCACTCGCTCGAGTTCTACACCGAGCTTCGTAACATCTGCATTAGGTACTAACCATGGCAACTTCCGCCGAGCACGAACGTTATAGCGACGAACTCTACGGCGCCTTGCGCGATCGTCGTGTGGTTGATCCGTTGACGGATCGCGATCCCAACTTGACCGAGGATGATGCGTATCAAATTTCGCTCGGCATTTTGAAGCGCCGTTTGGCGGCCGGCGAGAAAGTCGTCGGTAAGAAAATCGGCGTCACGAGCCGCGCCGTGCAGGATATGTTGAACGTTAAACAGCCGGATTACGGCTTTCTGACGGACGGCATGCAATGCATGGAAGGCGCGCCGATCCCGATCTCGCGTGAACTCATTCAGCCGCGCGCCGAAGGCGAAATCGCCTTTGTGTTAAAGCGCGATTTAACCGGCCCCGGCGTCACCAATGCCGATGTGTTGGCGGCGACCGCCGGCGTCAAAGTGTGTTTTGAGATCGTCGATTCGCGCATTCGCGATTGGAAAATCAAGTTTCAAGACACGGTCGCGGACAACGCGTCCTGCGGTATGTTCGTCGCGAGCGACAAGCTCATCGATTTACGCGATGTCGATCTCATTACCTGCGGCATGGTGGTATGGAAGAACGGCGAACTCATCGCGACAGGCGCGGGTGCGGCGGCGCTTGGGTCACCGGTTAACTCGGTCACCTGGCTTGCGAACGCACTCGGCCGGTATGGAGTCACCTTGAAAGCCGGTGAGATCGTGTTGTCAGGCTCGTTGGTGCCGTTGATCCCGATTACGGCGGGCGACGAAATGGAAGTCGCGGTCGGCGGCATGGGACGGCTCAAGGCAAAATTTGTGTGATGATTTTTCGAGTAAACCTCTCCCTCTGGGAGAGGTCGGCGCGCAGCGCCGGGTGAGGACCCTCACCCTAACCCTCTCCCGCGAGCGGGAGAGGGGATAATATCGAATCGCTTCGTTGGCGGCTGACACCGCTTATGCAACGTTGAAAGGACGAACATGAAAATTAATTGCGCGCTTATCGGCTCCGGCAACATCGGTACCGATCTAATGTACAAGGCGCTCCGCAGCGAGTGGCTGAATCCGGTGTGGATGATTGGCGTCGATCCGGCTTCCGACGGTCTCGCCAAAGCACGCGCCGCGGGTTTAAAAGCCACGCACGAAGGACTGGATGCCGCGTTACCGCATTTTAAAGACGACAAAATTCAAATCGCCTTCGATGCAACCTCTGCCTATGTGCACGCCGAGAACAGTCGCAAAGTCCTCGCGCAAGGCGTTTTTATGGTGGACTTGACGCCAGCCGCGATCGGTCCGTTCTGCGTACCGCCGGTGAATCTCGAGCAACACATGCGACAGCAAACCGCGAACGTCAACATGGTGAGCTGCGGCGGACAAGCCACCATTCCGATGGTGTATGCCATTTCGCGCGTGCAAGGCGTGAGTTATGCCGAAATCATCGCGACCGTCGCGTCCAAGTCCGCGGGTCCCGGCACACGCAAGAACATCGATGAATTCACGCGCACCACGGCGCTTGGCATCGAACGCGTCGGTGGCGCGAAAAAAGGCAAAGCCATCATCATTCTGAATCCCGCCGAACCGCCGCTCATCATGCGCGATACCGTGCATTGTCTGGTGGAGGGTAAACCCGATGAGGCGAAGATAACGGACTCCATCAAGCAGATGGTCGCGGAAGTTCAAAAATACGTGCCGGGTTATACGTTGAAGCAAAACCCGGTGTTCGATGGGCAGCGTGTATCGGTGTTTTTGGAAGTTGCGGGTCTTGGCGATTATTTACCGAAGTACGCCGGAAACTTGGACATCATGACGGCTGCCGCTTTACGCACCGGCGAAATGTTCGCGCAGCGTCTCCAAGATGGCTCGCTGACCTTCCCTCAAGTGAAAACGGAGGCCGCGTAATGAGTGGGCTCAAAGTCAAGGTGCACGATATGTGCCTGCGCGATGGCATGCATCCCAAGCGCCATCAGATTTCGCTTTCCCAAATGCATTCGATTGCGACCGGACTCGACGCAGCGGGCGTCGACTATATCGAAGTGACGCATGGCGATGGCTTGGGCGGCGCCTCGATCAACTACGGTTTTCCGGCACACACCGATGAAGAATACCTGCGCCATGTCATTCCGGCGTTGAAGCGCACCAAGGTATCGGTGTTGCTCATCCCCGGGATCGGCACGGTGGACGATCTGCAAGTCGCCTACGAGTGCGGCATCCACACGGTGCGGGTGGCAACGTTATGCACTGAAGCCGATGTCGCCGAACAACACATCAAGCGCGGACGGCAATTGGGGCTCGATACCGTGGGCTTTTTGATGATGGCGCACATGATCGAGTCGGAAGAATTGGCGAAGCAAGCCAAACAAATGGAAGACTACGGCGCGCATTGCGTCTATTGCACGGACTCCGCCGGTTACATGATTCCACAGGACGTGACTGCGCGGATCAGCGCGATGCGCCGCGTGTTGCGACCCGAGACTGAAATTGGTTTTCACGGGCACCATAATTTGGCGCTTGGGGTGACGAACTCGATAGCAGCGGTCGAAGCCGGCGCCAATCGCATCGATGGCTCGGCCGCCGGACTCGGTGCCGGCGCCGGCAACACGCCGCTCGAAGCCTTTGTCGCGGTGTGTAAGCGCATGGGTATCGAAACCAATGTCGATCTGTATCAGATCATGGATGTCGCCGAAGAACGCGTGCTACCGATCATGGATCAGCAGATCCGCTTGGACCGCGACTCTTTGCTCATCGGCTATACCGGCGTCTACTCCACGTTCCTGCTGTTCGCGCAACGCGCGGCACAGCGTTACGGCGTATCCTCGCGCGATATCTTGGCCGAGATGGGCCGCCGCCGCACGGTGGGTGGGCAAGAAGATCTGATCGAAGAAGTCGCCATGGAACTGCAACAACAAGCCACCCGAAAGGCCGCCCATGTTTAATGAACGTGCCCTCGACGCCGCGGCGATCGCCACCCTCGCCGAGCGCGTCGATAACGCGGCGCTCAATCGCACCGCCATCGACGTGTTGACCACTGACTATCCGGCGATGAAGTTGGGCGATGCTTATGCCGTCCAGAGCGCTTTGCGCACGCGCATGGAAGGACGCGGTATCCGGGTCACCGGACTCAAAATGGGATTGACCTCGCGCGCCAAGATGCTGCAGATGGGGATCACCGAATCCTTGCACGGCTTTATCACTCATCACGGCGCGTATGCCGATGGCGCGGAAATCCCCGTCGCGCGCTACATCCATCCACGCATCGAAGCTGAGATTGCGGTGGTCATGAAGTCTGCGCTGAAAGGCCCAAACTGCACCTTGGCGCAAGCCGCGGACGCCATCGACTTTGTGTTACCGGCGATTGAAGTCATCGATTCCCGCTTCGCGAATTTTAAATTCGACATTCCAAGCGTCATCGCGGATAACACCTCGGCCGCCGGTTATGTCGTGGGTTCGCGAACCCGACGTTTGAAGGAACTCGATCTCGTGACCGAAGGCGTGGTGCTAACTCGCAATGGTTTGGTCGCGGAAGTCGGTGCCGGCGCTGCCGTACTCGGTAATCCGCTGGAAGCGATCGTCATGCTCGCCAATCAACGCGCGGCACTAGGCGCGGACATTCCAGCGGGATGTATGGTCATGACAGGTGGGATCACCGCCGCCGTCCATGTGCACGCCGGCGACTCCGTCATCGTGCAGTACCAAAGTCTGGGCGATGTACGGATGCGGTTTGTATAACGTCCGCAGTAGGTTGGGGTGAGCGCAGCGAACCCCAACACGAGCGCTAATCCATGCCTTCTACACAAGAACTCGCCGTCGTCGTCGGCGCCGCCGGCAATATGGGCACGGTGATTTGTGCGGCATTACAGAAAGCCAATCTCCGAGTCATCGCCGTCGGGCGCTCGCTGGACGCGATCGAAAAACTGAATCGCGCCTGCCCTGGCATCATCGCTTGCCCGGCGGACATCAGCACGGACGTCGCGATCGATACCATCCGCGCAAAACTCGATGCGCCGGTGCGTTTAGCGTTGAACTGCGCCGGGATCCCGGTCGCCGGGGGGATCACGCAGGCACCGACCGCGGCGATTGAAGCGGCGGTTGCCATCAAAATCACTGGAACGCTGCGCTTGGTACGCGCAGTGGACGACAATCTCATCGAAGGCTCACGCCTCATCGCAATGGGCGGGCATTACGGCTTTGAGCCGGTGGCGTATCACGCCACTGCCGGCATCGCGAATTCCTCGTTACCTAATTTGATGCGGCAATTGAGTCTGGCCTACGGTCCGCGCGGCGTGACCGCGCATGTGATCGCGGCAGGTCCCGCCGATACTGATCGTCTCCGCGGCATCGCCGAGTCGCGTGCCGCGAGCCGTGGGGTGACGGTTGAGACCATCCTGAACGAAATGCGCGCGGAATCCGCCGTGAACGCGTTGACCACCCCGCAACAAATCGCCTGGGCGGTCACGATGTTATTGGCTCCGGAGGCCACCGCGATGACCGGCTCGACCTTGATGCTGGATGCGGGACGGCGTAAGGGGCTGCCTTAACGAGAATCAATCATCTCTTATTTGAGAATTCTAAAGTGTCACTTTAGAATTCTCACATGCGGTATCAGACGAGAAACCTTCAGCCGATGGTCATTAAGGCCGCCAAGGCTTTCCCCGCGGTGGTGCTGACCGGACCGCGCCGCGCCGGTAAGACCCGTTTGTTGCGCGAGCTATTTTCTAATGCAGAGTACTATCTTCTAGAAGCGCCGGATCTCATCGCAAGATTACGCAGCGACCCACAAGGATTTCTCAGCGGCGTCAAAACGCCGGTAATCCTAGATGAAGTACAAAATGTGCCGGAAGTCTTCGCCTACGTCCGCACGCATATCGATCGGTCGCCACGCCGGATGGGACAATGGCTTCTCATTGGCTCCCAAGAAGCGCCGTTGATGCAAGGCGTGACGGAGTCGATGGCTGGCCGTGCCGCGGTTCTACAGCTTTTGCCCTTTTCGGTTTGTGAGTCGACCAAAGTAACCCTGCTGCGCGGGGGATATCCGGAAGTTCTAGCGCGCCCAAGTGCTGTGCGGCTGTGGTTTAGCAGTTACCTACAAACGTACCTTGAACGCGATGTGCGCGCGGTAACTGCCGTGAAGGACCTCGGGATCTTTCGGCGTTTCTTGGCATTGCTCGCTAGCCGACATGGCCAGCTTTTGAACAAAACAGCGCTCGCTGCGCCGTTGGGCGTGAGCGTACCCACCATTACGCAATGGTTAAACGTGCTGGAGACCACCGCGCAGATAATGATCGTGCCGCCGTTTTACGAGAATTTCGGTAAACGGCTGGTCAAAGCCCCCAAAGTGTTTATCGCCGACTCGGGCATTGCGTGTCATTTGCTTGGAATCGATACGCCTTCGGAACTGGCGAGATCGCCATTTCGTGGCGCGTTATTCGAAGGTCTTATCGCATCCGAAATTCTCAAATCACAAACGAATGCCGGGCGCCGGCGTGAGCTCTACCACTTCCGGGATGAGCAAGGTCTTGAAGTCGATTTTATTGTTCCGACATCCGTGGGATTGAGATTCGTCGAATGCAAAGCGTCACATACCGTTACGCCAGGCATGTCCTCCCCGTTACAAAAGCTGGCAGACGCCGCCGCGAAGCATCGCAATCATAAGCAGCCCGCGGAATTATTGGTGGTACATGAATCCGGCCAATATACCCCGGTGACTAAAGCGCTTGTGCCTGGTGCACAGGCACTGAACTGGCGGGATTTCGTAGGAGTGCTTCAAAATAAGTGAAGCTGCTGGGATCGGTTATTTTCTATAACCTTCTTTACTCAAAAGGTTGCAAATCCGGCGCGAGATGCCTGATGTGCAAGAATGGTTGTCCGTGAGGACATTGGCGCCGTGCACCGTTTCGTCGTCTATCTTGGACCAGACCGTTTCAAGATGGCCCAAGGCATCACGGTATTACCCGTGAGCGAGATTGCACATATTGTCTCAGCGTTGAGGTAGCCGGGTCCACGCGACGGATCCGGCCTTTGAAATTAGTTGGGGTTCGCTTCGCTCACCCCAACACCCGTCCTCGGTGCTGCTTTAATCGCGTGCGCGTTCGTCCGCGATCAGCTTCTGTAGCAAGCGACGCACCTTCACCGGCGCGGCGTCATTCGATAACAGCACCGGCTTTAATCCAAAGAAATCGTTGGTTCCCATTTCCGCGTGAACTGCTTCGATAAGCGGACCATCTTCGTTGGCGAAGGCATCGTGCATGCCGGCGATCTTCAGGCGATTGTAATCGGCATCTTCCACGCAATGATTGCGCCGGGTGGCAAAGAAGTAGTGCGTGGTGTTGGCCGTCTCGGGGCTCGTGGTGTGCAAATCGTACTGGCCGATGGTGTGCTCCAAGTCGAGCGGGCCTTCGTTCTGTGTCGCGCCCACGGAAAGTTGGATATTGCCGGGTGGCGTCCACGTGATCGTGAAGAAGTGGCGTGCCGCGGCTTTGGGGTCGGGCAGAAAATTTGCGAAGATGAGCAGCGCGGGAGTTTGGCTCCATTCCCAGCGCGTGGTCACCGACCGCGCGGTTTCCTCGGGATGAGGTATTTGTGGCGAAAGTTGGCCGCGCGTGGTGATGAGTTCGCCGTGCACATAATCGATATGGCTCAAATCCATCACGTTATCGGTGATGAGTTGATAATTTGTTTTCATGTGCATGTAGGTATGCGCAAGCGCATTCGGGTGCCCGTCATCGAGTGGACTAAAATCCGGCAGCAGCGCGGGATCCGCGGGCGCGTCGCCCATCCAAATCCAAATAAAGCCGTAGCGCTCGAGCAGCGGGAACGCACGCACGCGTGCTGTCTTCGGGATATGCCGGGTGCCGTGAGGATTGTGCGTGCAGGCACCGGCGCAATCGAAGCGCAATCCATGATAAAGACAGGCGACGTCGTCGCCCACGCGCTTACCCAGGTGCAAAGGTGCGAAGCGATGCGGGCAGCGATTGTGAAGCGCGACCGGCGTGCCATCCGTTTTGCGATAAAACACCACCGATGTATCGAGGAGTCTGCGCGGAAAAAACCCGTCCCCTTGCACTTCGCTAGACAACGCGCCGGCATACCAGGTGTTCAGCAGATACGGCGCGGCAACGGGCGCGGGATTCGAGTGTGGTGGGCGGGTCGAAGTCGGGATCGGCGGCACAGCGGACATCGGAGCTCCTTATCTCGTGAAAACTCGGGTGCGATACAACGATGGGAGCAATTGCCGGGCCAGATCCAAGCCGGCCGAAGATATCGCTAAATCAGTGCGTTATCGTCTCACGGAGATCCAATTGAGCGTTGAATTAATCAAATCAAGAAATTGACATGCCGGAATGTTTTTTCATTTCAGAAAATCATGGCAAGGTACGAAAACTTACCAAGTGAAGGAACGCCCGATGATTAGGTCTTCCTCAAAGTCGCGAACCCGTACACGACAATCGGCACCCGCGTCCGAATTCGCTGCTCACCCCCGGCTAACAGGGTTTCTCAAATTTGCGCCGGATACCGGCCATATCCATCTATTCGATCAACGCATGTTGTTGATGCACGCCGCTTCGTTTGCGGAACTTCGGCGAGAACTCATCGCGCAGTTAGGGCAGGCCAAGGCGCGCGAATTAATGACCCGGCTGGGCTACCAGCAAGGTTATGACGATGGGCGGCGCGTGAGCGCCCTTGGACTGCCGCTCGCGGAACAACTCAAGCTTGGGCCAGGATTGCGTGAGATCGAAGGTTTTGTTCGCAATCAACCTATCGACGCGATGCGCTTTGACATCGCGCGCGGCGAATTTTATGGCGATTATTATTGGGCGTCGTCATGGGAAGCCAACGCGCATATACAACAGTGCGGTTTAAGTGGCGTGCCGGCGTGTTGGATGATGGCCGGTTACGCGGATGGCTATTCCACGGCCATCACCGGGCTGCCCATCCATTGGCGTGAATCGCAGTGCGTGGCTATGGGACATCCACAGTGCAGAGTCGTCGGTCGTCCGCTCAGAGAGTGGACGGACGCGGACGCCCAGGACACCCACTATCTGCAGATCGAATCGTTCGTCGGTGCACCGACCAAAGACTATGCCGGTGCTTTACCAACGGCCGGTCAAGCGAATGTCTTCGCGGGCTTCGTGGGGGCATCCGCCGGATTTAACGCAGTCGCCAATCTCGTACGCAAAGTGGCTCCTACCGATTCGACGGTGTTGTTCCGCGGCGAAAGCGGTGTCGGTAAAGAGTGTTTTACGCGTGCGTTGCATTCGATCAGCCCACGCGCGGCGGGGCCGCTGGTGACGATTAATTGCGCAGCGATTCCGCAGGAGTTGGTGGAGGCCGAACTATTCGGCGTAGAGCGCGGCGCGTATACCGGTGCGGTTCACACGCGGCCGGGCCGCTTTGAACGCGCCGATGGCGGCACACTTTTCTTAGATGAAATCACCAGCTTGCCGTTGTCCGCACAAGGCAAACTGCTACGGGCTCTACAAAGCCGCGAAATCGAGCGTGTAGGGGGGACGGAGGTGCGGCGGGTAGACGTACGAATTGTCGCCGCTGCCAACCGCGACCTACGCGAAGAAGTCGCCGCCGGCCGCTTCCGTACTGACCTGTTTTATCGATTAAATGTATTTCCGATCGAAATTCCGCCGCTGCGCGAGCGACGCGAAGATATTCCGCTGTTAGTCGATCTCTTTGTGCGGCAATGCATGGGGCGTTTTGCGAAGTCGATTGCCGGGCTAAGTCCCAGCGCTTATGCCGCACTCTGGGAATATGACTGGCCGGGGAATGTCCGGGAACTCGAGAATATGATCGAACGTGGCGTGATCCTCGCCGATTCCGGCGGCACTATTGACGTCCAGCATTTATTTGCGGGGGGCGAGAAGCTCTCCGGCAACTCCTTCAACCTGAGCGCCGGTGGAACGCTCGTGCGCGCCGTGCATCCGGATAGGGACGCAGCCCTTGCACAGCGCAATTTAGCCGATGCGCTATTGGATGCAAATATTTCCTTCGAAGCATTGGAAGCTCTGCTCTTCGAGCGCGCGCTGGTGCGCAATTCGGGCAATGTATCGGCGACTGCACGCGCCTTAAAAATGGGACGCGGGCAGGTCGAGTATCGGCTGAAAAAGTACGGCAACCACGCTTCAAAGCCTTCGTAGTCAAGCAAACCGGAAATCGAGCGCCATCGAGGGGCGCGTCCGCGCCTACCGGAGCCGACTACCCTGGAACTCCGCTGCGCCATGGCATCGGTGCATCGCTGAGCGAGTTGTTTGCCGCAAATAAGAGTTGAAAACGGACACTTGTATAAATCAAACTGAGGCAGCGACTATGCACGACTGGATACACAAGCTGAGCCTTGTCCGCACCGTGTAACGATAATTCGCGGTGACGCACTCCTAACCTTCGAGTGCGGATTGGCAAGCCTACGGGCGTACTGGCGATATGTTCCGAACCGCGATAAATCTCACCAAATTGGTCCCGCCCGTCGGCAGTGCGGAAGTCCCACGATCACGGATATTGGCACAAATCACCAACAGTCTGCGGGCGCGATTAGTTAGCGTGATCGCGCCGGCGGGATTTGGAAAAAGCACCCTACTCGCGCAACTCTTGCGAAATCTTGCTAACCGCCTTAGCAGTCCTTGTTGGGTAAGTCTCGACGCGGCGGATGGCGACCCGACGCGCTTTGCGCTTTACCTCGTGGAAGCGGTTCGGCGGATTCATAAAGATTTTGGTCAAGAGGTTCGTCAAGCATTGGAGAGCGGCCTGCCAGTGCCGGCGCACGCGCTGCTCACGCTGTTGTTGAATGAATTCGCGACACTAAGTGACCCGCTCTACATTGCGTTAGACGACTACCATCTCATTGCCGGCACCGCGAGCGCTGAACTTTTGCGCGAAATACTGCTTGCACCATTACCACAAGTAATTTTTCTCGTAGCGAGCCGTGCAGAAAGCGGATTACCGCTTTCTCGACTACGGGTGCAGAGTTCGTTATGTGAAGTGACAGCCGAGGCGCTCAAGTTTTCGATCGAGGAAACTAGCGCGCTGCTTGCGCTCGACGGCAAGTCTCCATTAGAAAATGCCGATATCACGCTCCTACAGAGTCGCACCGAAGGGTGGGTTGCGGGATTGCAATTGGCAGCAATTGCGCTTCGGCAAACCCGCGACGTGTCTCAGTTGATGGCGCAATTCACCGGTGCACATCGCGATGTTGGTGATTTTTTAGCGGATGAGGTACTGAAACGCCAACGTCCGGCAATTCAATCCTTCTTGATTCGAACAGCGATTTTGTCGCGCTTCAATGCGGACCTCTGCGCGGCAGTAACCGGCCAAGCGGATTCTCGCGCGTTGCTCGACGAGATGGCTAGCCTAAATCTGTTTTTATTTTCGCTCGACACGCAGCGCGGTTGGTATCGCTACCACCATCTGTTCGGGGAATTCTTGACAGCGCGACTGACCGCCGACGCACCGCAGGAAGTCCCGCTCCTTCATCGGCGCGCGGCGCAGTGGCTAATCGCGCACGATCAAGTTGAAGACGCCTTGGAACATGCAATCAGCGCACGCGACTATGCCAGTGCAGGCGCCTGGCTCGATCAAAACTGCCAACAAATGTTCGGGCGCGGGCTCACGACGCATCTGCGCCGTCTCACAGAACGCATACCGAACAATGTCACTGTTATGCTCCCTCGACTTCAACTGGTGCATGCCTGGGATCATATGCTGTCGTGGCGGTTTGACGCTGCCCGCGATAGCTTGGAAGCCGCGCGGCGCGCGATAACCGTACACACCACTTCTGACGCTGCCTTGCAGGCTGTACTCGCACATCGCGAAATGATGGTGGCGTTGACGTCCGACGATCTGCCTACTGCATTGCGCTTAGCGAGTGCATGGCTCGCCGATTACACGGTTGACGACAACTTTATGCGCGCTTCGGCAGGGACGGCAAAGTTGCACTGCGAACGTGAAATGTTTCAGCACGACCGAACCGTGGCGCAGGCTGCGTATCTTCGCGAATTATTTGTATCGGCGGGCGCCGACTACGGAACGGTGTTTCACGACTCGATTGCAGCCGTTGCGCTTATTCAAATTGGCGAACTTGCGGGGGCGGAAGCCACGTTACGACGGGCTGCGCACACAGCGGTAAGCTTGCACGGTCCAAATAGTTCGCTTGCAGCAATGCCGTCAAATTTATTGGCGTCGTTGATGTATGAGCGCGGCGAATTTGAAGAAGCGCGCGATCTGATCGATACCTATGCTGCTGAAAGTGAGCAACTCGGACTGGTCGATACGTTTGCCGCAGGACGGCTCACCGAAGCGCGACTAGCATTTCGACGCAGTGAATTCGCGGCAGCGGAGTGTGCGCTGCGCGACGCACATGAGTTGGCGACGCGTCATACCTTTGCGCGACTCGAATCAATGGTGCTGGTGGAACGAGTGCGCCAACAGGTGCTACGCGGTGATAATGAAAGTGCGCGTGCGCGACTGCTCTCCGCACAAGCGGCTTGTCGGCTTCTGTGTGAGGGTCCTATCGCGCTTCGTACCGTGCAAGACATTGATATTTTGTGTGCGTGGTCATGGGTTGCAACGGGCCAAGAAGCCGCGTTGACGCGGCACATGTTGCAAGCGGCGCTGAATACGGTCAGTGCCCGCCGCAGCGCGCGCACTATGCTCGTGATTCAGCTTGCATTAGCGGGCCTCGCAGCGCGGTCCGAAGAGGCTCACGCGCGCGATACGCATTTGATTGATGCGCTTGAACTCGCGGCTGCGCATGGTTTTCTAAGCACCGTGCTCGACGCGGGAGTGATCTGTCTTGGACACATCAATTCGCTGCCTGAGGCGCTACTAAGCGCGCCAGCAAAGCGTTGGCGCGCGCAATTGCAATTAACACGAGCGCGCGAAGCAGGCCACCCGTCGACCGACACCCCTCCCTTGGCGCTAGCCGTCGAGCCGATGACGGCACGCGAGCTTGATATCTTGCAACTCGCGGCACAGAGCCTCATCAATCGTGAAATTGCCGTACAACTACATCTTTCGGAAACCACGATTAAGTGGTATTGGCGACGCATCCTGCAGAAGCTAAACGTCCAGCGCCGGCAACAGGCCATTCGCCGTAGCCGCGAACTAGGCCTCATTCGTTAGCAAGGCTCATCTCGTTCTAGCGCCATACTAAAAGGAGGGTGGCGCAAGCGACTGGCCGTAAGACACTGACGGAGTGTCATACGACAAACGCCGAGGGTGCAATGTTCGTAAAAAACGCTTGGTACAACGCCGGTTGGGATTTCATGTTTACGCAAAGCCAGCGGAACAGCTTAACGCAGGCAAAGGGTGCCTTAGTCGCCCGTCAAATAGCCGGTGAACGGGTCGTGCTTTATCGCAAACCGAACGGCCGGTTGGTGGCGCTGGAAGATCGTTGCGTGCACCGCCAAGCGGCCCTCTCGCTGGGTCAGAAGGAAGGTGACCACGTGCGCTGCCTTTATCATGGCCTGCGCTTTGGGCCGGATGGCCAGTGCGATGAGATACCCGGCCAGTCGATCATCCCACCGGGCGCTTGTGTGCGCGCGTTTCCGGTGGTCGAGAAAGACAACTGGGTGTGGGTGTGGATGGGCGATCCTAAGTATGTCGATGAAAGCCTTATTCCGCATGCGGTCGGTCCAGGCGATCCCGCTTGGAATGTTAAAACGTCGAGCATGCAGGTGCGTGCGAACTATCGACTTGAAATCGCCAATCTGGCCGACTTGACACATCTTGTGTGGGTACACCGGCAGACGTTGGGGGCATATGACCTCACCACACGTGCCCAAATTGTGAATATCAAGCCGGTATTTACGATGCTGAAGAACGCGATGCGCACGCAATACACAGTACGCAATGTGCCCATCAACTCTTTCCTGCAACATCTTTTCCCGGCCGACGCGCGTTTCGATTGGGATTTCGATATCACGCATACTTTGCCGTGCACCTGGGTTCTGCACTTCCGCGTTTTTCTGGCCGATGGCCGTCACGAAGGCGCACCTACCGGCCAGCTCGTGGCCGACACATGGACATGCCAAGCGGTAACGCCATGCGACGAGAACTCAGTTGACTACTATTACTCCTGGGGGGCGTCTAAGCAGGTGGAGTTCCCGGGGTTGTCGGAACTGCTGCGCGATAATTTGGACGACGCCTTCAGCGAAGATCGTGCGGTGCTAGAGGCGCAACATCTACGCATGCAAGAAAGGCCGCAATTCGCGACTATCGATATTGTGCACGATGCCGGTCCACGCCGCATGCTGTGGTTGCTCGATGAAAAGTTAAAGGCAGAACGTGAACAGGCACAGACAACCGCGTAATGCGCCGCTACTAGCGGCTTATTGTCCGCCGGAACCGCGGCGTTTTAAGAGCCGATGCCGGCGGCAATTCATCGTTGTGATCTGATGACGAGCTTGAACCCCATTAACCAGTAGGGTGCGACCTGCGCGTTGAAGGCCGGGAGGTCGAACGGAATCCACGTGCGTGCGTATGCCCGATACTGCGCCGGCATCGGATAGGAAATACGGCCGCGCTTGTTGGCGCAGCGATTCGCCGCCGAGGTGGCATTCGAGTGCAGTGGAAAAGCACGTCCGCATTTGGCGCGCCCGACGACCCCCGAATTCCTCACGGTCGGTACCATGCTTGAACGAATTGCGCGGAATCCGCCGTGAACGTGCTGACCACTTTGTGACCTAATGCCTGGGCGGTGACGATGCTATTGGCGCCGGAGGTCACCGCGATGACCGGCTCGACGCTGATGTTGGATGCGGGGCGGCGTAAGGGGTTGCCTTAATCGAACGAATCGTTTCATTTCACCCCAAACACCTTCTTCAACAACGATGTCGTACGCGCCACAGGATTTGCGCGGATCGCCGCTTCCTCCTGCCCAAGGTAGTGGAAGATGCCGTCGATGCCTTTGTTGACGACATGTTTGGTGAGGTTGGTTTTGACATCCGGGACCAGCGGTAGGCCGCGATATTTCTCCATCGCTTTATCAAACGTTTTGATGGCACCCACATCGGCGAGACTGGTATTGACCACCGGTGTCATCTGCTCGGCCAACGGGGCCGTCATCTTCGACTGAAAATAACGCGTGGCGGCGTCCGGTGGGCCGCCGTAGATGGCGCGGGCGTCATCTAATGACATTTGTTTGATGGCATCCATGAACAAGGCCTTGGCTTTGGGTGTTGCTACTTCCGCCGCGCGGTTCAGTCGCAACTCCAAGTCGTCCAGTGAGCCGCCCATGCCGACGGCATCGAGCGCGGATTTTACTTTCTTCAGTGACTTCGGCAGCGGGATATGCACGGCAGCGTCGTTGGCGAATCCACCCGTCTGCCCCAGGCGGCTCACCACATTGCCGGTGCCAACGGTTAGTGCCTCGCGCAATCCGGCAGCTATGTCGGTATTACTCAGCGAGGCGCCCGCCGTTCCCGTACCGGCGGCGGCGTTGCCGTTTTGCAGAAGCTTTTTGCCTTCGCTAACCCAGTCGACGGCGAAACTCGCGGTCGTCAATGTGAATGCAATTAACCCTAAGGAGAGATAGGCGAAAAAACGCGACATGAAGAATCCTTTCAACGGGATGGTTTAGGCCGGCGATAGTAACGCATGTAGGCGCAATGCCCACCGTCACACAGGCGCCGGCACTTCCTGCATCCGTGCGGTCAAGTCATTGTCATATTCCAAGTGCAACGCACGTACGATAAGTCCGTACATCCGCCAGGATCCAATGACGACAAAGAGTTCCAAAATCGTCGGGTCGTCGAAGTGAACTTTGAGCGCGGCGAAGGTCGCGTCCTCGACGAGATTACGCGCGAGGATTTCGTCCGTCGCGGCGAGCACCGCGCGCTCGGCATCGGTGAACAATTTGCTCGTCGTCCAGCCTTTGATCGCTTGCAGTTTTTCCTCCGGCACCCCTTCCAGGCGTGCCATCTTTAAGTGTTGCGAAAATTCAAACTTGGAATCGCCCACCAAGCCGGTGCGCACGATGGCGAGCTCGCGGTACTGTGCCGGCAAGCGGCGGCCGGGCGCGAGCAGCATAAAGAGATCGCGATACGCCATTTGCATGAGATCCGGCGCGAGCGCAAAGGTCGTCCAGAAATTTCCCGGCGTGCCGGTGGCCGTGCCGGGTTCCGACACTGGATCGCGCTCGCCAAAGAACTCGCGGTACAGGGCACGTACCTCCTCATTGGCCTCGCGCAAAGGGACTTCTCGTAAGCGGCTCATCGGTTAGCTCCTTGAAATATTCAACGCAACAAAACAAACAAGCGGCGAAATCAGAAAACAACAATCGCGTCGCAATCTGTCGCCAGCAGCAAATCTGCTAATCAACTCAACTTTATAGGAGATACTGAAATGGCGACAGGCAAAACCTACTACGGCAACAGCTTCGACAATTACTACACTGGCACGCTGTACGACGATTTGTTTTATCTCTATGCCGGAAACGACACCATTCAAGCCGGTGAGGGCAATGATTTCGCGGACGGCGGTGACGGCGACGACTACTTATCGATGGGCGATGGTGACGACTTCGCTTCTGGTGGTAACCACAATGACGAAATATTCGGCGGCAACGGCTCAGACCGGCTATTCGGCGGCGCCGGCGATGATTTTATAAGTGGAGATGAAGACGGTACTGTTTACACCAACGGTAATGACTATATCGATGGTGGCTCGGGTAATGACATCCTCGATGGAGGATTTGGCTCGGACACGATTTATGGCGGCAGCGGCGATGACCGGATCTCCGGCGGAATGGATTATTCAGGTATACGCGACAGCCAAGATCGAATCTATGGCGGCACCGGCAACGATACCTACCGTCACGTTCAATTCGGCAACGACGTTATTACCGAGAAAGCCAACGAAGGCATCGACACCATCCTGCTTGACGTCGATAACCGCGATACCTACTACGTCATGGCGGAGAATGTGGAGAACCTCGTTGTGAGCAATGACGTGTTGGGCGCGGGCGCTGCCGACGCATCGGACGCGCAGTACGTGCGAGGCAATAGTCTTGCCAACCACATCATCGGCTCGCGCAAGGCGGTTAACATTATTGACGGTGGTGGTGGCGATGACCGTATTGAGGGCGGAGTAGCCGGCAATGAGATTCATGGCGGTGACGGCAACGATTGGATTAGTGGTGGCTCCACCGTACAAAATGCGCTCTACGGTGATTCCGGCAACGACATCATCTACAGCTCATCCGGTTTCGACTACATGGATGGCGGTATGGGCGATGACTTGTTAATCGTCGGCGCGGAAGATTTTGCGTTTGGCGGTTATGGCAACGACACCTTTCAACTACTGTGGGGCGCGCCCGCGATGCTAAAAGACGCTGGCGGTATCGATACCATTGAAACCACCGCCACCAGTTATACGTTGATGGCGGATTTCGAGAACCTCAAGTTTCTGACCGGTACCGCCTCCACGGGCGTCGGCAATGCGTCCGACAACACGATCATCGGCGGCGCCGGTGCGGACAAGCTCAGCGGTTTGGGTGGTGCCGATACCCTCAAAGGGGGACTCGGCTTCGACAACCTTTTTGGCGACGACGGTAACGACATTCTCTATGGCGAGGATGGCGATGACCGGCTCGATGGGGGGGCCGGCGATGATGATCTGAAAGGGGGCCTAGGCAACGATATCGTGCTGGGCGGAAGCGGTAATGACTATGTCGAAGGCTTTCATGGCAACGACATCCTCTATGGCGGCGATGGCGCGGACCGGCTCGCGGCAGGGGAAGGCAACGACATCCTGTGGGGCGAAGCCGGTAACGATCAACTATTCGGTTTTACTGGCGCCGATTTTCTGGCGGGCGGCGCCGGTGCCGATGCGCTGACGGGCGGTGCGGGCGCGGACAAGTTCCATTACGCCGCAACCTCGGATGCGAGTGCGAGCTGGCTAGCGTGGGATCAGATATTGGATTTCGAAAAAGGCCTCGACAAGATTAGCCTGTCCGCCATCGACGCGCGGACCGGCACGACGACGAATGACGCCTTTGCGTTTGCCGGGACTGTTAAACCCACGGGTACCGCGGGCCAGGTTTGGACTTATGAAGCGAACGGCGACAGCTTTGTATACGCCGATGTCGATGGCAACGGAGCGGACATGTTGATCCTGGTCAAAGGCGTCATGGGCCTGGCCGCGACCGACTTCATCCTCTAACCCACCCGTTCGGGTATCACGGCCGGAAGCACCCTTCCGGCCGTTTTCTTTTTCATGGCTTGCCGGCTGATTAAACGCGAGTGAAACAAACTCGGCCGCGCCGGAAATTTCATTGATACCTACGCACCAGATACTAGCCCCACGTAAGCAAACATTTTCCAGGGGGTGCGCCGTGCAAACAAAACATTCGCCATTCGCCTTAACACTCGCCAAGGAGATCCGCCATGCGTGATTACCTGCGTTCACTGCGCGTGTTTTTTGCGTATGCGGGGGGCTATAGCCTCGTGATTAACCTCTTGATGATCGTGCCATCGCTCTACATCCTGCAGGTGTTCGATCGCGTACTGTCGAGCCGCAGCAACGAAACTTTGCTGGTGTTGTCCGCATTGGCCGTCGGCGCGTTGCTGGTCGGCGCGGTATTTGATGTCTTGCGCAGCAAGTTACTGGTGCGCGCGGCGCTGACCCTGGAGGCCGAAATGAATCCACGCGTGCTGGTGGATTTATTGGACGACAGCGCAAATCCCACGGGCGCCACCAATCCCCATGCGTTGCGCGATGTCGCCGCGGTCCGCGCCTTTCTCGCCGGACCCGGTTTGGTGTCGATTTTTGATTTGCCGTGGTTACCGGCGTATCTGCTCCTCATCTTCGCCTTTCATCCGCTCTTAGGCGCGATCGCGCTCGCCGGCGGGGCGCTGTTGTTTGGCTTGGCCTATCTGAATGAGCTCTCCGCGCGTCACGCGACGCAAGCCCTGCAGACCGAAACACGTCGCGCGCAGACCTTTTCCGAACAGAGCGTGCGCAACGCGGAAGTCGTGACCGCGCTCGGTATGAGCGGCAATCTGGCGCGCGCATATGCCGAACAAATGCATCGCGCGCTTGGTTGGCAGGTGCGGACCACTGATCGTGCCAGTCTATTTGGCGCAATGTCTCGGCTGACGCGTCAATTACTCCAAATGGTCATGATGGCCGCCGGCGCTTATTTGGTCATCAATCTCCACACCTCCCCCGGTGTGATGATCGCGGCCACCTTGTTACTCGGTCGTGCCTTGGCGCCGATTGAAAGTGTCATCGCCTCCTGGAAAAGCCTGCTCGATGCGCGCGCGGCCTACGCGCGATTGAACGCGCAATTTGGCGCGATCGCGCACGAGGCGGCGCGGATTGACCTGCCGGCACCGACCGGCGCACTGCAAGTGGAGCGGCTGGTGTTCGGCGTTGCCGGGCGCGAAGCGCCTGTGCTGCAAGGCATTTCTTTCGACCTGGCAGCCGGCGAGAGCCTGGCGATCATCGGCCCTAGTGCTTCTGGAAAATCAACACTGGCACGCCTGCTCATGGGCGTGTGGCAGCCGCACGCCGGACAGGTTCGCCTGGACGGTGCCGAGTTACGCCAATGGCAACGTGAGCGCTTGGGCGTACACATGGGTTATCTCCCGCAGGACGTGGAACTTTTCTCCGGCACGGTGGCGCAGAACATCGCACGCATGGGCGAGGTGCAGAGCGAGGACGTGATCGCGGCCGCCCGGCGCGCCGGCGTGCACGAGATGATCCTGCGCCTGCCGCAAGGGTATGAGACCTTGGTCGGTACGGGCGGGGCGTTTCTCTCTGGCGGGCAACGGCAACGGCTGGCGCTCGCGCGTGCCCTCTATGGCGAGCCCACGCTTGTCGTGCTCGATGAACCCAATGCCAACTTGGATGCAGAGGGTGAATTAGCGCTACTCAACGCCATCAAACAACTCAAACAAGCCGGCAGCACGGTGGTGATGGTGGTGCATCGCCCGTCGCTACTGCGCGATATCGACAAGGTCTTGGTGTTACGCGACGGGCGGATCGAACACTTCGGTGCGCGCGATGAAGTCATGACCAGACTCGTGCCCAGTGTGCAACGTATCCCACCCAATGCAGTTCCAGTTGAGAGGAGACAAGTCCATGCATAGCACAACCCTTCCTGCGTTTGATTTAGCGCAGGTCAAAAACCCACGCGCCCTTATCCGTAGCGGCAATCTCTTGGCCCTTAGTTTGGTCGTTGGTCTCGGAAGTTGGGTGACCTTCGCGCCATTGAACGGCGCGGTCATCGCGCCGGGATTCGTTAAGGTGGATATGAACCGCAAAACGGTGCAACACCAAGAAGGTGGACTCGTGCAGGAATTACTGGTGCGCGACGGTGATCACGTCGAAGCCGGTCAACCCTTATTGATTCTGAAGGACGTGAAGGTCGATGCGACGCAAGACCTGTTTCGCACCCAGCTCGACTCAGAGCTTGCCAAAGCGGCACGGCTGGACGCCGAGCGTACCGGGCAAGATGCCATCAACTTTCCCGCCGAGCTCGGTGAGCGCGCGCGCGAAGCGCGGGTCGCGGAATTATTGACGCGGGAGCAGGCGGTGTTCACCGCCAAGCGCGAGTCGATGCAAGAGCAATTGGCGTTGATTGCGGCACAGGCGCGGGATATCGAGGCGGAAGTGCATGCGCGCGCCCGCCAAGCGTCGAGCGATCAACGGTCCCTCTCGTTACAGGAGCAAGAGATCGCGGCCAACGAGGCGATGGTGGCGAAAGGTTATGTCAGCAAGAGTCGACTTTCAGAACTCAAGCGCATGGCCTCGGACTATGAATCGCGGCAAAGCCAAAACCAGGCGCAGCTTGCCCAGTCGCGGCAACGCGCGGCGGAACTCCGTCTACGGGCCGCCGCACTGCGCACCAACTACATGCGCGAAGCGGCGGAGGAGCATAAACAAGCAGTCGCCACGGTGTTTGATCTGCGCGAGCGGTTACGCCCGTGGGTTGACGCGCGGGAACGGCAAGTCGTTACCGCGCCGGTGAGTGGCGAAGTCGTCAATCTGCGCGTGAGTTCTCCAGGCGCGGTGATCGGGCCGCGTGACGCCATTCTGGATATCGTGCCGCACGAAGCCGATCTCGTGGTCGAATCGAAGATACGACCCGAGGACATCAACTCGGTACACGCCGGTGCGCTTGCCGACGTGCGGCTAACGTCCTTCAAACAACGGATCACACCGATGGTCGCGGCGGAAGTCGTGTATGTCTCGGCCGATCGTTTGGAAGACCAGGCTACTGGTGCGCCGTATTACCAAGCGCATGTCAAAGTCACTCGCGCGGCCTTGCATGCGGCGGGGATCAACAAACTGCAAGCGGGTTTGCCGGCGGAGGTGTTTGTCAAAACCGGCGAACGCACGGCGCTTGGCTATTTTCTCGAACCCGTCACCGGCTTTTTGAGCCACGCGTTGCGGGAGCCATAGGCCCGCAATCCTCGGGTGTATCGGAAAACTGAGAGAAGCCCGGCTTTCGCCGGGCTTCTTGTGCTCAATAATAAGGCCACTCTGAATAAGTCCCTCCTGGACTTTTCAGAGACCGCACTCATGCAGAGCTTCCCTAACTCAATATTTTCTGCACCGCGCTCAGCAAGGTCGGCACCGTAAAGGGCTTCTCGACATAAACCGCGCGGGTGTCTTTGAAAAATTGTTGGGTACCGGCGGAAAGGCTGTCGCCGGTAACAAACACCACCCGCGGCGCAAGCGCGGGGTAGCGTTGTTCGATTTCGCGCCAGAGCGTGACGCCGTCGATGTCCGGCATGCGCAGATCGGTAATGACCGCGTCAAACCGCGCGGTGGCGAGCATTTCCAACGCCACCGCCCCGGATTCAGCGGTCGCGACTTCGTAACCCGCGGTCTCGAGCGCTTGGCGAACCAAGTCCGCGAGCTCCGATTCATCGTCCACCACCAGCACGCGCGCCGTCTCCAGTTGCGACGACTCTGCCGCCGGCGCTGCCTTATCCGCGGCAGCGGTTTCGCCGATAGGTAGCGTCAATAAAAAGCTCGCGCCATGCGCGCTTGGTTCAAGCAATAGATCGCCGCTGTGTTCACGCGCAATCGAACGCGATACCGACAAGCCTAAGCCGGTGCCAGAACCTTCCACCTTGGTGGTGAAAAACGGATCAAATACGCGCTCGCGCACCGCGGCTGGGATCCCAGGTCCGTTATCCGAGAGTCGCATCCACACGCCGGCCGGGGTCTCCGCGTGCGCCGCGGTGGTCCCCGTGGCGATGGTGACGGTGGCCTGTGGTTGGCCGGTCATCGCCTGTTGTGCATTGACGAGCAAATTCAACACTACCTGTCCGAGCTGATCGCTATCTGCGACGATTTCCGGCAGATCGGGCGCAAGCGTTTGAATGACCTTAAGCCCCGAGGTGCGCAAGCTGTATTGCAGTAAATCGAGCGCGCCGGTGATCAGGTTATTCAACTGCGTGGGCTTGCGTTCGCTGCTTTTCTGCCGCGCCATGTTGAGAAAGGTGCGCACGATGCGGCCACAGCGCTCAGTGGCTTCGCGAATACTCACCACATCGCTGCGCAAGCTTTCATCCGCGCATTTCATTTCAAGCAAGCTGGCGCGGCCCATCACAATTGCGAGTGGATTGTTGAGTTCGTGCGCGACGCCCGCGAGCAGGCTGCCCATGGCGGAAAGTTTCTCGCTCTGGCGTAGCGCATCGCGTTGGCGCTCGATCTGCTCGGCCGCCGCTTGGCGTTCGGTCAGATCAATCAGCGAGGCGGTATAAAACGTTTCGCCTTCGGTTTGCGTGCGCCACAACACCATTTCCACCGGGATCTCGCTGCCATCCGCGCGCAGCGCGGACATCTCCAGCCGTTTGCCGAGCACCTGCGGCGTGCCGGAATCACGCAAACGTTGCATGCCCGCCAAATGCCCCGCGCGAAACCGCGCCGGGATGATGACATCACTTACCGGCTTGCCGAGCACGTCTGCGCGAGTACAACCGAACATACGTTCGGCCGTTGGGTTGAATTCCGCGATCAGACCATCCGCATCGGTGGAAATAAGTCCGACCAGCGCGTTATCGACGATGGCGGACTTGAGCGCCTCGCTTTTGCGCAGCGCTTCGACGCTTAAGATGGCTTCGGTGGCGTCGCTGACCGCGATGATGATGGCATTCACCGCGCCATGCCCATCGCGATACGGGATGAGGTGCAGTTTGACGAAGCGCCGGCCGAGTAAATCGTCGTTGACCCATTCTTCACGCCGCACGGCATTGCCGGCCATCAGGGTCTGCAACAACGGCCCGTAACTGCCGGCGATCTCTTTGCCGTGCACTTCCGAGATATGTTTGCCAAGATAAAACTCAAGCGGTTGCGTGCGCATCTCAAGCCAGGTGGGATTGACGTACACAAACTTGAGATCGAGCCCGATGACGCTGACGCGCTCCGGCATGGAATCAAACAAGAGCCGCAGCGTCGTCGCATTCGCGCCAAACAACGCATTGAAGGCGTCGAGTGCGGAGGGTGATGGAGGATTAGGCGGATTCATCAGGCTGCTTTTATTTACTCCCTGGCTCCGGTACAAAAACGTAACCTACATTGCGCACGGTCTTCAGCACCTGCGGGCGATCAGGGTTGTGTTCCACTTTGCGCCGCAGCCGCATGATGCGCAGGTCAATCGATCGATCAAACACGTCCCACCCACGATTGTGTGCCTGCCCCATGATTTGATCCCGGTTGAGCGGGCGGTTGGGATGGCGCGCGAAGAGCGCCAGTAATTCAAATTCCGCCGCGGTGATCGGGATTTCAATCCCGTCCTCATCCAACAAGCGGTGTTCATCGATGAGCAACCAACAACGGCCAAAACGAATACGTTTGCTTGGCGTCGGAGAACCTTCTAGGACGGTTGGTGCTGCCGTGAGCTGGGTCATTCTGCGCAATAACGCGCGGACCCGCGCCAACAGCTCACGGAGTTCGAAGGGTTTGGGTAGGTAATCGTCCGCGCCCACTTCCAAGCCGATGATGCGATCCATCGCCTCCGCTGCCGTGGTTAGCATGATGATGCCGAGCGCGGGATGCTGCGCGCGCAACCAGCGGGCGAGCGATAGGCCATCTTCGCCCGGCATGCGGATATCGAGGATGGCGACCTGCGGGACCGCTGCGGCGACCGCCTCGCGCGCGGCCGTGGCGTGTTCCGCCTGGCAGACCGCAAGTCCCTCACGCGTCAGATATTCCGCCACAATCGCGCGCAGCTCGGGTTCGTCGTCCACAATCAAGATTTGGGCTGGGGCGAGGGGCGTATTCATCGGGGAGCCCGGTTAAAAACGCGGCGCCTGCTTAGCAGACGTATCGGTTGAACTCAGCACTACAGGTAAAACGAGAGGCAGGAAACGCATCGCCAAATGATGAAAGCGCGGGATGAGATTTGCAATCCACCCGGTGGCTGCGGGGCAGCCACCGGGTAGTGTGCGCTTAGAAGAGCGTGAGGCCGTTGAGATTACCTCCCAGCGATTTCACGTTGCCGATATTGCCAATCTGGCCAAGCACATTGTCTTGGTACTGCGAGCCGCCGGAGATGACGATTCCGGACGCTTGAAGGCCTGCATAGTTATTTTTGCGTGCGAAGCTATTTTGGACTCTGGCATTTGACGCCAAGATTCCATAGCGCCCATTGAAGTCACAAGAAGAATTGTCAAGTAGCGCATTTTCAAGTGAACATCCGTCGCGTCTGTTTGCCATCACGCGGATATGTCTCAGCGTGGCGCTCGCGCGGCCCGTGCTGTTGTTGACAGTGATTCCATCTAGGCCGTTCGCCAGTAAGTTCATATTTTCGACAGTGCCGCCGGACAGAGAGAGATAAATACCATTGCCGGGAAAGCGAGTGACGGTACCATTACGAATGGTCGGGGCGGTGGCATCGGCACTCGTGTTATCTGCCGCAATGCCGTGTGCATAAGGCACCCCATCCGGCTTGACACAGATGGTGCTGGTTGAGCATGGCAATTGACCGTTGATCTCATGTCCGCCCAGGTCAAGCACAACCCCCGGCGCCGCGATTTGAATGCCAGGCGTGCCAACCGGCACCAACAGGTTCCCGGTTAGGCGATAGCTCCCGGGTTGCGTAATCGTGATCGGGAAACCGGCCGCATCGCCGTTACCCAGGCCGGCTTGCGCCTTGGACTGGTTGATCAGAACTTCAGCGTGCGCGGTGGCGGCGAAGACGGCGACGGTAAAAACCCCGGCGGCAATGAAGGACGCTGTGAGGTTTGAGCGTTGAGTACGTTTCGACATGACTGTTCTCCTCGATTGAATTAGGTTGGGTCGCGAACAATTTCGCGATGGGGCCATGCTCGACTCGTCGGGTTTCAAACTAATTTCGTAGACGCGGCCAATGTGTTTCAGGCGCGTTTCAGCACGCCTCTCTTATCAGTTGACGCGCCTGTGACCGGATGCGGTACAGTTCGTCGTGCGATGAATGTCTTTATCCTTTTTTGAGAATCAACCGATGACCGAACCCGCCGCGGAAGTAGTGTCTCTGGACGACTTTGTCACCGACGAGTGGTATCCGGGCTTTAAGCCCGATTTCGAGCATGCGGCGTGGACGATTGAACCGTTTCGCACGTTCAATAAGGCGGATGAATCGCGCTTCTGGTTTTTGGATTTTCACTGGCCGCGCGGCATGACGCCGCTGGGGCTCATTTGGTGCGAGGACGGCTATACCTGGGGCTCGCAGCTCGCGGCGGAGACGTTACCGTTGCCGCCAGGTTATGGCGTGGCGTGCCGCATCGCGGGCACGCATATCTACGGCAACGGCATCGATGTGCAGTCGGAGTATGAAATCGCGCAACGCGGCGCGCGCATGGCGCGCAATCTGCCGCCGATTCTGCAGCGTTTTCCGGAAATTTGGGCCGAGCGCGTCGAGGAACTGAAATCCGCGCTGCATCATTTTGAAAATCTCGATCTGCGCCGCCAACCGCTTAGCGTGCTCTGGCAGCATTTGTTCGAAGCGCGGCGTTTTTTCAAACGCAGCTTTGAGATCCATTTCGAACTCATGTATCCGCTGCTCGTCAATTACGTCGGCTTTCGAGGGCTGTGTCAGGAGCTTGGCATCGATCCGGCGGAAATCGGCAAGTTCTGCCAGGGCTACGACAACAAAATTCTGGAAACGGATCGTGAGTTATGGAAGGTCACGGCCGAGGCACGCCGCTTGGGCGTGACGGATATTTTTGCCGCCAACGAGCCCGAGCAAATTTTAAGCGCGCTGAAGCGTACCGGCGGGCCCGCACAAACCTGGCTGACCAAGTTCGACGAATTTCTGAGTGTGTACGGTTATCGCACCGAAGGCGCGTGCGATGTGTATTTGCCCTCGTGGCTTGAAGACCCGACGCCGCCGCTTGGCACGATTCGCACCTTTTTACAAAAACCTTTGGATTTCGATTTCGATGCCGCGCGCAAACTCGCCGAAGCGGAACGTGATGATGCCGTGGAATCCGCCAAATCGCGTCTGTCCCGCGCCGAGATCGAAGCCTTTGATGCCGGCCTGCAGTCCGTGCGGCACGCCAACTTTGCGTGGTGGAACGATGAACATAATTTTTTGATCGATCTGCGTTCGACCCTACCATTGCGCCGGGCCGCACTCGCCATCGGCGAAGCGGCAGGTGCGGATCGCACGGACGACACCTGCTTTCTGTTCTGGCCGGAACTGCGCGATCTGTGCGGCGGCAAACGGAATTGGAGCTCGTTGGGTAGCGTGGTCAAAGACCGCCGCGACTATTACGCCCACTGGTACCAACGCCGCCCGCAGATGCCGAAAGTCTTGGGCACTATTCCGAATCAGGTCAACGATCCGGTGTTGATCGAAATTTTCGGTTTGCATCATCACTTCTTTGAAGGCATTCGCCACGCCGGAAAACAGGTCGATACGTTGGTGGGGGTCGCGGCATCGAGCGGCCTGGTGCGCGGGCGTGCCCGCGTGCTCTTCACGGCGGATCAATTACATCGCATCGAGCCGGGTGAAATCTTGGTCTGCGAATCGACATCCCCCAACTGGACGCCGTGCTTTGGCAAGATTGCGGCCTGTGTGTGCGATGGCGGCGGCACCTTGGCGCATGCGTCAATCGTCTCGCGCGAATACCGCATACCGTGTGTGGTGGGCGTCGGCACCGCGACGCAGATGATCAAAACGGGCGACACGGTGGAAGTTGATGGCAGTAAAGGCATCGTTAGGATTATTCGCGGATGAGTGCGATCTGTTGGCTTGATGCGTTAACCGCTGACGCGACGCCGTTGGTCGGTTCTAAATTGAGCCGCTTGGCGGAAATGCATCGCGCGCGGTTACAAGTGCCGGCGGGATTTGCCGTCACCACCGACGCGTACCGCACATTTCTGGTTGACGGCGATTTGACCCGTGCCATCGACGCGGAAGTCGCTTCCGTGCGCGATGCGGAGGATGTGCCGGCGTTGGAAGCGCACTCGGCGCGCATCGCGGCAATGTTTGCCAACGTGCCACTTGGTGCGCCACTCGCGATGGCAATCACGGAAGCCTATGACATCCTCTGCGATCGCGCGGAGGCGGTGACGCTGCCGGTCGCGGTGCGCTCATCCGCGACCGGTGAAGATGCGGCGGATGCGAGTTTCGCCGGGCAGTTCGACACTTACTTGGGCTTGAGCGGCATGGCGCAAGTGCTGGATGGCATCAAGCGTTGTTGGGCGAGCCTCTTCACCGCGCGCGCGCTCGGTTATCGCGTCAAAAAAGGGTTGTCGCATCACGCGTCACCCATGGCGGTAGGTGTGCTCGAACTCGTCAATGCGCGCGCTTCGGGTGTTGGATTTTCGATTCATCCGGTGTCCGGAAAACGTGATCGCATCGTGATCGAAGGCAGCTGGGGGTGGGGTGAGGCCATCGTGCAAGGTTTGGTGACGCCGGATCACTACGAAATCGACAAAGCCGATGGCCGTGTCTTGGTGCGCGACATCAAAGACAAAGCGGTAGTTTCCACCTTTGATTATCGCGCCGGCCGGGTGCTGGAAGCGCCGATGCCAACGCGCCTGCGTACTCGCGCCGTGTTGAACGATGAGATGCTGGCAAGCCTCGCGACCACGATTGCCAATATCGAAACCCATTATGGTTATCCGGTGGACGTCGAATGGGTGCTCGACCGCAATCGCCGGCCGGGCGAGCCGTTGACCATCGTGCAAGTGCGGCCGGAGACGGTGCAGGTCGCGGTTGAGAATGCCGCGCCCAAGTGGGATGTGTTAAGCGCGGCCAACAAATACGTATTCAATCGAAAGGTTTAATCATGCAACGTAGTTCCGAGCGTATGTTGTCCACGCACGTCGGCAGCCTGGCGCGTCCGTTTGAATTACTCGAAACGATGCGTGAAAAAGAAAACGGCCGACCGTATGACCACGCGCTGTTTGAGCGTCAAGTACGAGACGCCGTCGACGACTGCGTGCGCCGGCAAGTGGACGCCGGCATCGATGTGGTGACGGATGGCGAACAGGGCAAGGTCGCGTTTTTGAATTACGTCAAAGATCGCCTCACCGGTTTTGCAGCGGCGGCGGATGAACCCATCATGCCGGAGTCGTGGAAAAAAGAAGTGGCCGACTTTCCGGAGTATTACCACGGCTACTTCAATAAATATTCGGCTGCGGTGTCGCCGTTACGGGTATTGGTGTGTCGGGGCCCAATCAAATACGAGGGTCAGGCGGCGCTACAGGTTGATATCGATAATCTACGCAACGCGCTCAAAGGACGTACGTATGTCGAAGCATTTCTGCCTTCGATCAGTCCGCGCGGCTTTGGCCGCAACGATTATTACGCCAATGACACCGAATATTACGCGGCGGTGGCGGATGCGATGCGCGTGGAATATCAGGGCATCGTCGATGCCGGATTTATTTTGCAAGTTGACGATCCGTGGTTGATTGAGATCCTGAGCGATCCGACACTCGATGCCGCCGCGCGTCGCGCGGATGCCGGCCGGCATGTCGAGATATTGAACCACGCGCTGCGTGGCATCGCACCCGAGAAAATCCGGTTGCATACCTGTTACGGGCTCAATCACGGGCCGCGTTTGAACGATATCCCGATGAGCGAGGTGGTCGACTTTATGCTCGCCATCAATGCCGGCGCTTATTCGTTTGAAGTGGCTAATCCCCGGCACTATCACGAGTGGCATCTGTGGGAATCGGTCAAACTGGCGCCAGGCAAAATATTGATTCCGGGTTTGCTCGGTCATGCCACGAATTATGTCGAGCATCCGGAGATGATTGCGGAATACATCGTGAACTACGCCTCATTGGTCGGGCGTGAGAATGTCATTGCCGGCGCCGATTGCGGATTCTCATCCCGTGCTTCGTTCGCCCCGGAGGTGCATCCCACGGTGGCATGGGCAAAGTTGGAGGCGCTTGCGCAGGGCGCGGCGCTCGCCACCCGCAAACTCTGGAAGTAACGGTGCACTTTAAAGCGCTGCTGCTTGATTTCGGCGGCGTGTGTCTGCGCTTGCCGATGGAACTGCATCGCACGGTCGAGCGAGAACTTGGCCTGCCGCCGAATAGCTTCACGTGGATGGGCCCGGTTGACCCTAGCACGGACCCACTGTGGCGGCAGATCTGGGATGGCCAATTAAGCGAACGTGCCTATTGGGATTTGCGCGCGGCGGAATTGAGTGAGAAGACCGGCCGTCTCTTCACCGCGCGTGATTACATGCGTTTCTGCGTCAATCGTAACGAGCACGAAGTCATTCGTCCCGAAGCGCGCGCTACCGTGCAACGCGTGCGCGCCGCAGGCCTCAAGGTTGGCATTCTGACCAACGATCTGGCGGCGTTTGTCGGGCCAGAATGGCAGGCGCGCGTGAGCTTTTTTCGCGAGATCGACGCCTTCACCGATGTGTCCTTTGGCGTCATGAAACCCGCGCCCGAGGCGTATCACACCGCGCTTGCGAATCTGGGGACGACGGCTGCGGACACCTTGTTCGTGGACGACCAGCCGCACAACGTGGTGGGCGGTGAAGCCGTCGGGATGCGGTCCATACGTTTTGATGTCGGTCGCCCCGCCGAGATGTGGGCCGAGATCGAACGAACCTTGCTTGGCTAACCGCTGTTACATTCGTTACAAATTGAAAGCTGAAACTCAGCAGGAGAATCGGTTGAAATAGCCTGGAGTTGGCTGGGGGTAGCATGAGCAGCGGCGAGCGAATATTGGTGGTGGAAGACGATCCGGATATCCGCAATCTGATCGCCGACTATTTAGCCGCGCAAGGTTTCACGGTGGATGTTGCGGCGGATGGGCAGACGGCGCGTGCGCAACTTGCCGCGCAGTTGCCGCGGCTCGTCATCTTGGACATCGGCTTGCCGGGAGAGGATGGGCTCAGCATCGCGCGCTATGTGCGCGAACAGCTGGATATCGGCATCATCATCGTCTCTGGCGCCAACGAGCCCATCGATCGCATCCTGGGGCTTGAGATGGGCTCCGATGACTACTTAACCAAGCCGTTCGATATCCGGGAATTGAAGGCGCGCGTGAAGAACGTGCTGCGGCGATATCGAGAGGCTGAAACAGCAAGCCCGCAAGCTTCGCGGGACGCCGCGGTACGTGTGGGCATGGCCACCTTCGATCTCGAGTACCGCACGTTACTCGATGACCAGGGTCAAGAAATTCCGCTGACCTCGACTGAATTCGATCTGCTCAAAGTGCTGGTTGAGCGCCCGCGCCGTGCGTTGACGCGGGACCAAATCATGACGTTGCTGCGTAATCGCGAATGCGATCCCTTCGACCGCAGCATCGATATTTGTATCGCCAGGATCCGGCGCAAAGTGGAACGCGATGTCGAGCATCCGGAGGCGATTAAAACGGTGCGCGGCATCGGTTATATGTACTTGCCGCCGCGCGCGTAACGTAGAACCCCCATGCCTAGCACCTTCATCCCCGAATCTTTAAGTTTTTTGAGCAATGTCGACGATCCGGAGATCGCCGCGCGTTTACGCGAAACGTCGCGCCGAGTGTATGGCGCGAGCGGCCAGGCCTTGTTTGGCGAAGTTGCCCGCGCGGTGGCGGAAACCACCGGCGCCGAAACGGTCCTGGTGGGGATCCGCGAGTTGCGCGGCGCGGAAATTTTCGTGCGTACGCTCGCGTTCTGGTACAACGGACAGCTCGGCGATAACTTCGAGTATCCGCTCGCAGGTACTCCCTGTGAACGCGTCACCGGGCGAGATTTTCGTTATTACAATGCTGACGCGTTGGCGCAATTCTCGTGCCCCCCGTCGTCGGAGCTAGGTGTCAAATCCTATATCGGATTGCCGTTGGTCAGCAGAGACGACACGACGCTCGGCGTAATCGTCGCGATGTCGACGCAACCCTCGGTCAAGCCAGTCTGGGCCGAAGCGATGCTGCGCCTCTTTGCGGATCGCACGGTCTCCGAAATCGAACGGCACGATGCATCCCGCGCGCTCGAGAACGCCGAAGAAGCTTATCGGGTCATTTTTGAAGCGAACGAAGACCCGATCTTTGTGCTCGATGTCGAGACCACACGAATCGTTGCGGTTAACCAGAAGGCCTGCGTGGTATACGGCTATACGCGCGAAGAATTTGCACAAGTCTCCCCGCGCGATGTCAGCTCTGGCGAACCACCATTTACGGAAGTCGAGGCCTTTAATTGGATGGCGCATGCACGTCACACCGGTTTTGCTGAATTCGAATGGCATCGGCGCAATCGGGATGGTTCGCTGCATTGGGACGAGGTGCGCCTCAAAAGCGTGATTATCGGCGGGCAGCCACGGATCCTCGCGTTCACCCGCGAAATTACCGAAAGAAAAGCCGCCGAATCGGCATTACGTGCCAGCGAAGCGATGTATCGGGCGGTTTTCAATTCATCGCTGGATGGTTTGGCGGTGGTCAGTCGTGACTACACTGTCATCGACGCGAATCCAGCCGGATGTCAGATTAGCGGGTATTCGCGCGAGGAAACGATCGGCCGCAACATGGTGCGCGATTTTCCGCTCGACGAAGATTACCAGTCCGCGCGTCGAGAGTTCTTTGAAGCTGCGTTTGCGCAAGGGTTTGTGAGAGGAGAAGACCGGATGAAGACCAAGGATGGTCGTCTCCTGCACATCGAATTGCGGGCTGCGGCGGTTGAGAACCGGGATGAACAGCTCGCCCTTTTTTTTATGCGCGACGTCACACAAGCCAAACTGCAAGAACTGGAGCTGCGTGCGAGCGAAGCAAGGCTGCGCGCGACAATCGACGCCGCCATCGACTGCATCGTCACGCTGGACGGAAGCGGGACGATCCTCGATGCCAATCCCGCGACACTGCGATGTTTCGGGATGGAGCCGGCAGCGATCAAAGGGCGAGATTGCGCGACGCTGCTTTTCCCAGCCGAGACTCGCGCGGCTTTTCGTGAAGTATTGGCTGATGCCGCATCCACCGGCGCGACGGCCCGCTGTGCGGAAATCTTAGGTCAACACGCCGATGGCCGTCCGATCCTGCTCGAATTAACAATTGGCGTCTCGCAAGGCTCGCGCGAACTCATCCTCATTGCCTACTTGCATGATTTGACGGAGCGCAGAAATGCCGAGCGCGCACGTGCGGAGCTGGAAGCGCAGTTGCGACAGGCGCAGAAAATGGAAGCGCTTGGTCAACTCACCGGCGGTATCGCCCACGACTTCAATAACATCTTGACCAGCACCATCGGTTACATCGATCTCGTGCAAGAACTCGGCAAAGAAATCAAATCGGAACACCGGCGATATTTGCAGCGTGCCAAACGCGCGGGTAAACGCGCGCAAGATTTGGTGCAACAGATGCTGACCTATAGTCGCGGCGGGCGCGGACAGCCGCGGCCGGTTGAAGTGACGACGTTGGTGACGGAAGTGGTCTCGATGCTCGAAGCGACGCTGCCGTCGAGCATTCAGATCGAAGTCGAAGCGGAAACCGAGGTGCCGCGCATATTTCTCGATCCGGTGAACGCGACCCAAGCACTCATGAATTTGTGCATCAATGCGCGTGATGCGATGGCGGGGCACGGCGTGCTGCGGATTCAAACCGAGCAACGACAATTTGACAGCTGCCGCTGTAGTTCTTGTAAACAACCCGTGGCGGGGAGCTATGTCCTAATTTCCGTGGCCGATACCGGCGCTGGCATCGATAACGCAATTTTGGAACGGATCTTCGAGCCGTTTTTTTCAACCAAGGCGCAAGGAAACGGCAGTGGCATGGGGCTCGCAACGACGCATGGGATCGTCCATCAAGTGGGCGGGCACATCGTTGTCGACAACCGGTCGGCGGGCACAACCTTCGCGTTACTCTTCCCGAGTGCGCGCGCAACCGGGCTGGAAGACACCGAACTGCAGAACTTCGCGCCTTCCTCGGATACTCAAACGCTGCGCGGCAACGTATTAGTGGTGGATGACAACCCGGCGGTCGGTGAGTTCATGCGGGATCTCCTACGCAGTTGGGGCCTCAATGTCACCGTTCAGCAAAGCGCAATACGCGCCGAGCAAGCGTTTTGCGCCGCTCCGCAAGCCTTCGACCTTGCGGTAATCGATCAGACCATGCCTGAGCGCTCAGGCCTCGAACTTTCCCGTGGTCTACAAACCCGTCAGCCGGATTTTCCGATTGTGCTGTATACCGGTTTTAGCGATACGGTTGATGAGGATATCGCGCGGAAAGCGGGCTGTATTGCACTACTCAGGAAACCAGTTGATGCGGTACGTTTGAAAACGATAGTTCGCGGCATCTTGGAAAAAGTCAGTCCTGCTTAAGGCTCGTTTAAGGAAAGCGGCGCAAGGTGGCGGCTGCGCGAACCGTGCGCGGTTTTCACAGGAGCCTCCATGCAATCTTTCCCAAGCAATATGAACCGTCATCGCCCGGCCGACCACCAATCTTGGATGACTTCGATAGTCAGTTCGTTCGGCGAGTATCAGGACGCCGCACTAAACCAAATCACCGCTGACGAGTCCAACGGGAGCGGCATCGATTTTGTGATCGATGGCGATGGATACCGGCGCGTGTCGGGCGAGGACTGCAACTGACTAACCCGTTGGAACGTTACCTTGGCAGCTGCCCCGCGCCATGCTGAAAGCCTATCGGGATTCGAACAGCCTCCGTGAGTTATTGCTTACGCTGCTGCCGACTTGCGGCACCCTCGCCGGGATTAGCCTGGCGCTCGTTGGCTTGATTAATTTTCGGGTCGCCAGCGGGCGGGTCGCTGCGTTCGCGGATGATCTCGTGCTCGTTTCCGCGTTGGGATTCGTATCTTGCTGCTACATGATTTTTTTCGCGTTGCGACACTTGCAGGCCCCTCATCTAAGATTTTGGACCAATCTCATCGACGGGGTTTTTCTCTTGGCGTTAACGTTGCTGCTGAGCGCGGGCTTTGTGGTCGTTTATGTGATGTTATAGTCCACAACGCCGCTCGACGAAGAATCCCCTCACCTCGACCGCCCGCGCCCGTCGCAAGGAGATCCTATTGATTGCTCGCCAATTGTCGCTATGAATCGAAGAATCTTTCTTTCGAGGTTCGCAGCGGCCGCGCTTTCAGCGCGCGCTGGTTACCCCTTGTTGGCTCATGCAGCGCCAGGCTTCGCCGATCCGCGAGCGTTTTCGATCGATTTGCTGAGGCGTCGCGCAAAGCAGCTCGCCTCGCATCCGTTCAAAGCACCGGCGGACAATCTGCCTGAAGCGTTTCAGGAACTCACTTACGATCAATATCGCGACATTCGATATCGGCCGGATGAAGCGCTGTGGGGCAATCATCCTCCGTACTCGGTGCAGTTTTTTCATCCGGGCTTTTACTACAAGACGCCGATTCGCGTGTTTGAAGTACAAGGGAACCAATCTCGTGAAATCCGGTACAGCGCAACGTTGTTTGACTTTGGGGAAAACGCCATCAACACCGCATCGCTGCGCGATGGCGTGGGCTTTGCCGGCCTTCGCGTGCACTCGGATCTCAACTCGCCGGGTCACATGGACGAACTCCTCGTGTTTCTCGGCGCGAGTTATTTCCGGGCGCTCGGCCGTCGTCTCACCTATGGCCTCTCGGCACGCGGGCTCGCGATCGGCACGGCTTCGGATGAAGGTGAGGAGTTTCCATACTTTTCCGAGTTTTATCTCGAGCAGCCGCAGGACCCGAATAGTCTGGTCATTCACGCGCTCTTAAACAGTCAGAGCGTCACGGGTGTTTATACCTTCACCACGCGGCCGGGAGACGAGACCGTCATTGATGTCACCGTCACGCTATTTGCGCGCGCGAAAATCGACAAAATCGGCGTGGCGCCGCTGACCAGCATGTTTTTTTTCGCGGGCAACGATCGGGTTGGGGTAGACGATTTTCGGCCGGAAGTTCATGATTCCGACGGTCTCCTCGTATGGACCGGTGGCGGCGAATGGTTATGGCGTCCACTCGTCAACCCGCTCCAACTACGCGTCAGCACGTTTGTCGATCACAATCCCAAAGGCTTTGGGCTGATGCAGAGGAATCGCAACTACCGGGATTATCAAGATCTGGAGTCGCATTACGAAATGCGACCAAGTGTGTGGGTGGAGCCGATAGGCGACTGGGGCGCGGGCGGTGTCATGCTCGTCGAAATACCCACCAACGAGGAGATTAACGACAATATCGTCGCGTTTTGGCGTCCCGAAGCGCCGATCCCGGCAGGTGCCGAATGGCAGGGCAGCTATCGTTTGCATTGGTGCCGCGAACTGCAACATCTGGCGGAAATACCGGCAGCCACTTCCTCGACGCGAATCGGTAAGGGGAGTGTCGAAGGGGCGCGCCGCTTTGTGATTGAATTCAACGGCAAGGCGCTCCCCCGCAATGCCGCGGCCGAGGTGCGCGCGGAAGTGTGGAGTGGAAGCGCGGCACCCCAGCATGTCGTTTGTCGCTTGGTTGAGGAAACCGGCGCGTGGCGGGTTAGTTTTGACGTGCTGCCCGCGGACCAAAATCCGGTGGAACTCCGCTGCTATTTGGCGCTTGCCGGCAAAGCGCTGACGGAAACCTGGTCCTATCAGTGGACGGCGTAGAACGGCTCGGCGGCAGTGCGGCCGCCGAGCCGGACGCATGGCTTCGCGCCTCGCGCACCAGACAGCGGGGAATTAATGCAGCTTGTGCCTACCTTCGACCTTTGGGCCGTCGTCCTGAACCGGAGCTGCGTGCGCTGTGCGAACGTTTGCTGCGCGATCTCCCGCTTAAGACAACGCCGCGCGCTTGTGTTGCGCATGTGGCGTCGTGCCTAGACGCATGGCTCGGGGATCTTGCCGAGAAGCATTTCGCGTCAGTGCGTTGCACTCCAGAAATGCTACGCGCTGCATTATTGACGGTCATGCCGGCGCACTATTCGCCGCACGCACTTTTTAGTCGAGAGCCGCCGGCGCAACTGATTGAGGCGTTATGGCGCGCGTTGCCGCTCGCGTTGCCGCCGGAGCAACCGCTCGAGATGCCGCGACAGTCGTTGCGCGATTCTCCTCGGTTGCAAACACGTGAGCTCGCGCTGCCGTGCGTACCCGGCATTGGCCGACGGCGGCTCGCCGTGTTCGGACCCACGCTGCTGTCGACGGCTGCCGCGGTGTGGGTCATGCAACGCGTGTTTTCACCAGGCGGCGTCTCCGCGATCGAAGTGCTGCTTACCGTGCTCTTCGGTATCAATTTCCTGTGGATTGCGTTGACCTTTTGGACCGGTTTGCTTGGCCTAATGATGGTTCGCGGTTCACAAACTCCACATGGATTAGTGACCCCATCTTCCAGTGGTCCTTTACCGCGAACGGTGTTGCTGATGCCGGCCTACAATGAGGCGCCGGAGCGGATCTTCGGCGGCATGGAAGCCATGTACGAATCGCTACGCGCGACCGGGTTGTTGGCGTATTTCGATTTTTTCGTACTGAGCGATTCGACCGATCCGGAGGCCTGGATCAAAGAAGAGATCCTGTGGAATCAACTCCGTCAGCGTCTGCGCGCCACCGGCCGCTTGTTTTATCGACGGCGTTTTAACAACACTGCGCGTAAGGCCGGCAACATCGCGGAGTTTTGTCAGCGCTGGGGCGGCCATTACGAGGCGATGATGGTGCTTGATGCCGATAGCTTGATGGAAGGCACGACGATCGTCGAGATGGTACGGATCATGGCGGCGAACCCCCACGTGGGCCTGCTCCAAACCGTCCCGCAGGTGGTCAATCGAAACACGATGTTTGCGCGTGCTCAGCAGTTCGCGGGCCGTCTTTACGGGCCGGTGTTGGCGAGGGGCCTAGCCGCCTGGCATGGCAGTGACGGCAATTACTGGGGACACAATGCGCTCATTCGCGTGGCCGCTTTTGCGGCGCATGCCGAGCTGCCGGTGCTCGGCGGTAGAGCGCCGTTCGGTGGACACATTCTGAGCCACGACTTCGTTGAAGCCGCGCTACTGCGGCGAGCGGGATGGGGCGTTTACATGCTGAGCGAGCTTGCCGGTAGTTACGAGGAATCGCCACCCTCGTTGATTGAGCACGCGCAACGCGATCGCCGTTGGTGCCAGGGCAACCTTCAGCATATGGCGGTGATCGGGGCGCGCGGCCTTCACCCGCTTAGTCGGCTGCATTTACTCACCGGTATCATGTCCTATTTATCCTCGCCATTATGGTTCGCATTTCTGGTGGTTGGCGTCATCGCGGCCCTGCAGACGCGCTTTGAGCTTCCGCAGTATTTCTTTCCGAATCGCACGCCCTACCCGGTGTGGCATCTAATCGATCCCGAACTTGCGATCCAGCTATTCACGGTCACGATGGCGGTGTTGCTCGCACCTAAGCTCTTTGGTTGGATTGCCGCGGTTTGGCGCGGTGAGCACCGAAAATTTGGCGGTCACGTTTTATTGTTTGCAAATCTACTCAGCGAGATAATTATCTCGGCGCTGACGGCGCCGATTCAAATGCTGTTCCAAAGCCGTTTCGTGCTCGAAGTGCTGCGCGGTCACGACAGCGGGTGGAAATCTCAGGCGCGAGATGAAAGTGGTGTTTCGTGGCGCGAGGCTTGGCGTCGCCACCGGCATCACACGGCGGCTGGGATGTTGCTCGGCTTGGCGGCATACGCCGTGGCGCCGCCGCTCGCGGCATGGATGGCGCCCGCGCTACTCGGCATGCTGCTTGCCGGGCCGATTTCTTATGCGGGTTCTCGCTTGGCATTGGGGCGTCGCTTGCAGCGAATGGGACTCCTGAAAATTCCAGAAGAGTTGGAAATTCCGGAGATCGTCGCTTCGGCAACGCAGGCGAGCGCTGCCATTAGGGCACCGGAATTTTCGCCGTCGGTGCTGCATGCGGTGGTCGAAGACTTAGATGTCCACCGCTTGCACATGGCTATGTTGTCGCAGTATTCGCCGCGCGAAGTTACCGCGGCGATAGCGCTTGCGCACTATCGTGTGCATCGGTCCGCGCGATCGGAACCGTTGGATGGGGTGGTACCCGAACACTTGCGCGCAGCGGCGCTTGCGAACGCAGAAACGCTCATGCGTCTTTGGAAAAGATCGCGATAGCAACTACCTCTACGTCGACCGAGTAGGCGACAAGTGACGGCTTAAGCGTGCCTTAAGCGTCTCGCGGTAACGTTCTTATCGCGCGAATGACGCGCTCATCCAAAGTCTTTGGAGCCCCGATGGAAGCACGGCAAGCACCCCCGCACCGCTTATGGTCAGATTCGCGAGAAGAACCGCGTGTGAGTCACGACGCCGCCATAGGCCGAGAAAAACCCGTCGCGGCGCGACGCCGCAAAAATAGCACCGGCCGACGTTCCAACGCCGACGTCGCGCACGAACACATCGTTCATCAATTTGATGATGACCTGGTTGTGTAATAACCGCGCCGAATTCGCGTCTTCGTCGCTAGGCTCGCGCCTTGCTGGTCGCTAGGCGCCGCTTGGTGATTTTCTGCTTGGCGGCGTCGGCCCGGGCTTTGATTTCCGCCGCCCGCACCACGCTAGCGGGTTCCCCGGCAATGCCCCAATTGTCTGGCGGGACTTCGTTGATGCAGACCCGGATGCGTTCTTTCGGGGCCTCCAATACCTCTGACACCAGCGCGGTGATTTCCCGCAGCAAGCGGTGTTTCTGGGCGACGGCGCGACCTTCGAGGATCGTGATTTGGATGAGTGGCATGGCGCGGGCCTCCAAGATTGCTGAACTAGGTTTCGGCAGATTATCGATAAAAAATGATTTGATCGAGATTTTTTGTCGACTATGATGCAGGCCAACGCTCAGCTAACGAGGGGAGTCGCCCATGGCCATTCGCGGAGTCTTGAGAATCGGTGAGGTCGCGGTACGAGTATTGGACCTAGAGGCCGCCGCCAAGCATTACGGTCAGTACATCGGTCTGCAAGAAGTCATGCGCGAGCCAGGCCGCATTTACTTCAAGGCATGGGATGAACATGATCATCACAGCGTGGTGATCCGTGAAGCCGACACGGCCGGCATGGATTATTTTGCATTCAAGGTTTTTGACGATGCCACGTTGACCCGCCTCGAGGGCCGGATCAAAGAATACGGTTTCAACGTGGAGCGGATCGCGACCGGCACCTACCCACGCAGCGGCCGGCGCATTCAGCTCGAACTCCCGGGCGGGCATGTCATGCAACTCTATGCCGAGAAAGATCGCATCGGTAATTCAATGCCGACGCGTAATCCCGGGGTGTTACCCGATGACGGTGTGGTGCGCGGCATGGGCGCGACCCGCCTCGACCATGTGCTGCTAGCCGGTCCGAACGTCACCGAAACCACCAAGTTTTTTATCGAGGTGCTGGAATTCGATCTCGGTGAGGAATTGATCGACAACGACAGCGGCATGCAACTCGGCACATTCCTGTGTTGCTCCAACAAACCACACGACATCGCGTTTGTGCTTCGTGAAGACCGCGGTAAGTTTCATCACATGTCGTTCTATCTTGATTCCGTTCATGATGTGTATCACGCCGGCGACATCATGGGGAAATACAACATCTCGGTCGATGTGGGGCCGACGCGCCACGGCATCACGCGAGGCGCCACGATTTATTTCTACGATCCTTCCGGCAATCGTAACGAAGTGTTTTCGGGCGGCTACATCCATTATCCGGATCGCCCGCATCTCACCTGGGACACCACCCAGCTAGGTCACGCCGCGTTTGCCATCGACAATCAACCGCGGCCGAGTTTTTTTAACGTGGTGACTTAACCAGAAATCCGCAGGGCGCAGCGAAATCAAGTCGAAGGCATTGCGTACTCATGGCGTTCACTAATCACGAAATGGAACAACGCATTCGCGATTATTTCGATGCGTGCAGCAAAGCCGACAAACCGCGCTTGATGTCCTATTTCACCGCGGATGCCGTGCATTACTTTCCGGCCGGTAGTCCGTTCGGCGCCATGCGCGGCGCGGAGGTGATTGCGGACAGCTGGTGTTGGTGCGTGCGTGAGTGGGGGTCTTCCTGGACGGTAGATAGTTTCATCGGCGATGAGCGGCGTCGCCAGGCCGTGATTGAATGGACGCATTTCAAACCTAAATTGAACGGCTATTTGCGCGGGGATGAATGGTATCGATTTGACGAGGCCGGCCTCATCACCGAGATCCGCGCTTATTACGCTTGCCCCGCGCAGTCAGGGGTGGCGCGGCATGAAATTGCGGAATACCCATACGCGGAACTTGGCTATCCGCTTAAGCCCGTCAGCTAACCTTTCAGTCTATTTAGCAGTCTTTTTCGAGAGCAACCATGAACCTAGGTCATCCGGTGCCGCAAAGCGTTTACTTGTATTTCCATTTTCGCAGTCCTTATTGCTATCTCGCCTCGAAAACCCTGTGGTCGATACTCGACGATTATCACACTACGCTCGTGTGGCGCCCCTTAGGCGGCTGGGATGGCCGCTCGCCGCCGGATCGCGCGAAGGTCAAAGTGCCGATCGCGCGTCAGGATCTCGCCCGCCACTGCAGGCGATTGGGGATCCCATGCAACCCACCACCAATCACCACCGACGCGACTCTCGCAGGTGTAGGTTCATTGCTCGCGGAACAAAAAGGATTATTGCGGCCCTATGTGGTTGAGATGATGCGCGCGGAATGGGCGGCGGGAAATGATATTGGTTTGCCCGAAGTCCGAAATGCCGTGGCGCATGCCGTGGGACTCGATGTTGCCGAGTACGACGCATTCGTGAACACCCCCGCGAATCAAGCCAAACTTGCGGCGAATTGGGACGAAGCCCAAGCAAAAGGCGTCATTGGCGTGCCGACCTTTGTCATTGAGGATCAAATCTTTTGGGGCAACGATCGCATTGATTTCGTTCTCGAGCATTTAAACGAACTGCGGCTCGCGCGCCGCTAACGGAGACCCTATGAGCCAGAATCCAGAAATATCCCGCGAAATTACCGCCGCCGGCATTCGTACCAATTATCACGATGTGGGCAGCGGTGAACCGGTGGTATTAATTCATGGATCGGGCGCCGGGGTCAGTGCGTTTGCCAATTGGCGGTTGACGATGCCGGCGCTGAGCCCGCATTTCCGTGTGTTGGCGCCGGACATGGTCGGCTTTGGTTTTACCGAACGCCCGGCGAATGCCGAGTACACCTTAGATTTGTGGAAGAAACACGCGTTGGGATTTCTTGACGCGCTTAAGCTTGATTGCGTCAACATCGTCGGTAATTCGTTTGGCGGCGGGTTGGCGTTGGCGCTGGCAGTGGCCGCGCCCGAGCGCGTCAAACGTATGGTGCTGATGGGCGCCGCCGGCACGCATTTTGAACTAACGCCGGGGCTCGATGCGGCATGGGGTTACGAGCCATCATTGGAGAACATGCGCAAGCTGCTCGATATCTTTGCCTACGATCGTTCGTTGGTCACGGACGATCTCGCGAAGCTCCGTTATGAAGCAAGTATTCGGCCGGGTTTTCAAGAATCGTTTAGCAAGATGTTCCCGGCACCGCGACAGCGCTTTATCGATGCGCTCGCGCAAAAAGATGACGATCTCCGCGCGCTTAAACATCAGGTGTTGTTGATCCACGGTCGCGACGATCGGGTGGTGCCGTTGTCGAGCTCGTATCGCATGTTGGAGCTCATTCCGCGTTCTGAGCTACACGTCTTCGGTCAATGTGGCCACTGGACGCAAATCGAACACGCGGCACGATTTAATCAGTTGGTGCTGAATTATTTTTCGCAGTGAAGGCGTCAAATGTAGGTTGGGGTGAGCAACGCGAACCCCAACAAGCCAGCGCGTGGAATCTGTTGGGGTTCACTATGTTCACCCCAACCTACGGTGTGGATAGAGGCGGTGTAGTGAGTGTAAGTTGGGGTGAGCAACGCGAATCCCAACAAGCTTGAAACGACATGAGCAATAAATCGTCTATTCCCGCCGCGCTCGAAGCCAAACTTCGCCTCTCCTCCGAAGCCGGTCAGATCTGGCTCGATAACCAACGCATGATTCTGCTGCACGCGGAATCCATGGGTTCCCTGCGCCAGGAATTGATTGAAACCTTGGGCCGAGATCGCGCCCGTGGGGTGGTGACACGCATGGGGTATGCCTCCGGCAAACGCGATGCCGAATTCGTGCGGCGCTTGCTACCTCACGCTACCGATACCGAGCTCCTACAAGCGGGGCCTGAACTGCACACCTTGGAAGGGATCGTTAACGTTAAAACCGCCAAGCTTGAAATCGATATCGAGCTTGGCAATTTTTTCGGCGATTTCATCTGGGAAAATTCTTTTGAAGCCGCGGTCCACAGCAAAGTGTTTGGGATCGAAAGCGAGCCTGCGTGTTGGATGCAGGCGGGTTACGCAAGTGGCTACTGTTCAGAATTGATGGGGCGGTCGGTCATTTGCCGCGAAGTGGAATGCGTGGCCAAAGGCGACGTTTGTTGCCGCATCCTCTGCAAGCTTGAAGTCGAGTGGGGGGATGCCGAACGTGACGTGAAATATCTGAGCCCAGACCCGGTCGCCGATCGGCTGCTCGAATTACAGAACCAAATTGAGCGGCTCCGCTACTCTTTGCAGGACCAGTCGCAGGGGAGCGAAATGGTCGGCGCGGCGCCGTCGTTTCGCGCGGCGCTAGACATGGTACGCAAGGCCGCGGCGAGCCAAGTGACGGTGTTGTTGCTCGGCGAAACCGGCGTTGGCAAAGAGATGTTCGGCCGGCATTTGCATCAACAAAGCCCGCGCGCACGCGCGGCTTTCGTCGCGGTTAACTGCGCGGCAATCCCGGAAGACCTGATCGAATCCGAATTGTTTGGGGTGGAAAAGGGCGCTTTTACCGGCGCGAATCAGTCGCGCCCCGGCCGCTTCGAACGCGCGCATGGTGGCACGTTGTTTTTGGATGAGGTCGGTGAGCTCTCGCCGGGCGCGCAAGCCAAGTTGCTACGCGTATTGCAAGAAGGCGAATTCGAACGGATCGGTGACACCACCACACGCAAGGTTAACGTGCGCCTGGTGTGCGCCACCAATAAAGACCTCAAGGAAGCCGTGGCGCAGGGGACGTTTCGCGCCGATCTGTTTTATCGATTGAATGTGTATCCGGTCATCGTGCCGCCGCTGCGCGATCGCACGAGCGACATCCCATTGCTGGTCGCGCGGTTCATCGACAAACACTCGGCGCGACACGATAAGCGGATCGGCGGCATCGCGCCCGACGCGCTCGACGCCCTGATGTACTACGAATGGCCGGGAAACATCCGCGAACTCGAGAACATCATCGAACGGGGCGTGATCCTGACCGGTAACGGCGAGCACATCGAAGCTGGTAATCTTTTTACCCCGCTGCAGCCGAGTGCGCGCCGAGAGGACGCGCGATCCAACGCGCCTGACTCTCCGCCGCTGCAGCACTTGATCGACGCCCTGCTCGGCGAACAGGTACCGCTCGATGAGCTAGAAAACCGCTTGCTCGAGGCCGCAGTGCGGCGTGCGGACGGCAATTTAAGTTCCGCGGCACGTCTCCTCGGGATGACCCGTCCGCAACTTGCCTATCGACTGAAACGATCAAAGTGATCGTTGAATTTGATGATTTGATTAAGTTGCGCCGCCGCAATTTTGACGATATGCACATGTTTGCACTGCCACATGGATTCGAAATTGGCGGAAATCCTTGTCTGCCGGTCGCTTATATCCGCTGGCATGGTTCATGCTGATCCAAAACACTCGCGGAGCGGGCACCGATGACCAGGCCAAGTTACTTGACGCCAATCGATGACCAGACCCGCTATGTGCGGGTGACGGGAGAGACGCGCGGCGGCTTCATCGAGTTCCAGTTCTCAATCGGTGACCCGACGCTGTACTTGGAGATGATTTTGCCGCCGGCCGCGTTCGCCGAGTTTTGCGCAACCAATCACGTGGTGCACTTGACCGCGGAGCAGGCCAGGCACGTGGATGCGGATCGGGGTAAATGGCGCGACGGACAGCGCGACGCCGTTGAAGAATGAGGCGAGCTACCAAAACAATTAAGTAAACTCTGCGAGCAGGCAGGGCTTCTTTAAGGGCTTAAGACCAAGGCGGAGAATTTGGATGACTATCGAGATCAAGACCACGCACATTGAACCGCTGCGGCTTACTTTCGATCACATCGAAGCGCGCATCGGCAAAGGCAAAGCGGCGACGCGTTACCAGGAAGCCGTGCACGACTTCCAAATGACGCAAAATTTTCATTATCGCCCTACCTGGGAACCGCATTTGGAACTCTTCGACAAGCGTCGCACCGCGATTGAGCTCGACGACTTCGACAAACTCATCGATCCACGCCAGTACTATTACGCGCCGTACACCATTCAACGCGCGAAACAACAAGAGGCGCAGGACAATAATTTCAGCATGGTGGAAAAACGCGGGTTACTGGCACTCGTGAGTGATGAGTGGCGCGCGAAAATTGCCCACCTGATCGTACCGTTACGCCACGCCGAATGGGGTGCGAATACCAATAACTGCTACATGAGCGCGTACGCCTATGGCACGCCGTTCAACTCCGCCGCGCTGATGCAGGCCATGGATCGTTTGGGACTTGCGCAGTACGTGACGCGTCTTGGTCTGGTGCTCGACCCAAGCGCCAAGCTGCTCGATTCCGCGAAGGCGGAATGGATGACGCATCCCGACTGGCAACCGATGCGGCGGCTAATCGAAGATTTGATGGTGACCAAGGATTGGTTTGAAGTGCATCTCGCGCAGAATTTCTTGCTCGATGGCGCGGTGTATCCCCTTGCTTACGAGCAAATCGATGCGGCACTTGCCGCGCAAGGCAGCGTGGCGTATGCGATGTGTACGGAGTTCATGCGCGATTGGTTCGCCGAGTCCGTCCGCTGGACCGACGCGACGCTCAAAGTGGCGGCAGGCGCGAGTAGCGAGAATCAGGCGCTGCTTAAATCCTGGGTGGCTGTATGGGAGCCCCGGGTGCGCGAAGCGGTTTTACCGCTTGCACAGGTGGCGTTCGGTGCAGAAGCCAACGGTGCGCTCGATAAAATCGCGAGCGCGCTCGACGCGCGCCTCGCCAAGATCGGGATCGGGGGCTAGTCGTGAGTCTGCAAGAACACAACAAGGTCTTTATCTGCTTCCAGAATAACGAGGAAGCGCGGCCGATCATCGAAGCCATCGTTGAAGATAATCCCGGCGCGGTGGTGAACGAGATGCCGGCGATGATCAAAATCGATGTGCCCAACCGACTGGTGGTGAGGCGCACGTCGATCGAAGAGAAGCTCGGGCGCGAGTTCGATCTGCAGAGCATTCATATCAATTTGATTTCGCTATCCGGCAATATCGACGAAAGCGAAGACGAATTTATTTTGGCCTGGGGTAAACCCGGCCAGCAGTCTTAACGGGAGAGAGCCATGGCCGACAAGAAGCTAAGCCTGAAGGAAAAATACCAATTGATGACGCGCGGTCTCGATTGGGAAACGACCTACCAACCAATGGACAAAGTTTTCCCGTACGACAAATACGAAGGCATCAAAATCAAGAACTGGGATAAATGGGAAGACCCGTTCCGCTTGACGATGGATGCGTACTGGAAATACCAAGCCGAGAAAGAGCGCAAGCTCTACGCGATCCTGGACAGTTTTAGCCAGAACAACGGCCAGCTGAATATTTCGGATGCGCGTTATCTAACCGCGATCAAACTCTGGATGCAGGGCATCACCCCGGCGGAATACAACGCGCATCGCGGCTTCTGTATCGCCGGTCGCCATTTCCGTGGCGCGGGCACCCGCGTTGCCTGCCAAATGCAGGCACTGGATGAATTGCGACACGCGCAGACGCAGATCCATGCGTTTAGCCAGTACAACAAGTATTTCAACGGCTTTCACCAGTCGATGCATATGCGGGATCGCGCCTGGTATTTATCCATTCCCAAGTCATTTTTCGAAGATGCGATTACCGCGGGACCGTTTGAGTTCGTAACGTCGATATCCTTCGCGTTTGAATATGTGCTGACCAACTTGCTCTTCATGCCGTTCGTCTCGGGCGCGGCGTACAACGGCGACATGGCAACCACCACCTTTGGCTTCTCCGCGCAATCGGATGAGTCAAGGCACATGACCTTGGGGCTTGAAGTCGTCAAGTTCGTGCTTGAACAGCACGAAGACAACGTGCCGATCATGCAGCGTTATATCGATAAATGGTTCTGGCGCGGCTATCGCTTATTGTCGTTGGTCGGCACGATGATGGATTACATGTTGCCGAAGAAAGTCATGTCCTGGGCCGAGGCGTGGGGCATTTATTGGGAAGATAATGGGTATGCGCTCTTCAATGATTTAAGCCGTTACGGCATTCGGTTGCCGAAGTACGAAGACATCGCGAGCAAGGAAAAAATGCATATCACGCATCAAGCTTGGACGGTGTTTTATACCGCGTGCCCGGCCACGGGTTTTCATGCCTGGTTGCCGCAGCCGTACGAAATGGATTGGCTGTCGGAGAAATATGGCGAAACCTTCGACAAATATTATCGCCCGCGCTTTGAGCGCTTCGCGGAGATTGAACGCGAAGGCGGCCGCTTCTACACCAATCGTCTGCCGCTGGTCTGCCAGACCTGCCAGGTGCCGGACTTTTTCACGGAAGTGGACGATCCGCGCAAACAATCTGTGCGGCATTACGAATGGCGTGGCATGAAGTTCAATTTTTGCTCGGACGGCTGCAAGGATATTTTTGTCAACGAGCCGGAGAAGTTCTGCCAGTCCTACATCCCGCCCCAGCAGATTTATCAAGGCAACGCCGGTGGCGCACGCACCCTTGGCGAGTACGCGGCGTGGCTACATTGTCCGATGGGCGAAGAAGCGGGTGAGTATTACAGCTCACAGGATTATGCGAACTGGGTGAAATGGCACGGTGGCAAGGACACGACGCCGAACTCGGCGGCGGCCTAGGAGGAAACGAACATGCCGATGGTGACGATTGGCGAATACAACTTTCCATCCGCCGACCGCGTCGAGAATTACGGCGGCGATATCAATATCTATTGCTGTTGGGAACATCACTTACTGGTGCCGTGTCCGGCGGCGTATCGCTTGCCGCCGGATATCACGCTGCGCGATTTTTTAGAAACGATGTTCAAACCCGATCATGACCACCATCGCGAGATGGCGGCGATCGATTGGTCGAAGCTACGCTGGACGCATGACAGCAAACCGTGGTCGCCGGATCTCGATAAATCATTACGCGAGAACGGCGTCACGCATATGAGCTATCTGAGCTTTTATCAGCCTGGGCTCGATGGCATCAATGGTTCAGGCGTGTAACAACCGCGAGCGTCAAGCGTAATCATCACCATGGCTTACCAGCTCACTATCGAGCCGCTTGGCGAGACGATCGAAGTCGGCGAAGACCAGACGGTGCTCGATGCTTGCTTACGTGCCGGCATTTGGTTGCCGTACGCGTGCAATCACGGTTTGTGTGGAACCTGCAAAGTGCAAGTGATCGAAGGAGAGATTGAACACACGGAGCAGGCGTCGGCTTTTGCGCTGATGGATATTGAGCGGGAAGAGGGCAAATGCCTCGCCTGCTCGACCTTGCTTGCCACGGATTGCGTCATCGAAGCCGATGTCGATCCCGAACCCGATGCCAAGAATTTCCCAATCCGCGATTTCACCGCGCAGGTAGTCAGCCTGCAGCAGCTAACGCCGACCATCAAAGGTATTTATCTGCGCGTCGAGGGGGGACTCGAGTTTCAAGCCGGGCAGTATCTCAACGTGCAAGTGCCTGGCGTTGAGGGTGCGCGGGCGTTTTCAATCGCCTCGTCGCCTAACGCGCAAGGGGAAATCGAACTTAACGTGCGGCGCGTCGATGGCGGTGCCGGCACCGCGTATTTATGCGAGCGCTTGAAAGTGGGCGATAGCCTACGATGTAGCGGGCCGCTGGGGCGGTTCTTTGTGCGTGAGTCGGCGCCGGAGCCGATGTTGTTCTTGGCCGGAGGCTCAGGCCTATCCAGTCCGAAATCGATGATTCTCGCTCTCTTCGCGCGCGGTGAGCAGCGCGATGTCACTTTGGTGTACGGCGCGCGCACGCGGGCCGAGCTTTATTACGCGGAATTGTTCGAACAACTCGCGAAGGATCATCCCAACTTTCACTACATCCCGGCGCTCTCTGACGCCGCCACAAGCGAGTGGTCGGGCGAAACGGGGTTTGTGCACGAAGCCGCCGCGCGCCATTTCAACGGCCGCTTCGAAGGACACAAAGCTTATTTATGCGGTCCACCGGCGATGATCGAAGCCTGTATCAAAACCCTGATGCAGGGCCGGCTGTTTGAACGAGACATTTACACCGAGAAGTTCCTAACGTCCGCCGACGCCGCGCAGGGTCTCGCGCGCAGCCCGCTGTTTAGACGGCTGTAGACACGATGAATGCCGCCAAGCAATTCGAGATTTTGATCGCCGACACCGGCGAACGGTTCAACTGCATGCCGGATGAGAATGTCTTAAGGGCGATGGAACGTTTGAATCGACGCGGTATCCCCGTAGGGTGTCGCGGCGGCGGCTGCGGGGTATGCAAAATAAAGGTGGTGCGCGGAACGTTCACGGCGCGCAAGATGAGTCGCGCGCATATCAGCGTGGATGATGAAGCGGCCGGGATTGGACTTGCATGCCGGCTGACGCCTAACTCGGACTTGGAATTGCAAGTCATCGGTCAATTACATAAAAGCATCGTCGCGCAGCGCGCGCGACTGGCGACTCTTTAACGCTCGGCAAAGGAGGATCCCATGGCCCAATCACCCGTCATTCGTCCCGGACACGTGTGCATTCGTGTGCTCGACTTGGAACCTGCGGTGGTGCATTACCGTGATCGTTTGGGCCTGCAAGAAATCGAACGCGACGCGCAAGGCCGGGTTTATCTCAAAGGTTGGGACGAGCAGGATTGGTTTTCCGTGGTGCTGCGCGAAGCCGACGCCCCCGGTATGGATTTCATGGGGTTCAAAGTCATCAATGCGGATTCGCTAAACGATTTGGAGCGTGATTTGAAAGCCTTCGGTTGCAAGACCGAACGGATTCCGGCGGGCGAACTCAACCATTGCGGTGAGCGCGTGCGCTTTCAAATACCCACCGGACATACCTTCGAGCTTTACGCGCAGAAGGATTACATGGGCAATGGCCTCGGCCGCGTTAATCCGGATCCGTGGATTGAAGGATTAAAGGGCATGCAGGCACAGCGTTTTGATCACTGCTTGCTTTACGGCGATGATCTCGACGGCAATATCAAGCTATTAACCGAGGTGCTTAAGTTCGACCTGACAGAAAAAGTGGTCGATGGCGAACTCATCATCGCGGTGTTCCTCTCGTGTTCGAACAAGGCGCATGACATCGCTTTCGTGCGGCACGCCGAGAAAAACAAATTCCATCACGCCTCATTCCTGCTCGGCACCTGGGAAGAAGTATTGCGCGCGGCCGATCTCATCTCGATGCATGATATTTCATTGGATCTCGGTCCAACCCGACACGGCATTACCCGCGGCCGTACGATCTATTTCTTCGACCCTTCTGGCAACCGTAACGAGGTGTTCTGCGGTGACTACACCTGGTATCCGGATCACCAACCCATCACGTGGACGGCCGATCAGATTGGTCGGGCGATTTTCTACCACGACCGCAAGCTGAACGAGAATTTCTTAGGCGTCGTGACCTAGCCGGCACATAGGTCGACGGTCGGAGTCGATATCGAACGGCAGGGGCATCGGCGGCCAGCCAAATAAATATCGATAAAAGATTTGGATATCGATTATCTAACGGTATACTCAACGAAAAGCTGCACCAAAGATGCAGCGTGCGAGAACGAGGCTCAAGGGGGAGTGTTGAATTTACGTAAGGCACAGTCACGAGCAGGGGCATTGGTCTGGTTGGGCTTAGCGCTCCTCTTGGCTGGGTGTGAAGCCAAGTTGCGACTGGAAGAAGTGGATGCGACCCGGCAACAGCCGATCCGTCGCTCGGATCAATTTCAAGCGGCCGCCAGCAATGCCGAGCGCGTAGTCGTGGTCGCAACCCACGGCGTGATCGTGACCTCGGCCGATCAAGGCCAATCTTGGCAACGCGTCGAGCTGGAGGGATGGCCGTCGTTGATGGACGTGGCGGCGTGCCCCGACGGAAGTTTTGTCGCACTCGCGTTCGAGAGGCAAATTTGGCTCGGCTCCCCCACCGCCGAGCAATGGACCATGGCCAAGATCGATTCCAACGAAACGCCGCAGGCACTCACTTGTGATTCGCGAGGGCGCGTGTGGGTGGTCGGAAGTTTCAGCACATTTTTGGTGAGCGCGGATAAGGGCGCGACGTGGACGGCGCAGTCATTGGAAGAAGATCTGTTCCTGACTTCCATTCAATTTTTCGATGCCAACCATGCAATCGCGGTGGGCGAATTTGGCGCGGTGCTCAAAACCATGGACGGTGGCACGACATGGCAGAATCTCGATCCGATGCCGGAAGAGTTCTATCCGCAGGACGCGTGGTTTCAAGATCCGCAACAAGGGTGGGCGGTTGGTTTACGCGGGCGCGTGATGGAAACCGCCGATGGCGGCGCGACTTGGCGCTTGGTACAAACGCCGACGCTGGCACCCCTATTCACGCTTGGCGCGTTGAACGGTGTGCCGTGTGTGGTAGGCGGCGATGGCGTGGTCATGCTGCGGGTCAACGGTCAATGGCAGCCGCAATCGTATCCCGACGCTTACCACCAATACCTCCGTGCGATGTTACCGCTCGGTGACAAGTTGCTGGTCGCCGGCGGCAGTGGCGCATTACGTGTGCTAACGCTTTCTAATCCGCAGGCGGTGCAAGCGAGCGACGTTCCGCCTCTCGCCCTCAATCAAGGAACGCCGTGATGGAAAAACAAGCGTTTTTTCCGCGCCTCGGCGATTTTTTATTTAGCAATCGCCGCGCCGTACTCGCGGTGGTGTTCGCCATCACGGCGTTTTTCGCCTGGCATATTCCGCTGGTTAAAATGGTCTCGGATTTCGCGGACCTCCTGCCTCAAGAACACCCCTACATCAAGCTACACAAT
>CAZKRY010000014.1:0-77001 GCA_964555355.1 uncultured Klebsiella sp.
CTCGGATTTCGCGGACCTCCTGCCTCAAGAACACCCCTACATCAAGCTACACAATAAGATTCGCGATATCTTCGGTGGCGCCAATATCATCGTCATGGCGGTGGAAGTCGATGAAGGCACGATCTTCAATGACGATACACTCGCGCGCATCGATCGTATTACGCTCGCGCTCGACACCGTGCATGGGATTAATCACAACCTGGTGACCAGCCTCACGCATCGTAATACCCGCAAGATTTTCTTGTCCCCCGACGGCTCGGTGGAGTCGACGCCGTATTACGACCCAAATAAAGGCGGCTACACAAAACAAGAGCTCGCCGAAATGACGACGGCGGTGCAAACCAATCCAACCGTGTATGGCTTGTTGGTGTCGCCCGATCTGAAAGCCGCGATTATCAAGGGCACATTGAACGAAGGTGCGCTCGACTACGCCAAGGTGTTCGAGCAGCTGCAAAAAATCCGCCAGTCCGAAGCTACGCCGGGCACCCATATCTATGCCACCGGCCATCCGGTGTTGGTTGGTTGGGTGTCGTCGTATGGACCGCAGATCCTGCAGATATTCTTCTACACGATCCTGATCGTGATTAGCATCTTGATCGTTTATACCCGGCGTTTGTACGGCATATTGCTACCGACTTTCGGCATGCTCCTCACGAGTATTTGGGGAGTCGGGTTCATGGGTGTCTTCGGATTCCATTTGGATCCGCTGATGCTCGTGGTGCCGTTTTTGATTTCGGCGCGCTCGATGTCGCACGGCATCCAAAAGGTTGAACGTTACTTCCTGGAACTTGAAATCACTGGCGAGCGCGCGAGCGCCGCGCGTAACACTTTCAACAGCTTGTTCCGTCCGGGCGGTCTCGCCATCGCGGCGGATGCCGCGGCGCTCTTTCTGATTGGTTTAGGATCGGTGCCCATCAACGACAAAATGGCGTATTACGCGTCATTCTGGGCGCTGTCGATGCTGGTCACCGTATTGGTCACGCTGCCGATGCTGCTTGCGTTATTGCCTCAACCCAAGAACACCAAGATCCGCCACGGCATCAGCCGTCGTATCTTCCCGAAGCTCGCGCAAGTGACTTCAACCTCTGCACGCTCGCGCGCGGTGTTGTGGACTTGTTTGATTATCGCCATCGGCGCGAGCTATCTGAGCACCAAGGTGGTGGTCGGTGAACCCGAGCCAGGTTCGCCGTTATTGTTTCTGGACCACGATTACAACGTGTCTTCGCGTGCGATCAACGAACGATTTCCAGGGTCGGAAGAACTCTTCATCATCGCCCGCACCAGCGAGCCCGGCGGCTTGAAACGGCCGGAAGTGCTCCGCGCGCTGCAGGACTTTCAAAATTACATGTTGCTCGATCCAAGCCTCGGCGGCAGCAAAGGCACCAATAATCTCGATCCAAGCCTCGGCGGCAGCAAAGGCACCAATAATCTGGTGACCCAAGTGCACCGCATGACGCGCAACGACGATCCACGATGGGCGGTCATTCCGACAGACGCGCGCGACGCCGGTGGGCTCATGTACACCTACATGATGTCGGCGCCGATCCCCGGCGCGCTCAACAGCTTTCAAGATAGCGAAGATCAAGTGGCGAATATGGTCTTCTTCTATAAGGACCACACTGGAGAAACGATCCGGCGTGCGATCCACATGGCGAAAGAGTGGGCGGCGAAAGTCGGGAGCAAGGTGGAGGGACTTTCGATTGAACTCGCGGGCGGGCCGGTGGGCGTGACGGCGGCGATTGATGAAGAAGCCTTCGAGACGAACCTAATCGTGGTGCCGGCGGTACTTGCACTAATTTTTTCTTTCACGCTGTGGTTTTACGGGTCCCTCCACGCGGGCGTCATGATGCTCGTCGCGATGGGTTTCGCCACCGTGATTACGTACGCCTGTATGGGCGCGATGGGCATGGGCTTGAACGTTAACACGGTGCCGATGATTGCGGTTGGGATCGGGCTTGGTGTCGACTACGCGATTTACATGATGGACCGCATCAAAGAGGAAATGCACGTGCAACCTAATCTGCAGCTGGCGGTGGTACGCGCCGTGAGCACGACGGGTGTGGCCATCGCGTTTACGGCGTCGACACTCATCGGCGGCATCATGATGTGGATCTTCGTCTCGGATCTTCGTTTCCAGGCGGATGCGGCGAAGCTCTTAAGCATTATGTTGGTGTTGAACGCGGCTGCCGCCATGTTTTTGGTGCCGGCATGGGTCGATATCTTTAAGCCGAAATTTATCATGCAGGCGGCAAAAGACGGCCCACCTGACGAGAATGCGCATATCAAGGCGCTCGATGAGCTTGAAGCGGCGTGAGCCGCGCGAGGATGCAATTGGGGATTTTAAGCACGCGAGGTCAAAACGATGAGAAAGTTTAAACAATCAGCGCGCTGGAGCGCGTTCTGTGCCATTGCGCTTGCGGGAGCATCGCTGTCGGCCTCGGCCGAAGTGACGCCGGAGGCGTTTGAATATTCCTTCCACCCATACAAGGCGGAAGGGTTTCCGCAAGCCGGTGGGATAGAAGTCGGTGGCACGATCAATCAGTCCAACGTCGAGTTGGTCAAAGATTACATTGACCCTGGCAACTATGAACTCATCAAGCGCGGTTGGTGGGAGATGAAGGTTGGCGCGACTTTCGACCACGAGCTGAGCCCGGTGTATGTCGAAGCATCCAAAAAGAACACCGACGTCGGCATCGCCAGCGGTAACCTCACCAACTTCGTCAACGGCCGGCCTTTCCCGTATAAGCCGGATCTCAGCGATCCGCTGGCCGGTGAAAAACTCATTTGGAATTTCGAGCACGGCCGCAGCTGGGGCGATTTTGGTTGCATCCAGCCGTGGTTCTGGGAATACAAGGACATGAAGTCCGGCAAGATCGAGCGGACGTTGAAGTACGACAAGATCTGCCTAATCCGTTGGGGCAATCGCGCCGTTGACGATCCAAAGCCCGATTTGGACGCGAATCCGGCGCAGCTCTATCGCGGCATTTACCTGCGGGTCGAAGCGCCGTTCGATTTGAAAGATACGCAGCTGCTGATCCATAAATACAAAGACGACACCAAGCAAATGGATGGTTGGATTTATTTAGGATTCCAACGCCGCGTGCGCCGTTTCTCCACCGCGCAGATGACCGACGCATTCTTAGGTTCGGACATCATGGTCGAAGACTTCGAAGGATATGAAGGCCAAGTTTTTGATTACACCTGGGAGTACAAAGGCGAGAAGACCATCATGCTGCCGTTCTGGAATCATGATGAAGCGGTCGAAGGAAAGGAGGCCCGTTACTCGCTGCCGAACGGCTTTAAGTATGTTGGGTACACGGGACGCGGCGAGTGCTTCACCAACGCGCCATGGTCGCTGCGCAAGGTCTACATGGTGGAAGGCAAACCCAAAGACCCCAATCACCCGATTTCGAAACGCGAGATGTACATCGATGCACAGGTCAACGAGATCCCGTTGTCGCTGATTTACGACCGCAAGGGCGAGTGGTGGAAGATGTTCACGATCGGTCACGCTAATCCATTGAAGCACGAACCGGAAAACGCGAAGACGATCCCGGTGGTCCACGACGCGGCGGTATTGGTTGACGTGCAGGCCGAGCATTGCACGACTTTGTACTTCCACGGCATCGTCGATCCCAAGGTCGAAAAGACGCAAATATTCACTGTGCAACAACTGCGTTCCAGCGGTAACTAAGCGATTAAGCGATCCGCGCGCGGTAAATGGCGGCGCGCGGATTTAAGATAAAGAGGGGGAAATATCATGAATCGGTCATCGTCTTTTGCACGAACCATTCGCAATATTGTGTTTGGCGCGACAGCGGCCGGCCTCACGGGATTGGTGCCGGTGCAGGTCGCGGCCTGGAGCAATGCCGACGGTACCTTCGAAGCGCATGGCTATCTCGACAACACCACGCATGTCAGAAAGTCCTCGGGCTTTAGCAAGATCCGTAATCGCGCCGTCATCGAGTACGGCAAGGATTTCGGCGCGCTCGGGCCTTTTTCATCCGTGCGTTTGAACGGCACTTTCCGCGCGTCTTATGACGCTGTCTACGATATCAATGACGATGAGTGGGGTGCCGAGTCCGGTGGGCCGGTGACAATCGAAAACCAAGGCGGGCCGGCAGGGATCGTCGCAGGCAGTCCGCTCACTGGGCTCCCATTTATCAATGCGGCGGATCGCGTCAATTGGGGCGAAGGGTTTGGCAGCAGTGGCAATCCGCTGCCTCCAGGGTTTTTTGATTTCTTTTTGCCGCCTGCGCTGAACGGCGGCGGATTCGGCTTCGATACCAATCGCAATCCAAACGATGGCTTGAAGATTGTCGGATGGGAGGATTTCAAATCCACCGGTGGCATCCCCGGCTTTGGCGGTGTGCAAGTCGCGTATCCGAGCCGCCCCTGCAACGTCGATAGCCGCGGCTGTATTAAAGATTACATGGATGCTGATGAGGACAATCTGCGGTACGCCGAATTTAACGACCGCCTTGATTGGCTGCGTGAGATGTACCTTGATTTCGAAATGCCAGTCGGCAGCGGCGACGATTTGCTCGTCATGCGCATGGGTCGGCAACAAGTAGTGTGGGGACGCACCGACTTGTTCCGCGTGCTCGACGTCATCAATCCCGTCGACTATTCGATTCAGAACATTTACGAAGAATTGGAAGATTCGCGTATCCCGCTCGGGATTTTGACCATGGAGTATCAAATGGGGGCGATCGGGCCGTTCACGACCTTGAACGTGCAGGGTGTCTGGATCGCCGAGCCATTCCGCCCGAGCAACTTGGGCCAAGGGGGGCAGCCGTATTCGATTTTGGATGCGGGTCCCACTTTCCGCGCCTTTAAGAACTGTTGGGACAACGGGTGCACCGTCGGTAATTTCGCGCCGAACAACAATCCGATCCCGCCGCTCGCGAATCCCGGCGTGTTTGGACCGCCGACGATCCCAACGCCGGTTGGCGGCCCGGGCTTCGGTTTCCCGAACGGCTTGCTGGCGACCGATTTCCCCGCACACTCGATCGGCATTCGACAAGCCAATCTGCCGGATTGGGAGTTGGAAGACACCCAGTTCGGCATGCGGTTGGAAGGCGAACTCAAGGGCTACGGGTTTTCGTTGAACGCGTTGAGTTACTACTCACAGCTGCCGTCATTGCACGGCGCGCAATCCGCGGTGAATCCATTTATTACGCCGGGCGTAGTAGGTCCTTGGATCACACCTAACGGGCTGGTATTGGAAACCGGGGGAACCGAGATCGCGCGTCCTTACTTGATTGCGTTCGATATCGAATTCCCGCGGGTATTCTTGTTGGGGGGCTCTCTCGATACCTATGTCGATTCGATCGAATCGACCTTCCGTATCGAGTTCGCGCACACCAACGGAGAAGAATTCGCCAATACTTCGAAGCCCGATCTCTATTCCGAGTCCAACGTCATTCGTTGGGTGGTGGGTTGGGACCGACCCACCTGGATTAAGCTCTTAAATCCGGATCGAACCTTCATTCTTTCCGCGCAGATCTTCGGCCAACACATTTTGGATCATGATCTGTTCAAGACCGATTTCGGCGAAGTCGGCATGCCGGATTGGAAAGACAATTTCATTGGCACATTCCTCATTCAAGGCAACTACATGAACGATCGGCTAACTCCGCAGTTGATCATGGCTTACGACGTCAAAGCGCAAGCCGGCGCCGTCGCGCCCTCGGTCAATTGGCTGATCACGAACGATTGGGAGCTCAATATCGGTTTCAACATGAAGTTCGGTCGCGACAAGAACGAGTTCGACGACGCGCGCAACGGTAATCCGTTCCCGCCGTTCACCGATCCCACGTTCGGACTTTCGCCGGCCGGTGTGTTACCGACCGGGCAGCAGGGGATCCGTTTAGGCGGCATCTCGCCGCTCGGCATTTTCCGCAGCGGCCCGCTCGGCACGGCGCAGAACGAAGACGAATTCCAAGTTCGAATTCGGTATAAGTTCTAAATTTCCGCTCACCCTGCCCTCTCCCAAAGGGAGAGGGTTTCGAGCTGGCTCCACACCAGTAGAGACGCTGCCCCTCACCCGGCGCTTCGCGCCGGCCTCTCCCCGTGGGAGAGGCGAGTATTAACCCTCTCCCTTTGGGAGAGGGTAGGGTGAGGGGGCGCCTTACCGCACCCGCCAACCCTTCGCAGTTTCGAGTATCTCCGCCAACGCCTTCGCATCGCCCACCTGATTGGCAAGTAGCAAAATCAGTTTCGCATTGAGCTTCAAGCTTTGTTCCACGTTTAAGCCTTCGTGCAAAGCAACAAGCGCAGCGTAGAACTCGTCTTGGTCTGGGATGTTTGGCTCAACGCGCATGGATCAATCAGCCATCGCCTGCCACATTTCCGCATCACGCTCCGCAGTCCAAATGCGCGGATCGCGTAAACCCCCAGCCTCATCGAAAGCGCGACTGACGTCGAATGGTAGACAGTGATCGAAAATGACCCAGTGACCGAATTCGGGCTTCAGTGCGGCATAGGTTTCATCGTATGCCTGCTTCAACGTTTTGCCGGCGGCGCGCGCTGCTTTCACGCTCTGAAACATCTTGGTGACGAAGGCGCGTGTTCCGCGTAACGATTCGGCGACTTGGTCCGGCGTGGTCAACGCATCACCACGACCCGGCACGAGCGCCGCGGGCTTGAGTGCCGCGATGTTATCGAGCGTCGAGGGCCAGTCCGTGAGATAAGCATCCCCGGTGTAAGGCGTGGCGCCGAATTCGACCAAGTCGCCGCTAAACAGCACGCGCTCGCGTGGCAGCCACGCGACGGTATCGCCCTTGGTGTGGCCGCGACCGAGCTGCATCAAACGCACCTCGGTTTTACCGAGCCACATGGTCAATTCCTGTTTGAACACGATATTCGGCCAGGTCAGGCCCGGGATTGAGTCGACGGCTTGGAAGAGGCGCGGGAAACGCTCGAACTCCGACTTATAGTCCTGCTCGCCGCGTTCGACGATCAAGTCATACGTATCTTGGCTCGCGATGATATTCGTCGCACCGTAACCGCTCGCCCCCAGCACACGCACGGCGTGATAGTGCGAGAGCACCACATGTTTAATCGGCTTGTCCGTGACGGTTCTAATTTTGGCGATGACATCCTGTGCCATCACCGGCGTCGCTTGGGCATCGAGCACCATGACACAGTCGTCACCAATGACGACGCCGGTGTTCGGATCGCCTTCCGCGGTATAGGCGTAGGCGTTGTCCGCCAAACGGGTAAACGAAACCTGTTTCGGCGCTAGATCGCCTTTGGATGCGAATGCTTTACTCATGGTGAGCCTTCATCAATGTTGGGTGGGAATGGCCAAACTGCGGCGCCAGGCGCGCATGACGTCATCGCCATTGTAACGGCGCCAACGTGCCGCGACGTGTTGATCGGGTCGGATGAGGTACACCGTGCCCGGCCGGGCATCGTAACGTGACGCGAGAATTCCGCTTGAGTCGGTGATGTCTTCGCCGACAACCAGGGCGCGCAATTCGCCAGGGAGTCCCACGGGTGCCGGACGGACGCCAAACGCGAGCAAACAAAAGCGCCCGCCCAATACCTGCAAAATCCAACCTGAACGACCATCGATAATCACGGGCGCATCGAGCGCCACCGCGCCTGGTTCAAGACCAGGTGTGTGGAATTCATCAACGTCCGGCGTCACCAAGGAAGATTTTCTAAGCGAGCACGGCACTGATAGGCGACCGCTATTGACGAGCGTACGAGCAAACGGAAAGTCACGCGCGAGTTCCAGCGCTGCGCTTTGCAAGGCTTGGGCGCCCGGCGACTTAGGCGTCATGAAATCGGTGGCGCGTGTCGAGTGACGGATATTTTCATCAGCGCCAATAGCGCGCTCTTCGTCATAACTGGTAAGTAAGGCGGCGGGTGCGTTGCCGCGCATGACTCGCGTGAGTTTCCAACCGAGGTTATCGACGTCTTGGAGTCCGCCGTTCGCGCCGCGCGCGCCGAACGGCGAGACCAAATGCGCGGCGTCACCGACAAAAATGATTCGCCCGTGCACGAACTGCGCCATGCGGCGGCATTGAAAACTATAAAGGCTGACCCACTCGTACTCGAATTCAATCTCCGGTCCCAACATCGCGCGCACTTTGGCCGACACGTTATCCGGATCTAACGCTGCTGTGCGATCGAAATCGTGGCCGAGCTGAAAATCGAGTCGCCAGAGGTCGTCCGGTTGCTGATGCATCAATGCCGTGCGACCGTCGTTGAACGGTGCGTTGAAATAAAAGCGCCGCTCCGCCGCGAACGGCGCGTGCATACGCACATCCGCGATCAAAAAGTGATCTTCAAACGTGCGGCCCGCGAAATCGAGCCCAAGCAGTGCGCGCAGTGGGCTGCGGCAACCGTCGGCGGCGATGACGTAGTCGGCGGTAATCGCGAAATTCCCGCCTGGGGTTGCCACCGTGAGCTCCACGCTATCCGCGTCTTGCGTGACTGCAATGACTTCATGTCGCCAGCGCAAATCAACTTCCATACGCGCGGCTAACGCATCGCTCAGGAATTCTTCGACGTAATACTGCTGAAGATTGACGAAGGCGGGAAACTGCTGTGCTTTGATCGGCAGCAAATCGAAGGTGTAGAGCGGCTCGCGCGCATCGCCTTCGAATACCTTGCCGATATTCCACGTCACGCCTTTCGCTTGCATATCCGCGGCGATCCCCCAGCGATCGCAGATCTCAAGCGTGCGCTTGGCCCAGCAAATGGCGCGGGAGCCGTCACTCGACGTATCGCCTTTCTCAAGGACTAGCGAGGGAGTGCCATGTGCGGCGAGTTCGGCCGCCATGCCGAGCCCAACTGGTCCTGCACCCACGATGATGACGGGCACGTGGCGTTGCGGTTGCGCAAGTTCTGGCGGCGCGACGAACGCATAGTGCCGGCGCGCGGTGCGCGCGCGTTGGGTTGCGACGCCCAACTTGTCGCGCCAGTCCTCCGCGCTCATTGGGCGCGCACCACCGTTTGTTCGATGGCACCGAATATGGATTGACCTTGCGCGTCGAGCATCTCGATACGCACCGTGTCGCCGAACTTTAGAAACGGCGTGCGCGGCGCGCCATGCTCCAGCGTTTCCAGCATGCGTCGCTCGGCGATGCACGCCGAGCCACGGCTGCGATCGTAATTGGAGACGGTACCTGAACCGAGAATCGTGCCGGCACCGAGGCGGCGTGTTCGCGTGACATGCGAAAGCAAATCGCAAAAGGTGAAAGTCATGTCGACGCCGCATTCCGGGTGACCGAACCAGGTGCCGTTGACGGCAGTGCGGAGCGGGAGATGCACCTTGCCGTCGCGCCAAGCGGACCTAAGTTCATCCGGTGTGACCGCGACGGGTGAAAACGCCGTGGCGGGTTTGCCGTGGTAAAAACCAAAACCTTTGGCGAGTTCGTGCGGGATCAAGTTACGCAATGAGACATCGTTGACGAGCATCAGCAGTTTGATATGGGACGCCGCCGCGCGCGCGTCCGTCAACATCGGCACGTCATCGGTAATCACGGCGACTTCGCCTTCCAGGTCGATGCCATGCGCTTCATCGACCGCCACGATTGGTTCGCACGCGCCGAGCATATCGTCCGACCCACCTTGATAGACGAGCGGATCGGTCCAGAAGCTCTGCGGCAGCTCGGCACCGCGCGCCTTCCGCACCAGTTCCACATGGTTGACATACGCGCTACCGTCCACCCAGTGATAAGCGCGCGGCAACGGCGCGGCCAAGCGTGTGGGATCAAACGGCATATCATCGTTACTCGTCGTCCCACAAAGGGCGGCATATTCGTCGCCGAGCGCGGATGCCACTTCCGGCCAATAATCGAGCGCTTCCTGTAATGTTCGTGCGAGATGCGGCACCGGCCGCATGCGGGTAAGCGCGCGGTCGACCAGCACCAAGCGGCCATCGCGGGCGGTTGTTTTCAAGGTCGCCAATTTCATCGTGGACTCATTTGCGAATAGTTACAACTGAAACTATACTCCCAGTCGATGGTTGAAACCAAGTGGAAGAGCGGACTATGAACGCATGGCGGTATTTGGCCGGCTTTGGCAACGAACACCAAAGCGAAGCGATTGCCGGAGCAATCCCGCAAGGGCAATTCTCGCCGCAGAAGGCGCCACTCGGCCTGTATGCGGAAAAATTGTCAGCAACCGCGTTCACGGCGCCACGCGCCGAGAATCGCCGCACGTGGTTTTATCGCATTCGCCCATCCGTCTTGCACGATGAGTTTGCCCCTTTTCAGCACGCGCATTGGCGCACCGCGCCGTTTTCCGACGCGAGCCCTATTCCGAATCAACTGCGTTGGGATCCATTACCGATTGCATCCGACGCAGGCGACTTTATCGATGGTTTACTGACCATCGCTGGTTGCGGCAACGCCGCGTTGCAAGTGGGCATGGGCGCGCATGTGTACTGCGCGACGCGATCGATGCAGCGTCGTTACTTGTACAACGCTGACGCCGAGATGTTGTTACTCCCGCAGCTTGGGCGCTTGCGCGCTTTCACGGAGTGCGGGCGGCTCGACGTTGCGCCGGGGGAAGTCCTGATAATTCCGCGCGGCATGAAATTCAAAGTCGAGCTGCCGGACGGGCCGAGCCGAGGTTATGTCTGTGAAAACTATGGTGCGTTATTGCGGTTGCCGGAACGTGGGCCAGTAGGTTCCGATGGTTTTGCCAATGACCGCGATTTTTACGCGCCGACGGCGGCGTTCGAAGAAATCGAAGACGAATGCGAACTTATCGTTAGATTTGGCGGCGCGTGCCACCGCGCGACGCTTGGTCACTCGCCGCTCGATGTCGTCGGCTGGGTGGGGACTTCCTATCCCGTGAAATACGCCTGCAAAGATTTCAACGTCATGAACACGGTGAGTTACGACCATCCCGATCCGTCGATCTTCACCGTGCTGACCTCGCCGTCGGATACGCCCGGCACGGCAAATTTGGATTTCGTCATTTTCCCACCACGCTGGATGGTCGCCGAGCATACTTTCCGGCCACCGTGGTTCCATCGCAATGTCATGAGTGAGTTCATGGGACTTATCCACGGTAAGTACGATGCCAAGGACAAAGGCTTCGAGGCTGGTGGCGTTAGCTTGCATAACTGCATGAGTCCGCACGGACCGGAATACGCCGCTTATGCCAAAGCATCCGCCGTCGAACTCGCGCCACAAAAAATGGAGGCGACGCTCGCTTTCATGTTTGAGTCACGCTACGTCATTCAACCGACGACTTATGCGCTCAATCTGCCGCAACGACAGCGTGATTACTTAGCTTGTTGGCATGGCCTCGTACGGCAGTTTCGTGCATAGCCGTGGAATCGCTCGATCTCGCGCGCTTTCTGCCATACCGCCTCTCGGTACTCGCCAATAAAGTTAGCGCGCAGTTGGCGCGGGAGTATGCCGATCGATTCGGGCTCACGATACCCGAATGGCGCGTACTCGCGGTGCTTGGGCAGACCACCGGGGTCAGCGCGGACTATGTCTGCGGCAAGACGGCGATGGACCGTGTCACCGTGAGCCGGGCGGTCAGCAAATTACTCAAGAAGCGTTTTATCAAACGCAGCTTTCTGACGGCCGATCGCCGTCGTTCGAGTCTCAGCATGGCCGCGGCCGGTGCCCGTGTTTATGCGCAGGTGGTGCCGCTCGCCAAGCGCTACGAATCGGCCTTATTGGCGGCGATGGACCGTGACTCCCGCGCCATGCTCGAGCAGGTGTTGACCGATTTGCAGCACAAAGCGGACGAGTTCGAAGCCGCCGGATTCGAGCGCTGAGCTACCACGCGTTCAGCGGGATCTTCAAGTAGTGCATGCCGTTGTTTTCCAGCGGCGGTAGCTGTCCGGCGCGAATATTGATTTGAATCGACGGAATGATGAGTAAGGGCATATCCAGCGTTTTGTCGCGTGCCGAGCGCATGCCGACGAATGCTTCTTCGGAAATTCCATCGTGCACATGGATATTACCGGCCTTTTGTTCGGCGACGGTCGTCGCATAGCGCGCCTCGCGCCCGGCCGGTGGATAGTCGTGGCACACCAAAATCGTTGTGTCATCCGGGAGCGCCATAATTCTGCGTATGGAACGATAAAGCACTCGCGCATCGCCGCCCGGAAAATCGCAGCGCGCCGTTCCAACATCCGGCATGAACATCGTGTCACCCACCAACACAACATCTTCAATTTGATAAGCGACGCAGGCGGGCGTGTGGCCAGGCACCGACAAGACCCGGCCGCGGAGTTTACCGATCTGAAAGGTCTGTTCATCGGCAAATAGGCGGCCGAATTGTGAACCGTCGACCGCGAGGCCTGGTTCTAAGTTGAATATTCGTTTGAAGGTGGCCTGCACGATGCCGATATTGGCGCCGATTCCAATGACGCCGCCTACTTCCTTTTGCAGTAGCGCTGCGCCGGACAGATGGTCGGCATGCGCATGGGTTTCGAGGATCCAAGCGACCTTCAACCGATGTTCGCGCAGGTAGGCAAGAATCATGTCGTTCGAGGTGGTCTTCGTGCGGCCGGAGCGATGATCGAAGTCCCATACGGGATCGACGATCGCCGCCACTTCGCCATCGTGAATCACGTAGGTATAGGTTGAGGTGTTCTTGTCGAACCAGGCGTGTACATTCGCTTTCATGGATTTTCCCCTAGCCGCATTGAAGTCGCGACGAACATTATATATAAATATAGAATGTTATTTATGCCAGTAAAGTGCGATGGCGCAAACGCTCGATATTGATATCGATCAAGTACGAGGCGCCGCGGAGGACGCTGCGACGTTTCTGCGCTTGCTCGCCAACCAAGATCGCTTACTTTTACTGTGCCAATTAAGCCAGGGCGAACGCTGTGTCAGCGAGCTAGAAGAAGCGCTCGGAATTTATCAACCCACGTTATCGCAACAACTCGGGATATTGCGCAACGAAGGTATCGTGGCGACGCGTCGAGCCGGCAAGAACATTTACTATCGAATTGACGATACCCGCGTGCTGGCGCTGCTGCAGGCGCTATACGACTTATTTTGCAAATCGAGCAAGACGAGGAAACGCGCATGACGATCGATTGGCAGGCATTTACACCGTGGTCGTCGTTGGCGGGAGGCGTCTTGATTGGCCTCGCGGCATCAACGCTATTGTTGCTGAATGGTCGGATTGCGGGGATAAGCGGCGTTATGGGTGGCATTCTGCGTCCGGTGGGCGGTGATGTCGCGTGGCGCGTCGCGTTTGTCGCCGGCCTGTTTTCGGCACCATGGTTATTGGGATTAGTGCATATTCTTCCAACGAGCGAGATTGGCGCTGACTATTCCGCGCTCGTGAGCGCGGGCCTGTTAGTAGGGCTCGGGACCCGCTATGGCGCTGGTTGTACCAGCGGGCACGGGGTTTGCGGCCTCGCGCGTGGTTCACCGCGTTCACTGGTAGCCACCGCGTGTTTCATGAGCGCGGGCTTTGCAACCGTTTATCTATTGCGTCACGTCGCCAACGTCTAATGCTGTGACCAGCCGATGCTGATAGTCAGTGCGTGGATTGCCGGTGTGCTCTTTGGGTTCGGCCTGATGCTGGGGGGGATGACCAATCCCGCCAAAGTGCTCGCGTTCCTTGACCTTGCTGGACCCTGGGACCCATCGCTTGCCTTCGTCATGGGTGGCGCGATGTCCGTCGCGGCCGTTGCTTTCGCGCTTGCCAACACGCGCGTCAAATCGGTCCTCGGCGCGCCATTGCAAATTCCGCGCAATCGGACGCTCGATGGTCGATTGGTGTTGGGGAGCCTCGCCTTTGGGGTCGGTTGGGGACTCGGCGGATTTTGTCCGGGACCCGCGTTGGTCGCGGTCGCGAGTGGTGCGCCCAAGGCCGTCGCGTTCACCGCGGCCATGCTTGCCGGCATGGCGCTCTTCGAGCTTATTCAATACTTCACGCGCCCGCGCACTTGAACCTGCGCGCGATGCCAATTTGGCTTAAGAATTACGATTGCCGACTCGCCTGGGGCGATTTCACCGCCGCGCTCATCGTGGTGGTAATGCTTGTGCCACAAAGCTTGGCATACGCGCAGCTCGCGCGTATGCCGCTGGAAGCCGGTTTATACGCGAGTATCTTCCCGCTCATCGCTTACGCGATATTCGGATCTAGTTCGACGCTGTCGGTCGGTCCGGTCGCGGTCATCTCGTTGATGACCGCGACTTCGCTTGCCGCTTTTGGCCCGGTCGAGCCTCACGCCTATTTACTGTTGGCGGCATGGCTCGCATTACTTTCAGGGCTCATGTTATTCGCGGCAGGAATACTGCGTCTGGGGTTCGTCGCCAATTTGATTAGCCACCCCGTGCTGGCCGGTTTTATGAGTGGCGCCGCGGTACTCATCATCCTCGGACAGTTGAAGCCGTTGCTCGGGATGGATGGTACCGGCACTACCGCGCTCGCGCTCGCGCAATCCTTGTATCGACACCGCGCGAGCGTCTCGTGGCCCACGGCATACTTAGGCATGACCTGCGTCGCATTGCTCGTGCTCCTACCGCGCTTGCTACGTCGCTTATCCGGCCCTCAATCCCGCGATGTGGTGGTGCGGCTAGTCCCGTTGTTGCTAGTGGTGTTGGCCACGCTGACCACCGCCTACTGGGAACTCGACATCGCGCAGGGCGTGGCGGTCGTCGGCAACATTCCCGCAAGCTTGCCGCCCCTTGGTATGGAACATATCTCGCTCGAACAGTTGCGTGCCTTGCTACTGCCCGCATTCGCGTTGGGACTCATCGGCTTTGTCGAGAGCGTGTCAGTGGCGCAAGCACTGGGTGCGCGGCGCAAAGAACGGATCGCGCCGGACGCGGAATTGCGCGGCTTGGGCGCCGCTAACATCGCGGCCGCGCTGAGCGGCGGATTTCCGGTGACGGGGGGATTGTCGCGTTCGGTGGTAAATTTCAGCGCGGGCGCACGCACACCCGGTGCCGGGGTGTTTACGGCATTGATGATGCTGATGGTGGTCACCACGATGACTCAGCTTTTTGCGCGACTGCCGATCTGCGTGCTCGCCGCCGCGATCATCGTCCCGGTGGCTGGTCTTATTGATACCGCCACTTTGCGTCATGCCTGGCGCTATTCACCGATCGAAGCCGTTGCTTACTTGGGCACCGCGTGTGGCGTGCTCACGGTAGGGATAGAACTTGGGATCTTGCTCGGTGTCGCGATTTCGGTACTGGCGATGTTGTGGCAGGCAAGCCGTCCCCATATCGCGGAAATCGGTCGCGTGCCAGGCACGGTGCACTACCGCAACGTAAAACGTGCCGAAGTCGAAACAGTGCCAGAGATCCTCGCGATGCGCATCGACGGCGATATCTTTTTCGCGAACATCCGACCGATCACCGATGAGGTGCTACGTCTTGCGAACGGACGGGAAAAACTCGCGCATGTGGTATTGGACATGTCGGCCGTCAATCGCATCGATCTGACCGGACTCGAGGGTCTTCAAACATTACTTGGCAATTTAGCGGCGCGCGAGGTGTTGCTGTCACTGGCGGAGGTGAAAGGGCCAATCCTGGACTCTTTGCGCGGTAGTACGTTGATGGAGAACCTAGGGCCGCGTGTTTATCGTTTTACGCACGATGCGATTGCGGCGCTTGGTGTGTCTCAGTCCTCTCGCGCATGACTAGCGGAGTTCGCGCGCCGCGTAGACCGAGCGCGACAAACGGATCCGCAAAGTTTGGCTGCGAGAAAGTTAAAAAAACCGCGAATGCAGCCGAAAAAAGCGCCATGTCAAGGCTTACAATTCGCCGGTGAACGGCTATATTACCGGCCGCAATTCGCGTGTGTGGCGCTGGATCGGACATCGTCAGCCGGTGCCACTCGAACGGCGATGGGGCCCGCATGAATTTATCCATCGGCAGAGTAGGTAATGATCTGCCGTGGTTCCATCGCCGATATAAACAGTTTCTTGTGCGCTTTGGGGCACCCAACTTAGTGGGAGGAATGACGAAAAATGAGTCGTGCAAAACCAGCAATTAAAGATCGTGAAACGAAAAGCCAGATTCTCGCCGCCGTTGCCGACGCAACGGGCCTGAGCAAGAAGCAAGTGCAATCCGTGCTAGCGGCAACCCGCGATCACGCGATACGCCACTTGAATGCGCGTGGCTCAGGCGAGCTCAGCGTTCCGGAGCTTGGCGTGAAGTTGCGCCGAGTCAAGAAAGCTGCGCGTAAGGCCGGCATGGCGCGTAACCCCTTCACCGGAGAAATGGTGAAGGTGGACGCCCGCCCCGCCAGCGTGTCGGTGCGTGCTGCCGCGCTTAAAGCATTGAAGGACGCGGTCGCCGGCTAATATCACCACGCCTGCGAGATTTCGCAAAAAGGCATCGTGGCAACACGATGCCTTTTTTTTATGTCCCGCTTGACGCATCCGCGTGCCGCGCTTAGTCTCGCCAGCGCTTCGTCGCAGGTGCTCCTTCATCGCTTGGTGAAGGAGAGAATCGGGAAGTCGGTACGCGCTTAGCGCAAAGCCGACGCTGCCCCCGCAACGGTAGGCGAGATTAGAGGACTCAGCACGTCACTGCGCCAACGCGTGGGAAGACGAGCCCTCACACGCGGCCACTACGCCGCACTCGCAAGCCCGGAGACCGGCCTACGACGTCTAACTACCCGAGTCGCGGATGGGACGCTCGGCGGGCGCTTGCTTGCGCGTTCGCTGTCGTTCCCCGCTGACTCCTTAACTGGTCATGGTCCGGGCGTGGGCCGTGCAAGGAGTGTTTTATGCGTCGATTATTCCAGACGGTCTCGCTCGCGATGCTGGCGGTGAACACCGCACTCATGGCCGAACCCAGCCGAGCCATCGAACCTACCCCAAGTGAACAAGTAGTCGTCACCGCAGCGCGTGTGCCGCTTCGCGCGGCGATGTCCGGCGCTGGGGTCACCGTTATCACGCGCGAAGAGATCGAACGCCGCCGGCCTCAATTCGTGACCGAATTATTGCGCGATGTGCCTGGATTTAGCGTCAGCCGCAGCGGCGGTAACGGTGCCTATACCCAGGTGCGGGTGCGCGGCGCCGAAAGCAATCATCTATTGGTGTTGATTGACGGGGTCGAAGCCAATGACTTCAGTCAAAACGACGATTTCGACTTCGGACTTATGCAGGCGAGCGAAATCGAACGAATAGAGATCGTACGCGGACCGCAAAGCGCGCTATGGGGCAGCGACGCGCTGGCCGGTGTGATTAACATCATCACGCGTAAAGCGCGGCGCGCGCGCGACGTAAGCCTCACCGCCGAATTCGGCTCGCTCGGCACACAGTTTTATAGCGGCGCGATAGGTACCGCGCGCGAGTCGTATCACGCGCGAGTGGGCTTAAGCCATTCACGTACCACCGGAGTCAACGTGTCCAGTCGTGGCACGGAAGACGACGGCAATCGCAATTCAACCGTAAATTTCAAACTCGGTTGGGAGCCGCTCGCGGCGATGTCGCTCGATTTACACGGTCGCGTCACGGACGCCGAGACCGAACTTGACTCTCCGGATTTCACCGATGGCCTGAATCGCGATATCGATTCAACCACCGATACCACCCAAGCCTATGTTGGGGGTAAGGCCGAATGGCGCGCATTCGGCGGTCAGTGGACGCACGCATTGACCGGCGGCTGGACCAAACTCGACAACGCTACGCGCAATCCGGATTTCGGCGGCTTGACCCGAACACGCGGCCGCAAGTATTCGCTCGACTATCAATCGACCGCGCGCGCGACCAGTCAGGTTTTAACCGAAGTGAATCATGCCTTCACCGGCGCAATCGATTATGACTTGGAAGAATTTGCGCAGCGCGGGCCGATTACGTTCGGCGATCCCAATCAAGATCGCCGCCGGCACACCTTGGGATACGTGCTTGAGTATCGTGCGAATTTTGAATTTGGGTTATCGCTAGGTGTCAGCGGTCGGTGGGACGACAACAGCGATTTTGCCGATATCGGCACGTATCGAGTTTCGTTTGCGCAAGCCTTCGAAGCGACCGGAACCACTTTGCTAGCCTCGTATGGCACCGGGCATAAGGCGCCAACTTTCACTGAACGTTATGGGTTTTTTGCGTCGGGCGGTTTCCTGCCGTTTATCGGCAATCCGTCGCTCCAGCCCGAACAGTCCCATGGTTATGAAATCGGCGTGCGGCAGGCGTTCTGGGCGCGGCGTGCGGAAGTCGGCGTCACATACTTCAACGAGCATCTAACGGATGAAATTGACGGCACTTTTTTCGTGCCTGCAACGGCATCGCTCACCGCCGTCAATCGCAGCGGCACGAGCAAACGGCGCGGCGTTGAAATAAATGGCCGAGTCGACTTCACACCCAATATTGGTGTGCACGGTACCTACACGTATTTAGATGCGACGGAAGAAAACGGCGGGTTGCGTTTAGATGAAATTCGGCGCCCCCGACACCAAGGCTCCTTGGGGGTCTTCTGGAAGGGCTGTGAGGAAAAGCTAAGTTTTGACGCTGGTGTCTCACGCAGCGGGCAACGCGCCGATCTCGCATTTCTTCCGCCGGTATTCGGTTCGCGGGTGAACCTTACGCCTTATACGCTTGGACATGTTTCCGCCGAATATCGGTTAACCCCGATGCTTGCGGTCACGGCGCGCTTGGAGAATGCGTTCGACGATGAATACGAAGAGGTCTTCGACTTTCAGAATGAGGGCGTAAACGCCCTTCTGGGACTCAAGTTCGAGCTATAAACGGGCGCTTTTTACATCTCGATGTGCTCGACCCCGCTCGCGCCGTCGAGTTTGTCCAGCAGGGCGCGGTAGCGCGGGTCTTGCACGTCCATCGAGATAGTGTCCGATAAGTCGCCGCTATGCGGCTTTTCGAGCGGCCGTTTCGGATCGAGCTTGGCCAGATGCAGCTCACTGAGTTGTTTCAAAAAGACATCGAGCGCGGCCGCGTCGATATGTCCCTCCGTCGCACCACGTTTGATATCGGTGACGAGCTTAGGGACCGCTTTGGCAAGCGCCGATCGCTGTTCGAGCGTTGTCACCGGCAAGATGCTCAACAGCAAACGATTCGTGGTATCGACCGCATTCGCCCACTCAACGCTACTTGCGCCTTTATGGTGATGCACCAACACCAAATATCGGCGCCACTGACGCAGCAGAAAGTCCACCATAAAATGCGGCGGTAACGGGCCGTCGGCATCGGCGATGGCCTTGCGGATGGCGGCCCCCGCAGCTTTCACATCGTCGATCAACGAAACTTGAGTGGGATCTTCAGTCACAAGTAACTAGGTCTGTTTTCCTCTAACGGGCCGCCATTTGACCACCGGCGGACTGATTGGTCCAGCCGGTTTCTTATTCCAAGGTCAACGTGATTCGCTGATCACGGCTGGCTGGCCACTGCAACACCAGTTTCGCCGCCTGCATGATTTGTTCGAATCCCGCCTCTGACTGCGACACCGTGTGAAAGGGCTCAGCGGTTAGCGTTACCGGCTCGGTAACCTCTAAGCGGAGTCGTCCACCGAGTTCGCTGTCCTCCAACCACAGTACGCGTGCCGTCGCTTGCACGAGCGGCTGACCAAATCCGCAAGGTATCGTCCCATCTTCCAACCGGTAGCGGCCACCGAATCCGTCACAGCTCGGCAAGGCGAGATGCAATTCAGTGCGCCGCACCGTGGCCGCTGAGACCGCTGGGTAGCACACCACCAAACTTTGGGCTGTGACTGCGATCTTTTTGTGAAAAATGCCGCTCCCCGTTTCAGCCATAAACTCAATCGACACCGCGTCGCGTTGGGTCAAGCGATAGTCGTCAATCTCGCGCCATTCGTCATGCTGTGCCCAGGCGTCGGTAAACAATAACCGGCCATGACGGTCGGGCGTAAAATTCGCCGGATCGAGCGCATGCTTGAAGGCCACGCGATCATGCGCCGACGCGATCCCATCCGCGTCCGCCCCGCGTTCAGGCGAACCCGCCACCGCGACCGCGTGATAGTGCTCGGCGTAGCGGCGCAGCGTATCTCCGAAATTGTGCCGGTGCAGAAAGCTCGACCACTCGTGCACACCGCCCAAGCCGTCGTCGCGTATTACCGCGAGGTGTTGCGCTTCACGCAGAAAATATTCCGGGTACCCATCGCAATCCAGATCGCCGCTGTCGTCACATCCACCGAGCGCTTGCTCAAGCGTTATCAATTCTCGCCAAATGGCGCGCCGCAGGTGGGGCAAATAGAGCCCGCCGAACAATCCGTGCCAATAGGCATCGTTCGCTTGCGCCAGATGCAGGGAGCGTGTGAGTTCGGTGAGCGACGGATGCGCGGGCTGCGCCGCGAGCCGATTCGACAATTGCAGCATGCGCTTATGCATCCAATTGCTTTCGGCGTAACGCGACAAAAAATTGCGCCAGATCCCACCACGCAGAAATGGTCGCTCCTCCGTCAAACGTGCGTTGGTTTTCGCCCGCGCCACCATGTCGGCGTACTGCTTGGCGGCCGGCGCCGGCAAGGTCCACTCATTCATCTCGCTGTAGGAAGCGGTGGGTAGGTAAACCAATCCACGTGGCCTGTCGACGGCCTGAAAATCGCGATAGTGCGTGACCGCAATCGCAGGTGAAGCCAACACTCGTTCGATGAAGTCCACGAGCCAGCCGCGGGTGTAAACCCATTCATAGGTTTCGGGCCACACGCCGAATTTTTCGATGTCGTCGAAATAGATGGCGGCCGCCTGTGCGGTTGCGGCGAGACTTTCCAAGTACCCCACGGCATCGGCCGCCGGCGCAAATGGCAAGCGATAGCGAAGTCCTTCGGCGATCGGGAAAAGTTTTATCCGTTGCCCTTCTTCTTCGGTGAGGTAATAGCCATCAAGGCAGGTGGCCGCCACGCCAGTGCACAGGAAATGATAGTCATCCACCATGACGTACTTAAGGCCGCTCGCGACCAACGCCGGCACGACGCTCGCTTCCCACACACGCTCGGTGAGCCACGCACCGCAGGGATGCGCGCCATAGCGCGCGAGTTGCTGATTCATGGCCGCAAGTTGGGCGCAGCGATCACGATGCGGGATTGCCGCGAGCACCGGCTCGGCGAACCCGCCGCCGACTAATTCGGCCTGGCCGCGCGCCACCATCTCGCGTAACAGCGCCATATCCTCCGGAAACATGCTTTCCAGGGTCTGCATCAACCAACCCGAGAAGTGGATCGCGAATTTGAAAGTGGGGTAGCGCGCGACAGTGGCCAAAAACGGGCGGTAGGATTTCTCGTGCGCGTCGCGGATGACCGTCGGAAAATTCCCGACCGGTTGATGCGCGTGGACGCCGAACAACAATTGCACTGGGCGGTTCATGTTTCCTCGCTGGCTCGACGCATCGTGCCGCTCTGTTGCGCGGCACTGCTGCCGTGGCTCAGACACTGCATCAGCGCGCCGGGGGCCGGGACCCCGAGGAGGCCATAGAGTTTCTGAAGATTTTGTCGGAACAAGCGTTCAAAATCGCTGACGCTCGCGCTCGGATTGTAGTCGCCGAGCCACCAAAACCAGTCCGAGCCTTCGCACACGCTTAGGAGATCTTCAACTTCGCGTTGCGTCTCAGGCGCAAGCGCCGGCCAGCGTTCATCGCAGACGCGCTTGGCCTCGCATAAGAGATCCCACGCGCGGTTTTTATCCGCATCGCCAATCCAGGTCGTGAGCGTGCCATAAACCCAGCTTCCCGCGCACACGCGCGGCAGCTCGCGCGTGGCAGTCCGATGTTCGGGTTGCGCAAGTGCATCGCTAAACGTGGTGGTTTTGATGAATGAATGATTCGCCAGCAGGTTGTATAGCGCCTCAAAGAAGTAATAAGCGTTAAACGGATAGTGCTCCCAGGCGTTTTCACCGTCGAGTGCGATACAGACCAAGGGTGTCGTGCCCGGTGGCGCGCGTTCGCGAATGGCTTCGAGTTCACCGAGCAAATGCCGAGCGGCATCTTGCGCGTCCCACTTGGCGTATTCGAAACCGACTAAGTCGGAGAGGCGATCGTCCCGAAACACGAGCGTCAAGCCGCTCGCATCGCGCCATGGCTGATACAGATCGCGAGTGCGGTCATAACCAATTCCGGCCGACTGCAAAGTGTTCGCAAGTACTGCCTCGCCGCTCGCCGCCCAGTGAAAATCATGGGCGCGGAATATCGCCAAGCTCGGGCCTGAAATGGCGCCTTCCGCCGGCCATATGCCGCGCGGCGCCGCACCGAAAAAGGCCGTGTGGACCGCGCGTCCCTGCTGGCAATGCCAGCGTAGCCGCGCGGCGCCATCAGGATAGTGCGAGGCCTGCGGGAGCGGTAGGTCCGGTAGCGCGTCGCGCGCCGCTTGAAAATCAAGTAACAGCGGCGCCAACGGGTGCGCATAAGGGGTAGCGGAAAGCTCCAGCTGCGCGCGGTCGAGGAGTTCGCGGTAACGGGCGACGAGTCGCGCCAATTCAGTCCCGATCAAGGCCAAGACGCGTTGGCGTTCCGCGAGAGAAAATCCTTCGCCGCGCGTGATAAGTGCGCCGAGCCAAGGTTGCTCCCGGCGCAAACTTTCGCCCGTCCATGACAAGTGGTACCAGGTCGCGAGATCGGCAAAAAAAGCACCACTCAGGTATTCAAGCGGCAGCTGTAAGTCTTGGCTACAGCGTTGAAAATCGCGCAGCCGCCGGTAGGACGGAAACGGTTCGAGCATGTGCACATGATTGGCCCGAAAGCAGGTGGCGAGCGCGTGCTCACGTTCCGCGCGGGTCAAGTTGTCTGGCGCCGGATGCGCGAGTAGGCGCAAAAGCGGATCTCGTAACGCGCCACGTGCAATCTGCGCCGCGTAATCCGTGAGTTGTTCCAGCAAGACCGGGACAAAATTGACCACGGCTTTGATCGACGGATGCCGCTCAAAATGCGCGGCCATATCGGTGTAATCTTTGAGTCCGTGCAGATAGGTCCACGGCATGACATAGTCGCCGCTTTGCCGGTCACGGTAATCCGGCTGATGCATGTGCCACACAAACACGAGATTGAGACTGGATTGAGTCATGGCGGCAGTGTCGCGTGCGAGTACATGCTTTGTATAGCGACTGGCGCACAGTCACCTTTGAGCATGGATAAACGCGGCAGGATGCGCTAAATGCAAGGCCAGGTTACGCCCTTCGACGCGTTGCTCGCCACGCGCACGCACGATCCGTTTCAGTGGCTTGGGCTGCATCGGGACGGTCGCGATTGGTGCGTGCGTGTATACCGGCCGGGCGCTGCCGAAGTGTTATGGGGCGCACGCGGCGGGCAGTGCCTCGCGCGGGTGCATCCGGCGGGCGTATTCGAGTGGCGCGGCGCGCAGCGACCACGCCGCCCGTGGCGGCTACGCGTGGATGGTCTTTTGCAATATGACGCTTACGCGTTTCCGCCCGAAGTCTCGGCGCATGATGTGTATTTGTTCGGCGAAGGCCGCAATTACCAGAGTTATCGTTTACTCGGTGCGCTTCCCGCAACCCGCTTCGGCATCCAGGGTGTGACGTTCAGCGTGTGGGCGCCGCATGCGGCAAGGGTGTCGATCGTCGGTGACTTCAATGGCTGGGATGGCCGGCTGCTCCAGATGGCGAATCTCGGCGCAAGCGGCGTGTGGACGTTGTTCGTGCCGGAACTTCCGTCCGGTACACTGTACAAGTTCGAGATCTTGGCGCGCAGCGGCGCGACGGCCTTTTTACGCGCCGATCCTTTTGCGCGTGCGACTGAACTACGACCCGGTAATGCCTCCAAGGTGCCGCCACGCGCGCAGTTCGCGTGGCGCGATCAAGCTTGGGTCACCGCACGGCGTACCCGTACCTGGCGCCAAGAACCCGTCAACATCTATGAAATCCATGCCGGCGCGTGGTTACGCCACCCCGATGGTCGACGGTATACCTATCGCGAGCTCGCCGCGCGCCTGGTGCCGTATCTCGTCGAGCACGCGTACACCCATGTTGAATTTCTGCCGTTGACTGAGCATCCCTTGGATGAATCCTGGGGTTATCAAACCACCGGCTACTTTGCGGCGACTTCGCGCTATGGCACCGCGGATGACTTGAAAACGCTCATCGATGCCTGCCACACGGCCGGTATTGGCGTATTGCTTGACTGGGTGCCGGCGCACTTTCCGACCGACGACGGTGCGCTTGCGCAATTTGACGGCGCGGCGCTGTTCGAACATCCGGATCCGCGCGCCGGTCGCCATCCGGATTGGGGAACCTGCATCTTCGATTACGGGCGCCGGGAAGTCGCGAGCTTTTTACTCTCCAGCGCGCATTTTTGGCTGGAAGAGTTTCATTTCGATGGGCTGCGTGTCGATGCGGTCGCCTCGATGTTGTACCTCGATTACTCGCGCCGTGCGGGCGAATGGGTGCCCAACCAATATGGCGGTCGCGAAAACCTGGCGGCGGTCGATTTTCTGCGCGCGCTAAACGCGATGGTCGATACCGAGTTTCCGGGCGCGATGGTGATCGCCGAGGAATCCACGACCTGGCCCAAAGTGAGCGGCCCGCTTGCATCCGGTGGACTCGGTTTCGCGTTCAAATGGAACATGGGGTGGATGAACGACACCTTGCGCTACTTTGCGCTCGATCCGGTGCACCGTCGTTTTCATCACGATTGGCTGACCTTCGGTCAGCTTTACGCCTATTCAGAAGCCTTCCTATTACCGCTATCGCATGACGAAGTCGTGCACGGAAAGCGTAGCCTCCTTAACAAAATGCCGGGTGACGAGTGGCAACGATTTGCCAATTTGCGGCTGCTGTTCATTTATCAGATGACCACGCCGGGCAAGAAGTTGAATTTCATGGGTAACGAATTCGGCCAACTTCGCGAATGGCAGGTAGCGTGGGAACTCGATTGGCAACTTTTGCAACAACCGCTGCACGCGGGGCTTGCCCGTTTGAGCGGCGACTTGAATCGACTTTATCGCGCACTATCTTCGTTGCATGCGTTAGATTGCGCGCCGGCTGGATTCGAATGGCTCGACTGTGACGACGCCGCGCGTTCTTTGCTCGCGTTTATCCGACGCGATGCGGCCGGCGGGTGGTGCGTGGTCGTGCTGAACTTCACGCCAGTGCCTCGCCTCGATTATGTGCTCACGCTACCGGCGGCCAATCGTTATCGGGAGGTGCTGAACACCGATTCTGCCTTTTACGGCGGTACCAATCGCGGCAATCTCGGGCGCTTAACGGGAACGCGAGTAGCGCCGGACAAGCTCGCACTGACGTTGCAATTGCCACCTCTCGCGGGAGTGATTTTAGTTCCCGAGCACTAACAGCTTTCCAAGGATTTCCAACGGCGAAGGATCGTCACACTTCGCTAGCGTCATTGCGAGGCTACGAAACGAACATTACGACCCCGCAATCGCCGCCGCGCCCAACAAACTTAAATCTTCGCGCACGACGACGTGCACCGGCATCGCTTGGGTTAATGGCTGATGCTCCGCTTTGTCGTTGAAGGCGCGCAGCAGGCGTCCATCTTGTAATTCGGGCAATAACTTCGCCGCGATGCCGCCCGCGATGTACACGCCACCACGCGCCAAAAAAGCGAGCGCGAGATCGCCCGCGGCGGCACCTAAAATATCGATGAACATGCCGAGTGCGTGGCGTGCATCGGGATCATTGACATCTCGCGCGCGCACGACGACTTCCTCCGGCAGTAAATCCTGTGGTAACGCGTGGCCGCTGCGCACGAGCGCAAATCGATAAAGTGCGAGCAAGCCCGCGCCGGAACATAGACGCTCAATGGTCAGACGGCGATGTTCGCCGCCCAAGAATCGCCACAAATCGGCCTGCTCGGCGTCGCGCGGCGCGAACGCAATATGACCCCCTTCGCTGGCCTGTGCTTGGCCGTTGGCGAGTGAGGCGACCCCAAAGCCGGTGCCAGGGCCGAGACACAGGCGGAGCGTGGTCGGTACCGTTTGACCCGCTTGCAAGGTGACCAACGCCGAGGCTTCGAGGAGTTCGATCCCCTGCGCGGCGGCCACAAAATCATTGACGAGCTCGACCGTGCCGCCGACAAGGGCCGCCAACGAAGGTGCGCGTACTCGCCAATGTTGGCGATTAGTCAGCCTTGCTTCGCTATCAACGATGGGGCTCGCCACCGCGAACACCGCGCCGGATAAACGTTTTCGTGCGGTGCTCGGGAGGCCGTGGAGGTAGTGTTCGAGCGCGGCATCAAAGGTGTCAAATTGATCGTTCTCGAGTCGCTGAGGCGCAAGCGTCGCCCCGTCGTTGGAAATTGCAAACAACGTTTTGGTGCCGCCGATATCCGCAATCAGTTTCACGTGTTGCTCCTGGCGCCTGGCGTCGCGCTAGAATCGTGCTGCGCCAGCGCTTTCGCACCACCTTAACATCGGCCACCTAAAATTCGGAAATCGCATCCATGCACGTCATCGTGATCGGGGCTGGGCTGCTCGGACTTACCACCGCGTTTTTTTTACGTCGCGCTGGGGCCACCGTCACCGTGCTCGAGCGTCGCGAAGGCCCTGGTCTTGAAACCAGCTTCGCGAATGGTGCGATGTTACATGCCAGTCAGGCGAACCCTTGGAACGAACCCGGGGTCGCGTTGACCGCACTCAAAATGCTCGGCCGCGAGGACGCCGCGCTATTGGTGCGCCCGCGCGCCGTGCCGGGGCTTTGGCGTTGGGGACTCGCGTTCATTCGCCATTCGCAACCCGAACGCTATCTGCGCAATTTTGAGAAAAATGCCGCGCTTGCCGCGTATTCGCTCGCCCAAATGGCGACGATCCGCGCCGCGCTGACCGGTGCTTACGATCACGCACAAGTCGGGACCATGAAACTATTCCGCACCGCCGCGGAAGTCACCGCGGCCGCGCGCCTGTGCACGCAATTGTCCAGTTGGGGCATTCAATACGAAGTGATTGAAGCCCGTCGCGCGGCAGCGTTGGAACCGGCGCTCGCGCCAATCGCCTCCGAATTGGCCGGTGGGCTCTATTTCCCGGGCGATGAATCCGGCGACGCTTACAAGTTCTGCCTGTTGCTCGCCGCGCGGTTGACTGGAGACGGCGTTGAGTTTCGATTTACTTCGCCGGTGCTAGGGATGAATGTCGTGCGCGATGGGGTGCGAATACGCACCGCCAATGACGAATTCAAGTCGCAAGCCGTGGTGATTGCGACGGGCTCCTACACGCCAATGCTCGCGCGTTTGGTGGGCTTACGCGTGCCGATCGCGCCGGTGAAAGGATACTCCATTACCACCCCGGTGAATGGTTGGCCAACACGACCGACGATGCCGGTGATCGATGATCATCTCCATGCAGCGGTATGCCCGTTGGGCGATCGGCTGCGCGTGGCCGGCACGGCCGAATTCGCCGGCTTCAATCATGCTCTAACGCCGAGTCGTGTGAATAATTTGTTCAACCTCGTGGTCAAACTTTATCCCGCGTTTGCGCCGTACTTGAATCGCGCGCAGACGATCGCCTGGACTGGTTTGCGTCCGATGAGTAGCGATGGCGTCGGCATCATGGGAAAAACCAAAGTGCCGGGGGTGTACTTGAACTCGGGGCATGGCCCGTTGGGCTGGACGATGGCGGCCGGCGCCGGGCGCTTGGTGGCCGACGAAGTCCTGGGGTTAACTCTCGATCTTGTGCTCGCGCCCTATCGGTTGGCGCGGTTTTAGGAGGGCTTAATGGATGATCTCGTGTGTTGGCGTTGCGGTGCGAGTGCGGCGGACGAGCCGCTACCGCTCGCGCGCGCCAGTGCGTGTTTGCAATGCCGCGCGGATTTGCACGTGTGCAAACTGTGCGAGTTTTACGCGACGGGGATCGCGAACGATTGCCGCGAACCCATCGCCGAGCGTGTGGTCAACAAGGAGCGCGCCAATTTTTGTGGGTACTTTAAACCGCGCGCTCGCGCGTTCGCGCCGAGCAGCCAGCGCGTTGCGCAGGCACGTGACTCGCTGGATGCGTTGTTTGGCGGCGTAGCGGGTGGCTCGGTCACCCCAACCAACCCCGATGACGCCAAGGCCGCGCTCGATGCGTTATTCAAAAAGTCGTAATTTGCATGCGGCTCCATGAACGGTGCGAGCCGGATTTTTCGACATGAAATTTGCGGCCATCGACCGGTAATCGCTGGTAACATCCGGCCTCGGCATCAACGAGTAGGACTCTCCCATGAATAAGCATCAGACCAAAATGCTCGCCGACGGCTTCGTTTTCTTGGAAGGCCCGCGCTGGCATGGCGGCAAACTGTGGTTTTCCGATATGTGGGCATTCAAAGTGTTTACGCTATCGGAATCGGGCCAACGAGACGTGGTCTGCGAAGTGCCGCAACGTCCGTCGGGGATTGGTTTTCTGCCGGATGGCACGCCGCTCATCGTATCAATGGCCGATCGTAAGCTCATGAAACTCGTTCACGGCAAATTGGTGCTACACGCGGACTTGAGTCCGTATGCCGGCGGCGATGTCAACGATACTGTGACGGATGCGCAAGGTCGCACCTATGCCGGCAATTTTGGATACGACCTGTTTAACGGTGCCGCCCAAGCGCCGGCGGATCTGGTTTTGGTCGAACCCTCCGGTGCGGTGCGCGTGGTGGCCAAGGGGCTCGATTTTCCCAATGGTTCGGTGATCAAAGATAACGGCAGGACGTTGGTGGTCTCGGAATCCTGGGGCGGGCGCTTGACCGCGTTTGATATTGCCCTCGATGGGTCGTTGAGCAACCGCCGTGTTTATGCGGCATTGCCGGATCGCATCCCGGATGGCATTTGTCTCGATGCGGCTGGCGGTATTTGGGTATCCAGTTTTAACTCCGGTGAATTTCTACGCGTCTTAGACGGCGGTGAGATCACGGATGTCGTGACCTGCGGCGACAAGCGCGCGGTGGCTTGTCAACTCGGCGGCGCGGATGGCAAGACCTTATTCTGCCTGACTTACGACGGACAGATCGAGGATCTGCATTCGCAAAAGGCGGCCGGTGCAGTGGAAACCGTGCGCGTTTCGATCGGGGCCGGCGGTTCCCCCTAACCGGCGTCAGACCCGATGATCAACGCCTTCGAACTCGATTCCGGCCGCCTGCGACAGGTGCAGGTGGATTCGCTTGAAGATCTGCAGAACGCGAAACCCGTGTGGGTCGATTTCGACGAAGCCACGCAAACCGAAATCGAGTGGGCAAAATATGTCTTCGGGATCGCGTTGCCGGACGATGAAGACGAAGAAGAAGTCGAAGACATCGAAGCCTCCGCGCGCTTCTTCGTCGAAGAAAATGGCGACATTCACATCCGCTCGGACTTCTTTTTGCTGGATGAGGAAGATAGCGAAGTCGTCAGCGTTGCATTTGTCCTCAAGAATCACATTTTGTTCAGTATCCACACGGATGATTTGCCGGTGTTCCGTCTCCTTAGGTTGCGCGCGCGCATGCAGCCAGGTTACGTCGAAGACGGCAAGGATGTATTGCTCGAACTCTACGCCGCGAACGCCGAGTACTCCGCTGACGCGTTGGAAGGGATTTACGCGCGGCTGAATCGATTCAGCGATAAGGTCCTTGGCTCGCATTTGACGGACGAACAAGCCGCCGAAGTCTTGTCCGAGATCGCGCGTGAAGAAGACTTAAACGGTTACATCCGGCGTAACTTGATGGATAGCCGCCGCGCCACTTCGGCGTTGATGCGTGGACGCGTGTTATCGCCCGAGCAGTTTGAAGCCGCGCGGCAAATCATGCGCGACATCGATTCGTTGGATAGCCATACCGCGTTTCTGTTCGATAAATTGAATTTTTTGATGGACGCGACGGTCGGCTTTATCAATATCAACCAGAACAAAATCATCAAAATTTTCTCGGTAGCCTCGGTTGCGCTGTTGCCGCCCACCTTGATCGCGAGCTTATACGGCATGAATTTCCGCTTCATGCCCGAATTGGAATGGAAGCTAGGCTACCCATTCGCGCTTGGGATCATGTTACTGTCGATCGCGGCGCCATTTTGGTATTTTCGTCGCAAGGGATGGCTTAAATAGGCCGAACCGCCACGCGCGGTGAAAGGCGGTCTGTCCTGTGTTAGTGTCAAAACCCAGTCTCACCGCGATTAGCCGGAGGTTCCGATGTCAGCGCTACCTGGATCCGCTTTATCCCGTCACCACCACATCACGCTGTGCACGGGCGATGCTCAAGAAGACTATACCTTCCATACCAAAGTCTTAGGCTTAAAAAGCGTCAAGAAAACGCTGCTCTACGATGGGCAGGTACCGATCTATCACCTGTACTACGGTAACGACATGGGCGAAGAAAGTTCGCTCGTGACGACGTTCCCGGTCAAACATACCGGCGCCAAAGCGCGCCGCGGCTCGGGCCAAATCACGTATTTCAGTCTGTCGGCGCCGGCGTCGTCGTTGGATTTTTGGCAGAAACGGCTACGTGAACACGGTATTGAAGCGAAGGCCACCGAACGGCTTGGTGAGCGCTGCCTCGACTTCAAACATCCTTGCGGCATCGACTATTCCATCGTCGGCGTCGCCGACGACACCCGTGCACCGCACAGTCACGGACCCGTACCCGCGGACTTGATGCTCCGCGGTACGCATTCCATTTGTGTTTCTTGCCGCGAGTTAGAACCGATGGATGAGTTCATGCAACGCGGCTGGGGCGGGCGGCGCGTGGCGGACGATCGCAACTACGTGCGCTATGCGCTCGGCAACGGCGACTCTGGCACGTATGTCGATTTTGTCGTCGAGCCGAACCTAGCGGCCGGAAGCTGGACGCTTGGCGAAGGCGCCGTACATCACATGGCCTTCCAGGTTCCAAACCACGCCGCGCAAGCGTCGGTCAAAGCGTTTTTGGAAGGCATGGGTTTTACCGATACCTCGGATGTGAAGGACCGGGGCTACTTCGATTCAATCTACGTGCGCACGCCAAGCGGCGCGCTGTTCGAAGCCACGGTCACCCATGACGATGGTTTTATGTGCGACGAAGCGGCCGACCGATTAGGACAAGAAGTCATGGTGTCGCCGCAGTTCAAAGACAGTCGCGAAGCCTTAGTCGCGCAATTAGGCGTGCTGCGGGACTAACGCGCCTTTTCATCCCGTAGTTAGTGCATGTAGCGGCGCTGCCCCTCACCCGGCGCTCCGCGCCGGCCTCTCCCGGTGGGAGAGGCGTCTTTACAACCTCTCCTCCGCCGTGCGAGAGGGCATCTTCAGCTCTCCCTCTCCCGCTTGCGGGAGAGGGCAGGGGTGAGGGTCTTCCGCGCTCGACTAAGGCTAATCTTCCGCCACCGCCAAGCCCGGAAACATCACGTCCGTAAAACCAAAACGCGAAAAATCCCGTATCCGCATGGGATACAGGATACCGTCCAAATGATCGCACTCGTGCTGCACGACGCGCGCATGAAAGCCATCGACGTCGCGCGCGAGCGGATTTCCGAACTGATCCAAACCGCGATAACGCAAGCGAGCAAAACGCGGCACAACCCCGCGTAACCCAGGCACTGACAAACAACCCTCCCAACCCTCTTCCAAATCGTTAGAGAGCGGTTCGAGCGTTGGATTGATGAGCACGGTTTCCGGTACCACCGGCGCCTCGGGGTAGCGCGGGTTGCGTTCGGCATACCCAAAGATCACCACACGCAGCGGCACCCCGATCTGCGGCGCGGCGAGGCCGGCGCCATTGGCAGCCTTCATCGTGTCGAACAAATCGTTAAGCAGGCCGTGAAGTTCCGGGGTATCGAACGTCGCTACGGGTTCTGATACGGCGAGTAACCGAGGATCGCCCATGCGCAGGATTTCGCGAATCATCTGATGCCTTAGGTCAAGAATTGCGCGAGTGCGCTACACTCGAGAGTATAAATCTCGAGGATTCGATATGGCAGACGCCTTATTCGATGTGATTTTTAAGGGCCGTTTGGTGGACGGTGCCGATCCGGCACAGGTCAAAGGCAACCTCGCGCGACTGTTTAAACTGGATGCGGCCAAAGCGGAGGCGCTGTTTACGCAAGGGGCCGTCATCAAGAAGGGCGTGGACGCAGAGACTGCGCGCAATTATCAAGCGACTCTCGCGAAAGCCGGCGCGCAAGTTGAAATCTTGGCGCACGCGGCGCAGAAGACCGAGCCTGTCCCGGCGCCAAAGACCGAGTCGATCCCCGCGGTCGCGGTTGCCGCACCGCCCGTCGCTCCTGCCTCAATCACGGTCGCGGAACCCGGCGTTATCTTGGTGGAGGCGGTGGTCGTGCCCCCGGTCGAATTTGATCTAAGCGCCTTTACGCTTGCGGAAGTGGGTGCAACCTTGGTCGAACCAACGCGTGTGGCGGAACCTGACTATGATTTGAGCGCACTCGGACTCGCACCCGTCGGCGCGACACTTGACGAGTCTCCGCCACCACCGCCCGCTAACATCGATACCGGCGGTTTGGCACTGGCCGATCGGGCTTAACGCGTACGCGCGAGGATCTGGCGATCACAACGATAGCCTTCTCAAGCACGCCCGGGCAGCGCTTAAGTGCGTAACGCGGTCAACGTCATTACGCTATGCGCGCTTATCGCGGGGGCGGGATTTTTTGCGTATCGCGCGTACCTCGATCACTCGCACGCGACGCAAATTCCGCTTACCCCAACACCGGCGGATGCAGCCGCAAACCCATCCGCGACTAGTACTCCGTCTTCGTCCGATAGCCCCGCGCCAGTGCCGCTCAGCACCGGCGCTGAGCCGTTGCCGCCTAACAATACAACGCAAGAATTCCCCGCGCCTGAAGCAACAATCGTTCTCCCACCATTGGCGGCGAGCGATACCGAACTCGTCGCCGCCCTGACCGAGTTGGCTGGCGATGAGTCATACCAAAGTTGGTTTGCGCTCGACGCCGTTGCGAAGAATATGGTGGTCAGTATCGACAATCTTTCCGGCGGGAAACTGGCGGTCAAACATCGGTTGTTAAAGCCCTGGTCCGGCTCATTCGCGGTCAATCACGAAGGGGAGGACATGGTCCTCGCGGACGCGAACTATATGCGCTATACACCGCTCGTAAAGTTTGTCACCGGCTTGGATCCGGTGGCCGTCGGGCACGTGTACGCCAAGTTTTACCCCTTGTTACAACAAGCCTACGAAGAACTGGGGTATCCGGAAAAGCAATTTCACGCGCGGTTGCTCGCCGTCATCGATCATTTGCTCGCGATTGAACCCCTCGCTGCACCAATCAAATTGCTGCAACCGAAAGTGTTCTATCAATTTGCGGATCCCGAGCTAGAAGCCGCCTCGCCTGGTGCGAAAATTTTGTATCGCATTGGCGCGGAGAATGCCGCGGCGATTCAGAGCTGGTTGTCGCGAGTGCGCGCGGCGTTATCGCCACCGAATTAAAGGCGGTTACGACAGATCGATGGCGTGCGCTTTCAGCGCCGCGATATCGACAAACTCAAGCGCGCCTTGATGGGTGCCGAGCAGCCGCACCCGCGGCGCCGCACCCGCTTCAAACGCCTGTTGCCAACGCGGCGCGCACAAACACCATCGATCGCCGGGCTTTAAGCCTGGGAAATTGAATTCCGGATGCGGGGTCGACAAATCGTTGCCGACTTGTTTCGAGAAGACGAGGAACTCCGCCGTGAGTTCCACGCACACCGTGTGGCTACCGACATCTTCCGGACCGGTATTGCAGCAACCGTCGCGATAAAAGCCGGTCACGGGATCGAGTCCACAGGGAACCAACGGTTCGCCGAGAACGTTAAGTGAGGGAGCTTGCGCCATATAGAGTTCCTGTTTTAAGCCTTTATCTTCAAAATTTTCCACGAGCGTCATTGATGACGAAAGGGGACGCACGGTGAAACATCTGTTTACGGAAGTTATCGATCCGTTGCCCAACACTTGCCCGCATAACGACTAGGACGCCAGCGCCACGCGCCGCTCGCGAATCGGTAGATGCACCAGCGCAGCCCCTATCGCAAGCAACGCATCGGCGTACCACATCCACCGGAAATCACCGAATTGACTGATCGTTAAACCACCGAGCCACGCGCCGAAGAAGCCGCCGATCTGGTGAGTTAATAACGCCATGCCGAACAAAGTGGCGAGGTAGCGCGGTCCAAATAGTTTGCCCACCAAACCGGCGGTGGGGGGTACCGTCGCGAGCCAGGTCAGTCCGAGCACGGCGGCGAATGCGTAGAAAGTCAGCGCGGTCTTGGGACTCAGCACAAACACCATAATCGCCATCGCGCGACTGATATACATCGCGACCAAAATGAATTTCATGCGGTGGTGCTGACATAGCCAGCCGGCGCCTAAGCTGCCCGCAATATTAAAAAGTCCGATTAAGGCGAGTGCATTCGCGGATACCACGGGGGCAAGTTGGCATAGCGCGACTTCTCCTGGTAAATGGGTCGCGAGAAAGCCGATATGAAATCCGCAGGTAAAAAAGCCAGCGTGGATCAGCAAATAATTGGAGTCTTTAAATGCCGCCCGGAGGTGCGCCCGCAAATCGCCATCGGCCGACTGAGACGTGGCGCGTGCTTCGCCCAACACCTGTCGAAGCCACGCGGCGAGGGGAATGACCAAACACGCGGAGGCGGCAAGCACCCACAATGCATGCACGTAACCAAACGAATCGATGAGCCACTGGGTGAACGGCGCGAATAGAAACTGACCGAGCGATGAACCGGCATTGATGAATCCGGCCGCAAACGGACGGCGCGGTTCGGGCACGTAGCGCGCGAGCCATCCGATCAGAATCGCAAAACTTCCGGCACCTGCACCGGCCGCGGCGACGATGCCAAGCGTGAGTGTCAGGGCGGCCGAATCGTGCGCGAATGGGGTTAGTGCAGTACCCAATGCGACCAAGGTCGTGCCAAGGACGATGATCCGGAAAGTGCCCCATCGCTCGACTAGTGCGCCGAACAAGGGTTGTACCGCGCCCCACACAAGTTGCGAGATGGCGAACGCAAAACTGACGCCAACTAGACTTATCCCTTGCGTTTGATTAAGCGGCGCGACAAACAACCCAAGTGACTGGCGCGCGCCCATGTTGAGCAGCAAAATAGCACCTGCGGCCATGAGCAACGGCCACAGATTGCGCGGTGTAGTGGTATTCATCGCATCAAGTCAGTCGATTCGCGCGCGAAGCTTGCCGCCGTCAAGCCGACCGCGCAGCCAAACATGACGTAATACGCCGCCGCGTTTGAGTCGCCGGTCACGCCTATCAGCCACGTCACCAAAAACGACGCAAAACCGCCGAACAGCATGACCGCCAAGTTATAGGCGAGTGACAGACCGGTAGAGCGTACCTTCGCCTCGAATTGCTCGGCCACGGCGGTCGGGAGTGGCCCGTAGAACACGCCGAGCAAACTGCAGAGCACCACTTGGCCAATCAAAAAGCTGGTGAATGACGGCGCGTGTTGCATGAACTGAAACGCCGGATAGAGGGCCGCGCCCAGCAGCGCCGCACCGCCCAACAAAATCGGTTTACGTCCGATGCGATCTGACCACGCGCCGATAATTGGCACAATCACGCTCAAGAAAATGAGCGCGATGACTTGCACCTTGAACGCATCGCCGGCGGATAACGCAAGCTGCTTTTGCGCAAACGTCGGCATATAGATGAGCAGCACGTAGTAGGTGATCGTTCCGCAGATGACCAGACCGAAGGTGACAAGCACCGCGCGCCAACTGCCGCGCAACCCCGTCAATAGCGGGATCTGCGCGGCAGCGGCTTGGGTGTTTAGGAACTCATCGGTTTCTTCCATGTAACGGCGGATATACATACCCACCGGGCCGATCAATAAACCTACCGCAAATGGCGCGCGCCAGCCCCAGCTATCGAGTTGCTCGGGTGTTAGAAAGACCGTAACCAACATACCGGCGAGTGCACCGCCTAGCGCGGCGAGAGCGAGCCCAAATTGCTGCATACACCCGTACAAGCCGCGTTTTCCCGGTGGCGCCACTTCCACCAGGAACGAAGTGGCGATGGCGAATTCGCCGCCGGTGGCGAAGCCTTGTAGAAGTCTGGCCAGTACCATCAACAGCGGCGCCGCGATCCCGATGGCAGCGTAGGTCGGGGCGAGCACAATCATCAAGAGCGCCAACGTCATCAACCCCATGATGAGCTGTAGCGCTTTTTTGCGCCCGTGCTTATCGGCATATACGCCAAGCACGAGTCCGCCTACCGGTCGCATAAAAAACCCGACGCCGAAAGTCGCGGTTGCTTTCAGCAGCGCAAGGAGTTCGTTGTCGTCCGGAAAAAACAGTCGCGAGATGACGATGGTCATAAAGCCGAAAACGACGAAGTCATACCACTCGAGCGCGTTGCCGATGACGGCTGCAACGACTTGTTTGCGGCGAGAAACGGGCATCACGGACTCCGATCACGAGAGGACCCGGCAGTGTAGCGGAATTGCCGTAACGCGGGGTCAGGAGCGCTGCCTTTCCCGCCTACCCACGAATCCAGTAGAGTCGCCGGCACGTATTCATGAAGGACACGCGCATGCACAGCAGAGTTGCACTGCTTGCCGGTATCGTATTGGCCGTCCAAAGCGTTCACGCGGACGACAAAGCACTCGGCAGAGGGGTGTTCGAAGGTCACTGTGCCGGCTGCCACAGCGCGACCCCTGCGCCGCGCGCGATGACCCCGGCCGAGATGTCCAAACTGCCGCCGGAGAAAATTTTCGCGGCCCTGACTGGCGGTCAAATGATGCCGCTTGCCGCTAGTCTTTCCGAACTTGAGAAGCGCGCGGTCGCGATTTATGCCTCCGGCATTTCCTGGGGTACGATTCCGCAGGCGAAAGTGGATGAGAGGCTCACCATGTGCCCGAGCGCACCACCATTGCCGGCCGATGCGCTGGAATCGCCGCATTGGTCAGGCTGGGGGCTCGATCATGACAACACACATTTTCAATCCGCGGCGCGCGCCGGACTCGCGGCCGCCGATTTGCCGAAGTTAGAACTTAAATGGTCGTTTGGCTTCCCTGGCGCGACGACTGTCTCGACCCAACCGGCGGTGGCCGGCGGCCGAATATTTTTGAGCTCGCATGAAGGCGGGATCTATTCACTCGATGCAAAAACCGGCTGCGCGCATTGGAAGTTTAAAACGCCGGCCGCGGTGCGCGGCGCAATTTTGCTGGAGAAACGGGCCGACCGTTTTGTCCTATTTGCCGGAGATCGCAGCGCGCATGTGTATGCGCTCGATGCCAATACCGGTGCTTTGCTTTGGCAACGCAAAGTGGAAAACCATCCGTGGGCCGCGGTAACGGGTTCGATGGCGAGTTTGAATGACACCTTATATGTGCCGGTGGCGTCGTTTGAAGAATTGGCCGGCGCCTCGGAGCAATACGAATGCTGCACGTTTCGGGGTAGTGTCGTTGCCTTGAACAAGGCAGATGGAACGGTGCGTTGGCAGTCGTATGTCGTGCCCGAACCACCACGTAAAACCGTCAAGACCGCGAACGGCACACAGTTATGGGCACCGAATGGCGCGGCCGTCTGGTCGCAGCCGACGCTCGATCTGGCGCGTGGTGCCATGTATGTGACCACCGGCGACAGTTATTCGGCGCCGGCGGCTGCCACCAGTGATGCGGTACTCGCGCTTGATCTCGCGACCGGCAAGTATCTATGGCATGTGCAAGCCACGGCGGACGATGCGTTTTCGTTGGCGTGCACGGCGAGCAAAGCGGATCCAATTGTCAAAGAAGCCTGCGGTCCCGATTTAGATTTCGGCGCTTCCGCGATCTTACGCACCTTAAAAGATGGCTCGCGCGTATTGCTCGCCGGGCAAAAGTCCGGCGTCTTACACGCGTTTGATCCGGATGCGCAAGGCAAAGTGCGCTGGCAGAAGCGCTTGTCGCCCGGCGGGGTGCTCGGGGGCATCGAGTGGGGGATCGCCGCGGATGCTGAGACGGTTTATGTACCGATCTCAGACGTGTGGGAAAGTAAATTCACGCACGGTGCCGCGGGCGGCGTGTATGCCGTGCGGATCGCCGATGGCAAGGAGCTTTGGAACACGCCCGCGGCGCAGCCAGATTGCGTAGGCACGCCGGGGTGTAACGCCGGCCAGCCAGCCGCCGCGACGTTGATTCCCGACGCACTCTTCTCGGGTTCAATGGACGGTCATCTACGGGCTTACGATCCCGCCAGCGGAAAGGTCATTTGGGACTTTGATACCAAACGGGAATTCAACACCGTCAATGGCGTTAGCGCCCATGGCGGTGCCATCAAAGGGGCGGGCGTCACCGTGGTCGATGGCTGGGTCTATTTCGGCGCGGGTTACGGGCTATGGGGTCTGCCGGGCAATGTGTTCTTGGCGTTTGCACCGGCCGGCACGCAGTAGCTCGCGGTGTCGATCGAGGCGGTCAGCCAGCTCTACTTTTTTGCCGTGCTGTTCGCCGCGATTCCCGTTGGTGGATTAGTCGGTTGGCTCACGCGCTTTGAAATCGGGCTTGGCGTCGGACTTTTATTGCCTGGCTTGGTCGCGGCTTATTATTTCGTGCAATTCGTGCAGCAGTATCAGCGCTTCACAAACCCACTTGCCCCGGTGGTTGTCGGTAAGGTCATTGCGATCGAAGAAATCCCGGTCAGCGGTGGCACGCAATACGCGCCAATCGTTGAATATCTTGGCGCGGCCGGACAGTTACAACGTGCCCGCGGTCCGCGCGCAACGTCATTCAAAAGCGGCGACACGGCGAGTGTGTTGTCATCGCCGGCGGGCCCGGAAATTGCCGACATCAGTAACCTGCGCGGTGGCGCGATCGCCATGGCCTTGTTCGGCACTTTCTTGCTATCGACGGCCTCGTTCTTCTTATTGTCTGGCGAGGGTAAACCCAATGGAGGGCCCGCTCGCAAGCTAGTCCCACGCCGCGTCAAACCGCTACCCAAAATCCCCACCGCTCTCACCGCCTCTCGCCGTCGTCTGATGCGCGATATTAACTGGCTGATGTACCTCCTGATGTTTTCGAGCATTACTTGGATCGCCTACGGGAAGGGCGAACTGCTGATGAGATTCGCGACCGGCTTCGGCGGTGTGGCGCTCGGAATCTTTGGCTACATCGCGGCCAGTTTTTTACAGCCCATGCCGGCGCGTGTTTGGCGTTTCGGCATGGCGGTGGTCGGTATCAATTTCGGCGTCTGGGCGGTAGCACTCTATCTGCTTCGACCCGTGTCATGATCAGCGCCGCGCGAATACTGCAGATCAAAATCAAGCCCAATGCGCGCGTGAGTCGCTTCATTGAGCTTGCCGATGGCAGCTGGCAAGCCTCGGTGAAAAGCCCGCCGGTGGACGGTAAAGCGAACGATGAATTGATTTCGCTAGTCGCGCGACACTTTGGCGTCGCCAAAGCCCGAGTTGAAATCAAGCGCGGTGTTGCGAGCCGTTTGAAGCAAATCACGATCGCGCCGTAGGTTTCGTTATAGTGTCGGCATCATGCGTTATTCGATATTAGATTTATCCCCGGTCCCCGAAGGCGCCGAACCCGCGCAAGCGTTTCGCCATTCGCGCGATCTCGCACAGCACGCGGAACGCTGGGGTTTTCATCGCTACTGGTTAGCGGAACATCACAACATGCCAGGCATTGCGAGCGCGGCGACGTCCGTGGTGATCGGTCACATCGCCGGCGCGACATCCACCATCCGCGTCGGCGCCGGCGGCATCATGTTGCCCAACCATTCGCCGCTCGTCATCGCCGAACAATTCGGCACGCTGGAATCGTTGTATCCGGGACGCATCGATCTCGCGCTCGGCCGCGCGCCCGGCAGCGACATGCTCACCGCGCGGGCGTTGCGTCGCGATAGCGCGAATAGCGCCGATCGTTTTCCGCAGGATGTGCAGGAACTGCAATTGTTGTTTGGACCAGTGCGCCCGGGACAGGCGGTACAAGCCGTGCCCGGTGCCGGTCTCAATGTCCCGCTATGGATATTGGGCTCGAGTTTATTCGGTGCGCAGCTCGCGGCGGCCTTAGGGTTGCCCTATGCCTTTGCTTCGCATTTCGCGCCGGATGCGCTGCTGCAGGCGATCGCGGTATACCGTCGCCACTTTCAACCCTCGGCGCAATGTGAACGGCCTTATGTCATGTGCGGCGTCGGCGTCTTCGCGGCCGAATCCGACGCGGCAGGCTATCGCCTCTTCACCAGCGCGCAACAGCAGTTCACCAATCTATTCCGTGGCGCGCCGGGTAAACTGCAGCCGCCGCGCGATAGCATGGAAGACTATTGGACGCCGGCCGAGAAGGCCGGCGTCATGCACAATTTGAAATACGCCTGTGTCGGTTCCAAAGACAGCGTGCGGCGCCAATTATGGGAATTCGCCACTGTCACCGAAGCCGACGAGTTGATGCTGACGGGTCAGATCTACGATCACGCCGCGCGTTTACATTCCTTCGAGTTGGCCGCCGAGATCTGTCGCGAGGGATTTTAGGTCCCTCGCGCAGGCTCAACCTAGACGCGCAATCACTTTAATTTCTACCAGGCTCCCGGGAAACGCGAGTTCCGTAATGCCGATCGCGGTCCACGCGGGATAGGGTGCCGCGATGTAGCGATCTTTCACCTTCATGAAGGTTGCGAGATGTTGTTGTAAGCCGACGTGGAATGTTGTCATCTCGATAACATCCGCAAAGCCGACGCCGGCTGCCGCGAGTACCGAATTCAGCGTATCGAAAGCACACGTAAATTGCGTCTCCGGATCAGCCGACGGCTTGCCGTCCGCACCGACGCCAATGACGCCCGAGCAGTACACCCGATTGCCGTCTTTGATGGCCGGCGCAAAGTGATAGTTTTCGTAATAGCCTTCTTGACCCTTGGGAATTACAACTTCTTTCTTAGCCATGGTGACCTCCGTTGATTGACGGTCACAAAGGACCGTCGGGTTCTCGTTTCACGCTCTCCGCCATGCGCGAGAGCTACTCTCATTCACCCACTCCCGCCGCTGCGGGAGAGCTACTCTTTTTCACCCTCTCCCGCTTTGCGGGAGAGCTACTCTCTTTCGCCCTCTCCCGCTTTGCGGGAGAGGGTCGGGGTGAGGGTCTTCTTGTCAAGGCGAGTCGACGCGCCGTCCCTCACCCGTCGCTGCGCGCCGACCTCTCCCATTGGGAGAGGTTATTGAACGTATCACGCAACTAAACTCAACAGCTCACTCAAATTATGGATGACATGATCCGGTTGATGGCGTGCCCGCCCGCTTTGTAACGGCGGTGGTTCGTTGCCGGGATTGACGATAAGTGCGGTGCGCATGCCCACGCGAGCCGCGCCGTCAATGTCGTGTTCCGGCGAGTCCCCGACGAACAGCACTTCATGCGGCGCGAGACCGGATTTCTCTAAACACACTTCAAAAAAACGCTGGTGAGGTTTGCACGACTGCGCGGCTTCCGAACTCGTCCAATGATGCATGACTTCGTGTAAGTTTTCGCGCGCGACAATCGGTTCGAGCATGTCGTCGTCGATATTCGAGACAATCGACAGGTAGTAACCGCGGTTCCGCAATTCGTCCAACGTAGCGCGACAATCCGGTTTGAGTTCCAAACAGTCGCGCAAACGAACGGCGTGTTCGTCGATGTACCACTGCCGCACGGCCTTTTGCACCGGCACCTTGAGTAACTCAAAACAACGTACGAGCGTATCTTCGAAGAAATCGCGATGAAGATAATAATCCTTGGTTGCGTACGCTTCGGTCACTTCCTGGACGGCAGCGGTGTAGGCGGTCTTCACCGCGTGCGGATCCCGTACCCCGTGCTTGCCGGCGGCTTCGAGCAGAAGCGGTGCATGGGTCTTATTGACCTGGTGATAACTGACCAGGGTGCCGCCTAAATCGAAAAAAATACCTTTCATTGCAATGCTCGGTTGATGACTTCTGTCGTGTCGGTGGAAAGATTTACGGTTCGTTGAATCGATTCCAGCGCCGCGCGCGCAAGCGCTTGGCGCGCGGGATCGAACTTACGCCAACGATCGAACGCACGGGCGAGGCGTGCGGCGATTTGTGGATTCTTTGGATCGAGCGCGATGATCTGCGCGGCCGCGAACCGATAACCGCCGCCGTCCGCTGCATGGAATGCCGCGTGATTACCTTGGCAGAAAGCGCCGATGAGCGCTCGCACCCGATTTGGATTGGAGAGATCAAACGCCGGATGTAGGCGCAAGGCCGCCACTTCTCGCTGCACTAGCGGGAGTCGCGAAGTTGCCTGCAGCGTGAACCACTTGTCGATGACCAGCGGTTCGGCCTGCCATTTGGTGTAGAACTCGGCAAGCGCCGGTTGGCGCTCCGGACAATCGAAGTTCGCAAGCAGGCTGAGTGCGGCACTCGCATCGGTCATGTTATCGGCTTCCGCCAATTGACTGACACACAGCGCGCGTATCGAAGGTTCCTCGAGTTCCATGAGGTAGCCGAGACAGGCGTTGCGTAACGCGCGTTGACCGGCCGCTTCCGGGCTCGGCGTATAGGGGCCCGCGGGACGATACCGTTGATACGCCATGAGGAGTGATTCGCGGAGTGCAATCGCCAGCGACCGCCGCAATTGGATCCGCGCTCGTTGAATCGCGTCGGGATCGACGATCTCCATCATTTCAGCGAGATAGGTTTCCGCCGGTAGATTGAGCGCCTCCGCCGCAAACGCCGGATCGCGTGGCGCATCGTCGAGTGTGCGCGCGAACGCCGCAATCAACGCGGGTGAGAATTCTGGTACGGCGCCCGCCTGAATATCCGTTACCGCGCGGAGCAGAACTTGCGTCGCCAAGCGTTGCCCAGCCTCCCAGCGATTGAAGAGGTCGGTATCAAAAGCCATTAGCGTGGCCAATTCGCTTTCGGCATAGTCGTAATCGAGCACGACTGGCGCGGAGAACCCGCGAAGTAGCGACGGGATCGGACGGCGCGCAATGCCGTGCAAGGTAAGCGCCTGGTGCTCATCGGTCAGCAAGTGCACGCGTTCGTATTCGGTGGCACCGGCGCCGTCGAGCGGAAGCGCTTGGCCATTCTCGTCAAACAGCGCGAAACGCAGGGGGATTGGAAACGGTGCTTTATGCGTTTCGCCCGGGCACAGCCGGCAGCTCTGTGTAAAGGTCAGGGTGAAGGTTTGTGCAGCGCTATCATAACTGCCAGACACATTTACATGGGGCGTGCCGGCTTGGTCGTACCAGCGTTGCATCAAGGTGAGGTCGATACCGGAGGCATCTTGCAGCGCGCTCACGAAATCTTCGGTGCAGACCGCCTGTCCGTCGTGGCGCTTGAAATAAAGATCCATGCCGCGACGAAAATTAGCGGGCCCCAGTAGCGTGTGCAGCATGCGCACGACTTCCGCGCCTTTGTTGTAAATCGTCGCGGTGTAGAAGTTGCTAATCTCCATATACGCCGCTGGGCGCACCGGGTGCGCCATCGGTCCGGCATCTTCCGGAAACTGTTGATTGCGCAAACCACGCACTTCTTGAATGCGCTGCACGGCGTGGGAATAACGATCGCCGCCATATTGCTGATCACGGAAAACCGTGAGTCCTTCTTTGAGACTCAATTGAAACCAATCGCGGCAAGTGACGCGGTTACCGGTCCAATTGTGGAAATACTCATGTGCAACCACGCGATCGAGCATCATGAAATCGCTGTCGGTGGCGAGTTCGGGGCGCGCGAGCACGTACTTGGTATTGAAAAGATTGAGACCTTTGTTCTCCATCGCGCCCATATTGAAATCGGAGACCGCGACAATCATGTATTGGTCGAGATCGAGTTCGAGTCCAAAAGTCTCCTCATCCCAGCGCATCGAGGATTGCAACGCGGCCATCGCGAAATGGCATTGCTCGACCCGCCCGGGCTCAACATAAACGAACAATTTGACGGTGCGGCCGGAGCGGGTGACGAAATGGTCCTCCAACACGTCGAGCTTCGCCGCGACCATTGCGAATAGATAAGACGGCTTCGGGAACGGATCTTCGAAGCGCGCCCAGTGTCGCGCACCGTCGATACCACTCGCGATTAAATTGCCGTTTGACAACAACACCGGGAAACGTGCGCGGTCGGCGCGAATAGTCGTCGTATAACGGGCCATGACATCCGGCCGATCGAGGAAATAGGTGATCCGGCGAAAACCTTCCGCCTCGCACTGCGTAAAGTAGCCGTCGTGCGAGGCGTAAAGCCCCATGAGTTGCGTGTTTGTCGCGGGTTGTAATTCCACGATCGTGCGCAAAGTGCACTGCGCGGGGACCTGATGCAAGGTCAGTCCATCCGGCGTCACGAGATATTCATGCGTGGACAGGGCTCGGCCGTCTAATTCGATGTGACGGAGCATCAGTCCGTCGCCGTGCAACGTCAGGGCATTCGACAACGTGTCGCTGTTACGCGCGAGGGCGAGTGTGGCCGTCACGGTGGTCGTGCCGTCGCGCAGATCGAAATCCAATTCCACCCGAGTGATCAGATATTCGGGCGGGCGGTAATCCTTGAGATAAACGGTCACTGGGGTGGGGTTTCGCATAGGCTCCGCAGTCTAGCGCAATGGACCCGCGACTGCCTCGCACTGCCGGCGGAGGCGGGCCGCGATTCAGAGTGTAGACAGCCAACCCCTTGAAAATTAATACGCTACGGGACATGGTAACCGTAGAAGTCAATCATAACGCTCGTCACTTAGGAGGAATGCATATGCGTGGATGGCAACAACTCGGCGTCGTTATCTTGGTGCTTAGCTTATCCGGATGCGGCTACAACACCTTGCAAACCACCGACGAAGCAATCAAAGCGGCCTGGTCGGAAGTCGTGAATCAGTATCAGCGCCGCGCCGACTTGATCCCCAATTTAGTCAAAACGGTCGAAGCATTTGCACAGCAAGAAAAGGATGTGTTGCTAGGTGTGACCGAAGCACGCGCCAAAGTCGGGTCGATTCAGGCGACGCCAGAATTGTTGAACAATCCCGCCGCGTTTCAGCAGTTTCAAGCGGCGCAGGGAGAATTGTCGGGTGCGTTATCGCGTTTGTTGGTGGTGTCTGAGAACTATCCGCAATTGAAGTCCGATCAGAACTTTCGGGATCTGCAGGCGCAGCTTGAAGGCACCGAGAATCGGATAGCCGTGGCACGTAAGCGTTATATTGACGCCGTGCAGGAATACAACGTGACGGTCCGCAAGTTTCCGTCCAACCTCACCGCGATGGTATTTGGCTTTGCGACCAAGCCGAACTTTACCGTGGAGAACGAAGCGGCACTCGCTAAACCACCGGAAGTAAAGTTTGGGAATTAAGCGAATGCGCATTTGGAGCGCCGCTCTGGCGCTCCTGCTGTGTGTTTTTGCTGCATGGGCCGAGATCGCGATTCCACCGCTCACCGCGTGGGTGACCGATCTAACCCAGACGTTGACCGTCAACGAGCGCGCGACCCTCGAAGCCCGCTTAGAGGCGTACAGCAAAAGCAAAGGCGCGCAGGTCGCGGTATTGCTGATCCCCTCGACCGCTGGCGAGGCGATCGAATCCTTCGCCCTGCGCGCGGCGGAGGCCTGGAAGCTCGGACGCGAGAATGTTGACGATGGTGCGTTACTCGTCATTGCCAAATACGATCGCCGACTGCGCATCGAAGTGGGCTATGGCCTAGAAGGCGTTCTCAACGATGCCACCAGCAAACGGATCATCGATGAAACCATCGCGCCGTATTTTCGATCCGGCGATTTTTATGCCGGTGTCAATGCCGGCGTCGAGCGGATGTTATCCGTCATCGACGGCGAAGCGCTCCCCGCGCCTGCAGCCGCGCCAACCACCTCCTCGCGCGAAGAAGCGCTCTCACTCGGCTTTTTCTTCGCGCTGTTCTTCGCGCTCCTGTTTCGTGGTCGTGGAAGACGCCCCAATCCATTGCGCGTGCCGTTGTCGGCGATATCGAGCGGCGGCATGACTTACCTGTTGACCACGGTGGCGTTTGCCGCCGGAATTTCGGCCTTTGCCGCAGTGGTATTGTCGGGGCTGCTAGGCGGCATGGGGGGTGGCGGCGCCAATCGCTGGGCCAGCCGCCGACGTTACGGCAACGATTTTCCGGGCGGTTTTGGCGGCTGGGGCGGTGGAGGCTTTGGCGGCGGTGGTGGTGGTGGTTTTGGCGGCGGCGGGGCATCAGGGAGTTGGTGAAAACGATGCTAGGCCGCGTGATCCGCAATCTCATGACGACGCGCTGGCACTTGCGCCGGGTGTTTACCGCAGCCACGCTCGCGCGCATCGAAGACGCGATACGCGCGAGCGAAAAGACCCATGCCGGTGAACTGCGGGTCGCGCTTGAAGCAGGACTTGATTGGGACGACTGCGCCGCCGGCCTTAGCGCCCGCGATCGCGCCATTGAGGTTTTTTCGGACCTTAAAATTTGGGACACGGCGCAGAATAACGGCGTATTAATTTACGTCTTACTCGCCGAGCAGGCGATTGAAATCGTGGTCGATCGCGGGTATCGCCTGGCTGTTCCCGATGCCGCGTGGGCCGAGCTATGCCGCCTGACCTCCGCGCATTTTGCGGCCAGTCGCTACGAGCAAGGAATACTCGAACTTATCGCGGGCTGCAGCGAAGTCATCGCGCGTCATTTTCCGTATCAGGAGCGAGATACGAACGAATTATCCGATACGGCGTTGGTGCTTTGATTCGATTTCTTCAATTCCCCAGCGTTTGTAGCAATGGTTCGATCGTTTTTAGGTCCCAATAATCGAGCCATCGCGTGATTAAACGATTTTCGATCACAAACACCCCCGCGACCGGCAGTTCAACCCGCACATTGCGTCGTTCCCAGGTTTCGGTCCGCGCGTTCATGACGACGTTGCCGGTGCAAGTCGTGTATTGAATATCCATTTTACGCAGCGAGTTGTTGGGTGCTTGCACGAGCGGATCGAGTAACTTACGCACCGCAGCGTGGCCCGTCACGGGATCCCAAGGCATATTGTGATAATAAACATCGTCGGCGAGAAAGCTGCAGGTCTTCGCCATATCGCCAGCGAGCAGCGAGTTACAAAAGTCGGTCGCGAATTGCGCGGGATTGAAGGCCACGGCAAGTCCCCTCGATTAAGTTGGATACGAATAGTATGCGGCTTTGATTGTCGGAGTGTGTCGGAGAATTCTTCTTTTGCGCCGTTCTCGCCATTAACCGACGTTGGGTTTATGGTGCTTGGCACTGTCAATCGCGATGGAGATGTCCAATGCGCGTAACCGGCGGATGCCTGTGTGGGCGTATTCGCTACACGGCGAACGGTGAACCGCGGTTCGCCGTCAATTGTCATTGTCGCGTATGCCAACATGTGACGGGCAGCGGGTACACCCCAGTCATGGCGTTCGCGGAGACCGAGGTCGAAATCGATGGCGCGATTAAATACTTCGAGCGTCGCGGCGATTCTGGTCACAAGGTATGGGAAGGTTTTTGCGCCGAGTGCGGTGCGCGCTTAACCGGCAAGGCGGAAGTCATGGCGGGCTTGTTGCTTCTTCAAGCTGGTAGTTTCGACGATCCGAATTTGTTCAAACCGCAGATGGATATTTTTACGGCGAGTGCGGCGCATTGGGATGCGATGGACCCGGCGTTACCTAAACACACCGGGATGCCGCCTTTGTGATGGCGCCGCGCTGGCGAATTCAAACGTTGAATTCGATGACCGCCGCACCGCTGCCGTAACTTGGGCCATACGCCAAGGTCCGCGCGCCGTTAAACCGTGTGCCCATTGCGCCTAAGATAAACGCCAAATGCTTCATGCCCATGTCGGCGCGCGCGGCACCGGCGTACTGCGCACAAAGTTCCCGCAGCGCGTCGCCATCCGGTAACGCGAGTTGCGCGAGCAAACGGCGATTCCAATCGTCATCTTCCGCGCTCGCGATATGGTCGGTGTCGAGTGCAATTTCTTTGCGGAAGATGGTGCCGGATAGACCACCAACGCCGATCACGGCATATCGCCGCCCAAGCTCGTCCGCTTGCGCCGCCGCGCAGGCGCCGAGCAATTCGGTTTTTTGCCAATCGTGATAAACATTATTGGCGGCGATGACAAGTGGCGCTTGCAAGGTCTGATTCAAAAATCCATTTGCAACGATGGTGCCGGTATCGATTGGGAATCCATCGTAATCAACGCCTTTGGAGCGCACGCCGAACGCACTTGTCGCTGCAATGCAGGCGCGCGCAAGCGTGGTGTCAATCTTGAGATCATGCGGCAGATCGCCAAACTCATACCAATTCTCATCCACGTGTAGGCCTTGCACGTGCGCCCGCGTCTGCCATAACTCATCCAGCACCGCGATCCATTGGGTGGAATACACGATGATCACATCGGGTCTGGCGGCGGCAAGATTGCGCGCGGCCACCCCATGAGCTTCGGCAAGCGGTGCCCATGGCCGCACAGCGGGCCGCAGATAGTGCAAACAAGAACCCGGTACGAGATAAGCAGCGACCAGTGGCATGGTTATGCAGCCTTGGTTAAGTCCCATTCCATCACGGCGTTTCCGGTCCCGATGACGGTTCCATAGCCGTGCAGTTCACCCGGGATCTCCGGATAATTCATCGCCGAGAACATCCAAGTAAAAGCCCCGGATTTCACTTCCGCGAAGGCCTCTTGAATGAACTGCGGCAGCACGCGGAAAACGTCACGCGTTTTGCCTTGGCGTAGCAGTTCAATTATTCGCATGTCCCACTGGTATCCCTCATAGCTCTTTGGATGTTCACACGACATGTCTTCGGGGATCGCGGGTTCTTCATGAAAGTGCCAATGGCACAGCGTGTTGGACGCGAGCAGCACCGCCCGTCGCCCGCTCTGTTCGATCGCGCGCCGGGTGGCTTGGCCGAGCAGCGCCATTTCATCCAAGCCTTCTTCCATCTTGAGGTAATACGGCGAGTTATTCGCCGAGATCCCGACCACGGGGATATCCCACTGCGGGCGAATCATATGCAGCGTCGTAATCGTGCCGTAGTCGACGCGGAAATTTGGGTTGCGCATCATCTTGGCGACGAGACCAGCCGCGCGCGCTTCTTGGCAGCAGGCTTCGGCCAACGTCACATCGACCGACATCTCGAAGTTGTAGCGGAAGATATTCGGGAAAATGGGATCGACCGATTTACCGCGCAGATTCGGCACGCCTAAAAAGTGATGGCCAAGCTGTGTTACCCAGTGCGGGGAATGGACCAGCAAGACATCGGGCTTTAGGCGTTCGATGCTTTTGCGTGCGCGTTCGTAAGCCCAGCGCAGTTGTTCCCAGCCGCCCTGCGAGCGCGGCTCGTTCTGCGGCGGGTTTTCGCCGTACACCAAATGCGGCGGGTGTGGCGCAAGGAATCCGGCAATGATTTCGCCTTTAGCCATGGTGACCTCCGGAAGCGGGCTTATACGCGGTGCATTTAATTTCTATCCGAATGGACGGATGCGGTAACTGATGAACGGCGACGGTGGTACGTGTCGGGCCGTCAAAATCGAAGAACTCGGCGTAGGCTTCGTTGTAGCCGCCAAAATCGCCGATATCGACCAGGAACACCGTGATATCCACCACATCCCGCAGGTCGGCACCGGCCTGGCGCAAAATCTTCGCGACGTTTTCTAACGTGGCGCGGGTTTGTGCGCGAATATCGTACTGGGCGGTGCCAAGTGCATCGTGCGTGACGCCGGCAAAGCTATTGTCCGGTTGGCGCGGGCTGGTGCCGGAGACAAAAACGAAGTCGCCCGCGCGCTTGAAGTGCGGATACTTGCCGCGCGGGGTCGGCATGCCGGTGATGACCTGACTTTCCATCGGATTTAGAAGTCTTTGCAGCAGAGTGGCCTAGCCTAGGCGGGGTGCGCGCGTTCATCAAGGGTTTTAGGCCGGGACCGGGCCGGTGATAATGATGACCTGCATGAACGGAGAACCGACGTGACGGACACTCTCGTATTTGTAAACGGTAATGTGTTGACCGTGGATGGCACATTCTCACGTCATACCGCCGCCGTGGTGCAAGGTGAACGCATTCTCGCGGTAGGTTCAACCGCCGAGATGCGACGTTTTAAAGGTCATGGCGCACGCGAGATCGACCTCGCGGGGCGCACGTTGATGCCGGGTTTTATCGATACCCATGGGCATGTCGCGTTGTTCGGCCTCGATGAGCTCAAGGTGTCGTTAACCGGGGCCACCACAAAACAAGAAATCCTCGCCCGACTCCGTAGTCGCGTCGCGCAGACGCCGCCCGGCGCTTGGATTATCAGCATGCCGATCGGCGATCCGCCGTATTTTCTGAATGCCAATGCGCTACGCGCGGCGGGCGAGATCCCGACGCGCCATGAACTCGACGAAATCGCACCGCATCATCCGTTGTATATCCAAGCCCCAACCAATCGTGTACCCAATTTCGCGGTGCTAAACAGCGCCGCCTTGCGTGCCGCGGGCATCGACGCGGCGACGAAAGTGTCGCCGCACACGCACGTGGTGTGCGACACGAGCGGCAAACCCTCCGGTATTTTGGAAGGGGCGATGCAGCCCATCTACAATGCCGATCCGCTGTATCAAATGGTCGAGCGCGCAGCGCCGTCCCCCACTTATGCCGACGTGCGCGACGGCATTGCCAAACTCGCACCGCAATTCGCGGCGCATGGGACTACCACTTTACTGGAAGCGCATTTAACCGATCCGGATGAACTGCGCGCGTATGCCGAGCTATTGAACGACGGCAAACTGCCGTTGCGCATCTTCTACACGTTTGAAATCGACGGCCGACAGTCGCTCACCGAAATCGAGCGCTACTTAAAAACGATCCGTTTCGCTGCCAACGGTGGGTTCGGCACGCCGGCGCTTAAAGTGGTGGGTTGCTCGGTCGGACTCGATGGACCGTACTGGCATGGCGCCGCCTGCAACGATGCGCCGTATCCTGGGCCGTTCGGCGATACCGTGCATCCCGGACCGCTGATCCCATGGGAACATTACCGGGCGATCCTGCAGCTCGCCGCGCGGATGAATTTTCGAATTCACGCGGAGGCGGCGGGGCGGGGCTCGATCGAATTGGCGCTGCAGGCGTTCGCCGAAATCGACACCACCAGCCCGATCAAAGATAAACGTTATGTGCTCGAGCACTGCGAGTTCCCGACGCGCGCGCAAATCGCCGAATGCGCGCGCTTGGGCGTCGCGCCCACCACCAGCACCAATTTCATTTGGGGCAAAGGCGCGGAGGTGTACGCAGGGCGCCTTGGCCGGACGTACGCGGATTGCGCGATCCCAATGCGCGATTGGTTAGACGGCGGGGTGCCCATTTCGCAAAGCACCGATTGGGGACCGCACGAAGCGTTGTTTACCATCTGGCAGTCGCTCGCGCGCCAAGCGGGCCTGACTGGCGACGTCATCGGGCGTGCGCAGAAGATTACTCGCGAAGAAGCGTTAAGATGCTTTACGTACAACGGCGCTTGGGCGCTCAAGATGGAACATGAATTGGGATCGCTTGAACCTGGCAAGCGCGCAGACTTGATCGTGCTGGATGGAGATCCCACGACTTGCGAAGAAGCACGCATCAAGGATCTCCATGTGGATATCACGCTCATCGACGGCAAGGTCGTGCATGGCGAGCTTTAATGACCGCTTTTAATTACTTAATTCAAGCACGTTAGAAAGGATTTTTTGTACATGAACGGCGCCCACGCCCTGATCGAGACCCTGATCCGCAGCGGCATCGATGTTTGCTTTGCCAATCCCGGCACCTCGGAAATGCAATTGGTGCAGGCCATCGATCAAGTGCCCGGCATGCGACCGATCCTTGCGTTGTTTGAAGGGGTGGTGACTGGCGCGGCGGATGGTTACGCGCGGATCGCGCGCAAACCCGCGTGCACCTTATTGCATTTAGGGCCAGGCCTCGCGAACGGGGTCGCCAATCTGCACAACGCAAAAAAGGCCTTGAGTCCGGTGGTCAATGTGGTCGGCGACCACGCACTACATCATGTGAAATTCGACGCACCGCTCACCTCGGATATTGAAGGTATCGCGCGTCCAATCTCGCATTGGTTACGCAGCGCCTCGTCTCCCACCGAATTAGCGCGGCTAGGCGCGGAAGCTGCGGCATTTGCGGGCCAGGTGCCGGGCAAAATCGCGACGCTGCTGGCGCCGGCCGATACCGCTTGGACTGAACTGCCCGCGGGTTACCAGCCGCCGTCCATTCCGAAAACCACCGCGCTACCACAGGTCGCGGATACCCAAGTGTCCACAGTGGCAGCTGCCCTCAAGCGGGCCAAGAAACCGGTGCTGTTGTTGGGTGGGGAAGGTTTGCTTGGCGAAGGCGCACGGCATGCCGGTCGCATCGCGGCGGTGTTACCGCTGCGGTTGCATGCGGAAACGTTTAATCGTCGTCTCGAGCGCGGGGCGGGGCGTGTGCCGATTGGTATCGTGCCGTATTTTGGTGACCGCGCGTTGGAACTATTGGCCGGTGTCGATCTCATTGTCCTAGCCGGTGCCAAACGACCGGTGGCTTTCTTCGCTTACCCGAACAAACCCAGTGTGCTGGTGCCGCCCGGCTGTGAAGTCATGGCGCTGGCCGGACCGACCGACGATGTGGGGCATGCCCTCGCGTCACTCGCGGAGACGCTCAAGGCACCCGCGGAGCCGCGGGAGTTGCAAGGGGCCTTCACGCCGGCGTCGCCGACCGGCGCGCTGACGCCGCAAAACGCCGCCAGTGTTATCGCGCGCTGCCTGCCGGAAGGCGCGATCGTTGTGGACGAAGGCATTACTTGTAGCCTATTTGCGCAGCAAGCAACGCTCGGAAGTCCGCCGCACGACTGGATGCAGTTGATGGGGGGCTCGATCGGCAATGGGTTGCCGCTCGCGGTGGGCGCCGCGGTCGCGGCGCCCACACGCAAGGTCATCTGTCTCGAAGGCGACGGCAGCGCGATGTATACCGTGCAAGCCTTGTGGACGATGGCCCGTGAGCGGCTTGATGTCATCAACGTCATCTTTGCCAACCGCAGCTATGCGATTTTGAATATTGAATTTGAACGCGTGGGCGTCGGTGCCCCTGGGCCGCGCGCATTATCGATGTTGGATATGAGTAACCCCGCATTGCGGTGGACGGAAATTGCGCGCGGCATGGGCGTCAACGCGGAACGTGTGGAAACCGCGGAAGCGTTCGAGAAAGTTTTCAACGGTATGGTGCGCGAGCGCGGACCCGCCGTCATCGAAGTCGTACTTTAATCGGATCCCGCCGTAGGACTTAAATTTTCCATCGCAAAAAATTGACCTAATGCCAAGTACAGTGCGTGCGCATCTCGTGTCCCGGCGAGTTCGCGGATGGAGTGCATCGCGAAAGTCGGTACTCCCACATCAACGGTGCGCACGCCGAGCCGAGTCGCCGCGAGCGGACCAATCGTGCTACCGCATCCCATGTCCGGTCGCGCAATGAATGCTTGCACCGGCACGCCCGCGCGCGCCGCGGCTATCTTGAAGATGGCCGCCGACTCGCTGTTCGTCGCATAAGACTGGTTCGCGTTTGTTTTCAAAGCCGGTCCGCCGTTTAGCAGCGGGCTATGGCGGCTATCGTGTTTGTCCGGGAAATTGGGATGCACGCCGTGTGCGTTGTCGGTGGAGATGAGGAGCGAGCGCGCCATCGCGCGCGCTTGGGTTTCGGCGTTCGTGCATAGCCGTGCCAACACGCTTTCCAGGAAGTTCCCGCGCGCGCCGCTGGTCGAGCCGCTTCCTACTTCTTCATGATCGTTACACACGATAAGACATGGCAGCTCACTCGGTTGCTCGCACAGCGCGCGCACAGCCGTAAAACACGAGAGCAAGTTATCGAGCCGGGCGGAGGCGATGAAATCATCATAAAGACCGATCAAAGCCGGCGCTTGCGTGTCGTAGAACGAAAGCTCAAAGGCCTGCACCGTCGCAGTCGCGAGCGCGGGTTCTTCCCGTGCGAGCAACTGCAGGATTGCCGCTTTTAGATCAAACCGGTCCTCGCGTTTGCTGGTCAGCACGGCCGGCAGATAGGTCTGTTTGTTGATCGCACGTTTGTCGTTGGCTTCGCGATCGAGATGAATGGCGAGACTGGGAATGATTGCCAGCGGTTTTTTGCAGTCGACCAAACGATTGTGCAGCGCGCCGTCCGGCGTGCTTAACGTCACACGTCCAGCCAAGGAGAGATCACGATCGAACCAGGGGTTGAGTAACACGCCGCCGTAGACTTCGGCGCTCAAAAGTTGGTAGTCCTGGGCGATGAGTTCAGGATTCGGCTTCAACTTCAAACACGGACTATCGGTGTGGGCGCCGACCATGCGTAAACCGCGTTCGGCGAGTGGTTGGTTGCCGAGCGTGAAGGCAATCAGCGAGGAATCATTGCGCGTCACCCAGTATTGACCGCCGGGGCGTAACGCCCACGCCTGCCGCTCGTCGAGTCGTGCAAAGCCGGCGGCTGCGCAGAATTGGGCGAGTTCGGTGGTCGCGTGAAACGGGGACGGTGCCCGGCCCAGGAAGCCGAGCAGTTCGGCGTTAAAGTGTGTGAGATTCATGCGGCTATCTTAACAGCGTCAAATCACGTGCTGCGATTGCGTGCCGCGCCCTAACCCCGGTATTCTGCGGCCATGTCACGACCAAACCACTTTTCGGCACTGCTTGCGTGGGTGCTACTCCTCTGCCCTTTGACCGGATGGGCGGTGGGCGAACAATCCGAAGTCGATATCTGGAACGCGCTGCTTAAGCCGCAATACTTCAAGGAACGGCCAATCGTGATCGGTAAGTCGGTAGTTGAGCTACGCATCCCCTTGCGCGCGGAAGATGCGGGTGTGGTGCCGGTGAGCATCGACGCTAAAATTCCACAGCGCGATGATCTTTACGTTAAAGAGTATTACGTTTTTGTCGACAAAAATCCGAAACCGCTGGCCGGACGGTTTGAGCTCACTCCGGAAATGGGGCAGGCCGATTTAGCGCTTAGATTACGAATCAATGAGTTTACCTACGTGCGGGTAGTCGCCGAGCTCAGCAACGGGGAACTCCACATGGACGAAGGCTTTACCCGCGCCAGCGGCGGGTGTTCTGAACCACCGCCGTTCCTGCAGCTTAAAGAAGCGCGCGCACGCATTGGAGAGATGAAATTCCGCACCCAAGCCAGCAACGAAGAGGAGACGGCGCTCGGCCAACTGATTATCAGCCACCCTAATGTCACCGGCCTACAGCTTGATCAACGCACACGCGCGTTCATTCCCGCCGAGTATGTGACCAAAGTGGAAATCAGCTTTAACGGCAAGCATGTCATGACAGCCGAAACGGATATTTCGCTCAGCGAAGATCCGAGCTTCCGGTTCTTTTTCAAACCTCGCAAAGGCGGCACGCTGGAAGCCACGATGACGGATTCCAAAGGCCGCGAAGCCACGCATAAGTTCGAAGTCGCCGGCGCGTCCGACGCCGGTTAACGGCGGCGATGGCTAAAAAGAAAAAACCCGCGGTTTCCAAAACCGGCAAGGTCCGGAATCGTTACGCAACGCATCCGCTGCTCAAAAAGGGCGGCGCGCACGAAAAAACCCGTAAGGCCGAACGCAAGGCGTCGAAGCAAGCGTTGGAGAAAACGCTGGAGAGTTAATGCCGTGCTCGCGTCGACCTTACTCCAAGCCGCGTGACTTCTTTACTCCCTCTCCCGCCGCGCGGGAGAGGGCAGGGGTGAGGGTCTTTTCCGCGCAGCGCCAATAGAGAAGCCGTCCCTCACCCGGTGCTTCGCACCGGCCTCTCCCGGTGGGAGAGGCTAAGAGCTAAGTCGGGTGCGCTGAACTTTTGCAGCGCCGTAACAAAAACTCTTCAATAATCGAATTGAACAGCGCCGGCTGCTCGATATTGGCCAGATGTCCGGCGTTGCGCAGGATAACGAGTTCCGCGCCGTTGATGCTAGCCGCCATTTGGCGCGCCACAGTGGGCGGCGTTAATCGATCTTGATCGCCCACGATGACGAGCGTGGGGACCGCGATCTTCGACAAATCCGCGACCGGCTCGTACATCGTCATCGCTTCGATGGCCTTGATGTACGAATCTTTATGCAGCCGGGACATGCTGTCGATGAGCTGGTTGATATGATCTTCCGTGGCACACGAACTTACGAGCGTTTTCGCGACCGTAGGTGCGATATCTCGCGGCTCTTTGCCTTCAATCAACGGTTGTTTGCGAATACGCACGAATTGCTCGCGCGCGGCCGGCGTGAACGAATCGTCGTAACCCGGAAAGGTATCAACCAGCGCCAAACTCTTCACACGCGACGCCGCGCGCTCGTAAAAATCGAGCGCGATGCGCCCACCCATCGATAAGCCAACGAGATGCGCCGAGGCGACGCCGACATGGTCTAGCAGGCGATGGATATCGTCCGCAAAATCCGCGAATTTAAGCGGCGCGGCATAGTCATCGCTGTCCCCATACCCCCGCGCGTCCCAGGCGATGGCGCGAAAGTGCCGGCCGATAGCCGGCACTTGTTCGCGCCAATTGCGGCGATTACCCCCGATGCCGTGCATGAATAGCACGACGTGCCCGGTGCCCGCCTCGCTATAGGCGATGGCCGGTGCGCCAGGGACCTTGCCGGTTTTGACTTCGTTCATTGGCGCGCGTCTAGCCCCACGGTAGCGGCATCGGCGCGCCGTCGGCGGTTTTGACTTCCACTGGCGCCATGCCGAGCGTGGCCATGATGTAGAGCTCGCCGTCGCCGCCGTTGCAGATTTGGTGAATGACGTTGGGCTCGATCACCAACGATTCATCGGCTTTGATCGTGCAGGACTTGCCTTCGTAGTGACACACGGCGGTGCCGCGCAGCACGGTGATGACCTCTTCGCAGTTATGCTGATGCACCGGTGTCGCCGCCTGCGGAGCAATCGTTTGTCGCCAGATCTCAAAGCTCTTTAGCCCGTCACGGCGACCGGCCAATGTTTGATGTTCAAGACCGGGCAGATTCAGCAGCGGGAGCGTAGTGTGTTGGTTGACTTGCATGGGGTTTCTCCTCCGTCGGTTAGGACGATCCCAAACGAGCCGTGCAACCTTGTCAAGCTGCGCGGCGGGGCGGTTTCAATTCATGCAGCAAGAGGCCAAGTAGGATCAGCCCGGTGCCCGCGACCACGCGTGGCGTTAAGGGTTCATGGTTGAGCCAATAACCGGCGCCGAGCGCAATCACTGGGGTAAGCAAAGCTATCAACGCAACTTGCGTCGCGGTCAACGATTTCAAGATGTAAAAGTAGAGTGAAAATCCAATCGTGGTGGCGACCACCCCCAGATACACGATTGACGCTACGCTGCGTAACGGCACGTCGGCCGGCCACGTACCTTCCACGCACCACCAGGTGAGCAAATAGGCTGGCACGGCCACCAACAGGGTGCCGGCGACAGACGCCAACGCCGGCATCGATACATTTAGACGCTTCAGTGACACCACTGATAACGCGTGCAGAAACGCGCCAATGAGCAACAACCCGATGCCAAACACCGCGCTTGCCCCCAACTGCGCGGCATAGCCATAGATGATCCATAAGCCGACCACGCTGAGTGCCAAGGCCCCGAGCTTGCGTGGGGTCAACGAGTTTTCACCGAGCATGATGCGAGACAAGACCGCCGTCATCAGTGGTGTCAGCCCGTAGATAACCGAAATCCAGCCGGATGGGATCAACTGCGCGGCTTGGTAGGTCATGCACATCGCGCCATAGAAACTAATGGCGCTCGCGCCGTAGTGTGCCCACGCGCGCGGATGAACCGGCAGACGCACACCGCGGTAGCCCAGTAGCGCAAAGACACACACGAAGGCAATACACATGCGGCTAGTTACGCCGAACATATAACCGGGCGCGCCACTCCATTGGGTGGCGAGCGGGGTAGTCGACCAGATGAGGACGACGCCGGTATAGGCCGCGGCGACTTTGGACGGAATGGGGTGCGCGCTCACAGAGACTTAGTTCGATAGGTTGGCCGCAATGTACGGTGCGCGCGAACGCCTGGCCAGTCACCAGCGGAAGAATTCAGCATGTGCAATCATTAGCCGGCCCCTGCAACGTTGCAAACTGTGAATTCTTACAGAGTGCGATCTCGCGCACGGCCGGCAAGTCAAATTGTCGTCACACTCGCGGCCCATCATCGTTCCTCGAAAATCAAACAAGGAGTCTTGTTGCTCATGGCTGTGCCTGCCTCGGTCGTCGTCAGTCTTCGAACCAAACCCCAATCCGTCTCCCTGCAAAACCATTTGCTCGCCGTCGAGCGTGCCGCCGGGCGGGATGCGCATAAACAACTGAGTTGGATCATTTCCGCGATTTCGAGTGCGGCGAAGACTATCGCCGCTAAGCTACGCACCGCGGGCCTTGATGGCACGTTGGGTGCGGTTGGCAATGTCAATGTACAAGGGGAGACCCAGCAGGCCTTGGATGTCATTGCTAACGAAGTGCTGATTGAAGAACTGCGATCCCGCGATGGCGTGGTGGTGTTAGGGTCTGAAGAAAACGATGAGTTATTGATTGTCGAGGATTCGGTCGCGACTGGCGCAAGGTACGCGGTGATGTTTGACCCGCTCGATGGCTCGTCCAATCTCGACGTCGGCGGCAGTGTCGGGACGATTTTCTCAATCTATGCCGTGGCGGCCGGCGCGGAGCGCGAATTACAACCCGGGCGGCAACAAATTGCGGCGGGCTATGTGCTCTATGGGCCATCGACGATTTTTGTCATGACGCTAGGCCGCGGCGTCGATATGTTTGTGCTCGATCCCTCGGTCGGCTCATTCTTGCGCGTGGCACAGGACATCAAAATTCCGGCGCGTGGCGTGAGTTACTCCGTCAATGAAGCCAACCTTGCAAGCTTTCCAGAAGGCTACCAACGATTTCTCGCCGCGTGTCGCGCGGCAGGTTACGCCAGCCGCTATGCGGGTGCGATGGTGGCGGACGTGCATCGCGTGTTGCTGCAAGGGGGCGTGTTTCTGTATCCGCCCACCGCTAAGGCGGCCAACGGCAAATTGCGCTTGATGTACGAAGCCAACCCGATGGCCTGGTTGATTGAGCAAGCGGGCGGGCAGGGCAGTACCGGACTGGAACGAATACTCGATGTGCAACCCACTACTCTGCACCAACGCGTACCGGTAATTCTGGGCAGCGCGGAAGACGTGACCACGCTGTGCCGGATGTTGAGCGCAACTCGTTAGGAGATGCTGGCGTCGTACCACCAAGTGGTGCGGTGCAAATCGGGTAAGTAGTCGATCCGCGGCGCAAATCACTGCCGCTAAGCTGGTAAAGTGGTTTCTCCGAATATGCTATCGCTAAAGGAGGGCCGCCATGCCTGAAATCATCCTGCACCATTACGATGAAGCGCCTTTTGCCGAAAAAATCCGTCTCATTTTCGGCATCAAAAATCTAAGTTGGCGCTCGGTCATTCAACCGGCGGCGCTGCCCAAGCCGCATCTTGTCCCGTTAACCGGTGGTTACCGTCGCACGCCGGTCATGCAGATTGGCGCGGATATTTATTGCGATACGCAGCTCATCGCGGAAACACTCGAACGCTTACATCCGACGCCTTCGATTTTCCCGGATGGAAACCCCGGACTCGGCTATGCGCTAGGCAGTTGGGCGCACGGTCCGTATGTGGTGACCTCCGTTGCGCTGTATATGGGGAGCGAGGATCCGTTCGCCGGTGCGGTCAATTTGCCGGGCCACTTTTTTGAAGACCGCAAGAAAATGTGGATGACGCAGTTTGATACCGATACGTTGGGCCCCAAGCTTCCACTGCTGCGTTCACAGCTGGATGCGCACACGCATTTCATCAATCAGCAACTTGCGGACGGCCGCGCGTTTTTGACCGGCGCGAAACCCGGTTTGGTCGATTTGCATGCGATGTGGGATCCGTGGTTCCTCATCCGGTTTGCCCCCAAAGAAGCGCATCGTGCCTACGATCGGTTTCCGAATATTACGGCGTGGCTGGAACGGCTTGCGGCGCTTGGTCAGGGTTCGCGGCAGGAGATGAACCCGGATGCGGCGCTTGATATCGCGCGTGATGCAGAGCCGCAAGCGCCCGGTGGCCTGCATACCTACGAGCCGCTCGGGCTTGCGCTCGGTAGCCGCGTGCAGGTATCGCCGAGCGACTATGCGGAAGTTAATGTCGTAGGAGAATTAGTCGGAACGACGGTGACGAGCATTTCCGTCAAGCGCCATGATCCACGGGTGGGTCAAGTTATCGTTCATTTTCCGAAGATAGGGTATTCAATCACGGCCGCGTAACGGCTATGGTGCAACCGGCTCGCGTGGTGCACGCGAGTCGGTATTCCAGCGTTGAGAGGCCTTCATGAGTTATATCGACGTCGTTGAAAAGACCAGCGTGCCGCATCCGGCGCGTTTTTACACCGTCCCACGATTTGAACAGGTTTTAGGCTTACCCATCGCGTATCGCCGCCAAGGGCGGGGCGAAGCCGTAGTCCTTTTACACGGTGCGGGTTTTTCCCGTATGTGGATTCCGCTCTATGAGATGTTGGCCGAAGGCTGCGATTTCATCGCGCCGGAACAGCCCGGCTTCGGCGAAACGCCGCTACCGCCGTGGTTTCGCTCGTTTGACGATCTCACGATTCTCTATGACCAGTTGTTCGAACAACTGGGCTTGCAACAAATTCACCTCATCGGTTTTTCGATGGGGGGATGGGCGGCGGCGGAAATCGCCGCGTTTTACCCACGACGTCTGAAATCCTTATCGCTGATCACCCCGGTGGGTCTGCGACTGCCGGATAACCCAGGGGTCGACATCTTTCAATTATCACCGCAGGAACTTATGGATCGTTTGTTCAAGGACAAGGCGGTCATGCGCGAATTTCTGCCGGATCCGGATAATTTCGATGAGATGATTCATCTTTATTCGGAGTTCTCGGCCGCCGCGCGCCTGATGTGGGCGCCGCGTTACAACTTGGCGTTGGAGCTTCGCCTGCAACGGCTTACTTGTCGGACGCTCGTCATCGGTGGCGAGGAAGACCGGCTTATCCCTAATGAAATGTCCGATCGTTTTGCCGCGGTGCTGCCGAACAGCCGCTTGATTCGGATCCCGGGTACCGGTCATGAGCCCTGCCTAGAACGTCCGCGTGAGCTCGCGGACGCGTTACTTAGCTTCATCAAGGGGGATTAAGAATATGAATCAGCCCATGCAGCAACCGCTGAACAAATTGCGGTTTTATTTTTTTCACTTGATGCCGTATCCGTATATTCCGCCGTCGGATCAATTCGAATCGACCTGGGTGTCGTTGTCGAACAAACACTACGATCCGCAACGGGGTCGGGTGCTCTACGAGGAGTACATCAATCAGCTGGTCGCGGCAGAGCGTTACGGATTTGACGGCATCGCGGTCAACGAACATCACGCTAACTTCTACGGCACGATGCCCTCGCCCAATATCATCGCGGCGATGCTCGTGCAGCGCACGCAACATATTCCGATAGGTGTCATCGGTAACGCCATTCCGCTTCACGGCAATCCGCTTAGGGTGGCGGAAGAAATTGCGATGCTTGACGTTATTTCGGGCGGACGCATCATTTCCGGCTTCGTCCGCGGGATCGGCTGCGAATATTTTAATAACGGCGTCACACCTGGGGATTCGGTCGCGCGCTTTGACGAGGCGCACGACTTAATCATTAAGTCGTGGACCACCGACGGCCCGTTCACCTGGCAAGGCGATCATTTCTACGTGCCGAACGTCAACCCGATCCCGCGCCCGATCCAAACGCCGCATCCGCCGATTTGGATCCCAGGCCAAGGCTCGTTGGAAACTTTGCAGTTCGTGGCCAAACATCGTTACACCTACATGATGGTGTTCGCACCGTTGTGGTTTACCAAGCTCGCGTTCGATGGGCTGCGCGAAGAGTGTCGCCGCTTGGGCTACGAGGCACCGACGACCATGTTCAACGCCTGTGTGCCGACCTTCGTCGCGGAAACAGATGCTCAGGCGCATCGCGAAGCGAAAGCGCATTTGTCATGGGTCTTCAACACGGGCTTGAAGATCCCCGAACACATTTTCTTCCCGCCGGGCTATATGACGACCAAATCGTTCCGTAATTTTGTCGGTGCGCTCAAAGCCGGTAAGGTCAAACCGCAAACCCAATTGACCTACGATGAGTTGGTTAAAGACCGCTACATCATCGTCGGCTCACCGCAAACGGTGCAGGAGCAGCTCGACGAATACTGCGAGCAAGTCGGGGCCGGCGGTATTTTGGCGGTGGGTTCATCGTTTGGGCCGATGCCGCATTGGATGGTCATGAAGAACATGCAGATTTTCTCGGAGGAAGTCATGCCGGCGTTTCGCAACACCGACGGCAAACCGGATTACCTACGCATGGAACCGCTCGCTCCGCGCACGCGCGCTGAACTCGCCGCGCAGAAAGGGTTGCCGGAAGAACCCGCGCGTTCGCAGGTCACCGGCGGCGAAGGTTGGTTCGACCATCGCACCACGCATCTGCCGGAGGTCATTGATGAAACCTTGCGTGAGCATGCGTTTTTGAAATGACGCATGCGAGTCGCGCAATCAGAATTGTTGATGTAGGTTGGGGTGAGCACAGCGAACCCCAACAAATTGGAATCACGCATCGTTGGGGTTCGTTCCACTCACCCCAACCTACGAACGCTTAACCAGCGACGCCCCTTCAATCAACACCACCGCGCCGATGACCAGCACCACGCCCAGCATCTGGGTCGTGCTCAACGCCTGATCGAGCAATAGAAATCCAAAGATCACCGCCGCAACAGGTTCAATGTTCATGATGAGCGACATCTTAAGCGGTCCGATCGATTTTACGATTTCGAAGAACGACACCACGGCAACCGCATAAAAGGCTGGTGCGCCGAGCAACCCAAGCCAACCGAACATCGTTTGCGGCAAGGCAAAGGCATGCCGCGCCACCACGGCTATCGCAAATACGAGTGTCGCGGCCAGCAACATATGCAGCGTGATCGGACGTGAGTCAGATTCCCCGCGCAATCGATTATTGAGGTTCAGAACTAACGTGACCATGACGGCTGAGGCGAGCGCGAGTGCGATCCCAAGTGGGTGCGGATGCGCGCCGAAAACATCAAGCGCGAGCACAATCCCCCCAAAAGCAATGACCAACGCACTCGCGGTTCGCGCGTTGAACGCTTGCTCACCGCGCCACCACGCGAGACCCGCGACCATCAACGGGTAGGTGTAGAACGTGACCACTGCCAAGCCCACTGGCATCAATTCAATCGCGGCGAGTACACCATACGAATAACTTGAGAACAGCACGCCGAGCGCGAGCGCCTGATTTTGCCGCGGCGCGGGCAACCGAATGGGCACGCCTTTGATGCGGAGCAAGAGATACAACGTGAGCGTTGCGACAAAGGCGCGCGTGACGAGCACCGTCAATGCGTTGCTACCGCCCGCGTAGGCGATCCCGGCGCACGTTGAATTCGCCGCGAAGGCGCATCCGATCAGGGCTGCGATGGCAACGCCGCGCCAGGGTGAAGCGGTGGGCGCGTTCAGGGCGGCGGCGCGAGCGGTAAGGCGAGTGGCCGCAGTGGGGCACCGGTCGCGCCGCGAATTTTAATCGGCGCCGCAATGAGCGCGAATTCGTAAACACGATCCCGCGCAAGTTCTTCCAGCCACACGTTTTCCATCAACGTGACGCCACGCTTGGCAAACACATAGCTATGTGCGGCTTCGCCGTCTATCGGCAAGCGCTCGAACGCAATGGTATCGGCGCCTAAGGTCACAGCGCCCCGGTCGATGAGCCAGGCGGCACCTGCTTTAGCCACGCCGGGTTCGTGCGGCACGTAAGTCTTGGGATCTGGCCACAGCGTCATGCGGCCGGTGCGGATGAAAACCGCATCGCCTTTTTGCAGCGTGATGCCCTCCGCCTGCACGGTCGCCGCCAAATCGGCCGGCGTTACTTCATACGACGGCGGCAACACGTCTAGCTTCTTAAAGCCGGCGACATCCAACAAAACGCCACGTGTGATAATCGGCGGCACTTGATCGACGCCCGCCACGCGCCAGCCCTTGTTACCAAGATGCTCGCGCCGTTTGAAGCCATTGAAGATGCGGTCTTCGTATCCCGCATGATTTAGCGCATCCAAGTGCGTGCCGGTGTGCGCCGACATGAGCATGGCATCGTCATAGAGATCGATCGGGTGACGCGGATCGCCGGGATTCAGCCCTTCAACCGCGAGACCATCTGGGGTGTGTGTCATCCATTGATGAAACTCCGGATCACCCATGCCTAAGTGCGCGAGGCCCGGCATGCCGGGGAAGGTATCGACACTCAGATCATAGATGCGGCCGGCACTGATACGCTGAAGCAACGCCAAACGTGACGCGTCGGTCAATTCGTTGAGCGCGCCGATTTGATCGGTGGGGCCGTATGGGCTTGGTGGAATGTTCTCTTCGGCGGACGTTGTCGCCGCGAATATGCCGGCGGCGAAGATTAGGCTAGCGACACCTTCGATCAGCGCTGTGCTTTTCGTCACCTTTCAACCTCCGCGCTCAATGTTCTTCAGCGGTATGGTAACGAGGTGGGATCGGTCTGTCAGCGGTATGAAGACCCTCACCCCAACCCTCTCCCGCAAGCGGGAGAGGGGGAAAGAGACCGATGCCTCGCGCGCGGGAGAGGGGGACTGAGTGTGATGTCTCACGCGCGGGAGAAGGGGAAAGAGTACGATGTCTCGCGCTTGGGAGTAGGGTGTAAGGCATCACGCTACGCGCGGGTCGGCGAATGCTGTGCCAAAATCACACGGCATGAACGAGCACCCAGAACCCATCGAGGTCCCCTACGACACACTATCACCGGCGGCCTTACATGGCGTGATTGAATCGTTCGTGTTGCGCGAAGGCACGGACTATGGGCAGGTCGAACACACCCTCGCGCAAAAAATCGCGCAGGTCCGCCGACAACTCGAGCGCGGCGAGGCCAGATTGTTTTTCGAACCAACTTCGCAGACGGTGGAAATCGTCCGCGTGACTTAGGAGTGATGTGATGGCAATGGATGTAATCGACTACAAGATTTACGGCGACGACATGCAATTTGTCGAAGTGGAACTCGATCCCGGCGAAGCCGCCGTCGGTGAAGCCGGCGCGATGATGATGATGCAAGACGGCATCGAGATGGATACGGTGTTTGGCGATGGCTCGAGTAGCGCCGCGAGCGGCGGCTTGATGGGCAAGCTGATGGGGGCCGGCAAGCGATTACTGACCGGCGAATCGTTGTTTACGACGATTTACCACAATGAAGCCCAGAGCAAAAAGAAGGTTGCTTTCGCCGCGCCGTACCCCGGCAAAATCATTGCGCTTGATCTGAAGGAAATCGGCGGCGAATTCATCTGCCAGAAAGACTCATTTCTGTGCGCCGCACGTGGCGTGTCACTGGGGATCGCTTTTCAGCGCAAGCTAGGCACGGCGCTGTTCGGTGGCGAAGGTTTCATCATGCAACGGCTACAAGGGGATGGCCTAGTGTTCGTCCATGCCGGCGGAACCATCGCCGAGTACGCCATGACGCCGGGTGAAACCATGCGCGTGGACACCGGATGCGTGGTTGGGTTTCAACCGTCGGTGGAATTCGATATCCAATACGTCGGCAAACTCAAGTCGGCGATTTTTGGCGGCGAAGGATTGTTTTTTGCAACCTTGCGTGGCCCCGGCCGCGTATGGCTGCAATCCTTGCCGATCTCGCGCTTGGCGGGCCGCGTGCTGGCCTACGCGCCGCGCGCAGGGTTTGGCGGTCGCGAAGAAGGCTCCGTGCTCGGTATATTCGGCAACATTTTGGACGGCGACAATCGTTGATGCCCCAAGGAGGGCGTTTGTTTGGGCCCGGACTTGCCGCAGGCGGGGTGCCGGCAAGCGCGCGATGTGATGGCACTAGCCTGGTGCTGACGCACGATGCCGGGCAATGGACGGTGCCGGCCTCGGCACTAACGATACGGGCGGCCGGCTTTGCGCAGCAGGGTTTGGAGCTTAGTTGGCAACAAGATGGAGGCGCTTGCGCGCTTTTGATCGCCGATCTCGCCACGGCGCAGGCGTTTTTAACCACGCTACCGCCTACGCTGCACGCACCGATCGCCGCGGCGCGCCGTGCTCGTGCGGCGACTTTAAATCGTCGTCGATTGTTTGGCATTGCGCTCGGTGCAGCCGCCGCCCTCGCGGTGCTCGCGATCGGTGCTGTGTTCGTCAATCACGCAACGATCCTCGATGTCCTGGTCGCGCGCATACCCTTGGCCGATGAAGTCAAGCTTGGCGATATGGCGTTCGAGCAGATAACACGGGAGGCCACCTTCATCGAATCAGGTCCGATGGTTGAGGCGCTCGATAAACTAGGGAACCGACTTACCGCGGGTAGCAAGTACGAATACCGCTTTCATCTTGCCAATGACGCGGCGGTTAACGCGTTTGCTTTGCCGGGTGGGATCGTGATCGTCAACCGGGGCCTCATAGAAGCGACGCGTCGGCCCGAGCAATTAGCCGGGGTGCTCGCGCACGAAATTCAGCATGTGGAACGTCGACACAGTTTGCAAAGCGCGCTGCGCACGGCGGGACTCGCGGCTTTATTGACGTTATTGACAGGTGATCCGGGCGCGGCGCTCGGTGTACCCGCGGCGGAGGGCTTGCTCCGGCTCAAATTCTCGCGCGATGCGGAGCGCGAAGCGGATAATGATGGTTTTGACTTATTAGTCGCCAACGATATCGATCCACGCGGGATGGCTGAATTTTTCGCGATCTTGACCGAGCAAGGCGCGAGCCCACCCGCCTTGCTCTCAAGTCATCCTCCGAGCGACACGCGCGCACAAGAGCTTGCCGCCCGCGCATCCACCTTACCGAGTCGTTGTTGTCCGCCGTTGCAAGTGAATCCGTGGCCACCTAGCGCTACTTCATCAGCGAAATGAAGTAGTCGATCCCAATTTCCGCGATCTCGCCGGTCCTTGGATCTTGGCTGCGAAGCATCACCGGTTCGTTCGGTTCGCCAATCAGCAATGTGAAGACGGTAAAGCCGGTTTCGCGCGTCTCCGGAAAATGCGTTGACCCAACTTGCTCAACCGCGAGCGAGCCGGTGGAGAGGTACACATCGCCATAATTCCAGTCGCCATCCAAGGTATAGGCGAAGGCGCGGCAGCGATGCTCGTGCATCGGAAAATTTTGATCGGGGCCTAAGCGATACAAAAAGGCCACCGTTTGCGTGGCGCGATCGGCGTACAGGACTTTGATGGCGGATCCGGGATAGCCTTCCATGTCCACCCATTGGCGCTCGTTCGCGCCGATGAAGGCGTCGCCTGGTCGGGTGACCATCGGCCAAGGTTGGCCGCCGACAAGCGGCGGCGGATTGGCTGTGGTAACGAATTGCGGTTGCGCGCTCATAACGGGTTCCTCGCGGTGGTTTACTCCACGAGTTTTTCAAGTTTGGGCGCGATACGCAACGCAGGAGCAATCCTATGCGCGCCGATCCGGCGATCGAGTTCTTCGTGCCAGTGGTAGATCCGCCGTTCTTGGTAATTCAACGGCACCCCAGTGAAACCGGGCGACTCAATGGTTTCCTGCATCGGCTCGGCGAACTGGATATCTTCATCCGCAATGCGATCAAAATTCGCGATGCGCTTATCCCACAGTGGATCGCGCGGACCGCCACCCCAGTCTGGCGCAAACCACAATACTTCCAACACGGAAGTGCGTTGCGTCTTGGGCCAGAACGCGACACACGGAATTCCACTTGGCGCGATCGGCAGGATCAAGTTTGGAAACAAGTGATAGCTAGGATTGTGATGTTTCTCGATCGACGTGTAATTCGTCATCTCCGGCATCCCGATGGTGCCGGGATCGATCCAATCCTCGCGGCGGTTGGGCGAGAGCATCATCGAATGTCCGTTTCGCCACAGATGAATGCTGGTGCCCAAATTATCGAAAATACGATCGGTGGTGCCGGGATGCAGGAGCTTGAAGTGATAGGCTTCAAGGAAATTTTCGATCATGACTTTGACATGCGCGCGTACCGCCACCGCGCGGCGATTGACCAAGCGCAATGACTTGAGCGGCAGATGTTCAAAGTAGCGTGCGATCGGCGCGAGAAAATCTTCCAGCGACTCCGTGTTCGCTTCCTCGCACACAAAAATAAAATTACCGTAGACACCGCAGCGGACCGGTATCAAATCACGGCATTGTTTGACCTCCACCCGCCAATCACGCTGGTCGGTAAGCCCACGTAGGCAGCCTTGGCGATCGTAAGTCCAGCCGTGATAACCACAGGCCATGACCGGCCCGATGCGGCCTTCTTCGTCGCGCACCACCGGCGCGCCGCGATGCCGGCACGTGTTATAGAAAGCTCGCACTTCGCCATCGTCTCCGCGCATGACCACGATCGGCGAACTGCCATGCGCCCACACAAAATAACTCCCGGCGTCCGGCAGCTGATCGAGATGTCCTGCATATAGCCACACGCTCTGCCACAGGTGCTTGCGTTCCAATTCAAAAAAATCCGCATCGGTGTAACGTGCACCGGGAATATCCGGGAGTGCGGGGAAATCCGCCGGAGGCGCCGTGCGCGCGCGTTCAACCGTGACGCGCGCTATCCACTCGCGCTCGACTTCGGGGGTAAGGGCGGCCTTAGTCATGACGGTAGACTCGGTTTACGCAAACTTCGACTAGCGTGAGTCATCATGGGTGGCGCCGCAAGACACAAAAAATCCTACGCGCTAAGTTGAAACTGAATGGCTGCTCGCACTGCCGCGATCTGGCGGAGACGATTGTTCCGGTGTGTTGGTAACTGGCGGACTCGGCCTACGCCTCAACCACTCGATTTCGTCAAATTGCATGGCTATCTTGGGAAGGAGTTTGATGGTTTCAGCTAAAGGGAGGGCTATGCGCTGCTGCGAAATGATCGTTGCCTTAGTGATTGTTGCCGCTCCCGCCTCGGCGCGGGACCTTTCCGCCGGCGCATGGATTGATTTGACGCACCCTTTCAATGAGCAGTCTGTCTATTGGCCGACGGCGAAGATGTTTACAAAAACGGAGGTGTTCCACGGTCACACCGAGGGTGGCTGGTTCTTGCGGCCTATGACTTCGCGGCTGCCGAGCATGGCGGAACCCATCTCGATGCGCCGATTCATTTCGCCGAGGGCGCCAGAACCACTGACCAAGTTCCCCTCGAGCAATTAATCGGGCCCGGCTATGTCATTGACGTATCGGCGCACGCCGCGGCGAACGTCGACTATCTAATTACGGCAAACGACATCCAAGCATTTGAAGCGCGGCACGGACGTTTGCCCCAAAGGGCAATCGTTCTTTTCAACACCGGGCGCGCAGGACTTTACGCTGATCGTGTCGCTTATATGGGGACGGATGAGCGTGGACCCGAGGCGGTTGCCAAGCTGCATTTTCCGGGACTCGGCGCCGCCGCTGCTGCGTTGCTCGTCGCGCGCGAGATCGGGGCTGTTGGCATCGATACTCCTTCGATCGACTACGGTCAGTCCAAGGATTTTGTCGCCCACGTAACGCTCATGACGCATAACATTCCAGCCTTTGAGAATGTTGCGGACATGAGTGCGTTGCCGGCGACCGGCAGCACGATTGTGGCGTTACCAATGAAGATCGAGGGTGGTTCAGGTGGGCCACTTCGGATCGTCGCGCTCGTCCCTAAAAGTGTCCCGAGCATCGGACGCAAGGCCAGGCCATGATTGGGGCAAGATTTCATGTCTGACTGGTTCTACAGCCTTCCGCTCTGGTGGATGGCGTTCGCGATCATGAGCTGTGCTTACATTACGGCGGCGGCGGTGTATTGGTGCGTAACCCGACTTGCGACCGACGAGCGTGCGCGCGCCTTCAAGGCGCTGTCACCGGGTATGTTGCCGCCGCTCGGCATTATCTTCGGTCTCCTTGTAGGATTCGTTTCCGTCCAGGTTTGGAATGATTTCGACCGCGCAAAGGTGGCGGTCGCGAATGAAGCCAGCGCGCTTCGTAGCGCAGTCTTGCTTGCTGCGGCGCTATCGCCGGCGGATGGGAAGTCGCTCGAATCCCTCATGGCGCGTTATCTCGAGACAAACGTGAACGATGAGTGGCGCGCGATGGCCGCGCAACGCGCGACGCTGATGATGCCGCCCGCGCCGCTGCTCGAAGCCTTGCATGGAATATTGAAAATCACACCGGCCGACGAAGGTCAGAGAACTGCGCAGCGCGCGATCACGAGCGCATTGCAGAAAGCGCTTGATGCGCGGCGTCAGCGTATTGTCGTCAGCCAATCAACCGTCAGCGCGGTCAAATGGGCGGGGTTGCTGTTGCAGGCATTAGTCACCTTGATAGCGATTGCCATGGTGCACAGTGATAATCGATTAACTTGCGGCATCGCTTTGAGCTTGTTTGTCACCGGTGCCGCGCTCTCGATATTGCTCATTGCCGCGTACAATCGGCCGTTCACCGGTGCGATCTCAATCAGTCCTGAAATCCTACAGCAAGTGATCCCAATCGACGCGAAAGAGGACTCCTCGCGCGTTGATTAGCGCATCTGAATCTGGTGTGATCAAACGCACCTTCCACGCCAGCGAAACGTCTATCTCGTTTGCGCGCGCGGTAGAGCCTCATTGTCACGGAGCTGTGCGATGCAACATCTACGCGTTGCTGTCGATATCGGTGGGACGTTCACGGATCTGTGCGTGCTAGATGAGCGCACCGGCGAGTTACGAATATCCAAGGTTCCGTCCTCCCGCGATCCGATAGATGCTGCGTTTGATGGCTTGGCGAAGCTGAACGTCAACCTAAACGAAGTAAAGTTATTCGCGCATGGGACGACCGTGGCGACCAATGCACTCATCACGCGACGACTACCGCGTGTCGCGATGGTGACCACGGAGGGCTTCCGCGACGTCATCGAGATTGGAAATTCCACCAAGCAAGATCTGTGGGACGCCTACCAAGATAATCCGCCGCCGTATATCCGTCGCCGCGATCGCTTGACGTTTCGTGAGCGCACGAATGCGCAAGGGGTGGTCGAAATTCCTATCGACGAGGCCGACGCCCGCGCGCTCGCCGCGAAACTGCGCAAACGCGCCTACGCCGCGGTCGCGGTGTGCTTCATGAACTCTTTCGCGAATCCCGGCAACGAGCGCAGGATGAAGGAAATCCTCGCCGCGGAACTGCCGGGGGTGCCGATTTCAAACTCGGCGGACGTGCTCTGTGAAATTTTCGAACACGATCGTTTCTCAACCGCGGTCGCCAATGCGGTCTTGCATCCGGTCGTCGGTGATTATGCACTGCGTCTACAAGAGCGTTTACGCACCGGGGGTTATTACAACGATTTGTTGTTATTGCATAGCGGTGGCGGCGTGATGACGCCAAAAACAATCGCGCAGCAAGGCGCGAGGTTGGCCGGGTCTGGGATTGCCGCCGGTGCGGTTGCCGCGCGCTATCTTGGGACGTTGTGCGGGTTCGATAACGCCATCGGATTCGACATGGGCGGCACGAGTACGGATGTTTCTTTGGTGTACGGCGGGCGGGTCAGTGTCACGCGTGAATGGCATATCGAATACGGGCATCCAATCTGCTTTCCTAGCATCGACATCAAGACCATCGGCGCCGGCGGTGGGTCGCTCGCGTGGATCGATGAAGCAGGCTCGCTGCGCAATGGCCCACAATCAGCCGGCGCGCTGCCGGGGCCTGCGTGTTATGGATTGGGTGGCGAGCGACCCACCAATACGGACGCCAATTTGGTTTTGGGGCGATTAGGGGGCAGTCTTGCCGGAGGTGATCTGCGGCTTGACGCAGCGCGCGCGGCGGATGCGATCCGTACGCATGTCGGCGCGCCGCTCGGCTTTAACTTAGTCGAGGCCGCCAAGGCAATCATCGATGTCGCCAATGCCAATATGGCGGACGCGATCCGACTGGTCTCGATCATGCGCGGTTACGATCCACGCGATTTTGCGCTGATTGCTTTTGGCGGGGCCGGCGCGCTGCATGGCGCTGCGATCGCGCGTGATCTTTCAATCCCAACCGTGATCGTGCCGCCCAATCCAGGGGTCACCTCGGCATTAGGCTGTCTGCTGGTCGATATTCAGCACGATTTGAGCGTGGTCTTTTTGGCCGATACTCGACAAGCCGAACCACGGAAGATTGAAGCCGCATTTAACGAACTGGAAAAAGAGGCGCGCGAACGCCTGACGATGGAGGGCATCGCGCCTGCCCAGATGATTCTCAGGCGCACTATCGATATGCGTTACGCGGGCCAGTGGCGTTCGATCGCGATACCGGCGCTGGCGCCGTTTACCACGGTGGCCGACGCCGTGCAGGCGTTTGAACACGCGCATCAACGCGAATACAACTATTGCCGCACGGGTGCGGCGCTCGAGATTTTTCGGCTTAATCTAACTGCGATCGGCGTCACTCCCAAGGCGGAATTGAAGCGATTTGAGCCTGTCGCGCGTCAGGCAATCCCGTTCGCGCAACGGGCAATCGTGTTCGACGATTTGACCGCGCACGTGATGACTCCGGTGTTCGCGCGCGAGCATCTGACCGCCGGCATGACCATTGCCGGCCCCTGCGTTGTCGAACAGCTCGATGCGACCACCTTGGTGCCGCCCGATGCGACCCTGGCGGTTGATGAATATCTGAATCTACGAATTTCGGTTTAACGGAGCAGTACGATGGACGATAAAACGACCCTGGTTGCCCCGCTTGATCCGGTCACGTTTGAAGTGCTGCGCAATGCCTTTGTAACCGTCGTCGATCAGATGGCCGAACAGGTACGGCGAACGTGTTATTCGTTTGTCGTCTACAACCGTGATTTTTCCAACGCCTTGTGCGACGCCAACGGGAATACGGTCGCGCAAGGAAATCAGGATCTCGCCGCACATGTCGGAACTCTGCATCACACCTGCAAAGCGGTCATTGCGGAGTTTGGCGATGACGTCTTTGAGGGCGACGTATTTTTGATCAACGACCCCTATGCCGGTGGCACCCACTTCAGCGATACGCGCGTGTTGGTGCCGATTTTTTATCGTGGCGAGTTATTGGCATGGAGCGAAGCCAATGGCCATTGGGCCGATATGGGTGGTAGCGTGCCGGGTTCTTTCGACGTGACCGCGCGCGACATGTTCAAAGAGGGCATTCGCATCCCGCCCGTTAAAATCTGGCGTCGCGGTGAGCATTGCCGCGATGTCGCCAAACTCATCGCGAAAAACACGCGCGATCCGGACGCAATCATCGGTGACATGGATGCGCAGACCCAGGCGTGCAAACTCGCGGAGCGCGAACTCATTCGACTTGCCGACAAATACGGGATCGTGACGATTCGGAATGCGTTCGCGGAAGTACAAGATTACGTCGAGCGTGCCGTGCGCAAACGTTTACGCGAGCTGCCGGACGGAAGTTGGTCGACGGTCGACTATGTCGATCAAGATCCGGCGGGCGCGGAAGGCATGATCCCGGTGCACGTCAAGATGAGTATTCGCGCGGACGAAATTGAATTCGATTTGACCGGCTCGCATGCGACGATCGGCTCGATGTACAACTGCGCATTCGGCGGGACCTTCGCCGCCATCGTCGCCGGCATGAAAACGTTTTTTCCGGACATCCCGCTTAATTCCGGCTTTTATCGCGCCATCAAAGTCACGGTGCCGGATAACACCATCGTCAGCGCGCGCTGGCCGGTGGCGGTGTCCGGCTTTGTGATGCCATTCGAGAAGATTATGAATTCAATCTTCGAACTGTGGTCGCAAATCGTGCCGGAGCGCGCGATGGCCTGCGCGTTTAACATCGAATATTTGCAGACCGGCGGTAACGATGCGCGCTATCCGCATCGACCGTACTTCATGCTTTACGATTGGTTATCGGGCGGCTGGGGCGGCCGCAACGGAAAGGATGGATTGGGCGCCACGGCCTCGTGTTTTGGCGTGGGACTCATGATCCAACCGGTGGAAGGTCAGGAGCGTTTGAGCCCGGTACGAACCGATCGCTTTGAAATCGTCACCGATAGCGCGGGCCCCGGAGAATTTCGCGGTGGGGTGGGTCTCGATAAAGAAGGCACGTTGCTCGACGTTGAGAATTGTGTTTTTTCGTACTTTTGCGACCGCGAGCGCTCCGTGGTGTGGGGTACGCACGGTGGTTTGCCATCCCGTCCGCATGGCTTGTGGCTCGAACAAGACGGTGAAGCAAAGTTTTTGGGGGCGGTATTCTCGGATGTGCCGGTCAAACCCGGCACGCGCTTTTGGCGCGGCACCGCCGGTGGCGGCGGATTCGGCGATCCGTTAAAGCGCGATCCGGAGAAAGTTCGAGAGGATGTCGAGGATGACTATGTATCGGTGACGCGGGCGCGGCGCGATTACGGCGTGGTCGTTAACGTGGTGGATGCCGATCTCGCCGAGTACGAAGTCGATGTCGCCGCCACCGCGCGCGAGCGGGCGGCGATCGCCGCGGCGCGCCGCGGTTGGCTTCGTGAAGATCCGGAAAGGGTTGCCGCCAAATTCCGTGCCGGGGAAATTGATATGTTGGATGCCATTCGCCGGTATGGCGTGATTCTGAATTGGGGAACGGGTGCATTACTCGCCAATTCAACGCGGGATTTTCGCGCCGCGATGGAGCGGCGCAGCGCCGCGCACTGGAAGTAACGGAGTGGGCGGCGCGCGCGCATTGTCGACACGCGGCACCACCAAAAAACCTGTTTCGTGATCACCCAACACCTGAGAACGCGTCCCCCGATGTAGCCAATGCCAGTAACCGATCAGCGCGCAGAAGAAGCCGTCGGTCTGGTCTTCCACATTCTTTGTCCACGGCATGTGGAGCAGCGCTTTGACTTCCGCGCCAATCTCTAAGGCCGGGAAATGCTCCGCCAAGCATTGGCGCAAACAATGTTGTAGACGTTTAAATTCCGCGCGGCGCGTCGTGACCGGGCCTCGCTTATAGGGAATGCGCTCCGCTAATCCAAACAGCCGTACCATCGCGGGATGCGGGTAAACCTCGAAGGCGAGACGCGGGCGCTGCCGACCTACCGGTAAACGCCAATCAAGCGCATATCCGCGCGTCCTAAACTCCCGCGCTAGCCGCAGTGGTCGCACTTGTCGAGTGCTATTGGTGGGGTGGCAGCCGCACTTATAGCGACCGAAATGCACATGCGTGAGCCCATCTACCGGTCGCGCACCGGTCGCGTTAATACAGACGAGCGGTGCGTCCACCGCAAGCAACCCGGCCCGGCTGCCGATCGTTGCGTCTAGCCAATCGAGCAGCGGTTGATCGCCACGGCTCAATCCCACGTGAGTTATCAGCGCGTGCCGCCGAGTCGCTTCCAACAGGCAGATCCCGTCTGGCCGTCGTTCGCCCCAGGCTAAATCGAGGCCGGCAATGTAAATGCTCATCGTGCAAGTCTATCGCGCCGGCTTTTCATTGGCGCTAAGGTAGCAGGGCACACGCGCACCGGAGATTTCTATGACGAGCCTCGATACGTCCTCTGTGGCGATTCACGACGCCAAGTTTCTATCACTGCCGCCTGGTCCCTCGACGCATCCGGTATGGCAGCTCTTGCGTTACTCGTTCTTCCCGCTGCGATACTTGGAGGCCTGTGCGCGTTTCGGTGAAACCTTCACCTTCCGGCTGGCCGGGTTTGGCCGGTTAATCATGTTCACACGACCGGAAGATATCCGTGAAATTTTTCGCGGTGACCCCGCCGTGCTGCATTCCGGTGAGGCCAATGCTTTTCTGTCGGCGCTGGTCGGCGATAACTCAGTCTTGGTATTGGACGACGCGCCGCATGTGCGTCAGCGGCGGGTGTTGCTCCCACCACTCAAAGGCGAGCGCATGAAAACGTTCTTCGATGCCATGCAGGCGGAATCGCTGGCGGTGGTCAATGATTGGGCAAAGCGCGGCCATGCGCGGGCTGATCTGGCCACGCAGCAGATAACGCTACGCGTCATCATGCGCGCGGCGCTGGGGCAAGTAGAGGGCCCGATTTTCGAAGCGCTTGAATCGCGCATGAGCAAGCTATTGCGCCAGACGCGCCACCCGTTGGTGTTGGTCATGAGCAATCTCTTTCCGCACGAGCGGTTCCGGGATTCCAAGTTCCTCTTGTTCTATCGTCTACGGCGCCGCTTCGATACGTTGCTCTATGAACTGATCGCCGCGCAACGCCAGGTGGCTCTGGAAAGTCGGCCCGCGTGTCTGTTAAGCGATTTGCTCGCGACCACTCACGAAGACGGTAGCCACATGAGCGATGTCGAAATTCGCGATGCGTTGGTCACGATTCTGGCCGCCGGACATGACACGACCGCATTATCGCTCGCGTGGGCGCTGGAGCAGATTCTGCCGCGGCCAGATGTGACGACTAAGATCCGCGAGGAGTTGGCGCGGGTCTGCGGCGGAGAATTGCCGCGCCAAGAACATCTGGCCCAACTCGAATATCTCGATGCGGCCATTCGCGAGAGTTTGCGCGTGCGCAACATCATTCCGTTCGTCGTGCGCGTGTTGAAAGACGATTTTATGGTGGGCGGTGTTACTTACCCGGCGGGCAGCGTGCTGTGCCCGGCTATTCATCTGTTGCATCTGCGGCCAGAACTCTATCCGGAGCCGTGTGTTTTTAAGCCCGAGCGCTTCCTCGAGCGCAAGTATGCGCCGCATGAATGGAACCCCTTCGGCGGCGGCAATCGCGCCTGCCTCGGCCAGGCTTTCGCGCTGTATGAAATGAAGGTGGTGCTCGCAACGCTCTTCTCCAAGCTTGATTTGACACGCCCACCGGGCGCCGTCTCCAAACCCGTGCGGCGCGGTATTTCAATCGCCCCGCATGATGGCGTGCGCTTATTGGCACGACCGCGTTCTGCTTAATCAGGATCAATGCGCGAATGCATAACTCTGCGTAGGCTCCTTACGAAACGCGCGCGCCGCGCGAGCAGGAGTTTCACAATGACCGTTCAAAACATTCAGCGCGAGTTATCGCACCTGGCGGAAACTTTGAAGCGCGAGCGCGACGAATTGCGTTTGCAGGCGCATTTGTTGAAAGCCGATCTTGCTGATGAGTGGCACGCGCTCGAGCATCGCTTCGAGCACTTTGAGCAGAAAGCGGCACGCGTTGGGCACGTGGCGAGTGACGCCGCGCATGAAGTGGGCGCGGCCGCGCGCTTGGTCGGCGAAGAAATTTCACGCGGCTACGCAAAAATCAGGGCTTCGTTAAAAAGCTAGTGGATATCCGCAGGTGACCTCAAACAAACCTCTCCCATCGGGAGAGGTCGGCGCGGAGCGCTGGGTGAGCGGCAGCGGGTCTACTGGCGTTAGCTATCAGACCCTCACCCCGACCCTCTCCCGCACGCGGGAGAGGGAGAAAGAAATTAACCTCTCCCATCGGGAGAGGTCGGCGCGAAGCGCCGGGTGAGGGGTGGCGGGTCTACTGG
>CAZKRY010000014.1:77101-202367 GCA_964555355.1 uncultured Klebsiella sp.
TCCCATCGGGAGAGGTCGGCGCGAAGCGCCGGGTGAGGGGTGGCGGGTCTACTGGCGTTAGCTATCAGACCCTCACCCCGACCCTCTCCCGCACGCGGGAGAGGGAGAAAGAAATTAACCTCTCCCATCGGGAGAGGTCGGCGCGAAGCGCCGGGTGAGGGGTGGCGGGTCTACTGGTGTTAGCGATAAGACCCTCACCCGTGCTCTCCCGCGTGCGGGAGAGGGAGAAACAGAAAACGGCTCTTGCGTGCAGGAGAGTGAGAAATCTAACGCGCTGAAGAACGCTCATAAACTGTCATCGGCCCCGGCTCCGATCCAGGTCGCGGCTAAGCGCGCGAAGCGATAAGCGATGGCGTTGGCGAGCCTGGACAGTGGAGGCAGGGCCGCGAGGTTTTCGAGATCGATCTTGCGTGCATGATCTGCGATTGCGTGCGCCAAGGTTTCGCGCAGTTCTTGCACCAACGTAGGCGTCTTTACCACCACATTTGCCTCGCGCGACAACCACAAGCTAAACGGATCGATATTCGACGAACCCACCGTCGCCCAGTGACTATCAACAACGCCGGCTTTGGCATGCAAGTGGGCGGCTGCGTATTCGTGGATTTCAACGCCACCCATGAGCAGCTCTCGATATAGTGCGCGCGATGCGCGATAGATGAGTGGATGATCGGGTTGGCCTTGTAAAAGTAAACGTACGCGGACTCCGCGAGAGGCAGCGCTGATTAATGCCCGGCGAAAGCGTGCGCCGGGCAGAAAGTACGCACAGGCGATGATGGCGTCTGAGTGTGCGCTTCGCAGCGCCGCTAAATAGACATCTTCGATCCGGCGGCGGTTGTGGAGATTGTCACGCGTCACGAACGCAATGTCGGCGTCTGCGCTCGGTCCGCGCGGAATGCGTGATCGCCATTGGTTAGGACGGTAGTGCAAATTCGTCAGCTCGACCAACGACCACAGCCGGCGTTGCGCGCGCTGCACTTCGGCGACGATCGAACCCGTCACACGAACGGCAAAATCAAAACGCGGCGCGGCGCCAGAAACTCCGTCGGTCTGCAAGTTGATACCGCCGCAGAACGCGAGCGTGCCATCGATACTGATGAGTTTACGATGCAGGCGCCGAAAACGATGGTGCCAAGGTCCGGCGAGCCAGGCGACCGGCCGATAAACACGCACCAGAACGCCGGGCGGCCCAAGCGTTCGCCGCAACCAACTAAGATGCGCGCGATTACCAAAGCCATCGACCAATACCCGCACTTCCACGCCGCGCGCGGCGGCGGCCGCCAGCGCATTTGCGATCTCGATGCCGCGAGCGTCGTTGGCAAAAATATAGGTTTCGATATGAATTTCTTGGGTCGCCGCGCGCACCGCCGTGAGCAGTGCCGGGAAGAATTCTTGGCCGGTGGTCAGGAGTTTGATGCTGGGACCGGTCATGGCGATAAGGTGAGGGTGGCCGAGATCGCGAGATGATCGGAAATCCGCATCGCGCGCTCGCCATGCACGCGCACGGATTGTGCGGTGAGGCCGCGAACATAGATGCGATCGAGCGCTAACAACGGATACGTTGCCGGAAACGTGCGTGCCGGCGCACCGGTGCTGCCTTCAAAGACTTCCTGTAGTTGCAGATTACCGACCAGCAAAGCGCTCGCCTGTCGGGTCCAGTCATTGAAGTCGCCGGCCACAATCAACGGCGCCTCGTTCGGAATAACTTCCGCTATCCGGCGCGCGAGTTGCCCTAATTGGCGCCGGCGCCAAGGTGCGAACAGTCCAAGGTGCACATTTAAGCAATGTAGCGAATGCGGCCAGGTTGGTATTGCGATTTCACAATGCAGCGCGCCGCGTTGCTCGTAGCGCGACTGTGAGATATTCAAGTTATGCCAGCGCAAAATCGGGTACCGAGACAAGGTGGCATTGCCGTGATGCCCGTCGTCGTAAACGGCGTTACGGCCGTAGGCATATTCCGGCCATACGGATTCGGCTAGAAATTCATATTGGGGTTGACCCGGCCAGGTGGCGTGATGGCGTGCTTGGCGCTTGGATTCGCCTTGCACCTCCTGCAAACACACGAGGTCAACGCCAAAGCGTCGAATTGCGTCACGCAGTGCGGGGACCGTTAGCGTCCGCGCGCTCGAGACGCCTTTATGAATGTTGAACGTTGCAAGCGCGATTGGGTTCAGCACGCAATTCCGTATTCGATTTTCTGGGCGACTAGGTTAAGCGAAAAATCGCACTCATAACGCAACTCGTCACTCGACTCGTCGCGGGAGCGGATACAGCGCACCGCGCCTCCCTGTTTGCGCTCGCCGCCGGTGCATTCATCGATTTCAATCGGCCCGTCGAGGGCTTCAAACAAGGCGCGGGCGCTGGCGTCCGTAAGTTGAATCCGTAAATGCGAGGGTGGTTCCGCGCTAGGTTCACTATCGAGGTAATTTTCCGTGGTTAGGGCATATATCCCTTGTAGCGGTTGCCAGTCGGATGAATGCGCGACTAGTGGCAGCGCGGTCGTTAATAAGAGGAAATCTCGCATCTTCATGTCGGTCTCCCAAACAAATGTTGGCAATGTTGACTCGCGCGGCGGGGACGAAAGCCCCGCGATTTGCACTGAAATTTGAGCTACGCTCTCGGCACATCCAATGTGGAACTGCGCGTGGCTCACGATACCTTACAAAAATTTATCTTTGATGGCTTGCCCGTCCGCGGCGCTATTGTGCGCTTAACGCACGGCTGGCAAGACAGTCTGCGGCGGCGTGCCGCCGTTGGCGCATTTGCCCCGCCGGTGCGCGCACTGCTTGGCGAAATGACCGCCGCGGGTTTGCTGCTGCAATCCAGCATCAAATTTGAAGGTGCGCTGGTGCTCCAGATCCACGGTGACGGTCCCGTGCGGTTAGCGGTGGCGGAAGTTCGCTCGGATTTAAGTTTTCGCGCCACTGCCAACGTCACCGCCGATATCCCGGGGGATGCAACGCTGCCTCAACTGGTTAACACGCAGGGTCGCGGTCGTTGTGCGATCACCCTCGATGCGGATAGCCGTCCGCGCGGCACCCAGCCTTATCAAGGCGTGGTGCCGTTGCACGGCGACGATCGTGAACCCTTACAGGCGTTTAGTCAGATCATCGAGCACTACATGCTCCAATCCGAACAGCTGGACACACGAATGCTCCTCGCCGCGGACGATCACTGCGCCGCGGGGCTAGTCGTGCAGCGCATGCCACTCGCGGGCGCGGGTAACCTTGCCGGCGGGCGCGATGAAGACTTAATTGGGCTGAGCGAAGACTTCAAACGCATCGCAATGCTCGCCGCCACCATTACGCGCGATGAATTGCTCACCCTCGATTCGACGCAGGTATTGCGACGGTTGTTTTGGCAGGAGTCCGTGCGCACCTTCGATGCGCAGCCGGTGCGGTTTCAATGCGCCTGTGGTCGCGAGCGCGTGCGCCACATGCTGATCGGTCTCGGTCGCGAAGAGATCGAAAGTATTGTCGTAGAGCGCGATGTGGTTGAAATCGGTTGCGACTTCTGCGGCGAGCAGTATCGCTTCGACGCGGTGGACGTGGCCGAGATGTTCGCGCGCGATAATCCACCATTACCGCGCTCACCGACGTTGCAGTAGCACGCTATTTCCGTGTAAGTACTATCACCGGGATCTCGCGCGCCGTCTTACGCTGATATTCCGTATACATCGGATAAACATCGACCATCATCTCCCACAGACGGGCACGTTCCGCGCCCTCCGCTATGTGGGCCATCGCGCTAAATTTATCCGCCTCTACTTGCAGTTCAACGGTTGGCTCGGCCAACAAGTTGAAATACCACGCGGGTTGTGTCGGTGCACCGCCTTTGGATCCGATGATGACGAACGCCTCGCCATCGCGGCCAAAGAAGAGCGGCATCGTGCGCCGTTCGCCGCTGTGACGGCCGACGGTGGTCAACAGCAAACATTCGACCATGCCCTTGCCGCCTGCCACGGTCGAGTCAAACAAGTAACCGTCGCGGCCGTTCGAATCTTGATACCGCTTGAGGTGATCCACGATCCACCCCGGTACGCTGCCGCCTTCGAGTTCCCGCACGGTGGCGTCTACATCAATTTTTGACATGGCTAGTCCTCAAGTTTGTAGTGGGAGTACGCAGTCCGCGAGGCGCTCGAGTTCGGCCGCCCAGTCGGCGTGTGGCGTAACGGACCGTAATACGAATTTGCTTAAACCGCCGTCGACATGCGCTCGAACTAAATCACCGAGCGCGGGCGTACCGATGGCGAGAATATCGATGAGCGAGCGATCCGCGCGCCGTTCGCGCAGCGCGGAGAGCGCGCTTTCGGGTGGCGTGGTTTCCGCATAGGGAATGCTGATCCCGAAGTGTTCGGGATCGACTCGCCGCCCGCACGCTAACGCATGCGTTTCGATCGTCGCGCGTCCCGCGGCGGCTTCAGGTGGCGTCGCCGCTGCCGTTAGCCAACCATCCGCCAACTTCGCCACCCGTTCCAGCGCCGAGGGGCCAATGCCACCCAGCCAGATTTCAAGCGGATTCTGTTGCGGCGTGGCGTGCAGCGTCACCCCCTGATATTGCCAAGTTTGAAAGTGCGCGGTAACAGACGCTCCCGCCCACCATTGGCGCAGCAAACCGATGATTTCATCCACTGCCCTGCCGCGATCGCCAGTTTGGTGGCCAAGCGCCGCGCGCTCGCTCGCGCTGCCGAGCCCCGGTACAAACGATAACAACACCCGCCCACCGGACATTTGATCGAGCTGTGCGAGTTGTTTGGCGAGCCACCATGGATTGCGGCCGAGGGGCACCACATTCGCACCGAGTTTCAAACGCGTGGTTTTCGCCGCGGCGTAGGCCAGACTGAACAGCGGATCGCCCAGCGGCCCCAACGGGATATCGGACAACCATAGGGTATCGAAGCCTAAACGTTCGCAGCGTTCGAGGTATTGCGGGAAAGCCGCCGGCGACATCGCGGCGGCCGGCGGGGTGACGGCAAAGCGAATCTTCATGCGGGATCTTTCCACGGAATGACATTACGTACACCGCCGAGCGGCTTTTCCACATCTCCGGTATAGCGCGGAATGACGTGGATATGGGCGTGCCACACACTTTGGCCGCCGGCCGTTTCACAATTAGCGCCGACGTTATAGCCGTCAGGCGCGTGTGCGGTGTGTAAGATACGTTGCACGTCGCGTACGAGATCGAAGCAGGCGGCATAGTCTTCCGTGGCACAATCAAAAATCGTGCGCGCATGCGCGCGCGGCACGACTAACGCGTGACCGGGAGAGACGGGGTTAATGTCGTAGAACGCAATCGCGCGTGCATTCTCGGCGAGCAACGGTCGCGTGACATGGCAGAACACGCATGGGTTGTTCCAATCGATTGCCATGGTTAGCGGGCCTGCACCGCGCCGCTCGCGATGGCGGCCACACGGTCGGCGGGAAATTGAAATTGCGGTGTCTCATCGCGCGGCTGACGCGTGTCTTCGCCGGTGGTGTCGCTCGCCTGCGCGCGCCATGCGTCGTCCGGCCAACGATTCGGCAAAGTCTGTAGTTCCCCTGGTATTGTTGCGTTGATGAGCACATCGAGACTTGCGCGCACGATATTCAGTTGATCCGCCTTATCGAACGGTTTGCCCGCGCTATGGCCGAGTGGATAATCCACAAAGCAGGCGCGCGGCGGTTGGCCGGCGCGCAGAATGTCATACGCGCTGCCAAGGACCACGGTTGGAATTCCGTTTGCTTCGAGGTGTCGTGCGATCAGACTCACGGTCTGATGGCACACGGGTCACATCGCAACTAATAACGCCGCGTCCACTTGCTGGCGCTTAAACGCGGCGAGCACTGAGGGCGCCGTTTCATCACGAACCCGACGTTGCGAATAGACGCCGCCCATACACGACAGCACCTGCGAGCCCACACGTCCGAGGAAACCGTCGCGCGCTAACGCGCGCAGGGTTCCCAGCGGAAAAATACAGTTGGGATCTCGTCGCGCGTCCGTTAGGTAATTCTCGGTGATATGTGAGAAGCGCAAGGCCGAGTCGGGAGTATCGCTCGGGATCTCGCGCACCGACGTATCGTCCTTGTAGTGATAGGCACACTGGCCTAACGCATACGCCCCGGAAGTCGAGAGCATTCCCACGGTCATCGCCGAAAGTGGTTTGCTAACCGCGACCCATGCCGGGGGCGAGTCCGCCTCGAACCAGCGGTACGGGGTATAGCCTAAATTCAAATAACGCGCGGCGATCGCTTGCATGTAGTGCACGGTCATGAAAGAAGCTCCTGCTGATACCGGCAATTCTGGTTGGAGTGCCATCATAGCGTTAGCCATCGGTCGGCGCGCAATATGGGCAGACGAAACGTCACGTACGAGGCACAATAGCCGCACCTGCGTGCGATGTCTCGGCGAGTAGCCTCATGCCGCCGCCCGCGGCGGTTTTTTTGTCGAGTCATCTGTCAATAAGTGAAGTCACTATGGGTCGCATTTTCGAAACTCGCAAAGCCACCATGTTCGCCCGCTGGGATCGCATGGCGAAACAATTTTCCCGCATCGGTAAGGACATCACGATTGCCGTGCGCGCGGCGGGGCCCGAACCCGCCAATAATCCGATGCTCCGCCGCGTCATTCAAAACGCGCGCGCCGTCAACATGCCGAAAGACAAGGTCGAGGCGGCCATTAAGCGTGCCTCGGGCAAGGACGCGACGAACTACGAAGTCATGATGTATGAGGGTTATGCGCCGCATGGCATCGCGGTGTTGGTGGAAACCGCCACCGATAACCCTACCCGCACCATCGCGGCCGTGCGCAGCATCTTCAACAAATTCGGCGGCAACGTTGGTATCACCGGCAGCGTCAATTTCATGTTTAAGCGAATGGGGGTCTTTCGCTTAAATCCCACCGGCATCGAGCAGGACGATTTAGAGCTGTATTTGATCGACCACGGGCTCGAAGAAATGGGCGAGGGGAGAGGCGAGAAAGACGAGCCGCAGATCGTCGTGCGGTGCAATTTCCCGGATTTTGGTCAGGTTCAAAAAGCGCTGGAAGACCGCAAGCTCACCCCTATTTCGGCCGAGCAAGAATACCTGTGCTTGAATCCGACGGAGTTGCCGGAAGAGCAAGCCAAAGAAGTACTCGAAATGATCGACCGCCTGGAGCAGGACGATGATGTGCAACATGTCTATCACACACTTGCTTAACCTACGCGCCGTGCACGGCGTCTTGTTGCTGGTCTTGTGTTGTGCTTCCAGCGGGATCCACGCGGAGAGTAAAGTCGAAATCGATGCCAAGGTGGCCGCGGCGGTCAAAGATTTCTACGCCAAAGTAGGCGCCGGGCGCGAACTCGCGAGCAAAGCCGTCGGCATGCTGGTATTTCCGTCGGTGTTGAAAGGAGGTTTTGTAGTCGGCGGGGAATATGGCGAAGGTGCATTGCTGGTCGGTGGGCGCACGATCGACTATTACAGCGTGGCAGCCGCCTCCGTTGGGTTTCAGTTAGGTGCCCAGGTTAAAACCCAGGTCCTGCTTTTCATGACTACCGCGGCGCTCCAGAAATTTCGCGCGAGCCAGGGCTGGGAAGCCGGCGTCGACGGCAGTGTTGCGCTCGCAACGTTAGGCGCGGGCGGCGAAATTGATAGTCACACGCTACAAGAGCCCATCATTGGATTTATCTTTTCGAACAAAGGATTGATGTACAACCTGAGTCTGGAAGGCAGCAAAATCACCCTGATTGAAAAATAGCGTTTTTTCTCAAGCGATGGTCGCCAAGGCCGATAGCAATGGAGATTACCGGGAATCTTCATGGCTATTCCAGACGCAACGCTAAACCCTAGGGCCGATAACGAGTGGCGCGAGAAATACCGCGATCTGTGTCGGGAGGCCGATCAAGCAGCGGCGGAAGCCCGCCAACTGCGGACCAATCTTGTCAAACTGCTCGGTTGGTTGCGCGACAATCCCGCAGTCGATAAACCCGCGCTGGAACAACTGTTAGGCGGTCTGCGCGGCAACGGCGCGCCGCCGTTTGCACTGCTCAGCCAAGTCATCGATCGCATAGTCCTCGAAGCGCCGGACCCGGCACAGCTTGCCTGGCAGGAATTGCTGACTTTGGCGCGCGAACTCCGCGTGGCGCCGGCACAGGAGCTCGCGCTTAAGCAGCTCAGTGAGCGGGCGCGCGGCGATCTCGCCGTCGCGCCATGGCGTGCGCAACTTGTCGGGCTTCTCAACGATTACTTGGCAGCGCCGCGCGAAACCGATGAGGTAGACGATCGCCGCTTACAAGCGAGTCACCTAGCGTCACTGTTGGACTGGCTGTTGTTGCCGCCGGATTTTGAACGACGAGCGGGGGATTTGCGCGATGCGCTACTCGCCGGCGAATGCAACGATCCCACGCACGAATGTGGCAGTTTCTTAAACGATCTGTACGCATTTCTGCGGCGTGACCTACGTAATCTCGCCGAATACCTGAAAAAGGCCACGCAACATCTGAATGTCGTCGAGGCGGAACTCAAGGGTGCGCTGCGCGAGAGCCGCGAGTCGGCGGCCGCGACCCATCGATTAACGACCAATCTCGACGTCGAAGTCGACGCGATTGACCGCGCGATTAAAGGCGAAATCCCCCTCGGTGAATTAAAAGCCGTGATCGACGGACGGGTCCAGTCTATTCGCAGTTCCATGGCGGCGTTTATCGAAGCGCAACGCGCGAAGCAACATGGCTATGAACAACGAATTACCGAACTCGTCGACCGCGTACAAAGCTTCGAAAGCGAATCGGAGAAACTTCGCGAGGGTCTGCTCGCCGAGCAAGTAAAAGCCTATCGCGATACGCTCACCCAATTACCCAATCGGCTGGCGTATGACGAACGCTCGCAAATGGAAGTCTTTCGCGCCCGTCGCAATCGGTCCCCGTTGTGTATCGCGATCCTTGACCTCGATCGATTCAAACTCATTAACGACACACTCGGCCATAAGGTGGGCGACAAAGTCCTACGCCATGCGGCCGTGTTATGCCAGCGCCGGGTGCGCGGCACCGACTTGTTGGCGCGTTATGGCGGCGAAGAATTTGTTGCCTTGTTCCCGGATACGTCGCTTGCGCCGGCGCTGCAGGTGTGCGAAGAACTGCGTAAGCAAATCGAGCAAGTGTCGTTTCAATACCAGGGTGCCAGAGTCCCGGTAACGGTTTCGATTGGTGTGACCGAAGTCGCGCCCGACGAATCGCTGGACAGCGCTTTTGAGCGGGCCGACCGCGCGCTCTATCAGGCGAAAGACCAAGGACGTAACCGCGTGATCGCGGGGTAAATGCCGAGTTCGCAGACCACGCATCGCCAAATCGCCTGCTGAATTAAAACGCGGAGCCGACTACACTCGCTCCCACGGATGAATAACCGCACAAGCGAGGGGGCCGTATGAGTACCGATAACACTGAAACACGCTACGTCGACGCGGCCGCACTGCGCGCCGCGCTTGGTTCGCCGATGGAGTTGGCGGTACGCAAAGCGATCCCGAAGCTTGATCGCCATTGCCGTGCATTTATCGAGCGCGCGCCGTTTCTAACCATTGCAACTGCCGACAGCGCCGGCAAACTAGATGTGTCGCCACGCGGTGATCTTCCGGGCTTTGTGTTGATACTTGACGACCACACGCTGTTCATCCCGGAGCGGCCAGGCAACGCGCGGTACGACACCCTGCTCAATATCATCGACAACCCGCGTGTTGGCTTGCTCTTTTTCGTGCCGGGTTTCGAAGACATGCTGCGCGTCAATGGGCGGGCCGCGGTGGTCAATAATCCTGTCTTGTTCGAGCGCTGCGCTGTTAATGGCAAGTTGCCGAAAGCGGGCATCAGAGTGCAGGTCGAAGAAGCGTACTTACACTGCGCGAAGGCATTAAAGCGCAGTCAATTATGGAACCCGAGCACGCAGCGCGATCGCCATGAACTACCGACCCTCGGCAAAATGATTTTGGAGCAAACGGCGGCCGCGGATGAGGCGGTGAGCGCGGAAACGATTGCAAAGGTCGATACCTACATCGAAGAAAACTACCGCACGACGTTGTACTGAGTATTTGTGGCAGGAAAAATTGGGTCGACTCTGTGGGACGCGGCAAATCCGGACGCCGCTCGCGCGCTTCAAGATTTGGCGGCGCACGCCGCCCAACTGGCCAGCGACCACTCGCCGATCGCGTTATGGGTGGCGGCGCTCGATTATTCGCTTTTATATTTTAACCAACCATTTAGCGTTTTTACCGGTCGCCCCCGCGAAAGCGATTTAGGTCTTGGTTGGACATCGCTGTTACATCCCGACGATCTACCGACCGTGCTCCCGACTTTCAGCGCAGTTGCGGCGCGCGGTGAGCGTTATGTCGATGAGTACCGATTGCGCCGTGAAGACGGTCGCTACCGCTGGGTACGCGCAATCGGATCGCCGTTCTTCGAGCCCGCGGAAACTTTGCGCGGTTATATTGGGGCCAGTCTCGACATTACCGACTTGATGGAGGCACGCAGCACGGAAGCGCGCACGAGAGAGCGCCTTGAACTTGCGATAGCAGGGACTCAAGTCGGTACATTCGATTGGCCGGACATGACCGAATCCTATTTTTGGGTCTCGCCCGAGGCTTATCGGATCGGTGGCTATGAACCCGGTGAGGTCCCGTCCACGGTCGACACCTTATTCGATCTCATGCATCCGGATGATCGCGACACCATTCGCGAACTTATCGCGCGCGCCGCCGCCACGCATGAACCTTACGACGTGCAGTATCGCCTGCGGGACAAGTCCGGGACGTATCGCTGGTACCGTATTCGCGCGATCATTTCGTTAAACGAGCGCGGCAATCCGCGCATGACCGGCACTTCGCAGGATATCGATGAGCAGGTGCGCGCGGCCGCCGAGATTGCGCGCTTGCAAGAGCATGTCGAGCGCGCGATGCAGGCCTCGACTAGCATTCTATGGGACTGGGACATCGGTGCCGGACGCATGTGGTACTCGGCATCGATGAAATCGGCGCTCGGCTATACGCCCGACGAAGAATTCGCGCCCACCGATATCGTCTTTAGAGACTCGATGCATCCGGACGATTGGCCGATGGTCAAAAAGCAATTGCTCGCTACTTTTCGTCGGCGCACGCCATTTGAAAGCATGCATCGTCTACGTCGCAAGTCCGGCGAGTATCGCTGGTATCACACGCAAGGTGTCGCGCAATGGAACGACGCCGGACGCGCGGTGCGCGTCGCGGGCTCGATGAGCGATATCCATGAACGCAAACTCGCTGAAGACGCACTGGCCGCCGAGCGCAGCAAGGCCTTGGTGACGTTGTCATCGATCAACGATGCGGTTATCTCAACCGATCCGGCGGGGTTTATCGAGTTTATGAATCCCGCGGCCGAACGCTTAATCGACGGCACGGCAGCGGCCATGCGAGGCCGCCTGTTTACCGATGTCATTCGGCTCTTTGAGCAAGGTGCGGCCACGCCGATTGTTGATCCCATTCACGAATGTTTGACGCGCGGACAGCCGGTGACGGGGCGGGACTTGCGCTTGACGAGTGCGGCGGGTGATTTGGTCATTGAGTTTACTCTGACCGCGCTCATGGAACCGCCTGGGCGCCCGGTGGGGACGGTGGCAGTGCTGCGCAATGTCACGGAAGAACGGCGGCTGGCGAGCGCGATGTCCTATCAAGCAACGCACGATGCGTTGACGGGCTTGGTCAATCGCCTGGAATTCGAGCGTCGGTTGCAGCGCATTTTGCAGAACGCGCAATCCACGCGCACCGAGCACGCGATGTGCTATCTCGACCTCGACCAGTTCAAGGTCATCAACGACACCTGCGGGCATAGCGCTGGTGACGAGCTTCTACGGCAAATCGGTGTCACGCTGCGTGATGCCGTGCGTAAGCGGGATACGGTCGCGCGCCTTGGTGGAGACGAGTTTGCCGTTCTGATGGAGCACTGTACGTTGCAGCAGGCGCGGCGCGTAGCCGGCGAAGTACGTGAAAAGATCGCCGAGTACCGTTTTCGCTGGAACGAAAAAGTCTTTGGACTTGGGGTGAGCATCGGTCTCGTGCAAGTCACCGACGCAAGCGGCAGTGTCGCCAGCGTCCTTAAGAATGCCGATGCCGCGTGTTATGTCGCAAAAGAACAAGGGCGCAATCGCGTGCATGTCTACGATCCCGGCGATATCACGCTCGAACGTCGCCGCGGCGAAATGGAGTGGGTTTCCAAAATCACCGCCGCGTTGCAGAGCGAGCGCTTTACGCTTTACGCGCAACCTGCACGGCGTTTACACGGCAGCGGACCGGCGTATGTCGAGATCCTACTGCGCTATCCAACGGAACTTGGTGTGAGTGGACCGACGGATTTTTTACCCGCAGCCGAACGCTACAATCTTTCGCACAAAGTCGATCGCTTCGTCGTGCGGCGATTGTTGCGGTGGTATGCGGAAAATCGCCAGCGGATCCATCCGGACACCTTATTCGCCGTCAACTTGTCTGGTATGTCACTTGCCGATGAATCGCTGCTCGGCGATATCCATGAGCAATTCAATCTCTACAAGGTGCCGCCGCAACGCATTTGTTTCGAAATCACCGAAACCGCGGCGATCGGCAATATGTCGCGCGCATTGCAGTTTTTTCAGTCGCTCAAGGTCAGAGGTTGCCGCTTTGCGCTAGACGATTTCGGCAGTGGCTTATCGTCGTTCGGCTACTTGCGCAGTTTGCCGGTCGACTTCTTGAAAATCGACGGCATGTTCGTGCGCGACTGCGTGCGTGATCCGATCGATCTCGCGATGGTGAAATCTATCAACGAGATCGGACACGTGATGGGGGTCCAAACGATTGCGGAGTTTGTGGAAGACGATGCCATCGCCGCCCAGATCACCGCGCTAGGCGTGGACTACGCGCAAGGTTTTGGCATTGATCGGCCGATGGGTCTCGAAGCCTTCTTGGCGCGCCAACCTAAGGTACATCGATAACGTCGCCGGGCGGCCCTTCGTGATGAGGTGACGGTTGATGCGCGGTATGGACCGGCGCGCCGGCGACCGGCACCTTGCGTTGTAAAAACTCGATCACCGACGTGCTGAAAATATCGTTTCGATCGCCCGCCACCATGTGGCCGGCACCCGTTATGTTGACATACTCGGCATGCGCGCACAGGGCGAGGAACGAGGCCGCGCCTTCTTCGCTTAGCACATCAGAAAGACCACCGCGCACCAGTAAGGTGGGTAGCTTCAACGCACGCGCACAGGCTTCGAGCCGGCTCTGTCGTTTGTCGAGCTCACGGCGCAGCGTCATGAAACGCGGGTCCCAATGCCAGCGGTATTTGCCGTTTTCGGCCCGGCGTAAATTCTTTGCCAATCCCGCCAAGTCTTTCGGCGGTTTGCGATGCGGTTGATACGCGCCGATCGCCGCGGCAACTTCTTCGAGCGAGTCAAAGCCCTCTGGCTTTTGATGCATGAACTCCGATATTTTGTTCGCACCTTCGATCTCGATTTTAGGCGCGATGTCGACTAATACGAGCGCCGTGGCATCGACCCGGTCTTCACCGGCGGCGACCAAACTCGTGCCGCCGCCCATCGAGGCGCCCACCAGAACCGGCCGCCGGCCGCCCAGCGCGCGAACCAAACAGAGCAAATCCTCAACCATGATGTCTTGGCCGTAGACGCCATCCGGCGCCCAGTCAGAATCGCCGTGTCCGCGCGCATCAAACGACACCGCGTAATAGCCGGCTTGGCCTAAGATTTCGCCGGCGGATTTCCATGCATGGCGCGTCTGTCCGCCGCCGTGTTGCAGCAAGATTAACGGCCCATCGGTTGGGCCCCAGGCGTCCACCGCAAGGGTCACGCCTTGCACGCCATCGACGCGGAACATGGGATCGGGGGTGCCGGGAAGGCGTTGTCCTGCGCTCACGAGTGATGGTTTCTTTGAGTTATTGGCATTGATGATTGACGCAAGTCTGTCCGGTTGGGCAGTCTTGCGCAAGGCAGCATTGGTCGTCGTTGCGACAACGCGCGCCGATACAACGCAACTCGCTCCCGCATTCGAAGCTCGTACTGCATGCTCCGCATTGGCCGACATTGGCCGCGGTCGCTTTGCATCGGTGATCTTGGCAGGACTGGCCAGAAGGACAGTCTTGGTCGCGGCAGCAGTCATCGTTTTTGGCGCGGCATCTTGCGCCCACGCAGGTCATTCCTTCGCCGCATTGAAACGACGTGTCGCAACTGGCGCACTGGCTAAACCCGGTCGGCGCGGCCCGACACTGATGTTGCTGGCAGGTTTGACCTAATGCGCATTCCTCATCGCGACAGCATTGTGCCGGATCGCCGCGGCAGCGCGCGCCGTTGCAGCTAAGCCCTTCCGCGCACTCAAAAGATGTGCTGCATGCGCCACATTGGGCGATCTCACCGGCTAGCGCGATAAGCGATGCGACCAGCAGGGCGAGGCCTAAACCGATTCGGCACGCGATGCTGATAGCGGAAGCAAATCTCATTTCAAACCCCTTGGTGGCCCGTCCATTGTGCATCGCATTTTCTCCCTTGGCCGTCAATCACGCCTCGGATTGTAACCGCGGGACGCTGAACAAAGCGGTAATTCAAGAACGTGGGCGTGCGTCTGTCTCATTTAGTGCCGAAACGATCGCGCGCCATGCCGCTAGTTTTCGCGCGAACGGCAGACCAGCGTGCGCCGGGCTCGTCGAGGGGAGGCGTGTCACTTGCAGCGCGCGTGGCACACGCGGCAGCGCCCAGCGTCGAAAGTACGTAAACGCGGTGGTGCCATTGCAGAACACATGATGGAGAAGACGATGAGTGGCGAAAAAATTCTCAAAATCGTTCAACTGGACACTCGAGATATCGATCGCGCTGTCCAGGCTACCGGGCCGTTCGCAGGAGGCGAGCACATCCCATACGGCGAGGCCGGCGCGGGCCAGGGTTCGCGCGCGTATCGCGTACGGCGCATCGTGCGCGAAACTCAGCAACGCGCCCATGATTGGCCAGAACGCATTGCGTGGATGCGCGTAATATTCTCCTTTGGCGAGCGAAGCGACGCCTGGCATGCTACCCAGGACCAAGACTCGCGCTTGACGCGTACCGAGCGGAGGAAAACTTCGGAGCGTGCCGGTCGGCGCGCGTTTCGTTTTAATGCTTGCCCACCCAAATTGAAGAGACCGATATGTCGCGCTGGAGACCACCGCAAACGCCCGCCTCGCCTTATATTACCGCGACCGGCTATCGTCGGTTGGAAAGCGAGTTAATGGCATTGGGCGCACGGCGCGCCGACACCGTAAAACATCTGGCGGCCGCCGCGGCCGAGGGCGATCGCTCGGAAAATGCCGAATATCAGTATCGTAAAAAGGAATTGCGCGAAATCGACCGGCGACTCGGTTACCTACAACGTCGCATGCCTAAATTGACCGTGGTGGCGAGCGCGCCGGCGGACCCCTCGCGGGTGTTCTTCGGGGCCTGGGTAGAACTCTTGGCGGAAGACGGTGAAACCCTTTGTCACCGGATTGTCGGCGGTGATGAGTTCGATGCCGCGCCGGGGTATATCAGCGTCGATTCTCCGCTTGCTCGTGCGCTGTTGAAGCGCACCTTCGATGACACCGTGGTGCTCAACACCGTCAATCGAGAACGACGATTGGTGGTCATGGATATTCGGTACGAATCGGGCGGCTGACTTTGCGCGACCCGTCGCATCGGGTATGGTCACACCTTCGCTCAGCGTCTAGCCCGATGATCACCACCACCACTTCCGCAGATTTGATTGAATCCCGCTACGCGTGGGTCCGCCTGTATGCATCGCTTTTATTGATGACCGTAGCCGGTTGCAGCATGTATGCCGTGATGGTGGTATTGCCGACGATCCAGCAAGAATTTGGCGTCGATCGCGCCGGCGCGTCATTGCCGTTCACTTGGATCATGATTGGCTTTGGTTTCGGCGGCGTCTTGATGGGGCGTTTGATGGACAGGTACGGCATCATCGTGCCGATCGTCATCGCATCGTTCAGCCTTTGCGCCGGCTTCGTGCTCGCCAGCCGCGCGACGTCGCTCCTGGAATTTGCGGTGGCGAACGGGATCCTCGTCGGCATGCTGGGCAGTTCCGCGACCTTTGCGCCACTGCTCGCGGATATTAGCCATTGGTTCGCGCGTCGGCGCGGGATCGCGGTCGCGATTTGTGCCTGCGGCAATTATCTCGCCGGTGCGATTTGGCCGCCGGTGGTCCAGCACTTTCAGTCGACACAGGGTTGGCGTGTGACTTACGCGGGACTCGGCGTCGTTTGCCTGGTCACGATGTTGCCGCTCGCACTGGTGTTGAGGCGTCGATTACCGGCGCAACCCCCACCGACCGCTGCAGCGCGGCAAGCAGCGGCGGCTCTGCGGCCGCTCGGCTTGTCACCGGTGTTTCTAACCTCGTTGCTATTCGTGGCAGGTATCAGTTGTTGTGTCGCGATGTCGATGCCACAGGTGCATATGGTTGCGCTGTGCAGCGATCGCGGATTTGGTCCGGCGCGCGGCGCGGAAATGCTGTCCTTGATGCTTGGGCTTGGCATCATCAGCCGTTTGGCTTCGGGATTTGTGGCCGACCGGATTGGCGGCGTGCGAACGCTGCTAGTCGCTGCGGCGATGCAAGGGATCGCACTGACGATGTTCTTGCCGGCGGACGGGCTAGTTTCGTTGTATCTGGTGTCCGGGCTTTTCGGTTTGTTTCAAGGCGGCATCGTGCCGACCTACGCCATCATCATCCGCGAATATTTTCCGGCCCAGGAAGCCGGCGCCCGCGTTGGGATCGTCATGATGGCAACGCTCTTCGGCATGGCGCTCGGTGGATGGATGTCGGGCGCGATTTATGATTGGACAGGCTCGTATGATGCGGCCTTCATCAATGGCATCGGTTGGAACTTGCTGAACGTCTCGATCGTGATTTTTCTGCTGTGGCGCGAGCGCCAGCAGCCCCCTACGCCCCATTTGGCGGACGCCACCGTGTAGCGTGAACACGGCTTAAATTCCCAAGTTGCTCAGCGTCATCGAGATATCGTTCAAGATGGCGGTCGCGCGCGGATGCGCGAACTCCAACCGTTCCAGGCGGCCACGCAGGCTTTGGGGTGGAGGTTGCGCCGGTGCGTTTATCGCGTACTCAGCTTCGTTGATCAGGCGCTGAAGTTCTTGCAGCGCCTGTCGGTCGCCGTTCGCGGCGTGATCGATTTCTTGGTGAAGTGCAAGTAGCGCGCGTTGAAGCGCGGTCATCGAATCCGGTGTGCGATATAGCCGAGGTGCGCCGCGTTGCACCGCGCGTAGCGTTAGCTCATAACTCCCGGGTTGTTCGTCTACCCATTCGAGCCACCAAGTGGCCCCCGCGTTAGCGTAATCAGTGAGCGTGTCCATAGCAGGGGTCGTGTCGTAAATCGTGCGGCCGCTCGCCAATAGGTCGAACGGTGTTTCAAGCCCGCTGCGCCCGGCGCGCAGCTGCGCGGCGCTCGCGGCGAATTCGCGAGGGGTCAGCCACCATTCCGGCCACGTCGCCGACTGCAGGCCACCCGCTAACACCGCAGCGGGAAACTTGAGCGGAAAGCAGCCCTCCCACCGCGCTGCACGCCGGAATCCCGGCTGCGCGGGTTGCACCGCCGCGACCCAAATCGGTACCCGGGGAGACTGTAAGCTCGCGGGTGCGAGTTGCGCGTCTTGCAGTCGATAGCGCGGTCCTTGGTGGGTCACGATCGCACCGCGAAGCAGTGGATCGAGCAGCGCCAATCCCTCATCCAAGCCGCGCGCGCGGCCGAGCGGCGAGGCGTCTTCGCCGAAGGGGACAAAATCAGCGGACACCGGTTCGCCTAAGCCGACTCCACAGACGATACGACCGTTGCTTAGGCGGTCGAGCGTGGCCAGTTCTTTGGCGAATTTCCACGGCCGCCGCCGGGACAGAGGCGTGACGAGTGCACCGAGAATCAGTCGCTCGGTGGCTTGCGCCAGAGCGCCGAGCATGACGACTGCATCGGCCACTGGCGTCTCTCCGCCGCCAAACACCAAATGGTCCCAAAGGAAGAAGCCGTCATACCCGGCCGCTTCCGCGGCACGGGCCAGGGTCACGAGGCGCGTCGGGTCCGCACCGTAATCGTTGATCGTAGGGACATAGAGTGCGGTGCGCATGGCGGTCGTCCTGTGCCTTAGCCGGCAATGCGGCCATTGATTCAGACTAGGCGCTTGCCACGCGGTCTGTAAACGTTGGATGCGGGAGTGGTTGATTTGGCCCAAGTAAGCCGCAAATGGCGCGCCACTTGTAAACAACCGTTGGCCCGTCGCTAATTCCCTTGTAGGCGGATTTTTACGGCGCCTATAGTAGGGGCACGCGATGGTGCGACCTGCCTTCGCCCCCACAAGCTAACGGTGAATTTTAAGTGCGTGAAGCCAGAAAACTTGCTCAAGAAGCGCGTGACCGGCAAAGCGCATTTCGGAATTTAGTGCCGATTAATCGACTCAGTTCGGACGCCCAAGCACGTCTTTGGAAAGCGGCTGCCGTGACCTCCGTGGGGGTCGGGCAAGTACTGTTCGTGCGCGGCGCGAGCGATGAGCAGGTGCATTTTCTGTTGAGTGGGGAACTCGAATTGGTCGACCAAGGACGGATGGTCGTACGCTTGTCGCCGACGCAACGCATTGCGCGCCGGCCGCTCGACGCGCCTGGCCCGAAACGTTACACCGCACGTGCGCATACGCCTTGCACGGTGGTCACGTTGCAACGTCGCGAATACGAACGCGAAGTCGAAACATCTCGTCCGTATGACGCCGTACCCGAGCTTGCCGCGATGGAGTTGGTTGAGACGCCACAAGGCGATTGGATGACCCGCCTGATGGAATCAGCGTTGTTCCGCGTTTTGCCGTCGTCGACAATTCAAGCCATCTTCGGTGCGTTGTCACCGGTCGATTTTGCCGCTGGCGAATTGGTTTTGTCGCAGGGCGATGCGGGTGACCATTTTTACGTGCTCGAGCATGGTTATTGTGAGGTGACCCGCCGCGCGGGCGGCGGACGACCCGATATCCACGTCGCCGATGTGCGGCCGGGTGACTCCTTCGGCGAAGCCGCCGTGATTTCAAATCAACCGCGCGACGCCTCGGTCGTCGCCTTGACCGATGGTCGCGCCTTGCGTCTGACGCAAGGCGATTTTACGCGCTGGGTGGCGGCGCCGTTGTTGAAGCCGGTGACGGCCGATGTCGCGCTGCAGATGACGGGACAGCGCGCGCGTTGGCTCGATATCAGCGATCCCGAGGTCTACGCCAAGGCGCCGTTGCGGAATAGTCGCAATATTCCGCTAAATGCGCTGCGTGCGCAGGCCGCGCGACTGGCGCGGGATGAGGCTTATATCGTCTGTGGGGATGAGCCGAGCCAAGCCGCGGTGGGCGCTTTTGTGCTCGCCGAACGCGGTTTTAATGTGTATTACTTGGACGCACCTATCGTCGTTATGCTGTCCGCCGAATCGCGTTTCGCGGAGGGGGCGGAATCACGCGCCGCCAACGTTGTATCGTTTCCGACCACGGCCGGCGTTAGTACTGGGACAACAATAAGGGAAACCGAGATGGACAATGCGCAAAACCCCGCCGCGCCCAACCGCGACGTCATTCCCGAGCGGACGGATCGTCTCTTCACGCAGCAGGAATTCGAGGCCGCCGTGCGTAAATCGGCGGCGCCGCTACCTGTGTCCTATGCCGAAACCCACACCGGGCAGACCCTCGCTCGCCTAATCGAAGATATCGATGCCAAGCATGATGCGTTGGGACAAGAGGCGGACAACGATAGTGCTGACTTTACGCAGGCCGTAGGGTTTGACGATACCCAGACCGATTTCATCGATCTGGGCGCGCTGGAGGCAACCACCAGTTCGCTGCGCGAAGCGCCTCCAGTAGCGGAATTGGCACCGCCTGCGCCCATGCCACCGATCGATACGGGCGATCCGGTCGGCGAAATGATGCACGACTTTGAACTGCGTCTGCGCAACTACGTCGAGGCCAATCTCGTCGAACGTACGCTAGAAGTGGAACGCCGCTACCAAGCAAAAGTCCAAAAGCTTCAACAGCAAGCGCAAGCGGCGTTGCGCAAACGCGATACCGAATTGCGGCAGCGCTACGCGGCGCATTTTCAGAAGAAAGATCAATCGCTGCGCGAGAACTATCAAAAGCTCATGCAACTCGCAACCAAAATCAGTCAACAGAAGGCGCAATTACAAACGGCGCGCGCGCAGTTTGAAGAAAAAATAAAAGCGGCAAATGCCGTTTATCGACAGGTCGAAGACATGCGCCGACTGTTGGGCGAGCAATTGAGTCCCATCGATACCAGCGGCTCGCGTTCGTCTAGTCGTTAGCTCGGGCGCGCCCGCCAGGGCGTTGCATCGGATGTCTTGTGGCGCGGTGTTCAGGTGTCGTTTGCGGCACTGCGATTGCAATCACCCCCTGCGCCAGTAGAATGCGCCGCTCCATCTCTACCGCTCGGTAAAAGCATGCACAGCGAGATGCCTAAACCCGTGAGGCGGCCGGTCAACGCTTGTTTTTCGTCTGGCCCCTGCCCGAAACGTCCCGGCTGGACGCCAGCTGCTTTGGGCAGTGCCCTGGTTGGCCGCTCACATCGTTCTAAGCCGGGTAAGGCCCGACTTAAGGCGGCCATTGACGGCACCCGCCGGATCCTTGGCGTCCCGGCCGATTATCGGATTGGCATTGTGCCGGGATCCGACACCGGGGCGGTCGAGATGGCGCTATGGAACCTGCTTGGGGCACGGCCGGTCGATGTGTTGGCGTGGGAAAGTTTTGGCGCCGAATGGGTTACCGACATCACCGACAGCCTCCAATTGCCGCAGACGCGCGTCTTTGAAAGCGCCTACGGTGAACTACCGGATCTACGGGCGGTAAATTTTGGGCACGATATTGTTTTCGTGTGGAACGGGACGACTTCCGGCGTCCGCGTGCCGGACGGCGCGTGGATTGCGGATGACCGCGTGGGACTCACGATTTGCGATGCGACCTCGGCTGCCTTTGCGATGGAACTGCCGTGGAGCAAGCTCGATGTCGTGACCTTCTCATGGCAAAAAGTCCTTGGCGGCGAAGGTGCGCACGGCATCATCGTGTTGAGCCCGCGCGCCGTCGAGCGTTTGCAGAAATTTATCCCAGTGCGACCGTTGCCGAAAATTTTTCGGTTGGCAAAGGGCGGGAAAGTCGACGAGGCGATTTTCGAAGGCGCGACCATCAACACGCCATCGATGTTATGCGTCGAGGATTATCTCGATGCCTTACGATGGGCCGAATCGCTCGGTGGTCTCGCGGCACTTTGTGAGCGCTCGCGCCGCAACCTCGCCGTCATCGAAACTTGGGTGGCGCGCACACCTTGGGTGGAATTTCTGGCGGACGATCCGCGCACCCGCTCGAATACTTCCATTTGCTTGAAGCTGGTGGCGCCTTGGTTTAACGCGCTGGCGGCGGCGGCACAGGCCAAAGCGGTTGAGAAAATGACTGCGTTGCTCGATGCCGAAGGCGTTGCCTTCGACATCAATGGTTATCGGAGCGCGCCGCCGGGCTTGCGGATTTGGGGCGGCGCGACCGTCGAGGCCAGTGACCTTGAAGCACTACTTCCGTGGCTCGAATGGGCTTACCTTCAGATTGCGAACGCGCACGACGCGGCATAAGAGAATCGTTACATGTTCAAAGTATTCGTGGCCGACAAACTAGCGGCGGAAGGCATCGCCGCGCTTAAAGAATATCCGGAGCTTGAAATCGATTTCTCGCCAGGGTTGGAAGTCGATGCAGCGGTAGTGCACGCCGCCGATGCCGACGCCATCATCGTGCGCAGCGAGACTAAGATCCGCGGCAAATTGCTGGATGCTGCGCGTCGTTTACGCGTCGTGGGGCGAGCCGGCATTGGCGTCGACAATATCGATTTGGACGCTACCACCGAACGCGGCATCGTGGTCCTCAACACGCCGGATGCGAATGCCACGACCACCGCCGAACTCGCGATCGCGCATTTGTTCGCGCTCAGCCGGCAATTGACGGAAGCCGATCGTTCGGTGCGCGGAGGAAAATGGGAGCGCGGCAAATTCATGGGTTCCGAAGTCACCGGCAAGGTGTTGGGAATTATCGGCTTTGGCACCATTGGCCGCTTGGTCGCGGAGCGTGCGCGCGGCTTAAAGATGCGCGTGTTGGGTTTCGATCCGTTCGTCAATCCAGAAACCTTCGCTGAGCATGGCGTGGAATGCCAGGCGCTCGAGACGCTACTCGCGCAGGCCGATTACATCACACTGCATTGTCCGCTCACGGATGACACCCGTAATCTTCTCAGCGCCGAGCGCCTGCGCGCATTGAAACGAGGCGCCCGCATCATCAACTGCGCGCGCGGTGGTTTGATCGATGAAGCGGCACTCCTTGAGCAGGTAACGAACGGCCACTTGGCAGGCGCGGCGCTCGATGTGTTTGAACAAGAACCGCCGGGCGACTCTCCGTTGTTCGCGCAATCAAAAATTCAGTTCACGCCGCACCTCGGCGCGTCGACACAAGAAGCGCAAACCGCGGTGGGTGTTGAGATCGCGCATCAAATCGCGGCTTTCTTGCTGCGTGGCGAAGTGCGCAACGCCGTTAATCTCAAGAGCATTACCCCCGATCGCCTCGCTCAACTCGCGCCTTATCAACGCCTGGCGCGGAGTCTCGGCAAGCTGGTGTCGTTGATGTGCTGCGGGCCGGTGACGGAACTCGAACTCGGGCTTTTCGGTCGCGCCGCGGAACTTGAAGCGCAACCGTTGGTCTGTGAAGCGATCGCCGGATTATTACAGGATCATCTCGCAACGCCGATTAACCGAGTGAATGCATTACCATTGGCGAAGCGCCAGGGGATCCGCGTGAGCGAAACCAAATCCGACGAGTCGAAAGACTACCTTGCGGTGGTGCGTGTGCGTGTGCGCGGGCGTAGCGAGCAGGGACCGGTGTGTCTGGAAGGCACCTTGTTCGATGAGCGGCACCCACGCTTGGTGCGCGTCAACGACTACGAAATCGAAGCCGTGCTCGACGGCCACGTGGTCATGACGCGGCATGCGGATCGGCCAGGCGTCATCGGTGCGATCGGTGAAACGCTGGGACGTGCTGGGATCAATATCACGCGCATGCAGGTGGGTGCTGCGGAAGGGAAAGATCGCGCGATTGCGGTACTCGGCGTGTCGCAAACGCTGGCGGACGAGACCTTGGCCGGACTTGCCGCCATCCCCGCCATCGATCGTGTGTTACAAGTTAATTTCAGCGGCTAAGTGCGCCGGTCGCACGCGCCATAAGGAACCTATGTGGTAGGAGCCTGGATTTCACGCTTAACGATCCGGCCCGCCGGCCCGTTGACCGCGCTCGTGGCATTGGCGGCGGCAGTATTTGCACTCAGTGTCCTCGGGATGGCGGTACTCGATCACGAACCGGAAATGTTCTCGGTCGAAGAAGCAACCCGCGCACGTCTACCGGGCAAGTCCGCGCCTTCGGTGCGCGGCGAAGTCATGACCGCTACCACCATCGAGTTGCTCGATCGCTTGCTGCATAAACGCGGTGGATATCTGTCGAACGATATGCTGCCGCCAGGCGCATGGATGGACAATGTGCCGAACTGGGAGTGGGGCGTGCTGGTACAGCTGCGCGACATGGCCAAATCGCTGCGCAACGACTTTTCGCGCTCGCAAACACAGTCGACGGAAGACGTGGACCTGACGCGCGTGGACAATCATCTCAATATCAACAATGAAGCATGGATGTTCCCAGCCGCCGAAACCGAGTATGCGGCGGCCATGGATGCATTGACGAACTACTTGCATCGGCTCGATAAGTCCGAAGCTGGCGATACCCAGTTCTACACTCGCGCAGATAACTTGCGGAACTGGCTTGCGTTGGTGGAAAAGCGCTTGGGCGATTTGTCGCAGCGCTTGAGCGCGAGTGTCGGTCAAGTGAGGATTAACACCGATTTGGCGGGTGATGCGGATGCCGAACAGTCCACGGCGACGGCCGACGTGCGCGTTGTTAAAACACCCTGGCGACAAATCGACGATGTATTCTACGAAGCGCGCGGTGCGACCTGGGCGTTACTGCACTTACTGCGCGCGGTTGAGCGCGATTTCGGACCGGTGCTGGAGAAGAAAAACGCTGTCGTGAGTTTGCGGCAGATCGTCCGAGAACTCGAAAGCACGCAAGATGCTGTGTGGAGTCCGCTCATTCTGAACGGCGAGGGATTTGGCTTCGTGGCCAATCACTCACTGGTCATGGCCTCCTATATCTCGCGCGCAAACGCGGCGCTCATTGACCTAAGAATGCTGTTAGAGCGCGGTTAACTGTTCCAAAATCCGCACCAGGCGCAAGGCCGGGATGCGGTTGACTGGTTTGAGGACCGCGAAAATACCGGATGTATTTTCGCGAGCCTACAGGGATGTACTTGTGGCGTGTCCTCAAACCAGTCGTCCGTAGCGCGGACGAGTGCGGCACCAACGAACCAAGAATTCGAATCAGCTATTCGTGCGCGGCTCTTACTTCGCGCGTGTCGACGCAGTGCAAGATTGACGCGCCACGGCGCATCTCCCTAGGCTTGGCTCACTCAAGTCCGTGGAAGGTGCGATATGCGACCCGCCGCTTTTGACTATTCGCGTCCCGCGAGCCTGCCCGATGCGCTGCGCGCGATGCAAGCCGGCGCGCAACCGCTAGCCGGCGGCCAAAGCCTCTTGCCGGCTATGCGCTTGCGCCAGCAAGCGCCGACTGCGCTGGTTGACTTGTGCAATGTCCTGGATCTGGCCAACACGATCGATGTGACCGCCACCACGCTCACCATTGGCGCGCGCGTGGTCCATGCGCAAATGCTTGAAGATGTCACCATCGCGCGGGAATTCTCGTGGTTGAAGCAAGCCGCGTACTTGCTCGGTGACGTGCAGGTGCGTAATCGAGGCACCGTGGTCGGCAATGTGTGTTGGGCCGATCCGCGCGCCAATTTTGCGGTCGCGATGCTGGCGAGCGACGCGTTGGTCGGCTTTTGCTCTCCAGCGCTACCGACGCGCGTTCAAACGCTGCCGATCGACGAGTTTTTTGTCGGCTTTCGTCAACATCGGCTCGACGGATGTTTGGTGACACATCTCTCGTTGCCGCGCGGCGCGGCGCGTGGCGTCTATCGGGAATTTTCGCGTCAGCCGCAAGATTTGGCGCTCGTCAATGTCTGCGTGGTGCGGTACGCGCAAGCCTGGCGGATTGCTGTCGGGGGTATTCACCAAACGCCGTTGCGCTTAAGCGCGCTCGAGACGCGCTTTGCGACTGCGCTTCCCGACGATAAGACGTGTGAGGCGTTGATTTCGCAGGCATTGCGCGAATCGCCGACAACACCGCTCAACGATCCCTACGGCAGCGCGGATTACAAGCTGCATCTCGCGCAGGTCGAATTATGCCGCGCACTGCGCACCTTCGCCGACGGAGACAACGCATGAACCCCACATCGCGTAACGTGCCGCAAGTCGCGGTAGAAATGACGGTGAATGGCCAACGCGTCACGGCCGCCGTGCCGCCGCGCGAATTGCTCACTGATTTCTTGCGGCAACGCGCGGGTCTGACCGGACCCCGCTTTGGCTGTGAGGAAGGCGCCTGCGGCGCCTGCACGGTGGAAGTCGATGGCAAGCTCGTAAAGTCGTGTTTGATGCTTGCCGTACAAGCGCAAAGTGCCACGGTCGTCACCACCGAAAGCCTGGCCGATGAGCAAACGCTCGATGGCCTGCAACGCGCGTTTGTGCAATGCCATGCATTGCAATGTGGTTACTGTACATCTGGCATGCTAATGAGCGCGCGAGATTTTTTACGCAAACAGGGAAATCGAGAATTCTCCGATGCCGAGGCGCGGCACGCGTTGACCGGCAACTTATGCCGCTGCACTGGGTACGGCAATATCTTACATGCACTCAACGTGGCGGCCGGGCGCGCCGCGCCGCTTGCGTGCTTCGAAGAAGAACTCGCGCCGCAGGCGAAGAAAATTGGTCAACCTATCGCGCGCCGGGAAGATCGGCGCATCGTGACCGGTGGTGGTCGCTACGTCGATAACTACGGAACCGCGCGCGATCTCCACTTGGCGGTGGTGCGTAGCGCGCACGCGCACGCGAGGATCGAGGCAATTGAAACAAGCCTGGCGGCAACGCTGCCCGGCGTCGTGCGTATTGTCACCGGCCGGGAAGTGGCCGCGAAATGGCGTCCGATCGCGCCTGCCGCGGAAGGCGAAGGGCTACGTTTACCGCGGCGACACGCGCTCGCCACCGATAAAGTGATTTTTTATGGCGAGCCGGTCGCACTCGTCATCGCACATACCCCGGCGGAAGCAGAGGATGCGGCGCGCGAGGTCGTCGTCCACTACACGCCACTGCCGGTTAACAGCGAGATGGAAAGCGCGGCGAAGGTGGGCGCGGCGGACGACGCGTTGCTGTATCCGGAGTGGGGTACGAACTTACAACGTGAATTCGCGTTTCAGATTGGCGAACCCGCCGCACAGTTTGCAACCGCGGATCTGGTTCTCGATGAAACGCTGAGTTCTCATCGCTTCGGCGCGATGCCGCTCGAAACACGCGTGGTGCACGCGCATTTCAATCCGCAAGAGCAACAGCTGACAGTGCGTGCCTCAACCCAGGTGCCGCACCAGATGCGGATGTATTTCAGCCAGGTGTTTGGGATACCCGAAACACGCATCCAAGTGCTGGCCGGCGATGTCGGGGGTGGCTTCGGCGCCAAACTCGCCGTCGATAGCGAACATTTGGTGGTGCTGGCTTCCATGCTGACCGGCCGACCGGTCAAATGGTTTGAAACCCGCGGCGAATGGATTGCGGCGGGTCCCGCGGCGCGCGATTTCAAGACGCGGATCCGCGCCGCGTTCAAGCGCGATGGAACGCTGCTCGCGCTCGAAACCGACGTCCTTGCGGACATGGGGTGTGACGGCGCGGAACGCGCCTGCGGTTTCGGTATGCCGGTCAATAGCGGAATTTATGCGCCGGGTCCCTACCAACTCGCGAATTATCGAACACGTGTCCGTTGCGTGGTCACGAACAAGGCGCCGTACAGCGCCTACCGCGGCTACGGTAAAGATCTCGCCAATATGTATATCGAGCGCATGCTCGATTTGGCCGCGCAGCGTTTAGATCTCGATCGCATCGCGATAAGACAACACAATTTATTGACGAGTTACCCGCACCAAATCTGCACTGGACCAATTATCGAAAACGGGACATTGCGCGAGGCGCTCGCCCTATTGGTCCAGACGATGGACGTTCCGGCACTGCGCGCGGAACAAGCGGCGGCGCGCACGCAAGGGCGCTATTTGGGGTTTGGATTTGCAACCTACATCGAGCCCGCCGGATTCGCTTATCCCGGCAGTACCTTTCAAAACTACGAATCCGCCACCGTGCGGATCGCGGCTGACGGCTCGGTGCATGTCATGACGGGGATCCAGAATATCGGACAAGGTATCGAAACCGCCTACGCGCAAGTAGCGGCGGATACGCTCGGCTGCAAGCTCAGCGACGTGCATTTATCGTGGGGCGATACGACCGCGATTCCCTTTGGGTCTGGCACGTATTCGAGCCGCGGTGCGATGTATGCCGTTGGCGCCATCGTCAACGCGGCCGAAGTGGTGCGTGAGCGCATGCTGCATGGCGCGGCGGTGCTCCTGCAATGTCCTAAAGAAGAACTGGCGATCGAAAACGGCGAAATCCACCGCGTCGGCTGGGATGCGCGCTGCACCTTTGCGGAAGTCGCTTACGCGGCGTACGTCCAACCAGGCTCGGACATCATTCTGGCGGCGGCCGATGCGCCATTGCTCGAAGCCACCAATACGTATCGACATCCGCAAGTGAATTGGCAACCGGATGAGCTTGGTCGCGCGCAAGTTTATCCCTCGCATCCGGGAGGTGCCGCCGGCGCATGGGTAGAAGTTGATGCGGCAACCGGACGAGTCGAGGTCAAAAAAATATGGATGGTGTCGGATCACGGTGTTGTGTTGAACCCGGTCATTCTCGCCGGTCAAACCAAAGGCGCGGTGGTCCAACAGATAGGTGGTACGTTGTATGAAAATTTTCATTACGACGAACATGGCGTTCCACGGGCACGCACGCTAAAAGAATACGGCATGCCGACCGTGTGGACGGCGCCGGAGATCCATGTGCAACATCTGCAGTCGATCTCGCCCGCGACCAAGGTTGGCGCCAAGGGGGCAGGCGAAGACGGTTGTATCGCGACGAGTTCGATCTTGATGAGCGCGGTCGAAGACGCTTTGCGCCCCTTGGGCGTCAAGATTATGTCGAGCACGCTCAGTCCAGCGGCGCTTCGCGCGTCGATTGAGCAAGCCCAGGCGCAATAATATTCCCGCGTACTCAGGCGCTATCCGCACACCGTACCGCTGTCATCCATACGGTACCGTATGGTAAAGTCGCGCCTAGTCTGAAACCCGGGCAAGCATGCAGCTCGGTGGCACGCCCTAACTAGGAGCCTTAGGTGACTTCCCTGTATCACAATACGTTTAAGGACATGATGAACGATGTCGTCGACGCCGGTAGCTGCTGCGAATGCGGGAGCTGTGTATTGGTATGCCCGCACAACGTCATCGAATACATCGACGGTAAGCCCAAACAAACCGCGAAAGAGTCCGCTGGGTTCGATTACTGCGGGATTAGCGAAGGCGTCGGCTGCGATGTCTGTGCGGCGGTATGCCCGCGCTTATGGCCGCGCGAACAACACTTGCGCGACGCCCAGTTCGGCAACGACAAAGGATACGAAGGTGTGTTTGGCGTCTATCGCCATATATTTGTTGCCCGCACCAAGCGTGTCGACATTCTAGAGCGCGCACAGGACGGCGGGATTGTCACGGCGTTACTCGCATGGGCGCGTGATACGGACGAGATCGACGGCGCGGTGGTTTCCGCGGTCGGCGAGAATGACGATCCCTGTTTCCCAACCCCCAAAGTCGTCACGACGCCGGACGAAATCAAAGCGAGTTCAAGCAGCTGGTACACCTACTGCCCGAACAATTTGGCGCTAGAAGAAGTCAAACAAAAGGACTTGCGCAAAGTCGCGTTTGTCGGCGTGCCGTGTCAGATAACGCCACTCAGCAAGATGACCTATGTCGATCCGAGCATATTGCTCGCGGCGAAAAAGAAGCCCCAGATCGTCAGTCGCCAACGAGGATTTTTGAAAGGGTATGCCGAGCGCGTCGCGTTCAACGTCGGCCTTTTTTGTACCGAAGTGTTCCAGCCGGCGTTGATGACCGAACGTATCGCGGAGCGCATGGGCATTCCGTTAACGGAAGTCGCGAAGTTCAACGTCAAGGGCGAAGTGCTCATTTACAAACGCGATGGCGAGATCGCGCGGATCCCGTTGGAAGAAGCGATGCATGAATACCAGCGGCCGGAGTGCCGCCACTGCGGCGATTTTTCGGCCGAACTTGCCGATATCGCCTGCGGCGGCGTCGGTACCGATCAAGCCACCATCGTAGTAATTCGGACTGCGCGCGGGGAAGCGGTGTGGCGCAAGTTTGAAGCAGCGGGTTTAGTCGACGTTTGGCCGATTGAGCAAAATAAAAAGGCGTGGAATATTTTGCAGCGGCTCGCGGGCCGTCAGCGCGCGCGTATCCCCGTGCGTGAAGGGCGCAGTGGTACGGTGGCCGATCTTCCGCAGTACGCCGCGCATGCGGAGTTCTCACTGAGTAGCGCGCAGTACGCGGCCACGGCCAAAAATCCGGCCGATGTCGATGCCATGCTCACCGCCGCGTACGAAGAGACGCCGCGTCCGTTGGAAGTCATTGGGTATATGGCAGGACTGCCGATCCCGGGCGATCCCGGTCCGGCGCCAGCGGGTGAAAAACAGAAATTACCACCACCTCCGCGACCGGATCAGGGGGGCGCCCCGCCGGGTTGGGTAGCGGCTCGGTAAACCAATCGATGCTCGCACCCGCTTTCAGCGGGGCGAGCATCCTCGAATTACTTGTTGTATTGCTCCCACCAGCTTGCGGCGAGCTTCGAGGTATCGATGGGGTCATATACGACTTCGTCAGAAACCGGCGCGGCGGTGGCTTCATCGGCCACGACTGGGGCGGCTGCAGGCGCGGCAGCCTCTGCCGGTGGTGCGGCCGCCTCCGTAGGCGCGGGCGCTGCCGCAGGTGCGGCGGCCTGCTGCGCACTGTCATTACCGCAGGCGGTCATCGCGAGCGCGAGCGGGAGCAAAAAGAGAGCTGATTTACGCATGATATCCCCCCAATTGTCGGTTTTTAGTGCCACGGCACTCTGACGGCTGCCGTGTGAACGTGTCCTGACCATTATGCGGGATCACCGCAAGGGTCGGAAGAATCCCCGGATATCCTCCACTAAGAGCGTGGGTTCTTCCACTGCCGCGAAATGACCGCCGCGCTCGAACTCAGTCCAATGCACGATGTTGTAGAGCTTCTCCGCCCAGGCGCGTTTCGGCCGTGCAATGTCTTTAAAGAGTGCCACCCCGACCGGCGCCTTGATATACGACTCCGGGGGGCCGTAACGGCGCGACAACCGGCACTCTCGATAGAGGCGAATGGCAGTCGGCATCGATTGTGTCACCCAGTAAATCATCGCCGTGGTCAGCAGAAAATCTTTATCGAAACGTGACTCGAGATCGCCGTGCGTATCACCCCACAGGTAAAAGCAACAGGTTATCCAAGCGGCGAGTCCGAGCGGTGAATCGTTGAGCGCAAATGCGAGTTGATCGGGTTTTAAGCTTTGAATGACGGCGTAGCCTTTCCACTCTTTGGCATACGCTTCGATGATGGCGGAGGGTCCTGGCACCACCCCATGCGCCTTTGCTTCCTGTGGATCGTTCGTGGATGGTGCGCTGCACATGTTAAGGTGAACGCCCGCCACCGCCGCTGGGGCCACCAACGCCATATAGCTACTGACGAGGCTGCCCCAGTCACCGCCTTGAACGCCGTACCGGACGTAGCCGAGCCCTTGCATTAGTGTCGCTTGGCGCGCGGCAATGGCGCGCACGTCACCTCCGGGCGCAGGGAGTGGATCCGACCACCCGTATCCGGCGAGCGCTGGACACACCACATGAAACGCATCGCGGGGCGAACCGCCAAATTTCTCCGGCGCGATGAGTGGCTCGACAACTTTGTAAAACTCATGGGTCGTGCCGGGCCAACCATGTGTGAGCATTAACGGAAATGCATCTGGATGCATCGAGCGCGCATGCAAAAAGTGAACGTCGAGGCCATCGATTTTGGCTAAAAACTGCGGCCAGCGATTGAGCAGTGCTTCCTGCGCGCGCCAGTCGTAACGCGTGCGCCAATAATCGAGCAACTCACGCACATAACCGACATCCGTGCCCCAGGCCCATCCGAGCGACGTGCCGCGGGTGGGCAGGCGCGCGAGCTTCAGGCGCGTCGCGAGCTCCGTTAGTTCGTCATCTGGGACCGCTACTTTAAAAGGTACGATTTCCATCCCGCAGGTTCCTTGCTTGGGGTGTGACCCGCATTAGCGTGCTGGCTCGCGCGCGGATGCACAAGCCCTGCGGCAAACATCGCGTACATGGCGAAGCTCACAGGGTAGGCGCTATATTGTGCAAGTCATTCGCAAAGAGAGAAGTCATGCAGCCGAGCACCGCGCAGACCGCCTCACCCTGGCAAGGCGTTGACCAGGCCGCTCAAGTGCCATACGCGGTTTTTACCGATCCCGCGATTTTCGAGCGCGAGCAAGAACGCATCTATCGCGGCCCTACCTGGAATTTTCTAGGGATGGAGGACGAGTTCCGAAAGGCGAACGACTTCAAAGCGACTTACATTGGCACCACCCCGGTGGTCGTCACGCGCACCCAAGACGATACCTTCGCCGGTTGGGTCAATCGATGCGCCCATCGTGGCGCACTGGTGTGCAGGCATCTCCGCGGTAACGCTCGCGTGCATACCTGCGTGTACCATCAATGGGCTTATGACGCACAGGGTCGCTTGCGGGGCGTGCCGTTTCGCGGCGGATTAAACGATAAGGCGGGTATGCGAGAGGATTTCGATCTCGCGGCCTTCTCGCTTGCGCCGGTACGTGTCGCTCGCTACCGAGGCTTACTGTTTGGAACGCTCGATTCCGTCGTGCCAAGTTTTGAAGAATATGTCGGACCGGAGATGTTGCCGTGGCTGGACCGCATTTTTCATAAACCGATCGAGTATCTAGGCTGTACCCGTCAATACGCGAGATCGAATTGGAAGCTCTACTACGAGAATGTCAAGGATCCATACCACGCGAGCTTGCTCCATTTATTTCACACGACCTTCAATATTTATCGCTCAAACATGCAGGGCCGTTCGATCGTCGATTCGCGACATGGCCTGCATTCGATTATCACGACCACGCCGCGCGACGATGATCGCACGGCCGAGGCTTACAAAGCCCAAGGCATCAAAACCTATCAGGACCAGGTGAAGCTCAAGGATGCGAGTATGTTGAATGTCAGGCGCGAATTCGCCGAGCAGACCAGTAACAACATACACACGCTATTCCCAAGCACGGTCATTCAACAAATCCATAACACGCTTGCCGTGCGCCAGGTATTGCCGAAAAAGGTCGACGAGTTTGAAATAGTCTTTCACTTTTTTGGTTACCAGGATGACGATCCCGAACTTCGCGAGCTCCGCTTGAAGCAAGCGAACTTGGCCGGACCGGCCGGCTATATTTCCATGGAAGACACCGAGGCCACCGAACTCGTACAGCGCGGCGTCACTTCGAGTCCTGCCGGTGATACGTCGTACTTAGGGATGGGCGATGAAGCACGCGATCGACAAACCAGTTTGATCACCGAACATATGATTCGCAGCTTCTGGCAAGGTTACCGTGGCATGATGGGTTGGGCATGAACGACGAACGCGACCTGTATTGGCAAATTGAGCGGTTATTCGCGGAATATTGCGGTTGTTTGGATGAAGGCGAGCTCGAACGCTGGCCCGAGCTGTTTGTCACCGATGGTTGTTACAAAATGATTTCGCGCGAGAACCATGCCCAAGGCTTGGTGGTTCCTCTCATCTGGTGCGATGGTCAGAACATGATGCGCGACCGGATCTATTCGCTACGCAACGCAAACATCTATCAGCCGCATACTTATCGGCACGCGCAATCGGGCATCAGGATTACGACGCGCACGGAAGCGGAAATCGCCGTTTCGTCGTCCTATATCGTGGTGCAAACACTGCTGGAGGGAACTAGCGAAATATTTCAGGCGGGGAGTTTCTACGATCGATTGGTCAACACGCCCGATGGCTTACGCTTTCGCGAACGATTGGTCATTTATGACACTTCGCGCATCAAGACCTTGCTCGCGACGCCCATCTAAATAGCTGTTCCGAATTCCGTGCAGGAATAAGGCCGGGATGTGAATGACTGAATTGGGGACACGCCACGAGTACGTCCCTGTAGGCTCGCGAAAATACATCCTGAATTTTCACGGTCCTCAATTCAGTCATTCACATCCCGGCCTTATTCCTGCACGGAATTCGGAACGGCTATTTTAAAGGCTAGCGCGACTCTCGATACACATCCGGCGTCGCTTCCGCTGCCTCGCCGCGCGCGCAGTGTAGGGCGTAGAATTTTGCCGCGAGTTCATTTCCCATGTATTTGCGTAACAGCGGAAGTTCCGTGCGACGCATGTCGACCCACAACAAGCAGTCGATCGAGTTACCGAAATCGCTATCGATATTAAAGCCGAGAATTCGTCCGCCGAGCTTTAAGTATTGCCGCAAAAGTACCGGCACACCGCGATCGTCGGTTTCGACCGTACCGAGCAGATCGGCCACCAGTCGTAAGTCGCCACTATCCAAGTCGACCAACGACGCCGCTTCGTGATCTTTCGGGCGAAACGGGCGGCGTGGTTTCACAAGGCTCGCCCGAGCACGTTCGAACTTATGATATTTCAGGAACCGCACCAGGATTTGTTGCGATATCGGATGGTACTCATTGCTGATGCTGACCGGGCCAAAGAGCACGTTATAGCGGGGACGAAGTGCCATGTACGTAGCGACTCCCTTCCACAACAACATCAACGCCGAGTAGCTGCGTTGATACGCTGGCGTCACGAAGGAGCGGCCGACTTCAATTGCCTGTGACAGCCCTTCCTGAAGTTCCGGCGCAAGTTTAAAGAGTGAATGCACGTACAGACCTTTGGGTCCATAGTTCTGCAAGATTTGATCCGCATGCCCTAAGCGATACCCACCGACAATCCCGTGCTTCTTGGTGTCCCACACGAACAAGTGGGAATAGTAGCTATCGAATAAATCGATGTCCGAGCGCTTGCCGGTTCCTTCGCCGACCTCGCGGAACGAAATTTCGCGCAAGCGGCCAATTTCTTGCAGCAACCACGGGATCTGATCCGACTGCGCGTACCAAACTTCGAATTGACCACTGACCAAGATCCGCTGATCCAACGGCAGCGAGGCGATCTCTTCGACCATGCGCCGCGGCAGAATGGCGTCGGTCAGCGTTTCTTCAGGGCGCTTCGGCGAACCCGCACGGCCGAGCAAAAATTGGGGGCTGTGACGTTCTGCCAGCAGATAGGTTTTGGTACGCAGATAGCGCATGACCTGCGTGCGAGAATTCAATTCTTTGAGGCTTTCCGTCGGCACCGCGGCGCCGATGCGAATTTCCACTTCGCGATCGCGGGCGTGCAGCATCTCGCGTGGGAGAAGGGCAGTACGTAATCGGGGATGTAGGAAGCCCGCGAGCTGAAACAGCACGCTGTTTCGCCCGCCAATGTGACACGGCACCACTGGTACTTCCGCTTGTTCCGCCAAACGCGCGACGCCCGCGTCCCAGATAGGATCGATAATGCGTCGTTCACGCCAATCGAAGCTCGACACTTCGCCGCCTGGAAAAATCACCAACATACCGCCTTGCTTAAGCCAAGCAAGCGCGGCACGTGCGGCGCCTGAATTAAAGCGTTTGGCGGCGTTTCCACCAAACGGATTGACCTTCACAAACAGCGGGCCGAGTTCTTCAAACTTGGATAGAAAGTGATTGGCCAGGAAACGCACATCGGGGCGGCGCTTAAGCAGTACTTCCATTAACAGTAAGCCGTCGAGTCCGCCGTGTGGGTGATTGGCGATGACGATGCAGCCGCCGGTGGCCGGTACTTCCAGTAACTCGGTGTCGTCGGCCCGCGACTTGACGCCGAGTTCCGCTAACGCGATCGACACAAACTCCACGGGATCGCGTGTGGTCGGTACTTGATGGTAGCGGGTCGTCAATTCGCGTAGCCCCAGCAGGCGATCCGCGAGTCCGCCGAGCGGGCCGCGCAACCCTTTGAGCCAGACCGGCAAATAGGACGTAACCGAAAAAATCTGACGTGAAGACTGGGGAGTTACTGCGGTCATAATAGCTAAGCGATCTCCTCCGCGCGGGCCACGCATAATGCCCGCGAGTTGTTACAATCCATCCGATGGTCCGAGATCATCGCAAGTTAATTAGCGCGCGCCGCAGCGGCGCAATCCCAACAGAGGACGTCACGTTGCACACTATACGCCCCGCGACCGCTGAGCGCACTGCGCATGACGCGTAAGCACTGGTCGCTTCAGGAAATCGATTGGTCCCGATTGCAGCCGGCCCGTGTCGAACGTGACCTGCTCGAGACCGTAAAAACCGCGGCCTTGGTGGAGGCCAATAGCGCCGATTACGTGACTTACTTGCGTAATGTGTTTCGCGGTGACGCGAGCTTTGAAGCCGCCGCGGATCTGTGGGGTGAAGAAGAAGCTCAACATGGAGCGGCGCTTGCGGCGTGGGCCGCGCGTGTCGATCCCACTTTCAATTTCGCCGCGAGTCTCGCGCGTTTCCGCGCAGGATATCAATTGCCGCTCGATACCGCGCAATCGGTGCGTGGTTCGCGGAGCGGTGAGTTGGTCGCCCGCTGCGTCGTTGAATCCGGCACGTGTTCGTTTTATTCCGCGCTGCGCGATAGTGCGGCCGAGCCGGTGCTCCGGCAGATCTGCCATTTCATAGCACAGGACGAAGCGGCGCACTACCGTTTGTTTTACACGCACCTGCAGCGCTACTTGCCGCTGCAACCGCTCAACCTGTGGCGTCGCCTTAAGATTGCGTGGGGGCGCATGGCGGAAACCAGTGACGACGAATTGGCGTACGCCTACTACAGTGCGAATGGCGCGGATGGTGTTTATCGGCGGAGCGATTGCGCCGAGGCCTATTGGCGGCGCTCGATGTCGCGGTACCGGCGAACTCACGTACAAAGCGCGGCGCATATGATCTTGCAGGCCATCGCGTTGAATCCTCGGAGCACATGGGCGCGACTTGGGGTTGCCGGCATTTGGCGCGCGTTGCAATGGAAATTGCGCGTTGGTCATGCCTAGCCGCCGCGCTGATAACGTTGCCAAATAAACGGCACATAGAGTTGCGCGAAGAATCGAGCCGGCATTTTTTCGTGGATGCCGATGTCGCCTAGCGCGCTGTCCGGGCGGATAAAAAAAGTGCCGAACAATTGATCCCACAACATGAGATTCTGCCCGTAATTGCGGTTGCCTTCTTCCACGTTCGTTGAATGATGCCAGCGGTGGAGGTTGGGCGTGTTGAACACATAACTCAAAAGTCCGCACTGCGTGGCGACATTACAATGAGTCAAAACCCCGATATAAGCGGTAATCGCACTGACCCAAATAATGGCATCCATCGAAATCCCACTGCCCAACAAAAACGGCACGCTGGCCAGCACACTGATATTCGAATCGACGAAATGGAAACGGCCGGTGTTGATGAGCCATAGCCGTTTGACGCTGTGATGCACGGCGTGAAAGCGCCAAAGAATCGGTAGTTCATGCGACCAACGATGCGCCCAATAAAGGCCAAATTCGGCGGCAATGAGCCCGATCAGAACTTGCAGCGGAAGCGGCAAGTTCGCGGCCCACGTATCCGTCCGCTCGGCGAAAAACGGCAGGCCCATTAATTGAACCAGCGTGAATTGGACCAATCCCTTGTTCAATAGGGTGTGGCCGAGATCGGCAGGTATCTGTCCATCGTTGCGTGTCCAACCGGCGCGGTAAGGAAGCTTGCGCTCCAGCAAAAACAACCAGAGCACGATCCACGCGTAAGACAGATTGAAGAACACGACTTCCGGTTTGATCGACCAGCCGAGCAGTGGGATATCGCCGGTGCGCAAGAAGCCAAGCGCGAGAATCAAGCACGAGGAACACAGCAAAAACGGCCAGGCGGCGCGACGAACGAAAACGGTCATTTGAGGCTAAGCGGAGCGGAGCTTAAAAGCGGGCCAACTATTGCGGAAGTCTGCCGGCGAGCGGTGTGTCGTCGACGGTGCATTGGTTTCTGATGGCGGTTGAAATGTGGTAATCCTCGTCGTCCCGATCTCGGGCGAGGCCGCAGATCACTTGCGTGTCGACCTGTAAGCCATTGGTACCGGAGGCGATCACAAATGTATAACGGGGCGAGCAGTTACCGCCGCATTGTTCGTATAGACGTTTGCCCTGTTCGCCGCGACCCTGTGAAAACTCCATCACCCACGAATTCAATTCCTCGACGTTGGTGAATTCTTGGGTCGGGAAAAGGAGTGGGTGACGTTCGGTGTCGCGTTCAAGTGTTTTACAGAGCGCTTGCTGTTTGTCCGGCGCGATGAACTTGAGCGGAGCCACGCGGTAAACGACCTTAGGTGACTTGGCTGGTTCACAACCCTCCGCACAGGCCGTTGGCGTATGCGCCGCCGACGAATCCAACGCTTCCGTTAGCAGCTTGGCCGCGACTGCCCGAATCGATTTTGGGTGTTCCGCGAGGTTATACATGATGCCAGCGGAGCCGGTCGCTTCCGCCAACGGCGCCTCATCGATACTCGCCGCGCAAGACGCCACCGGGGGCATGCTCGGCGCCGGTGGGGGGGCAAGATCGTCGTCGAGCGAGTCCGCCGATACTGAGCTAACGGTCAGGAGCGCACAGACTAGCCACCACGACCGACATGCATCGCGCGCCAAACGAGCCGGAGCAACAGTGGTATTAATAGTGGCGTCCCCTTTTGTTGTGACGCAATATTAATACGCAGGAAGGAATAAACCTATCGTGAACTAGGCGTCCAAAGTCTTACGATATGGCCCGGAGCAACAATTCAAACCGAAAACGGGATTTACCAATGCCGACAACAATAGTGTTAACGCCGGCGCGCAAGTAGGCGATATTGCTGGAAAAGCGCCGCCCAATCGCGACATCGTTAACCGTCGTTCCAAAGTGGCTGTTGGTATCCATGACGGCCAACTGTCCGCCACTCGATAAGATGCAATAGTGTACGCGCGACATCTGAAACGGCTCGCGATCGGGCACTCTTAAGTCCACCTGACTGGCGGGCGCCGGCTCAAACTCAATCGGCAATCGACCGACCACGAACGGCAGTCGAAACAGTACTAAGCCGTCTGCCGGCCACGCTTCCGCGAATTCTCGATTACGTAGCCATAAGCGCGCCTCAAGCGGCATTTCGCGCTCTTGCGGAAAACACTCCGGCTGGTGGCGAGCAAACAGAGGCTGCGCATCTACGCGCGCACTTTGGACACTGGTCAGGTGGCGATTGGGCATAGCGACTAAATATCTTTTGGAGTTATGCGCCACCTCCTGTGACAGTTTTGAGCCAATGGCCCGAGCTACTTTCTCGAAACTCTGAGCAATTCTGATGCCAGTATTTAGTTCTTCTTTTAAACCAATGACTTAACAATAACGCGTTAGGTCTGGAACAGATCGATGTAAAAGCCGTTGACACATCATCGCGGTACCCGTGTCGAGCAACGCGCGGGAATTCCTCGGAAAACCCTTTAATGTTTGCGATAGAGCACTGCCAAATCAATCGGTTAAAAAGTTTTCTCGATATTCATTTGAGCACGTAAAAATTGTGGACAGCGCGCGTGAATCGCGTGTGTACGCACCGTTCCTAGGTTGAAGTTAGGGCAAGTGCTAAACTCGCGGTCAGTCCGGGCGCAATCCTTGGCACCGGCACACGTACGAGGATGAGACGGGGACGCGTATGGGAGTACTGGACGACCTCAGACGAAAAGCCGAAGAAGCGCGCCAACGCGAAGCTGAGCAACCTCAGCTCGCTCAATCGCGCGAAGATGAACTTCGCGCCGTGGCGCTTCCCGCGCTGTTCAGAATTCATCGGCGGCTATCCGAACTCGTTGCGCACCTCAAAGATCTGCAGCAGGAATCTCCGGCCACGCTCACGGTCAGTGGGATCGGCGCCATCACCGGGCTTGCCCAAGGCCAGTATGAATTATCCGCTGAAGGTAAACCTCCCGAAGTCATCACTCTGCGCTGCACGCTGCGGCACGAAAAAGCGCGGCCGCTCGAACTCAAAACACAGGGTTCGATCACGCAATGGCTTGAAGGTCTGCGCAAACAAGGCTTAACGCTCAAGGTGCTGCGCATGGTTGAACCACAGGGGCCGGTACAAAAAGCCTATGTTGGAATCGACGGTGTTATTCCTGTCACGCTGCAATTCAAAATGGACGTGGAGGCATTCGGATTACAGTTCTTCGTACGTAACTTCGATGAATTGGCCGAGCGCCGTCAGTTCTTCAACCCGGCGAGTGTGACCGAACAATGGTGCGAAGAACTTTTGAAGTTCGTCCTCCGCGAAGAAAATAGTTTCATGCGCCAGGACATTGCCCCCGACGTCCGTGAGCAATTACGTCGCCGCTTGGAATGGGAGAAGCTCAAGGAACAAGCGCAGGTGGAAGCGTTGGAACCACGGCTCGCGACGACCAACCGGCTCAAGGGATTATTTAAGCGAACGCCGCAGTTGAAGGTGCAGTACGGTGATCGGGCCTGGGATGTCGCCGGTAAGGTCGGCCCCTTTACGTTAGGGCGGGTGACCGATTGCGATATCCAAGTGAAAGAGCAGCGTGTCTCGCGCTTTCACGCGCGTATTGAATTGCGCGACGATTACTTCGAAGTGATTGACGATAGCACCAACGGCACGCAAGTCAGATTCCAAGACGGTCGTATCGAGAATTTGAAGGGTAGCTCCGTCAGACTTACCGGAAGCGGTTTAATTGCGTTGGGAACGGAAGCCACCGAAGCCAATCCGCACGTGATCTATTTTCTCGCCTGACGTGACGGCATCCCGCCCACGCGCACGCTAAAGCGCAATTCGTCATACACTTGCCCGGTTCCCGCCCGTAATTGCAGATGAAAATCACCTGGTTCAAGCGGCCACCACGCCTGCGTGTCATCGGCTAATTCAACGCCATTCAGGATCCACCGCGCGTCATCGCGTAGCGGCTGCATTGCAAAGTGCAGATGCTGTGCCGCAAGCGGAATATCCGGATCGAGCGCGAGAAGACTGTCGGGCGCGGGCGACACGATGCGCGGCGCGAATACGGCGGCGATGGGAATGCTTGCGGGTGGTTCGGTCCCGTGTAAGAACCATTCCTCGCGCGGCGCTTCGAGGTTTTGTGCGAAGCTTAGTGAACGCCGCGCGAGTCCCGCGGGAGGCACGGGGGCGGGACTGGGCCGCGCGCGATGCAGATAACGCATGACTGCCGCCCATAGCGGGGCTGCCCCACTGACGCCGGAAACATCATGCATCGGACTGCCGTCAAAGTTTCCAACCCACGCGCCCACCGTATACGTAGCCGAGAACCCGATACACCAATTGTCGCGCATGTCTTTGCTGGTCCCGGTTTTCGCCGCGGCCCAAAACGGTAGCACGAGTGGATTATCGAGGCCGAACGCTTCGCTGCGGCTGCCCCGATCGGCAAGGATATCGGCAACCACAAAGCTCGCGGCGCGTGACGATGCGGACGAGCGTTCGCTCATGCGGCGACTTGCGAGCATGCGCGGCGCGTGGGGGCGCGCGACGCCGCGTGCCAAGCCGCGATAGGCATTCGTCAGGTCCAGCAGGCTCACTTCCGCGCTGCCCAGCGCCAGTGCGTAACCGTAGTACGCGGCTTCTTGGCGCAGCGAGTGCAAGCCCAGATCGCGCAGGCGCGCGAGCCACGACTCGGCGCCGACCAATTGCAACGTCCGGATCGCAGGGATATTGAGCGAATTGGCAAGGCTGCGACGAAGCGATGCCAGCCCCAAGAATTCTCGCGAATAATTTTCAGGGACGTAAAGGCCGCTCGGGGTGGCGAGACTTAGCGGGCTGTCCTCGAGCAGTGACGCCGCGGTGAGCAATTTTTGTTCGAGCGCGAGCGCATATAAGAACGGTTTCAAGGTCGAACCCGCCTGGCGTAACGCCGCTACGCCGTCAACATGTGGCGCGGACGACTGCGCGCCGCCATTGCCGACGTACGCAATCACGTCACCCGTTGCGTTATTGAGCACGACCACGGCTCCATCCCGGACGTGACGCGTGGCAAGTTGCGCCAGTTGCGTGCGTAGTGCCTGCACCGCATAACGCTGCACGGCCGCATCCAAAGTGGAGCGGACGGTGCGCCGGTGGGCGCCGAGGAGGCGGTGCGCGACATGGGGTGCGACATGGGCACGGTGGCGAATATTATCGGCAACCGAGCGCAAGGTTGTCGTAAGCCAACGAGAAAACCGCACGCAGTCGGACCCCTCGCGCGATATCTGTAGTAAGCGGCATCCTCGCATCGCGAGTGCGGTGGATGACGCATTCGGCGCGCGCAACAGCATCGTCAATAACAACGCGTCTTGTTCAGTGAGCCGCGCCGGCGCTTTGCCGAGTAACAGTTGGCTAGCGGCGCCGATGCCGACCAATTCGCCGCGAAAGCTCGCGAGATTGACATAGGCTTCCAGGATTTGACGCTTGCTCCAATGACGTTCAAGCGACCACGCCGCGCGCATCTGCCGCCACTTTTGTCCAAGCGTACGGCGGCCCGCCGTGGATTCGCGCGGATCGCGCATCGCGAGTGCCGCCACTTGCATGCTTAGCGTACTGGCGCCGCGTAACGGCGCGCCCCGCAACCAATGCCACACCGCGCCGGCCACCGCGATTGCGTCGACGCCGTGATGACGACGAAAACGCCGATCTTCGAGCGCGATGATGCGCCTGAACAAAGCAGGCGCAATCTCGGCATAAGGCACCCAGGTGAAGCGCCGCTCGTGTAAATCAACCCGGGTTACCTGCAGCAATGTACCGTCACGCGCGAGTAGGGCGCCGTCACTCGCGGGATGTTGGTCGCGCACATCGGCGAAGCTTGGAGACGATGGCAAGCTGAGCCAAAACGCTAGCGCCGCGCCCAGCACCCCAAGCAGGATGGCCAGGCGAATCACGGCAAGACGGTGACTGGCGCTAACGGCACTTCGCCAAACATGGCGGGCGCGTACATCGCCTCGACGCGAGATGGCGGTAAGCGAAACTTACCGGCCGTCTGCAGGCGGACAAAATAAACGAGTTTGCTGACGCCCTGTGGCAGGTAGTCGAAATACGCACGGTAAGCCGTCGCGGTTCGTTCGGCGAAGGTCGGCGCACGTGTGAACGCGGAATCGGCGTCAAGTGATACGCGCTCGGCAAAACTGTCGCTCAAGGCGATGCCGCCGGTCGGCAATGGATCGTCGATCACCACCCAGGTCATAGCGCTTGGCGCTTCAATCGTGAGCTCGACACGATAAACATCGCCGACTCGCCACGCCGCGCCGTGGCCGGCGAGCGGCGCAACCGTCCGGGTCAAGCGAAAACCCGCCGCCGTTGGCGCAGTCAAGGGGATCGCCGCGCGCGCCTGCCACAGGAACCATGGTGCGCCGATACCTTGGTGCGTTGCCTGCAACGTCGCGTTCCCGGTCGGCCAGTCAAAAGTGTACTCAGTACTCTGTAACGGCGTGTCCCAGCGTTTCGTCTGCGTCACGCCGGCGAAGGCGAGTTCGGTCGCGCCGGCAGGCGGCGTTGCTTCCAGCACGCGTGTGACGGCTCTTAAAGTCGCCGCGCCCCACGCGTTGGCGACCGTGGTATCCCAATGCCCTTGCCGCTGCCGTGCGAGGACACCGTTGACTAAGCGCGGCAGGTCTTCAGTCCACAATCCATGTTTAACGGCGTAGTGCAACACTTTGATGAGGTCGAGGTCGCTCGAACCCATTAGCCACCATAGTTGATCGTCGGGGCGCTCGCGGAGCGTCGTCAGCGTCGCTTGCGTAACGAGGCGCCCGCGCAATTCGGCATGCGCGAGCGCGAGCATCGCCGCGCGTTCCGGGAGTTGGGGCGAAAACTGTAAAAGCGTCAACCAATCGAGCAGCGCCGAGTTAGGCCAGCGTGTCAGCGTCGGGTTGATCGACCCAACCCAGTCGGGCGCGATGCCTTCCGGCTGCGTGGCCAACGCAGCCATCGCACTCAGCCGCCGCACGGCGAAGTCGGCCGCACGCAGCGGTGAGTCACGCGTTAGCCGGCCTTCAATAAAATCGACCAGCCCACGACGTAATGCTTGCTGCACAGAAGTGGGGATCTCCCACTCAGCGGCCGACGCGAGCAGTGGTAGATACGCGCTTAGGATATCGCTGCCCGGCCCGTCATTCGGAAAATACCGGAGCAGGCCTTGCGCATCTTGGTAGCCATTAAGCCCCGTCATTAACTGTTGCCATGCGGCTTGATCGTTCAACCCGACAGCGCGGGAAAGTCGCTGCTCAAGACACTGATATCGATAGTCATGAAAGAACTGGGTGATCCCGCTGCGGTCGCTCGCAAGCGTTGGTGCGAGTGCAACCTGCCAATGTGCGACGACGGCGTCAGCGGGACGCGCAACTTGCCACTGTCGTGGTTCCGTGAGTTGCACCACCCCAGCTTGGATCGTGCGTGTCGGAACGGCGGGTTCCACGGCTTGCGTCACGCGGAGACTGTCGCGACTCTTTTCGTCTTGCGTCGCCGCGCTTAGTTGCCAGGTGAGTTGTTGCGCTTGCGGCGGCACTTCTATCTCCCAAACCACTTCCTGCGCACTACCGCCGGCGAGCGTCAGCTGTTTTGCGACGAGTGGCATCGCGGCGTTGGTAGGCGCGACTTCAAGGCCAGGTCGCACCTCGAGTGTCAGTGGCTCTGGCGCACTGTTGCGCACGGTAAAACTGGCTTGCAGGCGATCACCTTCTCGAACCACCCGGGGTAATCCCGCAAACAACTGGACGTCCTGGGTAACGGTCAGTGAAGTATCGCCATGGCCAAAGAACGCATGACCATCGGTTGCGACGGCGACGACTCGAAAACTAGTCAGCGAGTCATTGAGTTTGAACTTGAAACTCGCGTGGCCGGCGGCATCGAGTTTGAGATGAGGCTCCCAGGTAAGCAACGTATCAAACAGCTCACGCGTGGCCGCGCCTTGACCGCCGCCTCCGCCGGGTAACCTCGCTTTGCGGCCGTAGTGCCGTTTGCCGACAACCTGAAGTTGGGCGGTGGCCGTTTGCACTTCGGCACCGCGTCGGCCCATCATCGCGCGCAATAAGTCCCAGCTTTCGTTGCTGCGCAGTTCAAGTAAACCTTCATCGACCACCGCAATAGCCACTTCCGCACCAGCGGCAAGTTCCACGCCGTCAGGGTGCGACACTTGGATCTCTGCGGTGACCTCGGTACGCGGGCGTTGCGGTGTTTTCGGCGCGACGACCGCGACGTTCAAGGCGTGTCGATTCCATCCGACCCGCAATTCCGCGATCCCAAGCTTGTAGGCAGGCTTACCGAGATCGAGCAGTGCGGTCGGCGCGATGTCGCTCAAGCGGCCGCGGAGTGCCAGGACCGACACAAATACATTTGGTGCATAATGTCCTTTTAACGGTAATTCGAGCACCGGCGCGCGTCCGGATAATTCCGTCACGAAATAATCGAGTACGCCTTCGCGTTCGACGGTGACCAAGGCTTGCGCGCGTCGAAACGGCATTCGCACCTGGAGGCGCGCGGTATCGTCAGGCGCGTAATCCTGACGCTCCGGTAGTACGTCCATGCGGTCATCGTTGTACGCGCCGAACCACCATTCATCGCGCCCGGCAACCCACACGTCGCGATGCGCATAGCTGATATTGCCGGCCGGATCGGCCGCCGTTGCGCGCAAAATGAGATTGCCGCTAACCGGCGCTTTGATACGACAGTTCAACATTCCATATCGATCGGTGCGCCCCTGGCAGGCGGGTCCGAGCTCTTTGACTTCGGTCGAATTGTCATAAGCGTAGAAGCCGCCGTGTAAACGCTTGCGATGCGAATGGGTGAGTCGTTGGCGGAGCGTGACCGTCACCTGCACATTCGGCGCGGGTTCGCCCGCGGTATCGAGAGCGACCACTTGAAAATTCACGGCCTCCTGCGCAAGCGTCCATCCTTGTGGCTTGATACCGAGCTGATAGCCGGCCGGCCACCAGGGGACCCGTGTTGTCTTGGTCTGAATTTCGCCGTTCGGATCTTGAAATTCCATATCCGCCTGCACCCATTGCGGGGTGAGGCGTGAAGGCAGGGCAGTCAGCGCGAATTGGGCGCCGCCCGTTTGGTCCAACGCGCCGCGCTCCGTGCGGATTAGTTCGCTCCGCGCGGCCGCATCCGGCGGCCGCCAGCGCCATGTTTCTTCGGCTTCGCTCGAGATCCCGAGCGGTGCATCTCCGTTCATAAAAGTGAATTCGGGGAAGGCTGGATAGGTCACCGAACGTGGTTCCACGATGGCGCGAAACGTCACGGGCAAATCGCGGGCCGCGCCCCCGGCAAGGAAATTGATTTGCGCGTCGAACGTCAGCGACTTAGCCGCAATTGTCGGCGGCCGCGGAACTTGCAGCGACGCGCGCATCAACGGCACGCGAAAACTTTCCACGTCAACCACGCCGCTTTCGAACCAACCATCGTTAAGTTGGTATTCGATCGTATAACGCCCAAGCTTGGCGGTGCGCGGGATATTCCACCGCGAGGTTGCGCTGCCGGCATCCGCTGCAACCTGCAGCGGAAAAATTTCATCGCTGCCGAGATGGCGTGCGCGAAATTCGGTTGGCGCGCGGGTGAGCGGTGCGAATCCATTGGCTTGGTGCTGGCGCAGAATGTGCTTCATGTGCACGGTTTCAGCGGTGCGATACAACGGGCGGTCGAAAATCGTGTGCACCAGCACAGGTGCCTGTGGACTGGCGCTCGGCAAATTAAAGCGCCAATTTTCTATCCCTTCATTCCACGCGGAGGAAACTAGTCCGATATCGTTACCGACTTGCGCGGTGACGATCAGGCCTTGCGAACTCCACTCGCAGCTCGGCAGATCTGAACTCCGAGGGAGCTCGCGCGCGATGGCTGCTACTCCGTCGCCATTCGTGCCGCCTTGCCACAAGGTCGTGCCTTTGCAGTCCTGCACGTTCACGCGCGCATTTTTGATCGGCGCGCCGCGCGCGAGCGATGTCACCCATACGAGAGATGATTCGCGACCCCATTTCAGATGCACGGCGAGATCGGTAACAAGCGCAATCGATTGTGCGAAGTAGGTGCCGGGCTTGCCGAACAGAGCCGCACCGAGGCGCGGGCTCGCGACCTCGACCACGTAGAGTCCAGGTTCGGGTAGCGGGATACCGATGACTTCAAACGCTTTGGCGTGGCTCTGCCGCGGGATCTCGAACTCGCGCGCCGTGGCGTTGCCGTTCAGCAGCGACGTTTCGCCTGCGCGCGTTTTCAACACATATCGTTCGGACTTTTCATCGTATTGATAATCGTCACGTTGCGCGGTGCGCATCGCGTGCAACCAGCGACCAACCTCGGGCACCGCGCGCGCATCGAGTTTGAGATACCGGCCGCGCACGGTCGCGACCACCGGATTCTCAAGCAGCCCTGCGGCGGGATCGCGGCCGGCAAGTTCGCTGAGAAAGCCCACGATGCTTGGCTTGGCGGATACGGCGGGTGGCACGGGGAGGTGGCGCAAATTAGCGTCTAAATTGCGCACGGTTAAGGGCAAGGTTGCGTGGTGCCGTTCAATGACCCCGAAATCGGCGGCGAATTTCGCGAGCGGTGGATCATCACCGGTTGCGACCTGCAGGGGATAACGCGCTCGATTGACCAATTCGCGCGCCGCATCGTCGCGCAGCGTGGGCAGCGTCAACGTCAGTTTTGCGCGTTCCGGAAACGGTCCTTTGAAGATGATGGCCGAGGTAATCTCGGCATCGCTTCCGCCCTCGTCACGCGCGGGATACGAACGACCTTGCGCGTCACGTAACTCCGCTGTGAGCGCCTCTGCGGTTGACACCGGTGCGGTGAACTCGACGCGCATGTCGAAGGCTGGAATACAGGGCGCGTTGGCATTCACCCGCTCGCAGCGAAAATTTGCGGTAAAGCTATCGCGTACTTGAAACTCAAAGGTCTGAGCTTGTGTGGTCGCGATGCCGTTAGCGGCGGCAATGCCCGTGCCCCAATCAAGCCAGAACTTGGCGCCGTTGGGAAGCTCGCGACGACATTTGAGAAGCACAATCGTTCCGGCACTTTCCGCGCTTAAGTCGACAAGGCGTGCGCGCACGGATGCTTCGTCACTCGCTGAACGCGCGCGCGCCGCGTCTCCCAGTACCACATCGGCGTAGCGCTGTACGAACGATGCATTCGCCGCCAATAATTCGTCGCGGACTTCGCCGGTGACGACTTCCACGCCGACTGCTTCGGCAACGCCGTCGATCCGACATTGGGTGTTGGCCAACAGCGAATCGATATCGACGGCGGCGTCTAGCCCAAGCAAAAAAATCTGCGATTCGTCGATGGTAGAACCGTCCCAGGGTTCGGTTGCGATAACGCTGGGACCACCCGTGTCGAATCGAAAAACCTTCCGCCCACCGACGGGCCGGCCGGCGAGATCATGTAACTTGTTTGCGCGCGTGAAAGTGCACGCCACACCGGCGGGTAATGGGCGTTCAAAATCGAATACCCAGGCTTGTTCATCCAGCCACCGACCGCTCCCCGCCGCCGCGCAATCGATCACAAACGGGATGAGTGCCGTGCGGCTACCCAGCACGACCATCGGCGTTGCGAAGCGCGCGCTCACCTGTTGCACGCTCTTATGCGTGCCTACCGGCGAAAAAACTTCAATCTGCGGGGCGCCGGTGGCGCTTTCGGCGGCCAAGACGAATAGCGTGAGGCAAAACAATGCGCGAATTGCGCGAAAAAAATAGGGTCGAGCAGGCATCGGCGAAGTCGATAAGTGCGTTAGGAGCACTGTAGCAGCAATCCAACCGCGCACCGCGGTGAAGTCCACGCGGTGAGCAATCTGCACCAACCGCGTAGGGCGCTAACCCGAAGTAATGGCCGGCGAAGATGAAGTGGGTGTCGGGCGACTGGCGAGCCTACCTTGCACATAGGCGCCAGCGAGCATGCCAACGACCGCAAACAACAGTGGCCAGTTACCGGCGCCAAGTCCTGCGATCGCGGGCCCCGGACAAACCCCCGAGATACCCCACCCTAGCCCGAACAAGGCTGCCCCGCCGATCGTTTGTCGATTGAGCGATGCTGAGTGTTTACCGAAGGTCGCTTCAAACAACGGCGCTTTCAACATGCGCGGGGCGAACTGATAGCACAACGCGGTGACCGTCGCGGCCCCACCCAGCACGAGCAGCAAGCCAAAATCTTGGAATCGCAAAAAACTCAAGACGACTTCGGGCTTGGTCATCGTCGCGACAGACAAGCCGAACCCGAACAACATGCCGCACACCAAGATGGCGCCGAGAGAGCGTGTTTTCATTAGGTACCTCCCAGTGCCGCAACAATTTGCGCGGTTACGATCGCGGTGGTCAGAAAGGTGATCACCGCAGCCAAGGACGGCACTTGCAGCGAGGCAAGCCCACAGATGCCATGACCCGAGGTGCATCCGTTACTGAGCCGCGCGCCGAAACCGGCAATAAAACCGCCGAGAAGTAATTGCCACCAGGCAACGCTGGTCCGCAGCGGCGTGCCGCCGCCAAACGTCACCAGCCAAAGCAACGCGCCGAGCATGAGTCCCACGGCGAGCACCATCCGCCATTGGCGTGAGCCCTTGATGCGCGGTTCTTGGAAAAAAGCTTGGTTCGACCAAAATGACCAGAAGGAACTGAAAACCGTGCTCATGCCAGTGACTAATCCGGTCGTGACATAAGCCAAACTTACCGCAAGTCCGATCACTATCCCGCCCGCGAGATAGTGCGCCATGCCGGCCGGAAAATATGATTCGATCATGCTGGTTCTCCTTTGCGCTAACTGTGGCGAGCGAGGTGCGCCGGGCGCGGAGAACACTTTATCAATTTATATAACGTTCTGCATCGCTAAAAACGTAGCACTTTCTGCGCGAGGCCGATGACGCCGTGGTACTGCAGCCGGCCTTCGAATACCAGCAGCGAAAGACAGTCGCCGTCGGCGGTGACGATCGGCTGGTGGGTGACCTGTTCGTCGTTTTCGTCGATATCTCCGACCGCGTACTGTTCGGCCGCGGCGACATACGCGCCGCGCAGGACGAGCGTGAGTTCCGCACCTTCGTGGGTATGCTCCGGTAACACGGCACCTGGCTCGGCGTGCAGTAGCCAAATGTGCTCCTCCGACTCGTCCTTGAGGCGGGCGACGCGCAACCCTGGCGTGCCCCGCCGCCAGTCCAAACTCCGCCAGTCAAAGTGGAGCGCTTGCGCGACGAAGCCATCTAGCGATGCGGGCCGGGCGTTGCCGTCGGTAAGCGACGGACGCGGCGCGAGTGCGCGGCTGGTCGCCGCCGTTACCCGCCGCGGCGGCTGCGCCGCAGGGGGGGCGTCAACTAAGGTTGCGCCGACGCGTTCGGCCAATCGCAGTTCGTCGCGGCAGCGGGCGCATTGTCGCAGATGGCCGCCGACGACGGTGCGGAAGCCGGCGGAAAGCGCGCCGGTCGTATAGTCGATGAGCCAGGCGAGATCAGGATGATGCTGAATAGTCATGGCGGACTTACTCGGAGGCTGGGGCCAAAAGTTCGCGCAGCTTGGCGAATCCGAGCCTCAATCTGGATTTAACGGTACCCGCGGGAAGTCCTAGTTCGCGGGCGATATCGCGGTGAGATTTCCCCTCAATGTAAGCCATTTGCAATATTAGCGCTTGTTCCGGCGGAATTTGCGCGAGCAGCGTGGCGGCGGTTTCGCTGTCAACCATTATCGCGTGCGGATCGCTGACCGTATCAGCGTCGGCATTTTCCGCGAAGTACTGCGCCAAGGCGCCGGCCTCGCGTTGGTGCGCGCGTTTGAAGTCGATGAGCACATGCCGCGCGACCGTGAATATCCAAGTTCGCGCCGAGGCGAGCGAGGGTTCGAAACGGAACGCCTTATGCCAGACGATGCACCAAATCTCCTGCAGGAGATTTTCACCGTCGTCGACACTGCAACCGCCGCTACGCACCAAGTAACCGAGCACCTTGCCGCTCAAGCGTGCGAATAGCGCGTCGAAGGCGCTGACATCCCGCGTCTCACGCACTTTGAGCAAAAGTGCGGTTTCCTCTTCTAAGCGATGCGAATCAACCACGTTTATTGTGCGAATCAGAGCGCGCGGCAGTGTAGGCAATTTTCGACCCGAATAGGACCAAGTTGAGGCTATGGTGTGGCTTTGCATGACGACGTATACGGCCGTCGCCTCGTTTTAGATCACCAGCCCTCGGACTTAAGTGTCGAACTGGCGAAATTGGTTCAATGAATTGCGCGCGTCACGCCGTGCGGGCAATGGCCGTTATAGCCGTGGGTGACAAATCGAGGCCGGCGACTTCCCCGACGACCACCAACGACGGGGCGCCGACCCGGGTGCGTACCGCGTCCTTAACCATTGCGTTCAGCGTCGTTCGGATAAACCGTTGCTGAGCGGTGGTGCCGTTTTCGACGAGCGCGACCGCCGTCCCGGGATTGCGGCCATGACGCAACAATTCGCGCTGAATGCGCGCCAACATGCCCACTCCCATGTAAAACACGACAGTGTGGTTTGCGCGTGCGAGTCCGGCCCAATCGACGTCGGGCATGCCGGTTTCCCCGTGCGCCGTCACTAGGCTTACCGATTGGGACAACCCGCGATGCGTGAGCGGAATGCCGGCATAGGCGGCGCAGCCGAGCGCCGCGGTTATTCCCGGTACGATCTCAAAAGGCACACCGGCGGCTTGCAAGGCCATGATTTCTTCACCACCGCGCCCGAACACAAACGGATCGCCGCCTTTCAAGCGAACCACCGTGCCAAATGACCGCGCGAGTTCGATCAACCGCTGATTGATATAGGCTTGCGTGTGTAATTCTTCGCGGGCACGTTTTCCGACATCCTCCAGGCGCGCGCAAGCCGGCGCCAAGGCGAGGATTTCCGGCGAGACCAGACGATCGTGCAGAACGACATCGGCGCCGGCCACCGCGCGCGCCGCGCGCAGCGTCAGTAGCTCGGGATCGCCGGGGCCGGCACCCACCAGCCAAACTTTACCGTAATTGGCCACAACCTTTCTCGTCCTGCTAAGTCTCAGACACCACCGCGGGCGCTCGCGAGTTCGCGCGCGGCCCGCGAGAAATCACGGCCGTCGGTGAGCGTTGGCACAATCCGGCGGCGTACTAAAAAGTCGCCAAATCTCTCATGTGGTGCGCGTGATTCGGCGTACGCCGCGAGGAGCGGCCGCAATGCGGCCAGAATATCTGACTCGCTCAAACTTTCGCGATAAGGCGCGTTGAGTCGAGTGCCATTAAAAGCGCCGCCCAAATACAAGTTGTAACGGCCCGGCGCTTTGCCGACGAGTGCGATCTCGGCGACATACGGACGTGCGCAGCCGTTGGGGCATCCCGTGATACGGACGGTGATCGGCGCATCAGCCAGTTGATACTCCTGCAGCAGCGACTCCATCCGGGTCACAAAATCATCCAAATAACGCTCGCTTTCGGCCATCGCGAGTCCGCAGGTGGGAAGTCCGACGCAGGCGAGGGCGAGTCCTCGAGTCGGTCCGGGCGCGGCGTCGAGCCCGTGTTGGTGCAGCAATTGCGCAAGTTCCTCGCGCTGTTCGGCGCTAACGTAAGCCAAGACAACATTCTGATTAGGCGTCAGATGAAATTCCGCAAGTTTGCGGGTGGCGACATCGCGTAGGGCCGTCAATGTCGCCTGGCGATCAGTGTCCGCGATCCGGCCGCTCGGGACGCATAGCGTAAAGTGCGCCGCGCCGTCCGCGTCCACATGCCAACCTTGACGATCGCCGTGGTGCGTAAAATTGAACGGCTCAGGTGCGCGTAACGACCAGCCAAGACGCGCTTCGACTTCCGCCTTGAAACGCGCGAGGCCGAGTGTGTCGATGGTGTACTTAAGTCGCGCGTGCTTGCGATTGGTGCGATCGCCAAAGTCCCGCTGCGTGGTAAGCACCGCAGTTGCAGTTGCTAGCACTTGGTCGGCGTTGATGTAGCCAAGCACATCGGCGACGCGCGGATAGGTCGCGAATTCGCCATGTGACATCCCAAGCCCGCCCCCGACGGTGACGTTAAATCCGCGCAACTCGGCGTCGACGATGAGCGCAATAAAGCCTAAATCCTGCGTGAAGAGGTCGACATCGTTATTCGGTGGCACGGCGACGCCAATTTTGAATTTGCGCGGAAGATAAGTGTCGCCGTACAACGGCTCGCGCTCTTCACTGGTGTCGATGATTTTGGTGCCATCGAGCCAAATTTCGTGATAAGCCCGCGTCTGAGGACTTAAGCTGGCGCTCAAATCGCGGCAAATCTCCGCGATCGTTGGGCGTACGGATGCCGGTTGCGCCAGTGTGGTGCCCATGACATTGCGATTGACATCACCACAGGCGGCAAGCGTGTCCATCAAGGCGCGATTGATGGCGGCTATCGATGGCTGCAAATGACGCTTCAAGACGCCATGAAATTGAAACGTCTGCCGGGTCGTCAGGCGCAACGTGCCATTGGCGTAGGTGCGCGCAATTTCATCCATCGCCAGCCATTGTGCGGGTGTGCATATGCCCGCGGGTAACCGCGCACGAATCATGAATTGATAAGCGGGTTCCAGGCGCTGCACGCGACGTTCGGCGCGTAAATCGCGATCGTCCTGTTGGTATATCCCGTGAAACTTGATGAGATGCGTATCATCTTCGCGCATCGCGCCGGTAAGCGGATCGGCAAGACTCTCGGCAATCGTGCCGCGCAAGCGACGGCTCGCGGTTTTGATGCTTTCAACGGCGGACAGCGGTTGATCTGACATGACGGTTAAAAAATCTCGGGAGCTCAGTATACGTCGCGTCGATAACGACCTTGCCGTTTTAATTCTTGCAAGTATTCGCGTGCGTGTTCCTCATCGCGCCCGAGGCCGCGACGTATGACCTCGAGCAAGGTTTCGTGCACGTCTTTCGCCATGTGCTTGGCGTCGCCGCACACATAGAGGTAGGCGCCTTCTTCAAGCCACGCGAAACACTCCTTGGCGTGTTCGCGTAGCCGATCCTGCACATAAACCTTGGACGATTGATCGCGCGAGAAGGCGACGTCCATGCGGTGCAAGTGGCCATGCAGGAGCGCTTTATGCCATTCAATCTGGTAGAGAAAGTCCTCGCGTTGCGTCCGCTCACCAAACAATAGCCAGTTTCGGCCGCGAGCGCCGCGCGCCGCGCGTGCGGCCACGAATCCACGAAACGGCGCGACACCCGTGCCTGGGCCGATCATGATCATTGGCGCTGCGTCGTCAGACGGTAAGTGGAACTGCTCATTGGCTTCCAAGTGAAGTTCGAGTTCCGTACCGGCGCCTAAGTCGGCGAGATAATTCGACGCCGCTCCGTAATGCGGCCCGTGAGGTCCTGCCCCCACGACCTTGGCGACCAACACATGGGCCTCGCCCGGACTCGCTTCGAGTGACGAGGCCACCGAATAGGTACGACGCACCAGCGGCCGTAATGCATTGACGAATGTTTGTGGCGTCATCGCGGCGGGAAATTCACGCACGACGTCGGCGACCTGGTGTGCTTCGAGATACCGGGCGAAAGCCGCACCGTTAGCGGTCTCAAGCAATTCTGCGAGCGCCGGTTGTGGTGCCTCGTGTTGCCACGCGACGAGGAACTGTCGGCTGAGGCGGGTGATTTCGACTTCTTCCGTCAGCACTGACGCGAGTTCGCGTGCCGCGCCGCGAGGGCCGCTGACTTGCTCGCTGCCCGACCATCGAAGGGCGTCGAGCAAATCGCAGACGGCTACCGCGGGATTGCGCGGTAAGAGCGCAATCCCATCGCCAGGCTCATAGTGAAATGCAGATTCGGCAAACGCGAATTCGAGATGCCGCACGTCTTTGCTGGAAGCGCGCCCCGTCAAGCGTTGGTTCACCAGTAACTCCGCTTTGACCCGCGTGTGGAGCGGGCCGGCTGGGCGGATTGCGTTATCCACGATGGCGATACGTGGCACACTCGCTTTGAGGGCGTCTTGCGCACGCGCCAGCACTTGTTCAGACCATTGTGCGGCGTTCGCGGCAAAGTCTAAATCGCAATCAACGCGGGCGAGAACCCGTTCCGCGCCGAGCTCCGCCAGCCGTTCGTCCAGCAGACGCCCCGCTTGGCAGAAATATGGATAGCTCGAGTCACCGAGGGCGAGCACGCTAAATTTCAATTTGGGAAGTTTCGGTGCGTTGGCGCTTTTCACGTAATCAAAAAGTGCCGTCGCGTCTTCAGGTGGGTCGCCGTCGCCTTGGGTGCTCAGCACGAACAGCGCTTGTTGTTCATCTTTGATCGCGCGTGGCACGAAATCCGCGAGGTTGATCAGCCGCGAACCGATCCCGTGTCGCAAGGCCTGTTGGTGCAGCTGCTCCGCCACCCGTCGGCTGTTGCCCGTCTGAGAACCAAAGAAAATACTTAGCCCGCGTCCCGCGCGGGTCCCCTCATCTTTGTTCGGTGTCGGCGTAAGCGCACGCAAGGGAGTGCCCCGCGCCGCCAATCCGGCGAGGTAGCCGCTCGCCCATAGAAGTTGCTCGGAATTAAATTCGGCGACCGTGTGCCCCAGCCGTGTGACCTGGTCGGGGCTCAGCGTGGGCGACGCAACGGCGGGCATAGACACGGGTAGATCCCAATCGCGAGTAAGGAGCGCGCAGTCTAGGTGCGGGGGACTCGCCCCGGAACGACTGTCTCGATATAACCTTGAACCGACACCGCATAACCTTGCATTCGATGCGCGGTTCGACCCCTCCGCTAGCTACCGTTTAGCCACAGTAGCAACCCACCAAACACAATTCGGTAATACGCGAAAACGGCGAAACTATGCTGGGACACGAAATTTAGTAGGAACTTGATCGTCAATAGCGCGCTCATGAAAGCGGTGATGAAGCCCACCGCGAACAAGCCTGCGTCATCTTGCCCCAACGCTTGCCAGTTCTTGCCCAGGTCATAAAGCGTCGCCGCGAACATCATGGGAATTGCCAAAAAGAATGAAAACTCGGTCGCATTGCGTCGATTAAGACCCGCCACCATACCGCCCATAATGGTGGCACCCGAGCGCGAGACGCCTGGAATGAGCGCCAAAACTTGCGCAAGCCCGATCTGCAAGGCTTGGCGCGGGGTGACGGCATTATCCGCACCTGGATTTTCCCGTGCCCAACGTTCGATCCCTAAAATCGCCACTCCGCCGATAATGAGCGCCCATGCAACTACCGTCGGCGAGAAGAGTGTCGCTTTAATGAAATCGTGTGCGAAATAACCGACTACGGCCGCAGGCAGAAACGCGATCGCCAGGTTGACAATGAAGCGATTAGCGCCTGGTTCGCGTCCGACACCGCGAATTACATCGCGCAGTCGCACTCGATAGAACCAACAGACCGACAGGATGGCGCCAAGCTGGATAAAAATTTCAAAGGATGCTGCGTGACCTCTGTTAAAATCCAGCCAGTCACTGACCAAAATTAGATGGCCGGTACTGGATACGGGCAGAAATTCCGTCAGTCCTTCGACGATCCCGAGTACCACCGCCTTCCAAAAAGTCGCTAAATCCACAATAAATACATCTTTAAGCTAATGAGTCGGACGTGCCAGGCGGTGCGGGCGGTCGCTAGTACGCAGCGCGGCCGCGTTTTCAAGAGGTTATCATGACAGTTGGTCTTGAGTTGGTGGTCGCGCTGCTGTTGATTCTCGTGGCAGCCGAGATTTTTACCAACGCGCTGGAACATTTCGGTGAACGAATCGGTATTTCGGAAGGCGTGACCGGGTCGCTGTTCGCCGCCGTGGGGACCGCGATGCCGGAAAGCATTATCCCGATTGTCGCGGTGTTCGCGGGCTCGGCGAATGCCCAGTTGAACGAAGATATCGGGGTTGGTGCGATCCTTGGCGCGCCGCTCATGCTTTCGACCTTGAGTCTAAGTTTAATGGCCGCGTCGGTGCTGCGACGGCGGGGCGCGTTTGGTCATCTGCGCCCGGAGCGCACCGGCTTACAGCGGGATTTGCTGTTTTTTCTGCTCGCTTTCTGCATTGCGCTGCTCGCGCTGTTTATCCCACCGGCGGCCAAAGTGCTGCGGGTATTCTGCGCAGGCGCGCTGGTGATGACCTATTTCATCTACGTCATGTTGACACTAAAGGTTTCCGCCAAGTTAGTTGAAGATGGGCACGGTACCGAAGCGGATGGCACGATGTTTCTTTGTCGCATCGGCTTGCCCGATCGTATGCCGGTCATCGTGATGCAGTTGGTGCTTGGATTGGGGTTGCTCATCGCCGGTGCCAAGACCTTCGTGCATGGCATTGAGGCCTTTTCGGGCGCGGTCGGCATTTCGCCGCTGTTGCTTTCGCTGTTAATCGTCCCAATCGCAACCGAACTGCCCGAGAAGGTGAACAGTATTTTGTGGATTCGGCGCGGCAAAGACACGCTGGCATTTGGCAACATCACGGGCGCGATGGTCTTTCAAGGCAGTTTGTTACCGGCGCTGGGAATGGTGCTGACCCCCTGGGCGCCAACGCCGGAAGTGTTGATCGGGATCATCGTGACCTTGGTCGCGGGCGCCTGGATGTATATGTTGGCGCGTCAGGGACAACTACGCGTTTGGCACCTAGGTGTGAATTTCTTGCTTTACGCGTTGTATGTGACCACCATGCTGGCGCGCTGATGTCGTACGACACGCGCGTCGCTGATTGGTGCCGAGGAGAGGACTCGAACCTCCACGGATCTCTCCACTGGTACCTGAAACCAGCGCGTCTACCAATTCCGCCACCTCGGCAAGGCGGCGGCAATCTACCGAACCCCCATAGGGGAGTCAATGCGAGCTAAGCGTACACAACGCGAGCGTGGCAAGGGCATTCCACCTGAATACGAGGTGGTGATCCCAACGCGTGAGGAGATCCTGCATGCACTCGATGCCGTCGGCGCACCGTGCACGTTCAAAGCGCTCGCCAAGCGATTGCAAGTGGATGAGAAAGCCGCGCGCACCGCGTTGCAACGCCGCTTACTCGCGATGGTGCGCGATGGTCAATTGATCGTCACGCGCGATGATCGGTTTGGGGTGGCGAGCGCGATGGAGCTGCAACCTGGGCGGGTTATCGGACATCCCGATGGGTTCGCGTTTGTGCGGCCGGAAAAGGGCGACGAAGACATTTATCTCGCGCCACGCGAAGCACGCAAAGTACTGCACGGCGACCGTGTCTTGGTGCGGATCGCGGGGCAAGATGCACGCGGTAGACCATTCGGCGCCGTGATCGAAGTATTGGAACGCGCCAATCAGGAAGTAGTCGGGCGTTTCATGATCGAAGGCGGGATCGGACTGGTCAGCCCTGACAATAAACATCTCAACCAAGATGTGTTGGTTCCCGCGGGTGCCGAACTCGGCGCGCGACCCGGACAAATCGTACTCGTGAAGCTCGATTCACAGCCGGATGCGCGACATCAACCACTCGGTCATGTAATAGAGGTATTAGGCGATCATCTGGCGCCAGGCATGGAGATCGATGTTGCCATTCGCAGTCACGGCATTCCCGTACGTTGGCCGAACGGATTGGAGGGCGAACTCGCGCAAGTCCCGACTGCCGTACGGGCGGCCGATATGGACGATCGGCGCGATTTACGCGAACTGCCTTTTGTCACCATCGATGGCCAAGACGCGCGCGATTTCGACGATGCGATTTATTGCCGGCGCACGCGCGATGGTTACGTGCTTTATGTTGCGATTGCCGACGTCGCGCACTACGTGCGCCCGCGGACGACGCTCGATGTCGCGGCGCGCGAACGTGGCACTTCAGTGTATTTTCCGGCGCGGGTCATTCCAATGCTGCCGGAAGTGCTATCGAATGGAATTTGCTCGCTGAATCCGGCGGTCGATCGGTTGGCGCTCGTGTGCGAGCTGCGCTACGACGCGAACGGCGAACGCACGCGTGCGCGCTTCTTCAACGCCGTTATCCGCTCGCATGCCAGGCTTACCTATGATGCGGTGGCGCCGCGGCTTGGTTTGCAGGAGGCTGAGTCGGAAGAAGATCGCATGCTGCAGGCGGCTTACGCGCTGTACGGGTGCCTGCGGACTCAGCGCGAAGCGCGTGGGGCGCTCGATATCGATACCGTCGAGCCGCTGTTCGTATTCGATGACGCGCGGAAAATCGCGCGCATCGAAGCGCGTACCCGCAATGATGCACATCGTTTGATCGAGGAGTTCATGATTGCGGCGAATATCGCCGCCGCCGAATTCCTTCTTCGTCATAAGCGACCGACGCTGTTTCGTGTGCACGCGGTGCCGGACGCGCAGAAGATTGAAAGCCTGCGGTTGTTCTTGCAAGAAATTGGCCTTGCCCTTGGCGGTGGCGAGATCCCAAGCGCGCAGGATTTCGCACGCGTGCTCGCGGCTTCCAAGCAACGTCCGGACCGCGCGCTGCTTGAAACGGTACTGCTGCGGAGTTTAAAGCTCGCGGTTTATACGCCGGACAATATCGGACATTTTGGTTTGAGTTTGCCGGCGTACTTGCATTTCACCTCACCTATTCGCCGTTATCCCGATCTGCTCGCGCACCGCGCGATTAAAGATGTACTCGCGCGCGGCAAGGGGCCGCCGGAAGATTACGCGGCGCTCGGCGAACACTGCTCGATGACCGAACGACGCGCGGACGACGCGACGCGCGATGCCGTGGCCTGGCTCAAGTGCGAGTACATGCAAGACAAGGTAGGCGAGACGTTTAGCGGCCTCATCAGTGGGGTCACGGCTTTTGGATTGTTCGTGCAGCTTGAAAAAAGTTTCGTCGAAGGATTGCTGCATGTCTCGGCGTTACCGGAAGACTATTACCATTTCGATCCGGTGCATCACCGGATGGTCGGGCGACGCTCTAATCAAGAGTACCGCTTAGGACAGACCATCGCCGTCACCGTCGCGCGGGTCAGCTTGGACGAACGCAAAATTGATTTTTTGCTCGCTCAAGAGATCCCGCAAAAGTCAAAACGTAAACGCCGATGAATGACGCGCGCGGCTTGCTGTTGTACGGCACGCACGCGGTGCGCGCGACCTTGCAGCATGCGAGCGAAGATGTGTTGGAGATGTGGCTTCGCCAAGGCACGTTGTCTGCGGACTTGCAGACATTGCAGACGCTTGCCATGGCGGCCGGCCTCAAAGTGCAAACTTGCACGATTGAAACGCTCGACAAGCTCGCCCAGGGTGGCGCCCATCAGGGCGTAGTCGTGCGGCGGCGCGCGCCGCGCCAGCGCGAACTTGAAGCGTTTCTGGCCGACCAAGCCTGGGGTGCGCGCCTACCTTTATTGGTCTTACTTGATCAAGTGCAAGATCCGCATAACCTGGGCGCGCTCCTACGGGTGGCCGACGCGGCAGGCGCGGACGGCGTGGTACTCACGCGGGATCGTACCGTTGGGGTCACCGCGACGGTGGCCAAGGTTGCAAGCGGCGCGCTTGAGACGGTGCCGCTCCTGTCGGTTGCCAACCTCGCGCGCGCCATGACAGGGCTTAAAGAAGCAGGTTTTTGGCTCGCCGGTGCGAGCCACGCGGCATCGGCATCCCTCTATGAGACGGATTTAGCGCGCCCACTTGCGTGGGTGTTCGGCGCCGAGGGCACGGGCTTGCGCCGCCTCACCCGCGATTCTTGCGATTTTCTGCTGCAAATTCCGATGGCTGGGACGGTTGCGAGCCTCAATCTCAGTACGGCCGCGGCGGTTTGTTTGTTTGAAACTCAGCGCCAGCGGGCGGCCACTCGGGCCTAAAGGCGGGTTGACCTTCACCCCATCGACGCTGTTGGAGGACGCGCACCGCGCTTTACACCTAAAGTGCCGGCCGCTTAGAATTCGCGGCCCAATTTCTACTCCTTGCTTCACCGCCAAGTCCGGGAAGCATTAACCCATGAGGAGCACCCCTTGCGACACTATGAAGTAGTGTTTCTGGTCCATCCTGACCAGAGCGAACAGGTTAACGCCATGATTGAGCGTTACCGCAATATGATCCAGGCGACCGGTGGCAAGATTCACCGGCTCGAAGACTGGGGCCGCCGACAACTCGCCTTTACGCTCGCCAAAGTGCACAAAGCGCACTATGTGATGATGAACATCGAGTGCGACGCCCCGACCTTGAATGAATTGACCAGCGCGTTCCGTTTTAACGACGCCGTCCTCCGGCATTTGGTGGTGCGCCGCGACCAAGCGCTTACCGAACCTTCGCTGATGGCCAAGGCCAAAGAAGAACACGAAGAGCGCGAGAACGAACGCCGTAGCCGTTATCAATCGTCAACGCCGAGCGACGCGCCAACCCCAGATGAACCCGCGGAGGCTGCCGCATGAGACCGAATGCACCCAAACCCCGCGGCGGCTCTTCTCGTCATTTTCGCCGCCGCCGCTTTTGCAAGTTCACGGCCGAAGGCGTCGTTGAAATCGATTACAAAGATTTGAATACGCTGAAGGCCAATATCGCCGAGAACGGTAAAATTATTCCGAGCCGAATTTCCGGTACCAAGGCGCGCTATCAGCGGCAGTTGGCGATCGCGATTAAGCGTGCACGGTTCTTGGCGCTGATCCCGTATAGCGACTCGCACTAGACCACTCGTGGCGCACGCCCGGGCAATGCGAGGATAGGTTAACAAGCCCAATGCGCGGATTGGCCCAGTTCGCAATGCGCGGGCCAAGCTCCGCTGCACTGTTGAGTGCGACGTTTGCGCTGCTGTCGCTCTTTTTCGCGCCAGCGCTTGTGGTCAGCGGCGGATTACTTTCGCTGGTGTTACTCCGACGTGGCGTCGGTTCGGGCTTGCGAACGTTGGCGCTTGCAAGTGTTGCGACCGCCGGCGTGCTACTTGCGGTCAACGGACGGCTGGGAGCGGCTGCCGCGGTAATCGCCGCGACATGGCTACCGATATTGGGCGCCAGCGCGACGTTACGGCGCACGGGTGATCAAGGCCAGGCGCTCGCGAACATCGGTATCTGCGTCGCCGCGTACGCGGTCGCGATGCGGGTCGCGAATCCGGATGTAGAGGCTTTCTGGCGCGAACGTTTGACTACGCTCGTGGCCGCGCTCAAGGCGCAAGGCGGACAAGTGCTGCTGACCGACGAGCAAATCACGCTCTACGGGGGCATGATGCATTCCGCGTCGGTCACGTTGTTCTGCGCGATTTTAGTCGCGACGTTACTGCTGGGACGCTGGTGGCAGGCCGCCTTGTACAATCCGGGCGGTTTTGGCGAGGAATTTCGGGCACTTGCCGTGCCGCGTTGGATTTCACCCGTGGGTGCCTTCGTGGCGTTGGCACTCCTCGCGGCGCGGTTCACCGAGACCAAAGCCGGGCTCGCGGAAGATGTTTTGTTGGTCTTGGTGATTTTGTTCGCCGTCCAAGGCCTTGCCGTGCTGCATGCCGGGTGCGCCGCGAAAGCCTTGGGACGAGGATGGATGATCGGCACGTATGTGCTATTAGGGTTAGTCCCGCATGTGGTCATTCCGGTGCTGGCGACCACCGGGATCGCCGACATGATGGTGGATTTTAGGCGGCGCATTCGTCGCGATGTCAATTGAAGGGTCGAACGATGGAAATTATTCTGCTTGAGAAGATTCACAACCTGGGTAACCTCGGGGACAAAGTACGGGTGCGCGCGGGTTACGGTCGCAATTACCTCATCCCACGCAAAAAAGCGGTACCCGCAACGGTCGATAACGTAGCCAAATTCGAAGCGCAACGCGCGGAGTTGGAGAAAGCCCAGCAGGCCGCGCTCGATGCCGCCAAGAGCCGCGCCGAGCGGATGCAGAATGTGGAATTGAGAATCACCGCGCGTGCCGGCAACGAAGGCCGCCTGTTTGGTTCGGTGGGCACGCCGGAAATCGTCGCCGCGCTCGCTACCGCCGGCTTCGAGGTTGAGAAACGCGAAGTCCGCTTGCCCAATGGCCCGTTACGCAATCTCGGTCGCCACCAAGTCGAGATCGGACTCCACGCCGATGTCAGTTCCACGATTGCCATCGATATCGTCACGGAAGGCGGCCCGCAGTAAGCGCGCGCCACCGTGCGTATGCGCGAGTAACGAGCGATGGCCGTTGAGTTTTCGGGCACGCGCGGCGCCGTCGGCGGCGACCGTGCGCTCGATGCGCTGCGCATCCCGCCGCACTCCGTCGAGGCTGAGCAATCGGTGCTCGGCGGACTCATGCTCGATAACGACGCTTGGTATCAGGTTGCCGAGCGGCTAAGCCAAACCGACTTCTACCGGCGCGATCACGCCAATATTTTCCGCGGCATTGAAGCCCTCGCGAACGAGAGCAAACCTTACGACATCGTGACACTCGCCGAATGGTTGGAGAGTAACGAACTGCTCGAAACCTGCGGCGGACTTGCGTATCTAGCACAACTTGCCGACAACACACCCACCGCCGCTAACATCGCGGCCTACGCCGACATCGTGCGCGATCGCGCGGTATTGCGCGGTTTAATCCGCGCAGGCACCGAGATTGCTGAAAGCGCGATTCGTACCGAAGGCCGCACAACCAACGAGCTTATCGATCTCGCCGAGCGTACGGTGTTTGAAATTGCCGAGCGCGAAGCGCGTGGGCGCCGAGGCTTCCGCCCGATCAAGGAATTACTGGTCAGCGCGCTTGACCGCATCGATCAACTGTTCCAGCGCGACAACCCCATCACCGGCGTTCCCACGGGTTATTACGAACTCGATGGCATGACTTCCGGATTACAGCCGTCGGATCTGGTAATTGTGGCCGGCCGACCGTCGATGGGCAAAACCGCGTTTGCGATCAACATCGCGCAAAACGCGGCAACCCGCGAAAAGCTGCCGGTCGCGATTTTCAGCATGGAAATGCCGAGTGAACAGATCGCGATGCGTATGTTGTCGTCGATTGGGCGCATCGATCAACACAAAGTGCGCACTGGCAAACTCGCCGACGACGATTGGCCGCGTTTAACGCATGCGGTGGGTATCCTCTCCGAAATCAAAATGTTCATCGATGACACGCCGGCTCTGACGCCGGGTGACTTACGCGCGCGATGCCGGCGTTTGGCGCGCGAACACGGCCTAAGCATGGTGGTGATCGATTATCTGCAATTGATGCATGTGCCGGGCACGCAGGAAAACCGCGCGACCGAGATCTCGGAGATCTCGCGCTCGCTAAAGGCGCTTGCCAAGGAATTGAATGTGCCGGTGATCGCGCTGTCGCAGCTTAACCGCAGCCTTGAGCAACGCGGCGACAAACGACCCGTCATGTCTGACTTGCGCGAATCGGGTGCGATCGAACAGGACGCCGATCTCATCATGTTCATCTATCGGGACGAGGTTTACAACGAAGACAGTCCCGACAAGGGAGTCGCCGAAATCATTATCGGCAAGCAACGTAACGGGCCGATTGGTACCCGCAAACTGCGTTTCTTCGGCGAGTACACCACCTTCGAGAATCTCGCGCACGATGGCTACGGGATGGGAGATCGTGCATGACGCGCCCGGCGCGCGTCATCTTTGACGGTCACGCGGTTCGCGCCAATCTCCAGCAGGTTCGCCGGCGTGCGCCCAGTGCGCGCGTCATGGCAATCGTCAAAGCGGATGGCTACGGACACGGCATAGTGCGCGTGGCGCGCGCGCTCGGTTCCGCAGTCGATGCTTTGGGGGTCGCGTCAGTGGAAGAAGCGGCGAGTCTGCGCGAGGCAGCGTTGACTCAACGTATAGTCCTCCTCGAAGGGCCGTTCGACGCGAGCGAGCTGAAGGAAATTGCCGCGCTGGAATTGGAATCGGTCGTGCATAACGAGGCGCAAGCGCGAATGTTCGCCGATGCGCCGGTGAAAACGCCGTTGTGGATTAAAGTTGACACCGGTATGCACCGCCTGGGTTTTACACCGGAGGAGGCGCGGCGGGCGCTTCAAACGTTGGCCGGTGGCGGACGACCAGTACGGTTGATGACGCATTTCGCCGCCGCGCATTGGCGCGACGATGTCAGTGTCCTTGAGCAGTTTGCGCGCTTGAACGCGCTTGAATCCGCAACGGTCGTCGAGCGCTGTTGCGCGAATTCAAGCGCAATCCTGGCCTGGCCCGCCACGAATGCGGATTGGGTGCGGCCGGGTCTCATGTTGTACGGCGTTTCACCATTTGCCGATCGGACCGCTCTCGATCTCACGCTAAAGCCCGCGATGACGGTCAAGTCAGCGTTGATTGCAGTGAAACGCGTTGAAGCCGGCGGCGGGATTGGGTATGGCCGCGGTTTTGTCTGCCCGGAGCCGATGAATATCGGCGTGGTCGCATTCGGATATGCTGATGGTTATCCGCGGCATGCCGGCACGGGCACGCCCATTCTCGTCGACGGCATTCGTACTCAGGTACTTGGCGATTGTTCGATGGATATGTTGGCGGTGGATTTGAGACCCGTCCCCAACGCTCGGCTTGGCTCCTCGGTGACGTTGTGGGGTGAAGGTTTACCGGTCGAGGAAATCGCGCGCGCCGCCGGCACCATCCCCTATGAATTGCTATGTCGTATGCGCATGCGGGCGCAATTCATCGAACGCGACGACTAGAAGATGAAAGCGCCGAAACGCGTCTACCAATGCGAGCAGTGCGGCGCGACGCAGCCCAAATGGGTTGGGCAATGCGCCGATTGCGGCAGTTGGAATACCCTCATCGAAACGCTCGCGGCGCCGCCTACCACACGCGCCTCCTATAGCGGCGAGTCGACCAAGGTGATCGCGCTCGGCGATGTGCAGCCGGAAGCAACGCCAAGGTTATCGAGTGGTCTCGCCGAATTTGATCGGGTGCTCGGCGGTGGGTTAGTTGAGGGTTCGGTGGTTCTACTGGGCGGCGATCCCGGAATCGGCAAGTCGACCTTGTTGTTGCAGAGCTTGGCGGCGATGTCGGCCGATAGCCGACTCAAAGCCTTGTATGTCAGCGGCGAAGAGTCGTCGGCGCAGATCGCCATGCGCGCCGCCCGCTTGAAGTTACCGGTGGCGCGTCTGCTGTTGCTGGTTGAAACGGAAATCGAACGCGTGATCGCGCTCGCGCAAAGCGAGCGTGCCCAGGTGCTGGTCATCGACTCAATCCAAACACTGATGACAAGCGCTTTGCAATCCGCACCCGGCAGCGTCGCGCAAGTCCGAGAATGTGCCGCGCAACTGGTACGCTTTGCTAAAGCGAGCCGCACCGCCGTTTATCTAGTAGGGCATGTGACTAAGGACGGCACTCTCGCCGGCCCGCGCGTGCTTGAGCACATGGTCGACGCCGTGCTTTATTTTGAAGGCGAACTCGGTGGCCGCTATCGCTTGGTGCGCGCGTTTAAAAATCGCTTTGGCGCGGTCAACGAACTCGGTGTTTTTGCGATGACCGATACGGGCCTTAAAGAAGTCACCAATCCTTCAGCGATCTTGTTATCGCGCCACGCGACGCCGGTCGCGGGCAGCGCGGTATTGGTGACACGCGAAGGCACGCGCCCGATGTTGGTGGAAGTCCAAGCGCTAGTCGACGATACGGCGCTTGGGAATCCGCGCCGAGTCACCGTCGGATTTGAACAGAATCGCCTATCAATGTTGCTCGCGGTGCTTCACCGACACGGGGGGGTGGCGACCGCCGGTTGCGATGTGTTTGCCAACATTGTCGGCGGCGTACGCTTAACCGAGACCGGCGGCGATCTCGCCATTGTTATGGCAGTGCTGTCCAGTTTGCGCGATCGACCCTTACCAAACGACTGCGTCATATTCGGCGAAATAGGGTTGGCCGGCGAAGTGCGACCGGTCCAGGCTGGCCCCGAACGCATCCGCGAAGCTGCAAAGCACGGCTATCGACGCGCTATCGTGCCGAGTGCCAACGTGCCAAAAGGCATGACGTTCGATCTCGAAGTCACCGGCGTCGCGCGATTGGCGGAGGCGCTGCAACTTTTCTAAGAAGCGCTTTGGAACAGAACCGACGCGACCTTATGTCGCGGGCTGGTCATCCACCGTGTCCGCGTCACTCGTGGAGAGCGGAACTTCCGGTGTCGGTTGGGGCGGAAAGATGCGCGCGGTACGGACCGAATGCTCCGAACTCTGCACGATTTCCAACGTGTAGTCGCCAACGCGCAGACTAGTCCCGGTGTCTGGGATACTTTCAAGTCGCTCCAAGATCAACCCGTTCAACGTTTTCGGGCCATCTTCCGGCAAATTCCAGCGGAAGGCCCGATTCAGCTCGCGCAGATTGGTCGAGGCATCGACCAACACGCTGCCGTCGGCCTGCGGTTGCATCGCGCGCGTGATGAATTGCGGGACGGTCGTGAACTCACCGACGACTTGTTCCAATACATCGTCCAGCGTGACGATGCCGATGACGTCGCCGTACTCATCTACCACCAGACCCATGCGCTCTTTCTCAAGCTGGAAGTTAATCAACTGCGCGTGCAGGTTGGCCTTCATCGGCACGTAGTACGGTTCGCTCAGCAGATTCTCGAGTTCCGAGATATCGAATTCATCGCCATGCCGCATCAGCTTGGTCAGCGTGCGCAAGTGCAGAATACCGAGCACGTTGTCGAGGCTACCGCGATAACAGGGAACGCGGGTATGCCGACAGGTCATGAGTTGCTCGCGGACGTCGACCCACTCCTGTCCGAAGTCGATCGCGACCACGTCCGAGCGCGGCACCATGATGTCTTCGACGGTGACTTTCTCCAAGTCGAGGATCCCGAACAACATATCCCGGTGTTTTTGCGGAATCATTGCGCCGGCTTCCTTGACTACCGTGCGCAGTTCTTCGCGATCCAATGGATCGAGCCGCGAGCGATCGGCGCTCACATTGAACGGCCGTAACAAAAGCCGCGTGAGCCAGTTAATCGACGCAACCAGCGGGCGAAACAGCGCCATTAACGGAATTAATAAGAGTGTCGCGGGGAACGCCAGACGTTCGGGGTGCAAGGCAGCGATAGTTTTCGGCAGCACTTCGGCGAAGATGAGGATGAGCGCCGTCAGAATGAGCGACGCGAGCCAAAGGCCCTGTTGGCCGAATAACTGGAGGGTTACCAAGGTCGCAATTTGAGTGACCAAGACGTTGAGAAAGTTGTTACCGAGCAGTACGAACCCGATTAACCCATCGGGTTTATCCAGCAGTCTAAGCGCCCGCTTGGCGCCCGCGTGTTGCTGATCGGCTAGATGGCGCAAGCGGTAACGATTCAGTGCCATCATTGACGTTTCGGCGGCCGAAAAAAACGCGCTGCACGCGATGAGCACGATGGTCGCGATCGACAGGAGGACTAGGGAGGATGTTTCCATAAGGCGCTAAACCTTCTGCAGGATTATCTGCAGGACGAATTTGGTGCCAAAAAAAGCAAGGGCGAGCAAAACAAACCCGGCAATGACATAGCGTATACCGTGACGTCCGCGCCACCCACGCTGCCAGCGGCCATAGACGAGTACGGCAAACACAATCCAGGCCAAGATCGAGAAGACAATTTTGTGCGCGAGATGTTGCGCGCGGATATCAGTGACATAGAGCGCGCCGAGGGCGAGGCTCACGGTCAGCAACGTAAACGCAAGTGCGGTTAGCTGAAACATCACCGCTTCCATCGTTGGTAGCGGTGGAAAAAAACTGAATCCCGGGTGATGCTGGCGGAGTTGGCGCGTCGCCACCCAGAGCAATAGCGCTTGCATCGTGGCGATCGCAAACAGGCTGTAAGCAAGGATCGCAAGCGCGATATGCAAATGCATGCCGAGTGGCGCGGGGCCGTTCGCGCGAAGCGGCGACGGTAACCACAGATCAAGCGCGAGCGCGAGCGCCGCGAGCGGTAGCACGACGACCGCGAGGCTTGATAGTTCGAGGCGAAGGTTGAGTAAGAGAATAAGGGCTACGACGCACCAGCCGACCGTCGAGCCGGCGCTGAACAGACCGCTGTTCGCGCTCACGGAGGTTAGAAAGTTAGGCGCGAGATGATGACCATGACCGGCAAGCGCGAGCACGGTGAGGAGCAAGCCGGGAAGTCTTTTCTGGTTGGCAAAGCAGGCCGCCGCGGCCACGTAAAGCAGCAACGCGGTTAAACCCGAAAAATCAGCGTTCATGACTCGCGAGATTCTTTGTCACGTCGGCATTGTATAGGAAAGCCGTGACGCGCAAAGGCGTCGCCGGAGAACGTCGAACCCGTGGTAAATTAGTGCCCTAATTAATTAATGTATGCGCCTTAATGGCGCGCTGGATGCGAATGACGCGCGGCGTAACGTCGCGCAGGAGCCGAGCATGTTTCAAGGGTTGAGCGATCGTCTAAGTCAGGTTGTTAAAAAGCTGCGCGGGCAAGGCCGCATCACCGAAGAAAACATCGATTCAACGTTGCGTGAAGTACGGATGGCCTTGCTCGAGGCCGACGTTGCGTTACCAGTGGTGAAAGACTTCATCGAGCAAGTTCGCGTGCGCGCCCTCGGTCAAGAGGTCATGGGTCACTTGACGCCGGGCCAAGCGCTGATCCGGGTGGTGCGCGACGAACTCACCGCGATGATGGGCGAGGCCGGCACCCCGCTCAACTTTGCGGCGGAGCCGCCAGTGGTGATCCTGCTCGCGGGTCTGCAGGGTTCGGGTAAAACCACCAGCGCCGCCAAGCTCGCGAAGCGCTTGAAGGAACAGGATAAGAAATCGGTAGGCATGGTGAGCTGCGACGTTTATCGCCCGGCCGCGATCGAACAGCTCCGGGTATTGTCTGGCGAAGTGGGGGTGAGCTGCTACCCCAGCGACGCTGGTTCGCCGGTCGACATCGCATTACGCGCGCTTGCCACCGCGCGTCGCGAACTAAAAGATGTGCTGTTGGTGGACACCGCCGGTCGCTTGCACATCGACACCCAGATGATGGAGGAAATCAAAGCGCTGCACGCGGCGTTGAAGCCGCATGAGACCCTTTTCGTCATCGATTCGATGATGGGCCAAGACGCGGTCAAGACGGCCCAGGCATTTAACGAGGCCCTGCCCCTGACCGGCGTCATTCTCACCAAGACCGATGGCGATGCGCGTGGTGGCGCCGCGCTATCCGTGCGACACGTGACGGGCAAGCCGATTAAATTCATCGGCATCGGCGAAAAGACGCACGCGCTCGAACCCTTTCATCCGGATCGCATCGCGTCACGCATCTTAGGCATGGGTGACGTGCTGACGTTGATCGAAGAAGTCGAACAAAAAGTTGACCGCGAGCAAGCAGCGAAAGTTGCCGCCAAATTAAGCAAGGGCAAGGGTTTCGATCTGCAAGACTTTCGTGAGCAGCTCGAACAGATGCGCAAGATGGGTGGTTTGAGCGCGCTAATCGGCAAGCTACCGGGGACGGCCGATCTTCCCGATCAAGTCAAGAATCGGGTAAACGACAAAGAGCTGGTGCGGATGGCGGCGATTATCGATTCGATGACGCCGCAGGAGCGGCAATTTCCGGCGGTGCTTAAAGCCTCACGCAAAAAGCGCATCGCCGATGGTTCCGGCACCCAAGTCCAAGACATCAATCGCCTGTTGAAACAATTCGATCAAATGCAGCGCATGATGAAAAAAGTTTCCAAGAAAGGCGGTTTACAAAGCTTGATGCGTGGGCTGCAAGGCAAAATGCCGCCCGGCATGCCGTTTCAATAAACATGAGCACAGAGCACGATCTCGCCGCGCTCGATTACCACGCGCTGCCACGCGCCGGTAAAACCGAAGTCTCGCCTACCAAGCCGCTCGCCAATCAAAGCGATTTGGCGCTGGCCTATACCCCTGGCGTCGCGGCGCCGTGTCTCGCAATCGCCGAAGATGCAACGCTTGCGGCGCGCTATACCAATCGCGCCAACCTAGTTGCGGTAGTGACGAACGGAACCGCGGTACTTGGCTTGGGTCCCATCGGCCCACTGGCCGCGAAACCGGTGATGGAAGGCAAGGCCGTGCTCTTCAAAAAGTTTGCCGGGATTGATGTCTTTGATCTGGAGATCGCCGAGCGAGATCCGGACAAGTTGGTCGACATCATCGCAAGTCTCGCGCCGACCTTCGGTGGCATCAACCTTGAAGATATCAAAGCGCCCGAGTGCTTTTATATCGAGCGTAAGCTGCGCGAGCGAATTGATATCCCAGTATTCCATGACGATCAACACGGCACTGCGATCATCGCCGCGGCGGCGATCCGCAATGCCTTGAAGCTCGTCGAGAAGCGCATTGAAATCGTCAAACTGGTTTGCTGTGGTGCCGGCGCGGCAGCGCTTGCTTGTTTACGACTACTCGAGTCATTGGGGTTGTCGCGCGCGCAGATCACGGTCGTCGATAAGGCTGGGGTTATCTATGCCGGGCGCACGACGGAGATGGATGAGCACAAGGTAGCGTACGCGCGTGAAACGCCCGCGCGGACGCTAGCGGAAGCCATGCAGGGGGCGGATATCTTTTTAGGGTTGTCCGGGCCGCGCGTGCTCACGGGTGCGATGGTGGCGACCATGGCGCCACGCCCGATCATCCTCGCGCTCGCCAACCCGACACCCGAGATCATGCCGGAAGAAGTGTTCGCCGCGCGGTCTGACGCGATTGTCGCAACCGGTCGTTCGGATTACCCCAATCAAGTGAACAACGTCCTGTGCTTCCCGTACATTTTCCGTGGCGCCTTGGATGTCGGCGCGACGACGATTACCGAGGCGATGAAAGTGGCCTGTGTCGAAGCACTTGCCGAACTCACGATGCAAGAAGCCTCCGATGTGGTGCTCGCGGCCTATGGTGGCGAGACGCTTGCGTTCGGTCCCGAGTATTTGATCCCGAAGCCCTTCGATCCTCGACTCATCATGACGCTCGCGCCGGCGGTGGCGAAGGCCGCGATGGAGAGCGGGGTCGCCGGTCGACCGCTCGCCGATCTTGACGCCTACAAGGACCAACTCGCGAAGTATGTGTTCCAATCCGTGTTGCTGATGAAGCCGCTCTTCGAGCGCGCAAAACAGATTCAGCGGCGGATGGTGTATGCCGAAGGTGAAGAGGTCACCGTACTGCGCGCGGTGCAAGCGGTGGTGGACGATAGGCTGGCAAGACCCATCCTGGTCGGACGCCCCGCCGTCATCGCGCAGCGGATCGCAAATCTTGGTTTGCGATTGGTGGTGGGGCGCGATATCGATGTCGTCAACCCGGAGGCCGACCAACGCTTTCGTGAGTATTGGACCGCGTATTTTGAATTAATGAAACGCCGCGGTGTAACCCCGGCGGACGCGCGGCGAACGCTCCGCACCAATAGCACAGTGATCGCCGCGATGCTCGTGCGCCGCGGCGAAGCTGATGCGGTCATCTGCGGACTGTACGGCGAATATCACGAGCATTTAGCGCACTTGCGCGAGATCTTAGGCGACGGCGGCCGCACACTTGCGGCGCTCAACGTGCTCGTGCTGCGCAAAGGCACTTTTGTGATTGGCGATACCCAAGTTCATGCCGAACCCACGGTCGATGCATTGGCGGACATCACACTTGCCGCGGCCCATTGCGCGCAGCGCTTTGGTATGACGCCGAGTGTCGCGCTGTTGTCGCATTCCAATTTCGGCAGTAGCGACGAGCCGTCTGCGCGCCGTTTGCGCCAAGTGCTTGCACAAGTACGCGCGCGCATGCCGGACTTGGACGTCGATGGGGAGATGCAAGCCGATGCCGCGCTGATTGCGAGTGTGCGCGCGGCGGTGGTCAACGATTCTCCGCTCAAAGGCGCGGCGAATGTGCTTATCATGCCGAACCTCGACGCCGCAAATATCGTGATGCATCTGCTGACCGTGCTCGGCGAGGGCGTGACGGTGGGTCCTATTTTGACCGGCCTCAATTACGCCGCTCATATTTTGCCGCCATCGTCGTCCGTGCGGCGGGTGGTCAACATGACCGCGCTCGCGGCCGTGGACGCGCGGGTGCCCTAGGCGCGCCGTTATTCGGAGACCGAATTCTGTGTCCGATATTCGCTGATAAAAACTTCGACCAACGCGCGCACTAAGGCGTCTACTTTTTCGACTTCACTGGCTTGCATGACGCCGTTTTCGGCTTCCGTCCACACCGCCTGCGAGATGAAGCCGCCGGCCGCGTTGCCGAGTGGGATTTTCTCACGCAGTTCCAACTTCACTGATAGGTGGTAAAAGCCGTGGCCATCTTGGTTGGTGATGATGCGCACGCGCAGTAACGCAGCCTCCGGCGCGCGAAGTGCCGCATCGTAAGGTATGACGTTGAGACCGCTCGCGCTTAAGCGCGCTTCGACCGGGGCCCGCACGCGCTCGGCGGTGAGTCCGTAGACTTTGAGATCGGGGTGGATGTCTTCGACACTGATCGCAATAGCTTTCAGGCCGTTGAGCGTCATGTAAGAGAAAGTTGGCGACCAAGCCAACGCCGGAATGCCGGTGCATCCGGTCGTCGCCAACAGCAGTAAGAACCATGTCTTCGGGCTTGGCAGGAACATCATGCTGTTTGGCGCGATGAACGACGCTTCACGCGTTGTACCTTACGGTTCATCCGGGCATACACGAGGGCGACGAGGGCGCCGCAAATCCCAATAAAGCAAAGCAACGACCACTCGGCGATCGAAAACGACAGCATTGTCCAATCCACCTTGGCGCAATCTCCCGAGCCCCGCAGTACGGTGCGGATGGTTTCGACCAGCGGATACATCTCGAGCAGAAAGTCCAAGCCCGGCCCGCACTCGGGTACGCGATCGGCAGGAAGGTGTTGCAACCACACCTGTCGGCCCGCGACGCCGGCCCCGAGCGCCGCCGCGAGAAAAATCAGCGCGGCGTAAATAGTCGCACCTCGAAAATGGGGTTTATGCGCGCCGGCGATGAGGGCCAAAACGGCCACCGCGAAATAGGCAATACGTTGAAAGATACAGAGCGGGCAGGGTTCTAGACCATCGTGGAACTGCAAATAGTAGCCAACGCCAAGCAGCGCGACGCAAATCCCGGCGAGCGTGAAAAACGGAGCGCGTCGACGCGCGAAGAACGAGAGTAGTAACGATTGGCTCTGCGGCATGTTGGCCATTCTAAAGCGGATAGTGCGGGGGCGACACCGTTTCAGGCGCGCGTGGATCATGAGGTCGCGTGGTGTACGGTCGCAAGATTACATCCGATCGAAGCATTGTGTTGGACGTACCGAGATGGATGTGCCTGTGGCGGTTTCGAGTGCGCTATCGCGGACGTCGAGCTCAAGCACCACGAGCAGGCGAGCGCCGTCGGCGCTTGCGGCAACCTCAATGACGCTGCCAACGTTGCGCGCGCGCTCGCCGCGTACGTAAATTTTGTCGCCAACGGCGATCGAACTATCAGCGGCGGCAACCATTGCCCGCGCTTTGACGGCACCGCGATACTTCAAACGCGCGACAATTTCCTGACCGGGATAACAACCCTTGTCAAAAGCCACCGCGTCGAGGGCATCGAGGTTCAACTGCTGCGGCAGGAATTCGTTCGCGACTGAGCCGACGATGCGCGGCAGTCCTTGTTCGATTTCAAGCAATTGCCATGCGCCGGTGCCGACGGTTGGCAAACCGCAGGTGCGCCACCAATCGAGGATTTGCACGGACTCTCCCCATATTAAGTACAGGCATGCCGGCACGATATTGAGCGCGTTTAGTCCATCGCCCAAAGAGGTGGATTTGTAATGGGCGAGCGCCGGCAGCGCGGACACACTTTTCGGTAGCGCCGCGTGAGCCTCTTCATGGAGGCTCACCCCCAGTACGCCGAGCGAATCGGTTAGCACTTCAATCGTGACGTTGGCACGCAGCACAAACATCCGTAACCGTTGCACGATGCGCGCGCTTTCGCCCGTCGGCACTAGCAATAAGAAACGGGTCGGTTCGGCAAGGAGATGAAACAGAAACGATACGCGCCCTTGCGGGGTACACCAGGCGCACAGCCCCCCGTCACCTGGTCTCAATCGTTTGACATGAGTGGTGAACTGGCCATGCAGAAAGGTCGCCGCGTCTTCGCCACTAACAGCGATCACCGCGAGATCGAAGCGCGGGGACACAACGTGGTTTGCGGCCGCGAGCCGCGCTTCGCGTATCGTATCGTCGAAGTGACACGCGGCTGGATCGCCGAGCGGACTCAATGGAAAAATGTCCTTAAGCGCCATGCGCTGGGCGATGCCTCTGCAGTTTGGCAACTAGGTCTATGAATTGCGGTTGTCCAGGCTTACTCCGACCCAGCAACCAGTCATAAAGTTCCGGATCAGGACTTTCGACGAGATCTTCGAAGGCAGTGCGTTCGGCGAGGCCCAACTCGGCGTAGTCGGTATCTAGGAATCGCTCAAAAATTAGATCCAATTCCTTCATCCCGCGCCGGCAACGCCAGCGAAGCCGCTTGTCCTCCATTAGAGCGTGCGCGTCAGCATCATCTTTTTAATGTCGGAAATTGCCTCGGCCGGGTTCAACCCTTTCGGACAGGTTTTCGCGCAATTCATTATCGTGTGGCAGCGATACAAGCGAAACGGATCCTGCAGGTCGTCCAAGCGCTCGCCGGTGGCTTCATCTCGGCTGTCGATCAGCCATCGATACGCTTGCAAAAGGATCGCGGGGCCGAGGTAGCGATCGCCATTCCACCAATAGCTCGGACAGCTGGTCGAGCAGCACGCACATAGAATGCATTCGTACAAACCATCGAGCTTTTCGCGATCTTCTTTCGATTGTAGCCGCTCGCGATCGGGCGGCGGCGGCGAATCGGAGCGCAACCAAGGTTTGATCGAGGCGTATTGTGCGTAGAAGTGCCGCAGATCGGGGACTAAATCCTTTTGCACCGGCATATGCGGTAGCGGGTAGATTTTGACATCACCAGAGACTGCGGTGAGCGATTTGGTGCACGCCAAGGTGTTCGTGCCGTCGATATTCATGGCGCACGATCCGCAGATCCCTTCGCGGCACGAGCGGCGAAAGGTCAACGACGCGTCGAGTTCGTTTTTGATATAGATAATGGCATCCAGCACCATCGGGCCACACTTGTCGAGATCGATCTCAAAGGTGTCCAAACGTGGATTGTCATCGCCATCTGGATCGTAGCGGTAAACCTTCAAGCGGCGCGCGCGCTTGGCGCCATTGGCGGCATTGATCGTTTTGCCGGGCATGACACGCGAATTTTTGGGTAGGCTGAATTCCGCCATGACTGAGTCCTTCGAAACTTAATAGACGCGCTTTTTCGGGGGAACGACTTTGACATCGTCGCTCAAGGTATACATATGCACTGGGCGATAGTCGAAACGAACTTTGCCCTTGTTATCGATCCACGTCAGCGTGTGTTTGAGCCAGTTATCGTCGTCGCGATCCGGGAAGTCCTCACGTGCATGCGCGCCGCGGCTTTCTTTACGATTGGCCGCCGCGCAAATACTGACCATCGCGTTGCCGAGCAAGTTATCGAGCTCCAGCGTTTCGACCAAATCGGTGTTCCAGATCATCGAGCGATCGCTAACCTTAACGTGCTGGAATGCGTCCCAGACTTCTTGCAGCTTGACGATGCCTTCTTCCAAGACCGCCCCGGTGCGAAACACCGCCGCGTTGTTTTGCATGATACGTTGCATCGCGAGTCGCAGTTTGGCGGTGGGCTCGCTGCCATTGGCATGGCGCATGGCGTCGAACCGTGCAAGCAAACGCTCGGTCGAGTGCGCGGGTAGTGACGGATGAGGCATACCGGGTTTGATCATCGCCGCGCAGCGTTTGGCGGCCGCGCGCCCAAACACCACGAGATCGAGCAGCGAGTTCGAGCCCAATCGATTGGCGCCGTGCACCGATACGCAGGCCGCTTCGCCGATCGCCATCAAGCCTGGCACTTCGGAATCCGGATTGGTCCCCGCGAGCGTCACCGCCTGACCCTGATAGTTGGTTGGCACACCGCCCATGTTGTAGTGCACGGTTGGTAGCACTGGGATGGGCTGTTTGGTGACATCGACGCCGGCGAATATCGCGGCGGATTCGGCGATCCCCGGTAAGCGCTCGTCGATGACTTCCGGCCCCAAGTGCTCCAAATGCAGATGAATGTGATCCTGCTGCGCGCCGACTCCACGGCCTTCGCGAATTTCAATCGTCATCGCGCGCGACACGACATCGCGCGAAGCCAAGTCCTTGGCGTTCGGCGCGTAGCGCTCCATGAAGCGCTCGCCGGCTGAGTTGGTGAGATAACCGCCTTCACCACGTACGCCTTCGGTGATCAAGCAGCCTGCGCCGTAGATCCCGGTCGGATGAAATTGAATGAACTCCATGTCCTGCAGCGGTAGGCCCGCGCGGAGCACCATCGCGTTGCCGTCACCGGTACAGGTGTGCGCGGAGGTGCAGGAGAAATACGCGCGACCATAGCCGCCAGTCGCGAGCACCACGGCATGCGCGCGGAACAAATGCAGCGTACCGTCTTCGAGGTTCCACGCGAGCACGCCGCGACATACGCCGGCATCGTCCATCACGAGATCGATCGCAAAGTACTCGATCATGAACTCCGCGTTATGCTTCAACGACTGTTGATACAGCGTGTGCAAAATCGCGTGGCCCGTGCGGTCGGCGGCCGCGCAGGTGCGCTGCGCGATGCCTTCGCCGTAATTGGTGGTCATGCCACCGAATGGACGTTGATAGATGCGGCCATCTTCGGTGCGTGAAAACGGCACGCCGTAATGTTCAAGCTCGATGACGGCCGGGATCGCTTCGCGGCACATGTATTCGATGGCGTCTTGGTCGCCCAGCCAATCTGAACCCTTGATGGTGTCATACATGTGCCAGCGCCAATCGTCCGGCCCCATATTGCCGAGCGCCGCGCTCATGCCGCCTTGCGCGGCGACCGTGTGGCTGCGGGTCGGAAAGACTTTGGTAATGCAGGCCGTCGTCAAGCCTTCCGCGGCCATGCCGAAAGTAGCGCGCAACCCGGCGCCGCCGGCGCCCACCACCACGACATCGTACTTGTGCTCGATAAGGGAATAGCTTGCCATGGCTTAACTTGCGCCTAGTGAGATTTTTAAAATAGAAACCACGCCGAGCAATGCGCCGAGCACACAAGCGCCGCGCACCGCGACTTGCGCTGCAATCTGCAGCCATGCGGCATGGATGTAATCTTCGAGCACTACTTGCAGACCGAGCTGCGCATGCCAAAAAAGCGCGACGATCAGGGCGAGCAGCAACACCGTGATATGGGGCGCCGCGACCCATGCGACCACCGCTTCATAAGGTGCGCCGACCAAACTCATCAGCGCGTAGACAAACCACAAGGCCAGCGGGACGAGGGCAAGCGCGGTGATGCGCTGTAGGCGCCAATGTTCGAGGCCGGATTTCGCCGACCCTAAACCTTTCACCCGACCAAGATCGCTGCGTAAGCTCATGCCAGCCCTCCCACGCGGCTCCACACGCACGCCCAGATGAGGCCGGTGAGCACTAATGAGGCCACAAGTACCAGATAACCCGAACGGTAAGCAGCCTTGAGGTCAAAGCCGTAACCGGCATCCCAGGCTAAGTGACGCACACCGTTACACAGATGATAAAAAAACGCCCAGGTCCAGCCGAGCAAGGCGACCTTCGCCACCCACCAAGTCAACATTTCTGCGGCGACCGCATAAGCCACCGGGCCACGGGCCGCGGCTAATAACCAGCACAACAACACCGCCGTGCCCAGCGCCAAAAAGACACCTGTGGCACGATGCGTAATAGACAGAACGCTCGTCAGTTGCGGCCGATAGACCTGCAAATGCGGCGACAACGGTTTGCTCTTGTTCATCATTGCTCCGAATACCCCGTGCACCACGTTAGGGATTTTGCTCGATAACTTACGGTATCAACTACTCGGTCTTGTCCCATGGCAGCGGTGCCGGGATAGGGCAGGCCCCGCAAGGGGATCGTTCTAAAAATCGATACATCTACCTTTAACCACCCAATCGCCGTAACGGGTCGGCTCAAGACCTTTCGGACCCCCGAGCTCACGCGGTTTCGGCGTTTCCGCCGGAGACGCAGGCGTCGGCGCGGCGGCCGCGTCAGGCGCGGCGTTTGGTGTGGATTGCTGGGCGCTCATGGCGTGGCCGCCTAATGCATCTTGCAGATTGAGTAAAAGCGGGTCGTAGTATCTTTGCTGAACCCTGCAAATTCAAGTGAATTCCGGGCGCCAAGTTCACCGCGCGTGGGCCGTTCCGTTACACTCCACAAGCATGAATGGATTCAATGCTCCCTTGAGTTTTGTCACGCAACACCCGTGGCGACCCATTGTGATTTGTACCGCTTTCCACGGTGCGCTTATCGGCCTGCTTGCCTATGCGTACCCGGTCACGCCGGCATGCGCCGCGATATTACTGGCCATTGCGGCGAGTGCCGTGGCGTGCAGCGCTGAACTCGCGACTCATTGGCAACGCTTTCAGGTACTTCTATGGTCCAGCGAAGGTTCGTTTTCCGTTACCACCTACGCAGGTGCGCGACTTCCGGCCGATGTAGACGGGCAGCCGCTCGACTTAGGCTTCATGGTGTTATTGCCTCTGCGCGTGGCCGGTGTGCGTTATGTGTGGACAATTTTGCGGGTGGACACCTCTCCCGTCGCTTATCGTCGGCTACGAGTCAGGCTTCGATACGGGTTCGTAGCGCGCACAAAAGTTTCCGCCAAGGCGTGATCTCGACGCGTCGCTCCCACACCGCGTATCCGTCTTCCGCGATCACACCGAGTGTCGCGAGCGCCATCCGCAGCAAGCTGCGCAGGCACCGTAGTTCGCGGACACGCCTCAATGCCGTGAGATGCAAGTTAATTTCGCGCTGGAATTCAGGCAGTTCTATCATCGCAAGTGCACGATACCACTCGGCTTGCGTGGTCTCGGCGGAGGTTCCCGCGCGCGCGACGATATCCTGAGACAGCCATGCTTGACCGCCCGTTAGCGCCGCGCGCAACGCGCGCAAGGTATCGACGATGGCGAGCATGGTGCCAACGCGACCGGCAGTCGACGTGGCGTCGCCCGCGCATTCGGCAAGTCGCGCATGACATTCCCACAGTGGCGAATGCGCCGCGGCGTAAGCTTCGAAGCGGGCGTCGGCAGTGGCGAATCGGCTCACCGGTAAAAGCGCGGCAACTCCATCAACGAGCGCAAAGAGCGCCGATGCAAGCAGCGCGTCGCGGGCCAATAGCGGTTGTAACGCCCGCGTCGCGACATGCTGCGGCTGGCCATCGGTTAGGCGGTGTAACTCTGTATGCCACCAAGTCAATTTGGTGAGCGCTATCTCCTTGGTTGAACAAGTGCGTGGGATTTGCGCGATCAACCCACGAAATACTTCGACGGCCTGCAACGCGGGCCGCACGTGCGGTGCGCAATACAGGAGGGCGTAGTAAAGATCGCTGCCGGCGGGCGGGGCATATTCGCGAGCCGGATCAAACGAGTCGAGCGGAAGCGTCGTCACCTGCAAAACGACTTAAACTTCATCCGTGGCGTGATTAAGTGCGCGCGCGAGCCAATTCATTAACTCGTGCGGAGACGCGACCATGCCATCGGCACCCCAGTGTGCGGGCTCATCGTGCATGCCCAAGTAACCGTAGCTCGCGATCAACGTGCGCATACCGGCGCGGCGACCGGCTTCGACATCACGTTCCGCGTCGCCGACATAGATACAACGCGATGGTGCGACGCGCAACGTCTCGGCGGCCAATAACAGCGGACCCGGATCGGGTTTGCGCACCGGAAGCGTATCACCGCTCACCACACACCCGGGAGTATGTGTGAAGGGGACGCGCGCGAGTAGCGGTGTCGTTAGCCAGCCCGGCTTGTTGGTGACAATGCCCCAGCGCAATTCGCGCGCCTGCAACCACTCAAGAACCGCGTCGATGCCGCTGAATGGCGCAGACTCGTCGGCAATTTGGGCGTGGTATTCGGCCAGTAATTCCTGGCGCAGACTCTCGAATGTAGGATGATCATCGGCAAGCCCAAATCCGGCACGCACCAACGCAAAGCTGCCATGCGATACCCAGGGTCGCAAGGCGGAGAAAGGCACCGGCGGTAGGTCGTGATTGCACCGTACCCGGTTCAGCGCGCCGGCCAAATCGGGCGCGGTATCGAGCAACGTGCCGTCGAGATCGAATAACACCGCGTCAAACACCGCGGCTTACTCTTGGGTCGCGTGCAATAAGAAATTGACAGTGGGTCGAGTGGTCAATGTGGCCCGCTGGCTTAGTGGGTCGTAGCGCATGCCGGCTAAGTCTTGAAGCGCTAAGTCGTGTTCGCGCAGCATGGCGGCGAGTTCGGACGGGCGGATAAAACGTTGATAGTCATGGGTGCCGATGGGCAGGAGCCGCAATAAATATTCGGCACCGACGATCGCGCTCGCATACGCTTGCCAGGATCGGTTGAGTGTCGACAAGAACAGGTCGCCGCTTGGGCGCAGCAACCGAGCGAGCGTGCCGATCAATTCGGACGGGGCGGGCACGTGTTCCAGCAATTCCATCGAGACGACGCAGTCAAACGACGCAGGCGCATCGGCGGCGAGCGCGTCAGCGGCGTAAACTCGGTAGTCGATCGCGAGTCCTTCGTCCATGGCATGGCGCTTTGCGACCTCAATAAGTTCCGGGCTTAAATCGATGCCGGTCACGACGGCGCCCGCGCGCGCGAGACTTTCAGTCAGTATCCCACCACCGCACCCAACGTCGAGTACGCGTTTACCAGTCAGTGTCGTGCGCGCCGCGATGTAGGACGCGCGACAAGGATTTATATGATGCAGCGTGCGGCTAGCGCCGCGCGGGTCCCACCAGTCATCCGCCAGCGCGCCGAATTTGTGGAGTTCGCCGGTGTCGAGATTAGGCGTGGATAGGCTCATTGGCGCGAGAGCTGAAAGAATACCCATGCGCCGGCGAGCAGCAATCCGATCCCCGCGAATAGCAACACGCTAATGAAAGGCTTCGTCGTGATAGCGGCCGCCCCGTCGACGACGTCGGCGCCAGGTTCGACCGCGGGCTCGTGGGTTGGCATGACTACACGGGTCGGCAGGATTTCGGTGATTTCCGGTTCGTCCAATTCGACGGCGCCGCTGGTGATCGCGTCAATCAATCGCCGTCGTTCGACGATGTAACTGTGTTTATCGAGTTCGTTGGCTTCGAAGCGTTTGACCAAGGCACGCAGCGGGGATAGTTCGCTCATCTTATTTCTCGCACCAACCGAAAACCCGTCGCCGGATCGCCCGCGCCATCCGTGGGTTTGGCGAGCTCGATCGTACACTTACCAAAGGCGTCCTCAAATGCGCCGCCACGCGCCTGCAACGCCGCATCACGCACCAGTTCTTGGGCGTTGCCGACATAGTTGTACAGCCCCCAACCATTGGCTTTGCCGGTGTTGACACCCATGACGGTTTGTCCTTTCAGCACCTGGCCGTTTTGTTCGACGCGACAGTTATAGTCTTTTTGCGGCTGTTTACCGCCGGCGCGCGCCGCGTGTTCCCATTCCTGGCCCGTCGGTAGGCGATAAGTATGACCACTGCGATCGCTTAACCATGTCGCGTAAGCTTCGATTTGCGCGATCGACACATTCGTCAGCGGCAGGACTCCCTCGCGATCCGCCAGCGGCGTGCAATCTCCGCTCAATCGACAGTACGCGTTGAAGTCGCTGACCGTCAATTCGTATTTGCCAATCGCAAACGGTGCCGCGACTCCCTCGCCGCCGGGCACCACCACCAACAATGGGCCGCGAGCTTGCGCGCTCATCATGTCAAAACAGACTCCCTGGCGACGGGCGCCGTGCCCGGCGAGTTCGGCGCTGCATGGCGCGCGCGAGGGAGGAATAGGGCCATCGCGAGGCGTCGCATCGACTGCGGTCTTGGCTTCCAGGGCCGCGACGACGCGGTTTTGTTCCTTTTGGAAAGTTTCGCTATCACGCCACACCGCGAGTGCCTCATCGATAATCGACTTTGCGTTGACGAAGTCGCGCTTCCGATATGCAGTCTGATAATTTTCGTACAGCCCCTTGGCGCGCCCGAGTTGCTCGTTGTAAAGCTGTTTCAATCGTTGGACGTCGGCGTGCCGTGGCGCATCCGCAATGGCCTTCGCCAGTTGTGCGCGCGCAGCGGTCAGTTGACCGCTCCGAATGGCGGACTCAATCGCCGGTGCCTCGGAATACGCGGTTTCAGGTAACGGCACGGGTTTTATCCCGGCTAACAGATCATTGCCAGCGAACACGCTTTGCGCTTGTTCAAGGAGAGGATTGGAGATCGGACCCTCAGCCGTTTGTAGCGCCCGCAGGCGATTGGCGAGCGCCTGTGCCCAACGCGCTTCGTCGGCACCGTAGGCGCGCGGATCGAGCGTTTGAATTTCCGCGATCTGCGTCAACGCCTCACGTACATCGAACGCCGGTTCGCGCAGGCTTCGCGCGAGGATCTGGCGGTTACCGTTGACGGTGTACTCGTTGACGGCGAGGCGCAATTCTTGATCGTTTGGTTTGAGCTTGAGGCCGTCGCGCGCGTAACGCAGCGCGGAAGCAAAATCTTTGGCGCCGGCGCGCGCGAGCGCGCTGCGGTAATAAGCGCGCGCGAGCTGTTCCGGGCCTTGACCGCGTGCAAAAGGATCGTCAGCCCCAAGTTCGCTCCGTAGGGTGTTAAACGAGGCGCTGGCGCCAGCCACGTCGTTCGCGCGGGCCTGCGATCGAAAGGTCGCTTTCAGTGCGTCTAACCGCGCAATTCGCTCTTCTTCGCGTTGGGCGTTCGCGAATTCTTCCGCCGCGCGCGTGAGTTCGCCGCGCTCTGTCGCGAGTTCCGGTAAGGCGGGTGCTAAGCGCGCTGCGCGCGCCAAAATATTCTCGCTTTCCGCGAAACGCTGGGCGAGCCGCATCTCGCGCGCTTGGCCCACCAATAGTGTGCCGAGTCTAGTCGCCAGCTCACCGAGCGACGCCGCATCCTCGCCAAAGGTGACCGTGAGTTCGTACATCGATTTCTGCACGCGATCGCGCCACGCGCGGTCGGCGACGGGGTTGGCGGCCAAGGACTCTAGATCCGCTCTGAGTTCCGCTTGGCGCGCCGCGAGGTCCGTGCGTGTCGCCTGTTGCTCCGCGGCGGTAAGTGCCGCGTAAGAATCAATGGATGATTGTTGCACCGGGAGCAGCGCGAGGCTGCGTTCGCTCACCGCGAGGGCGCGGTCCCATTCGCTTTGGTTACGGAGTGCGGCGATCCGGCGCGCGTAGAACTCCGCCAGTAGTGTTGCGGCTTCCTTGCGTTGCGCGCCGTTGCGTAATGCATCGTCATACACATCGATCACGGCCGTTTCAGTGGCTTCCGTAAGATCGGTTTGGCTGGTTGCCGCGCGTAACGTATCGAGCGTCGCGGTCGGGGCTCGCGTCTTGTCGCGACGTTTCACGAGCAATGGTTGCAACCATTCCGAAGTTGCAAGTGCGGCGGCGGTGGCCAGCGCGGACCCGTTTTCGGTTTCGCCGACATCGGCCTCGCGCAGCAAACGGTAAGCCTGAGCGTCGCGCGCGATCCGCCCCCACGCGCGGCCAGTGGCGAGCGCGATGAATTCGTCCGTCAACGGATCTTGCGTCGTTGGGTCCGTGTCAACGTGTTGCAAAATGCTTAAGGCTTGCGCGGCCAATCGCTGGTCGAGTCGTGCGATTAGTGCATCGTTTTGGCGTGCCAACTCAGCGGCACCGAGTGCGCGCAGCATCGGTGAATAATCGTTCGCCAACAACGGACTCGGCCGGAGCCTTGCCAAGTCTTGTAGCGCCTCGAGTTCGCGGGTGATGAGCGGCAATACCGCGCCGCGCGTGGTTTCGAGCAAGGGGTGATTTGGATCCAATGCGGCCAACTGCGGGATGACGTCGCGAAGTGCGGTGGCGTCGGCCAGTTCGCGCAACGTATTGAGCGTTGCGGTCACGCTCCCCGTCAGTTGCTTGACCTTCTCGTCCAGCGCAAGGCGGTCACGCGACGTTTCGATGCGGTCCGCTTGGTTTTGGAGATTGGTGCTATCGGGCACCAGTTCCCGCGCGGTTTTCAACAGGAGCTCCGCGCGCGGCAAATCCTGCGCAAGCAGGGCTTGATCGATCGCACGAGATAACGCCGAAATCAACCGCTGCCGCATTGGCGCAACGACGCCTGGCGCCACTTGTTGCATGACCGCGAGCGAATCGAGCGCGTCATCTTGCGCCGGATCGGCAGTAAGCGCGCCGCGCTCGATCAACGCATTAAAGCGTTCGGTTTGCGTCGCAAGTAGATTATTTTCTTGCTCGTCAAGCCGCGCCGCCAAGGCTTCCACTTGCGCGGAATCTTTGTAGACATCGATCTGCGATAGGCGGTCCAAGAGTTGGCGGGCACCGGCAAAATCGTACTGCGCGCGGTCTAGATCGACATGCGCGCGTAAACGCCCTTCGAAATGCGCGAGTAAGTCGTCGCGCACGGCCATCAACACGCGCGAACGATCCTCGGGATTCTGGAGTTCACCGAGCGCGAGGAGCGCGGCGTCGACCCGCGCGTTGTCGCCCGAGCTGACCTCGGCGGCGCGCGCATCCAAGTCGCGTTGGTGAAGATAATCGCGGACCGGCGCGAAGCCAACCAGCGCGAGTAGGCCGGCCGCAACCGGAATGGCAATCAAGGGGTTCTTGTACGGCGGCGTCTTTCCTTCAAATTCGCGCAAAAACTCAGCCACCGATTGACTGCGATTTTTACGATCGAAAGCAAGCCCGCGGGCGAGCCCACGCATTTGTTTACGCGTCAGCCCCTTAATGGCCGGTGGGATGAGTTTGTTATCGCGCGCGCTGTTTGCGGGCAACTTGTTGAACGGATGACGACCGGTTAGGAGCTCGTAGGCGACGCAGGCGAGCGCATAGATGTCATCGCGCGGATCGGGTTCTTTTTGTTCGAGCATTTCGGCACTGGCGTAAGCCGGAGTCAAGGCGCCCAGCTTGCCGGGATCGAACAGCGTTTTCTCGCCATCCCCCTGACCCGGATTCATGACCGCGCGCGCAATCCCGAAGTCCAATACTTTCATCGTGCCGTCTTGCGTCTGGAAGCAGTTCCCCGGCTTGAAATCCGAATGCACGATATTGCGCTCGTGCGCGTACACGAGCGCACTACCCAAGCCTTGAATCATCGGAAAGGCTTCGTGAAAGGGCAGGCCATTGCGCGGCTTAACGACATTCTTGATAAACACATTAAGCGGCTGGCCTTCCAACAGCTCCATCGTCAAAAACACCGTGCCGCCACTGGTGCGGTCAAAGTCGTAGACGGTGGCGATATTGGGATGCGCCAGGCGCTGCTGGCGACTCGCCTCGCGCTGTAACGCGATGAAGGCGTCGGGGTGTTTCTTGAAATCTTCGTTTAACACCTTGAGCGCGAGAAATGGATTTTTGTCACGCGCTTCGACCTTGATGAGATCGCGACCCTTGTACACCGTACCCATGCCGCCCGAGCCGAGCACATCGTCGAGAATAAAGCGTTCTTTCAGCACGGTACCGGGTTCGAGCTTCAAGTCTTCGACGAAAGGCAACGGACGCGATTCCCAGGAGGAACTATCGGACGGCTGGCTATCGAGCGCCGCCGGTTCGTCAATCCGATTGAATTGGGTATGCTCGCCCGCGCGTACCGTCGCGAGACTGGTGGGCTCGTCGGCAATCAGGGACGTGGGGTCGATGCTGGTGTATTCGGTTGCGCAGTCGGCGACGCAGCGTTTCAGATCTTCGTAGAGCGTCGCGTTGATAGTGCCGCCGCTAAACGCTTCGCGTAGCAGTTGCATGAGATCGAGCGCCGCTTGCGGGCGTCGGATCAACAGACGCTCGATGTTGTCCGCGACGAGTTCAAATTTGATCTCGCCGCGGCCTAATGCGGTGAGCGCAGTTTTAAAGTCGGCCATGGATTGAATCGTCGAATACGCTCGCAGCTCGTTGGGGTTCGCAGCGCTCACCCCAACCTACGATGCAACTAGGTGTTGTAGATTGGCGTCTGGGGTAGATTGGGGTGCGCAAAGCGAACCCCAACATAGTTACGATGCTGCTCACTGAGAGCCTCTATTGAATATCGACGATACAGATCGTCACATTATCGGCGGCGCCACGCGCAAGCGTAAGATTCAGCAATGCGTCGACGCAAGCGCCGGCGCTACCCTGCGCGAGCTGCGTGGCAAGCTCATCGCGTGCAAGATGTTTGTCGAGACCGTCAGAACAGAGGAGAAAGCGATCGCCGCTGCGCAAGCGGCACACGTCAAGATCGACGTGCAAGTCGAGCCGGGCGCCGATCGCGCGGGTCAGAAGATGCCCATGCGGGTGCGCCGTGGCTTGCGCGCGCAACAACAAACCTTGCTCGATGTAACGTTCAACTTGCGAGTGATCGGTGGTCAATTGTCGTAACCGACCGTCCCGATATCGATATAACCGGCTATCCCCAACCCATAAATACGCGGCAAAGTCGCCGACGATTGTCAGAGCCACCACCGTACTGCCGATGGTTTCGAGCCCTTGCGCCAATGCGAGCAACCGTTTGTGCGAATCCAGCACGCTGTGCTCGATGAACTCGACCATCGCGCTCAGCTCGGTTTGAGGCTTTACCTTGGCGAGGGCGTCGACCACCATCTGGCTCGCGAGATCCCCCGCGGAATGTCCACCGAGACCATCGGCAACCGCCCATAAGCCGATCTCGGGCCGCGCGCATAAGGCATCTTCGTTGACTTGGCGCACGTGACCCACATGCGTGGTCGCCGCCGACGTCCAGGTGAAACGCTCGCGCATAGGACAGGGTAACGGCTCGATGGCGGCGCGCCAACGCAAGGCGCGGCTGCCGCTACGACTCCGTACTGAAGTGCACGACTTCAGCCGGGTTCTCTTTGAACGCGCGCCCCAGGCTAATCATTCCCTTGCCGCTTAAGGACATTTCTTCGCGGCGCAGAAAGGCTTCGGTCTTACCGAATTTCACGTAGGTGCCATTGGTGCTTTGGTCGGTGATAAAAAATTTTCCCCGGCGCAGCTCGACTTTGACATGGAGGCGCGAGGCCAAACCTTCATCAACTGCGATATCGGCGCTTTTGCTCCGCCCTACCATAATCTGCGGACGTTCTTGATCCACCGTCACGCTTAAATCGCGATACGTGAAACGCATGCGCGCCACGGCTTCGCGCTTGACGTTGGCCACGGCGGTGGACATTCGCGTGATGTCTTCCTGTTGCCACAAGATCTCGTGAATATCGACGGTTTCTTTTTTGCCTTTGACCGGCGATCGATCGACAAAACGCGTGTTGGCTTTGAGGATTGGCGGCAGTTCGCCGATAGTGGATTCGGTGGTGATGATCTGTCCGGCTTTCGCCATCGAGACCATCCTGGAGGCGACATTGACGGCATCGCCAAAAACGTCGCCCGCTTCCAAAATGGCCGATCCAAAATGCAGGCCGACTCTGATCGCGAGTGAAATCGGGCCTGCCGCGGTTTGTTCAGTAATCTCGTCTTCCACCGCCTCTTGCATCTCACACGCCGCGATGACGGCTTTTTCGGCGCTTGGGAACGTGCACATGACCTCATCGCCAATGGTCTTCACCACCGTCCCGTCCCGCCGTTCGACCACTTGGGTGAGAAGTCGTAGGCAACTCGCAACTTTGGCGCGCGCGGCGACATCGCCCAGTACCTCGTATAAGCGCGTGCTGCCGCTGATGTCGGCGAACATGATCGCGAGATAGGAGGTTTTTAATGCCATGTGCCGTGGTACCGCTTTCGACGAGCCTGTTCCATGGAGCGAGGTCTTTGTCCAAGCCCCCGTTACGCCAAACGCCTCAGATGATACGATAGCAATCGAAGATCATCTCCGAAGTTGCTATACAATAAGCGAAATCTTCCGAAACCGCCAACGCGCACGGGGCGCTATAAGTGACCGCAGTATCGGACCGTACTCGAACGCCTCGGCGGGTTGTAAAGACCCGGGCTCGACCCCTGCTCGGCGTGTTGTTGGCGGCGATTTGCCTCGACATGTCAGCCGCCGACCTCCCGGCAGGCGCCCGCGCAGGTGCCATGCGCCCAGCACCCCGTCAACCCCAACTGCCAACCCTCGAGTCTCCGCGCTTTGAAGTACCGGCCGTCCCTGCCCGTCCGCTCGACATCGATGCCGGCGACAAGCTTGCGGTTTCCCGTTTCGAATTAGAAGGCGCACGGGATCTCCCGGAGTTTGGGGTGGCAATCGCCGAACTTGAGCAGTTGGTCGAAAGCAAACGCGCAGCCTACCCAGCCGGCTTTACCGTGGGGCACTTACAGGAGGTCGCCGATGCGGTAACCACTTATTACCGTGAACGCGGGCTTATCTTGGCGCAAGCGACAGTGCCGGTTCAAACAGTAACGGATGACGTGGTGCGGATTCGAATCTTAGAGGGCAATCTGGGGCGGGTCTTGATCGAAGGCAATAAACGATACGGCAAAAAGCTTTTGCGCCGTGTGTTCAAGGATTCCCGCGATCGCCCCATTCACAAAGATGAGATCGAAAGCGCGCTGTTGGCGTTGAACCGTGCGCCCGGGTTGACGCTCTTTGGGATATTCCAGCCTGGCCAACAAGTTGGAACGGCCGACCTTGCGGTCAAAGTGCAGGAAGAAGATCGCTTTGCCGCCACGGTCCGCGCCGACAATCACGGGATCCGGGAAACCGGCAAAAACCGTTATCGGCTGGAAGGGGTGGCCAATAACCCGACCGGCGCCGCCGACCGCCTGACGGCGACCGCTCAAGTGACGCAAGTCCCCGCGAATTCGTTCTACTGGGGTGCCGAATACGAGCGCCCGTTATGGTTTCCTTCAACACTCGCCAGCGTGCGGTTTGACCGTAACCGCTTTGATGTTGGCGGGGCGTTTCGGGATCGCGACATCGAAAGCGATACACAAAACCTCTACACCACCGTCAACCACGCGTTCGTGCGTTCGCGTCAGCGCAACCTGGAAGGCCGCGTGGAATTTGCGCGCAAGCAAGCGGAAACCAATGTCCGCGCGCGGGGGCAATCCAAGGATGATTTGAGTGTGGTGCTCGTCGGCGCGGATTTCGATCTGGTTGACACGCGCTTCGCCGGCCTCAACGCCGGCGTGTTTGAATTCTCCCATGGCTTCAATGATTTTCTCGGCGCGATGGGGCAGACGCCCGCGCGGGTAAGACCCAGTCGCCAGGGCGGTGATCGGACCTTTGCCGAAGGGGAGTTCAATAAGCTTTTCTTCAGCTTCTCGCGGCTGCAGAGCCTAACCCCGTTGACCAATGTACTCCGCCATCACAGCGTGCTGCTGCGGGCCGAAGCGCAATGGACTGACGATCTGCTTGTACCTCTTGAGCAATACGCCATCGGCGGCTCCACCAGTGTGCGCGCGTACCAACCAACGGAGCTTCTGTTCGATCGCGCCTTCTTCGGCTCGCTCGAGTGGATCATCAACGCGCCCGGGATTGCTGATCAACCGGCGTTCGACAATCGTACCTGGGGTGAGCTCCTGCAAGTCTCGTTTTACTTCGATTACGCCGCCGGCAAACTCAACAAGCCGCTCGCCTCCGAAGACCGGTCGGATAACTTGAAAGGCGCCGGTATGGCAATCTCGTTCAATAACCCGGGAAAGTATTCTTTCAAGCTATCGGTCGCCAATCCTATCGGCGATCCCGAATCCGCGAGCGGAAATCGGCCGCAGTATTGGGTGGATTTGAATTTGTTTTTTTAGCATCCGTCCGTTACGTGAAACGCTGGGATCCTCACCGGTTTTCAGGCGACAGAATGCCGACGACTGCCCCCACGAGCGCCTTCGTGCCGGTAGCTAACGTTGCGTCGATATCCGGTGCGAATTCCGGCGCATGCAGGCTCGGTAACGGCGGGCCACCCGTGCGTGCGGCTTCGAGTGCTGCGGGCTCGCTACTGCCGTAATAAAAAAACATCATCGGCACGGGTTCCGGATAAGCATGCGAGAGCGCGGTGGTTTCATCCGTGCCGAGTAGTTGCTCGCCTTTGACGACGTTACGCTTGCCAACCGCCCACGCAAAGCCGGACACGGCGCGCGCGGTAAGCGCAGGGTCGTTGTAAGTTGAACCAATGCCATTGTCCAAGAAGGTCACGATTGGCATGCGATCCTCCGGCAGACCTAGCGCGCGAGCGTGCGCTTCGGCGATTTGCGGAATACGCGCGCGTAACATCTCGCGCACTTTCTCGGAGTAAAAGCTCATGCTCAAGCCGAGCTTCACTTCGGCAGGGATGGCGCTGACTTCCTGCCCCCCATGAATCGAACCCACGTTGAGCGTGACAGCCTCAAGCGGCGGCACTTCGCGCGCAATGAAAGTCTGTAGCGCGAGCACGATCTGCGCGGCGAGCGGTACGGGATCCTTCGCGGCGGCCGGAAACGAGGCATGACCCGGGACCCCGCGAACCACTATCTCAGCCGTTTCCGAGCCCGCGAGCCCGTAACCGCTGACCCACGCTACCTGGCGGCTCGAGAAATCGGGCAGGAGGTGATAACCGACGATGAAATCAGGTTTCGGCATCGCCTCCAGTAGACCGTCTTTCAGCATTGCGCGCGCGCCAAGCAAACTCTCGTCGGCGGGTTGCGCGAGTAACACGAACGTTCCGCGCCAGTTTTCGCGATGTTTCCCAAAGTAGCGTGCCGCGCCAATCGCGGCAGCCATGATGGCGTCGTGGCCACACACGTGCGCAACCGGTACCGTGGTGCCGTCCGCCGCGGTGGCGGTGACCTTGCTCGCAAACGGGAGCCCGGTGTTCTCGGCAATCGGGAGCGCATCCATGATGGTACGCAGAAGAAGTGTGGGGCCCTCGCCATTGCGCAATACCCCCACTGCACCAAACCCGCCGATACCCTGTTTTACCTCGAGGCCGGCGGTACGCATTTCGTCGGCGATGCGCGCTCCGGTCAAACGCTCTTGTGTGTGTAGCTCAGGGTGCTGATGGAGATCGACATACAACGCGCGGACGTAGGCCTGATCTTTCGTAATCGCGGCGTGCAATGTCGGGTCGCCGGAGTCGGCGGCGGGCGTTGCGACAGATAACGCGATGGAGGCGAGCGCACCGAGAGCAGGTAGTAACCGATTCATCGCGGAACTCCTTTGACGCCGACGACCTACCCTACGTCATCGCTTGAGGCCGCGCTATCGGCCGACGCCGACGGAAACCATCAAAATTAGCGGCGCCCTGCTTGCAGCACGCGATGGGCAGTACAGACGTTGCCGGCTTCGCAAGCCGCTTTGAGAACGACTTTACAACAATGATTAAACGGCCCGCTGAATCCGTAGACGGCCCTTTCCGGTCGCGGTAGGTTAGGCAGGCTGGACTCACACTAATAAAAAGGCTCGCTGGTGACCGATACTTCCTCGCCCGGGAATGTCTCGCGCACGTCTATCCGCCTGTATCGGTGGGGACGGGCGGGCGTGCTGTCGGCGTGGATTTGCGCGGGCCTGCCGCAGGCTGCCGTCGCCGGACCGGAGGGAGGGGCGGTGGTGGCCGGCGAAGGCGCGATTGTCGCCCCAAATGGCTCGACCACCGTCATCGAGCAAACTTCCCAGCGGCTCGCCCTCGACTGGCAGAGTTTCGACATCCAAACGCATGAACTCGTGCAATTTCGCCAGCCGGGCGCGCAAGCCGAGGCCCTAAACCGCATTTTCGACCAAGACGGCACGCAGATTCTCGGACGCTTGGAAGCGAACGGGCGTGTGATCTTGGCCAATCCCAACGGTGTCTTTTTCGGCCCAAATGCACGGGTCAACGTCAACAGCCTGGTTGCGGCTGGGCTACAGGTTAAAGTGGAAGACTTTCTGGCCGGTCGCATCTCGTTGAGCGGGGTTGAAGGCGCACCCGGCGATGTCATCAATCAAGGCACGCTGGCAGCGGCGACTGGCGGTGACGTGACGCTCGCTGGCAAGCACGTGCGCAACGAAGGCCTCATCGTCGCTAACGCCGGTCGTGTCAATTTACTCGCAGGTGAGCGCATGACGCTCGATTTTGAAGGCGACGGCCTCTTGCGCTTCACGGTCGATGAGGCGGTGCTGGAAAATCCCACGGACGCGCCGGACGCGGTCCACAACAGCGGCGTCATCGAGGCGCCGGGTGGGACGGTGGTTTTGGCCGCTAAAACCGCGCGCGAGGTCTTTGATAACGCCATCAACAACAGTGGCATCGTGCGCGCCGGGCGCATTGCGCGCGACGGTGGCGCAATAAAACTCCTAGGGCTTGGCACGGATGACACGGTCATCAACAGCGGCGAACTCAATGCCAGTGGCGATGCCGCTCATGTCGGCGGACGCATTGAGGTGGTTGGCGCGTCGGTTGAGATTGCCGATGGCAGTGAACTAAATGCGAGCGGCGGGCAAGGCGGCGGCGAGATATTGCTTGGCGGCGGCGCCCATGGCGCTCCCATCGAAGGGCTTACTGCGCAGCGCACGCAAGTCTCGGCAAACACGACGGTAGCGGCGAATGCCACGCACCAAGGTGACGGCGGCCATATCGTGATTTGGGCCGAGGACCACGCCGCGCTGCATGGCAGCGTTGCAGCAAAAGGCGGGCAACAGGGCGGTAACGGTGGCGCGGTAGAGTTGTCCGCGCGTGATGAAGTCATCCTCACGCATCATGTCGATTTAACGGCGTTGCGGGGCGCCTTTGGGCATCTTTTGATCGATCCCGGTCTCGTCACCGTCCAAGACGGATTGGACGATGGTTCGAACATTGGTCCAAACATTTTTAACGACGCTTTTCTCATTACCCAACTCGGGCTTGGCGATGTCACGTTGGATACCTCGGCGGCTACCGCCGGGAATTCCGATATTGTTTTCAACAACGATGTCGACATCACCTGGAACGCAGCCACGGCGCTACAGCTGTTGGCCGGGCGCAATGTTACCTTAAGCGGTGTTCTAAACGGGTTAAACGGGGACTTAAGCATTACTTTCGGCAGCGATGGTGGCGGCGGTACGCTCGACTTCACCGGCGCAAACGTGGCCGTCGATAGCTTGACGGTCACTGGCGGGGCCGGCACCGATATCGTCGATTTTGGCAATGCGACCGTTGCGCTCACGGCTAATTCTTCTATCGCCGGGGGTGGCGGTAACGACACGTTTGATTTCTCGACGGTCGGGAGTTTCACCAACACCGCTAACACGGATATCGATGGCGTCGCGGGGACCGATACGCTCATTGGCTCGAGCGGTGCGAATGCGTTTGTCGTCACTAGTGCAAATCAAGGGACACTGACGTTTGGCGCAACGACGATCGACTTCGCGAACCTCGTGAATTTGACCGGCGGCGACAATGTCGACACCTTCACGCTCAATGCGTCGCTCAGCGGCGCCATTGACGCGCGCGACGGTAACGACACGGTCACACTGGTCGGCGCCTCAGCGTTTGGTTCCATGGTCGGCGGTAATGGCACGGATACGCTCATTGGCGGCAATACCGTCAATAACTGGACGATCAGTGGCACCGATGCTGGCAGCTTGAATGGCGCTGCCTTCAGCAGCGTGCAAAACGTCACCGGCGGCACCGGCAGTGACACTTTCACGTTGTCGGCAGGGCTTTCCGGCAACCTTGCTGGCGGTAATGGCGTCAACACTTTTGTCGTACAGTCAGCCGGAAGTATCGGCGGCGCCCTCACCGGCGGTACCGGCGTCGACACCTTGAGTTTTGCCGGCAACGGCGCGGCAATTAGCATCAACTTAGGCAGCGCCACCGCAACCGCTATCGGCACGACGTTCAGCAGTATCGATAGCTTTATTGGTAACAACAGTGATTCGACGTTGATCGGCACCAGCGGCAGCGAATCATTCTCGCTGACGGGTACCAACGATGGTTCGATTGGCGCGTTGTCGTTTACCGACTTTACATCTCTCGATGGTAGCGGTGGTACCGATTCGCTCTCGATCGCGAGCGCCGGTGCCAATCGCACGCTTAGTCTGCAGGATCGCACCGTGGCGGGTGTTTTGTCCGGCACGTTCGCGTCCTTCGAGGCTTTTGTAGGGGACAACGCCACGTCAACGCTGGTGCTGACCGATGCCGGCGGCACGTTGGCAACCACCGGTGCGAATAGTGGGTCTTACGCCGGATTCAATTTTACGGATTTCGTCAATATCACGGCGGGCGCCAACGCGGTGACCTTTCAAATCAACCATGATCTTACGGGCACCGTCTTAGGCAGCGCGGCAAACGATAGCTTCACGCTCGGCGCGGGCGTCAATGTCGGACTCTTAGACGGCAACGGTGGCGCCAACGCATTAGCCGCCGCGAATGCCGCCAACGCATGGCTTATCACCGCCAGTAACGGTGGCACGCTAAACGGTGAGAGCTTCTCGAACATGCAACAACTGACGGGCGGCACGCTCGTGGATACCTTTACGTTCAGCGATGGCGTAAGCGTGACGGCACTCGACGGCGGGGCTGGCATCGACGTACTCAATCTCAACGCGTATTCCACCGGTCGTACTTTCAATTTAACTGGTGCCGCCGCCGGGAATATCAATAGTCCTTCGTTTGCATTTGCCGGCATCGATAGTGTGTCCGGTACGAATGCCAATGACAGCTTTGCCATCGATGTCAATTGGGCGGGTTCGCTTGCTGGGCATGGCGGAAGTGACGCGTTTGTGTTCGCCAATGGTGTGACCGTGACCGGCAGCATCGACGGTGGCACCGGGACGGATACTCTGAATTGGAGCGTGGTGAACTCCGCGCGGAGCGTCGTGCTCAGCGGTCTGGGTCCGACTGATGGCTTCGCCGGTGACGAATCCAGCATTACGACAGGCACCTTCACGAACATCGATTCACTTATCGGCGGCACGGCCACGGACTCGTTCACCGGCATCAATGCCACCGCCCAGTTCGCGCTCGATGGCACGCCACAATACATCAGCACCAACACGCTCGACTTCAGTGGGTTTGAAAATCTCAGCGGCGGTACCGGCGCCGATACCTTCAATCTCACGGGCGCGCTCGCCAATGCCACGCCGACCACGATTTTTACCGGCACGTTGAACGGCGGCGATGGTCTCGATCAATTTAATTTCGTGAATAACGCGCGCCTAAGCGGCGAAATTCAAGGCGGCAACGACAGTGACACGATTTCGGTCGCAAGCAGCACGCTCACCGCCGGCCAACTCAAGCGCAAAGGTAATGGTACCGGCGAGGCCGATCCGTGGATTGATTTCGGGAGCGAGGGAGCGGCGAATAGTTCGGATGATTTTGGCGGAATCGAAACCGCGCTCGGCGCGCCGCTCATCGTGCAAGGCGATAACGTCGCGACGGTGTGGTCGATCACGGGGCTTGGCGCGGTCACCAATGTCACCACCGGCGATAGCTTTACGAATGTCGCGAGTCTAATCGGCGGTACCAATATCGATACCATCACGGTGCAAAGCGGTGGTCGTTTGATCGGCGCGACCGGCATCGACGGTGGTGGCGGCGCGGACATTCTGATTGCCGGCGCCGCCGCGAATTTTGTGTTGACCGGGCTGAACGCAGGCACACTAACGATTGCGGGCGCGGCCACGACGTTCACCGCCATGCCCACGTTAACCGGAAGCGGCGCGCTTGATTCGTTAACCGGCGCGAATACAACGAACACTTGGACATTGAGCGGGACGGATGCCGGCACTGTCACCAACCTCACCGGTAGCTTCAGCCTTATCGAAGCGCTCGTCGGTGGCTCGGGCACGGACACGTTAATCGGCGATAACGTCACGCGGAGTTGGGCCGTGACCGGCAGCAATGCGGGAACAGTCAGCGCGCTCGGTACCGGCTTTTCGCAAATGGAAAACTTGACCGGCGGTACCGGCAATGATGACTTCGTGTTGACCGCCAATTTGAGCGGTGCGCTCAGCGGCGGGAATGGCACGAACAGCTATTCACTACAAGCCGGCGGCAGTGTCACCGGTGCGATCACCGGTGGCAGCGGTGCCGACACATTAAGCTTCTCCGCGAACACCAGCGTCGCGATGTCGAGCAACAGCGCCGGCACCGCAACCAACACCGGCGGCTTTACCGGCATTGAGGCTGTCAACGGCGGCGGCGTGAACGATACGCTCACCGGCACCAACCCAAGTACTTTTTCGGTCACTTCGAATTTTAACGGCACGCTCAACGCGGTGCTCACGTTCACCGGATTTGAGAATTTGCGCGGTGGGGCTGGCAATGATTCGTTTACGTTCGCCGATAACGTCATCGTCTCCAGTGTGGACGGCCTTGGCGGCAATGACACGTTGTCGTTGGCGGCCTATTTGCTCGGCCAAACGTTCGCCTTCGCCAATACCGATAACGCCGGGAACGTAAACGGCGTTGCCTTCGCGTCGACCGAAAACATCACGGCAGGTAATGGCGCGGATATATTCGATTTCAACGGCAGTGGCCGCGTCACGGGAACTTTTGATGCAGGCGGCGGCGCCGATATCGCGGATTTCACGAATGCCGCCGGCAGCGTCACGTTTGATCTTGCGAGTGCGCTCAACTTCGAGACGCTGCAAGGCAGCGCCAATGTCGATACGTTGGTTGGCACGGGAGGTGCCGATAACTTTGTCATAAACGCCGCTAACTCGGGCACGCACAATGGCACGCTGGTTTTTGCCGCGATCGAATCACTCAGCGGCGGTCTCGGCGCCGACAGTTTTGTGTTCAACGACGGCGGCTCGTTAACCGGCAGTATCGATGGCGGTGGCGCCAGCGACAGCATCAATTTTGCCGCGGTACTCGCGAACGTGTTCGTCAATTTGCAAACCACCGCGGTCACCGCGGGCGTGAGCTTGCTCGGCAGTTTCACCGCGCTCGAAACGATCATCGGCGGCGGCAACGATACGTTACAAGGCGACAATACGGCCAACACCTTCACCGTCACTGGCTTGGACGATGGCACGGTCGATACCTTTACGTTTGTCGACTTTGCCAATCTCAGCGCGGGTAGCGCGGGTGACAGTTTCGTGCTGAATGGCGGAACCTTGAGCGGAGCACTGAGCGGCGGTGCCGGCGCTGACACATTGACCGCCGCCAATGTCATCAATGCTTGGGTCATCAACGCCGTGAATGCAGGGACGGTGACAGGGATCGGAGGAGGCTTCGCCGGTGTTGAAAATGTCGTCGGTGGGAGCCAAACGGATACGTTTGATTTGCAGGGGTCAATCAGCGGTTCGTTGAACGGTGCCGGCGGCGTCGACACGCTCAATTTCTTCGCGGATACCACCATCGTGTTGAGCGCGGCAAACGCGGGTAGTGCGACCGGACTCGGCAGTGGTTTTAGCGCGGTGGAAAGTGTGACCGGCACCGGCGCGGCGGATATCTTGACGGGCAGTGGCGCGAACGAAACGTTCAATGTCTCTGCCAACTTTAACGGCACCCTCGGTAGTCTTGCTTTCACCGGCTTTGAAACACTGCGCGGCGGCGCCGGCAACGACAGTTTTGTGTTTGGCAACGGCTTGCGTGTCAATGCAGTGGACGGCGAACTGGGCACCGACACACTCAGTCTCGCTGCATATACCACGCCTCAAACGTTTCTATTCGGCGCTGCGAACGACGCCGGCACCGTCAATGGCATGACCTTCGTCTCCACGGAGAACGTTACGGCTGGCAGCGCCGGCGACGTATTCGATTTCGATGGCGCCGGGCGGATCACGGGAACGCTCGACGCGGGCAGCGGGATCGACGTGATGGATTTCGCGTCGCTCACGAGCGCAATCAGTTTTACCGTCGGTTTGCTACCCAGCATCGAGCAAGTCATCGGCAGTGCGGCGTCCGATACCTTGGTGGGTAGTGCCGGCGCGGATTTCATCGTGAGTAGCGGCGCGAACGCGGGTTGTTTGCCGGACTGCACGGCGCCGACCTTGACCTTTTCTAGTTTTGAAAACCTCGACGGCGCGGGGGGCAATGATGTCTTCGCGCTGCCGCATTCCTTCAGTGGCAATGTGCTAGGTGGCGCGGGCGATGACACGTTTCTGATTATCAACACGGTTTCGTTCGCGAGCCTCGACGGCGGCGCGGATAACGATCTCGTGCGATTAGGTCAACGCGTGGCGGCGGGCGATGCGGCCGATATCGATGCCATCGTCACCACTGCGCTCGTCGGCGGCACCGGCAACGATACCTTTCAGTTCCGTAGCGCCTCGCGGCTCATCGGCGCGTTGCAAGGATCGACCGCGAATTCACCGGTCGGCGCGGATGAGAACGGCACGCTGGGCATCGATACCCTCGATATGCGGCAGTCAACGCTGGTGCAGGATGTCGATGCCCTCGGGGTTGGAAGCAGCGGTTTTGGTATGTCAGGCAGCGTGCGCAGCGTCACGCTCGGTGGCGTCGATATGCTGAGTGCCGGTTACGACAATTTGGATGACATCAATGGGAATAGCCTCGGCACTTTAATCGGCAATCAAAACGCACCGAACGTGTGGACGGTCACCGGCACCAACAGCGGCACGTTGAACGGCGTTGGTTTCTCGAACTTCAGTTTGCTGGGCGGTAACGACGTCGACACCTTTACCTTCGGCGCGAACGGTCAGCTTACCCAAGGGCTGGACGGCGGCATCGGCGGAATTGATACCGTGATCGCCGCGCCCGGTGGCTCGGTATTCGTTTTAAACGCGGCAAATGGCGGCACTATCGATCCCGATGGCGCGCTTGCGACGCCCGCCACTGCCTTCAGCCGCATCGATCAGGTCAACGGCGGGGCAGGCAATGATCGATTCCAGTTGACCAATACCGCCTTCGCCGGCACCGTCGATGGCGCGGGTGGCACGGACACCTTAGAGGGGGGCAATTTCCAGACCACCTGGACGTTGACCGGTGCTGCGGCCGGTAGCGTGAGCGTGTTGCCGGCGGGTTTTACGAGTATCGAGCAAATCGTTGGCGGTAGCGCCGATGACACCTTCACCCTCGGCGCGATCGCGTTTGCCGGCGCGCTCGATGGCGGCGGCGGCAGCAACGTACTGCAGGGCGCGAATGTCAGCAATGTCTGGAATCTGCTCGGTATACGGAGCGGTAACGTGGGCGGGGCGAACACCTTCACGAACATCGGCGAGCTGCGTGGCGGCAGCGCCACCGATCAGTTTTTGTTTAATCTGGGTGCGCTGTTTGACCGCATCGACGGCGGCAACGGCAGCGATACGTTGAATTACGCGGCGCTTCCCACCGCCGTGACCATCGACTTGAGAACGCAAACGGCGAGCCTGCTGCTCAATAGTTTTTCCGGCATCGAAACGTCGCTCGGAAGTTCGGCCCTCGATTCCCTACAAGCGGCGGACACGCAAAACAATTGGAACTTGACGGGACCCGGCCAAGGTAACGTCAACGGGTTTGGATTCAGTAGTTTTGAACAGCTACTTGGCGGAAGCGCGGGTGATTTGTTCTCGTTCGCAAGCAACGGCCAAATCACGACCGGCGTATTGGATGGCGGCGGGGGACAAGATCGTATCTTGAACACGGCCACCACCCATCTGTGGGAGATTGACGGTACTAACACCGGCTTCATCAACAATGCGCGGTTTGTTGACGTCGAAGAATTGGACGCCGGTGCCGGATCCGCCACGCTGACGTTCACCGCGCCAGGTTCGCTGACCGGCTTTTTCTCCGCGGGATCGATCGCGCTCAACTCGGCGGCAGTCGATACCGGCGGTATCGCACTTGATTTACGCGCCAATGTCACATCGGTGGCAAGCAACGTAAGTACCGGCGCCGGCTCCTTTCGCGTCGGCGGAAATCTGCTCACCAACGGTGCCTTCTCACTCGCGGCAAACGAGATCAGTGTCGGTGCCGCAATCACGGCAAATAATGCATTGAACTTAACAAGTAACGCGGCACTCACCGTCGCCGGCGCGTTGAACGCAGTGGGACAAGCGGTTGCGCTGAACGGCAATGCCATCACGTTGGGCGGCGCCGTTAACGCCGGCAGCCTGAATGTGACGGGCGGGCTCTTTGCAAACAACACGATCACCACCACCGGAGCCCAAAGTTACGCTGGCGCGCAGCGCTTTGTCGCCGATCTCACCGCGAGCGCATTCGCGTTCAGCGGCACGACCACTTTCAGCGGTGATGTCTCGTTACGCTCGTCTAACGACTTGCTAGCGTTCAATGGACAGGTGGACGGCGCGGGTAGCTTGACGCTAAATCCGACCCTCGGGCGCGATCTCGTGTTCGACGGCGCGGCAGGGGCCGGACACTACAACCCGGCGGCGTTCGCGAATTACAGGGGGCATCTCATCGTTGGCGGCGTGCTCGATCCCACTACCCCGCCGGCCGAGGAAGCCGAAGTCGTCGCGATCAATGCCAATCGTATTACGGTCGCGGAGGCGCTGCGCTCGTTGGGCAGCGTTACGTTGCTGGCGAGCAATATCGATTTGCTCGCCGATATGGCGGCGGGTCCAGGGGTTGGGGGACAAATCACGCTGCTTGCCGTGGGCGATTCTCAATTGACAGGCGATGGCCCTGGTAACATCACGGCGGGTGGCGCGGGCTTGGTCACTTTGTCCGCTGACAGCGCCGTGTTAATCGCGAACAATCAAATCGCCAACAACGCGAACATCGTGCTTGATCTCAATGGCGGGCCGGTACTGGTCGCGGTGGCGTCGGGCGAAGACGAACCGACCTTCGATCCGTCGAGTAACGCGACCTCACAAACTTTTGATCCCAACCTATTACCGCTGATCGCATCGTTGACCAATCCCCTCGCGGTGCAGGCGGTTCAAGTCATTTTCAGCAATCCGGCGGCCGCCTTGACCGGCTTGCAGAATGTACAGTTCATCGATCTGACGTTGTTTGAGGAAGAGCTCAATCTTTTTAGCGTGATCGGTAACGGCATCGCGCAATCGCTCGACCAGTGCGAGGATTTGGAAGGCTGCGCCCCGAACGTCACGGCCACGGAGCTCGATACGCTGATTGGCCGTTTGGAACGGCGGATCGCCGAACTAGAAGGAGTCGATCGCGCCGAGGTGAACGCAGTCCTTGCGCGTTACCGAACGCAACTTGCCGACTTCCAGGCGCAGCGAGCGGCGCTCATCGAATATCAGGAAGCCGAGGAAGCGAGCGAGGCGCCATTCGATGATTTAGAGAGTACGGAATTCACGGCCGAGCCACTGCCGGAAGAAGACCTCGAAGCGGCGCCGCTTGCGGCGGAACCCGCGCCTGATGCGGCGGCCGAAGAAAGCTTTGAGGAACTTGAAATCGAACAGCAGCTACCGGCTGAGCTGCCCGCGGTGGAAGGATTTGACGATGAAGCGACTCCGGAAGGGCCCGTCGATGGCTTCGATGAATTGAACGAGGACACCTTGGATGAGCCGGCGATCGACGATCCCTTCCTGGTGCCGGGGCCGGAAGACGTGCCGGGCGAGGATTTGGAAGAGTTTGAGGAACTCGAAGAAGAATTTGAGCCACTTAGCTTAGGCCCGGATCTGCAGCCTGCGCGTGAGACTGGTTTCCTGGCGAAAAATTAGCCAGAATCGCGCCATGACAGGTTCAGTGCAATCCATCGGTAATTCGCAAGGTCAGCGCCCGGCGGCACTTGACGCACCGCACCGCCCGCGCGTTCGCGTGCTGGAGGCGGATGCGCAGGCAGAGCTTTCGATCGCGCTCCCGCGTGTGCAAGAACTGGGATTTGAAGGCTTATTGGCCTCGTTTGGGGAAGATCGACACGGGCAGGGCGGCGCACGGTTGCTCGCGACGCTCATCCATCACATGGGCGGGGCGCCAACGTCAGTGGCGCCGGGGCTCTATTTACGGGTCACGGTGTAACGCGCTACTGCGCAACGCTGGTCGAGCGCGGCACATTGCCGTATTTCGCGATCAAATCCTGCGCGAGCTTGTTCGCTTGCGTTAGTTCGTCTTTCGATAGCTTGCCGGCGGTAGCGGCCAGCGCCGCGCTTGCCTTGGCATTCCCGATATGCGCCGAGACCGCATACCAACTGTAGGCATACTCCAAGTCCTGCGGCACGCCTTCTCCACGTTCGTACAGGCCGCCCAACCTAAATTGCGCATCTTGCACGCCTTTTTCCGCCGCTTTCTTAAACCATTTGGCGGCTTCTTCCGGATTCTTGTCCACCCCACGGCCATCGGCGTACATGCGCGCGACGAAATACTGGGCGTAGGCGTGATCGGAAGTTTCCGCAAGCGGCAAAAACGTCTGCATCGCCTTGTCGAAATCACCGGCCACAAAAGCCGCGACCCCGTCGTTAAAGTCCGCGCGGGCCGGCGCGGCGAGCAAGCAAAAGACCAACGAACCGGCGAACAACAAGCGAAAGTGCGTCACGGGCGTTCCTTACAGAGTTCGAAAAAAACAGGTTCAGCGAAGGCGAGCGATGATAAACGAGCAACGCGCAAATCACACTTCTCGTCAGACAGTCGTTGGGATCGGCCGTTCGCTGACCGGCAAACCCAACTGCACGGCTCAACAGACTGCGCAACGCAACCTGTTAGAATCCTGAACCCTATGCAAACTGCGATGCAACGCCCATGACCGCCCAAACGCTTTACGACAAACTGTGGCATGCGCACCTCGTCAAAACCTTTGACGACGGCGCCGCCCTTATTTATATCGACCGCCATCTCGCGCACGAGGTCACCACCCCGCAGGCCTTTGAAGGTTTGAAACTGGCCGGCCGTCCGCTGTGGCGCAGCGCCGCGACCGTCGCCGTATCCGATCACAATGTGCCGACCAAGGACGTGCATAAAGTGACCGATCCCGTCGCCAAGGTGCAATTGGAAACGCTCGCGCGCAATTGCCGGGAGCACAAGATTACGCATTTCGATGTCGGCGATATTCGCCAAGGCATCGTGCATGTCACGGGGCCGGAACAGGGATGGAGCTTACCCGGCATGACGATTGTATGCGGCGACTCTCATACATCGACCAACGGGGCGCTCGGCGCCTGGGCCTTCGGGATCGGGACTTCCGAGGTCGAACATGTCATGGCCACGCAATGTTTGGTGCTGCGCAAGGCCAAGAACATGTTGATCAAAGTCGACGGGCAATTGCCCCCAGGCGTTAGCGCCAAGGATTTAGCACTCGCCATCATCGGCCGCATCGGCACGGCCGGTGCCACCGGTCACACCATGGAGTATGCGGGGTCCGCTATTTCGGCGCTCTCGATGGAAGCGCGTTTTACCTTGTGCAATATGTCGATTGAGGCCGGTGGGCGCGCCGGCATGGTGGCGGTGGATGATGTCACGCTCGCCTACGTCGATGGCCGGCCGTACGCGCCGAAGGGCGCCACGTGGACGCGTGCGGTAGAGGCTTGGCGTCAATTGCATTCGGATGCGGGCGCGACGTTCGATAGGACGGAAGTATTCGATGCCGCAACTATCGAACCGCATCTCACCTGGGGAACCTCGCCCGAGATGGTCTTGCCGATCAGCGGTCGGGTGCCTGATCCCGCGCTTGAACAAAACGAGATTAAACGTATCGGCATGCAGAATGCGCTTAAGTACATGGACTTGAAGCCCGGCACGCCGTTGACGGATATTCCTATCGACAAAGTGTTCATCGGCTCGTGCACAAATTCGCGCATTGAAGACCTGCGCGAAGCCGCCGACGTGGTGCGCGGCAAACGACTCGCCGCCAACGTCAAGCTCGCGCTGGTGGTACCGGGGTCCGGCTTGGTCAAACGCCAAGCCGAACAAGAAGGTTTGGACGCTGTGTTCCGCGCCGCCGGATTTGATTGGCGCGAGCCTGGGTGTTCGATGTGTTTAGGCATGAACCCGGATCAGCTGGAATTCGGCGAGCGCTGCGCCTCAACTTCCAATCGCAATTTTGAAGGTCGCCAAGGCCACGGCGGACGCACGCACCTGGTATCGCCGGCGATGGCGGCCGCGGCCGGGATCGCCGGCCACTTTGTCGACGCACGGAGAATCTAATGGAAGCTTTTACAACGTTGAATGGATTGGTGGTGCCGCTCGACCGCCCAAATGTCGATACGGATGCGATCATCCCGAAGCAATTTTTAAAATCGGTCAAACGCGCGGGCTTTGGGCCCAACTTGTTCGACGAGTGGCGCTATCTGGATAAAGGCGAGCCGGATAGACCCAACGAGGGGCGGCCGCTCAATCCAGATTTTGTGTTGAATCAACCGCGCTATCGCGGCGCACAGGTTTTGCTTGCCCGCGATAACTTTGGCTGTGGTTCGTCGCGCGAACATGCGCCGTGGGCGCTGACGGACTTTGGGATCCGCGCGATTATCGCGCCGAGTTACGCCGATATCTTTTATGGCAACTCGGCGAAGAACGGCTTGTTGTTGATAGTGCTCGCGGCGCCGATTGTCGATCGTATGTTTGCGGCCGTGAAAGCCAGCGAAGGTTATCGCCTACAAATCGATCTCGCCCAACAAACCGTGGCCACGCCGGATGGCGAAGTATTCCGCTTCGATTACGACGCGGGTTTAAAAGACCGCATGTTAAACGGCCTAGACGATATCGGCATCACCTTGCAGCACGCGGAGGCGATCCGCAGCTACGAGCAGCGCCGCCGCCAAGACGCACCATGGCTATTCGCCGCAGGCTAAAACGATGCTCTATCAACTCGAAGACCGGCGCGTGCGCGCCGAAGGCGACTACTGGGTGGCCGATAACGCGGCCGTGATCGGCGCCGTATTGCTCAAACACAATGTCAGCGTGTGGTTTAGTGCCGTGGTGCGGGGCGATCGCGAGCCCATCGTGATCGGCGAGAATTCCAATGTCCAAGACTGCGCGATATTGCATACCGACGACGGTTCCCCGCTCACGATAGGCAATTTTGTCACGGTGGGACACAAGGCGATTTTGCACGGCTGCACGGTGGGCGACCACACCCTCATCGGTATCAACGCGGTGGTGCTGAACGGTGCCAAGATCGGCAAGCATTGTTTGATCGGCGCCGGCGCGTTGGTGCCGGAAGGCAAAGAGATCCCGGATGGAAGCCTCGTCATGGGCGTGCCGGGTAAAGTGATGCGCGAGCTAACGCCCGCGCAAATGAAGCATGTGACCGGCCTTGCAGAGAACTACGTCGCCAACTTCAAGCGCTACAAAACGGCGTTTTATCCGCAGGGGCAGGCTGAGTTGGTTTAAAGGGTTTTACTGATCAACCAACTCAAGTGGGCTTTCGATTCGACCTAGCCTGAGCTCAACGCTGTCGATTCTTCGATGCAGGATCGCGATATCTTCATGCACTAGCGATACATCGCGTCGTAACCCCGACACATCGCCTTCTACCGCGCCGATCCGCAGTGTCAGATCGTCCGATCAAGCGTGTCGAGTCTGCCGCGTATTGCTCGCAGATGCTCGATAATCACATTGCCGGTTTCTTCTTTCATAGCCGTGTGTCGGAGTAAACAGAAAACTCTGCGAGCTGTCGGGAGGTTTTAAGTGATCGACGCTCGATAAATACTTTCCACCGACGCATCCAACGCCTTGTCGAATTCCGCTTTCGATTGCTGCGCGGTTAGCCCTTCGGCCAGTGCGCGCGAAAAACTTGCGATGACGCCGTGATTGCGCGCGAGACGAGCGTTGGCATCGTCACGCGAATAGCCGCCGGACAGCGCGACCACGCGCACCACGTTCGGGTGCTTAATACAGTCGACATAAAAATCATCTGCTTCCGGCAGCGTGAGTTTAAGCATCACTAATTCGTTCGTACCGAGCTTATTCAGCTCGGCGAGCATCGCAGCCTTGAGTAACTGCTCGGCTTTCGCTTTCTCCGGGCAGTGAATATCGACTTCGGGTTCGATGATTGGCACGAGACCGGCGGCGCAAATCTGTTTGCCGACTTCGAACTGTTGTTTGACGACGGCATTGATGCCGGCTTCGTTCGCCTGTTTGATGACCGAACGCATCTTGGTGCCAAAGATGTTTTTGCCCTTGGCTTTTTTAAGCAGTGCATCAAGCGCCGGCATCGGCTTCATCATTTGCACGCCGTCTTTTTCATCCGCCAAGCCTTTATCGACTTTTAGAAACGGCACGATCTTTTTTACGTCCCACAAGTAGTCGGCGGTGGGTTTCCCTTCAATGTCGCGATCCATCGTATTTTCGAACAGGATTGCACCGAGCACACGCTCGCCGGTGAAGCTGGGGCTGGTGACGATACGGGCGCGCATGGCATGCACCACCCCGTACATCTCGTCTTCGTTGGTCCAGGCGCTTTCGGTCACGCCATAAAGCTTCAGTGCTTTGGGGGTACTGCCGCCGCTCTGATCGAGCGCGGCGATGAAGCCCTTGGCGGTACGCATTTTCTGTAATTGCTGGTTGAAATTGCTCACGATAGTCCTCGGCTCAGGTTGCTGTGAAATGACGCCTAAATTGCCTTCGCGGCGGCGTCATGCACCCCGTTGGGATTCGCGTCGCTTACCCCAACCTACACTGATATCGTCGTAGGTTGGGGTGAGTGCAACGAACCCCAACATAAGGTCTACCCACTCTCATGGTGGCGGCTGTCGCGCGCGCTGCATGACGCGGGGGTTGCCGTGCGTAGTTTAGCCCAGCGGAGTGACAATTTCGTCGGCGCAATGTTTTGCGGCTTATCACAGTTGTGACTTTTGTCAATTTTGCGCGTGCTAGCAATCAATCTGGGAGCGGCCCACCGTGTTCCAACCAGGCGGCCGCATCAGGCGTTAACGCTTTTTTGACCGCCGCGTCGTATAGCGCGAGCTCTTCCGGCCCCAATACTTCGCGCCAGCGGCCGTTGGTGCCTTTGTTCATGAAGGTATTGCCACCTTCTTTCCATATCACGTGCGCCATGGGTTCGATGTTGGCGAAGTTCTCGCGCATCGAAGCAAACGAGATCCGCTCGAGCACCCCCGGAAACTGCGCTTCGTCGATCACAATCCCGAGGTACGTCGCGAGTCGCCGCACTTCGCCCGCCGGATCCCGCAACAGATCGCCGAAATGCATGAGGTAAATGTTGGGCAGATGCCGGAAATCCCACCAGCTCTGAAAATGGAAAAAATGCGACCAATACGGATAGCCGTCGCGTTCCCAAGCGAAGGTGCCACGCGTGCACCAGGCGCGGAACCACTCCTGCAAGGTGCCGAGCTCAACCGGGAACGGACCGCCGGCCACGGCATCGAATTGACTAAACAACTGGATCGCCTGTGCCGAATAATTGGTGTGGTGGTTGTGCATCGACATAAACACATCACGCCCGTCGCGCCCCACCACTACGTATTTGATGCGTGAGTCATACGGCATGCCGGAGAGCGGTAAATGCGTTTTAATTTGCCGGCGGTATGTTTGCGATTCGAGCTCCGCAAGATCGCCTGCCGCCGGCCGCATGCGCATTTCAAGCCACGGTCCCATGACCGCCACCGGTGCCGGAAACTTGCCGTCCTGAAACAGCAAGTTCGCGATGATGTTTTGGACCCACGTGGTGCCAGCCTTATAAGACGTGGAAACGACGATATCGTCAGGCCGATGCTTTAAGCGCAACCAACGCGAGCCTTCGAGAAGGTGATGACGATCGTAGGTATGGATATGTTCCGGGAGTTTATTGGTCACTGATTACTTCTTTTGATGATGCGGTGATTAAACGTTGATGCCAAAGCTTGCGCTCGTCGAGTTTCTCACGCGACAAATTACAGGCTGCCGAGTTCTTCCGCCTGTTCGCGCAGTTTGTATTTCTGGATCTTGCCAGTGGCGGTTTTGGGGAGCTCTTGAAAGACAATCGTCTTTGGCGCTTTGAAGTGCGCGATATTCTCTCGGCAATATTTTATGAGGTCGGCGGCGCTTACCTGCGGCGCGCCGGCCTTCAGCCAAACGAAGGCGCATGGCGTTTCGCCCCACTTTTCATCGGGGCGCGCAACCACCGCCGCTTCCAACACCGACGGATGTTTGTATAACACTTCTTCTACCTCGATCGATGAAATATTCTCGCCGCCGGAAATGATGATGTCTTTGGAGCGATCTTTGATTTGGAGGTAGTTCTCGGGATGCATGACACCGAGATCGCCTGAGTGGAACCAACCACCGCCCAATGATTCGAGAGTCGCTTTGGCATTTTTGAGATATCCGCGCATGACTACATTGCCTTTAAACATGATCTCGCCGATGGTCTCGCCGTCGCGTGGTACGGGCTGGAGTGTGTCTGGATCGAGCACTTCCAGATCTTGTAACACCGGATATCGCACGCCTTGACGAATTTTGACTTTCGCGCGCTCGGCCCGGGTCATCGTCGCCCATTCATCTTGAGGTGCACCGAACACTGCCGGCCCGTAGGTCTCCGTCAGTCCGTAGGTGTGGATGACTTTGAAGCCGGCGTCTTCCATGGCATCCATGATCGCCGCCGGCGGCGCCGCGCCGGCCGTCATGACATTCACGGCGCCTTTGAGCGGGCGTTTTTCACTCGACTGTGCGTTGACGATGAAGTTGAGTACGATCGGCGCGCCGCAGAAATGCGTCACGCCTTCGTCCGCAATCGCGTCGTAGATATTAGGCGCGCTGATCCGGCGTAGACAGATATTGGTGCCGCCCTGCATCGCCAAGGTCCACGGGAAACACCAGCCACAGCAGTGAAAAAGCGGTAACGTCCACAGGTATACCGGATTTAACGGCATGCTCCACGAAAGCGCATTGCTCACCGCGTTTAGATAGGCCCCGCGATGGTGATACACCACACCCTTGGGATTACCGGTGGTCCCGGAGGTATAACACAACGCCATCGCCTGCCATTCATTGGTCGGCAATTCCCACGGTGAGTCTGGATCGCCTTCGGCTAACAGTGCTTCGTATTCAAGATTGCCGAGGCGATCGTGGCAAGGCGCCGCTTCGTCGGCAATGTCTATGACCAGGGGTTTCACGGTGCATTTCTGCAGAGCTTCGCGCATGACCGGCGCGAACTCGGTATCTATCAACACGGCCTTCGCCTCGCCGTGATCGAGAATGAATGCGATCGCATCGGCATCGAGCCGGATGTTAATTGGATTTAGTACCGCGCCGCAGGCCGGTACGCCGAATAGCGACTCGTAGAAGGCCGGAACATTGGTGGCCACGATGGCGATTGTATCGCCTAAGCCGAAGCCGCGCTTTTTAAGTGCCGAACTCAACCGCCGGCAGCGTGCGAAAGTTTCTCGCCACGTCCGGCGCACGTTGCCGTGAACTACGGCCGTGCGCTGTGGATACACCGAAGCCGCGCGTTCGATAAAAGACAGCGGCGAGAGCGGCGTGTAGTTGGCGGCACACTGATCCAAGTCTTGTTCATACATGTTAGCCATCGGTGATCTCAGATTGTTTTATAAGTTCGTCGGGACTCGCGCGCGAAAATTGCGTTTAGGAAAACCGGGGTACGCGCTTTTCAAAAAACGCGTCCAACCCTTCCCCCCCATCGTCGGCTAACAAGTTGCGGACGAGATCCGCGCTTGCGCACCGATACGCGGCATCGAGCGGCTGGTTCGCCTGTTGATAGAACGATGCTTTGCCGAGCTTCATCGCATAACGCGATTTGCCGGCGAGTTTGCGCGCCAATGCTTGCACTTCCGTGTCGAGCGCGGCGTCGGCAACCGCACGATTGATCAGCCCGATCTGCGCCGCGGTGTCGGCCGTGACGAAGTCGCCGGTGAACAACATCTCGAGCGCGTGTTTGCGGCTCAGTGTGCGCGAGAGCGCGACCGCCGGTGTGACGCAGAAAAGGCCGTAATTGATGCCGGAGGTCGCAAATTTGGTGCTGTCGCCAGCGATCGCCAGATCGCAACTTGCGACCAATTGGCAACCCGCCGCGGTGGCAATGCCCTGCACTTTGGCGATGACGGGTTGCGGCAAGTTGACGATCGTCTGCATCATGCGCGAACAATCGGCAAGTAACTGGGTTAGGAAGGTGTGGTCGCGATGCGCGCGCATCTCTTTCATATCGTGGCCGGTGCAAAAGGCCTTGCCGGTACTCGCGATGACAACGACTCGGACACGTTCATCCTGCGCGATGTCGGCAAGCGCCGCGTTGAGCGCTGCCAGCATCTCGCTCGTCAGGGTGTTATAGGTCTGCGGCCGATTGAGAGTCAGCGTCGCGATTCCCGATGAATCGGTGCGCAACAAACAGGGTGGGAGGTCGGTGGCTAATTGGGTGCTCATGGGCGCTTCGCAGTGTGGAAAACTAAGTGGGTCGGTATTTAGGACGGTCAACCGAATTGCGTCAAGACATTGCGCTCGGCGAGTTTCTCGCCCAACGCCCGCAGCCATGGTGCCGGCTGGCGCGAGAGGTACACCACGGCCTCGGCTTTAGTCAGTGAATCATTCAACGCTGTGAGGCGGGATTCGATGAATTCTTCCTCGGAGCCCGCTCGCGCCAACTGACTGCGTGGGGCATCGCGCCGCCCAAATGCGGCGATTTCGCGCGGTACGTCCGAATCGACGTAAACGCCATCCGCGGCAAAGAGTGCCCGTAAAGTGCCGAGCGTTAATGCGTCGGCGGAGTCGCTCGTCACGGCAACTAATAGGCACAGCGCGTGTGGAGAATTTGTCGAGGTCTGACCAAGCAGTTCATGAAGCCGCTGCTCGGCTAAATCGATTTCGTTGGCAAGGACGCGCGCGGCGATTTCGCCACGCATGACCGACAACCAAAATCGCCGACGCGTAGCCGGCTCGGAAATTTTGGCCTTGACGGTGGCGCGGTGCCGGCGCGCGAAGCGCGCCAGCGCGCCGAGTCGCGCGGGCAGCACGGATTCCAACTGCGCGCGGAGCTCGGTGGCAAGTACCGGTGAGCTACCACCGGTCGAGCACGCGACGATGACCGGCGAGCGATCGACAATCGCCGGCAAAATACAATTCGAATGCGCGAGATCATCGACCGCGTTGACTGGAATGTTAGCCTGCTCGGCGCAACGAAAGACCTCGGCATTGACCGCGTCATTATCGGCGGCGGCGATGATGAGTCGTTGATGATTGACGAGACTTGGCACGAATTCTGAACGCCGTACGTTAATTTCGTTAGCTTCGGCGCGCGCGACCAACTCTGCGCACAAATGCGGTGCGACCACTGTCACTTGCGCGCCGGCTTCTAGCAGTAGCGAGACCTTGCGGGCAGCGACCATACCGCCGCCGACCACCAACACAGGCCGCGCACAAAGGCGGAGAAAAACCGGTAAATAGTCCATGCGGGATAGCGAAGGCTTGGGGTGGAGATTATCCCGGCGCGCGCAGAGCGGCACAACAGCGGGGTCGTTGAGCCGGGCATCTTATGCGCGCAGAATCAATTGACACGTCTAATATGCAACAGGAGACGGCGATGGCCTACACAGCGGAGTACGAAAATTTCAAGTTCGGTGCGGTGGGCGCGGGGTTCGCCGGCAAACGCGTGCTAATTACGGGCTCGGGCAAGGACGGAGGCATCGGGCAGGCACTGGCACTCGCCGCCGCCGCGAATGGCGCGGCCGCGGTGGGCGTGCATTTCAACAGCAGTTATCGGGACGGTTTCGACTTGGTAGACGCCATTCGCAAACGCGGGGTGGCGGCTTTCGGCTTACAAGCGGATGTCACCAATACCCGCGACCTATGGGCGTCGCGCAGCTACGTCATCGAGCAATTCGAGAATCACGGCCCGGATATTGTCATCTGCAACTCGGGCCTGACCGAAAAAGGCTATCGTTTCGGTCGCGCGCTGCCTGAAATCGAAGGTGAGAGCCGCGCGGAGCGACGAGCGCGCGTGCGTCGCGACTTTATCGAAAACCTAGCCGAGTCGTCGTTGGTCATGAACACCAAAATCGATGGCTTTGTCGCGATGACGCATTTGTGGGCCGGCGAGGCGGTGTATCACAAGCAACCGCTACAACTTCTCTATATTTCCTCGATGCAGGCGATCGAACCCGGGGTGTCCGTGCCGGGCTATGTGGTCGCCAATTGGGCGGTGCTGAAATTGCCGGAGGTGCTCAAAGTCAATCTCGGCAAGGCCAGCGAGATGGTCAGCGCGGCATGTTTAATGTTGCCGTTCATTCGTACCGGTATGACGGAAGAGTATGCGGATAATCCCAAGGTGTTTGGACGCTGGCAGCCGCGCATGTTGGAAACGTATGAAGCAGCGCGCAGTGTCTCGCAGCTGTTATGCCAGCCCGCGGCGGAGTTGAATCTGGGAAATTTTAAGCTCGGCGTTGGTGGTACGGCAGAGGCACTCAAGCTTGATTGGTCGCGCATCAATATCGACGTTAGTGAGGCGGCGTTGACTTGGTAGGGGTTTCGATTTTCTTAAACTCACCCTCACCCAACCCTCTCCCGCGTGCGGGAGAGGGTTTCCAAGGTCTCATCACTCCCGCGAGTGACGGACTCATTCCCACTCCCCTCCCGCTGTGCTTTATCACCCTCTCCCGCACGCGGGAGAGGGCTGGGGTGAGGGTCTTAAAGCGCCACTCCCCGCGCTCAATCCTCGCGAAACGCAAATTTCGGATCCGCCGCCCGGACATATACCGGATCGAGTTTGAGCTGTTTGCGGACGATGTTGGTGCCTTGCACAAGCGCGATACATTTGTACTGTGCGATGCGTCGCGATAAACCTTCGCGTCCAAAGCCGCAATCGGCAGTGATGATGAGCCGCTCGGGCGGTACATGCTCCAACGCTCTGCGAATGATCGACGCCACCAACTCGGGGGATTCCACCGTCGTGCGAGTATGATCGACAACCCCGATCGCGATCTTCTTCTTGGTTTTGATGTGCTTTAGAAGCGCCAAGTCGCGACCTTCATTACTCGCGCACTCAAGTCCGATGACATCCGCGTTGAGCGCCATTAAGTACGGCAGCGCGCGCTCATACGACGGACGCTCCCAATAAAAGCTCTGCTGGTTGGGATTGCCCCAGCAGGTGTGCGCCCAGATTTCGGTTTTAACCCCTTCGACTTCACGATTGAACGCCTTGGTATAAAACTCGAGATCCTTCTCGCTGGCCGGCGGATGCGTGCAGCACGCGAAGTGGTGTGGCGGCTCTTCCATTTGGATGACCGGGCAGCCGGCATCGGCCAGCTCTTTGAGTTCTTCGTTCTGCGCGCAGGCGATGTCCCAAATCATGTCGTGGTCGTTTTTGTAATGCTCGTTCCACAACATCATCGGCAAACAGGTCGCGCTGATGGTGCCGAACTTGACGGGCTTCGAGGTCATCTTCTGCGCGGTTTTCCAGATCGCGGTGAAATGCAACGGCCCTCGGGTGATTTTGCCGGTCACCGCCGGTGGGTGATAAGCCTCTTGGACCTCGTACAGAATATGTCCGGGTTTGAATTCCGCGTATTCGAGAAAATGCGATTTATCGCGAAAACCACTGATGCCGTTGAGACGCTCAATCGTATAGAAGAACCACGAGCGACCGCCGACTTCCAGGTCGAAGCGGGTGTCGCCATCAGTAACGATATCGAGTCCTGCGCGTTCTTGTTCGTTGATGCACGCGGCAACGGAATCCAAATACTGTTCGCGGTACAGCGAGTCTCCCATGGCGACCTTGAACGGCCGGCCATGCAGGCTCTGGTTAAACCAAGTCGGTTTCGGGAATGAACCCACCATCGCGGTGGGTAACACTTTGCCTTTGGTCGCTTTGTACATCTGGTTACTCCCCTTGCGTTATTTTAAGGCCGACTCATCATACGCCAGTCTTTAGGTAGGACGGGACGGGGCAATCGCCCGGCGGATAGAATCGGCCTACTCCGTGATGGTTCGAAAGGTGCGCATGAAGCTCCAACAACTCCGCTATATCTGGGAAGTTGCCCGTAATAACTTGAATGTGTCGACCACCGCCGAGCGGCTTTATACCTCTCAGCCCGGTGTCAGCAAGCAGATCCGGATGCTAGAAGACGAGCTAGGCGTGCAGATATTTATGCGCGCCGGCAAGCAGTACACCGATATCACCCCGGCCGGGCAGCAGATCATCAGCCTTGCCGGCAAGATCATGACCGAAGTCGATAACATCAAACGGATCGCGCAAGACCAAAGTGACCAGAAGCGCGGCAGTATTTCTATTGCGACCACGCATACTCAGGCACGCTACGTCCTACCGCCGTTGATCAAAAAATTCATCAAAAAATACCCCGAAGTGTCGCTCCACATGCACCAAGGCTCGCCGCTGCAAATTGCGGAACTGGCGGCCAGCCATGCGGTGGATTTTGCGATTGCAACGGAGGCAATGGAGCTTTTCGACGGCCTTATCATGCTGCCGTGCTACCGGTGGAACCGGAGTATTGTGGTGCCGCCGGGACATCCGCTGACCAAATTGTCCAAGTTGACGCTCCGCGTCATTGCCGAGTACCCACTTGTCACCTACGTCTTTGGCTTTACCGGACGTTCACATTTGGATGAGGCTTTTCGGCGCGAAGGCTTAGCGCCGCGCGTGGTGTTCACGGCCACCGATGCCGATGTCATCAAAACCTACGTCAAGTTGGGACTCGGAGTCGGGATCGTCGCGACGTTGGCTTATGACCCAGCGCAGGATGGCGATTTGGTCGCGCTCGATGCCTCACATCTTTTTGAATCAAGCGTGACTCGACTTGGCTTCAGTCGCGGCACATTCTTGCGGCGTTATATGTATGACTTTATTGAGCTCTTTGCACCGCATCTAACGCGTGATGTTGTCGATCGCGCCGCCACCGCGGCGAATCGAGAAGACGTGGAAGCGATGTTTGAAGGAATGGATTTACCAGCGTACTAAGCCGCTACTCCGAAGACCTCGCGTACCATCTGCAAGTAGATGGTGTAAACCTCGGTGTGCGTGCCGTCTGCGACTATAAAGAACGGTGCCACACGCACTCCGTATTCTGCCGCGAGCTGCCAAGCTTCTCCGTCGGGCTCCCGTTCGTCGGCCACTAAAACGCGATCGAGTCGCGCCCAGTATCCCTGTTTACGCAGACGCACCTCGACCTCCGCGCATTTACGGCAAGGCGTGCCATCCATTAACACCTTTTTAACGAACGTAATATGCATTGGATATTTGAGTTCGGGGCAAGTGTTCCTCCCTCTCCCGCTCGCGGGAGGGCAGGGGTGAGGGGTGAGGGGCTTCGGTTCTTCGGTACCCGCGATACTAAGCAGCCACGTGACCTGTCGTTAGGCCAATTCGGTTTAAATATAGAACCCGTGTGGCCGTGGCCGGCCACACCCGTTAAGACGCGACGAGATTAGCGACCGGCACGAACGTGCCGTGGGCGGAAAGATCCGTAATACGTAAATGACTGCCGCCGAGCGGTTCGATCACGCAATGCACCCGCGAGATATCGCGCCAGTCGTTTTCGAGGACGGCATTACACATGGCGTCGCGCCCGATCAAATTGCGCGCGGTACCAAGCACCCAACGGCGCGCCTGATCGTCGATGAGGATGAGGGGGGGGCCCATTTGCAGCACGAAATGATGCGCCGCGAGCCGCATTTGCAACGCGCTGCCGGTGGCCACCGACACGGTGGTTCCTTCACCTTTCAGCAAACGCGTGAATTCACTTTCGCCGAGCGCCGGTGAATCCAAAATGACCGAATCGAAAATCAGTGTGTCACGGAGATAGCTCGGAATTTCAAAGGTGGCATCGGCATCCGCGTTGTTTGGCAAACTGAGCGATTCGGTGATGTCTTCCACGCGCGCCGTCACCGGCGCCGGCGCGGGCTGTGCGGTACGTTTTTTCAGCTTATAAATTTGTTTGATGACGTCTTGGCGCGAACGTAGGTACTGCATGTATTTCACAAAGGCAATCTTGCGCAGCTCGTCGTAATCCGTGCCTTTTTCGTTCAGTGCACGCACGATGTCGCGCCATTGATGGTCTTGCGAAAAAATCAGCGGGTCAGCGGTGCGCATAAAATCCGTAATGGCGCCTGGTACCTCGATGGTCTTCGCGAGGATATCCACCAGCCGTTGCTCGACTTGCTTGATGGATTGGGCTTCTTGTTTGAGTTCATCCGCACCGAGCGCGAGCAAATCGGTCAATTTTCGCGCCGGCAGATCGGTTCGGCTGTTCAGCGCGAACTCAAATTCGCCGGGTCCGCGGAACAATACTTCCTGGCCGCCCACCTCGAGCGACAAGGCCTTGGCAAATAGCCGGTTTAAGACACTCATCTGGAACTCCCTGTGCGCATCGCGGCATCCGTGCCGGTGAACTGCATGATTTCAAGGCAGCGCGGGGAAAGGGGATCCGCCGTCGCGGCCCGCAAACAGGACTCGCGCACCGCTTTCGGGGCGTCAGCAAGCCGTTCGGCGGCGCGATAAAAGCGCGGTAAATCGTGCTCCACGTGGCGCAGTATAGCGATGAATGCATCAACATAAACGTAGTAAGCGTTGACCGACGCGAGCTTGGCGTTGTTGAGATCGCGCGCCAACCACGCGCCGTAGGATGCGGCGTCACGGTAATGATGCCGCGTGCGTGCGAATTCCGCTTGTAAACCCGCCAAAATCTCGGCTTTAGCCGCGGTTTTCGCGGCGCTCGATGCGGCGCCCGCATACACGGTGGCGAGTCGCTCACGGTGGCGGAGGACGAGCGCAACAAACCGCGCATCATCCGTCGGACCCTCGGCCGTTTTCGGTGACGGTTCGCGCGACGAGCGCCATCGCGCGTAACCAACGTCGGCCACCGCGCTCGCAAAACTTTCATTGAACGCGGTGTCATTGGGTACATAGAGTCGTTGGTGCGCCAGTTCATGGAATAGCGTTTTCACGAGTTCTTCCTCGTCCCAACGCAGCATCGAACTGACCACCGGATCGGCGAACCAACCGAGCGTTGAGTAGGCGGCGACCCCACCGACATAGACGTCGTCGCCATCCGCGCGCCGCGCGGCGGCATCGCGCTCTGCGGCGGCTTCGGAGAAATATCCACGGTACTGTAGGCAGCCGATCAGCAAAAAGCAGGACTCTCGCAGGCGCAGCGACAGCGGTGGCGCGGCAAACACATTCCACACCACATACGGTCTCGGTAGCTGCACGTAAGCGGTGTAACTGGCATTGTCAGGTAGGCCCAATTCGTGGCTGGCAAAGGCCCGTGCCCGCAGTGCGATCTTAAGTTTTGCGCGTATGTCGGCGGGCGTCGTGGGATCGGCGATAACCGCAGCGAGCGGGCGGCGCGCGAGCATGAGCTGCCAGTGACCGTGCACCGCCTGGCCATAAAATTTGAGCGACGCGCAGCCCGTCAACGCAACGCCTAGCCCTAACAGCATCAACGTGTTTAACCAGCGCGGATAAATGCGGAACATGCGGTGATTGTAACGGTCGGCACCCGCCAAACGGTTCTACAATGAGACCATGCAAAGCCAACGTTTTTCCGCTCCACTCATTTCCGCCGTTGCGCTATCCGCGCGTTGCGCGGACCCCACGCCGCTGGTCATTGTCGATTGCCGCTTTGATTTAACCAATCCCGCGGCCGGACGCGCCGCGTACGCGGCTGGACACATCCCGGGTGCGGTGTATGCCCACCTGGATGAGGCGCTATCCGGTCCGCCGCTCACCGATTGTGGTCGCCATCCGTTGCCTAGCGAAGCAGCGCTGCGTGCGACGTTTGGCGCACTCGGCATCGCGCCCGATTCAACCGTGATCGCTTATGACGACGCCGGCGGTGGACTCGCCGCAGCGCGACTATGGTGGCTGTTGCGATGTTTTGACCATGCCAAGGTCGCAGTGCTCGATGGGGGTTGGTCTGCTTGGTTAAAGGCTGGCGGCGCGCAACGCGGGGGAAATGAGGCCACCTCGCCGTGCATTTACGATGGCGTAGCGGACTGGCGGCGACGAGTGCTGCTCGCGGATATCAAACCATCGATGACGCTGCTTGACGCCCGCGACCCGGTGCGATTCCGTGGCGAGCAGGAGCCGATTGATCCAATCCCTGGGCATATCCCGGGGGCACGAAATCATTTTTGGCGTCAAAACCTCGGCCCGGACGGTACATTTCGCGCGCCGACGGCATTGCGCGAGGCATTCATAAGCAGTTTGGGTACACTACCGGATGCCGATACCGTGCATTACTGCGGATCGGGCGTTTCGGCATGCCACAACGTGCTAGCGCAGGTGTATGCAGGTCTCCCGGAGCCGCGGATTTATTGCGGATCTTGGAGCGAATGGTGCCGCGACTCCACGCGCCCGATTGCCATGGGGCCGGACGGCGGGGCCGGCGACACAACAATAAAGGCTGCAGGAAATTGACTATGCTCAAGTACGCTCGTTATCTGGCTATTGCGCTGTCATTGTTTTCCGTCGGCGCGGGTGCGGTACCGCACGATGTCATGCTGGTGCTCGATAATTCCGGCAGCATGCGCAAGATCGATCGCGATCTGCTCGCGAAATCCGCCGCGCTGGATTTTCTGACGCGCCTGCCTGCCGATTTTCGCGCCGGGGTCATTTTGTTCGATGAAAACGCGCGCTTAATCCACGCGCTGACCGAACTCAATGACGCATCGAAAGCCGAAATCACCGCCGGCCTCGCCGGGATGAACTACCGCGGCAACTACACCGATGGCCCCGCGGCCATAGAACGCGCGATGTATGAATTGCAAACCAAGGGCCGCGCGGAAGCGTTAAAGAGCATTGTGTTTGTCTCCGACGGTGATGTCGATACCGGGGACAAAACACGTGATACCGAGCGTCGCCAGTGGCTGCGTGTAAAACTCGCCAAAGAGGCGGCCGAGCAGGGCATTCGCATCGTGCCAATCGCGTTCACCGAAAACGCCGATGTGCAATTGATTGAAGACTTGGCCGGTGCCACCAATGGTGTGGCCGTGCGTGCCATTCAGCCGGCTGACCTCGCAGGTGCTTATGCACAGTTGCTCGAACGTTTGCAGACCTTGACTGCGTTGGCACCGGTCGCGCCGCCGGTGCCTGAACCACCGCCGGCGGTCGTGCCAGCTCCGCCTGAAGTCGCCCCGGTCCCGGCACCATCGGCACCCGAAGCGCCACCGCCGGCACCGACTGCCGCGGCACCTACGGTAGAGCCGGCACCGCCACCCGTGGAAGTCGCGCCGCCTCCGCCGCCGGCGCCGGCGCCGGGCCCAGCTCTCCAGGGAGAAATGCCGGCATTGACGGCCGAAGAGCGCGCTGCGCTCGAACAGCTTGCCAAAGACACCGGCGTGCCCGTCGAGCAATTGATGAAGGAACTTGAAAACGCCCCCGCCGGACAAGCAGTGGTAGTGCAACCGGATGAAGCCCCGGCCGCGCCGGCGAGCGGAATATCGACCACCGCGCTCTTGGCGGCGATAGGTGGGCTGGGTGTACTGGTGGCGGGTGTGGTGTGGTGGCTATCGCGCCGTAAGCGTGAAACCCCCGTGGCGGCTGCGGTCAGCGCAATACCCGTGGCACCGGCTGTTCAAGGCAAGGCCGCGGAAGCTTTTTTGATCGATATTAACGGTGTCACCACCGAATCCGCTCGGCGCATTACCGAACGCCAACTCATCGTCGGTCGCACGGCGGGCTCCGATACGGAATTCTTAGATTATTTCGTGATCAACAAAGCCACTGTCGGGCGACGCCACGCCATCATCAAATACAAAGACCATGCGTTTTGGCTGGTCGATCAAGGTAGCGTCAACGGCACGTTCGTGAATAACGAGCGCCTACTCGGCGAGCGTTTGCTGCGACATGGTGACCGCATCAAGTTTCATAAGTTTGAGTTTGAGTTTTCTTATCCCGAGATGGCGGATGCCAATCGAACGGTAGTCGGGATTTCGGGCGATCAAACGATCGTTGCTTCGCAGGATTCAACGATGTCCGCGACCTCCGCGTCGCTCCGTCGCGATACCACGCGCTTCACGGCAGGCGCGGCCGCCGCGTCGAGCGGAACCGAAGCCTGGCTCAACGAAGGCGCGCTCGCCAATGTGCCCGGGCAGGTGGCTGCGGGTGATCCGTTCGATGTCACCAAAGAAGGGGATCTCGATTCGCTGGAAGCCGATAAGAACGCGTTTTTTGGCGGTAACGATCCGCACGCGTTGGCGGCCGAGCCGCGCGCCATCGTCGCCGATGGCGACGATACTTTTGACGATGATGGCATCGGCACGGTCGCGCGCGCCGGCATGGTGGACGACGAGCCGCAAGACGACGAGGATGACTTTGGCGTCGATGTGAACCTCGATGTGCTGGAGGAAATGCCAACGAGCGCGCCGTTGAGTCCGACGGCCGTGGCGGGACGTTCGGATTTCGATGCCGAGGCCTCGGCCTTCTTTGACGATATTACAGTTGGCCCCTCCCCGGACCTCATGAAAAACGTCGGGCGAGATGATGTTGACATGGAAGTGTTGGATATCACCAAAGTCCCAGGTGTGGGCGATGACGAATCCACACACGGGTTTGCGCCGCCGGCCACCGTCATGCGCTCACCCGGCGAACGTACCGGCACCAAACCGCCGCTCGACACCGGCAGCTTTGGCGAATTGACCACCATCGCGCGCGACCTCGAAAACGATGGGGTGAGCGTGGATGATTTCATCGACACCGGATCTTTTGACAACCCGACGTTGGTACCGCAATCGCCACGAAAGGTCGGCGGCAGCGATATATCGGTGGATGAATTCATCAGCACCGGTATGTTTGACGGCAAACAACTCACCAACGAAGACACCACGTTGCTCCCGCCTAGCGCACAGGCGGACGACATTTTCGATGTCACCGGCACAGACGATATTCCGAGCCAAGAAACGGTGGTGCTTGAGAATCCGCCGCACCCTAAAAAGGGCGGTCCAGACGAGCGGCGTTGACGGTTGCCTGCGTCAGCGACTAAGCGCTCGCCAGCGGTGCTCGCGGCGTGACGGATAAATCGTTTGAGCTTCTCGCGCGTTTGAGCGATGGCCAAACGCACTCCGGAGAGAGTTTGGCGCATGCACTTAGCATTACGCGTGGCGCCGTGTGGAACCGCGTGCAACGCCTGCAGGCAAGGGGCGTCGATATCTTCGCCGTGACCGGTAAAGGCTATCGCCTGGCGCAACCTTACGAATTTTTAAACGCAGAGATCATTCGCGCGCGATTGCAGCCGGAAACCGCCGCGCGGTTAGCCGAAGTCGCCTGTGTGACTGAAACAGATTCCACCAACCAACGCTTACTCGAACGCATACCGCGCGCGCGCGTGCACGCCTGCGCGCTGTTCGCCGAATATCAGACGGCGGGCCGTGGACGGCGCGGTGATGTGTGGATCGCGCCGCCGGGCAGTGGGCTATGCGGCTCCTTAGGCTGGCGGTTCGACGCACCGCCGCCGACGATGAGCGCGTTGAGTCTCGCGATCGGCGTGGCGGTTGCGAATACCGCGGCGACGTGCGGCGCGGGCGGCGTGCAACTTAAGTGGCCGAATGATGTGCTGCTCGATGGGCGCAAGCTCGCCGGCATTTTAATCGAGATGCGCGCCGAGTACGGCGGGCCGAGTACCGTGGTTATCGGCATTGGCTTGAATACCGCAATCCCAGCTGCGGTACGGGCGAAGATTACCCAACCCGTGGCGGATTTAAGTGAAGCATTAGGCGCCGCGCCATCGCGAAATACGTTAGCGGCGACGTTGCTTGATCACGTGGTGGATACGTTGGCGCGCTTTGCAGCCGACGGCTTCGCGCCATTCGTGCCGGCGTGGCAGCGCTACGATGGATTGGTCGGGCGAGCCGTGCAATTGGAATTGCCCGATCGCAAAGTCATTGGCACCGCGCGTGGCGTGGATGCCGGCGGCATGCTGGTGATCGAACACCATGGCCAACATGAAAAATTTCTCTCGGGACACGTTCGATTGGCGGATGCGGCATGAGGCTTTTAATCGATATCGGTAACTCGCGCATTAAAGGCGGCGTTGAGATGCGCGGCGCAATCCGTCAGCTCGAACCCTGTGATTGGCGCAAGTTAACGCCGATGGAAGCGTGTTTGCGTGTGTTTGGTAATGTCACCAAACCCGAACGCGTGTTGGTCTCCAACGTGGCCGGCAATGCGATCGCGAATGCGCTGACGGAGTGGATAACGCAACGGTGGAACGTGACACCGGAATTCGTTGCCGTACGCCCCGTGTGTGCCGGTATGAGAACGCTTTACGAACGGCCGGCGCAGCTTGGCATCGATCGCTGGTTGGCCGCACTTGCGGGTTACAAGCGCGCGCAAGGCGCGGTGTGTGTGGTGGATGCCGGCACGGCGTTGACGGTAGATGTGGTGACCGCCAATGGCGAACACCGCGGTGGACTGATCGCGCCGGGTTTAAGTTTGATGGCGCGCAGTTTGACGCAAGGCACCGCACAGTTATCGCTCGATCACGTACAAACCATCGACCGCTTCGCCACCAACACCGCGCACGCCATTTCGCTGGGTTGCCGCGAAGCCATCGCCGGTATCTTGTTACGCACGGCGGAGCGTTGGCAACACGAACTCCATGACTCACCGACCTGGTACGCCACCGGTGGCGAAGCAAGCGTCATCAAAGAATTAAGCCCCGTGCCGATCACCGTGGTGCCGGATTTGGTACTCGCCGGCATTGCGCTGGCCGCGGACGCACATGAATAACCCGCCGCGCGCATGAAATGGTTGGCGTTAATTTTGGTGGTGCTTAACGCAGCGTTTTTTGGATGGCGCTTTGAGATGCAATTGCGCGCAACGCGTAACGCCGAACGGCCCGCGGTACCGCTCCCGATGGGCGCGCCATCGCTGACATTAGTCTCCGAACTCGACCAACTGCCGCCGATGATCGAAGAAGCAAAATTAGAACCCGCATTCGCGGAGGCCGCCGGTGCCGCGCCTGCGCCGGAATCACCTTCTGTGTTGCCGGCACCGTATGAAGAAAAAACGCCAAGCTTTGCCCATGAGGTGTATGTGCCGAGTGCACAAGTAGTCGCACGCGATACAACCGCACCTACCGAACAAGCACCGGCAGCGTCCTCCTCAACGCCGCCTGCGGCCGCGCCCGCCATCGTCGCCGAAGACCTAAGCGCAACGGCGCTCGATCCCGATGCGCCCAAAATTGAAGCGCGCGCCGCGCGCGGCGGCGCGGCGCTTGATCAATGTGTGCAAATCGGCCCCTTTCCCGCACCGCGCGATGCGGATGCGATGGAAACGTGGCTGAGTCCGCGCGCAAGCACGCTGTATCGTGTGCTGGAAGTAGTCGGCAAGAAGCGTTTTTATTGGGTGTATTTGGAACCGGAATCCCCGGACGAAGCGCGCGCCAAAGTGGCAGAGCTTGAACACAAAGGGGTGAAAGATTATCTACTCATCAAACGCGAAGGCATCAAAAACGCTATCTCGCTTGGTCTCTTCAGCTCGCAAGACTCCGTTAATCGCCGCTTGACCGAGATGAACCAACAAGGTTACCGGCCGATAGTGGTACCGCGCATCGAGGTGAAAGATCGCGAATGGTTGCGCGCGAAGCTTGCAGCCGGTGCTACTGACTCAAATCAAGTGCCTACGGAATTGCTGGCCGGCGGCACCGTGCAGCCCATCGCCTGCGCACAAATTGCCGAGTTCACCCCAAGCCCCTAAAATGCGCGCGCCTCACACGGCGTTTCTATCGACATCCTTGCCGGATTAGCACAGTGGTAGTGCAGCGGTTTTGTAAACCGAAGGTCGGGGGTTCAAATCCCTCATCCGGCACCAGTACACCTTCCCAGAACGTCCAATAACTTCCAATTCCCGTCCCAATTTGATCGCATAAACAACAAGTTGTAGTTTATCTCTGTCCCGTGACTTCTCCCAACAGCCGGAGCTAGAGCGGGGCAACTGTCGGGGCAACTCAATTTCCCAAAAAACAGTTGCCCCAGATTTTGCGAAAATGAGGGTGAACTATGCCGCTGACAAATGTGCAGGTCCAACAGGCCAAAGCTCGCGAAAAGCCATACAAGATCACTGATGAACGAGGGCTCTATTTAGAAGTCTCTCCGAACGGTGGAAAGTGGTGGCGATTCAAGTACTGCTTCGCGGGCAAAGAGAAGCGACTTTCGCTTGGCGTGTATCCGGACATCGATTTAAAAACTGCACGTGCGCGAAGAGATGACGCACGTAAGCAGGTCGCCAATAAAATTGATCCGAGTCAACAACGAAAAGCAGAGAAAGCAACTAGGCTCGAAGAAGCTGCAAACACCTTTGAAGCAATTGCGCGCGAGTGGCATGCGCAACGCAAGAACGTGCTTGAGAAGAGCACGCTAGATGGAATCATGATGCGCATGGAGAAGCACCTGTTTCCATGGCTAGGTGACAAACCCATAGCACGCATCGAAGCACCTGATCTGCTAGAAGTACTGCGTCGCGCAGAATCTCTCGCGCTCGCCGATACACCGCGCCGCCTCCGACAATATTGCGGGCAAATATTCCGGTATGCCATCGTCACGGGGCGCGCAAAACGAGACCCGGCTAGCGACCTTCGCGGCGCACTGAAGCCCCATAAGGCAAAGCATCATGCCGCCGTAGTAGAGCCGAAAGCAGTGGGTGGACTGCTGCGCGCAATTGATAGTTACTCCGGCGAACCCGCAACGTGCGCGGCGCTGAAACTCGCCCCGCTCGTTTTCGTCCGTCCTGGTGAATTGAGGCGGGCCGAGTGGAGCGAATTCGACCTCGACTATGCAGAGTGGCGGATACCCGCGGCGCGCATGAAGATGCGGGAGGCGCACATCGTCCCTTTGTCGCGCCAGGCCGTCACTGTTCTGCGCGAGCTGCACTTCATCACTGGGAAATGGAACTATGTCTTTCCCAGCATCCGCTCAAAATCCAAATGCATGAGTGAAAACACTATTACGGGAGCGCTTCGTCGGCTCGGCTATACAACTGACGACATGACCGCGCACGGTTTTCGATCAATGGCGTCCACGCTGTTAAATGAGCAAGGCTGGCATCGAGATGCGATTGAACGGCAGCTCGCTCATGCAGAACGCGACGGCGTTCGGGCTGCATACAATCGCGCCGAATATCTCGGCGAGCGACGCAAAATGATGCAGGCGTGGGCGGATTTTCTGGACGGGCTCAAGACGGGTGCCGAGGTTACGCTTATTTTCAAGAAGGCGTAGCGAACGCCGCGCACCTCGCGACCGGGAGCCGCGCTCCGGCTGCAAGTCAGAAGGGACAGCGCAACCCGCGCGATAGTCTGCATCAGCGTATGGTTGCGCATCGGCTAGCCGAAAATCAGCATCCAACAGCTCGGCGCGTTGAAACCCAAATTGCAGCGCGTTATGCCCCCGGCGAGCCTACGTCACCCACGGGCAGCAAAGGAATTCCCAGTTCTTTCAGAAACTCATTGTGCTTGCCCGTGGCCGTTTGAATCGCGCTTTCGATTTTTTGCAGCTCGGTGTGTATCGCTGATAAATCAATCTCCTCCTCACCCACCGCCGTGCTGATGTAGCGGGAGATGTTCAAGTTGAAATCGTTCTTTTCGATTTCCGCCATCTCAACCCGGCGGGCGTAGCGCGGCTCCTCTTTGCGGAACTGGTAGGTGTCGATGATCTTCGCAATGTGCTCGGGCTTGAGTTGGTTCTGGCGCTTTCCTTTCACGAAATGCTCAGGACCACTAGCGTTGATGAA
>CAZKRY010000015.1:0-145127 GCA_964555355.1 uncultured Klebsiella sp.
TGGTGCCGGGGGTGGGACTCGAACCCACACATGGTTTCCCATACTGGATTTTGAGTCCAGCGCGTCTACCAATTCCGCCATCCCGGCGAGGGGGCGCCAGTATAGTGAATGGCATGCACGCGGTCGACACCTGCCGCCGCGCGCGTCGATTCCGTTAAAGTCCGCGCATGCGGCGCCAGGATTTTTATTACGACCTTCCCGAAGAGCTGATTGCGCAGCGACCGTTGCCGGAGCGCCGCGCCGCGCGGCTACTCGCTGTCGACATCGGTCGAGCTGCGCTCGCGGACCGCGTGATCGCTAATTTGCCGGAGTTGGTGCGGGCGGGCGATCTGTTGGTGATGAACGATACACGCGTCATTCCGGCGCGTCTTTATGGGACCAAAGACACGGGCGGACGCGTCGAGCTATTGCTGGAACGGATTGTGTCGAACACTCAAGCGCTCGCGCATATTCGGGCGAGCAAGGCGCCGAAACCCGGAAGCCAGGTCTTCATCGAAGGCCAAGTGCCGTGGCGGGTTGTCGCCAAGCAAGCGGACGGGCTTACGCTACTTGAATGCCAAAACGGCGAGCCGTTGACCGCGGTCATCGAGCGCCATGGCCATCTCCCATTGCCCCCGTACATCACGCGCGCCGACGATGCAGGAGATTGGGAGCGTTATCAAACTGTCTATGCACGCAATCCCGGCGCGGTTGCCGCGCCGACCGCGGGGTTGCATCTCGATGCCGCATTACTCGGCACTTTACACGCGTTAGGTGTCACCACCGCGTTCGTAACCCTGCACGTGGGCGCAGGGACTTTTCAGCCGGTCCGCAACGATGATCTGGCACTACACCACATGCACGCCGAATGGTTGGAAGTGGGCGCCGAGACCGTCACCGCGATTCGCCGCACCCGCGCGGAGGGCGGACGCGTGATTGCGATCGGCACGACCAGCGTGCGCGCCTTGGAAACCGCCGCGCAAGCCGGTGAGATTGCGCCGTACATCGGTGACACGCGGCTGTTCATTACCCCCGGGTACCGTTTTCGCGTGGTCAACGCGCTGCTGACCAACTTTCATCTGCCGGAATCAACATTGCTGATGCTCGTGGCGGCTCTGGCGGGGTATGACACTGTGATGCGTGCCTATCGGCATGCCGTGGCCGCGCGTTACCGCTTTTTCAGTTACGGCGATGCCATGTGGCTCGCCTGATCTCTATACTGCGCCCCGCCTTCCATTCGCGATAACACACGTGCAATTTGACCTCGAAGCCATCGACGGCGCCGCCCGCGCCGGGCGCTTGACCCTCGCTCGCGGCAGCATCGAGACGCCGGTCTTCATGCCGGTTGGGACCTATGGCACGGTCAAGGCGATGACGCCAGAGGAGCTAGTGACGTTAGGCGCCCAGATCATTCTCGGCAATACCTATCACCTCATGCTGCGGCCGGGCACCGAGATCATCGAAGCCCACGGCGGTTTACACGGGTTCATGCACTGGGAGCGGCCCATCTTGACCGATTCGGGCGGTTTTCAAGTGTTTAGCCTAGGCGACTTACGCAAAGTAAAAGAAGAGGGTGTGACCTTCCGCGCGCCCCATAACGGTGATTTGGTTTTTCTGTCGCCGGAGCGTTCGATGGCCGTGCAGCGTGCCTTGGGTGCCGATATCGTCATGGTGTTCGACGAATGCACGCCGTATCCGGCTGATCTAGCAACGGCACGGCAGTCGATGGAGCTATCACGCCGTTGGGCGGTGCGCAGTAAAGCCGCGCACGGAGACAATCCGGCGGCGTTGTTCGGCATCATGCAAGGCGGGGTGCATGCGGAACTGCGGCGGGAGTCGGCGGCAGGCCTGCTCGAGATCGGGTTCGAGGGTTATGCCATCGGTGGGTTATCGGTCGGCGAACCCAAGGATGCCATGCGCGACATGACCGCGCTGGCTACGAGCCTGTTACCCGCGGAGCGACCGCGCTACTTAATGGGCGTCGGAACGCCTGAGGATTTGGTCGAAAGCGTGGCGGCAGGGGTCGACATGTTTGACTGCGTTCTGCCAACCCGCAACGCACGTAATGGTCACCTCTTTACCTCACGTGGCGTAGTCCGCATCCGGAACAGTCATCATCGCGATTCCCGTGAACCCCTTGATCCGGACTGTGCCTGCTATACCTGCCGCCATTATTCGCGCGCGTACCTGCATCATCTGGATAAGCAAAATGAAATTTTGGGCGCGCGACTCAACACCTGGCATAACCTCGCGTATTACCTCAACTTGATGCGAGAGCTCCGGACCGCGATCAAGGCGGGCCAGCTCCAGGTTTTTATCCGCGACTTCAAGCACCGGCAAGTCGCGGCAACCGACGCGTGAGCCGGCAATTCGCCTGTGCAATAATACGCGCCGCTTTTGCCCGAGGTACTTATGGATTTCCTGATAAACGACGCGCTGGCGCAGACCGCCCAGGCGCCCCAGCAAGGCGGGCTATTGGGCTTTTTGCCGCTGATGATCCTGTTCGTCGCGTTTTACTTTTTCCTGATCCGGCCGCAGATGCGGCGCCAGCGCGAACATCAAAAATTGGTCGAGGGCTTGAGCAAGGGTGACGAAATCGTCACCAGCGGTGGCGTTCTTGGCCGTATCACGGAGGTTGGCGACAACTACGTCAAAGTTGACGTCGCCAAAGGTGTCGAACTCAAGGTGCAACGACAAGCGATCAGTTCGGTGCTGCCCAAGGGCACTATCAAAGACATTTAACGCGCGCGCCGCCTCGCGGCGCCTTGGAACTCATTCGTAATGAATCAATACCCGCTTTGGCGCTACCTGCTCGTGTTGGCCGTGATGACCGTGGGGACGCTCTACGCGTTGCCAAACCTCTTCGGCCAAGATCCCGCCTTGCAAATATCCGCGCGCCGCTCGGCGCCGATCGACGCCGCGCTCGAAGAATCGATAAGCGGTGCATTAAAGGAAGTGGGAGTTACGGCTAAAGCCAAAGAGCGCAGCGCGAATCGGCTGTTAGTGCGCTTTGAAGACGACGCGGCACGTACGACCGCGATGACCGCTCTCACCAATTCCCTGGATGCCAAAAAGTATCTCATCGCGCTAAATCTCGCGCCGGCGACGCCTATGTGGCTGCGTGAATTGGGCGCCAAACCCATGTATATGGGCTTGGACTTACGCGGCGGCGTGCACTTCTTGATGCAGGTCGATACCTCCGCCGTGCAAAGGCAATTGGAAGAGCGCTTCATCTCCGAAATTCGGGCGGCATTGCGCGAAGCGAAGGTGCGGTTTCGCACCGTAAGCCGTGCGCCGAAAGGTGGGGTACAAGTGCGCTTTCTGGATGCTTCGGTGAGTGCGGCCGGCAAGGATGCATTACGCAGCGAGTTTCCCGATCTCGAACTCGCGGATACAGATGATGCCGCCACCGTGGTGTTAACCCCCAAGCCGCAGTTCGTGACCGAGACACGCCGTACCGCCATCAAGCAAAACCTCACGACGTTACGTAACCGAATCAACGAATTTGGAGTCGCGGAGCCGGTCATTCAGCAGCAAGGCGATTCAAGGATCGTCGTTCAGCTGCCGGGTGTCGAAGACACCGCCGAAGCGAAGAAATTATTGGGTGCGACTGCAACCCTCGAATTCAGGATGGTCGACATGGATGGTGACGTCGAGGCGGCGAAAGCCGGACGCGTACCAGTCGGCTCTAAGCTTTATCAGGAGCGCAACGGCAACAATGTCCTGCTTGAAAAGCGGGTCATGTTGACCGGTGAGTCAATAATCGATGCCGCGTCCGGGGTAGAGCAGCAATCGGGCACGCCGGCGGTGTTTATCACGCTCGATGGTAAGGGTGCGCGTCGCTTTAGCCGGGCAACACGCGAACAAATTGGCAAGCCCATGGCGGTGGTGTTCATCGAACAGCAACAAGGCAAGCCGGTCGAAGAGGTCATTAACGTTGCGACCATTCGCGATGAGTTGTCCAAGCGCTTTCAAATTACGGGACTTGATACCTCCGACGAAGCACGCACGTTGGCGCTGTTGTTGCGCGCGGGTGCGCTGGCCGCGCCGATGGAGATCGTCGAGGAGCGTACGGTTGGGCCGAGTCTTGGACAAGAAAATATCGACCGTGGTTTGAAGTCCTGCCTCTACGGCTTTCTCGCGGTGGTGGTGTTCATGGCGTTGTATTACAAAGTATTCGGTCTGATCGCCAATGTAGCGCTTGCGGCGAACGTCATTTTGTTGGTTGCGCTGCTCTCGATGCTACAAGCGACGTTAACCTTGCCCGGGATCGCCGGTATCTTGCTCACGGTGGGGATGGCGGTCGACGCCAACGTGCTTATCAATGAGCGCATCCGGGAAGAACTCAAGCTGGGTAAGTCGCCGCACGCGGCGATTTATGCCGGCTACGACCGCGCGTTCGACACGATTCTCGACTCCAATATCACCACGCTCATCGCGGCACTGGTGCTTTTTGCTTTCGGTTCAGGGCCGGTGAAAGGGTTTGCGATTACCTTGTCATTGGGGATCGCAACCTCGATGTTCACCGCCATTATGGGTACTCGCGCGATCGTCAATTTGCTCTACGGCAAACGTCGCGCCCTGAAGATCTGGGTTTAATGAAACGTATCGCTGCTTCTCGTATAAGGCCACTGCCATGACCGTGAAACCTCGAACCAATATTGACTTCATGCGCTGGCGCATGGTCGGGCTCGTCCTCTCGACGGTCATCAATTTGGCGGCGATCGCCTCGCTGTTTATTCAAGGGCTAAACCTTAGCATCGAATTCACGGGCGGCACCGTGGTCGAGCTGGAATACGCGCAGCCGGCCGAACTCGATGCAATCCGTGAAACGCTCAAAGGCTCCGAGTTCGGCGGCGGCGTGGTGCAGAATTTCGGCGGACCCAATCACGTGCTGCTGAGGCTACCGCCCAGCGAAAACGTCTCGCAGGCCGATGCCTCGGCAGCCGACGTCGGCGCTAAGCTCACGAAACTTTTGAGTGGTGCCGAAGTAAGGCGCGTTGAATTCGTCGGACCTCAGGTGGGCGATGAGTTGGCGGATGACGCCATCATCGCGTCATTGATCGCGATGGGCGGCATTCTTATCTACGTCATGATGCGCTTTACGTTTAAGTTCTCAGTGGGTGCGATCGTCGCTACCACGCACGACATCATGGTCATCCTGGGATTTTTCTCACTCTCGCGCATGGAGTTTGACTTAACCGCACTCGCTGCGGTGCTCGCCATCATGGGTTATTCGCTAAACGATACTATCGTCGTATTTGACCGTATCCGCGAGAATTTCCGGCAACTGCGCAAGGCGACGCCAGTCGAAGTGATGAATCTGTCGCTTAATCAAACCTTGTCCCGGACCATCAATACCAGCTTAGTTACGTTGCTAAGTGTGATTGCGCTTTTCGTGTTGGGCGGTGAGTTGATCCGCAGCTTTTCGACCGCGCTCATCATCGGCATCGTGGTCGGCACCTATTCCTCGGTATACGTGGCGAGCGCGATGGTGCTCGCGCTTGGTGCCACCAGAAAAGATCTGTTGCCGATTCAAAAAGAAGGTGTCGAAGCCGACAACCGGCCGTGAAAATACTCGCCGACGAGAATATTGCCGGGATTGATGAGTGGTGCGGTAAGTTCGGCGAAATTGCTCTTTTTCAGGGCCGCTATCTGGACCGTCGTACGTTACGCGATGCGGATATCCTGCTAGTGCGCTCGGTGACCTCGGTCGACCGTGCATTGCTCGATGGGACACCTGTTAGATTTGTCGGTACGGCCACCGCCGGAATCGATCATATCGATACCGCATATTTGACCAACGCGGGAATTGCCTTCGCGGATGCGCCAGGGTGTAACGCCCGGGCGGTCGCGGAATACGTGTTCGCGGTGGTGCTGTTGGACTGCGCGGCACGCGCCCGCAGCCTTACAAAAATCTCCGTCGGCATCGTCGGATTTGGCCATGTTGGACAACAAGTCGCGGGTCTATTCACGCGTTGCGGCGTGCGCTGTGTGATTAACGATCCGCCGCGTGCGCGCTGGGACAGCGCAATCTCCTATGCGGCGCTCGACGAGGTGCTGAAGTGCGAAGTTGTCACGCTCCATGTGCCGTTGACCGCGGACGGCGCCGATTCGACCTTGTCGCTCATCGATAGCGCGCGACTAGCTGCGTTGTCGTCGGACACGTTGCTCATCAACGCAGCGCGCGGCGGCATCGTCGACGAAGCGGCGTTGAATTCACGTACCCATCCATGCGTCGCGCTCGATTGTTGGGTGCAAGAACCCACGCCGCACCAAGCGACTCTCGCCCGCGCCTGGCTCGCGTCGCCTCATATCGCCGGGCACACGATCGACGCCCGTTGGCGCGCGACGGGTCAACTCGCGCAGCGGCTGGCGGAATTTCTGCACGAGTCCGCGCCACCGCCGCCCGCAGAATCCTCGGGGAGTGAGCCCTTGATTGAAGTAGACGCGGTAGGGGAAGAGGCCCTGCGCCAAGCGGTACTGGCGGTATGCGATCCCAGGGCGTACTCCGCGGCGCTCGTCGCGACGATGGGCCTGGATGAGGCCGCGCGCGGGCTTGAGTTTGACCGGCTGCGAAAACGCTTTGGGGTACGTCGCGAATTCTCGGCGCGATGCGTTCGCGTTGAGGGCCGCGATGCGGGTACTTGCGAGCAACTCCGCGCGCTAGGCTTTAGCGTGGCCGCGTGATAGAAATTGCGCATGCACGACCTCATTATCGGCACGCCCTATCATCCCAACGCGACCCGGCTCATGTTGCTAGGGGCCGGCGAATTAGGCAAAGAAGTCGCGCTCGAAGCACAGCGCTTTGGAATCGAAGTCATTGCGGTTGACCGGTACGCGCACGCGCCGGCGATGCACGTGGCGCATCGTACGCATGTCATCGATATGCTGGACCCGGCGGCGCTCGAAGCGGTGATCCGTGCCGAGGCGCCGCATTTCGTGCTGCCTGAAGTCGAGGCGATCGCCACCGCGCGTCTGGAACAACTGGAGTCGCCCTTCTTGATGGTGGCACCCACCGCGCGCGCCGCTCGCTTAACGATGGATCGCGAAGGAATCAGGCGGTTAGTCGCCGAAACACTCGGGATTGCGACTTCTCCTTACCGGTTCGCGAACAACGAGGCCGAATGCCACGCGGCCGTCGCGGTGCTGGGTACGCCGTGTGTCATGAAGCCCATCATGAGTTCGTCCGGAAAGGGACAGACGTTGCTGCGGTCTCCCGCCGAAACGGCCGCCGCGTGGCAAAGTGCGCTAGCGGGAGGACGTGCCGGGTCGACTCGGGTAATCGTCGAGGGCTTCGTTGATTTCGATTATGAGATCACGCTACTCACGGTGCGTCACCGCGACGGGACTTCGTTCTGTGCGCCGATTGGCCATCTACAAGTCGATGGCGACTACCGCGAGTCTTGGCAACCACAGGCGATGTCGCCGCGCGCGCTCGCGCGCAGTCAAGAGATTGCCCAGCGGGTGACCGCGGCACTCGGCGGACGCGGTCTGTTCGGGGTCGAATTGTTCGTCCGCGGTGACGAAGTTTTGTTCAGCGAAGTATCGCCCCGGCCGCATGATACCGGGATGGTGACATTGATCTCTCAGGAGCTTTCCGAGTTCGCGCTGCATGTCCGCGCCGTTTTGGGGTTGCCGATCCCGGCGATTGAATCGTTGGGGCCGGCGGCCTCGGTGGCCATGCTTGCCGAAGGCGAAAGTCACACGCTGAGCTATCACCAGGTGCCTTCGGCGTTAGTCGAACCCGGCACCGCGTTACGTCTCTTCGGCAAGCCCGCGGTGCACGGCAAACGCCGCTTGGGCGTTGCACTCGCACGGGGCGCTAACGTCGAAGAAGCACGGGCCAAGGCACGCCGGGTCGCGCAAGCGGTCGTCATTCAGGTGGGCTAAGCGTCGCGTTTTAAGGTTTAATGGTTAACGCTCGAGATAACGGAGGAGTCTTCAAATGAGAATGATGCATACCATGTTGCGCGTCACCGATCTTGACCGCGCACTCAAGTTTTATTGCGACGTCATGGGAATGACGCTAATTCGCAGGAAAGACTACCCGGAAGGTAAGTTCACGCTCGCCTTCGTCGGTTACGGTGACGAAAGCGATTCGACCGTCATCGAACTCACGCACAACTGGGACACTAATCAATACGACATGGGCAGTGCCTACGGCCATATCGCGATCGGCGTCAGCGATGTCTACGCCACCTGCGACGCGATCCGCGCGCGCGGCGGCAAAATCGTGCGCGAGGCAGGCCCGATGAAAGGCGGCAAAACGGTCATCGCTTTTGTCGAAGACCCGGACGGCTACAAAGTGGAACTGCTCCAAGACGAACCAAACCCAGGCTGAACGGGTCATGGTCGGCCGGCGTTTGATGCAGAGGCTCGCCGGCCGCGGATGCGTGTATCGGCCGTGCACACCCTTTGTGCTAGATTACGCCCCGAACCCCGCCTCGGCATGCCCGCGTGCAAGCCATTGGTAAGCCGCAAATCATCGATTAATAACCTAGCTGGCAGAGGACTTAGCTAATGAAGCGTTCTTTTTTCTCGACATCCGCCGCACTCGCGCTGATCTCGTTCGCCGTCGGTGTTTGGGCGGTCGAAGCGCCGCTGGAGACGGTGAGACACACCACGACCGAAGTGGTTGAGCGCGTAAAAGACGAAAAGGACGCGCTAAGGGCCGATCCCGCGAAAATGTATTCGTTGGTGTCGGAGATGATTTTCCCGCATTTCGATTTTGGCGTGATGTCGCAGTTTGTGTTGGGCGAGCACTGGAAAACGGCCGAAGAAGCCAAGCGCACTGTGTTCGTCGAACAATTCCGCAAACTGCTGGTGCGAACCTACGCCGCCGCGCTGCTCGAATACTCGGATCAAACAATCAACTATCCGGACGCGCCGGCGCCGGCCGAGGGAGCTAAGACCGCCGTAGTCAAGCAAGATATTACGCAGCCGAGCGGCACGGTGCTACCGGTGGTCTATCGCTTGCACAACAAAACCGGCGACTGGAAGGTGTTCGATGTTTCCGTCGACGGCGTCAGTCTGGTCAAAACCTACCGTTCGTCCTTCACCTCCATTCTGAAAGATGGCGGCATCGATAAACTAATTGAAACGCTGGCGGCCAAGAACCAAGAGATCGGTCAATAACCACCGCGACTGACGATGACCAACGACGAAATCAAAACCATGATCGAACGCGGCCTACCGGCTTCTCAGGTGTTTGTCTCGGGCGATGGGACACATTTCGTCGCGAAGGTCATATGCGATGCGTTTGCCGGCGTGCCAATGTTGAAGCAGCACCGCATGGTATATGCCGCGTTAGGCAACGCCATGGATGGCGCGATTCATGCGCTCTCCATTCAGACTTACACCTCCGCCGAATGGCAGAAACAACAAGCGTTTCAAACGCTCTGACGACAAGCTGCCTCACATGGATAAATTGATCATCCACGGCGGCATCAAGCTGCAGGGCGAGATCCGGATCTCGGGCGCCAAAAACGCGGCGCTGCCGATCCTCGCCGCCACCTTGCTCGCCGAAGGACCGATGATCGTCGGCAACGTGCCGCACTTGCGCGATATCACGACCACGATGGAACTCCTGGGCCGCATGGGAATCGAGCTCACCGTCGACGAAAAAATGAATGTTCAAGTCGATTGCGGCACCATTCGCGAGTTTTTCGCGCCATATGAACTAGTGCGCACGATGCGCGCGTCGATCCTGGTGTTGGGCCCGCTGCTCGCAAAGTTCGGTCGCGCGGACGTCTCGCTACCGGGTGGGTGCGCAATTGGCACGCGACCCGTCAATCTCCATTTGCAAGGGCTGGCCGCGATGGGGGCGGAACTGACGGTCGATGGGGGATATATCCGTGCCTCCGCCAAGCGCCTCAAAGGGGTTGATTTGGTCATGGATCTCGTCACCGTTACCGGCACGGAAAATTTGATGATGGCGGCAACCCTTGCCAAAGGCGTGACGGTAATCCGCAATGCCGCTCGCGAGCCAGAAGTCGTCGATCTCGCGAATTGCCTGAACTGCATGGGAGCAAAGGTTGAGGGAGCGGGAACCGACACTATCCGTATTGAAGGTGTCGATCAGTTGATTGGCACGCGCTATGAAATATTGCCGGATCGCATTGAGACAGGGACTTATTTAGTGGCAGCCGCCATGACCGGTGGTCATATCAAGCTCAAAAACACACGCCCGCAGCTACTTGAAGCGGTGCTTGCGAAGTTGCATGAAGCGGGTGCCGAAATAAGCTCGGGTGACAATTGGATTGAACTTGACATGCACGGGGCGCGGCCGCGCGCGGTGAGCTTGCATACTTCGCCTTATCCCGGATTCCCGACGGATATGCAGGCGCAGTTTACCGCCATGAACTGTATGGCCGAGGGCACGGGCGTCATCACCGAAGCAGTGTTTGAAAATCGTTTTATGCATGTACTTGAATTGCAACGTATGGGCGCGCAGGTCCGGATCGAAGGCAATACCGCGATCACCACCGGCGTACCCGTGCTGAAGAGCGCGCCACTGATGGCCACCGATCTCCGCGCCTCCGCCTCGTTGGTGCTCGCGGGTCTGGTCGCCCAAGGCGATACGCAGGTCGATCGCATTTATCACATCGATCGCGGCTATGAAACCATCGAAGAAAAGCTCAGCAATCTCGGCGCGCAGATCCGACGGATCCCAAGCTAGTAGGCCGATGAGGCGAGGACGCGCTGATGACCGCGGCCGATGACACATTAACGATTGCGGTGGCCAAAGGGCGGATCCTGCGTGATGCCTTGCCGATTTTGGCGGCAGCCGGCATTCGGCCACTCGAGGACTTGGAAAAATCGCGGCGCTTGATCCTCAAGACCAGCGATCCGTGCGTCCGCTTGGTCGTGGTACGCGCGACCGACGTCCCTACTTATGTTGAATACGGCGGCGCTGATTTCGGCATCGTCGGCAAAGACACGTTGTTGGAATACGACGGCGGTGGCTTTTATGAGCCTATCGATCTCGGTATTTCCAAATGTCGCCTGATGGTCGCGGGCGCCAGTGATGCCATGCGGGGCAAACACACGTTGCGAGTCGCCACCAAATATGCCGTTATCGCGCGTAAGCATTTCGAAAGTAGGGGCGTGCAAACCGAGATCATCAAGCTGTATGGCTCGATGGAACTTGCCCCATTGGTTGGACTTGCCGATTGCATCGTGGATTTAGTCGACACCGGCAATACGTTGAAGGCAAACGGACTAAAAGAACTTGAGTTCATTGCCGCGATCAGCGCGCGCGTCATCGTCAACAAGGCGACGCTCAAGACCAAGCACCGGGCGAGCGTTGCGCTACTCCAGAAACTGGATTCCGGCGGAACCGCGGCATGAGCGTCATTCGCCGATTAGACAGCGCGGGTCCGAATTTCGCGGCTGAGTTGGATGAATTGCTGGCGTGGGAGGCGGGCGGTGACGCCGCTGTACGGGATGTTGTCCGTGCGATTCTTGACGACGTGCGCGAGCGAGGCGACGCGGCGCTACTCGATTACACCAATCGATTCGACCGCCGCGCGGTGACTCACGCCGCGGAGCTCGAAGTCACACAAACGGCGCCGTATGTGGCGCGTGTTCCGGCCGAAACTATCGCTGCGTTGCAGGCCGCGGCGGCACGCATTCGAGTCTTCCACGAACGGCAGCGACAAGAGTCGTGGCAGTTCACCGATGAAACGGGCACGTTGCTCGGCCAACGCGTGACGGCACTCGATCGTGTTGGGATCTATGTGCCAGGGGGAAAAGCAGCCTATCCGTCGTCGGTGCTGATGAATGCAATTCCAGCGAAGGTGGCCGGCGTCTCTGAGGTGGTCATGGTAGTACCGGCGCCGGGCGGTGAACTCGATCCGGTGGTGATCGCCGCGGCGACCGTCGCCGGGGTCGACCGAATTTTCACGATCGGTGGCGCGCAGGCGATCGCGGCATTGGCCTATGGGACGCAAACCGTTCCCGCAGTGGACAAGATTGTCGGTCCCGGCAACAGCTATGTGGCCGCGGCCAAGGCGCGGGTGTTCGGCAAAGTGGGCATCGATATGATCGCTGGGCCGTCTGAAATTCTCGTTATATGTGACGGCGCAACTGACCCTGAATGGATAGCACTCGACCTGTTTTCGCAGGCCGAACACGACGAAGAAGCCCAAGCCATATTGCTCTCTCCTGATCCGACGTTCCTTGACGCCGTCGCCGCGAGCATCGCGCGCTTACTGCCGACAATGGAACGCGCGGCGATTATCCGCGCGGCACTCGCGCGACGCGGCGCGCTCATTCGTGTGCGGGATCTTGGAGACGCGGTAGCGCTCGCTAACCGCATTGCGCCGGAGCATCTGGAACTCTCGGTCACGGAGCCCACGGTACTACTTCCGCAACTTCGCCACGCGGGTGCGATCTTTCTCGGCCGTTATACACCCGAGGCCTTCGGCGATTATTGCGCGGGACCGAACCATGTGCTGCCCACGGCCGGCACCGCTCGATTTTCATCGCCGCTTGGGGTGTACGATTTTCAAAAACGCTCATCACTCATCGGTTGCACGATGGCAGGCGCAGCGGCTTTGGGGCCGATTGCATCCCGCTTGGCGCACGGCGAGGGATTGACTGCGCATGCGCGCTCGGCCGAATGTCGAACGCTGAAGTAGCCGGGTCTCGGCGCCGGCTTGATTGCGATTTTTGATGATATACTCGCGCGCGGCCTGACGCGCTGGCGCGACACGCGTTGGGTGGAAAACAATTGGGCGCGCGCGGCTCGGGGAACCGCGTGCCTAGCACTGAGCTTTGCCGTTACTCGCTTTAAAAAGTAGGAGTCTTATCCGCCATGACCGACCAACCCGTCGATACCCGTAGGCGTCGTTTCCTGACCGGAACGGCTACCGTACTTGGGGGCGTCGGCGCCTGCTTCGCGGCTGTGCCATTCGTCGCTTCCTTTCAACCCAGTGCGCGCGCCAAAGCGATCGGTGCTCCGGTTGAGGTTGACATCAGTAAACTCGAGCCAGGTCAGCGCCTCATTCAAAAGTGGCGCGGCAAACCGGTTTGGATCGTGCGACGCACTACCGAGATGCTGGATGGCTTGAAGAAATTCGAAACCGGCGTACTGCGTGATCCGCAATCTGACGAATCGGCGCAACCAGGCTATGCAAAAAACGAGTGGCGTAGCGAGAAACCCGAATACCTCATTTTGGTTGGGGTCTGTACGCATCTTGGATGTTCGCCGAGCTTCATGCCCGAACTGGAGGCCCAAGGCGTCGGCAAACCCTGGAACGGTGGCTTTTTCTGCCCATGCCACGGCTCGAAATTCGATCTCGCGGGGCGAGTTTACATGGGGGTGCCGGCACCGACTAACTTGGAAGTCCCGCCGCATCAATTTATCTCGGAGACGCGGCTCGTGATCGGTCTCGACAAGGAGCATTCGGCATGAACGCGATCGTGCGCCAACTTACCGGCCTACGCGACTGGGTCGACGAACGTTTCCCCTTGATGCAATGGTGGAACGAACACCTTGCGCAGTATTACGCGCCGAAAAATTTCAATTTCTGGTATTACTTCGGGGTGCTGTCACTGGTCGTGTTTGTGATTCAGATACTGACGGGTATCTGGCTCGTGATGAACTACAAGCCGGACGCGACAGTGGCGTTTGCCTCCGTCGAATATATCATGCGCGATGTCGATTGGGGCTGGTTGATCCGGTACGCGCATTCAACCGGCGCCTCGGCGTTTTTCGTCGTGGTTTATCTGCATATGTTTCGCGCGTTGCTCTACGGGTCGTATCGCAAACCGCGCGAGCTGCTGTGGATATTGGGGATGCTCATTTACTTATCGCTAATGGCGGAAGCGTTCATGGGATATCTGCTGCCGTGGGGACAGATGTCATTTTGGGGCGCTCAGGTCATCATCTCGTTGTTTGGCGCCATTCCAGTCGTTGGCGAATTCTTGTCGACGATGATTCGTGGCGATTTCGTGGTTTCCGACATCACGTTGAATCGCTTTTTTTCGTTGCATGTGATCGCGTTGCCGCTGGCGCTGGCCGGTCTTGTCTTCCTGCACATCATCGCGCTTCATGAGGTCGGCTCGAATAATCCGGACGGAATCGAAATCAAGAAAAAACTGGACGCCAACGGCCACCCTCTCGATGGCATCCCGTTCCATCCGTACTACACGGTGAAAGACTCGGTTGGGGTGGTCGTCTTCCTCATGTGTTTCTGCGCGGTGCTATTTTTTGCGCCGGAAATGGGCGGCTATTTTCTAGAAGCTAATAACTTCATCCCGGCCGATCCGATGAAAACGCCCGAGCACATCGCGCCCGTATGGTACTTCACGCCGTTCTACTCAATTTTGCGAGCCAACACCGTTAACTTCCTCTTTCTGCCGGCGAAGTTATGGGGGGTTGTGTTCATGGGGCTTGGGGTGATGGTGCTGTTCTTGCTGCCATGGCTTGATCGGAGCCCGGTCAAATCGATTCGCTATCGAGGTTCGGTATACAAGTTCGCGCTCGCGGTGTTTGTGGTGTCGTTCCTCATTTTGGGCTATCTGGGTGTACTTCCCCCGACGCCTGGACGCACGCTCGTCGCACAGATTTGTACCGTTCTGTACTTCCTATTCTTTATCTTGATGCCGTTTTACACGCGACTCGATAAGACTAAACCAGTGCCTGACAGAGTGACAATGTGATGCAGCGCATAATCGTTTTTGTGTTAATGGGGTTGCTGTCCGCTGGTGCGATGGCAACCAGCGGCGGCGTCAAGCTTCAGCGAGCGAACGTCGATCTGAACAATCGGGCAAGCTTGCAAAACGGCGCAAGGCTTTTCGTCAATTACTGCGTGAGCTGCCATTCGGCTTCCTTTATGCGGTACAACCGCATCGCGGCCGATCTCGGCATCCCAGACGAATTGATGATGCGCAATCTGATGTTCACCACTGACAAAATTGGTGAACCGATGACGGTTGCCATGCGCCCCACCGATGCGGAGAAGTGGTTTGGCATTCCCCCACCGGATCTGTCGGTGATTGCCCGTGCGCGCGGAGTCGATTGGTTATATAGCTTTTTGCAAGGTTTCTATGTCGATCCGACGCGGCCCACCGGCATGAATAATCTGTATCTGCCGGGTGCGTCGATGCCACACGTCTTGTGGGAGCTACAAGGGCTTCAAAAGCCGATCTTCCATACCGTTAAAGACGAAAACGGGACGGAAATAAAAGCTATCGAACGACTCGAACTGGTAACCCCGGGTAAATTGAGCGAAGCTGAATTCAAGAAATCAGCGCGGGACCTGGTGACCTTTCTGGAATACCTGGGCGAGCCGGCCAAGCTTGTTCGTTACAAGCTCGGCGTGGCAGTGCTTTTGTTCCTATCCGTGTTATTAGTCGCCGTTTATTTCATGAAGCGCGAATACTGGAAAGACGTGCACTGAAAAAATGGGCGGAGTGCATGTGTAATCTGGCGTAACCGGATCTCAGGTGAATGCGATGACACCGACCAAACCCTATTTCATCCGAGCGCTCTACGACTGGATCGTCGATAACAACCTCACACCCTATTTGCTGGTCGACGCACAGCATGAAAAGTGTGTAGTGCCGCGTCAGTTCGTACGCGATGGAATGATCGTGCTGAATTTGGCCCCTGCGGCAATAAGAAGCCTGGAACTAGGGCTCGAGTACGTCTTGTTCAATGCGAGATTTGGCGGGGTTGCGCAGGACGTGACAGTCCCAGTCACTGCGGTCAAAGCGATCTACGCCAAAGAGAATGGCAAGGGGTTGGCCTTCGAAGACAATCAGGAGAGCGATAACGCGGCGACAGCGGCACCTGCACCGCCGAGTTCCGTTGCCGCGCTACCGCGTAAGGGTCCCCCTAAACTCACTATTGTGAAATAGGACTCTCGAAAAGCTTGACGACTTTCGCGATGCCGCCGACAGTCGCGACCGCTTCCGCCACCGCATCGCCGGTTGCCTTATCCACCAAGCCCATCAAATAGACCACGTTTGCTTCGGTAACGACCTTAATGTCGGTGGCCGATATATCCTTTATCGACACCAGCTTTGCTTTCACTTTTGTCGTGATGAGGCTGTCGTTCGCGCGCGCGACGCCCGTGCTCGGCGGCCCAGCGACAATTTCGTTATACACATGGCGAACCTTCGCGATCCGACGGATGTACTCTTCCGCCCGTTTGCTCAGTTCCGGAGTCGGCGCTTCGCCCGTCATCAACACGATTTGATTGTAGCTCGTGATGTTAATGTGGCTTTGCTCGGCAAGCGCGCCGTCGGCCCCGACAAAGTCGTATGCCTTGGACTCGATCATTTGATCTTCGATGACCGTTCCGGTGGTGCGTCTGTCGCTGGTAATCGCGGCTCCGGTTGCCGCGCTGCCCGCAACCAGCGGCGCGCATCCAGATAGCGATACCACCCCACCAAACACACCCGCGGCGAGTAACAATCGAATCAATGGTTTTCTCACTGGCGTTCTCCTAAGAATGCTCTATCTATCAACTCACATAGACAGTGAATGATAGTTAAATGGATTTCCTGAATTCGCGCGGTTATTCGACTTGGAACACGTAGTTCGATATCTCCCTCCCGCAGTACGTTGGCGCATTCGCCACCATCGCGGCCGGTAATCAGAATCGCCGTCAGGTCGCGGGTGTGCGCGGATTGCACGGCCCGCAATATATTCGGCGAGTTCCCGCTGGTGGTGAATGCGAGCAGCACATCGCCCGGTTTCCCTAGGGCGATTATTTGCTTGGCAAACACTTGCGTAAAATCGTAGTCGTTCGCGATCGAAGTCAGCGTCGATGCATCGGTAGTGAGCGCGAGTGCGGCGAATCCTGCACGGTCTCGTTCGAACCTATTCAGCAATTCAGATGAGAAGTGTTGGGCGTCTGCGGCCGAACCACCGTTTCCGCAAGTCAGTATCTTGCCGCCCGCTTGGAGGCAGGCGATGAGCCTATCCGCTGCGCGCCCAATTTCTTGGGCCATGGTAGTTGCGCATCGTGACTTAAGCTCGCTGCTGTTTAAGAAAATCTCACGCGCTATTTCAGCGGAGTTTGGCATCAAGAGATTGCGCCTATGGGTGAAACCATTGGCGCCGCATTATGCAGAAAATGCGTTCTTTATCCAGCGAATCTCAACGTGGTTCATCGGGCCGCTTAAGCCCATGGCATCAAAGCGACAGGCGTGATCGCGAAAACTGGGATAACGCCGCAGGAAGTACTCGGCCGCGCGTATCAGCTTACGCTGTTTGGCTGAGGTGATCGTTTCCAACGGATCGCCGTAGCCGGTCCGTTCTCGATAGCGTACTTCGATGAAGATCAGCGCGGCACCGTCCAGCATCACCAAATCGAGTTCGCCCGCGCGACACGTAAAGTTGCGCATGACCAGAGTCAATCCGTGGCGGCTCAAGTATTGCTCCGCGAGTTGCTCGTAAGCCGCACCTTTGGCGCGTGTGGGGGAGGAATTCGAAGATGATTGCACCGGGCGACTAGGGCGTTGGTATTAAGCGAGGACGACCCCCGCGAAAAACCGCCCAAGCAAGGGCGCGTTTGATGCGTTTGTTCGGACCGACCGTCAACTGTCCTGTCGCGCCGTCCAATGAGAGAGTCCCAGTTGCGCGGACCTGCGCCATTTGCTTTGCCACTCGATAGGCATCTATACCAAGCGCGAAGAGCGGATCGGCGGCATTTGAGCGACGCCAGTGTCGGTCGAGCGCGTCGCGCAACGTTGGGTCGAAGCTGCGGAGTACCCACGGCATCGCTTGAAACGTGATGCCATCCAGATCCTGATCGGCGTTCGCGTTAAAGCCACCGTCAAATACGTGGGAGGTGGTGATAATGGGCAGGTGATTGACGCCAAGATATCGAAACTGCGGAATGATCTGGCGAGCCGATACCGGATTTGCCACAAGCATGATCGCATCGACGTCGGTGCGAGCCTTTGCTACGAAAGAGATTGGACGCCGTAGTAGACGTCGCAAGTGGCTCGCGCGGGCCTCGCTTTGCGCAAGCGAGAACGTTTTGCGAATCGCGCTTTTGTATTCAGCGACGGATTCGTGGAACACGGATTCCTCGACCAACGTGCCCCCCAGCCGTTGCCACTCGGCGGTGAACGCGTCTCTAACTCGTGTACCAAGCTCGCTTGCTGGCACCATGACGGCGAGTCGGCGATGTCCTTGCGCGAAGGCGAATTGGGCGATGTTTTCGCCTTCGTCCTCCGGCGCGAGACCGAACATGACGAAAGGTGCAATTGCAGCCGCGCGATCGGCCTGCGCACCGGAAATATTGTTTAACGCGAGGAGCGGCAGTTTGCGATCGCCAAGCAACGCGAGCGACTCGATACCCGGTTTATCGAGAGGGCCGACAATCAGCTGAGCGCCATCTTTCGCCGCTTGGGCATAGGCCGCGACGGCATTGGCGCCATCGGCCGCATAAACCCGCACGCGCAATCCTAAGTCGCGTGCAGAAAATCGATTGATGAGAAAGCCATCGCGTACAGCAGTCCCATAGGCTGCAAGTTCACCTTCAAGCGGTAGGAGTAGCGCCACGCGTTGTAACGGCGCCGAGAGCTCTTCGGCGTGTTCGAGAATTTCTTCGATCAGTATTTCGTTCGCGGGGTGACTGCCATAGGTGAGTCGCCACTGCGCCAATACATCGGTGAGCGCAGCTGCCGATTCGCCGTGTTGAGACACCGCGTCGCGCAATGCGAACCAACCCGCGAGGTGGGGATTACGTACATCGAGCTTCGCGGTCAGCGACGTATTAGTTGCGGTAATCGCTTCCCAGATAAGATGTGTTAACTCGGTGCGGCGATTGACGGGTAGCGGAAAAATTTCCGCATTGATCAAGTTAAGTGTGCCAGCGGGATCGCCTAACCTGCGCTGGGCGGCGCCCAAGCGACGGAGGAACAAACCTGTCTCAAAGGCGGTTAATCGCGATGGGTCGATTAAATTAAGCTGATAAAGCGCGTCTTCTGGTTTCGCGGATTCCGCGAGCAACGCTTGCGCTAACTGACGCCTTGGCTCGGTGGCCGGTGTTTCGGCGGCCAGTCTGAGTAGCGGTAACGCGCGTTCGAAATCGCCGAGATCGTAGTAGATCAAGCCGGCAAGAAGCTGATTGGATTGCGCGTCCGCTTGGGCGTCAGCCGCGGTCAGCGTTTGATAAAGTGCTGCGGCGGCCGCATAGTCGCCTTGCTTGAGAAGTCGCGTCGCGCGCTCGCGCGGCGCTTCAACGTGAACGGCGGTCTCGTTTGGCGTCGATTGTTGGGTAGTACAACCAACCGCCATAATCGCGACCAGCACATAGCAGAAAGTTTTGAGACGTGCCCAATAAGTTCCTTGTGCTTGAGCCATGGCTGAAGTAACGCTGTCCACGGGCGACAGTCTAACAATCGAGCGGCCATGCTTGTACCTAGTGGCAACGCCGATTGGAAATCTAAGCGATGTTTCACCTCGGGCTCTCCATGTCATGGCGCGCGCCGATGTGCTGTTGGCCGAGGACACTCGTATCAGCCGAAAACTACTCGACCGCTACGGCATCGTGCGTAAATTGGACGCCTACCACGCGCACAATGAATCCGCCCGCGCACCGCAGCTGGCCGCGCGTGCGATGACGGAAAAGCTTGCGATCGCCTTGATAAGCGATGCCGGTAGCCCACTGGTATCAGACCCAGGGTATCCGTTAACGCAGGCGTTTATTGCGTGCGGGCTTCCAATAAGAGCAATCCCCGGCCCGAGTGCCGTCATCGCGGGTTTGATATCGAGCGGATTCGCCGCGGAGCGTTTTGCGTTTGAAGGATTTCTTGCCAATAAGGCCGCAGCGCGTCGTAAACAACTGCTCGCGCTCCTCCGCGAGACACGGACAGTGGTGTTGTTTGAAGCGCCGCATCGGATCTTGGCCGCGCTGGCGGACATCGAGGAGACCCTTGGTCCGACGCGGGAGATCGCAGTTCTGCGCGAACTCACCAAACTGCATGAGACCTGCTATCGAGGAACGGTCGCGGAGGTACGGGCGCAGGTCACGGCGGATCCCAACGGGGAGCGAGGGGAAATAGTCTTAGTAATCGCGCCCGCCCGACCCTCGGAAGACACCGATGACCGCGCACAGGCGCTACTTAAGCTGCTACTGCCGCATGTCTCGAACCGGGTTGCGGTCGATCTTGCTGTGGAATTGACGGAGCAGCCTCGAAATAAGCTCTATGCCTTGGCGCTGGCCTTGCGCGAGGAGGCGGGAGGTTTGCCTGACCTGCACTAACCCGTCACACTGCTGGGCGAGCGGGCCGGACGGCCGCTGTGTGCCACTCGTGTGACGCAGAGAGGAAAGTCCGGGCTCCGAAGAGCAAAGTGCCAGGTAACGCCTGGGGGACGTGAGTCCACGGAAAGTGCCACAGAAAAGATACCGCCAAGCGCCTCGTGCGCCGGTAAGGGTGAAATGGTGCGGTAAGAGCGCACCGCGCCGACCAACGTCGGTGGCAGGGTAAACCCCACTTGGAGCAAGACCAAATAGGGAAGCGTGCTGCATTGCAGCGGGCGTGGCTCGCGCCAGCTTTCGGGTAGGTCGCTACAGGCGGATGGTGACATCCGTCGCAGAGGAATGGTCGTCACCGTGTCAAACGGGACAGAACCCGGCTTATAGGCCCGCTCAATTTCTCTTCCTTTACACCACGTCCGCCTCAACATCATAAGAGTCAACCTTAGCGTTAATCCGTATGTTGTTGAAAATATGACATACCTAATTCGAAAGCGTGAGCTTGTCCTGTCGCTCGTGCCGTAAGTGTCTGTATGGAAAGCGAGAATTAAGCGAATTGCCGACGGAAATTTAATTGACAGCGCGGAAACGAGCTTCGTATAGTGGCTCAGTGGGGAAAAGTGGTGAAGAGTGGAAAAAATCTGCCCATCCCTCCGTTCCGATTGAGTCAAGGACTTAGCCGACCAAATGTTTCGCGGACACGCTTCCATTACGCTCGATACAAAAGGCCGCATGGCATTGCCAACACGCGCACGTGAGTTGCTGCGTGCTGAGGGATGTGTGTCGTTGGTGATTACCGTCAGCCCTTGGGATCGCTGCTTGTGGCTCTATTCGCCTCGGGAATGGGAAGAAATCGACCGCAAACTCCTCGCGTTGCCTGACGGCGATATGGCGAGCCGTCGCGCTAAGCAAGTCATGCGCGGCTACGCATCAGACTGCGTATGCGATGCGCAGGGGCGCGTGCTGTTGAGCGCCGAACTTCGTCAATTTGCACGCTTGCAGCGCCACACGGTTTTGCTAGGGCAGGGTAACAAATTAGAACTCTGGGATGCGGATGAGTGGCACGCGCGCCGTGACGAATGGCTGACCGATCTCGACTCGCGCAGTAGTTCGACATCGCAAGTATTGGCGACATTATCCTTATGACGCATGCATCAACGCATGTGCCTGTTCTCATGGCTGAAGTCATCGAGGTTCTACGGCCGCACGGCGCGGGCTGTTTCATCGATGCCACTTTTGGTCGCGGTGGACATACCGCCGGATTGCTCGCTCATCTCGATCAAGACGCGCGCGTCATCGCTTTCGATCGCGATACTGACGCCATCGAAGCGAGTCGGACAATCGCCGAAGATCCGCGTCTACAGATCTATCATCGGAATTTTTCGGCAGCTTACGATGTCATTCATGAATTAGGGTTGGTCGACCACGTGCAAGGCGTCATTTTGGATTTGGGCGTTTCCTCCCCGCAGCTTGACGACCCGCGCCGCGGATTTAGTTTTCGTTTTGATGGTCCGCTTGACATGCGCATGGATCAAACGCAGGGCGAGCCGGTATCCGCGTGGTTAAACCGCGCGGACGAACGCGCGATCGCCGACTGCCTTTGGCAATACGGCGAAGAGCGGAAATCGCGCCAGATAGCTGCGAAAATTTGCGCGGTCCGCGCAACCTCGCCAATCGTTACCACGCGACAATTGGCCGAACTTGTCTCGGGGATTGTACGCAACGAACGCAGGATCGATCCCGCGACCAGAACTTTTCAAGCACTTCGAATATTCATCAATAGCGAACTCGAGGAATTGCGACTTGGCCTGACTCGGTTGTTGGATACGTTGGCGATCGCCGGACGTTGCGCGGTCATTACTTTCCATTCGCTTGAAGATCGAATCGTCAAGCGTCTCTTTCGCGATCTCGCGCGGCCACCTAGTGAGTTCGGGGGTACATCCGGGCAACGTCGTTATGCGTTGGTGTTTCGCAAGTCGCGGGTGCCGAGCGACGCCGAAACCGCGCGCAATGCACGCGCCCGTAGTGCGCGACTTCGGGCCATTGAGCGTATCGCATGAAACAAATGGTGTTCATCGTCGCGCTCTTGAGTTTGGTGTTTGTCACCGCTTTACAAGTCGTATCGACGCGGCATCAAACCCGGCAATTAGTAGTGCAGCTCCAAGAATTACGAACACACGAGAGTGAACTCGAACGCGAGTGGGGACAGCTGTTGCTCGAACACGGCACTTGGGGCACGCACGGGCGCGTAGAACAGTTGGCTCGCACGAAACTCGACATGACCGTGCCGCTAGCTTCCGAAATCAGGCATGTGCGGCCATGACCACGCTTATCGACAACGAATCGAATTTGCGGCGCGGTATTGTCGCGGTGATTTTCAGCGGCCTAGCTTTAGTGCTTGTGTGGCGCGTTTTCGATTTGCAACTCACCGACCGTGAATTCCTCCAAGAGCACGGCGATGCACGCTACTTACGGGTAGCCGTCTCCAACGCACACCGCGGCATGATCACGGACCGTTTTGGAGAACCCTTGGCAATCAGTACCCCCGTAAGTTCGGTGTGGGCGAAGCCTGCCGATCTCATTGCCAATCGGCGGCGTTGGCCGGAACTTTCGAAACTGTTGGATCTGTCCGAAGATCAACTCGAGATGATGGTATTGCCGCGCCGAAATCGCGACTTTTTGTATTTGAAACGACAGGTCGGCCCGGACCTCGCCGAAGCCGTGGAAAAATCAGCAATCCCCGGCGTTGGCTTGTTAAGCGAGTACCGGCGTTTCTACCCGGGGGTGGAAATCGCGGCGCACCTGATCGGATTCACGAACGTCGACGATCGCGGGCAAGAAGGTATCGAACTCGCATTTGATTCGACGCTGCGCGGCCGACCCGGAAAACATCGCGTGATCAAAGACCGCTTAGGTCATGTCATTGAATACGTCGAACGTATTCAAGAGATTCAGCCGGGGCAAGACATCGCACTTAGTATTGATCGTCGTTTGCAATATGTCGCTTATCGCGAAGTGGCCAAGGCGGTCGAAAAGAATAAAGCTTCCGCGGGACTGATGGTCATTTTGGACGTGACAAGCGGCGAAGTGTTGGCGCTCGCCAACTACCCGTCGTTCAATCCCAATAGTCGAGCCGATCTCAATGGTGACTTTTTTCGCAATCGGTCAGTCACCGATTTATTCGAACCAGGCTCAACGATTAAGCCTTTTACCATCATTGCAGGCCTTGAATCCGGCGCATTTACGCCGACGACTCCCATTGACACCACACCTGGAACTTTTCGAGTTGGTCGCCACGTTATTCGAGATATCCATAACTACGGCATGCTCGACGTTTCCGGGGTCATAGAAAAATCGAGCAACGTCGGTACCACCAAGATCGCACTGTCGCTCGAACCTGCGCAACTATGGAAAGTGTTTAACGATTTTGGGTTCGGGCACCTAACGAACATCGAACTGCCTGGAGAACCCGTGGGTCATCTCGCGGATCCAGAACACTGGCGCGAGATCGAGCATGCGACGATTGCCTTTGGTTATGGGTTGTCCGTCAATGCCATCCAGTTGGCGCGCGCCTACGGTGCGATCGCGAACGGCGGCACGCTATACCCGTTGAGTATTGTGCATCAGACCGCGCCGCGGAGCGGTGTGCGAGTAATGTCCGAGCCCGCCGCTGCGGCGGTTAGCACGATGTTGGAGCGAGCCGTCGCACGTGGCACAGGCAAAGCCGCGCAGGTGTACGGTTACCGCATAGGCGGCAAAACCGGCACCGTTCACAAAAACGACGCAAGCGGATACGCGAAGGACAAATATCGATCGCTGTTCGCGGGATTCATTCCGATATCCACACCACGTCTTGCCGCTGTTGTCGTTATCGACGAGCCACGTGGGAGCGAGCATTATGGCGGGCTCGTGGCTGCACCGGTGTTCGGCGCCGTCATGCACGAGGCGGCGCGCATTTTGAATCTACCGTCCGATGCGTTGCCGCCAGAAGCCGCGCCAACAATGCATCTGGCTGACCGACCCGTGGAAGCAAAAGGTGTCCCTCCTTGAGCATGCTAGCAGCTCAGACTTGCGGAATGCTGCTGCCGACGCTGCTCGCGGGCCTGACGCTTGGACAGGACGCGCCGAATCTGGCGATTCGGAACGTGGTGCACGACAGTCGTCACGTACAACCTGGCGATTGCTTTTTCGCGTTATCAGCAGCCGGTGATCGCGGCGATGAATTCGCCATGCAGGCAGAACGTAACGGCGCGGTCGCGATCGTCTCCGATCACTCGCTCGATTCTTCGCGAGTATGCATTCCGGTCGTACGTGTCGCGCGCGCGCGAGAGGCGTTCGGTATCGCGGTCGCGCGCTTCTTCGGTAACCCCAGCACAAGACTTACCGTGACCGCCATCACCGGTACCAACGGAAAGACGACGGTCGCGCACCTGTGTGCACAAGCGCTTTCTTCAATCGGAAGGCCGTGCGCATACATCGGAACATTAGGCCGCGGTCTCCTTGATAAGCTCGCGCCGACGTCGCTTACGACACCCGATGCGGCCACCTTGCAAGCGGACTTCGCGCGGTTCGTGGCGGACGGCGTAACACACGTGGCGCTTGAAGCGTCGTCTCATGGGATCTCGCAGCATCGATTGGCAGGCACCTCTGTCCATACTGCGGTATTTACCGGGCTTGGACACGATCACCTCGATTATCACCAGGATGTCGAGTGTTATTTTCGCGCGAAGCGAGAATTGTTTTATGTCAGCGATCTACGTGCGGCGATCATCAACGCGGATGACAAGTACGGGATGCGGTTGCTAGGCGAATTACCCGAGCAGATCGCGAAATTCGCCTTCACGTTGAGCGCCGAACGTTCAGAGTTGCCCGATGCATATTTTATTCGTCTAGTCGAGGTGAATTATTCCGCGATAGGCTCACGGTTGACGCTGATGATCGGCGGCGATGAATTCACGTTTTCAACACCGCTCGTAGGCGATTTCAATGTACAAAATCTAATGGCAACCCTTGGTGTCATGTTGGCGCAGGGCGTGTCACCCGAGTTCGCGGCACATTCCCTAACTTTGGCATCGCCTGTGCGGGGGCGGCTTGAACGTTTCGCGCGCGATGCGCGCTTACCAACCGCGTTTGTGGACTACGCCCACTCACCGGATAGCTTGGAGCGCGTACTCCGAGTGGTCCGAGGGCTGGCGAGTGGGCGCGTAATCTGTGTATTCGGCTGTGGCGGGGAACGTGATCGCACTAAACGACCGCTGATGGGCAGGATTGCAAGTCAACTCGCTGACGCGGTTATTGTCACTAGCGATAATCCTCGTTCGGAAGATCCCTCGGCGATTGCGGGCGAAATACAACGCGGCATGGCAAGCGGTCACCCCGCGCGGTACGTCGAGTCTCGCGTAGAGGCTATTCGATGCGCACTCGACGAGGCAGCGCCGGGCGATATCGTGCTGGTGGCGGGCAAAGGACACGAATCGTTTCAAGAAATCCGCGGGCGCCGCATTCCGCAAAGCGATCAGCAAATAATCAATGCTTGGTTGGATGAGCGGACATGATTGAGTTTTCGCTACAGCACGTCGCGACTATCTGCGGGGGACGGCTTGTTGGATCCGATCGCGTATTCAAAGGCATAAGTACCGATAGCCGCACGATCGCCGCCGGTGAATTATTCGTGGCGCTCAAAGGGCCGCATTTTGACGGCCACGATTGTGTGCGGGAAGCGGCGACCAAGGGTGCGCTTGGCGCAGTGGTGGAAACTGCGCTTGACGCTGACATTTCTCGCATCGAAGTCGCCGATACAAGGCTTGCGCTCGGCGACCTTGCGCGCGCCTGGCGTCGTCATTTTGCGATTCCGGTGGTTGGGATCACCGGGAGTAACGGCAAAACCACGACCAAGGAAATGTGCGCCTCGATCCTTGCGCAACGTGGTCCAACGTTAGCCACACGCGGCAATTTAAACAACGATATCGGGGTCCCGCTGACGTTATTTCAGCTCGCGCGCACCCACACCGCGGCGGTTATCGAGATGGGTGCGAATAGCCTCAATAACATCGCCGATCTATGCGCCATTGCGGAACCGACGGTAGGCGTGGTCACGATGTGTGGACCGGCGCATCTCACCGGGTTTGGGTCCATTGAACGTGTCGCCGAGGCCAAGGGAAAGATGTACCCGGGGCTCGCCGGGGACGGCGTCGCAGTGCTCAACGAGGATGATCGATTCGCCGACTATTGGCGAGGTTGTGCCGGTACGCGCCGAATCATTACCTTCGGGCTCAAAGCGTCAGCCGCCGTGCATGCACTTGAAATCGAGTGCGACGGACCTGGGCGCGGAACGCGATTTTTACTTAAGACCCCGCTTGGCGAGACCGCCATTACGCTACCCTTTGATGGTGTACATAATGTCTATAACGCGCTCGCGTCGGCGGCGATTGCGGTAGCGCTGGATTGTCAGTTGCCGGAAATACGCGCTGGCCTGGCACTCGCCAAGCCGGTTAAAGGCCGATTGACTTATCTAACGGCGGATGCGGGATTTACGCTGATCGACGATACCTACAACGCAAATCCCGCGTCGCTCAAAGCGGCCTTGGAAGTGCTGCGCCAATCAGCCGAGCGAAAATGGCTGGTACTCGGAGATATGGCGGAACTTGGCGCAAACGAAATCAATGCGCACGAAGCCGCCGGCGAATGGGCGCGCGATTGCGGTGTCGAGCGCGTTTTTGTGTTGGGCGATCTGGCGCGGCACGCATGTCGTACGTTCGGGAGCGGCGCCCGCCATTTCAACGATCGCACCGAACTCGCGCACGCCGTGCTTGATGAAGCAACGGCGGGCGTCACTATCTTGCTCAAAGGCTCGCGTGTCATGCAGTTGGACACCGTTGTCGCGCAACTCCTCGGCAAGGTCGCCTGACGATGTTGATTTGGCTCGCCGACTACCTGCAGCACTTCGATTCCGGGTTCAACGTTTTTAAGTATCAGACGCTACGCACGATTCTCAGCATCTTAACGGCGCTGATCTTGTCGCTAATGATTGGTCCCTACGTCATACGGCGGCTGGTATTTCTACAGATCGGCCAGCAAGTGCGCGATGACGGCCCGCAATCGCATTTGACCAAAGCCGGCACGCCAACCATGGGTGGCGCGCTCATTATCCTGGTGATCTTTGCCGCCACCGTGTTGTGGGCCGATTTGCGTGTTCGATTTGTATGGATTGCGCTATTGACCACGCTTGCGTTCGGCGCCATCGGTTGGTATGACGATTATTTAAAGCTATCCAAGAAAAACTCCAAGGGCCTCTCGGCTCGTTTTAAATACCTGTCTCAATCCGTCGTCGCGCTTGCGGCCGCGCTCGTACTGTTTACATTCAAGCAATCGGCAGCGGAAACCACACTCATCGTGCCGTTCTTCAAGTTGCTGGCGATAGAACTCGGATTCTTCTACTTGGTAACGACTTACTTTGTGGTGGTCGGGAGCAGTAATGCGGTGAATTTGACCGATGGGCTTGATGGTCTCGCCATCATGCCGACGGTGCTTATCGCGGGCGCGTTGATCGTGTTTGCGTGGGTCACCGGTAACATCAAGTTTTCGCACTATCTTGGCCTGCCGTATGTCGCGGGGGTCGGCGAGTTGTGTATTTTTTGTGGGTCGATAGTCGGTGCAGGCCTCGGTTTCCTCTGGTTCAACACCTATCCGGCGCAAGTCTTCATGGGCGATATCGGTGCGCTTGCGTTAGGCGCCGCATTAGGGATTGTCGCCGTCATGGTGCGTCAAGAACTCGCGCTATTCATTATGGGTGGAATTTTTGTCCTCGAAACGGTATCGGTTATTTTGCAAGTAACCTCGTTCAAACTAACCGGCAAGCGAATATTTCGAATGGCGCCGATCCACCATCATTTTGAACTAAAAGGGTGGCCCGAGCCGCGTGTCATCGTGCGCTTCTGGATAATCTCGGTGGTGTTAGTGCTCGTAGGTCTTGCGACCCTGAAGATTAGATGATCCGCACATGCAATCCGCCACCGACTCACCATTAACAAGAATGCCACCGGGAAGCCGCTGGGGCGTCTTCGGTCTTGGCCAAACCGGTGCCTCGTGCGCGTCATTCTTGGCCCGCCGTGGCTTCGCCGTGCTCGCCATGGATACCCGCGATGCGCCGCCGGATCTTGCACGCGTCCATCGCGAAGCGCCCAACGCGGAGGTTCACTACGGAGAATTACCGACTACTTTGCTGGCAGGGTTACAGGCGCTGGTCGTAAGTCCTGGATTGCCGCTCGATCACCCGCTCATCACAACTGCGCGCGTGCAGAACATACCGGTGTTTGGCGATATCGAACTCTTTGCACGGCACGCCGATGCGCCGGTCATTGGAATCACAGGCTCTAACGGTAAGAGCACGGTCACCACGCTGGTGGCGGAAATCCTCGCGCAAGCAGGCAAAACTGTCCGTGCCGGTGCCAATCTCGGTACGCCGGCGCTCGATTTACTTAACGGCAAGCGGCCCGACTGTTACGTGCTTGAGCTTTCAAGCTTTCAACTTGACTTGACTGACAAGCTTGAACTTGAAGTTGGGTGCATTCTTAATATCACGGCGGATCATTTAGACCGGCACGGCTCGTTCGCCGCCTATCGCGCGGCGAAAGCCAGGATTCTGCGTCATGCGCGCGCAGTGGTGCTTAACGAAGAAGATCCGCAGGTAGCGTCACTCGCACGTCCTGAAATTTCGACAAGTTGGGTATCTACCGGAATATCGCGACATGCGGGTTATGGCGTTCGCGAAATTAAGGGAGAACGCGCACTGTGCAATGACGACCGTGAAGTGCTCCCAGCCGATCGCTTGCGTCTTAATGGCACGCATAACGAATTCAACGCGCTTGCGGCGATCGCGATCACCGATCGCTTTAATATTCCCCGTGAGGTTCAGTGCCGGGTGCTGACATCATTCGAGGGCTTGGCACATCGCTGTCGATTGGTCGCCGACCAGCACGGGATCGCGTGGTTTAACGATTCCAAGGGCACGAACGTCGGCGCGACAGTGGCGGCAATTACCGGTATTTTTGGCCGACGCGGCGGCGTGCTAATCGCCGGTGGCCAGGGCAAGGGCGCCGACTTCACAGCGTTGCGTGACGCGGTCAAAAATCGAATCCATACCGTCGTTTTAATTGGTGAGGACGCACCAAAAATCGCCGCGGCGATCAACGACCTCGTGCGGATCGTGCCGGCCGATAGTATGGTCGATGCGGTCACGCGAGCGGGTTCTGTCGCGCGGCCTGGTGATGCGGTGCTGTTATCTCCGGCGTGCGCCAGTTTTGATATGTTCAAGAATTATATGGCGCGCGGTCACGCGTTCGAGTCGGCCGTGCGCGCGTTGGTCTATCCATGAGCCAAGCGATCCGTCATTCGGTACCGAAGAAGACGCATGCGATCGACGAGTTTGCCGTAGACCCTTGGTTTGTGGCGGGGGTCGTCAGCGTAATCACCATCGGATTGGTGATGGTTGCGTCCGCCTCCATCGCCATCTCGGCACGCACCAGCGGTAGCGAGTGGCATTACCTATGGCGGCAGTTCGGCGCGGTTGCGATCGGCGCCGCGTTCGGCGCCTGGGTCTTACGCACTCCGTTGGAAACGATCGAGCGGATTAGCGCCACTTCATTGGTGGTTGCGACCGGACTCATGATGGCCGTGCTAATTCCGGGGATTGGTCGCGAGGTCAACGGCAGTATGCGTTGGATATCCCTCGGCCCGCTCACGATGCAAGCCTCGGAACCGGCCAAGCTGGCGGTGATCGTCTACGTCGCCGGGTATTTGGTGCGACATCAAAAGCAAGTGCGCACGGAATTTTTAGGTTTCATCAAACCGATCGCGGTCGTCACATTGGTTGCTGGCCTACTGTTGCTTGAACCCGATTTTGGCGCGGCCGTGGTCATCTTCAGCACGGTGCTCGCGATGCTGTTTCTCGGTGGAGTTCCGTTTATGCGCTTCGCCGCCTGGGGCGGCGTTGCCGTCGCCGCGCTGGCATCGCTCGCTATCCTCGCGCCTTATCGCATGCAACGATTGCTCGCTTTTCGCGACCCCTGGTCTGATCCGTACAACACGGGTTTTCAGTTGACGCAGGCGTTAATTGCCTTTGGACGCGGCGAATGGTTCGGCGTCGGTCTCGGTAATAGTGTGCAGAAGCTATTTTATTTACCCGAAGTTCACACTGATTTTATCTTCGCCGTCATTGGTGAAGAGCTGGGGCTCGCCGGCGCATGCGCCGTCATCGCGCTGTTTTGGTTCTTGCTTGTGCGCACATTGCGGGTGGGCGGCGCGGCCGAAGAAAGCGGACAACTTTATGGAGCGTATGTCGCCTATGGCGTTGGCATCCTTGTTGCGGTCGAAGCCTTCATCAACATCGGCGTCAACCTAGGGATTTTGCCGACTAAAGGATTGACCTTGCCGATGATCAGTTATGGCAGTAATAGCATGGTGATGCTGTGTGTCGCAGTGGCGCTGGTGTTGCGGGTGTCCTATGAGTCACGCATGGCACAACGCACGGTGTCTCTGAGTGTTGGACGTCAATATGGCGGTTAAACGGATTTTGATCGTTGCCGGCGGAACCGGCGGGCATATTTTCCCGGCGTTGGCCGTTGCCGTTTATTTGCGTGCGCTCGACATCACGCCCCACTGGCTCGGCGCCCGACAGGGAATGGAAACACGGATTGTCCCACAGCACGGCTTCGGAATTTCCGATATCCCAATCATGGGGCTCCGCGGCAAAGGCCTGGCGCGTTGGCTGTTGGCACCTTATGCAATCGCGCGCGCGACGCTGCGTGCGGTGCGCGTGATTATGCGGATAAAGCCGGCCGTGGTATTGGGTATGGGCGGGTTTGTGAGCGGTCCGGGAGGGTTGGCCGCGTGGCTGTGTCGCGTGCCGCTCGTGATTCACGAACAAAACGCGGTAGCCGGTCTCACCAATCGACTCTTGAGCAGAATCGCGACACGGGTCCTGGTCGCTTATCCGGGTACTGTCGGTCTCGCGCGCGCCGGAGTCACCGGCAATCCTGTACGCGCGGAGATTGCGAATCTCGCGCGCACTGCGAAAACGGATGTTCACTCCGCAGCGTGCCTCAATATTTTGGTCCTTGGCGGGAGCCAAGGCGCGCGTGCGCTAAACAATAGTGTTCCAGCGGCGCTTGCGTTGCTCGCGCGCACCCGCGCGATCGCCGTTCGGCACCAGAGCGGCGCGCATGACTTAACGACCACGCAAGACAACTATCGAGTCCACCAGTTATGCGCGGATGTCGTGCCGTTTATCGCGGACATGGCCGATGCTTATCGCTGGGCCGATTTAGTCATCTGCCGCGCGGGTGCGATGACGATCGCGGAGATCTCGGTGGCGGGCGTGCCTTCGATCCTCGTCCCGTTTCCATATGCGGTGGATGATCATCAAACCGCGAATGCGCGTTATTTAGTGTCGAACGGCGCGGCCAAGTTGTTGCCTGAAGCCGACGCAACGCCTGAATCGATCTGCGCGGCGGTGCGCGAGCTTGCGCAGGAGGCAAACGGCTTATCAACCATGGCGCAGCGCGCGCGCGCTTGTGCGTTTCCGCGTGCGACCGATGAAGTGGCGCAGGCGTGCATGGAGCTCATGCATGCCTAGGCGCATTGAACTGCCGATGCACAAAGTCGAGCGGATACATTTCATTGGCGTGGGCGGCGCTGGAATGAGCGGATTGGCCGAAGTTTTTCATAATTTGGGCTATCGCATTTCCGGCTCCGATTTGGCGCCAAACCAGATGACCGAGTACCTAAGTCAACTTGGAATTCGCATCGATATTGGGCACGAGGCGCGGCATGTCGCGGATGCCCATGTTGTGGTGTATTCAAGTGCCGTGGCGGCGGATAACCCAGAGGTGCTAGCCGCGCGCAGCCGTCGTGTGCCAGTGGTGCCGCGTGCCGAAATGCTGGCGGAATTGATGAGGTTTCAGCGCGGCATCGCGGTCGCGGGCACGCACGGGAAAACGACGACCACCAGCCTAGTCGCCAGCGTCCTTGGTGAAGGCGGTGCCGATCCGACTTTCGTCATCGGTGGCCTGCTGCATAGCGCGGGTTCACACGCCAAGCTTGGCGCGGGCCATTACCTCGTAGCGGAAGCAGACGAAAGCGACGCATCATTTCTTCTGCTCGATCCGTTGGTCGCGGTATTGACCAATATCGATGCCGATCACATGCAGACCTACGATCAGGATTTCGCGAAACTGCGGCGTAGTTTCTTGGAATTCTTCCGCCGGCTTCCTTTTTATGGCGTCGCGATTCTGTGCGCCGATGATCCGGTGGCCGCGTCGCTCGCGGACGAGATCCACACCAAAGTCATTACTTATGGCACCGCGGATGGCGCGGATATTCGTGGTTACGATGTTGAAGTTCGCGAGCGCAGTTCACATTTTCGCGTCGCCCGCGGCGCTTACGGCCCGGATCTTTCGTTAACGCTAAACATGCCCGGACGCCACAACGCGCTCAATGCGCTGGCGGCAGTGGCGGTTGCTTGCGAACTCGCGCTACCCGATGCTGCCATCGTCCGTGCGCTTGCCGCATTTTCAGGCGTGAAACGCCGCTCCCAGGTAAAAGGCATCGCCCGCTTCGGAGCCGCCCAAGCGTTAGTCATCGATGATTATGGCCATCATCCGAGTGAACTTGCCGCGATGCTGAAAACGGCGCGCGAGGGATGGCCCGCGCGACGTTTGGTGGTGGCGTTTCAACCGCATCGTTTTACCCGGACGCGCGATTTGTTCGATGATTTTGTCGCGGTTCTGGCCGGCGCCGATGTGCTGTTGCTACTTGAAGTTTATGCCGCGGGTGAAAAACTCATTGCGGGTGCCGATACGCGTGCGCTGTGCCGTGCGATTCGCGCCCGCGGTAAGCTCGATCCGATATATGTCGCCGACCCACATGAGTTGGTCGATTTACTCGGGAGTGTGGTCAAGGACGGTGATTTAGTCATGTTACTGGGCGCCGGCAGTATTGGTCGCATAGCCGATACGCTCACCTTTGTGAGCGACGCGGCATGATGGCTTACCCAGATCTTGAAGTTCGCCTGACTGCCGCCGGTGTGCGCGGTGCGCTTCGGTTTGCGGAACCGCTCGCTAAGCACTGCACTTGGCGCGTCGGTGGGCCGGCCGAGGTTTGTTTCGAACCGCGGGATAAAGAGGATGTTTGCAACTTACTACGCGCACTCCCCACGCACACCGAAATCACATGGCTCGGCCTCGGAAGTAATGTGTTAGTGCGCGACGGTGGTTTGGACGGGGTGGTGATCCTCACTAGTCCCGGCCTTTGCGCAATTCGCTGCGACAACGATAGGGTTTTCGCTGAAGCAGGCGTGCCGTGTCCGAAGATTGCAAAACAAAGCGCGGGCTTAGGCCTGACCGGCGGTGAATTTTTGACCGGCATTCCCGGTTCACTCGGCGGCGCTCTAGCGATGAACGCGGGCGCCTATGGCGGTGAGACTTGGACGACGGTGACGCGCGTTGAAACCGTCGATCGCACCGGCAAGTTGCGGTGGCGTGCGCGCGCTGAATACCAAGTCGGCTATCGCTCGGTCAGCGGTCCGCAATGCGACGAGTGGTTTGTCGGTGCGGAGTTGCAATTTGCGCGTGATGACGCAGCGCGTGCGCGTGCGCGTATTCGCGAGTTGCTCGGGCGCCGTAACGCGAGCCAACCGACCGGCCTCTCGAGTTGCGGTTCTGTGTTTCGCAATCCACCGGGCGATTTCGCGGGGCGTTTAGTCGAGGCCGCCGGCTTGAAAGGTTTTCGAATGGGAGGCTGCCGCGTATCGGACATTCACGCCAACTTTATCGTTAATGATCAAAGCGCCACCGCCGCTGAAATCGAAACGCTGATAGCGCACGTGCGAGCCACGGTTGCGGCGCGTTTCAATGTGCGCTTGGAACCTGAGGTACGTGTTCTCGGGCGAGCGATCGGGGAACGTTCGACAGGGACGGCCGATGATTGACTACTTAACACCGAGTCAAGTCAAAGAAACCGCCGCGATTCGTGATGAGGCGGGTAAGGTCATTGTATTGCTCGGCGGAGATTCGGCCGAACGGGAGGTATCGCTTCGCAGCGGCGCGGCGGTGGTCCGAGCCTTGCAGAACGTTGGAATTGACGCCACCGGTTTTGATTGGTCCGTGGGTCGGTTGTTGCCACTGCTCGCGCTTCAGCCCTCGCGAGTGTTTATCGCGTTGCATGGCCGTGGTGGTGAGGATGGCGAAATACAGGGAGCGCTCGATGCGTCCGGCATTCCCTATACGGGCAGCCGCGTTCTTGGGTGCGCGCTTGCGATGGATAAGATACGCGCCAAACAACTCTGGTTGAGCCTTGGGTTGCCCACGCCCGCGTTCACAACGCTCGCGCCACCCGTGGATGCCGCACGGGTCACGGCGAACCTCGGGTTACCGTTGATGGTTAAACCCGCGCGCGAAGGATCGAGCGTTGGCATAAGTTTGGTCGAGACAACGGCGGCGCTCGCGCCGGCGGTGGACGTTGCGCGCAAGTTCGATAGCGCTGTGCTCGCGGAAGCGTACGTGCACGGCGCCGAGTACACGTTGCCGCTGGTTGATGGCGTGGCGTTACCAAGTATCCGACTGGAAACCCCGCGCAAGTTCTACGACTACGAAGCGAAGTATCACGCCGATTCAACGCGTTATTACTGTCCCTCCGGCTTATCGTCGGCGCAAGAACACGCCATCCAAGAAATCGGTTTGAAAGCGTTCGACGCGTTGGGTGCAAGTGGCTGGGGCCGGGTTGATTTTATGGTCGATACGCAAGGCCGGCCCTGGCTCATCGAACTGAATATCGTTCCGGGTATGACCGATCACTCGCTCGTCCCGATGGCCGCACGTGCTGCCGGTTGGTCATTCGAGTACCTGGTCTTACGGATATTGAAGAGCAGCTGGAAGCGCGCACAATGAGTCAAGCGATTCGCCGTACGCCAGTCGAGTTAAAGTTACCTCGTTTTAGTTGGCGCGGTTGCTTATCGACGACGCTGACGCTGGGATTACTGGCTGGGCTCGGCTACCTCACGACTTTGCTCACGCAAAACACGAGCTTTCCGATCCAGCGAGTTAATGTTGAAGGCGATTTTCGATATCTCACCCCTGGCTATGTACAAGGCATCGTGTCGACATCGTTACGCGGAGGTTTTTTTCAGCTCGATGTCCGTGTCGTGCACCGCGCGCTCCTTGAAGAACCATGGATAGCCGAGGCCAAGATAGCGCGTGTCTGGCCGAATGCGTTGCGCGTGAATATTGTTGAACAGACGCCGGCGGCGCGTTGGGGTGAGCACGCGCTGCTCAACACCGCAGCGGATGTATTTGCGCCTAATGTCGCGAGCTTCCCGGCGGATCTGCCGGTACTCTCGGGGCCGGTCGGAAGCGAGGCCGAGGTGCTGAACAAGTTTCGCGCGGTGTCGGCGTTAATGAAACCTATCTCGCTTCACGTTGCCGCAATGACTTTGTCCGAACGAGGTGCGTGGAGCTTGCGTTTCATCGACGGAACCCAGTTAGTGCTAGGTCGCAAACGTGTCGATGAACGCCTCGCCCGCTTCATTGGAGCCTACCCCGGAGTCTTGGCCAAGGAATGGTATCACCTCGACGCCATCGATTTACGTTACACCAACGGTTTCGCCCTGCGCTTCAAGCCGGCTACCACACCTGCGATCTTGGACAGCCCGTCGCTCGCGCGAACGTCATCAGCACCTTAAGACATAGGCTTAAGAATGATTAGAAAACAAGAGAAGAACTTATTGGTTGGACTAGATATTGGGACGTCCAAAGTGGTGGCGATTGTCGGTGAAGTGTCGCCAGAAGGCCGTATCGAAGTGGTCGGTATAGGCTCGCATCCGTCGCGGGGACTCAAAAAGGGCGTGGTGGTGAATATCGAATCCACCGTGCAATCCATCCAGCGCGCCATTGAGGAGGCCGAACTGATGGCTGGCTGTGAAATCCGCTCGGTTTACGCCGGAATTGCCGGCGGTCATATCCGTAGTATCAATTCTCATGGCATCGTTGCGATCCGAGAAAACGAAGTGAACCACCTGGACGTCGAGCGGGTTATCGACGCGGCGCGCGCGGTCGCCATTCCGGCCGACCAGAAAATTCTGCACGTCCTCCCTCAAGAGTTCATTATCGACGGTCAAGAGGGGATTAAAGAACCAGTTGGCATGTCCGGCGTGCGCTTGGAAGCTCGTGTACACATGGTCACGGGGGCAGTCAGCGCCGCTCAGAACATAGTAAAATGCGTCAGACGGTGTGGACTTGAAGTAGACGATGTTATCCTGCAACAGCTAGCATCGTCGTACGCCGTTTTGACGGAAGACGAAAAAGATCTCGGCGTGTGTTTGTGTGATATCGGGGGCGGTACCACAGACATCGCAGTGTTCGCGCATGGCGCAATACATCACTCAGCGGTCATCCCGATTGCGGGCGACCAGGTGACCAACGATATTGCCGTCGCGCTGCGCACACCGACGCATCACGCCGAAGACTTAAAAATAAAATACGCCTGCGCGCTCACCCAGCTCGCGAATCCTGAAGAGACTATCGAAGTACCCAGTGTGGGCGATCGCCCACCGCGGCGACTCGTGCGCCAAACGCTGGCCGAGGTTGTTGAACCGCGTTATGAAGAATTGTTTAACCTCGTGCTGGCGGAACTCCGTCGCAGTGGGTTTGAAAGCATGATCGCGGCCGGCATCGTACTAACCGGTGGCGGCGCAAAAATGGAAGGTGCAATCGAATTGGCCGAAGAAGTCTTCAACATGCCGGTCCGTTTAGGATCTCCGCAATATGTAGCCGGCTTGGTTGACGTCGTGCGCAATCCGATTTATGCAACCGGCGTGGGCTTACTACTGTTCGGAAACGAGTCGGCGCGCAACGTGTTACATAGAAGCCGTTTGGAATCATCCAGCGGCGTGTGGGAACGAATGAAGAATTGGTTTCAGGGGCATTTTTAACGTGGTGCCGTGGGCAACAATTAACGATGCGAACTGTGGATTGAACGCTGGTAACTGAATCTAACGATGTAAAACCGACGGTTGTGCTTGTACGCAGGTTGCGGCAAGGGCGAACGCGCGGCGGAGGGTAAGTCTCATGTTCGAATTGATGGATGCATATGGGCAGAGTGCGGTCATCAAAGTCATCGGCGTAGGCGGTGGCGGTGGCAACGCCGTCCAGCACATGCTGGGGGCGCAGATCGAAGGGGTTGAATTCGTGTGCGCCAATACCGACTCGCAGGCCTTGCGCAGCACCACGGTTAAAACGGTATTGCAACTCGGCAGCGACATCACCAAAGGATTGGGCGCGGGCGCGAACCCCGAGATCGGGCGTCAGGCCGCGTTGGAAGACCGCGATCGCATTAGCGATGTATTGGATGGCGCCGACATGGTGTTCATTACCGCCGGCATGGGCGGTGGCACTGGTACCGGGGCGGCGCCGGTAGTCGCGCAGATCGCAAAAGAAATGGGTGTGTTGACCGTTGCGGTGGTAACGCGACCGTTCCCCTTCGAAGGTCGCAAGCGGATGGAAATCGCGACGCAAGGAATCAAGGAACTGAGCCAGTATGTCGATTCGCTGATTACCATACCAAATGAGAAATTGCTTAGCGTGCTGGGCCGAGATATCAGCTTGTTGAATGCCTTTAAGGCCGCTAATGACGTCTTACTCGGCGCGGTACAGGGGATAGCAGAACTCATCACGTGCCCTGGGTTAATCAATGTGGATTTCGCTGACGTGCGTACCGTGATGTCGGAAATGGGCATGGCGATGATGGGCACAGGACGCGGCAAAGGACCGGCGCGCGCGAAGGAAGCGGCGGAAGCCGCGGTGTCCAGCCCATTACTCGAAGACATCAATCTCTCCGGTGCTCGTGGGATCCTCGTTAACATTACATCCGGTTCCGATATCACGATGGGCGAATTCGAAGAAGTCGGTAACACGGTGAAAGCGTTCGCGTCAGATAACGCGACGGTCGTCGTTGGTACCGTGATTGACGAGCACATGGAAGGCGAGGTGCGCGTGACGGTGGTTGCGACCGGAATTGGCCTTGATGCGAAAGGCAAAGAAAAAGAAGCGCCTAAGGACATTCCGCGCGAAACTATTGCCGTCATCAACAAGCCGGCGGAGCCGCCTACCGAGTATTACAAAAGCTTGGATCGTCCGACCGTAATTCGTAATCGCACCGAACCTGCCGAGTCGGCAGCCAGCGCCGCATCGCGCGCGGACTATCTCGATATCCCCGCGTTCTTGCGGCGTCAGGCGGATTGACGTCCCAGAAGGTTAAGTCCTCGTTAACTCCGAAGCTGCCTTAATGCTCTCGCTGGATGAGCTTAAGGCCTTGATGCGCTTGGGTTACCTGGCCAGATTTCGTGTGCTATGATGCGACCCGCCTTGGCCTTGCTTTGGGGGAAGCGGGGAATTGATGCTTAAACAAAGAACTTTAAAAAATGTCATCCGCGCGACCGGTGTAGGACTCCATACCGGACGCAAGGTATTCCTGACCTTACGGCCCGCACCGCCCGATTCTGGGATCGTGTTCAGGCGCGTGGATTTAGATCCCGTGATTGAAATTCCCGCCCGCGCCGAGTTTGTGGGGGACACCAGCCTATCCACGAGTTTGGTCCACCAAGGTGCGCGTATCTCAACCGTTGAACATTTGTTGTCGGCCTTCGCGGGCTTAGGGATCGATAATGCCATCGTCGACCTAAGTGCGCCCGAAGTGCCGATTATGGACGGAAGCGCCGGACCTTTCGTATTCCTCATCCAATCCGCAGGTTCCCAAGAGCAAAACGCACCTAAGCGGTTCATCAGAATTAAAAAGTCGATTTCCGTAAAAGATGGCGACAAGTGGGCGCGTTTTGAGCCGTTCAATGGCTTTAAGGTGTCCTTTGGGATCGAATTTGATCATCCCTTCTTCCAACAAGCCAGTAATCGGGCGGAGATTGATTTCTCGACGACCTCCTTCGTTAAAGAAGTCAGTCGTGCCAGAACTTTTGGGTTCATGCGCGATGTCGAAATGTTGCGCGGGCGCAACTTGGCGCTTGGCGGAAGTCTCGACAATGCGGTGGTGGTCGATGACTATCGAATTCTCAACGAAGACGGTCTTCGCTACGAAGATGAGTTCGTGAAGCACAAAATACTGGACGCGATCGGCGATCTTTACCTGCTTGGGCACAGCCTCATCGGCGCATTTCACGGATACAAATCCGGACATCAACTGAATAACCAGCTACTGCGATCGCTTTTGCAGACTAAATCAGCGTGGGAGTCGGTGACGTTTTCCGCTGATGATGATGTGCCTATCTCATATATGGAGCCTTCGCCCGCGGTCTAGGCGTCTCCGGATTCAGGACCGCGCGCGACGCTGTGCGCCTTCGGTCCCGGGAAACGCCATATCGCCATGCCGCTGTTAGGGATGATATAAGTCGGCCGCTGCGAAAAGTTAACCGCGCTTCAAGGCGAAGGGCCGCGCCCAATGTGCTCGACCTGTACTTGCACGGTTTTAACGCCCGTAAAAAGGGGGTGCGCGCGCGCCCAGGCGAGGATTTCCGGCCCTAAATAGCGCGCTCGCACCACCCATGCCGGAGACGCCGCAACTAAGACCAAAACCCCCTGCTCATTCAAAATGGCGATTTTCAAGTGGTCGGCGAGCGCCTCGCCAAGGTGTTCGCGCAACGCAGCGTTCATGCGCTGCAACTCACGTGTACGCTGCACTAGGCGATTTAGGCTTTGATCCCCTTGCAGTACATCGGTGAGCGAGCGTGGAAGCTTCATTGCGGATTTTATCGATCGTTCGGCCGTGCTGACGTCAATATAATTTAGCGCAATGCCCTAAGGGCGGACCCACGCGGTTTGTTACAATGCCGCTGCATATTAACTGGTCCTCCGATGTGCGGCTTGAATTTGACCGTGCGCCGACGTGACTGGCTTCGTACACAGGGATTTCGATAAACCACCGTACTCGCGGGGACTAAGTGCCCGCGGTCTGCCGCGATTGGGCGCCAAGTTTCCAGAGGATTTCATGACTGATAGTTCGCCGTCACTTTCTCGACGCATCCTGCGAATGCTATTTGGTAGCCGCAACGATCGAATTCTGCGCAAGTTGCGCAAGTCGACAGAGGCGATTAATGGCCTCGAGGAGGCCATGTCGCAGTTGTCCGATCAAGCGCTTGCCGCCAAGACCGAGGAGTTCAAATCGCGCTTCGCACAAGGCGAAACGCTGGACAGTTTACTGGTGGAAGCGTTTGCGGTCGTCCGCGAGGCCGGCAAACGCACACTAAACATGCGCCATTTCGACGTTCAACTTATCGGTGGGATGGTGTTGCATCAAGGGCGAATCGCTGAGATGCGGACCGGTGAAGGGAAAACTTTGGTCGCCACCTTGCCCGTCTATCTCAACGCGTTACAAGGGCGTGGGGTACATGTCGTTACGGTTAACGACTATTTGGCAAAACGTGACGCCGAATGGATCGGTAAAATCTACCGCTTCCTCGGACTCTCGGTCGGCGTGGTGTTGTCGGGCATTTCGCAAGAAGCGCGCAAGGCCGCTTATGCCTGTGATATCACCTACGGCACCAACAACGAATTCGGCTTTGATTATTTGCGCGACAACATGGTGTTTAGCAAGGACCAACGCGTGCAACGGGAGCTTGTATTCGCGGTGGTCGACGAAGTGGACTCCATTCTGATCGATGAAGCGCGTACGCCGCTCATCATTTCGGGGCCGACCGACGATCGCAGCGATCTCTACATCAAGGTCAACACGATTATTCCGTTCCTTAAACGACAGGAAACGGAAGAAGGGGAGGGCGACTATTCGGTCGACGAGAAATCGCGCCAAGTGCATTTAACCGAAGCTGGTCACGAGCGGGTCGAAGCGCTAATGGCAAAACACGGTATGCTGCCGGAAGGTGATAGCCTATACGCCGTTGGTAACATTGGCTTGATGCATCACATCAGCGCAGCGCTACGCGCACACGCGCTGTTCACTCGCGACGTCGATTACGTGGTAAAAGATCGGCAGATCATCATCGTCGATGAATTCACAGGCCGCACGATGCCCGGCCGGCGGTGGTCGGAAGGATTGCACCAAGCTGTGGAGGCGAAAGAAGGCGTGCCGATCCAGCTTGAAAACCAAACACTCGCTTCGATCACGTATCAAAACTATTTCCGCTTGTTCGAAAAATTGGCCGGAATGACCGGAACCGCCGATACCGAAGCTTACGAGTTTCAGCAAATCTACGGTTTGGAAGTCGTGGTGATTCCAACCCACAAACCGATGATCCGAGCTGACCACGGCGATGTCGTTTTTTTAACGGCGAAGGAAAAATACAAAGCGATCGTGGAAGACATCGAAGATTGCATCAAGCGACAGCAACCTGTGTTAGTCGGCACAACGTCGATCGAATCGTCGGAGTTTTTATCGAGTCTATTGACCAAAGACGGCATAAAACACCAAGTTTTAAACGCCAAATTTCATGAAAAGGAAGCGCAGATCATCGCGCAAGCTGGACGTCCGGCGACCGTAACCGTTGCGACTAACATGGCTGGTCGCGGGACCGATATCGTCCTCGGCGGCAGCTTGGATGCGGAATTCGCGGCACTACCCGCGGAAGCGGATGAGGCTCAGAGGAAAGCGATACGCGACGCATGGCAACAACGCCATGATGACGTACTGGCCTCGGGAGGACTGCATATTGTTGGTACCGAGCGGCACGAGTCGCGCCGGATCGACAACCAGCTCCGCGGTCGCGCCGGCCGCCAAGGAGATCCTGGGTCTAGTCGCTTCTATCTTTCGCTCGAAGACAATTTGATGCGGATATTCGCCTCCGAGCGGGTCGCGTCGCTGATGCAAAAGCTCGGTATGCAAGAGGGCGAAGCGATCGAACATCCATGGGTTAGCAAGGCGATCGAGAACGCGCAACGCAAGGTAGAGGGACGCAACTTCGATATTCGCAAGCAACTGCTCGAATTTGATAACGTTGCGAACGATCAGCGAAAGCATGTCTACGAGCAGCGCCGCGAATTGATGGAAGCAGCGGATGTGTCGGAAAACATTCTCGGGATCCGTCACGACGTCGTGAACGAGATCATCGACGGGTTTATTGCGCCCCAGAGCTTTCACGAGGACTGGAACGTTGATGGGTTAACCAGCATGCTTTCCGACGATTTTGGCTTACCGATACGCGTGAACGAATGGGTCAAGGAAAACGCGGATTTGACCGAAGAGGCGATTCGCGCGCGTGTGCTGGAGGAAATCGAGCAGCATTATCGTAAAAAAGAGGAACAGGTCGGCGCCGAGGTCATGCGCCAGTTCGAGCGAGCGGTCATGCTCCAAGTGCTGGACGGACATTGGAAGGAGCACCTGGCGGCGATGGACCAATTGAGGCAGGGTATTCATCTACGCGGCTATGCGCAAAAAGATCCTAAGCAAGAATACAAGCGCGAAGCGTTCGACATGTTTGCCAAAATGCTACAAGCGATCATGCGGGAGGTCATCAGCATTTTGTCGCGAGTGGAGATCCGCGCGCGAGACGAAGTAGATGCCTTGGAAGCTCAGCGCAAACAGGAGGCTGAGCGGGTTCACCAACAGGTCCATGAAACGGTTAACGTGCTGGAGGAAGAGCCAGCGCAAGACCACCCGAACGTGCAAACGCCCGTCGTGCGCCGCGGCCCGAAAGTTGGACGTAACGATCCGTGTCCCTGTGGTTCGGGTAAAAAATTCAAACAGTGCCATGGAAAATTAGCCTAACAATCACGAGCAATCGGCATGTTCGAAATTCTTGTTAATGAGCATCCCGCGCCAGTAAGCGGAATTCGCCTCGCGACGGCGTCGGCGGGTGTGCGCAAAGTTGGCCGCACTGATTTATGTGTCATTGAAATGCGCACGGGTGGCCATGCCGCGGGTGTCTACACCCGTAACGTGTTCTGTGCCGCGCCCGTGCATATCACGCGCGAGCATATGACACTGGCCGCGCCACGCTTGTTGGTGATTAACTCCGGGAACGCCAATGCGGGGACTGGCGCGCAGGGATTCGCGGACGCCCGCGCGGTGTGCACGGCGGCGGCCGAGGTGCTTGGCTGCCAGGTAGAGGCGGTGTTGCCTTTTTCAACCGGCGTCATCGGACAGCGCTTGCCCGCTTCGAAATTGATGGCGGCCTTACCGGGCGCTATCGCGACGCTCGCCGAAGATAATTGGGCAGCGGCAGCGACTGCCATCATGACCACCGACACCGTGCCCAAGTCGCACAGTGTGCGCGTCAAAGGCGCGCAGGGTGAGTACACCGTGACCGGTATCGCCAAAGGCGCGGGCATGATCAAGCCTGATATGGCGACAATGCTCGCGTTTATCGCGACAGATGCCGTAGTCGAGCCGGCCGCGCTGCAAACCTTGTTGAACGACATCGTGGCGCGTAGTTTCAATCGAATCACGATTGACGGTGATACCTCGACCAATGACTGTTGCATGCTGCTCGCGAGCGGAGCCGCGGGAGACACCTCGCTCGATCCATCGCACCCGGATTGGCTAGCTCTACGGGCCGCAGTGCTCGCCGTCAGCCAGCAGCTGGCACGCGCCATCGTCAAAGACGGTGAAGGCGCGACGAAACTCGTCACGGTGCGGGTGGTCGGTGGAGCAACGGAGGAAGCCTGTTTAAAAGCCGCGTATGCCGTCGCCGAATCGCCGTTGGTTAAGACCGCGCTTTTCGCGAGCGATCCCAACTGGGGACGAATTCTTGCCGCGGTTGGGCGATCTGGGGTGCCGAATTTGCGCATCGAGGATATTGGCATCGCGCTGGACGGTCTACGCATCATTCAACACGGAGAACCGGTCGCGGCGTACGCTGAAAAAGAAGCCGCGGCGATCATGGCGAAGAGTGAATTCGCTATCAACGTGACCCTTGGCGAAAGTGCCATTGATGTGGCGGTTCTCACGTGCGACTTTTCGTACGATTACGTGCGGATCAACGCCGAGTACCGTAGCTAAGCGTAGGTACTCACAAACGCATGGATGAGTAGCGCAACCCGATGCCCGAACCCCGATTACACGTGGTCGCGGCAGCGCTCAGGAGAGCGACAGGCGAAGTATTGTTGAGCTACCGCGCGGCACGCCAAGCCCAAGGCGACTGTTGGGAATTTCCGGGCGGCAAGGTCCATCAAGGGGAAGCGCCGCTGGTGGCATTGGCGCGCGAACTCAAGGAAGAACTCGATATTGAAATCGCGCAAGAGAGCGTATCGCCATTAATCGACATTCCCCATGACTACCCTGAACGTGCGGTACGGCTGCAGGTCTGGGAAGTTACCCATTGGCGCGGCGAGCCTCGGGGAATGGAACAACAACCGATCGAGTGGGTCGCGCCGGCGGCGCTGCGTACGCGGCGTTTTCCGGCCGCGAATCTGCCGATCATCACGGCGCTGCAACTCCCGAGAACGTTGCTCATCACCCCGGATCCTATCGCCAACCAAGCCTTTGTCGAGGAACTCGAGCGCTGCCTGCAGGATGGCGAACGGTTGGTTCAGCTGCGCGCAAACGATGCGACCACGCACGCGCTGAAGCCGCTGGCACGCGCGGCACAGGCGCTTTGTCATCGGTACGGTGCGCGTCTCATGATCAACGGTAGTATCGAACTCATGCACGAGTTCGGCGCATCCGGCTTGCACCTCAAAAGCGTGCAGTTAGCCAGCTGTCACGCGCGACCAATCGGCGCCGACCGGTTGCTAAGCGTCGCGTGTCATTCACCGGATGAACTCGCGCGCGCTTATGCCATCGGCGCGGATTTTGCGTTGCTGTCCCCAATTGCCGCGACTGCTTCACACCCCACGGCGGTGCCGCTCGGCTGGGATGCGGCCGCGGCGTGGGTGCGGGATGCGAAGTTGCCCGTCTATGCGCTCGGCGGACAGTCGAGAGAAACGCTTGCCGATGCAATAGCGCATGGCTGCCAAGGAATCGCCGCGATTAGCGGATTGTGGCCCGCAACGTCCTACATCGCTGGCGGTCCAGCCTAGTCTCTATCGAGGGGAACTCACAGGCTGCAGCAATGCAGCTCGAAACGTACCGTGGAATCAACCGGCTGCGGTCGTACATCGGGATTCGGTTGGCGAAAGAAGCGCACGGCCACGCGGTGCTTATTGCCACTGATTTCGGGATAAAGCTCGTCGCTGTAATCCACGGTTACTCGCACCATTTGGCACGGCGTGTGTTGATCGAGTTGTTGCTGGAAGAGTCCATTCGGCGCGATTTCGTGCGTCGGGAGCGTGCTTTCACGAATGAGATGCAATACGGTGCGCAACGCCTCCTCCACGATGCGCATGTCTTTTAGCCATTCTTTGAGTTGAATGTCACGCTGTAACGGGTCCCGCCGCAACCAGTAATGCAGACCTGGCACATCGAAACTGCAGGTCGCACCCGGAATGGCCAACCGTTGTTTAAATTGCGTGACAAGTTCGCTCTGCCGCAGTTTGGCGCCGGGTTGGCACGCGGAAGAACGCAAAAGGATGAGCATCGGTTCCAAACGCGCGATGGTCGATTCGAGCGTGCGTTGATTAACCGCCGGGTTCGTTCGGAGATTATTGAGCGTGGATGTGTATCGTTCGATCTCCTTAACCAGTTCGCCCTTGATGTCGATGCGGGAAAGTTGATCTGAAAGCTCGATCATGTTGACGAGTGCGTTGCGCGCGTCCCAAACCTCGCCGCGATCTAGGCTTTCGCGAATGACATCGAATTGGTGTTCGAGGCGCAACAGGTTCCGCATGCGCTCGTTTAGCGGATGCTCGAACACCGCCGACGGTTCAAGCGCTGGGAAAAGACGGGTTTGGACGGCGGTTGACAGTTTGCTCATCCGCGGACGTTAGGCGGGCCGAGTTGCCGCTTGTGCCAGGTAACGCGCGTGCAGCTCGTTCACTTGTCGCCGGATGTTGTCGAGATCGGTATCGTTCATCACCACGTCATCTGCTTTGGCAAGACGAAGGTCGCGTGTTGCTTGCGTGCGCATAATTGCCGTTACTTCGTCGTCTGTCAATTTGTCGCGAGCTCTCACTCGCGCGATTTGAATTTCCGTAGGGCAATCGACGACCAGAATGCGATCAACTTGTTGATGGTTGCCGCGTTCCACCAACAGCGGAATTCCAAGCAGGCAATAAGGACTGGTCACGCTTTCAATGAGCTTAGCGACCCGCGCACGGATCCGCGGATGCAGCAGCGCTTCCAAGCGTTCCCGCTTCGCGCTATCCGCGAATACGATCCCGCGAAGCTTGGCGCGATCGAGTGTACCGTCCGCGGCCAACACCATCGTGCCGAATTCCTCGACAACCGCCGCGAGGCCTTCGGAGCCGGGAACGACCACATCGCGCGCTACTTGGTCGGTATCAATCACGGGAATACCCAACTGGGCAAACTCCGCGCAGACCGTGGACTTTCCCGAGCCAATCCCGCCCGTGACCCCGATAATCAAAGGACGCGTCACAGCCCTCCCCCGGGTCTTAACCATAGCGCGAGCAAGCGGTCACCCCAAAACAAGGCGATTAATCCAGCGGCCGCGAGGTAGGGTCCGAATGGAATGGGGGTTTGGCGCGCGTGATTCTTAAATGCGATGAGTGTAAGCCCGACCGCCGCCCCCACCAGTGACGAGCCGAAGATGATGATGGGCACGCATTGCCAGCCGAGCCAAGCACCGAGCATTGCGAGCAATTTGAAGTCGCCGTAGCCCATGCCTTCTTTGCCAGTTAAAAGCTTAAACAGCCAATACACACTCCACAACGAAAGATAGCCGACGACGGCCCCAAGGAGCGCAGTGTGGAGTTCGACGAACACGTCGCGCGAATTAACGAGTAGCCCAAGCCACAGCATTGGCTGGGTAATTTGATCCGGTAGGTACTGTGTATCGAAATCGATACCCGCCAACGCGATTAACGACCAACCCAGGAGCAACGCCCAGGCGCAGGCCCAGCCCGGACCAAAATGAAGCGCGGTGAAGGCGGCGAGTGCACCACTGACGGCTTCAATCATCGGGTATCTGAATGCGATCGGCGCGCGGCAGGCCCGACAACGGCCCCGCAACAGCAGAAAACTTAATACCGGGATGTTGTCGTAACCGGCGATAGGGATGCCGCAACTCGGGCAACGCGAGCGCGGCACCATCAAGTTGAACGTTTGCTCGTCCGTAGGCGGCGACGCGTTATCGAGCGCCGCGCAGTCCGCGCGCCATGCGCGTTCCATCATCACGGGTAAACGGTGGATGACGACGTTGAGGAAGCTACCGACGAGTAGGCCTAATCCCGTCATTGTCGCGGTAAAAAGCCACGGCGATCCCGCCCATAGCGCCCATGTTTCGGTCATGGGCAGAGAAGAGCGGATCGCACGCGCTGGCGCGGCCGATGAGTGTTAGACAACTTGTCCCATTTTGAAGATGGGCAAGTACATCGCGATCACCAAACCGCCGATGAGAACACCTAGCACGGCCATGATGATGGGCTCAAGAAGGCTCGTGAGCGCCTCAACGGCATCGTCGACTTCCTGTTCGAACCAGTCTGCGACTTTGCTCAACATGGCATCGAGCGCGCCTGATTCTTCACCGATTGCCACCATCTGCACCACCATATTGGGGAACAGACCGGTATCGCGCATGCTAACTTGGAGCTGGGTACCCGTTGAGATCTCATCGCGCATCTTCATGACCGCATCGTAGTAGACGATATTGCCGCAGGCGCCGGCGACCGAGGTCATGGCTTCCACGAGCGGTGTACCGGCCGCGAACATCGTCGACAGCGTACGTGCAAAACGGGCGATTGCCGATTTATTGAGGATGTCTCCAACCACCGGAATCTTGAGGGAGATCCGATCTAGGTAATGGGCGAACTTCAACGAGCGCTTTTTCCCTTGCCATAAGCCAACAATGGCAGCACCAATGCCGGCAAACATGATGTACCAGTTCGACTGGAACCAGTTCGACATGTTGATGACCATTTGGGTCAGTGCCGGCAAATCGGCACCGAATCCCTTGAATAAGTCCTCAAACTGCGGGATGACGTAGATCATCAAAATACACGTGATGATGAACGCGACGACGATAACCGCAGTGGGATAGAACAATGCGCCTTTGATCTTTGACTTCAGTGCTTCAGTTTTCTCCATGTAGGTTGCGAGCTTATGGAGAATATCTTCGAGAATACCCGCGTGCTCACCCGCGGTAACCAAATTGACGTAAAGCTCATTGAACTGTTGCGGGTGTTTGCCCAAGGCCTCGGCCAGCGCTCCACCCGCCTCGATATCCGCTTTGATCGATAAGATCAAATTCTGCATCGCCTTGTTTTCATGGCCACGGCCGACGATTTCAAAAGACTGCACTAGCGGCACACCAGAAGACATCATGGTCGCCAGCTGGCGACTGAACACGGTAATATCTTTGGACGTGATTTTGCCGCCCTTGTCACCGAATAGCGGTTTCGCCTTCTTTTTGACCTTTAGCGGATTGACCCCTTGTCGGCGCAACTGCGCTTTGATGAGCGCGTCGGTCTGCCCCGACATCTCACCTTTGACGCGTTTTCCGTTCTTATCGATTCCTTCCCAGACATACATGTCCGAACGAATCACAGCGGTCTGTGCCATGCTTTACTCCACTGTCACGCGATTGATCTCGGCCAAACTGGTGACTCCGCGCTTGGCCTTCTGCAAACCAGACTTGCGAATATCCCAAATTCCTTCGCTGCCCGCCTGGTCCGCGAGTTGTACCGCATTAGCGCCCTCGATGATCAATCGTCTTAACGTATCTGAGATGGGCATCACTTGATAAATGCCTACCCGGCCTTTGTAGCCGCTTGGGCAATCGGTGCCGCCGTTGCCCGGTCCGAATAGTCGGACGCCATCATCGATATCGGCTTGTGTGTACCCTTCCGCCAACAAGGCTTCGGGCGGCAGATCATGCGGGACGCGGTAATCCGGATGTAGGCGGCGCGCCAATCGTTGCGCGGTAATGAGATTGATAGTGGTGGCGACGGCGAAGGCCGGGATGCCCATATCCTGCATACGGGTCAGTGTCTGCGGACCATCATTGGTATGCAGTGTCGACATCACCATGTGGCCTGTCTGCGCGGCTTTTACCGCGATCGAGCCGGTTTCCAAATCGCGGATCTCGCCGACCAAGATGATGTCCGGATCTTGCCGCAAAAACGCTTTAAGCGCCTTTGAAAAAGTCATGCCGGTTTTTTCGTCAACCTGCACTTGGTTAACTCCGGGCAGGTTGATTTCGACCGGGTCTTCGGCCGTCGAGATATTGATATCGTCCTTGTTCAGGATATTGATCCCGGTGTACAGCGAGACGGTCTTGCCGCTACCGGTCGGTCCGGTGACCAAAAACATTCCGTAAGGCTTATGCAGGTTTTTCAGGAATAGCTCTTTCTGAAAATCCTCATAGCCGAGTTGATCGATATTGAGCTTCGCGACATCCGAGTCAAGGATACGCATAACGACTTTTTCGCCATACAGCGTCGGACAGGTGCTGACGCGAAAATCGATCGCCTTCGTTTTGGAGAGTTTGAGTTTGATACGGCCGTCTTGAGGCACGCGTCGCTCGGAGACGTCCAGGCGCGACATGACTTTGATGCGGGCGGCGATTTTGAAAGCCAGTGCAAGCGGTGGCTTGGCAATCTCGGCCAACATGCCGTCGATCCGAAAACGCACACGATAGAACTTCTCGTAAGGCTCGAAGTGGAGGTCCGAGGCCCCGCGTTTAATGGCATCAAGTAACACTTTGTTGACGAACCGCACGACCGGCGCGTCGTCGATTTCCGAGGATGCATCCGGTGCGGCGTCCTGTTGGGTTCCTACTTCGAGGTCGTCGAGATCCTCAAAGTCGCTCTCTTCCATCGCCCCAAGGCCGGTATCCGCGGCTTCGAGCGATTTGTCGATGACCTTGGCGAGTTTGCTTTCCTCCACCAACACGGCCTCGGTGTTGGCGCCGATGTGGAATTTGATCTCGTCCAGCGCTTGTAGATTCGTCGGGTCGGAGACGGCGATATAGACTCGATTGCCGCGTTTGAACACCGGCAACGCGTGGTGCTTACGGATGAGTTCTTCGCTGACGAGTTTGACGACGTCCGCTTCGATCTCGAGCGCCTCAATGTCGAGCAGAGGTACCCCGAACTCATTGGAGGCGGCGTGCGCTACCGTCTTGCTGTCCGCAAGTTTGTTATCGATCAGATACTTAACAAATGGGACGCGGGAACCCAAGGCATCTTGGAACGCCCGGATGGCTACCTGTTCCTCAAGTAATCCATCGGTTACCAATTTGCGCGCGAGTCCGCCTAACGGGACGCGATTGCTGGTTACTGCCACCTTAAAGGCCTCTCAAGCTTTGCCCGCAATTTATCCACCAAAATGGTAGATGAAAGTGCGGTAAATAGCCACCGTATAAATGGTTTTCCCGAGCGGCGCTCCGCCGCTCGGGAATCCAACGAACGCCATCCAGGGTTACTTTCGGAACTCAAACCGGCCGTCTGCCGCGGCGACATGAATGGTATCGCCGCGCGCAAAACGACCTTCGAGCAGCGCCTGCGCCAGCGGCGTTTCGAGTTCTTGCTGGATCACGCGTTTGAGCGGGCGCGCGCCATACACCGGATCAAATCCCTTCTCTCCGAGTTTATCGACTGCGGATGGCGGAATCTCCAGGATCATTTGCATGTCGCTCAAGCGCTTGCGCAGCAAATCGAGCTGAACTTCCGCAATGGCTCGGATTTGTTCGCGCTTAAGCCCATGAAAGACCACAACTTCGTCAATTCGGTTGATGAATTCGGGACGGAAGCTCGCGCGCACGACTTCCATCACCATATCGCGCATCTGTTCATAATCGGTATGGTCGGTCTGGGCCTGGATCTGCTCCGAGCCAAGGTTCGACGTCATCACAATGACGGTATTGCGGAAATCGACCGTCCGGCCATGGCCGTCCGTTAAGCGCCCGTCATCCAGTACTTGTAGCAGGATGTTGAAGACGTCGGGATGCGCTTTTTCGATTTCGTCCAGTAGCAGCACGGAATAGGGTTTGCGCCGGACCGTTTCCGTTAAGTAGCCACCTTCCTCAAAGCCGACATACCCCGGTGGTGCGCCGATGAGCCGCGCCACTGCGTGTTTCTCCATGTATTCGGACATATCGATCCGGACGAGTGCATCTTCGGTATCGAAGAGAAAGCTTGCTAACGCCTTACACAGCTCGGTTTTGCCGACGCCGGTGGGGCCTAAGAAAAGGAACGAGCCGTTCGGACGTTTCGGATCGGAGAGGCCCGCGCGCGCGCGCCGAATCGCGTTCGACACCGCTTTCACGGCGGCATCCTGACCGACGACGCGTTGATGCAAGGCGTCTTCCATCCGCAACAGTTTGGCGCGTTCGCCCTCCAGCATTTTAGATACCGGAATGCCCGTCCACTTAGAGACGACCTCGGCGATTTCTTCTTCGGTTACTTTGTTTCTGAGCAGTCTGAATTGTTGCTCGGTCGCGGAAACTTGGGCGAGGCGCTTTTCAAGTTCCGGAATAACGCCATATTGCAGCTCGGACATCCGCGCGAGATCGCCCTTGCGTCTAGCAGCCTCAAAATCCGCGCGCGCTTTATCGATATCCGCGTTGAGGTGATGCGCGCCGGAAAGCGCCGACTTTTCTGTCTTCCATATCTCTTCAAGCTCGCGGTACTCGCTTTCCATTTCGCGCAATTGGGCTTCTAAATCGGAGAGGCGGCGTTTGCTCGCCTCGTCCTGCTCTTTGCGCAACGCTTCGCGTTCGATCTTAAGCTGGATGATTTTGCGATCCAGTCGATCCATCTCTTCCGGTTTGGAATCGATTTCAATGCTGATGCGACTCGCCGCTTCGTCGATCAAGTCGATCGCCTTATCCGGTAGCTGCCGGTCGGTGATGTAGCGATGCGACAATTGCGCGGCCGCCACGATCGCGGGATCCGTGATTTCCACGCCATGATGCACGGCGTATTTCTCTTTAAGCCCGCGCAGGATGGCTACCGTATCTTCGAGCGAAGGTTCATCGACCATTACCTTTTGGAATCGCCGTTCGAGCGCGGCGTCCTTTTCAACGTACTTGCGGTACTCGTCAAGGGTGGTCGCGCCGACGCAATGCAATTCACCGCGCGCCAACGCGGGCTTTAGCATGTTGCCTGCATCCATCGCGCCTTCCGCCTTGCCGGCGCCCACCATGGTGTGCAACTCATCGATAAACAAGATGACTTGGCCTTCTTGCTTGGCGAGGTCATTCAACACCGCTTTCAAGCGCTCTTCGAATTCGCCGCGGAATTTCGCACCCGCGATCAGCGCTCCCAAATCGAGCGACAACACGCGCTTATTCTTCAATCCCTCCGGTACTTCTTGATTGACGATGCGCTGTGCCAGCCCCTCGACGATCGCGGTTTTGCCGACGCCGGGCTCGCCGATCAAGACGGGATTGTTCTTGGTACGCCGTTGTAGCACTTGAATCGTGCGCCGGATCTCTTCATCGCGGCCGATAACCGGATCAAGTTTGTCCTGCTCGGCACGGGCGGTGAGATCGATGGTGTATTTGTCAAGCGCTTGGCGTGTTTCTTCGGCATTGGCATCGGTAACACGCTCGCCGCCCCGCAGGCTATCGATAGCTTGTTGAATCGCCTGCTCGCGGGCTCCAAGTTTTTTTAGGATCCGCCCAAGTTCGCCGGCATCTTGGACTGCCGCAAGCAAAAAAAGCTCGGATGAGATATAGGCGTCGCTGCGCTTCTGCGCAAGCTTGTCGGTCAAGTTAAGTAGCCGCACTAAATCATTGGACGGATGCACGTCGCCGCTGATCCCTTCCACCTTTGGGAGGCGGCCGAGCGCATCGTTGAGCAGACCTCGCAGCGCGTTGGCATCAATACCCGCTTTCGCCAACAATGGTTTGATGGTCCCGCCGTCTTGCTCGAGCAAAGTGCTCATCAAGTGAATCGGTTCGATGAATTGATTATCGAGACCGAGCGCACGGCTCTGCGCTTCCGCCAGCGCGTGCTGAAATTTGGTCGTCATTTTGTCCGGTCGCATCGTGTGCTGCTCCACAAAAGCATGTTGATAACGCGCTACATGGGGGCGCGTCGCGCGCGCTTCAAGTACACGGCGGAACTGGCGTGATGCTTACGCGCGCGCGGCATGCACGATTGATCAGGATCAAACAGGGGCGTCGGTTGTCGGTCGCAGACTTTAGCGCCACTTACGCCGAGTTTGATTATGTAAGCCAAATCAAACTCGCGAATCGACCCGTTACGCCGTCGCGTCGATGCGAAAAAAAGCGCGCCGGCTCACCCGCGGTACAACCTTGATACCGAGTTATGTCGTGCACACCGGCCGCGCGCAGCTCAAGATCCGCCAGGGCGGCGAGATCAGCGAACACACGGGTGCCGACTTGCGTAAAGCATCCCGCGAAACGAGGCGACTTTCGGCAAAAGGCCGCGACGAAATCCGCTCGAACTTCGTAGCTCGCGACACTGATGCCGGGACCGATCCAGGCGAGCCATTCAGTGTGTTCCGGACCCGCGCTTCGCAACGCGCCGGGGACGATGCCGGCCAACAGTCCACGCCAACCCGCATGGATCGCGAGGATGCGTGAACCGTCTGTTGCGCAAGCGAGGATCGGCAAGCAATCGGCGGTGAGAATTGCGCAAACTACCCCTGGACGTGTTGCAAAACACGCATCCGCAGCCGGCGGCACGCGCCATTCTTCCGCTTCGACGGTGGTGGTGCCATGATGCTGCGCAAGCCAACTGGGAGCGGCCGGTAGGCGTAGCCGCGCGATAAGTCGCGCGCGGTTCTCCGCTACCGACTGGGGTGCGTCGCCGACGTGAGTGGCAAGATTAAGGCTTGCAAATGGTCCCACGCTGACACCGCCGTTGCGCGTCGTGACACACGCATGCACACCGAGCGGCGCCGGCCAATGCGGTGTGATGACTTCAGTTTCCGTGGCCGGCATGGCGGCGCGCATCATCCCGTAGTAAACGAACCAAGCGCGCCAGATCGCTCGGCAATGCGCTTCTGACCTTAATTTCGTCGCCGGAGTCCGGGTGGCTGAAGGTAAGTCGCTTGGCGTGTAAGGCTTGACGCGACGCGTTTGACAACAAACTTTGCAGCGTCGGCGAAAAGGAGGCTAAGCGACGTTGCGCCGTGCCGTAAGCCGGATCGCCCACCAACGGATAACCGAGGTGCTGTAAATGAACCCTGATTTGATGAGTGCGGCCGGTCTCGAGCTTGAGTTCCAACTGGGCGTGCTCGCGAAAACGCGTCACCACGCGATAATGCGTCGCGGCCGCGCGGCCGCGATGCGTGACCCGCATTTTGGTGCGTTGAACACGGTCGCGCCCGATCGGCGCTTCAATGCTGCCGTCGCCCGTCGGGATCCCTTGCACGATGGCCGCATAAATGCGCTCGATGGCGCGCGCGGCCATCTGTTCGGTAAGCCGGTGATAGGCAACTTGCGTGCGCGCGACGAGTAGCAGCCCTGAGGTATCTTTATCCAACCGATGCACGAGGCCGGCGCGGGGTAAGGACGCAAGTTCCGGAAAGCGGAATAACAAACCGTTAACCAGCGTGTGGCGTGGATTTCCGGCACCGGGATGCACCACGAGGCCCGCGGGCTTGTCGACCACCAGTACGTCGTCGTCCTCGTAACTTAAGGCAAACGGCAAATCTTCCGCCGGCGCATGTTCTTCGATGGTTTCGGCGACGCGCAACTCTAGGCGATCACCGCTAAACACCGGGTGGCGCGGCTTAACAATTTCCACGCCGTTCAGCCGCAGTTGACCTCGTTCGATAAACGATTTGAGGGCGGTGCGTGAGTAGTCGCTGCACAATTCCGCGAGCGCGCCGTCAAGCCGGCGTCCGCTCAGATGCGGGGGCACGGCGAGATCGAATAGGCGCTCGGAAGTGGTCATTCGCGCAGTGTACCAGTGCGCGCTCGCCTGGACGCGGGCGCTAGCAAGGCCAATGTCGTTAGGCGCACGCCGTGCCTGGCTTCCAAGGTACGGTTCATGTGCCCGCCTGATGTGTAGAATGGCGGGCCGGGCGCCGACTTGGCTTGCGTGCCTGGCTTCGCGTCCACCAACCCACTTGAATATCAAGACTAGCGATATGTGTCTGCGTGAACTTTACAAAGTACTGATTCTCTGTGTTGTCGCCGCGGCATTAGCGGGCTGCGGTTTGTGGCCGGAGAAAGATCCGGAGGATTTGCCGGAGAACTGGCCGGAGGACAAGCTTTATTTTGCGGCGAAAGATCGCATGGAACAGGGCTCATGCCAGAGTGCGGTGGAGTATTACGAGCGCTTGCAATCGCGTTATCCGTTTGGTGCATACGCCGCACAGTCGCAAATCGAACTCGCCTACTGCCAATACAAATCCGATGACGGCGCAAGCGCCATTACCACGATCGATCGATTTTTAAAGCTAAATCCAACGCATCCGCACACCGATTACGCGTTCTATCTGCGTGGTCTGGTCAACGTCAATCTAGATATGGGATTGACCGCGCGCTATTTGCCGCGCGATCCCTCGCAGCGCGATCCCGGGGCATCGCTGCAGGCGTTTAACGATTTCTCGGAATTGATTCGGCGTTTTCCCGAAAGCCGATATGTCAGCGACGCACAACAACGGATGCGCCATCTGCGGAACGTACTTGCCCAGCATGAAGTTAATGTCGCCAACTTTTACATGCGGCGGGGGGCGTTCGTCGCGGCCGCCAATCGCGCGCGTTACGTCATCGAAAACTACCAACAAACACCGGCGATGCCGGAGGCATTGGTGCTCCTTGCGAAGTCGTACAAAGTGTTGGAACTCACCGATTTATCGGATGACACATTGCGGGTGTTGGAACTCAATTACCCCAATCACCCTGGGATCGAGGAAGTCAAACGTACGCGGGTCAATTAATTGCCGCTTTTACAAATCCTGTTCGGTATAGCGTGAGGTAATCGGAAAGCGTCGGTCGCGCCCGAATGCGCGCTGCGTAATCCGCACCCCAGGCGCCGCTTGTCGGCGTTTGTACTCGTTGCGATCCACCATACCGGCGACGCGTTTCACGGTGGCCAGATCGAAGCCGCGCGCGGCGATTTCCTGTGGCGTCTGATCATGCTCGATGTAGAGTTCAAGGATGGGGTCGAGCACTTCGTACGGCGGCAAACTATCCGAGTCCTTTTGTTCCGGACGCAATTCAGCGGAGGGCGGACGCTCGATGACGCGCCGGGGAATGATTTCTTGCGCGCGATTGCGCCACTCGGCTAAGCGGTAGACCAGGAGTTTTGGGCAATCCTTGAGCGGTGCGAAACCGCCGGCCATATCGCCGTAAAGGGTCGCGTAACCGACCGACATTTCGCTCTTGTTGCCGGTGGTCAGCACCATGCGGCCAGTTTTGTTGGAGATCGCCATCAAAATAACGCCGCGGCAGCGAGCTTGGATGTTTTCTTCGGTGACATCCGGGTCGCGTGCGCCGAATACGGGTGCTAACACATCCGTAAACGCGGTAAACGGCGCTTCGATCGGTACCACGTGGCACTCGCAACCCTGCGCGCGAGCCTGTGTAAGCGCATCATCAATACTCATTTGCGCTGTGTAGCGCGAGGGCATGGAGACCGCGGTGACATTCGCGGCGCCTAAGGCGTCGACGGCGATCGCGAGTGTCAACGCTGAATCAATCCCGCCGGATAAGCCAAGCACCGCGCCTTTGAAGCGATTTTTCTCGACATAGTCACGGACGCCGAGCACGAGTGCGCGATAGATATTTTCGTCACCCTCGAGCGGTGCCGAGTTGGCGCCGGAAAACGTTAATCCGTGGGATGTGCGACTCACCTCGACGGTGAGTAGCGCTTCTTCAAATTCGGGACCTTGGCAGACCACTTCGCCATTGGCGTTCATAACGAGCGAACCGCCGTCGAACACCAATTCGTCTTGCCCACCCACCAAATTTAAGTATACAACCGGCAACCCACTCGCGGAGACGGCTTCCCGTAGCGCCGCAATACGCATGCCGCGTTTGCCGACACTATAGGGCGAGGCATTGATGTTGAGTACAAGATCGGCGCCGGCGGCGCGCGCGTTGACCGCAGTCACCGGATCCCAGATGTCTTCGCAGATACTGAGACCGCATTCGAACGTAGCGTGCGCAAACACACAGGCGCTGTCGCCGGCGAGGAAATAACGTTTCTCGTCGAACACCGCGTAATTCGGAAGTCGCTGTTTGTGATAGCTCGCGCGGAGCGCACCGTTCGTATAAACATGCGCGGCATTGAACACGCCTTGCAGCGTTGACTCGGGGTATCCAACGAGTGCGGTGATGCCTTCGCTTGCCGCGCGCACGCGCTCGAGCGCGGTGTTGACTCGTCGATATAACCCGGGTCGGAATAACAAGTCTTCCGGCGGGTATCCGGTCAACGCGAGTTCGGGGAACGCAATGAGTTGAGCACCCAGTTCATCACGCGCGCGGCGGCACGCGGCCATCATTTTGGCCGCGTTGCCATCGATGTCGCCCACACAGAAATTGAGTTGGGCGAGGGCGAGTCGCAGCGTCGCGCCCGTCACTTACCGCCCATGACACGGAGCATCGTCGTGCCTAATTCAGCCGGCGAATCGACCGTGTGCACACCGGCTTTCTGCAGCGCCGCGTATTTGTCCGCGGCGGTACCTTTGCCGCCGGCGATAATGGCGCCGGCATGACCCATACGCTTACCCGGCGGCGCGGTGACGCCAGCGATGTAACCGACGACTGGTTTGCGCACATGCTGCGCGATAAACGCCGCGGCGTCTTCTTCCGCCGAGCCGCCGATCTCACCGACCATGATGATGCCTTCGGTTTGCGGATCGGCTTCGAACAGGCGCAAGCAGTCGATGAAGTTCATGCCTTGAATCGGATCGCCACCAATGCCCACGCAGGTACTTTGGCCGAGATTCGCGCGTGTGGTTTGATGGACCGCTTCGTAGGTGAGGGTTCCGGAACGCGAGACGATGCCAATTTTGCCGGGACGGTGAATGGCGGCCGGCATGATGCCCATTTTGCATTCGCCCGGGGTAATGACCCCAGGGCAGTTCGGGCCGATGAGATAGACGTCCGGATGATTGGCTAGCATGGCTTTCACTTTGAGCATATCCAACACCGGAATGCCTTCGGTGATGCAGGCGATAATCTTGACCCCGCCATCGACCGCTTCGGCGATTGCATCGGCAGCATACGGCGGCGGCACAAAAATCATGCTGGCATTCGCGCCGGTGGCGCTGACCGCCGCGTGTACCGTATCGAAAATCGGTCGCTCCAAGTGCTTGCTGCCACCGCGACCGGGTGTCACTCCACCGACCAACTGCGTGCCGTAGGCGATGGCTTGTTCCGCGTGAAAGGTGCCCTGCTTACCCGTGAAGCCCTGCACGATGACGCGGGTATTTTTGTTGATGAGGATCGACATTACTTGGCTCCCTTGACCGCGGCGACCGCCTTACGTGCGGCATCGCCCAAGTCTTCCGCGCTGGTGATCGCAAGGCCGCTACTCGCGAGCATGCTTTTCCCTTCGTTGACATTGGTGCCCTCGAGCCGGACAACCACCGGTACGTTCACGCCCACTTCCTTGACGGCTTTGATGATGCCGGTGGCGATTAGATCACAGCGCACGATGCCGCCGAAAATGTTGACCAAAATGGCTTTCACTTTGGGATCCGAGCAAATGATCTTGAAAGCTTCGGCCACGCGTTCAGCGGTGGTGCCGCCGCCAACATCCAAGAAATTGGCCGGCTCGCCGCCGGATAATTTAATGATGTCCATGGTCGCCATTGCCAAGCCCGCGCCATTGACCATACAGGCGATATTACCGTCGAGCGTGACGTAGTTCAGATCGAACTCTTTGGCGCGTCGTTCTTTTTCATCTTCCTGACTGGCATCGCGCCAGTCCGCGATGGATTGTCGGTACAGGGCGTTGTCGTCCACATTAATTTTGCCATCGAGCGCGGCCAGACTGCCATCTTGCAAAATCGCGAGCGGATTGATTTCCACCAGGCTCAGATCTTTGTCAATGAACAGTCGATACAAACCTTTGAGAATAACCGCGAGCTGTTTACGCTGCGTTTCATCAAGGTCGAGCGCGAAGCCCAGACGGCGCGTTTGAAAGTCTTGTAGACCGAGAACAGGGTCTACTTTCACCGTAAATATTTTCTCCGGCGTGGTGGCGGCAACTTCCTCGATGTCCATACCACCGGCCCGCGAAGCCATGAAGGTCACGCGCTTTGTCGCGCGGTCGACCAAGGCGCCTAGGTAGAGTTCGTGGGCGATTTGCGCGGCACTATCGATGAGTACACAGTTGATGGGTTGTCCTTGCGGTCCGGATTGTTTGGTGACCAATTGGGTGCCAAGCAAGGCCTGCGCAGCCGCTTTGACTTCGTCCAGGCTGCGGACGAACTTGACGCCACCGGCCTTGCCGCGACCGCCGGCATGCACCTGCGCCTTGACCAGCCAGGCCGCGCCGCCGAGCGTCGTGGCATGCGCGACCGCCTCGGCGGCACTCGTGGCGGGCTTGCCGGGTAGCACCCGGATCCCGTAGTCGGCGAACAATTGCTTCGCCTGGTATTCATGGAGATTCATCTAATCAGCTCCCATTGCGTGGTCATCACTCACCGCCCGCGAAATTCCTTAAGACCACCCCCAGGCCCGACGCAACCGCGCGGCTTGTTCGAGGGTGAGATAGTGGCGAATATAGCGGCCTTGTCGGCGATAACTGTGCGCGTTATCGACGCGCGCTAGGCGCGCGACCGCCGCCGCACTATATCGGATAGCCGCACCGGAATGAACGCCGGCGGGGGCTTGGAACATAGATTGAGGATGTAAAAAGTGGGCCGAACGTTGCTTGTTATCGTGTTGCTGTGGGCGGCCGTCGTGCTTTATCGCCGTTGGCGGCAACCGCCCCCGACAAAGGGGCAGGCGCTTGAAGGCAAACTTATACAGTGCGCCGAATGCGGTGTTTACCTGCCTGAAAAAGACGCGGTAGCGCGGCTCGATCGATCGCTTGTTTGTGCGCACCATAGCCGGTGAACGAACGCACCGTGGCGCGCGCCGAACCTAATCCAAAACGGCCGATTTCGCCCACCGTATGGCGCGCCTGGCGCCTGTTTAATCTGTATCGGATTGTGATTGCGGGCCTGTTCGTCACGCTTGGTGCGAGCGGGCGCTTGCCGCCGATGTTTCTCAAAGTCGATCTGAAGGTGTTGTCTTGGTCAGCCTCGCTGTATCTGCTCGCCGCGATCGTCATGCAGTTCGGCATCGATCGACGGGCGTTAAGTTTTACCGCGGCACGCAATATTTTGGTGTTAGTCGATATCGCGGCACTTACCGTCTTTGTGCATGCGAGCGGCGGTGCCGCTGGCGGTTTTGGAATTTTGTTGGTGGTTGCCATCGCCGGCGCCTGTCTCGTCGCAAGTACTCGCGCGGGAATTTTCTTCTCGGCGCTTGCGACCTTGTCGATACTCGTCGAAACCGTTTATGGCAGCTTGTATCTCGATTATTCAACCGCGAGTTACACCCAAGCGGGATTACTGGGCGCCGTGCTGTTTGTTACCGGCATACTCGCCACCACCTTGGCGGAGCAAGCGCGCCGTAGCGAAGCACTCGCCGCCGATCGCGCAGTCGCCATCGCGCGGCTCTCTCGTCTTAACGAACTTATCGTCGAGCGCATGCGCTCGGGCATCATTGTGCTCAATGACCAGCACACCCCTTTATTGCGTAACGAGTCCGCGCGGCGCTTTTTGGCGGCGTCTAGCGGCGAGCTAGCGGCGGCGGATAGCGCTTATCTTGACGCGGCGATACTACGCGCACGCGCGGAGTGGGAAGGCGCCGGTGAGAATCGCAAAACGCCTATCAAACTCGACAGCGGCGCCGACGTTATCGTGTCCTTTACCAGCTTGGGTGAGGGCGCGACCAGCGGAACCTTGGTGTTTTTGGAAGATGCCGCCGAGATGCAACAGCGCGCGCAGCAGATTAAATTGGCATCGCTGGGCCGGCTCACTGCGAGCATCGCGCATGAGATCAGAAATCCCTTGAGCGCGATAACCAACGCCGGCCAGTTAATGGCGGAGTCTACCGAGCTGCCGCCGGCCGATCGGCGGTTGGTGCAGATTGTCGTCGAACACGCCGGGCGTGTTAACGAGGTTATCAAGAATGTCATGATGATCGGACGGCGCGATTCCGCGGTTAGCGAAAGCTTTGCGTTTCCCGCATGGCTCGAGAAGTTCGTCCACGAAGTTCGTGAGCGCTTTGATTTGCGTGAGGATGAAGTTATCTGTGAGAAACTGGCGGCGGACATTACCGTGCGCATGGATAAGAGCCAGTTGAATCAAGTGCTGTGGAACCTATGTGAGAATGGCTTGCGTTATAGCCAAGGCATGCCGAAACTTAGGCTGGTATGCGGCGTGCATGCGGTATCGCAGCGGCCTTTCGTGGATGTGATTGATACAGGACGAGGCATGTCATCAGAGATCGCGGAACAAGTCTTCGAACCTTTTTTTACCGGCGAGCAAACCGGGACCGGACTCGGGCTCTACATCGCGCGTGAACTGTGCGAGGCGAATCAAGCGAGCCTGACGTTACAGGCGCACGGTGCCGAAGGGTGCCGATTTCGCGTGTTGTTCGCCCATCCTGACCGCCAGCAGTTGAGTACATAACACGACATGACACATCAAGCGCTGATCGTGGACGATGAGCCGGCGATTCGCGAATTGGTCGCGATTACGCTTGGTCGTATGAATATCGAATGTGTCCTGGCTGCGGATCTCAAATCCGCCAAAGAGGCCTTACAGACTCAACATTTTGATATTTGTTTGACTGATATGCGTTTGCCGGATGGCAACGGCCTTGAACTCATTACCCACATTCAAGCCCTGTATCCTAATGTCCCGGTCGCGATGATTACCGCGCATGGCAACATGGAATCGGCCATTCAAGCTTTGAAAGCGGGCGCATTCGATTTCGTCAACAAGCCGGTGGATATCAGCGATCTGCGGCGGCTCGTGGCGCAGGCCATCAAAGTCGGTGAAACGAAACCCGCGCCGCTTACCGCGCGGCGTCTCATCGGGCGGTCGCCGGCGATTAAACAACTACATGAAACCATCGCCAAGGTGGCGCGCAGCCAGGCGCCTGTTTATATCAGCGGCGAGTCGGGTACCGGTAAGGAACTCGTCGCACGTTTGATCCATGAACAAGGCCCGCGCGCGGCGCAAGCCTTTGTCCCAGTAAACTGCGGGGCGATCCCAAGTGAATTAATCGAAAGCGAACTGTTTGGACACACCAAAGGCAGCTTCACCGGTGCGGTGGCGGATAAACAAGGCCTGTTTCAGGCCGCCAATGGCGGCACGCTATTTTTGGACGAAGTCGCCGATCTGCCGTTGCAAATGCAAGTGAAGTTGCTCCGGGCGATCCAAGAGAAGAGTGTGCGCCGGGTCGGCGCGCAACAAGAGGAATCGATCGATTGCCGGATATTGTCGGCCACGCATCAATCGTTGGCGGATTTAGTCGAGGCCGGGCGCTTTCGCCAGGATCTTTATTACCGCATCAACGTCATTGAACTTAAAGTTCCTCCGCTGCGCGCGCGCGGCGACGACATCATGGTGCTCGCGGAATACCTGCTCGAACGTTTGAGCGAAGGCGCCGGCGTCGCCTACGTATTGGCGGATTCGGCGCGTCAGGCGTTGCTTGGCTATCGCTTTCCCGGCAACGTGCGTGAACTCGAAAATATCCTCGAGCGCGCGGTTACCCTCTGTGAAGGCCACTCCATTCAGGCGCCTGACCTGCGCCTACCGCTGCTCAGCGAAAACCAAGAAGAAGCTGGGGATAAACTATCCGATACCGGCGAATTACAAATCTATTTGGACGATGTGGAACGCAAACGGATTACCGATGCGTTGGAAAAGACTCGCTGGAACAAAACCCAAGCCGCGAAGCTCCTAGGGATAAGCTTTCGTGCGCTGCGCTACCGCCTGGAAAAGCTGGGCATCGACTGACCTTGGCGTTTGCAATGTGACGCGGAACGTCACTTTGTGACCGGTCAATTGCCCTTTCCCATCAAGTTCCAGCGTCTAAACCCGCCTCAGGCCCTCTCATTAGGGGGTAAACCGTGAAGCGACGCACAACATATCTGCGGATTAAAGTTGGCACGCTTGATGCTCGCTATATACGCAACGCGCTGCCGGGCTCGCTCGACGGTGTGGGATTAAAGGCAATCGAGCCGCAACACCTAAAGCGCGGTCCGAGTGAATGTTAACTATAGGAGAGTAAGTCATGCGTAAAGTGCAAAAGGGTTTTACCCTCATCGAATTAATGATCGTGGTTGCGATCATCGGTATCTTGGCGGCAGTCGCGATCCCTGCCTACCAGGACTACACCATCCGCGCGAAAGTGACGGAAGGTTTGAGCCTGGCGTCGGCGGCGAAGACGGGTGTGTCTGAAGCCTTCGGTTCTGAAGGCGCGTGGCCTGTTGACAATACGGAAGCCGGATTGCCGGCCGCCACGAGCATCGCAGGCTCTCACGTTCAAAGCGTGCAAGTGTCCGCGGCAGGAGCCACCGGCACGATCACGATTACGTTCAAGGGTGATCCGAATATTTCGGGAGACATGATGACACTCAACGCGACCAGCCCTGGTGGCCAAGTTGTGTGGGATTGCGGTACCACTACCGATACCATCGAACCGAAATACCTCCCGTCGTCCTGCCGCTAGTAGAGTACGACCGCTTAATATCTTCGTAATATCTTAAGACGACCCCGGGCGCGACGAAACGCGCCCGGGGTTTTTTTAATTCATCCCATCTTTGTAACGCGGCGCTAATGACGCGCGCCGGTTAGCACTCATCCTTAGGCATTTCCTCTTGCGATGATTTCGTTAAGACGATCGGTAGCGTTGCCGTTGATTGCATTGCTGGTAGCGGTCACGACCGTTTATGTGCCGTCCCTAACAGGCGATTTTATTTATGATGATCAACAGAACATCGTAGAAAACGAATCATTAAGAAACGCGTTCAGTAGTATCGAGGCGATGATCGATGCGGCGCTATCGAGCCACGCGGGCCCGCTCGGGCGTCCTATTGCCATGCTGACATTCGCCGCCAATTACGCCGTATTTGGTGATGACACCTTGTCATTCAAGATCGTGAATCTACTGATTCACTTGTTGAATTCCCTCCTCGTTTTCGTGCTTGCTCGAAAAATTGTTCCGTTACTGTCGACGCCATCGGGAGCAGCAAGGTCCACACCCAATCCTACGGAAGTCGCAATTTGGGCCGCCGCGATATGGGCCTTGCACCCGATCAATTTGACTGCGGTGGCGTATGTGGTTCAGCGAATGGCAAGTCTGTCAGCCACGTTCGCGCTACTAGCGTGTTGCTGCTACGTCTTTGCTCGCACGCAAATGCGAGAGCAAGACTCGATGGGGGCATGGGTTTGGGCTGCTCCTTGTCTGCTAGCGTGTACCGCGCTTGCGGTATTCACCAAAGAGTCAGGCGCCCTCATCCCGCTGTACATATTCACTATCGAGTATTTTGTATTTCGAGGCGCGTTGGTTCAACGCTACGACAGGTGGATAATTCGGGCGGTGGTGTTTTCTGCGTTGCTTTGGATAGGCTGCATATTCGCGCCGCTTGAATTATTGAGCCGCATGTATGAGTCGCGCCCATTCGACCCAGCCGAGCGATTTCTAACCGAGCTGAGAATTCTATTCTTCTACGTTTACCAGATTCTCATCCCTGACCTCACCAGCTATTCACTATTTCACGATGACGTCGTCTTATCAAAGTCGCTCATCGAGCCGGTTACGACATTATTCGCTCTCGCCGGGTGGCTTGCATTTTTATTCGTCTCCTTTTTTTACCGCAATAGATTGCCTCTCATCGGTTTTGGCGTGACTTGGTATTTGGCCGGTCATTTCTTGGAGTCACTATCGGTACCGTTAGACCTAATGTACGAACACCGAAATTACATTCCGTCATTCGGTGTTGTTATTGCCGTTGTGACAAGCCTGGCGACATGGTTAGGCAATCGCATGCCAAGCAGCCAATGCCGGATTCTGTTCGCAATCATCTGTGCCGCGTTCAGCGCCGTAACAGTTGTCCGGGCCTGGCAGTGGGGCGATCCGTTAACGTTCGCGCTGGCAACTGCTCGCCACAGCCCAAATTCGCAGACCGCGGTGTACGAACTTGCCCGTCAATACAACCAGCTCTACTTGCGAACCGGCGATAACGAATTATGGGAAAAAGCTATTGCCGAATTGGAGAAATCGGTGCCCTTGGGCAATGAAGACTTCAATTCTCTTAGCGCGATGGTCGTCGCGTATGACAGAAGGAAAAAGCCGCTACCGGAGATATGGCTCAAGCGCTATCAAGAGAGTTTGGCAACCCGAACCGCCAACAAGCGCCTAGTCTCGTCCCTCATTCGTCTTACGGAGTGTCAATTCAAGAAAAAGTGTGCATTAGCTCCGCAGTTGATACTAAAGCTATCTGCTAGTTTGCTAAGTAACCCCAATCTCAGTAGGGAGCTGAAGCGCGATTTTTTGGAGGCGCTCGCACTTTATTACGTCAACCTCCTAGGAGACTTTGCGGCGGCTGAAGAAATACTCCTGGAAATTGTTAACGAAGTACCTCGTGAACCAAAGTATCGTTTGCGTCTCGCGGAAGTCTATTTCGCTTTCGGCAAGTATGACGCGGCTGCGGCGCAACTAAGCGCCGATGTAGAAAAATATTCCGGTTCTACGTTAGTGGATGAGAAGCGCTTCATCGCGCGAACGGAGAAACTAATTTCGGATCTTTCTTTAGCGCGGAATTCCGCCGCGAAAGTAAAGAATCAACCGCCACGATGAGTAAGTAGCTCTTTGGATCCATTCTTGCCGCAAGCGCCAAAATTAGCTGCTTTCATGCACTCCTCATCGAAGGCGTACTTCGTGGTGTGTGGGGCTCTACTCTTTACGTTCTCGTTGTACTTTCCAGGACTCACGGACATTGTCCTATTGGACGACAACTCGGCACTCGGGTTTCTTTTGGTAGGCCGCGCACTTCCAGCCGATTGGCTATCTTACGTGTTTAGCGACACCGGTCCACTTGGGCGATCGATTTCCATGCTGAGCTTTTTCGCGAGCTTTTGGCTAAGCGGAGCGGACTTCTCTCAGTGGAAGTTAGAGAACCTTATACTCCATCTTGCGACCGCCGGCGCGCTGTTCAAAGTCGCGCAGCTGCTGGTGATGCACGGCGCATGCGGCATCTCTAAGCGCACTCACTGGATCGCGGTGGGCGTGGTTTCGCTGTGGGTCAGTGCTCCTGTTCACGTAAGTACGGTGTTGTACACAGTTCAACGCATGACGATTCTGGCGAGCCTTTTCTCGGCAATAGGTGTCGCGTTGTATTTTTACTCGAGGTTACAGTGCGAATCGTCAACGAAAGCGAAAGCCGGGATTTTGCTTTCAATATTCATCTTTACTTCGCTTGCAGCCTTCAGCAAAGAGATTGGATTGTTGCTGCCGGCATATTTGGTCGTGGCGGAACTGACCGTATTAGCCGGCATCGGTGATGCGAAAATTCGCCGATATGGGCGCCGTGCGCTGCTACTAACGTTTACACTTGCCGGCGTCGCTGCGTTCCTGCACTTTGCTCCGAATCCTTTCCAAACGCTCGCGGCAGCGCATTTGGAACGGGGATTCACCATCGAGCAAAGACTGCTGACCGAATCAAGAATAGTCGTTCAATACCTTAGTCAAATCGTCACTCCATCGAAACGCAATCTGGGTTTTTTTCACGACGACGTCGAGCTGTCGGTGGGAATCTGGAATCCTCCGGAAACGGCATTATCAATTGTCCTAATCTGTGGGCTCATCGGCTTGGCACTTATATTTAGGCGAGCGGCGCCTTTGCTGAGTTTCGGAGTTTTGTGGTTCTTTGTTGGACATTCCATGGAATCAACATTGATTCCGCTCGAGTTAATGTTTGAGCATAGGAATTATTTGCCTTCGTTTGGACTTATATTCGGAATATGCGGCGCTGTCGTTCAGGGCACGCAGAGTGCATCGGAGCGGCTTCCACGCTTACTCGCACTGGCGGCCATTACCTTGAGCATGGTGATTACGAGATCAATCGTATTGGATTGGCGCACGCCCGAGTCAATGTATTCTTCTTTCTATGGTGCGCATCCTCTCTCGGAACGCGCAGCATCTCAATTTGCCGAAATATTAACCGTTTCCGGAAAAATCAATGAAGCCGAGTCCGTGATCGGACGGCTTGACACAGTCGGCTCTCAATTGCATTTGTGGCATTTGCGCTGCCGGACAAATCGAAAACTTCCTGACGATGCATTCTCGCCCGCTTGGTTATCGCGGGAGGCAACCTTCTCGTCTTATGCAGTGGTAGGTCTAATTGAACTATCAAGATTAAGCATCTCCGGAAAATGCGGCATCGACGAAAGAAAGCTGCGGAACTTTCTAAGTCGCGCGCTTCAAAAGCCAATCGTAGTTAGGCATAACAGACAGAAACTCATAGTTTACGCCGCGCATTTTGCGTGGCGCGCTGGCGATCGCGTATCGGCGTACGAGTTCCTGAATAATGCGCTGGAGTCGTACGATAACGACGCCATGCCGGCACTGCTCATGAGCGAATGGAAACTGGAATCTGGGGATATTTTAGGTAGCGAGGAGTCCCTCTCACGAGCGGAAGCGATCGCTCGAAAATCCGGCAGGGACATATCAAAGTACTCTTCAAAATTACGTTGGTTGATCGCGAAAAATCGCGAGCGATTGGCAAAATAAACGAGTTCGATCGCGCCCACAAATAAAAGAAACGTAGACGCTTGCGATAGGGTTGGTGTGGCAAAGTGTTGCGTACTTCGGTGCTCGCTCAGTCGCGTTGAATCTGTCTTCTTTCTAGCTCGGCTTCCTTGTAATGGAGCGACGATACCAACTCGCCGAGAATTCCAATCAAAAACGTAAGCATTGAGAACATGTACAAAAGCGCACTCATATTGGTGAAGCGATGCTGCGTTAAGAAAGTGTAGCCATAGTAGCTGCAGGCCACCAAGAAGAGCGCAAAACTCAATGGCAGAAACAACCGCATCGGTGAAAATAACGTGCCGACTTTTAAAATGATCATCAGGAACCTGAGGCCGTCGTTGATTAGGCGAATATGGCTTTTCCCCTGACGCGCGTGCGCTCGTATCGGCACGTAAGCAACTGGCAAACCGGAGCGAAAGAAAGCCATGGTGCTAGTTGCTGGATAGGAAAAGCCATTAGGCAGCAAGTATAGAAAGCGCTTGAAGTGGCGCGCGCGCGCGACTCGAAATCCCGAGGTGAGGTCTTCGATCCGATTGCCGGTCATGTAAGTTGCTAGCTTGTTATAAATCACATTGGCGAACCGCCTGCCAAGCGATGCATGCGTGTCCCACTCGCGCGCGCCAACCGCCATGTCGTAACCTTCTGCGATTTTCGCTAACAGGCGCGAAATATCTTCCGGACGATGCTGCCCATCCGCATCCATGAACAATATGAGATCGCCTTGCGCCGTCCGCGCGCCGGATTTGATTGCCGCGCCATTACCCATGGGGTACGGATGCCGGACGCGTTTCACTTCATTATGCGCGCACACTTCCGCAGTATTGTCGGTACTACCATCGTCAACAACGATTATTTCCGCGCATGGATACTGCGTGCGAAGTTCGGGTAGTAGTGTTAACAGCCCAACTGCTTCATTTTTTGCGGGAAGCACGATACTAAGTTTTTCGCTCGGCAAAATGCTCTTTGGGGTCTCGGTTGTAATATCGGTGCTAATCACGGGTAGTGAATCCATGAGAGGGATCGGAGTTCCTTAAATATAACAACTTCAAGTGTTTCTGTGTGACTTGCGCTTACCGTGAGCGCGTCCAGCTTCGGAAGATGGTACACGCAGAACATGGTGTGTGCGTTCGTGAGTACCGGTTAAGCCGCGAAGCATCAAATACGCGCGAGCTGCCCAAAACGAGATGATCTATAGCGCAGACTCACCAACGCGGGTATCTTTTTCGCGGCGGAGGAGCCACAAGTGACCATCGAGGGTTCCTAATATATTGTGAGTCTTCGTCAGGCGCTTGAAGTACGCTTTAACTTGTAGTGAATTTCGCGCTGGCGCGCGCAAACCTGAGTACCCGCGAGATGAAAATCCTCGTCCTAACAAAACGGCAACCGATGAACCGTGATCTCGTTGAGCGGCCGTACGGGAGATTTTATTACGTTCCCTACTACCTCGCGGAGCGTGGTCACCAGGTGCGGATGCTCTCGGTAGCACACCGTCCATGCGTTGCATTTGAAGGTGATAAGCACGGGTTACACTGGTTCTCTGCCTCACCCGTTCATTCACCATTAGACTTTACTCGTTCGTTGAAGCGGGCAATCTTCGGATTCAAGCCGGATTGGGTGTTTGGCTTCTCCGACACTTACTATGGAATCGCCGCAGTGGCGCTCGCGCGGCGCGTTGGCGCACGTTCGTTGGTGGACGCGTATGACAATTACTGCGCATACGTCCCAAGATTTCGTGCATTGCATCGGGCATGGTTCGCCAGCATGGCGCGTGCGGATATGGTCACTGTTGCGGGTCCTAGCCTAACGCGTCTAATACAAGATAATGGACGGCGTGCGCCGATTTTGGAATTACCCATGTCGGTTGATCCGGTCGGATTCTTGCCGATGCCGATGGAAGCCGCTCGGGCGCATTTAGGGCTTGAACAGAAAACTCGGTTAATTGGTTATCTAGGATCCGTCGCACGTAATCGCGGGATTGAAGTCCTGTTTCGGGCAATGGAGTTGATTCGTACAAAGCAACCAGACGTGAAGCTTTTGATCACCGGGCGGGTGGAGGCTGGACTAACCCTACCGAACGACACGATCGCGCTGGGTTATATCCCGGATGATTTAATGCCGGTAGCCCTCAATGCCGTAAATTGCGTCGCGGTCATCAATAGAAGTTCCGAATTCGGAAATTACAGCTATCCGATAAAATTGTATGAGGCGATGTCCTGCAATATCCCGATAGTGGCGAGTGCAACAGAGTCCACGAAACATATTCTTAGGTCGCAACCAGAGTGCCTGGTGCAGCCTGAAAACTCCGATACGCTTGCCAATGCTCTTATTAGCGCATTGAGAAACGGCCGCGTTAGTTATCAGCCGATCCCAGATTGGAAAACTTCAGTGGAAATTCTGGAAAAAGAATTAAGCGCGATGAGTCAGCGGCAGCGCGGGTAAATACGAACTATCAATAGGATCGACTAGTTCCGCCAATTCCTAAAATAGAATCTGCTTACCTTCATATCGAGAAAATGAATGTTCGAATCCTTGTAAGGTAGCTTACAAAAGATTAGTCCCATTACGTTTGCCAATGGTCCTGGCATGTAAGCAATCGCTGCGGCCTTGACTAAGTCCAACATGGATGACACGCGAGGCTTCACCCAATTGCGGAATTCTACGTGAGAATACGTGCCCTTCGCGCGGTAGAAGAGCAGGCTTTTTATGCTTTTCCATGGTTCCTGTCGATAGCACCGTCGCTTAATGTGCTCCGAAACTCCGCGCAAGGAGAAAATCAAATCAGTCCAGCGAATCATACGAATTTCGAATTCTTTCGGGCGCCATTGCGTATTTCCGAAGCGCACGGAGATATAGGGTGTCGCAAGAACAATCGTGGAAGCGGGCAGCTGGGCTTGGAAAATTACCCCGACGTGGATGAAATACGAGCCGAAATAACTCTCCCTATCTCGCGCTATCCATACATCGCGTCGAATAACCACAGCCCCGATGTAGGTTAGGTAACCCGATGTATCCACAAACAGAGAGTCAAACTCCTCCGGCACATAAACTCGATTTTGATTTGCTCCGAGTCGATTGGCGTCGAGAACTTTCGAGAGATCAAAGGTCCGGATTTCGGAATTGAGAATAATCAGACTATGTTTCGAGCGTATCGATTCGAGTATTTCCGCGATGGCACCTGGGAGTGCTAGGTCGTCATCCGACATTAACCAACAATATTCGCCACGTGCGGCTTCGACCGCGTAATTGAAGTCACGGTCCACGCCGGAATTTGTCTCATGTTTCACGTAGCGTACGTAGGGGGTTCTGCTTTCGTAAGCACGCAAAGTGTGTTCGGTGTTATCGGTAGAGCCCCCATCGAGCACGACGATTTCTACCTGGCCTCGAATCTGAGAAATCAACGAATCAAGGGTCTCTCCAATGAACGCCCCCCGATTCCGGGTTGCTATGCAAATAGAGAGTTTTGGCAGTTCTTCATTTGACGAAGACAAGTCCGACAACTCCTTCTCCCGGCAGCTCGGATAGCGAGCCAAAGTACCGGAATTCGGTCGCCATAAAGTAGGGTTCTTCCCAGTACGGATAATATGGGTTAGCGCGCTTTCGATGCGAATTAGTCAACATCGCGCCGGCAGTTTTCTCTCCGTAAACAATCATGTGAGCAGGCCGTCCGACGACGCTATATAACTTTCGCTCCAAGGCACGCTGATCGTAAAGGCGTTGGAAAAAGGTGTATCCGTCATCCGTTTTCGGCAAGATTCCCCAGTAGTCCTTATCGACATATTGGTCCGAAGCTTTGGCCATGCATGGTAGTGTCAGCACCAACCGGCCACCCGGACGCAGCAAATCCCAAAGGGAGCGAAGCGCGGCTTCATCATCCGGTATGTGTTCCAATACCGACACCGACGTGATCAAATCAAAGGTTCCCGGAGCGAACTCAGCATCAGAAATCAACGCGCTATGCATGTGGCATAGGTGCTCTAAACCGGCTGCCCGAATCACCTTTGCGGTAGTCGACAAATCATTTTTGTCGGGGTTTAGCAAATCCGCGCATGGGGGATGCATTTGATCGACCACGCACAACGGTACTAGCCGCGGCGAGGAAACATCTAAATAACGTTGGGGACGTAAGTCCTTTACAGAATCGAGTACGAATTCCAATTCAAAGTACCTAGTCGATTCCATTGGCATAAACAAAAAATGAAAAATGTCCCGCAGCGGGAGACGGTTCTTGACGCTAAATAACGCTTTGATTCCGAAGCGTAAGCTCCAATCTCGCGCAAACTTTCCGGGAACCCCAACTCGCCGGGCTTTCGCCCAAAACCAGCTGGAATAAATCATGCCTTTAACGGCGTGCTCAATTGCGCCGAAGATTGTACGTCTCGCGCGGTTTGGAATTTCTATCAACACGCGCATTGAATCGTCTTCGCGATCTGACGAAACAGGAATGGGTGACAGTTCGTTTGTTGACATACGCGAATAATCTTAGGAGTGCCGCTCTGGCGCGTTTCGAACGTTACCGCGCATCAGGAGAAAATTGACCGCCGCGAAAATTGACCAAACAAAACACTGCGCGTGCTAGGCACCGACATTGCGGAGCCGGCAAAAACAATTGACGCGATCAGGGCTAGTTTCGATATTGTCATGAGCGAATTATCGTCAAAGGTGACCAGCCGATAGCTTACGGCTGTTATGAATATGCTGACCACGAGCGGGGGGAGCAGATCTTCCAGGAACCACTTTCGTGCATGACCTGAAAGCAAACGTCGATGTGTCAACGGGACTCCCGCGACGAGATGAAAGCAATTAAACACCACCCAACCGCTGGCGACGCCGATTCCACCATAGACCGAAGCGCTCCAAAAAAACAGCGGGGTAAAGATTATTAACTCGACTACACCCAAAACGAGTCCAAGGCGGGTCCATCCATTTGCCAGTTGCAATCCATAAGGTAGGTGCATCAACCCGTTAAGCGCGGTCCCGGCGAGCAGGAGCTGCGCGATAAGTGAGGTGTTTCGGGCAACTTCACGATCGCTGATCCATAGATTGATACACACCTCTGAATACATCCCAATGACGACGGTGGTTGGGAGTATGCACACCGCCATCAATTGAGTTCCTGCATGATAGAGCTCACTGAGATTGTCCAATCGCTCGAGCTTTACCAGTCCGGACATTCTCGGGAATACCGCAGAGTAAATGGGCGTTATGAATAATTGAAGGCTACCGGCAACCATGCCAGCGGTCGCGTAGTAGCCAAGCTCTTTTAAGTCTCCGCGCCAACTAAGCGCGATGCGATCCATCTGCGAGAGTAAAATTCCCAGGGCAAGAAGTCCACTCATGCCGGTGACAAATGGCACTCGGCGACGAAGCAATTCCAACTTGACGTGCGCGTGGCGGGTAATCTTCGGCATGACATGCCATAGAACCGCTGCGCTTAATATCACCTGTACTCCGCTTCCCATCGCGTACCAACTGAAGTACCCGTCAGGCGATGGGTACCAATAAGTGACAACGACCAACGCCCCGACCACCGTAAAAGTAGAGCAAGCGATACGCAAAGCATTTAGTAGAAGCAAGCGCTGCAGTCCAATAAGTCCGCCTTGATAGAAACTCAAAGGCCATTGTATTGCGACGACCAACGCGATTAGTTGAACTGAGTGAGCTGTGGCTGAGAGCTGGGGTGCATCGGCCTTCAACCAGGTAGATGCGATCAAAGGAGCGAATGAATACAGGATGCCCCCGATGGCTAATCCTATCAACCAGTACACGGTCTCGAGCGTGCGCAAGAAGTCAGACATTTCGTGCGTCTGGTCGGACGTGGCAGCGTAACGGGCCAGTTCGCGGTTAATTGTCGTGCTCAGACCTAAGTCGAGCACTTGAAGGGTCATCTGCAGGATCATAAAAAATCCAATTAACCCGTAGCCTTCCACGCCAAGTGCTTTGATCAAAATCGGCACGCTGGTGAACTGGAGGAGAGCGACCCATCCAAAACCCACGAAGTTCGCGATGAGATTAAGTCTCAGGCTAGTCATTGGGTCTATCGATTCCGGTTCCTAGATCGCGACGATTGTGAGACGCAAGTAGCAAAGTTCAACCGCCGCCGCCCGCGTGTCTGAAGTACGCATTGTTTCGACCGATATCTCGAGCCATTCGCGCAGTCCTTAAACGTTCTAATCCTTCAGGGTTACGATTGCTCGATCACGGATTTAAAGTAATGCTCCCTCGGAGTCGACGGAGTCGCACAAGTCGCAGCCACTTCGCAACGGTTTTTGCTACTATTTGTGGAACTCCAGCATGCGCAAAGCGACCCTATGAAACTTAGCACAGATAACCCCGTCGCCAAAATTACCGAAATTACGAGGTGCCGAATTGGTGGGAGTAAGCATTTAGTTTCCGTGCTGAACCTGGGGGAGCAGTACCTCACCGGAATATTCCCGAAAGATCCGGCGCAAGCCATTACCAAGGGCCCGCTCGATCTTGTGTGGTGCCCAGACAGCGGCCTGCTTCAGTTGCGCCATTCCTATGATTTGTCGGAAATGTACGGTGAGAATTATGGATATCGCTCGGGCCTTAACGCCTCAATGGTTAACCATTTACAGCACAAGGTACGAGGTCTATTGCGGAGAGTGCCGCTTGGTGCTGGAGATTGGGTGCTCGATATCGGGAGTAACGACGGCACGCTGCTAAAAACTTATGCCGACTTAAATATTCGACGTGTCGGCATCGATCCCACCGCGCGCAAGTTTATGGAGTTCTATCCGAAAGAAATTTCAGTCATTCCCGAATTTTTTACGGCTAATCGATTTCTGGAAGCGTCAGGTCAGCGCAAAGCAAAAATAATTACGTCAATCGCTATGTTTTACGACCTGGAAGATCCGAATATCTTTGTCTCCGACATCCAAAAGTGCCTCGCGCCGGACGGTGTATGGCATTTCGAGCAGAGCTACATGCCGTCGATGTTACGCACCAACGCGTACGATACCGTTTGTCATGAACATCTCGAGTATTACTCATTACGCGTAATTAAAGATTTACTCGCGAAGCATGCTCTGAAGATTGTTGATGTGCAGATGAATGCGGTTAACGGTGGCAGTGTTGCGGTGACTGCCTGCAGGAAAGATTCCGCGTTATTCAAAACAGAAACCATCGTGGATTGGTTGTTGTATCAGGAAGAGAATTGGGGACTCGATTCGCCCAAGCCGTACCGACAGTTTGAAGAGAGAGTATTCAAACATCGAACCGATTTGCAGAAGCTAATCAAGCTACTCGTCCAAAGCGGGAAAAAGGTATTGGGCTATGGCGCTTCTACCAAGGGAAATGTACTCCTCCAGTTTTGTAATTTCGGGCCCGAGGAGATACCGGCGATAGCAGAAGTCAATCCCGACAAGTTTGGGGCGCACACGCCCGGAACGCTAATTCCGATCGTATCCGAGGCAGACGCGAAAGCAATGAATCCCGATTACTTCCTCGTACTACCATGGCACTTCAAGAGCGGCATCATCGATAGAGAAAAGGAATTTTTATCACGTGGTGGAAAGCTCATTTTCCCGTTACCGGAAATAGAAATCGTAGGCGACTAATGCCGACAGCGATTATCGTTGGGCACACCGGTCAAGATGGGCAATTTCTATGGGAGCAGCTTAGTGCCTCGAATTACTCACTAGTAGGAATTTCGTCGACTAAGGTGGCAAGCCATCGCCTCGCATGGGATGAGCCTGTGGAAATTCGTGATGCAGGGTCGGTTAGCCGACTAATTGCCGAAATACGGCCCGAGCAAGTTTATTTTCTTGCCGCGCATCACCATAGCGCGCAAGAGGGCGCGAGCAGCGGCGAAGAAGCGCTGCTACAAGGCACCTTGGTGAACGCGAATTCTTTTTTGAATTTTATGGCGGCCTGTGTCACGCATATGCCGACTTGCCGCCTCTTCTATGCCTCCTCTTCAAGAATTTATGGCGATCTGGCGAGCGGCGTTCAAAACGAATTATCCCCCCGTGCGCCAACCTGCCCATACGGACTTTCAAAACTCATGGGAATGCAGTTTGCAGACTATTACAGGCGACGCAAGCAGCTCTTTGTTTCGTGCGGGATACTGTTCAATCATGAATCGAGGCGACGGGGCCGACTTTATGTTTCGCAGCGTATCGTCAACGAGCTACTCGAAATAAAGTTAGGAGAGCGACAGTATCTTGAACTCGGGAATTTAAGCGCTGCGGTAGATTGGGGTTTCGCGGCCGATTACACGAGAGCGATGCGGTCGATACTGGAAGCTGATGCACCGGACGACTACGTAATTGCCACCGGCCAGACTCGCACCATATTAGACATGGTACGCAGCGCGGCGGAATTGATGGGGATAGATCCCTCCAAGTGTGTCCGTGAGACACCTTCATTGCTCAAGCGGAATTCCCAACTTATTGTCGGCGACATCGCCAAAATACGTGCGAGGACAGGCTGGACGCCGGTTACGTCTTTTGACGAGATGATGGAGGATATCGTTCGCGGTGCATTTCTTAGCCGGGGCGTGATCTACCAAGGGTAACTCTCCGGTACGCAATAATCGTTAAACCCCTCGGCGGCCGGTCAGTTGGTACTAATGAGGTCGCGGTGCCTCTGCCATTTGTCCCAATAGTGAAGCGTATTGGTCCGCAATGTTTGGCCAGTCAAACCGTCGCATCGCGTTATCGCGAGCATGTGTTACCACCGCGCTGCATAACGTTGAGTTGTTCAATCCAATCTTGATTCGCTCAGCCAGCGCTTGAGGATTCCCGGCCTCAAATAGCAAGCCGTCCACGCCATCTTCTATTACCTCACGGATTGCCGCGAGATCGGAGGCAATCGCGACACAACCGCACCCGATCGCCTCAACCGTAACCAACCCTAGACCTTCTTGATCGCCCAGCGCATCGATGATCGATGGAATCACGGCGATAGAGGCCGAAGAATAAAGTGCCGGCAAATCCGCCTGCGGGCGTGCACCGAGAAACTCGATCTGCGAAGTTACGCCGAGCGATTGCGCGAGCGTCGTCAGTTTTCCGCGTTCCGGTCCGTCGCCCACGATGACAAGTTCGAGCGCAGGAAACTCTGTGCGTAAGAGGGCGAGCGCGCGAATCAAGATATGCGCACCTTTTTTTTCGACTAGCCGGCCGACAAACACTAGCCGATGCGGTAGACGTTGCACCCCGTCAACCGGTTTGAACATGCCGGTTAAATCAACCCCCATCGATAACACAGAGGTGGGTGTCTTTATTGCACTTTCCCGTTGCAACGTCTCCTGCATGAATTTGCTAACCAACGTGATATGGGATGCCTTAGCGGCAACCCAGCGACGGAGTGTTGCGTAGATTCGCCCGCGCAGGGCGAACAAGTCGCCCCCGTGCGAAGTCAATATCAACGGCGGAAACCGAGTGCCCAAAACGCAGCTAGCAAGCGCCGCAATCAGTCCGCCGGGAATCAGCCAATGCGCGTGTACCACGTCATAACGGCCGTTTTTAACCATCCGGATCGTCTGCCACAAATACACCAACAGAAATGACGGAAGCGCGAGCGCGCGTAGCGGTTGATGGCGCAGGCGGCTGATGATGCCCCCTTCGCCGGCAATGACTTCGAGAGAACTAGGCGCATACCTAAAACGCCGCACAGAAACGCCATCCAGCATCTCCTGTTCGGCGGCCGACGGCAAATGTGGCGTCAATACTTCCGGGTGAATATCGCATGCGGGCAGTCGCCTGCAAAGTTCATGAACGAATGGGGGCAGGGTATCGCGCGGGTAACGCGGATAAGTCGAGGCAAGGACGAGTACTTTAAGAGCAGCCTTGGCGGGCGTTGCGTTACCCTGCATGGCAATGTTAAGCGTTCGGCTGGGCCAAGGGGAAGGTTTTCAACACCGCGTGGAACTCGTCAAAGAGGCGGGAAGTCGCGGCGATGATCGAGCCTTCTTCGAGCAAAATCGATCCTGGCTCGATGGCACTGACCATCCCCCCCGCCTCCTGCACCAATAACATTCCGGCTGCGATATCCCATGGCTTCAAGCCGTACTCCCAGTAACCATCCAAGCGCCCCGCCGCCACATACGCCAAATCAAGGCTCGCGGCACCCGCACGCCGCACGCCTTCCACCCGATGAAGAAACGCGGCGAACGATTTGAGGTAGGGTTCAATGAGCTTCTCATCGCGGATGGGAAAGCCGGTCGCAAGCAGTGCTTGATCGAGGTTACGACAGCGACTAACCCGTATCTTGCGGTCATTCAATAGCGCGCCCGCACCTCGCGTCGCCGTGAACAACTCGTCCCGTATGGGGTCATACACCACGGCTTGTTCAATTTGACCTTTGACCGCCAGCGCGATCGAGACTGCGACTTGCGGATAGGTATGCAAGTAATTCGTCGTGCCGTCGAGCGGATCGATGATCCACACGAAGTCGCTCGAGCCGTCGATACCGGACTCTTCGGCCATGATTTGATGACTGGGATAGGCCTTGCGTAAGGTCTCGATGATTGCGGCCTCGGCCTCCCGATCGGTCGAGGATACGTAATCTCGACGGCCTTTGAGATCGACCTTCACCGTATCCATTCGCGCCATGCTGCGCAGGATGATGGTGCCGGCACGGCGCGCCGCGCGCACCGCGATGTTCAACATGGGATGCATCATTTCGTTCCGCGTCTACAATGGCGCGCATTCTTCACTATTCCAACCTAAGAAGCGATGAGTAACACCCCATCACCCGCGGTCGACGAATACACGGGAGGATTGCGCCATGTCGCGATTGTGCTCGTTGAACCTTCGCATCCGGGTAACATCGGGGCGACCGCGCGCGCGATGAAAACCATGGGGTTACGCACCTTAAGGCTGGTTAATCCGCGTGAATTTCCATCGCCGGTGGCGAATGCGCGAGCGTCCGGCGCGGATGATTTGTTGACGCAGGCGCGGTGTTTTGGCTCGCTCGCGGAGGCGCTTGCCGATTGTGGTTTCGTGGCCGGCACCACTGCCCGCGCGCGCTATCTAGAAGGCGAAGTGCACGCGCCGCGCGACATCGCGGCCCACATCGCGGCGTTACCGCCGGCGACTGCTAGCGCCATCGTCTTTGGGCGCGAGCAATCCGGGCTGACGAACCAAGAACTCGCGCACTGTCATCAGGTGATTCGGATCCCGACCGATGCGGAATTCAGTTCGTTGAACATCGCGCAAGCCGTACAGATCTGCGCTTACGAGGTTCGCTTGGCCTGCGTGAGTGCGCGACATGTCGATAACGATGAACCACTCGCGACCGCGCTTGAGAAAAACCAGGCGCTTGCGCATGTACAAGAGGTCATGGAATTGGTCGATTTTTTTGATCCACGACGGCCCAAACTGCTGCCGCTCAGGCTGCAGCGGTTGCTCAATCGCGCCGATTTAAAACGCAGTGAAATTCGAATTTTGCGTGGCTTTCTCGCCGCCGTGCAAAGCGGATTTAAACGATAAAAAGTGCCTTAAGAGGAGCCCAGCGCACCGTCATACACCACGCGCTCCGCACCGGATTGCGCGATGATTTCCCCGACCACCTGGGCTTGCTCGCCGGATTCCGTCAAGACCTCCAGGCACAGGTTCGTTTGCTCGCGCGGCACCACCACCAACATGCCGAGCCCGCAATTGAAGGTTCTCAACATCTCCGGTGCCGTCACCGGCCCGCGCTGCATCAGCCAAGCGAAAACCGGCGGGAGCGTCCATGCCGCGAGATTGATCCGAGCCGCCACGCTTGCCGGCAGCACGCGGGGTAGATTGTCCGTGATACCACCACCGGTGATATGCGCAAGACCACGCACCTCGCACCGGGTGAAGAGCTTGAGGAGCGCGCGAACATAAATACGTGTCGGTGCCATTAACGCATCTGTGAGTGCGCGGCGATCGGCGCACGCGCCAACGAGATCGGTTAGCGGCAGCTTCAGGTCTTCCGGATGCCTGGAGACAATCTTACGCACCAGTGAGTAACCATTTGAATGCACGCCGCTAGATGCCAGGCCGATGATGATATCGCCCACTTCGATGCGGCTGCCGTCGATCAAGCGCTCGCTTTCAACCGCACCCACGGTAAAACCTGCCAAGTCGTAATGTCCGGGCGCGTACATGTCCGGCATCTCAGCGGTCTCGCCGCCCAACAGCGCGCAATTTGCGTCTAAACAACCTTGGGCGATGCCGTTGATGACGGTGGCGGCAACGCCTACGTCCAACGCACCGGTCGCAAAGTAGTCGAGGAAAAACAGCGGCTCGGCGCCTTGCACCAGGACGTCGTTAACGCACATCGCGACCAAATCGATGCCAATCGTCGAGTGTTGGTCTAAATCAATTGCAAGTTTTAGTTTGGTGCCAACGCCATCCGTCGACGACACCAAAATAGGATCGCGGTATTGGGTCGCCGCTAATTTGAACAATCCGCCAAATCCGCCCAGGCCGCCAATGACTCCCGCGCGTCGCGTAGCTTTCGCGGCGGGTTTGATGCGTTCGACAAGTTCGGCGCCCGCATCGATATCGACGCCGGCATCTCGGTAGCTGATAGGGGACTTGGGAGGCTGCGACATGCGCGCATGGTATAAGCGACGATTCTGCCCGTAAACCGCGCGACGCTAAGCCGTGTCACCTTGACTTCGCGCATAGGCATCCCCTAGCGTGCCGGCATGTCTCGTCTTTTATGTTTAGTCGTCTGGTTGTCCGCGCTTGGGATAATGCCGCCGCTCCAAGCAGTACCGGTTGCTAATCTAAATTCCGCATCGGTTCCGGTTCTCGATAATTCGGATGCTGAATTTCAGCGCGCGTTGCCGGAAGCGTTCCGCGCGGTGTTGCGAAAAATCAGCGGCAGCAGCCAGGCCATCCGCGGGGCTGCGGGGATGAAAATGGTGGGACTTGCCAAACAGTACAACACCTTGTTTGGTTATGAGCGCGGCCCTGAGGGCGGTTTGTTGCTGCGGGGTGACTTTGATTTGGAAGGCGTGAGCGGTGCGCTCCGCGCGCGCGGCCTACCGGTACTTGGGCGCGAACGGCCGCAGGTATTGGCCTGGCTCGCCGTCAACGATGGAACGTCGCCGGCACTGCAGGCGAGCGTCACCACACAGGAAATCTTCGACGCGTTATCTGTGCATTTCGCGGCGCGCGGAATGCCGCTCGTAAAACCTCGTGCTGACTCAACCGTGCTCGCCCTGTTGCAAGACAGTCAGCCATCCTCGGCGGTGATGGACGCAATCGCGCTGGCGAGCGCGCCCTATGACGCGCCGGCACTGGTGTTTGTGGTACTTTCGTTGCAGCCGGATCAAAGTTGGCGCGCGGAATGGCATACTCAGGTCATGCAAGACGACGAGCCGGTGCGGGAATCGGGCGAATTCAGCAACGCGCTTCCAATCCCGTTGCTCATCGATGCCCTCGACCAAGCGCTGGATGGTGTCACCAAATATTTCACCGCCCTGCCAAGCGGAGCCGTCGACGCGCTCGCCATTGTTGTGCAAGGGGTGGAAACCGCCGATGACTACGGACGCACCCTCGGCTACTTGCAGGAATTGGATGGCGTCCAACGTGTCGCGGTCTCGCAGGTAGAGGGTTCGACAGTGACCTTTGAACTTACGGCACGCGGCGGTCTCGCCAAGTTCACGCAGAACATTAGTTTCGGCCAAACGCTGCAAGTGGACGCTGCCTCCGCCACCACCTTCCGTCTCCGTGGCCGTTAAACGCAATGTCTTCTTCAATGCCGATCAATGACTCGCAAAAGTGGTTCATCTTTGCGCTCGTGTTGGCGAGCGGCTGGCTGCTGTATCTACTTGCGCCGGCCTTGACGCCATTTTTGGTAAGTGCCTTGCTCGCGTATTTGGGCGATCCCTTGGTCGATCGCTGCGAGCGGATCGGGACGTCGCGAGTGTGGGGTGTGGTGGTGGTATTCGCGGTGATGTTCCTACTCGGGATCGGCACGTTGCTTGTTTTAATCCCAGCGCTTGAACGTCAAATCTCGGTCGTTATTTCAAAGACTCCACAGGCCATCGACTGGTTGCAGAACTGGCTGTTGCCGCGCTTATCCGCAAAATTTGGTATCGCGCTGACAATCGATACCGAATTGCTGAAAAAAACGCTGGTCGGGCATTGGCAAGAAGTTGGGACGATGCTGCAGACGGTGGTGCTGCAACTCGGGCGCTCAAGTCAAATGCTGCTCGGCTGGCTGAGTTTTGTCCTGCTCGTCCCGGTGGTCACTTTTTATCTGCTCCGCGATTGGGACGTGCTGGTGAGAAACGTGGCGGATCTCTTGCCCCGTCGAGTGGCGCCGCGGATCAGTCAAATCGCACGAGAAATCGATGCCGTGCTGGCCGAGTTTCTGCGCGGCCAACTCGCGGTCATGGCCGCGCTCGCCACGGTCTATGTGAGTGGTTTATGGGTGGTCGGACTCGACCTCGCATTCGCGATCGGCATCGCCGCCGGCCTCGTCAGCTTCGTGCCCTACCTTGGGGTCATCGTCGGCGTCTTGCTCGCAGGCGTCGCTGCGTTGTTACAGTTTGGCGATGCCTTGCATTTGTTGGGGGTGGTGGCCGTGTTCGGTGTCGGGCAGGTCCTCGAAGGCATGGTGCTATCGCCGCTGCTGGTCGGTGACCGCATCGGTTTGCATCCGGTGGCGGTCATTTTCGCGGTCATGGCAGGTGGGCAGCTTTTTGGATTTTTCGGCGTGTTATTGGCGTTGCCGGTCGCCGCCGCGATTGTTGTGTTGCTGCGCCACTCGCACGACGAATATTTGCGCAGCGCGTTGTATGACACGACGCCGCCCTCGGAATGAAGCCGGCGGCCCAACAACTTACCCTCAGTCTCTATACGCCACTGTCCGCCGCGTTCGGCGAGTTTGTAGGTGCCACCAATCGCGCCGCGCTCGTTTCCGTTGAAACCTGGGCCGGCGTCGGCGGACCATGGTGTGTGGGGCTATGGGGTAGCCCGGGCACCGGCAAGACGCATTTATTGCAGGCCGCCATCCGGCAGGCGCATGACGCCGGTCGCGCCGCGATGTACGTGCCGTTACGCGAAGTTATGCCACACGGTCCGCGGGTGCTCGACGATCTCGAACACATCAGAGCGCTTGCGCTCGATGATTTGGAAACGATCGCCGGAAATATCATCTGGGAGACCGCGGTGTTCGCGCTCTATAACCGCGTCCAGGCGCACGACTCCCGGCTATTGTTCGCCACTAATCTGCCACTTGCCGCGTTACCGTTGACACTGCCAGACTTGAAATCACGCTTGAACGCGGCGTTGCTGTTTCAACTCCATGGGTTGACCGACGATGAAAAATTGCAGGTGCTGCAATACGCGGCGCGCGCGCGCGGTATGGAATTGAGTGAGCCGGTGGCGTCCTTCTTATTGCGACGATTGCCGCGCGAACTACCCCAACTGCTTCAGGCGATTGAGACGCTCGATGGCGCGTCACTGCAAGCAAGCCGCGCGTTGACGATTCCGTTTGTGCGTGAGGTGCTTGATCTGCAATAAACCGGCGCATGTAAGATGTTGGGGTTCGCGACGCTTACCCGAACCTACGGGTCGAGTGTGTAATGTAGGTTGGGGTGAGCGCCGCGAACCCCAACGAAACCGCTAATCAAACAGCGTCAACACATTTTCCGGCGGCCGACCGACCACCACGCGTGTTCCATGCACGACGATTGGCCGCTCCAGCAGTACCGGGTGTTCTGCAATGGCTTGCAATAACCGCTCTTCAGTCGCGCCTTTGAGATTTAGCTCTGTAAAGACGGGTTCCGTACTGCGCACCATCGATTGAATGTTTCCGCCGAGCGCCACCAGAAGTGAGCGCAACGTAGCGAGCGTCGGCGTTTCCTTTAAGTATTCGATCACTTCCAAATCAAGGTTACGCTCAGCGAGCAAGGCGAGGGTCGCGCGCGATTTCGAGCAGCGGGGATTGTGGTAAATAATGGTCTTCATGAGCTGAAACATTCTCGACAGGAGACAGACGATGCCGGATCCGCGACTCGTCGCGCAATCATTTCGCGTTGAAGGCCGCGTGCAGGGCGTATCTTACCGCGCGGCTGCGCAACGCAAAGCCTCTGAACTAGGGTTAGTTGGGTGGGTGCGCAACACCGCGGATGGCGCCGTGGAGGGGATAGCCTGCGGTGATCCTGATCTGCTCACGGATTTTATGGATTGGTTATGGCGGGGACCGCGTCTTGCTAAAGTCATCGCGGTAAGTTGCGCGGAAGTCGCGCCGGTCGAGGATTCGTCGTTCGCGATTAAGCCCTAGCGGAATCGCGAAAATGCGTGAAGACCCTCACCCCTGCCCGCCCGCGGCGCGGGAGAAGTCGGCGCGCAGCGCCGGGTGCAGGGTCGCGTTGTGACTAAGTTCGCGGCAGCTTGCGAACGATCATCGCAACCGCGTCTTCAATCGCCACATCTTCCGAATCTTCGTCGGTGCGTGCCTTGTATTCGAGCGTCCCATTGTCAAGGCCGCGTTCGCTCACCACAAAGCGAAACGGGATGCCGATGAGTTCGAGATCGGCAAACATCACACCCGGTCGTTCGTTTTTGTCGTACAGCAAACAATCGATGCCGGCCGCGCAGAGTTGTTCGTAGAGCGCTTCAGCAGCCTCACGCAAACGCGGCGATTTGTGCATGTGAATCGGTGCGATCGCGACTTGAAACGGTGCGATGCCTGTCGGCCAAATAATGCCTTTGTCGTCGTGATTTTGTTCGATCGCGGCGGCGACGATGCGCGATACGCCAATGCCGTAACAGCCCATGACCATCGTGACGGTAGCGCCTTTTTCGTCGAGCACGGTCGCGTTCATCGTTTCGCTGTACTTCGTCCCCAACTGGAAAATATGCCCGACTTCGATCCCGCGTTTGATTTCGAGCGTCCCGTTACCATCCGGGCTCGGATCGCCCGGCACGACATTGCGAATATCGACTACCGCCGGCAAGGCGAGGTCTCGTTCCCAATTCACTCCGCGGAGGTGAAAACCATCCTCATTCGCACCGCAGACGAAATTCGCAACCGCCGCTGCGCTGTGATCGACATACACCGGAATTTGCAACCCTATTGGCCCAAGCGAGCCAGGATTACAGCGGAGTTCACGTGCGATCTGTTCCGCTTTGGCAAAGCGCAACGGGTTATGGACTCCTGCAAGCTGCTGCGCTTTGACGGCGTTCAACTCGTGATCGCCGCGCAATACCAACGCCACTAGCCGGCCATCAACACCCTCGACCACCAGCGTTTTTAAAACTTGCGCGGGCGCGACTTTCAAAAACTGACTGACTTCATCAATCGAGTGCTGCTGGGGTGTACTGACTTTGGCGAGCGCTTCGGTGGGCGCCGCGCGGGGCGCACTCGGTGCCGGCGCCGGGACTAACTCGACGTTCGCCGCAAAGTCGCCGGTGGTTGAGAAAGCGATCAAATCTTCGCCGGAGTCGGCCAATACGTGGAATTCGTGCGAACCGGAGCCACCGATATTGCCGGTATCGGCCAACACCGCGCGATAAGACAGCCCAATGCGGTCGAAAATTCGGCTGTAGGTTTGGTACATCTGGTCGTAGGTTTCGAGCAGTGACGCACGATCCACGTGAAAGGAATAGGCGTCTTTCATCAAAAATTCACGTGCGCGCATGATGCCGAAACGCGGTCGGACTTCATCGCGAAACTTGGTCTGAATCTGATAGAAATTCGCCGGCAACTGTTTATAGCTTTTGATTTCCCGGCGAATGAGATCAGTGATGATTTCTTCGTGCGTGGGTCCTAAGCAGAAAGAGCGCTCGTGCCGGTCGTGTAGGCGCAGCAGTTCCGGTCCGTATTTGTCCCAGCGGCCGGACTCCTGCCAAAGTTCGGCGGGTAAGACACCGGACATCAACACTTCTTGAGCGCCCGCGCGGTCCATTTCCTCACGCACAATCGCCTCGACCTTGCGTAACACCCGCAGACCCAACGGCAGCCAGGTATAGATGCCGGAAGCCAGCTGTCGGATGAGCCCGGCGCGTAGCATCAATTGGTGGCTAATGACCTCGGCATCCGCCGGGGATTCGCGCAAGGTGGGGATGAGCAGGTTCGAAATACGCATGGCGGTGGAGAGTCGATTTTCAAGACAAGGGGACCGCATTCTCGGGACTCATTCTCAAGCCCGCAACGGTTACGACGAAAAAATGCGGCCAATCCCGCGCTATTGCGCGGCTTTCGTCTTGACCCGGCCGTCGAATCCTTTTACCGTTCCGGCCCCTGCTAAGCCTGGGTAACGCGTTTCACCGCACCCTCGCCACGCAGCGCAACGCCGAACCGTGGCTCACAAGGCAACGGGGACGGCCCGCTTCCCCACTCGAATCACCGCGAGGGCGGATAAAGGCCGCGGCACTTACTAAAACAGAGTGAGGACTTGCCATGACAGACCTGCTACGCGGCGCCGAGATCTTCGTGCGCTCATTAATCGATGAAGGTGTCGAGTTTGTGTTCGGCTACCCCGGCGGGGCCGTGCTGCATATCTACGACGAGCTATACAAACAAGACCAACTGAAACACATCTTGGTCCGCCATGAGCAGGGCGCGACGCATGCCGCCGACGGCTATGCGCGGGCAACCGGCAAGCCGGGCGTGGTGTTGGTGACCTCTGGCCCGGGCGCAACCAATGCGGTCACCGGGATCGCGACGGCCTACATGGATTCGATTCCATTGGTGGTATTCACCGGCCAGGTGGCGACGCATCTCATCGGCAACGATGCCTTTCAGGAAGTCGATTGCATCGGCATCACGCGCCCGTGCGTGAAACACAATTTCCTGGTGGAACGGGTGGAAGATCTCGCCACCACGATCAAAAAAGCATTTTTTGTCGCGACGTCCGGCCGTCCCGGTCCGGTCGTGGTCGATATCCCGAAAGACGTAACCGCCAACGTCACCGAATATCATTACCCGAAATCGGTCGAAATCCGTTCCTACAAACCGAACACCAAGGGGCATCCGGGGCAAATCAAGAAAGCCGCGCAACTTATCCTAAGTGCGCAAAAACCCATGATTTACACCGGTGGCGGGGTCGTGCTCGACAACGCGGCCGCGGAATTAACCGAATTTGGTCGTCGCCTCGGTTATCCGGTGACCAACACGTTGATGGGATTGGGCGGCTATCCGGCCACCGATCCACAGTTTGTCGGCATGTTGGGTATGCACGGGACTTACGAGGCCAACATGGCGATGCATCATTGCGATGTGCTCATCGCGATCGGCGCGCGGTTCGACGATCGAGTGACCGGCGATCTCGCCAAGTTCTGTCCATACGCCAAGATCGTGCATATCGATATCGACCCCTCATCGATCTCGAAGAACGTGCGGGTGGATGTGCCGATCGTCGGCGGTGTCTCCCATGTGCTCGGCGAACTCAACAAGCTACTTGCCGAGTCCGGTTGCGCGCCCGTCAACCGCGATATGGATCCATGGTGGCAACAGATCCGGGATTGGCAAAAGCTCGATTGTCTGCGGTTTGACCGCGCGAGCCCATTGATCAAACCGCAGGCGGTGGTGGAGGCGTTGTACCGCGAGACGCGCGGCGAGGCGTATATCACCTCTGACGTTGGCCAGCATCAAATGTGGGCCGCGCAATTCTATAAGTTCGATAAACCACGGCGTTGGATCAACTCCGGCGGCCTCGGCACCATGGGGTTCGGCTTGCCGGCCGCGATGGGTGTGCAACTCGCGTTTCCGGAAGCACAGGTTGCCTGCATCACCGGCGAAGCCAGCTTTGTTATGTGCGTGCAAGAGCTGTCTACCTGCCTGCAGTATGACCTGCCCATCAAGGTGGTGAGTTTGAATAATCGCTACATGGGCATGGTGCGGCAGTGGCAGGAGTTCTTCTACGACCGTCGTTATTCGCACTCGTACATGGACGCGCTGCCGGATTTCGTGAAATTGGCGGAAGCCTTTGGCCATGTCGGCATGCGGATCGAAAAGCCCGGCGACGTCGAAGGTGCTTTGCACGAGGCCTTCAAGCTCAAGAATCGCCTGGTACTGATGGATTTCATCACGGATCAAAGTGAAAACGTCTACCCGATGATCGCGGCCGGCAAAGGCCAACATGAAATGCACCTAGCACCGTCCAGCTCCGATCGGGAGCTCGCGTAATGCGGCATACGATTTCTATTTTGTTGGAAAACGCGGCGGGCGCGCTGTCGCGCGTGGCGGGTTTGTTTTCGGCGCGCGCGTATAACATCGAGTCGTTGTCGGTGGCGCCCACTGAAGATCCCACGGTCTCGCGCCTCACCTTGGTGACCAGCGGTTCCGCCGAAGTCATCGAGCAAATCACCAAGCAGTTGAACAAACTCGTCGATGTTATTCGCCTGATCGATTTGAACGAAGGTAGCGCCATCGAGCGTGAGTTCATGCTCATCAAGGTGCGCGCGATCGGCGGTGAACAACGCGATGAATTGGCGCGCCTTGCCGACATTTACGGCGGACGAATCGTCGATGTCACCGAGTCGAGCTATATCATCGAGTTGTCCGGCGATAACACCAAGCTCGACGCTTTTGTTGATCTCATTGGCGCCAAACGCATCATGGAAGTGGTGCGTTCGGGCGTCCTCGGCATTTTACGCGGCACCAAGGCGCTACGCGCCTAACCTCATTATTTAAGAACGCATTACATTCGGGAGAAAGCCCATGGCCATGACAGTTTATTACGACAAAGACGCGGACCTTTCGTTGATTCAGCGCCGCCAAGTGGCCATTATCGGCTACGGATCCCAAGGACACGCGCATGCCAACAATCTGCGCGATTCCGGCGTCAAAGTGATCGTCGGCCTGCGTCCGGGCTCAGCCAGTTGGACGAAAGCGGAAAACGCCGGTCTGCCGGTGAAGCCGGTCGCGGAAGCCGTCGCGCAAACCGATGTCGTGATGATTCTGGCGCCGGACGAACAACAGGGTGATCTGTACCGCAACGATATCGCGCCGCATATCAAACAAGGCGCGGCGCTTGCGTTCGCGCATGGTTTCAACATCCACTTCGGTCAAATCACACCGCGCGACGACTTGGACGTCATCATGATCGCGCCCAAAGGTCCTGGCCACTTGGTGCGCTCTACCTATCAACAGGGCGGCGGCGTGCCGAGCTTAATTGCGGTGGCGCAAGACAAGTCAGGCCAAGCCAAGGACATCGCGCTCGCTTATGCCGCCGCCAACGGCGGCGCGCGTGCGGGCGTCATCGAAACTAATTTCCGTGAAGAAACCGAAACCGATCTATTCGGCGAACAAACCGTGCTATGTGGTGGCGTGACCGCGCTTATCATGGCCGGTTACGACACTTTGGTTGAAGCCGGTTACGCGCCTGAGATGGCGTATTTCGAATGCCTGCATGAGTTAAAACTCATCGTGGATCTGATCTATGAAGGCGGTATCGCGAATATGCGTTATTCCATCTCGAATACCGCTGAGTATGGCGATTTCACGCGCGGCCCGCGCATCGTCACCGATGAGACGCGTAAGGAAATGAAGCGCATCCTGTCGGAGATCCAGAATGGCGAGTTCGCTCGCGAATGGATGGGCGAGAATAAAACTGGCGCGTCGGTGTTGAAAGCCAAGCGCCGAATTTCGCGAAATCACGGCATCGAGCAAGTGGGTGAACGCCTGCGCGCGATGATGCCGTGGATTAAAGCCAATCGGCTGGTCGATCAATCGCGCAATTGATTGCAGAGTTCCCTTTACCCGGCGCTGCGCGCCGACTTCTCTCGGTGGGAGAGTTTCTTTGACCCTCTCCCGCACGCGGAGAAGTTTTCTTGTCACCCTCTCCCGCTTTGCGGGAGCGGGTAGGGTGAGGGTCTTCCCGCTGTGCAAACACCTCATCCCGCTGCACACTAGCGCCCTATGCGGCGTTACGCTGCGGGAGGATGCGCCATGGAACGCAAAGTATCTGACAATGTGCACCGATTAGTGTCGATCGCGAGTCCCGCGCTGCGCGGGCGCGGCATCTACTTGCTCCCGAATCTGTTTACCACCGGCGCGATGCTGGCGGGCTTTTACGCCATCACCGCTGCCATTCATGGCCAGTTTGAAAATGCCGCGATTGCGACCTTTGTCGCGATGGTGCTTGATGGCATGGACGGCCGCATTGCGCGCATGACCAACACGCAAAGCGCCTTTGGCGCGGAGTACGACAGCTTGGCGGACATGGTGTCGTTTGGCGTCGCGCCCGCGATTTTGGCGTATGAATGGATGCTACGCGAGACCGGCAAATTGGGTTTCTTGGTGGCTTTCGTTTATGCATCGGCGGCCGCGCTGCGTTTGGCGCGTTTCAACTCGCAAGCCGCGAGTACCGACAAGAAGTATTTCAAAGGATTGCCAAGCCCGGCGTCGGCGGCGCTGGTGGCCGGGTTTATCTGGTGTTTCGATAAGCACAACCTCCATGGGCAAGGGTTGGTCGTGGCATTGACCTTTGTCGTCACCGTCGCCTGCGCCGCGCTCATGGTGAGCAACATTCGCTTTTACAGCTTCAAGGACTTGGATCTTCGCAGTCGCGTGCCGTTCATCAAAGCGCTGGCGGTGGTATTGGTCTTTGGCGTTATCTCGATGAACCCGCCGATCACGTTACTGCTGACCTTTTTGGCGTATGCGAGTTCGGGGCCGATCGTGACATTGAACCAATTACAACGTAGACGGCGCGATCGTTCGCGAATAAAGCCTTAACCCGTCGCGCGACCGGATTTAGCGGAGCAAATCCATGAAAGATCGTTTAATCATATTCGATACCACCCTGCGCGACGGTGAGCAAAGCCCGGGCGCGGCCATGACCAAGGCTGAAAAGCTCCGGATCGCCAAAGCGTTGGAGCGGCTGAAGGTGGATGTCATCGAAGCCGGATTCCCGATTGCGAGTCCGGGCGATTTTGAAGCCGTGCAGGCGGTGGCGCGCACGATCAAGGACTGCACCGTCTGCGGCTTATCAAGGACTGGGGATGGGGATATCGATCGTGCGTATGAAGCCTTAAAAGACGCGCCGTCCTATCGGATCCACACTTTCATCGCGACTTCGCCAATTCATATGGAGAAGAAGCTCAAGATGCGGCCGGATGAGGTCTTCGAGTCCGCCGTGCGCGCCGTTAAACGCGCGCGCCAATACACCGATAACGTGGAGTTTTCTTGCGAAGACAGCAGCCGCTCCGAATTCGATTTTTTGTGCCGCATCGTTGAAGCCGTGATCGCAGCGGGCGCGACGACCGTCAATCTGCCGGATACCGTCGGCTATGCCGTGCCTGAGCAGTACGGAGAATTCATCGGCCGTTTACTCGGCAATGTGCCAAACAGCGACAAAGCGGTTTTCTCCGTGCATTGCCATAACGATCTTGGGCTTGCCGTCGGCAACTCGCTCGCCGCCGTTATGCACGGCGCGCGGCAGGTCGAATGCACTATCAATGGCTTAGGCGAGCGCGCCGGTAATGCATCATTGGAAGAAATCGTCATGGCGGTGCGTACCCGTAAAGATTATTTCCCGTGCGAGACACGCATCGACACCACCGAAATCATGAATTGCTCGCGTCTGGTGTCGACCATCACGGGATTTCCGGTGCAACCGAACAAGGCCATCGTCGGCGCTAATGCCTTTGCGCACGAGTCGGGCATTCATCAAGACGGCGTACTGAAGCATCGCGAAACTTACGAAATCATGCGGGCGCAAGACGTCGGACTCAACTCCAACAAAATCGTACTCGGCAAGTTATCCGGGCGTAACGCGCTGCGCACGCGTTTGAAAGAGCTTGGGATCGAGTTCGGTAGCGAACAAGACATGAACGAAACGTTCAAGCGCTTTAAAGATCTAGCCGATCGGAAGTCGGAGATTTACGACGAGGACCTGCAAGCATTGGTCTCGGACACCGAGATGGAAACGGCCAATGAACGCGTCAAATTGGTATCGCTGCGCGTCCGCACGGAAACGGGCGAGACGCCGCAAGCCGAGGTTACCTTATCGATCGACGGCCATGAGCGCGCCGCGGCCTCAAGCGGTGACGGTCCGGTGGACGCCGCCTTTCGCGCGGTCGAACAAATCATGCAAAGCGGCGTGCAGCTGCAGCTTTATTCCGTGAACGCCATCACCACCGGCACCGATTCGCAGGGCGAAGTCACCGTGCGCTTGGAGCGTGGTGGGCGCATCGTCAACGGACAGGGCGCCGATACCGACATCATCGTCGCGTCGGTCAAGGCCTATTTGAGTGCATTGAACAAAGTGCTCTATCCCGTGCACCGTGAACACCCGCAACCCGGCTGAGCCTGCGCAATGAACGACCGTACGCGTAGCTTGCGCGAAGAATATTTGCGGGCGATGGGCGTGGATGTGTGGGTGCGCCGGCGGAGCGCGGACGCCGACAGTGCACGTATCGCGACCGCACCGCCGCGCCTAACGACCGTGGTTGACTCCCCGCCACAAGAACCTGTGCTTGTTGCTCATGCGCCCGCAAAGGCTGAAGAGACGCTCGACTGGGACGTGCTTGCCGCAAAAGTTGCGGCCTGCACGCGCTGCGAGCTGCATAACGGACGTACGCAAACCGTGTTTGGCGTCGGCAATCGCAACGCCGAGTGGTTGATCGTCGGCGAAGCGCCGGGGGCGGAAGAAGACAAACGTGGCGAACCCTTTGTGGGGCGCGCCGGGCAGTTGCTGAATTCGATGCTCGGTGCGCTAGGCCTGCGGCGCGAACAAGTTTATATCGCCAATATTCTGAAATGCCGACCCCCCAATAACCGCGATCCGCAGCCGCCGGAAGTCGTTTGCTGCGAGCCTTATCTACAACAACAAATCGCGCTGTTAAAGCCACGCATCATTCTGGCCGTGGGCCGCATCGCCGCGCAGAATCTGCTTAAAGTGACAACGCCAATCGGCAAGTTGCGTGGCCAGCGCTATCAGTACGGGCCGGCTGGGATCCCGCTCGTCGTGACCTATCATCCCGCCTACCTGCTACGCTCGCCGGGCGAGAAGCGCCGCGCGTGGCAAGACCTATTGTTTGCCGAGCGCGTCTTACGGGAATCCGTGTGAACGCCCAGCCGGAAGCTGCGCGGGCGCAGTTGCGGCCGATGCGCGAACACGATGTGCCGCAGGTCGCCGCCGTGGAACGCCGAGCTTACGAATTTCCATGGACCTCGGGCATATTTACCGACTGCCTGCGCGCGGGGTATTGCTGCTGGGCGCTTGAGTTAAACGACACCGTGATCGGCTACGGCATCATGGCCGTGGCGCTCGACGAAGCCCATCTACTCAATCTGTGCGTCGATCCTTTGTATCAACGACGCGGCTATGCCCGACAAATGCTCGATCTCTTGGAACAGCTGGCGGTGCGTCACCATGCCACGATGTTATTTCTGGAGGTCAGACCCTCCAATGCGCCGGCGCTCGAGCTCTATACGCGCAGCGGTTTTGCCAAAATCGCCGTCCGTCGCGGCTACTATCCGGCGCGGGTAGGACGCGAAGATGCCTGGGTTTTTAGCAAGTACTTCACCCAGTCTTCACGCCTTTGAATTTCGACACCGTGGTTGAATCGCCGTGCCGAGTTGGTTAGCCTTGTAGCATTCCACGTTACCAGCCTAGTGAGGACCCACCCCTGTGAAATTTCAACGTTCGCTCCTGGCTGCCGCGTTCCTCTGCGCCTTTGGCACCGCGCACGCCATCGACAAGATAGCTTTTGAATACGGGTCCTCGGCGGGCGATGCCGAAATCGACCGCTATGGGGCGGTGGCGACCATCGACTGGGGCGTGCGTTGGCTCGAATCCGGTAGCTGGTATCTTGGCGGCTATTGGGAGGCAGGGGTCAATTTTTGGGACAGCGATCCCGGCCGTACTGGCAATGATTCGCTCGTCGACCTGCACGTTACGCCAGTGTTTCGCTGGCAACGTGATCCAGCCGCTGGCTTTGCGCCGTTTCTCGAATTGGGCGTTGGCCCTCATGGCCATACCGAAAGCAAAATTGAAGATAAGGACTTTGACATCGGTTTCGCGTTCGGCAGCCATATCGGTGGCGGCATGCGCTTTGGCGAGCAAGGTCGCTATGAAGTCTTGTACCGGTTCCAGCATTTGTCGAATGCCAGCCTCGGGGATAAAAACCCCGGTGTGAATTTCCACCTTTTTCAGTTTGGCTACCGGTTTTAAGTCTGCGTTACCCATCAGTCGATCAAACTGTCGGGAATACCCCACTCGTTCGCCTGCAACGGTTGCCTGGGGCGACCACCAACACGATCCTCGCCAAGCTTGAGAGTCACAACCCGGCCGGTTCGGTGAAAGACCGACCGGCGCGGCATATGATTTCGGGCGCGGAGCAGCGCGGCGAAATCAAACCCGGCGACACCTTGATTGAAGCCACCAGCGGCAATACCGGCATCGCGCTCGCGATGGTCGCCGCGATGCGTGGTTACCGTTTGATCCTCATCATGCCGGACAACATGACCGAAGAGCGTCGCGCCTACATGAAGGCTTACGGTGCCGAGATTATTCTCGTACCGAAAGACGGTGGCATGGAGGCGGCGATCGATCTCGCACGCTGCATGGAGAAAGATGGCGAAGGACGTGTGCTTGACCAGTTTTCGAACCCCGACAATCCGCGCGCGCATTACGAGACCACGGGGCCAGAGATTTGGCGAGATACGGACGGCGAGATCACGCATTTCGTCAGCGCGATGGGCACCACCGGCACCATCATGGGCACCGGGCGCTATCTCAAGGAGCGTAAGCGCGAGATTCAGATTATCGGTGTGCAGCCCCTTGATGGCGCGAGTATCCCGGGGATCCGCCGCTGGCGGGAACCTTACGTGCCGGCCATCTACGAGCGCCGGCATATTGATCGTTTGCTTGATGTCTCGCAGAAAGAAGCAGAAGAAACCGCGCGTCGCCTCGCACGCGAAGAAGGCATTTTCGCCGGTATCTCAGCCGGCGGCGCGCTGGCGGTCGCGCTGCGAATCGCCCAAGAAGTCACCGCTGCCACCATCGTCACCATCATCTGCGATCGCGGCGATCGCTACCTCTCGACACGCGTCTTTTCCGGCTGAGTACGCATGAATTTCAATTGTTTGGTGTTCGATATCGAAACCGTACCGGATACCGCGGGCGCCCGGCGACTGTGGGGTCTCGACGGTCTGAGCGACGAAGATGTCGCGAAAGTCATGGTCGCCAAACGCCAGCAAGAAACCGGTGGCGAAGTGGAATTTCTGCGCCACCATCTACAACGCGTGGTCGCCATCGCCGCGGTGTTCCGACATGACGAGCGATTGACGGTATGGTCGCTCGGCGAAGAGGATTCCAGCGAGGCTGAACTCTTGAAGCGCTTCTACGACGGTGTCGAGCGCTATTCGCCCACCCTGGTGTCGTGGAACGGGGGTGGCTTCGACTTGCCGGTGCTGCACTACCGCGCGCTCATCAACGGCGTTAACGCCGCGCGTTACTGGGAAACCGGGCATGACGACAGTAGCTTTCGCTACAACAATTACCTAAGCCGCTATCACTGGCGGCATCTCGATCTCATGGATGTACTCTCAGGCTACCAGCCACGCGCGACCGCCAAGCTCGATGAGATCGCGACCTTGATGGGTTTGCCGGGTAAATTCGGCATGAGTGGTGTCGATGTGTGGCCCCGCTATCTGGCGGGCGGACTCGCCGAGATCCGCGCGTACTGCGAAACCGATGTGTTGAATACTTATCTTGTGTATCTCGCTTTTGAGCGCATGCGTGGCCATCTGCTTGACGCGCAGTACACGGAAGAAATTGCACGGGTCAGAGCTTATCTCGCTGAGCAACGCAAGCCGCACTTCGACGCTTTCTTGGCCGCTTGGCCGGCGGCATGAGTTCGCATAAAAAGGATCTTCCGCGCGAGTACGACGTCACCATCGAACGGCTCTCGCACGAAGGCCGCGGAGTGGCGCATTTCCAGGGGAAAACGGTGTTTGTGGCCGATGCCTTGCCCGGCGAACAGGTCCACGCCAAAGTCATGCGCCGGCACCGTCGTTACGATGAGGCGCGCGCTGAGCGCATTGAAAACCCGCATGCTGATCGCGTCATACCAGTATGCGCGCATGCCGCGTTATGTGGCGGATGCTCGCTCCAACATCTTTCGAGCGCGGCACAGCTCGCGCATAAACAAGGCGTGCTACTTGAATTATTGAAACACCAAGCCAATACCGCGCCGCGCGAAATCATCCCGACGGTGACGGGGGAGTTATGGGGCTATCGGCGCCGCGCGCGTCTGTCCGTGCGCGTAGTGCCCAAGAAAGGTGGGGCGATCGTCGGCTTTCGGGAAAAGGCTTCGCACTTTGTCACTGCTATTGATCATTGCGCGGTACTGGTGCCGAGTATCGGAGCGCGTTTGCCGGAGTTACGCGCCTTGCTCGATAAGTTGAGCATCGTATCTTTGATTCCGCAGATTGAAGTCGCGGCCGACGATGACGTGGCCGTACTCGTCATTCGACATCAGGCACCGCCCACCGCGGACGATCACGCGCTTTTGCGCGAATTCGCCGAACGCACGGGGCTACGGATCTGTTTGCAAGCGGGTGACCGGGGCACGTTGCTGCCGCTCTCGGGGCCGCTTACTTTGCATTATCGCCTAGGTGAGTTGGTCTTCGAGTTTCTTCCAGGGGATTTCGTCCAGGTAAATGCCGGGCTTAATTCGGCGTTGGTCGAGTGCGCATTGGCGTGCCTTAAGCCCACGCTCCACGACGATGTCGCTGATCTCTTCTCCGGTCTTGGTAATTTCACGTTACCGCTCGCTACGCATGCGCATGAGGTAATCGGCTTTGAAGGTGACGCCGGGTTGGTCGAACGCGCGCGCGCCAACGCCGAGGCGAATGGCTTACCCAATGTCGCGTTTGTGACCGCCGATTTGTACGATTCGCGCGGAGTTACCCAACTAGCAACCCGTTCCTTTGCCAAAGTATTGCTCGATCCGCCACGCAGCGGTGCCGAGCTTGCTTTACGCACGCTAGACCTCGCGGCGACTCGGCGCATCGTTTATGTATCGTGCAATCCGGTCACGCTCGCGCGCGATACGGCGATCCTCGTGCGCGATCGTGGCTTTGTGTTACGCGCGGCCGGTATCATCGATATGTTCCCGCATACTTCGCATGTGGAATCGATTGCTGTTTTTGAGCCGGCGCGCTGAGCGCGTCGCATGGCTGGTTGCGGTTTGCTGCTTCTGCGCGTGTACCGCGCCGCCGGAGGCGCTGCGTTTTGGACTCGCCGCGGCGCCCGCGACCTTGGACCCGCGCTACTATACCGATGCCGCGGCCGCGCGGATCGGCCGTCTCATCTTCGAGCAATTGGTCGATTTCGATCTAGCCTTTGAGCCGGTGCCCGCGCTCGCCGACTGGGTGCTGATCGCGCCGACGCAATATCGCTTCACATTGCGTCGCGCGAGCCATTTTCATGACGGTACGCGTCTCACCGCGCAGGACATCGCGGCGACATATCGCGCGGTTCTCACGCCTACGAGTACGTCACCACATCGCGGCACACTCAATAACATCGCGCGCGTCGAAGTGCTGGCACCCGAGACGATCGATTTTTACCTGCGCCGGCCGGATCCGCTCTTCCCGGGTTTGTTGACCCTCGGCATCCTACCTGCTCGGCAAGCGGCGTCACCGCAAGTGCTGTCGTCACCAATCGGTTCCGGACCCTTTGTATTGGAGCGGCAAACGGCGCCCGAGCACGTACAGCTAACCCGCCGCCAGGATGGTCAGCGCCTCGAGTTCTTAACGATCACGAGCGAAACCACCCGTGCCTTGAAGCTCGCGCGTGGTGAGCTTGATATTTTGCAGGGCGGCTTGTCGCCTGAGACGACACGCTGGCTCGCGCGGCAGCCCGAGGTGCGCGTGTCGCAGCGGCCGGGCACGGTGTTTTCGTACATTGGCACGAACCTGGCGCACGGTCCCACCAGTCAGCGTAAAGTGCGGGAAGCATTGCTGCTCGCGCTTGATCGCGAGGCGATCTTGCACTATCTGTTGAACGATCAGGGCCGGCGCGCCGAAACATTGCTCGTGCCCGAACATTGGGCCGCGGCGAAGTTAAACGGCCCGGCGCGTGATCTGACGGCAGCACGGCGCGCGCTTGCCGCGGCTGGATTCGGTGTGGCACGGCCGCTGCGGCTCGAACTCAAGACCTCCAGCGATGCTTTCCGGCGCCGGCTCGCGACCGTTCTGCAGCAGCAATGGCGCGAGGCGGGGATCGAAGTCACGCTCAAGAGTTATGATTGGGGTACGTTTTACGGCGACGTCAAAGCCGGGCGGTTCGATTTGTATCTTTTATCGTGGGTGGGTTTGCAGTTGCCGGATATTTTTCGCCAGGCATTTCATAGCGATTCGCGGCCGCCGCGCGGCGCGAATCGCGGCGGTTACGTCAATGCCGAAGTGGACGCGCTGATCGACACCGCCGAGCGCGCGACAAACCTTCATGCGCGCATTCGCGACTATCGCGCGCTCCAAGCGCTGTTGCTGCGCGATCTACCGTATTTACCATTGTGGTTCGAAGACACCCTCATTGTCCAACGCACGCGCGTGCATGGCTACGATACCGATCTTCACGCCGATTACGACGGATTAACTCGTGCTAAGTTGATTGCCGACGATGCTGCCACGCATTGAAATTGATATCACCTCGCAATGCCTGCAGCTTTGGCGGGATGAGGCGTGCATTGCCGAATATGCCGTATCCACGGCGACCAACGGCCCCGGCGAGCGCATGCATAGCGAATGCACTCCGCGCGGTGCGCATGTGATCGCGGCGAAAATTGGTGCCGATGCGCCGCTCAATACCGTATTCAAAGGGCGCGTGCCGACCGGCGAGATTTACTCGCCCAAATACGCCGTGACCCAGCCGACCGGGCGAGACTGGATCCTGACGCGCATTCTGTGGTTGGCCGGATGCACGCCTGGCGTTAATCAAGGCGGCGACTGCGATACCTACCGCCGTTTCATTTACATTCACGGCACCCCCGACGAAACACCGCTGGGGCGCGCGGGATCACGCGGCTGCATTCGCATGCGCAATGCGGATGTGGTTGCGCTGTTTGAGCAAGTCCATATCGGTACGGAAGTGAATCTCAAATGACTGAACTCCCCAAATTTGAAACGTTGGCGCTGACGCTTGACGGTAATGTCGCGAAACTTGCACTCAATCGACCGGACAAAGCGAATTCGATGTCGTCCACGCTGTGGCATGAATTACAAGCAGCTTGCGAGTGGTTCGATGCGACTCCGGCGGTGCGAGTAATCATTCTTTGCGGTAACGGCAAACATTTTTGCGCCGGGATCGATCTCGCCTTGCTACAAAGTCTGCAAGCGGAGGTGGCGGAGCTACCCGCCGGTCATCGGCAGGAGCGTCTGCGTCGGCGCATCACGGTTTTGCAGAACTGTATCAGCGCGTTTGAAGCCTGTCGCAAACCGGTCATCGCGGCCATTCACGGGGTGTGTGTCGGCGGCGGCATCGATTTGATCACGGCCTGCGACATCCGTTACGCGACGCTCGATGCTAGATTCTGTGTGAAGGAAATCGATCTCGCGATTGTCGCCGACGTGGGCACGCTACAGCGCCTACCACGCATCGTCGGCGAGGGAGTGGCCCGCGAATTGGTGCTCACCGCGCGCGAAGTGCGTGGCGAAGAAGCACGCGAGCTGAAGCTCGTCAATCGCGTGTTTGCGACCGAGGAGGAGATGATGGCGGCGGCGAGCGAAGTGGCAAAGGCCATTGCCGACAAGTCACCGCTTGCCGTGCGCGGTACCAAGGAAATGTTGAACTATAGCCGCGATCATTCGGTTGCGGCCGGACTCGACTATGTCGCGGCAAAAAACGCGAGCCTGCTGTTCGCGCCCGATGTTACCGAGGCGGCCGCTGCGTTCATGCAGAAGCGGCGGCCTCGATTTGAGGATTGAGGTCGGCGTATGGTCTGCATAGCTACGGCGCTTTCGCCTCACGCATGAGTTCGCGTACGAAACGTTTGATGTGTAAATCGTAAAGCACCAATTCGCCGCCGACTTTGACGGCGGCGATCGCGAGGCGCCCGATCAACATCAATAACAAAATCGCAAACACCCATGCGACGAAATACGTCAGTCGGATGTTTTGGACCGGTTCTGGCGCAGTATTGGCTTTTTCCAGCATGTCGGCTGGGGTTGTGTCGTCGTTTACGGGATGGCGCTCGACGCTCGCGATGCTGCGATCGAGATGCGAACCGGCTTCGATGGCATCGGCAAAGCGCTCAATTTTGCGCGGATCGCTGTACAGCGACCATGCTTCGGCAATGACCGCGAGCGCGATCCACAAGCCCACCGCCAAGAGGACCATGCCGCTCGCGCGGACGATGAGATGAGCGATTTGCGTGGTACGACCCAACGCGTCCGGCGCGGGATCGGATTCAAATTGATAGCGAGCCACGTAAGCCTCCGGTGCCTAAATTCCTCCGCACTGTAAGCCGAGCCATCGTCGACACGCAACTTGAACATCTACAAAGCACGTTTTTCAATTGGCGGCGTAATCTTTACTTTACGATATGGCAACTACTAGCCCGTTATCCCGCATGATGTCTCAGATCATGAGCGCCGCCGTCACGATTATCGGCGTCACACTGCTCGTGTTCGCGCTGCTTCACCTCGTGCCGGGAGATCCCATCGATGCGATGCTGGGCGAACAAGCGAGTGGTGCCGATCGCGCCGCATTGCGTGCGGCGCTCGGACTCGATGCGCCGCTAACCACGCAACTCGTGCGCTACTACCACAATCTGGTTCGACTCGAGCTGGGCGACTCGCTGCACAATCAACTACCGGTTGCCGCATTGTTGGCCGCGCGCGCGCCTTACACGTTGGGGCTCGCGCTCGTCGCGAGCGCGATTGCGCTCTTGATCGCGCTGCCGCTCGGGATCGCGAGTGCGCTGCGCGTTGATGGGCTAGCCGATCGCGCGAGCACGCTGCTCGCGGTAGTGGGCGCGGCGATTCCAAGCTTTGTCCTCGGCCCGGGGCTGCTCGTCATCTTTGCCGTTTGGCTGCCGTGGCTGCCGGTCGGTGGTGCGGACTCATTACTGAGCGTCATCCTTCCGGCGGCGACGCTTGGGCTTGGGATCGCCGCGCTGCTCACGCGCCAACTGCGCGCCGCCGTGCTCGCCGTGTTGAATGAGCCTTTTCTGGTCGCTGCCGCGGCACGCGGCTTGTCGACTCGACGCGTTCTGCGGCGGCATACGCTGCCGAACGCGCTCGTTCCGTGCCTCACCGTTTTTGGCATGCAACTCGGCGCGTTACTCGGCGGCGCGGTGATTACCGAGACGGTGTTTGCGTGGCCAGGCCTCGGTACGCTCACGATCGATGCCATTCAACGTCGCGATTATCCGGTCGTGCAGGGCTGTGTGCTGGCCATCGCGTGCACCTACGTCCTAGTGAATCTCGCAACGGAGCTCGTTTGTGCGTGGCTCGATCCGCGGCTTGGACAAAAGCCATGAAGCGCTGGCTCAATCAGCATCTATGGTGGTGCGTGGTACTCGCATGGTTGGCGGCCGCCGCGCTCGGGCCGGCATTGGAAGCACGCGCGAATCGCTTGAGTCTCCCACAAATGTTCGCCGCACCCTCGTTGAGTACCGTGCTCGGTACGGATGAACTTGGCCGCGACATCCTGGCACGTGTTGCCTTGGGCGCCACGGTCACGTTGCCGATAGCACTTGCGGTGGTCGTGCTTTCGCTCACCTTGGGCAGTGCGCTTGGCGTGTTCGCCGCCATCGTTGGCGGCGCGTTCGAGCGCACGCTGTTGCGTATCACCGAAGTATTTCAAGCCTTCCCCGGGTTACTGCTCGCCATTGCGCTGGCTGGGGTACTCGGTCCCGGAAGTGGCAATGTGGTCATCGCGTTGTGCGTCGTGAGTTGGGTTGGATTTGCGCGACTGGCGCGCGCGCAAACCAATATCATCAAGACCCGCGAACACGTGCTGGTGGCAACGTCGTTGGGCGTCACACCGGCAAAGATTATCGGGCGGCATCTGTTGCCCCTGCTCGCCGGACCGCTGTTAGTTGAAGCGACGTTTCTATTTGGGGGAAGTATCGCGGCCGAAGCTGGCATGAGTTTCTTAGGGCTAGGCGCGCAACCGCCCACCCCATCGTGGGGCAATATGCTGCGCGAGGCCACCCAATACTGGCTCTCCGCACCGCATCTATTACTTGGCCCGGGTTTCGCGATCGTCTCGCTGGTACTCGCCGTGCAAGTGGGAGCCGAACGCCTTCGCCAGAAGTGGCAGACGCCGCGCTAGATCACTGCTCCAAAAGACGCGCGCGGCGCAAGGCCGGGATGCGGATGACTTGCTTCGGGACACGCCACGAGTACGTCCCTGTAGGCTCGCGAAAATACATCCTGTATTTTCACGGTCCCCAAGCAAGTCATCCGCATCCCGGCCGGATATTGGCACCGACTATCCGAGAATTCTTAGCTACCCGCTTAGTTATTCACAAGGTGTGCAGCGAAAAACCGGGATATCGCGAGTCGTGCGTCGTTGGTACAGATCAAAATCCCGATAGTGTTGGCAGCACAGTGGCCATACCGCGGCTTTTTCGGTCGTGCTCAAACATGTCGCGAGATATGGCCCACGTTTTCCTCGACACTCGATTTCGATGCGTGGATGGGCTGTCAAGTTGTAGTACCAACTAGGATGATGTGGTCCCCCCGCGAAAGATGCGACCAGCAATACCGCATCGCCCTCCGGCACGTACATCAACGGCAAGGACAGCGCCCGCCCGCTCTTCGCCCCGATCATGTGAACCATGCACACGTCACCGCCGCCGAACGCCGCGCCGATTCGCCCGCCGGAACCGCGATAAAGCGCCAGGTGTAGCCGCGACATCCAGCGCGCCAGCGGCTTGAGCAGGCGATATTGACCTTCGGTAATCGGACGTGGTGTCGTCATGGCGGAGACTCCCAGGTGGGTTAATACGTGTCAGTGTAATGGGTTTCGTACGCGCCGGTGCGCATACGCTGGGCCAGGTGCCCTGCTAGAATTGTTCCTCCCTGCTTGCATGAGGCGCACATGTCTCTCGGTCCTTTGATGATCGATTTGGCGACGACCGAACTTCAACCGGAAGAACGGGAGCTACTGCGACATCCCTTGGTCGGCGGGGTCATTTTGTTTTCGCGCAATTATGAATCCCGCGCGCAGTTAGTTTCGCTGACGCAGGCGATCCACGCGCTGCGTAGCCCTCGTTTGTTGATTGCGGTCGATCACGAAGGCGGCCGAGTACAACGATTTCGGCACGAGTTCTGTGCCTTGCCGACTGCGCATGCGCTGGGTCATTTGTTTGACGCCGAACCGGCGCGTGCGCTCCGTTATGCGACCGATCTCGGCTGGTTGATGGCGAGCGAACTGCGTGCGGTGGAGGTCGATTTCAGCTTTGCGCCGGTGCTTGATCTATATGCCGGCCACAGCCGTGTCATTAACGATCGCGCCTTTCACGCCGAGCCGAACGCCGTATCGCGATTAGCCCACGCCTATATGCGCGGCATGCATGCGGCAGGGATGGCCGCGGTCGGTAAGCATTTTCCGGGACACGGTTCGGTCGAAGCGGATTCGCACCACGAACTGCCAATCGATCGCCGCGATCTCGAGACGCTGCGCCGACGCGACCTTGCACCCTTTCGGCGTTTGGCGAGCGCCGGTATCGAAGGCTTCATGCCCGCGCATATGTTGTTTCCGGCGGTCGACAGCAACCCTGTCGGGTACTCCAAAATCTGGCTGCAGCGGATCTTGCGCGAAGAACTCGCGTTCACCGGCACCGTATTCAGCGATGATCTCGCGATGGGTGGCGCGGCGATCGTCGATAGCTTTCTCGAACGCGCGGAGCTCGCCCTCGCCGCGGGTTGTGATATGTGTCTAGTGTGCAATGATCGGGCGGCTGCGGTGCAGATCATCGATCGACTGGTGTATGAGATCCCGCCAATCCTTCAAGTACGTTTAATGCGTATGCATGGCCGCAAGCCGGTAGGCGATGTGGCGTGGCTTGATCATCCGCGCCGCGCCGATGCCCTTGCGGCTCTGTCACATTTCGCCGATGCGCCGATGCTCGCGTTAGGCGACGATAACCCCGCGTAACTCACATTAGGCCGCGCCATGCTCGCTTTCGTTTTTTCAACGTGGTTTGGCCGCGCGGCTGTCGCATTCGTCATGCGTGTGAGTGCGGTGATCGCGTTCGGTGCGTTGCAGGTGGTCGTTGCGTTCGAATGCGCGCCGATGCGCGACACGGTACCGCCGGCGAACGTCAGTTATGCCGATAGCCTGCTCTGGGAAATCGAAGGTCCAGGGCGACGACGCGGATTCTTGTTCGGGACGATCCATCTTGCCGCAGATTCGGTCGGGCAGCCAACCAATCGAGTGAGCGCGGCGCTGATGGATAGCGAACAATTCGGGATGGAGATGATGCTCGATCTGGAAGCCATGTTTGGGGTTAGTGGCGCGATGCAGCTGGAAGGCAAGCAACGCTTAAGTAAGCTGGTCGGCGCCGCGCTGTTCGATCGCGCGGTGGAACGGTTGAGCGCCTATGGCGTCACGCGTGAACAAGCGGACAGTCTGAAACCTTGGGCGGTATATACCACGTTGAGTTTGCCGGCTCGTCAGTTTTCTTTGCCATTGGATATGGTGCTAATGACCACCGCCCAGCAAGCCGATAAAAAAGCCTTCGGGCTCGAAACATTATCCGAGCAAACCGACGCTTTCGAGCAAATCTCGCTTAAAGATCAAACCGAGCTATTGCGCGACGTGGTCTGCCACTACGAACAGCTCCAACAAGATACCGAAGACTTGGTAGCGCACTACTCGCGTGGCGATCTGCGCGGGCTGTATCGGATTGCGCATCGCCACGACTCGCCACTCAACGATCGCTTGTTGGAGGGTTTGCTCATTAAACGCAATCGCCGCATGGTCGACCGCCTACATCGCCACTTGCAGGACGGGCGCGCCTTTGTCGCGATAGGCGCATTGCATCTGCCGGGTCCCGAGGGTGTATTGGCGTTGCTGGTTGCGCGAGGCTATCGGGTAAAGCCCTTGGCTGCGCACTAAGCCACGGTGACGATGTTGGATCCGCGCCGCTCGTGGCAAAATACGTGCTCACCACGTGAGCGTTAGCGCAGCTGTCACGATGACCACGGTCAATTTCACTAAAATGCATGGGCTCGGTAATGATTTCGTGCTGATCGACGCGCGTACCATGCCGTGCGCGCTCACGCCGACGCAGCTCGCGCATCTCGCGCACCGCCGGTATGGTGTGGGCTGCGATCAAATTCTACTTATCGAGCCAAGCGATCTGCCGGGCGCCGCGGGGCGATACCGGATCTTCAATGCGGACGGCAGTAGCGCCGAACATTGCGGCAACGGCGTGCGTTGCGTAGCGAAGTTCCTGCGCGACACGGGCACAGTGCGCGACGGCTTGTGCCGCATCGAAATCGATGGTCGCACTTACGCGTTAACCCTCTTGGACGGTGATCAAGTTCGCGTCGACATGGGGGTTCCATCGTTCACGCCGACTGACCTGCCGTTTACGGCGGTGGAGGCGCCAACTTACCGGCTCGAATTTCAGGGCGGTACTTACACCTTTGGCGCGGTCTCAGTCGGCAATCCCCACGCCGTCTTTGAAGTTGCGGATGTTGCGGCGGCACCGGTCGCCGAACTTGGCGGATGGCTGCAGGACCACCCGTGGTTTCCGCGCCGCGTGAACGTTGGTTTCATGCAAGTGTTATCGCCGGCGCAAATTCGATTGCGTGTATTCGAGCGCGGCGTGGGCGAGACGAACGCATGCGGCACGGGTGCCTGCGCGGCGGTGGCGGTCGGCGTGCGATGGGGGAAATTGGCGGCACACACCACCGTCGCACTCCCCGGCGGCGAACTCGTCATCGAGTGGGGTGGAGCACAAGAAACTTTGTATATGACAGGACCGGCGACGACCGTGTTCGAGGGCACCATAACTTTATGACAGCGACGAGTGGCGACGGTGAGATAAGTAGCGCGCAGGTGCAAGATTATCTCGAACGACATCCTGAATTTTTTAACGAACATCCCGCGCTGCTGCGCACGCTCTTAATCCCGCACGAGAGCGGAGCGGCAGTGTCGCTATGGGAGCGTCAGCTAAGCGCGATGCGCGAAGAATACGAAGCCCTGCAAGGCCGCTTCGAGGAAATGCTGGCTTCCGCGCGCGAAAACGCCACGGTCATGAGTCACATTCATAAGCTCGCCTTACGGTTGCTCAATGCGGCGGGCCCGGTTGCGGTCATCGAACTCCTGACGCAAAGTCTCGCCAACGATTTGAATGCCGATCGCGTGACGTTGGCGATTTTTGCCGACCCGAATTCGCTGGAAGACAATCTGGCGGCACAGTTTCGCGGCCGCGCCGCGCCGCAACGCGAACCGTTCGCCGATCTGCTTTTGGACAATGTCATTCTGTGCGGTCGTTTAACGCTTCTTCAGACCCAGGCGCTGTTCGGTGGCGAGGATTTTCGCGGCTCACATGTCGTGCTACCGCTTAAGGCTCGCGACTGGGATGGACTCCTTGCAATCAGCAGTCACAATCCGACGCGTTTCGAGGTAGGGTTAGGCACCGAATTTCTCGCGTTTCTGCGCGATATCGTCGCCGTGGTGCTCGCCCCATGGGTCAAGCCGGCCGCGCGTCAATGATCGATGCCGCGGCATTGCTGCACGCGCCAACCCTAGCCGAGTTTTATACGAGCTTGAGCAGCGCGTCGCCGCACACCGTTGCCGCATATCGACGCGATCTCGAAAAATTTGCGCGTTTCGCCGCTGGCCGCATCCAGGAAACGGTCGACAGTCATTTTGTCCGCACTTATTTAGCAAGCCTGCATCGGGCGGGCGGCGCTGGACGCACGATCGCACGCGCGTTGTCCGCGCTGCGCCGGTATTGCGCATTTTTGCGTCTGCGTGGCGTGCAAGTCGGTGACCCGACCAGCGGCGTGCGGCCACCTAAAAGCGCTCAACGTTTACCGAAGGTATTGGATGTCGATAAGACCAATCATCTGATGGCGCGTGCGCCGCATGACTGGCTCGAAGCGCGCGATCTCGCCATGTGGGAGCTCATGTATTCGAGTGGACTTCGAGTATCCGAGTTGGTCGGGCTCGATCTCGCCGCGCTTAATTTGGAGGCCGCGGAAGCGCGGATCCTTGGCAAGGGCCGCAAGGAGCGCATCGTTCCGATCGGTCGACACGCGCTACATGCGCTTGCCGCGTGGTATCGCGTTAGGCTTGAGCGCGCGCGCACGGATGCCGTGTTTGTGAATCGGCAGGGCGAGCGACTGACCACGCGCCAAGTTCAATTGCGGCTAAAAAAATGGGCACAACTCCAGGGGCTAGAGACTGCCTTGCATCCCCACATGCTGCGGCATTCATTTGCGAGCCATTTGCTCGAATCCTCCGGCGACTTGCGCGCCGTACAGGAATTATTGGGCCATAGCAATATCCGCACCACGCAAGTCTATACGCATCTCGACTTTCAGCACCTGGCCAAGGTCTACGATGCGGCGCATCCGCGCGCGCGACGGCGAAGTTAGGCACGCGCGCAACGCCGGGCTCTGCCGAGCGCGCGGCGGCGGCGATGAGTCATGTACAATTTAAAGCCGAAAATAGTTCTAGACTTTTTATGCAAGCGATTCACGGTACTACGATCGTCTCTGTCCGCAGGCCTGGTCATGTCGTCATCGGTGGCGACGGTCAGGTGTCGATGGGTGACCAAATCTTAAAGGGCAATGCGCGTAAGGTTCGCCGGCTACATCACGATCGCGTGCTCGCCGGGTTTGCCGGCGGCACGGCGGATGCGTTCACGCTATTCGAGCGTTTTGAAGCCAAGCTCGATAAACACCAAGGGAATCTGGTGCGATCCGCCGTGGAACTCGCCAAAGACTGGCGCACGGATCGCATGTTGCGACGCTTGGAGGCATTGCTCGCGGTGGCGGATGCCGAAAATTCGTTGATTATCTCCGGCACCGGCGATGTGATCGAACCCGAGGACGCGGTCATGGCCATTGGCTCCGGTGGCTCGTTCGCCAAAGCGGCAGCGCGCGCACTAGTCGAGAATACCGAGCTTGATGCGGCATCCATCGTGCGTAAAGCGCTGATCATTGCGGGAGATATTTGCGTGTACACCAACGCCCATCACACGGTTGAAGAATTGAGATTTTAACGATGTCCGTGCCGCACTCGGGAATGGCGCTAACGCCGCATCAGATCGTCGAACAACTCGATAGGCATATCGTTGGCCAAGGTGCCGCCAAGCGCGCGGTCGCGATCGCGCTGCGCAATCGCTGGCGGCGCATGCGGGTGGCGCCTGAACTACGCAACGAAATCACGCCGAAGAATATTTTGATGATCGGACCGACTGGGGTCGGCAAAACCGAAATCGCGCGCCGTTTGGCGAAGCTTGCCGGCGCGCCCTTCATCAAAGTGGAAGCAACCAAATTCACCGAAGTCGGTTATGTCGGGCGAGATGTCGAATCAATCATTCGCGATTTGGTCGAAGTCTCGCTCAATATGACCCGCGCCGAAGCCACCGACGTGGTGCGCGGCAAGGCCGAAGACGCGGCCGAAGATCGCATTCTCGATGTCCTGCTGCCGCCGCCGCGTGCGTTCGGCGAAACCTCTGCGGACGATGAATCGAGCACCCGGCAACGCTTCCGAAAAATGCTGCGCGAAGGAAAATTGGAAGATAAGGAAATTGAAATCGAGGTTGCGCAGTCCGCGCTAGGCGTCGAAATCATGGCGCCGCCTGGCATGGAAGAAATGACCAGCCAACTGCAGAGCATGTTTCAAAATCTTGGGGCCAATCGCAAACGCTCTCGACGCTTGAAGATTGCGAGCGCGCGCAAGATGCTGATTGAGGAAGAAGCCGCCAAACTCGTCAATGACGACGACATTCGAGCGCGCGCGGTCGACAACGTCGAACAGAACGGCATCGTGTTTCTCGACGAGATCGATAAAATTGCCCGCCGGTCCGAAGTTCAAGGCGCGGATGTGTCGCGCGAAGGTGTGCAGCGCGATCTCTTGCCATTGGTCGAAGGTAGCGCCGTATCAACCAAGTACGGCATCGTGCATACCGAACACATTTTGTTTATCGCTTCGGGCGCGTTTCATCTCGCCAAACCCTCAGATTTGATCCCGGAACTACAAGGGCGATTACCGAACCGGGTGGAGTTGACGCCGTTGGGGGTCGAAGACTTCGTGCGCATCTTGACCGAGCCAAGTGCGTCCTTGACCGAGCAGTATCAAGCGTTGCTCGCGACCGAAGGCACCAAACTCAGTTTCAGCGCGGATGGCGTGAAACGCATCGCGGAGATTGCACACCACGTGAACGAACGCAGCGAGAATATTGGCGCGCGCCGGTTGCACACCGTCATGGAGCGTCTGCTCGAGGCGTTGTCGTTTACCGCGCCGGAACGCGTGCAACAAGAAGTGACGATCGATGCGGCGTATGTCGATACGCATCTCGGCGCGTTGATCAAAGACGAAGACTACGCGAAATACATTCTGTAACCACGGCAGCGATCGCATTTATGGCCCAACATCTTGCAACCGATCTCGTTTTGCACCAACAGTCGCGCTTGCTCGAAGTGAGTTTCGACGATGGGGAAACTTTCAAACTGCCATGCGAGTATCTGCGAGTGTATTCGCCGTCGGCCGAGGTGCGTGGGCATGGCCCCGGCCAGGGAACGTTGCCGCTCGGGAAGGAGCGGGTGAACATCAACGATATCGAACCCGTCGGTAACTACGCGGTGCGATTGGTGTTCGATGACGGGCACGATTCGGGATTGTTTACCTGGGATTATCTGCATTTGCTCGGCCGCCAATTCGACCTTAAATGGCGCGAATATCTGGCGGCGCTCGGCGAGCAAGGTTATGTGCGTCAACCTTCCGGACCCGTATGAATGAGCGAGGATCGCACTCACTTCGGATTTGAAAGGGTCTCGCCGCGCGAGAAAACCGCGCGGGTGCGCCAAGTCTTCGAATCCGTTGCCACGCGCTACGACTTAATGAACGACTTGATGTCCGGCGGCCTGCACCGTTGGTGGAAGCGGTTCGCACTGGCGGCCGCGGCGCCGCGCGCCGGTCAACGCGTATTGGACTTGGCGGGTGGCTCGGGCGATCTATCGCGCGGGCTCTCACGGGCCGTCGGCGCGCAAGGCGAAGTGGTGCTGGCTGACATTAACCGCGCGATGCTTGAGGTTGGCCGTGATCGCCTAATTGACGCCGGGGTGGTGGGTAATCTCAAAATCGTCCAAGCCAATGGCGAAGCGCTGCCGTTTCCAGACGGCTACTTCGATTTAGTGACGCTTGCCTTCGGCTTACGCAATATGACGCGCAAAGAAATCGCACTGAAAGAAGTGTATCGGGTACTGAAACCCGGCGGTCGACTAATCGTTCTTGAATTCTCCCATGTTACGCAGCCGTGGCTCGCGCGAGTCTACGACGTCTATAGCTTGGAAGTTCTGCCGCGGCTTGGGCGATGGGTGGCGCGGGACGAAGCGAGTTATCGTTATCTCGCCGAATCCATCCGCATGCATCCCGCGCAAGACGCGTTGGTGGAGCTGATGCAACAAGCCGGCTTTGAGCGGTGTCGTTATCAGAACTTATTGGCCGGCGTGGTCGCGTTACACAGCGGGACTCGGTTATGAACATCACCGAATGGTTCGGTACCGAACCCATGCTCGCGCGCGCCAGCCGCGCGCTGATGCATTTATTGCGGACCGATTCCGTCGCGCTTGCGCATTTGCAAGCGCTCGATGGGCGCGTGATCGCGATCGAGGTCAAAGGACTCAACGTGACGTTGTACGCGGCCGTTGCCGGCGCGGAGTTATGGTTGGCGACCGCGAGTATGCAATCCCCGGATGTCACTTTAAGCGGACGCGTGAGCGATTTCTTGGCGTTTGCGCAGGCGCGCCGTCAAGCCCAGCCGGCCGCCACGGGTAAGTTGCGAATCATGGGTGACCTTGGTTCGGCGCAAGCGGTGCAGCGTTTGCTCGAGGAGCTCGAGATCGATTGGGAAGCCTTGCTCGCCGCGCGAGTCGGCGACGTTCCGGCTCAGCAATTCGGCCGAGGTGTACGCAGCCTAGTCAGTTGGTGGCGCGCCTCCGCGGCCGCGCTCACGGAAGACCTCACGCGCTTTGTGCAACAAGAACAACCGCTCACGCCGAGCGCCGAGCATGTCCGTCAATTCGCACACCAGACGACTGGACTCGCGAGTGACGTCGAGCGGCTCGCCGCGCGGATCGCGCAACTCGATAAGCGCGCGCGGCCATGATCTCGACGAACTTTACGCGAGTCATTCGGATCCTCGCGATTCAACGCGTGCTGATCCGTCACGGTTTCGATGAAATGCTGTTTGCGACACCGTGGCTGCGCAATTTGTCCTTCGTGCGCGCCCTGTTTCCGTGGAACTGGGTGCGCCACGATTATGCGCCGCGCGCGGCGCGGTTGCGGAGAGTCCTGGAAGATTTGGGCCCGGTGTTCGTCAAGTTTGGACAAGTATTATCGACCCGTCGCGATTTGTTGCCGGACGACATCGCCGAAGAATTCGCGAAACTCCAAGATCACGTTCCGCCGTTCCCAGGCCACATCGCGCGCGAAATCGTCGAACGTGCTTACGAAGTGCCGTTGGCATCGATGTTCGAGTTTTTCGATGAAACGCCGCTCGCCTCGGCCTCGATCGCGCAAGTGCATGTGGCGCGCATGGTGGGAGGGCGCGAGGTTATCGTGAAAGTCGTGCGGCCGAATATTCGGCGCACCATCGTCAATGACATCAGTCTGATGCGCGCGCTGGCGAGTTCGGCTGAACGATACTGGTCGCATGGCCGGCGCCTGAAACCCATGCGGGTAGTCGCCGAGATCGAAAAAACGATTCTCGATGAGCTCGATATGCTGCGCGAGGCGGCTAACGCGTCCCAGCTACGTCGTAATTTTATCGATTCACCGGTGATGTACGTGCCGGAGATTTATTGGTCGCACACGCGGCAAAACGTGCTCGTGATGGAACGGATAGACGGCATCCCCATTAGCAATGTCGATGCGTTGCGCGCGGCGGGTGTCGATCTGCACGTGCTCGCCACCACTGGGGTTGAGATTTTCTTTACGCAGGTATTTCGTGATCATTTTTTTCACGCCGATGTTCATCCCGGAAATCTGTTCGTGCGGCCCGGCGCGGCGGGTGAACCCGCGATATTCGTGCCGGTGGATTTCGGGATCATGGGGAGCTTGAGCGAATTCGATCAGCGCTATCTGGTGGAGAATTTTTCGGCCTTTTTGGATCGCGACTACCGGCGGGTGGCTGAACTGCATGTCGAATCCGGCTGGGTTCCGCGTGACACGCGGGTGGACGATTTCGAGTTTGCGATCCGTACCGTTTGTGAGCCTATTTTCGATCGTCCGGTCAAGGAAATTTCAGTCGGACAATTGTTGGTGCGACTCTTTCAAACCGCGCAGCGTTTCCATATGGAAATCTTGCCGCAGTTGCTGTTGCTGCAAAAGACGTTAGTCAACGTCGAGGGGATCGGACGTCAGCTCGATCCGGAACTCGATCTATGGCGCACCGCGCGGCCCTCGCTGACCCGGTGGATGAAAGACCGCGTCGGCGTGAAAAAGATGTGGCGCGAAGCGCGCGATAGCCTGCCGCGCTGGGTAGAGCGCTTGCCGCAAATCCCGGCCATGGCGTTCGATGTGTTAGAGCAGTTGAAGGAAGGCCGCCTCGAAGTCAGCACGCGCGATCAGGCCCTGCAAGATATTCGGCGCGAAGTGAAGCAGGTGCACCGACGCTTAGTGCAAGCGGTGGTCGGCGTTGGCTTGTTGGCGCTCGCAGTGTTCGTGGGCGCGGGCGAGAATTCCATCGCCATTCATTGGGAGCGCCTGCCGTGGTACGCGTGGCTTGCCGGTGCGCTTGGTGTAACCGCAATTGCGCTCGCGATGCGGGCGCCTCGCGAGCCGTAAGCCACATATTACTGGCTGATTGGGGTACGCGAAGCGCACCCCAACGATGTGCGTGCTACGGAGCGATGCTCGCGCTGCGCGATTTCAGCAACGCCATCCCTTTAAGCAAATTAAACGCTTCGTAGAGTTCGTAGTCGCGTGTGGCGAGCTCGGCCAGGTCCGGCGTGTCGGTTTTCGGCGCCGCGTTATCCGATTCCTTTTCGTTCGGATTATCGAGGTGGCGTTCAAGTTGAGCTTCGCTCACCGATAACCTCGCGCTGTCTTCCTCTGACGCGACTTTGAGACTATCGATGACGATATCGGGCTCAATCCCTTTGGCCTGGATAGAGCGACCATTCGGCGTGAAATAACGCGCGGTGGTGATTTTGATTGCCGCCTTGTTATTCATCGGCATGATGGTTTGCACGGAACCTTTGCCAAACGTGCGGCGACCCATCAGCACGGCACGTTGCCTGTCTTGGAGCGCACCGGCGACGATTTCCGAGGCGGATGCCGATCCTTCGTTGATCAAAACGATAAGCGGAGCCCCGTTGATGAGATCAGGTGGTTTTGCTTCGAATTCAAGTTTGGCGTCTGCGATCCGCCCTTCGGTATAAACGATTTTGCCACTCTCCAGAAAAGCATCGGCAACCGCCACCGCGCCACCCAAAATGCCGCCCGGATTATTGCGCAAATCGAGAATAAGCCCGCTCAGACCTTGCGGCGCCTGTTTTTTCAATTTGTCGAGTTCGGCGACTAGGTCTTCCCCCGTATGACCTTGAAAAGCCGATACCCGGATATAGCCAAAGCCGGGCGCGAGTTCCCGGCTACGCACCGATTGAATTTTGATGACGGCGCGCTCGAGCGTGATTTCGAGCGGTTTCGCCGCGCCTTCACGCATAATGGAAAGTGTAATTTTGCTACCGACTTCACCGCGCATTTTTTTGATCGCGTCATTAAGCGCCATGCCACGCACCGGCGTGCCGTCCAAACGAATAATTGTGTCGCCGGCTTTGACTCCCGCACGGCTGGCCGGCGTATCGTCGATCGGTGAAATGACTTTGATGAGACCGTCTTCGGTGCCGACTTCGATACCAAGTCCACCGAATTCGCCGGTGGTGCCCTCTTGCAATTCGGTGTAGGCATCCGCATCGAGATACGCCGAGTGCGGATCAAGACCGGCGAGCATGCCTTTAATCGCGTTCTCCAACAGTTGCTTGTCACTCACCGCCTCCACATAGTCTTTTTGGACCTTGTGAAAGACTTCGACAAAGACACGAATATCATCCAGCGGTAGCTCGGCCGGTGTCGGGGTTGGTTCGGCGGCGTTCGCGGTGGGCAGCGGCGCGGTGGGTGCAACAGGTTCCGCGGCTGCGGCTGGATAAACCACTACGCTAATCGCGAAGAGGCCAAACGCGCGAACAAGAATTGCGAACATGGAGGCTCCTGCGGGAGGTTTAGTGGCGTGGCGCAAGGGGGGGGGCTTCGCTACGCGGCGTGTTGCGCGCGTTGTGGCCTAACCAAAGAGTGTCCGGTCATTTCGGAAGGTTGCGGTAGATCCATCAACGCGAGCAGGGTCGGTGCCACATCGCTTAGACAACCATCGCCCGCCATTTCCGCGCGCCGTCCACAATACACCAGCGGCACCAGGTTGCTGGTGTGCGCTGTGTGCGGTGCCACGCTGCCGTTTGCTTCAGGCGCGTGCGCGAGCATCTGCTCGGCGTTACCGTGATCGGACGTAATGAGCATCTCCATGGCATGCGTATGGCATGCATCGCGCAGGCGTCCCAGGCAAGTATCGAGCGTCTCGATGCATTTAACCGTAGCCGCGAAGTCGCCGGTGTGACCGACCATATCGGCATTCGCGTAGTTGCAGACGATGGCATCATATTCCCGGCTCGCGATAGCCTCGATCAGTTTATTCGTCACTTCGGCCGCGCTCATTTCAGGCTGCATGTCGTAAGTCGCGACTGAAGGTGATGGCACGAGGATGCGATCTTCACCGGCGAATGGGGTTTCTGTGCCGCCGTTGAAGAAAAATGTTACATGCGCGTACTTTTCGGTTTCCGCGATCCGCAATTGGCGCAAACCCCGCGCGGCCAGAACTTCGCCGAAGGTGTGACGAATATCGATCGTCGGAAACGCCACTGGGACTTTGAATTGCGCGCCATAGTCGGTCATCGCGATAAACTGGCCAAAGCGCAGTGTATGGCGCGGAAAATGCGCGAACTCTTCCGCGGTGAAGGCGCTGGTCAATTGCCGCGCGCGATCGGCGCGAAAATTCGCGAAGATGACGACGTCGTCATCTCCAAGCGGTGGTGTGTTGGGTGTCTCGATCGCGGTGGGTTGCACGAATTCGTCGGTTTCGCCGCGTGCGTAAGCGGCTCGCAACGCCGATAGTGGGTCGGCGGCCGTGAATGGCGCATGGCCGTGCGCGATGAGTTCGTAAGCAATGCGCGTGCGCTCCCAGTTTTTGTTGCGATCCATCGCGAAATAACGCCCACAGATACTCGCGATATGGCCGAGTCGCAATTCCGCACAACGAGTTTGTACGTAGCGCAATGACGGCTCGGCACTTTGCGGCGGTGTATCCCGACCATCGAGAAACGCGTGGACCGCAACGCGGGCGACGTCCAGTTTAGCGGCAAGTTCGAGTAACGCGACTAGATGTGTTTCGTGGCTATGAACACCGCCTGGCGACAACAATCCGAGAATGTGCAGCGTGGATCTTTTCCGTGCCGCGCGCTGGCAAGCCTCCACCAACACCGGGTTGCTAAAAAAAGCCCCTGTTTTGACGGCGAGCGAAATTCGCGTGAAATCCTGATTGATCAAACGCCCTGCACCGATGTGCATGTGACCGACTTCCGAATTACCCATCTGTTCATCCGGAAGACCGACATCGAGTCCGGAGCAACGGATTAGCGTATGCGGGCATTCTTGCCACATGCGGTCCCAGTGCGGCTTACGTGCGGCATGGATCGCGTTGTAGTGCGTGGAATCGCTATGGCCCCAACCATCGAGGACCACCAGCAGGACGGGATTTTGTACGGTCGCCATATATAACGGTGTTTCGGCCGAATAGTGCGCTACTTGAAGCAGTGCGCGGAGTGTATCATACGCCTCCCGACAGCCACCCCGGCACCACAACCGGAATTGCGTGGCACGCTTCACATCCACAACTGCGGAATGATTTTGATGGATCGTTTGCTCGAATTCTCGGCGAACCACCTTTGGTTGGTCAGCGCATTTTTAGTCGTACTGGGCGCTTTGTTGTGGACGACGTTCGGTGGCGCGGTGCGACACGCGGTGTCGCCGGCGCAGGGGGTGCTGTTATTGAACAAAGAAGGTGCGATCCCGGTCGATATCCGGGCCGAAGCCAATTATCGCGCGGGCCATATCATCAATGCCGTACAGCTCGATATTGATCGCTTCGAGGAAACGGCGAAGAAACTCGAGAAGCACAAAGCAAAACCGCTGTTGGTGTATTGCGATTCAGGCACGGCGTCCGGTAAAGCGGTTCGCAAGCTCCGACAGGCGGGCTTCCTCCAAGTGTCGCAATTGCAGGGTGGACTCGCCGCCTGGCGCGGCGAAAATTTGCCGCTCGAAAAATCTAAATAGCGCTCATTTATCGTTAATTTCAACACAATTCGAGACCTCATCATGGCCAATGAAAATCAAGCCGCGCCCGCCGCCGGGCAAGCGCAAGGACAATTCGGCATTCAAAAGGTTTATTTGAAAGATTTATCTTTTGAAGCACCAAATTCGCCAAGCGTATTCACCGAACAACTGAACCCCACGCTCGATCTACATTTCGCCAATGCCACCAATGCGCTCGGCAATGACATGCATGAAGTCATTTTGACGGTCACGGCGACGGTCAAGCAGGGTGACAAAGCGGTTTATCTGGCCGAGATCAAACAAGCAGGAATTTTTACGGTGTCCGGATTCCCGGCCCAGCATCTGCCCGCCATTCTCGCGACCGCCTGCCCCAATGTGTTGTTCCCATTTGCGCGCGAAGCGATTTGCGATGTGGTGGTGAAGGGTGGCTTTCCGCAGCTTTTGTTGGCACCGGTCAATTTCGAAATGCTGTACGCGCAAGAAGTGCAGAAGCGTCGCGCCGAAGCGGAAGCCGCGCCCAAACACTAATCCCGATCCTTGGCGGGAGCACCTAGGAAGTGAGTGTGACGCCGGTGGCAGTGCTCGGTGCGGGCGCTTGGGGAACCGCGCTCGCCATCTCTTTCGCGCGCGCCGGATGCGCGGTATGGCTCTGGGGACGCGATGAAGCAATGCTGGCGCGCATGGCGCGCGCGCGGCGCAATGAACGCTATCTCGCAAGCGTGCCGTTGCCGGCCAATGTGCGACCGGTTGCATCGCTTGGCGAAATTCCGCGCGAATCAATCACTGTGCTTGCCGTGCCACTGCAGGCGACCCGCGCGCTCGTGCGCCAAGCTCGCGCATTCGGTTTCGAACATTTTGCCTGCACGGCCAAGGGCATTGAGTCGGATACCCACCAGCTGGTGCACGAGATCGTCCTCGGTGAAGTTGGGCCCCGTCCGGTCGCCATCGTCTCCGGCCCCACCTTTGCGCGAGAAGTCGCCGAAGGCCGCCCGACGGCGTTAGCGGTCGCCGCGCGCCCGCAGGCGTTTGGCGAACAACTGGTATCGGCGTTACACGCGCCGACGCTGCGGCCTTACCTGAGCGACGACATGGTGGGGGTCGCGGTGGGTGGCGCCGTTAAGAACGTGCTCGCGATCGCCGCGGGTATTGCCGATGGACTCGCACTCGGTGCCAACAGCCGCGCGGCGTTGATTACCCGTGGGCTCGCGGAGATGGCGCGTTTAGGCATTGCGCTCGGCGGCCGCGCCGAAACCTTCATGGGGCTTGCGGGTTTGGGTGATCTGGTACTGACTTGCACGGACGATCAATCGCGCAATCGCCGTTTTGGACTTGCCCTGGGGCGTGGTCGCGCCCGCGCCGAAGCCGAGCGTGAACTCGGGGTGGTGGAAGGCATCGCGACCGCCGCCGCCGTACTTGCGCGCGCCACGGCGGTGCGTGTCGAGATGCCGATTGTCGAGCAGGTGGTGCGTACGCTCAGCGGCGAATGCACGCCGCCCGAGGCCGTGCGCGCCTTGATGTCGCGTGAACTCTCGCTAACGCCCACCGGCCAGACAGTCGCGTAAGCAGCGCGCCAATCAGGCACCGCGTCTAAGGCGTGCACTCCGTAACGGCAGGCTTTTCCTAAATATCCGGCGACAGCCGCCGCTATGCGTGACCGGGCCATTCGCCTATGTATCACTGCATTGGATCGCCGTGCTGAATCGATTATTCCGTCAACGCCCGACCCCGCATCAGCTGGCGGGGATCTGTATTTCCGAACACGGTGTCAGTGCCGCAGTGGTGGTGAGACCACCCGGACAAACGCCGCGCCTGAGCTGGGCACAACACTACGCGTCGGCCGCGCTCCCAAGCACCTTGCAAGAAATCGCGCGTCAGCAAGCGGTGCGTACGAGCCGCTGCGCGGGCATGGTGGCAACAGGGGATTACAACCTAGTCCTGTTGGACGCGCCGGATGTGCCGCCCGCCGAAATGCGTGAGGCCGTGCGCTGGAAGGTCAACGAATTCATAGATTTTCATGTCGACGATGCGGTAATCGATATCTTTGATGTGCCGCGTGGTTCCGATTCGCACGCCCCGCGGGTCTATGCCGTGGCGGCTCGTCGCTCGGCGGTCGGCCCGCTTGCGCAAAGTTTGGTCAGTGCCGGCATCAAGCTCGAATACATCGACATTCCCGAATTCGCGCTGCGCAATCTGGCCGCGCTGTTGCCGGAAGATCAGGGCGGGGTCGCAACCGTCGCGCTCGATGCCAACCGCGGACTCATCGCCGTCACGCGCCAAGGCAATCTCTATTTGTCGCGACGCTTGGATTACGGCACGCAGCGCCTCCTGCCCGCGCAGGCACGCCACGCCATCACGGCGGAAAACGAAGGCGCAATGGATACCCTCGTCATCGAAATACAGCGCTCCCTTGACTATTACGAGCGGCATTTCGCGCAGCCGGCGATCCAAGCGGTCATCTTGACGCCATGCGGCTTTCCGCTCGACGCGGCCGCCGGCTATTTGCAAAGCCAGCTCGGGATCCCGGTACGCCCGCTCGCGCTATCGGAGATTATCACCATCGAGCCGTCGTTCACTGCCGAACATCATGCGCAATGTTATGCCGCGATCGGTATTGCATTACGCCAAGAGGAACGTGCGTTGTGAAGCAACAGATCAATCTGTATCAACCGATATTTCGCGCGCCGCGTAAGGTCTTCTCGGCGCAGACACTGGCCTACATTTTCACGCTGGTGGCGGCTGGCCTCGCGGTCATCTACGCGCACGGTTACGTGCAAGTTAAAACGTTGGAACGACAAGTCGCGGAACTTGGTAAGCAACGCGATACCGCGGTCCGCGATCTGGAAAATTTACGTGCACATTATCCGCGTCAGGAATCGAGTCCGTTGTTGCGCGAAGAACTGGCGCGTACCTCACGCTTACTCGGGCAGGCCCGCGCATTAGTCGCGACCTTTGAGCAAGGGGCGTTCGGAAACCCGGCGGGGATGTCGGGCTTCTTGGAAGGACTGGCCCGCCAACACGTCACGGGCACCTGGTTGACGAAAGTTGCCATTCGCAACGGCGGCGCCGATATCGGTGTCTATGGCAAGGCAACAGATCCGGAACTCGTCCCCGAATACGTCGCGCGACTGGCGCATGAAGCGGCGTTCGTCGGTAAAACTTTCAGTCACTTTGAAATGGCGCTTGCGGCGCCCGACCCACAGGCTAAAGGCAAGGAAACAGTGCAAAGGATGCCGGGTGGACTTGAATTTGCGATCGAAACCGAACGCTTGGCGCTCGCCGCGGAGTCGACACCATGAAAACGCAGCTGCAAGCATGGCAAACCAGCATCGATGCGCTCTCACTCAAAGAACGTTGTCTGGTGCTCGCGGCGGCAATTCTATTAGCGGCGTTCGCGTGGGAATCGTGGCTACTGGCGCCGCTCGATAAGCGCCAAGCGCGCCTGCAACGCGAGGTCGACACGGTCGCGCAGACGTTGCAACAAACCGATGCGCTGGTCGAGGAAGTGGTGCGCGCCGGCCAGTTCGACCCCGACGCGGACACCCGCACCGCGCTCGCCACGGCAACGGCCGAACTTGCGCAAACGCAAGACGAAATCAAGGCCAAAGTCGGACGCATGGTGCCGCCAGAGCAGATGGCCGAGGTGCTGAAATCCGTCCTTTCGGGTTTTGATGATCTGCGTTTTGTTGGTCTCGAAGGATTGGCGGTGGAACCGCTTCAAGCGCCCGCCGAAGTCACCCCCGCCGATGCGGTCCCCAACGCAAATCCGATTGTGTCGACGCAACCATTTGCCTATCGACACGGCATGCGCATTCGGTTTGCCGGGAGTTATCACGCGACGCTCGCGTATGTGCGCGCGCTGGAGGCGTTGCCGTGGGGCTTTTTCTGGGATGAAGTCCGACTCGAAGCGACTGATTATCCCAACGCCGAAGGTGCCATCGTGGTCTACACGCTGAGCCTGGAGCGTGGCTGGATTGGAGTTTAGTGATGCATCGCTTGACAGTATTGGGGGTGGTGTGCGGCTTGGTGATGACCTCTCCGCACGCGCACGCCACGAGCGCGACGCTACCGGACCCGATGCGACCCCCGGTCGTGGCTGCCGCAGCGGACACCGCAACGGCCGCTCCCGCCGTGGAATACACATTGCAAGCCATCAAATTCGAACCCGCGCAGCGCGCCGCGCTCATCAACGGTGCACTGGTGCGCGAGGGGATGAGGGTCGATGGTGCGAAAGTGCTAAAGATTTCCTCCAGGTCGGTCGTTATAGCGTCTGACAAGGAAACCATTACGCTCAGGCTGCACCAAAATGATTTTAAGCAGGCTGCGAAGGTTGGGCCGGAACCACCTTCTAAACATTAATGCAAAAACCACGCTCAGCGCCGGCTGCCTAGTCGGGGTACTCGCCGCGCTTGCCGGGTGCCAAAACCCGGTGCCGCGTGCCGCGCAAATAGACGCGGTGAATGCCACCCTTGAAGCCGAACGAACCGCTGCGGAAACCGCGCCGACCCCGCTGCCGGCCGAAGTCCGTGCGGCGTTGGTGCCAAGCCTGAAGCTCGATGCTCGCGAACTCGCGAGTGAGCCGGACGAGCAGCGATTCGATATCGCCGTGAACGAGGTCGAAGCACGCCAGTTTTTTATGAGTCTCATCGATGGCACTCGCTACAACATCGTGGTGCATCCAGCGGTGCGCGGAAAGATTTCGCTCAACCTCAAGAGCGTCACCATTCCGGAAGTCATTGCCGCTGCGCGCGATGTTTACGGCTACGAGTTCGCGCGGACCGCATATGGGTACCAAGTGCTGCCGGCACGGCTCGATGCGCGAGTGTTCCAAATCAACTATCTGAATATCAACCGCAGCGGTTCATCGTCGACCTTTGTCAGTGCCGGAACCTTGCAAGGAAGCTCCGATCGCAGCTCGAGCGGTATCGAGGAGGACGGCGATCCGGAGAACAACGACACCAATAATTCATCACGCGCGGTAGTCGGTACACAGATCAGCACGCGGCAACCCGAAACGTCGTTCTGGGAAGAACTGCGCGCCTCGGTACAAGCGATCGTCGGCGACGACAAAGGCCGCGAAGTCGTGGTCAATCCGCAGGCCGGCGTCGTGGTGGTGCGTGCGCTACCCACCGAATTGCGCGAAGTTGAATCGTATCTCGTCGCCGCACAGTTGATCGCGCAGCGGCAGGTGGTGTTGGAGGCAAAAATTCTGGAAGTCGAACTCGCCGATGGTTTTCAATCCGGCATCAATTGGGCGGGGGTGTTCGGCGAACTGACCTTGGGCCATACCGGCGGCGGTACCGTGTTCGAACAACAGCCCAGCCGTAGCGACACGCGCGGCTCGGCGATCGATCTCATCCCGGGAATTACCAGCATCGCGGGCTTTCCGGCCTCGGCCTTCGGCGGGGTTTTCTCGCTTGCGTTGAACGGTGGGGATTTCACTTCATTTCTCGAGCTACTCAAGACACAAGGGACGGTGCAGGTATTGTCGAGCCCACGCATCTCGACGATGAACAATCAAAAGGCGGTGATCAAAGTCGGCACGGATGAGTTTTTCGTCACGGACGTGTCGACGACGACGATCACCGGTACGTCGACGACTTCCACCCCCAATATTGAATTGACACCGTTCTTCTCCGGTATCGCGCTCGACGTCACGCCGCAGATCAGCGGTGAAGGTGATGTCATGCTGCACATCCATCCAACGGTGAGCGAAGTGGCCGATCAGCAGAAAAACATTACCGTGGCCGGCGTGGCGCAGACATTGCCGCTCGCGCGCAGCACCGTGCGTGAATCCGATTCGATTGTAAAAGCGCGCAGTGGGCAGCTCGTCGTCATCGGCGGTTTGATGCAAGACAAAGATACCGATCGGGATGCCAAGACGCCCGGGGTCGGCGATCTGCCGGTGGTGGGCGGTCTATTCCGCCACAAACAAACGCAAACCACAAAAAGCGAGCTGGTCATTCTACTTCGCCCGCTGGTCATCGAAGGACCGCAGCAATGGGCGAGCGCGTTACAGACGACTCAACAAAACCTAGAACGATTTGGTCAAGAACTACAAAGCTGGGAGCGCGAGCGTTACGACGAAGGGATTGGACTACCACCGCAATAACGCCGTCGCTTGTCGCTGGAGGGAGCATGTATCTAACGCATTTCAGACTATCGGAGCTGCCGTTCTCGCTGACTCCGGATACGTCGTTTTTCATGAGTCGCGATAACTACCATGACGCATTGAATGTGTTATTGGTGGCGTTACGCAGCGGCGAAGGCTTCGTCAAAGTTGTCGGCGAAGTCGGCGTCGGTAAGACGATGTTGTGTCGTGCGCTGTTGAAATCATTGGGCGAGCAATACGCCTGTGCCTACCTGCCAAACCCTTATCTGCGGCCGGCGAGCTTGTTATTTTCGTTGGCCGAAGAACTGCAGATCGAATATCCCAAACGCGCGACGCAACACGAATTGATCAAGCGCATCACTGCGGGGTTGCTCGCGCTGCATGGCCAAGATCGTCGGGTGGTGTTATGCATGGATGAAGCGCAAGCCGTGCCGCTGCAAACATTGGAGTCTTTGCGTCTGTTGACCAATCTCGAAACCGAAAAATCCAAACTTTTACAGGTGGTGCTGTTCGGTCAACCCGAACTTGATACCGTATTGGCGCAGCCGGCGGTACGCCAATTACGCCAGCGCATCACCTTTAGCTTCGTGTTGAAACCGCTCAGCCGCCGTTTGCTTGGCGACTACGTCCATCACCGGCTGACGATTGCGGGTTATGACGGGGTAAATCCATTCACCATCCGTGCGTTGGACACCTTGCAGGAAGCAAGTCGTGGCATCCCGCGCTTAGTCAACATTCTTGCGCACAAGGCGCTGATGGCCGCCTATGGCCAGGGCGTCCAAGTCATCGATCGCGCGCATGTCGCGCGCGCCGTGGCCGATACCGACGACGCGCGGCGGGTTCATCAAGGGCGACGCGAACTCCACTGGTGGCAATGGCTGGCGCAGCGCTCATGAGCCTCATCAATGAAATGTTGACGGATCTGGAAGCGCGGCGCCGCGCGCCGCCAACGCCGACGAGCGTACTCGACGGTTTAACTGCGGCCGCGGCTGAAGAAGTCGCGGTGCGTTCGGGATGGTCGTTAATGGCGGCGGGGTTGGTGGTTGGCGCAGCGCTGGTACTCGCGATAACGCCGATGCAGACCCGTTGGCTCACGCAGCCGGCGCGACCGGACACCCCGACCACGCCGGTAGGCGCGTTGCCACGCGCGCCCATCCTTCCGCCGATAGCGAGTGCGCCGATTATCGATCCGATGGTGATTGAGCATCTCGCGGCACCGAATCCGTCGGCTGTCATGCCAGCGCCGGGCGCAGGCACAGCGCCGGTCAAGGTTGCGCCGACCCCGCGCAATAAGCGGCGCTCGACTGCCGGGCTGGCCGAAGCGGCGCGCATCACCGCCGAGATCCGTGCCGAAGCGAGCGGAATCGATTCGCTCACCACCGCGCGGCCCAATCCGCCGAACCCAGACGTCATTGAAGCCGCGCGTGAAGTCGAATCGCCGGGTTCCTTTCGTCGCGAACCCGCGCAATCGGTCGCGCAATCGCCGTCCAACCTGGCGCTTGCGCGCGCGCTTAACTTGCTGCGCGGCGGCGCGCGCACGCGGGGCGTGGCCGCGTTGAGCGATTATGTAAAAGCGCATCCGCGGGAGCATCGTACGCGCGGGTTACTCGCCACCGAGTTGATTCGGAGTGGACAACGGGCGCGGGCTGTCGATGTATTGGAGAGCGGACACGCCCTCGCGCCGCAGGAAGCGAGTATCGCGCGACTTCTCGGCCATCTGTATCACGAACAAGGAGAGCTCGCGCACGCCATCGAAGTTTTGAGCGGTGCCGCCAAGGCGGCTCGCGACCTTGACTATCAATTGTTTCTCGCTGCGCTCTTGCAACAAGCGGAACGGCACTCGGAAGCGATCGAAATATACCGATCGATACTCGCCAAACAACCCGCGCACGGCACCGCGTTGATTGGCTTAGCGGTTTCGCTAACCCATGGTCAGGTGTATAGGGAGGCGCAAGCTTTGTTCGCGCGCGCCGCCGCGGTCGATTCGTTATCGCCTCCGATCCGGCAGTATGCAAGCGCCGAGGCGGCGCGGTTGGAGCGTTTCAAGTGACCGTTCGCAGGAAACTTCGGCTGGGTGACTTGCTGGTCGAGAACAAGATCATCTCGCAGGCGCAACTCGACGAAGCACTGGTCGACCAAAAAAAATCCGGCCGTAAGCTCGGACAGATCCTGGTCGAGAACGGCTACATGAGGGAAGACGCGCTTCTCAGTTTTTTGTCACAGCAATTGAACGTGCCGTTCGTCGAACTCGCGCATTACAAGTTCGAACCGCAGGTGGTCAAACTGGTGCCGGAGATCGTCGCGCGCCGATTTCGCGCGGTGGCGTTGAAAGATAAAGGCTCCGCGATTCTGATTGGCATGGCCGATCCGACCAATATCTTCGCCTACGATGAATTGGCGCGTGTGATTGGACGCACGATCGATATCGCGGTGGTACGCGAACAAGAATTGATTGACACGCTCGATCGCGTGTATCGCCAGTCGGATCAAATTTCGGGTCTCGCCGAGCAACTTAACGACGAACTTAAAGAGAGCGATTTCGACGTCAGCCAATTAGCAGTGGGCGCCGACTTGACCGACGCGCCGGTGGTCAAACTTCTTCACTCGTTGTTCCGAGATGCAGTGCAGATGAAAGCCTCCGATATTCATATCGAACCTGATGAGACCGTTTTGCGCATCAGGCAGCGGATCGACGGGCATCTGCAAGAGCAATTAATCAACGAGCGGCGTATCGCGCCGGCGTTGGTACAGCGTTTGAAGCTGATGGCGAGTCTGGATATCTCGGAAAAGCGCTTGCCGCAGGATGGCCGATTTAGCATCCGGGTTGGCGAACGCAATATTGACGTGCGCATGTCCACCATGCCGCTGCAGACCGGTGAGGCGGTAGTCATGCGCTTGCTCGATCAAAGCGAGGGCGTGCGCGACCTCGAGAAACTCGGTATGCCGCCGACGATCCTGGGCCGCTTTCGACAGGCGATCCGCCGGCCCCATGGCATCGTGATTGTGACGGGGCCGACCGGCAGCGGTAAGACTTCAACGTTGTACTCGGCACTCAAGCTCTTGAATCAACCCGAGATCAAAATCGTCACCGTCGAAGATCCGGTCGAGTATCGCTTGCCGCGCGTCAACCAAGTGCAAGTGAACCCACAAATCGGTTTGACGTTCGCGCGAGTGTTGCGCACCACATTGCGGCAAGACCCGGACATCGTTTTGATCGGCGAAATGCGCGATCAAGAAACCGCCGAGATTGGCCTCCGCGCGGCGATGACCGGACATCTGGTGTTGTCGACGTTACATACCAACGACGCCGTTAGCACGGTCAGCCGCCTGCTCGATATGGGCGCGCAAGGCTATTTGCTCGCGGCGTCGCTGCATGCGGTATTGGCGCAACGCCTCATCCGACGCATCTGTGTCGAGTGCAGTGCGCCGCATGCGCTCGATGCGCTGAGTCGCGGCTGGGTCCAAACGAAAGCCGGGAGCGCGGTGGCGGCGGGCGAATTTCGGCAAGGCAGCGGTTGCCATCATTGTCATAACACGGGTTATCGCGGGCGGATCGGCGTCTACGAAATGCTTGAGATCGATAACGAGATGGCGCAGGCGCTGGCCCGCGGCGACGCCGGTGAATTCGCCGCCGCGGCGCGGCGCAGCCACTATCGTCCGCTTGAACTCGTCGCCTTGGACTACGCGCAAGCGCATATCACGACGGTGTCGGAAGCAATGCGCATTGCCGTGGACACCGAGGCCGCGGCCGAGCGCGGGACGCAAGCAGCCGAACGTCACGTCGCGTAGACCCAAGTCCTCGATGCCGCATTATCAATACAAAGGCCGCGATCGCCGTGGCGAAGTCATGCACGGCATCTTGGATGGCGTGAGCGCCGAGGCCGTGGCCGCGCAGTTATTGAATAGCGGTATCACGCCGGTGGATATTCGTGAGGCGGTGCGCCAAACCCGGTTTGAAGACCTCTGGCGCGCGTTGCAACGGCGGTCTCCCGGCGCGGAAGATCTCATTTTGCTGTGCCGTCAAATGTACACGTTGACGAAAGCCGGGGTACCGATCAATCAGGCGATCGCGGGCTTGGTGCGCTCGACGCGTAACGAAGTCATGGCCGAGATTTTGACCGACGTGAAAAGTTTCATCGAGAGCGGGCGCGAATTCTCGATGGCGCTTGCACGACATTCCAAAGTGTTCTCCAGCCTGTTCATCAATACAGTACGAATCGGCGAGAGCACCGGGCGCTTGGACGAAGCGTTTCTCAAGCTCGCGGAGTATCTCGATCGCGATCGTGATACACGTGCCCGCATCAAAAGCGCATTGCGTTACCCAACCTTTGTCGTGGTCGCCATTGCGATTGCAATCGGCATCATGAATGTGGTGGTCATCCCGCAGTTCTCGGCGATCTTTGCGCGCGCCAAAGTGGAGTTGCCGCTGCCGACTAAGATACTCGTGTCGTCCTCCAAATTCTGCGTGACTTATTGGCCGATAATGCTTTTGGGACTCGTGGTTGCGGCGGTGGCGACCCGGGCGTGGGTGCAGTCCGAATCTGGGCGTTATCGCTGGGACAAGTGGAAGCTCAGCATTCCGATCATCGGCGATATTGTGTATCGCGCGACGCTCGGTCGTTTTGCCCGCGGGTTTGCGATGTCGTTGAGCGCCGGTGTGCCGTTAACCCAGGCGCTTGGCGTCATGTCTCAGGCAGTCGATAACGAGTATATCGGCGAGCGCGTGCGCAATATTCGCACCGGTATCGAACGCGGTGATTCGTTATCGCGCAGCGCGACCGCGACCGGCATGTTTTCTCCATTGGTGCTTCAGATGCTGGCGGTGGGGGAGGAGACGGGTGCGGTCGATGAATTGATGGCCGAGTGCGCTGGATTCTACGAGCGCGAAGTCGACTACGACGTTAAAAACTTGAGTCAAAGCATCGAGCCCGTGTTGATTTTATTTCTCGCGGGATTCGTCTTGTTGTTCGCGCTCGGCGTTTTTCTCCCGATGTGGGATCTCGCCGCCGTTAAGCTCGCCAAATAGTGCGAACGGTTGCGCAATCCGGGGCTGAAATCTCTGCATCACGCATCAAGATACCAGCCTTCGCGGCCGCTAATTAACGAGACGCCATCAGCATTACGTTCGCATGCGCGGCAGCGGGTGCTTCGCAACGAGCGTATCAGGGCGTCGGCGGCCGGTTCGCGGACCGCGATATACCCGAATTAGAGAGGATTGAGTATGAGACGCCATGCCGGCTTTACGTTAATCGAATTGATCACGGTCATTGTCATCCTTGGTATTTTATCCGCGTTTGCCTTGCCGCGATTCGCGGGACTTGAAGCGCATGCGCGCGCGGCGTCTTTGGAAGGGTTGGCCGGTAGCATCCGCAGCGGCGCGGCCCTTGCGCATTCATTGTGGCTCGCGCAGGGCGGCGGCAGCTTAGCCTCGGTGACGATGGAAGGCGAGACCATCACGATGGATACCACCACCGGTTATCCGGGTGACAGTGATGCGGGCATTAAGAAGGTCCTCTCGGATCTGTCGGGCTTCACCGCGGAAGCCATTGCGGGTGACGCGCCTGGCTACACTTTTGGGATTGAAAACATCGCGACCACAAGTTGTAAGGTCACTTATTTGCTTGGCACGGCATCAGGCGAACCACCGACGGTGACCGTGACCAATGGTGATTGCGATTGATCGCAAAACGGCGATTCGCGGTGAGTTAATCGCTTGCGAGAAGTTGCCGTTCTCATGCCGCGGCCGGCCAAGCACCGACTCGTCCGCGGCTTCACCTTGGTGGAGTTGCTGACCACCATGACGATTATTGGGGTGCTTGCCGCGGTCTCCGGACCACGTTTTTTCTCGACCCCAGCGTTCGCCGCGCGCGGATTTGCCGACGATCTGCGCGGCGCCTTGCGTTACGCACAACACCTCGCGATCGCCTCCGGGTGCGGCGTTCAAGTCACCATCGATACCGGCGGCTATCAGGTCATGCGCTTCGGCGGTGGCGATTGTAACGACCGCACGGGCCCCTTATCCGCCGTGCACCGCAGTGGAGGCGATGAACTTCGGGCCGCATTGCCGGATGGGATAAGCGGCCGCAGCGCCGAGTTTTATTTCGACACGCTCGGGCGACCGCGTAGCGCGTCCAGTGGCAGGTTAATCGATTCCGATATAGAACTGGCTTTTGACACCGTTCGCGTGCGTGTGCACGCGGAAAGCGGCCTGGTGGAGTAACCCCATGGGCCGTGCCGTGCGTGGCGTGACGTTAATCGAACTTATTGCGTCGATTGTCATCATTTCCGTCGCGCTCGTTGGTCTCATGGTCGCGGTGGCGGCCGCGAGCGGCCGCAGTGCCGATCCGATGATCGAGGCGCAAGCCCAAGCGATCGCCGCGGCATACGTCGATGAAATCGCGCAGACAGGGTTCTGCGATCCTTCGTATGACCCGGACGGCGATCCCGCGACGGGATGTCGTGCCGAATGCGTCGCGAGTCCTTGTCGCAGCGGGTGCGGCGGCGCGGCGTTTGGGGCCGAAGCCGGGCGCGCCGCGTTTGACGATATCTGCGATTACGCCGGGTTGCGCGATTCCGGCGCGACCGATCGCGTGGGGCGCGCACTGGCCGGACTCGAAGGCTATGCGGTCAATGTCGCGGTCGCGGATTCCGGGGTCACGCTCGGCAATCCGGCATTGCGCGCTGACACGGGTCAGGTCGTGCGTGTCGATGTCACGGTCACGCACGCCGGTCTCGCGCAGCCGCTCGCATTATCTCGCTACAAGACCAACGTGCCGTGAGTGCGCGATCCGCGACCGGCTTCACGCTCATTGAACTTATCGTTGTCATGACGATAAGCGCGATTTTGAGCCTGGTCGTTTGGCGCAATATTGCTGAACCCGTCAAGGCGTTCGCCGAAACGACGCGCCGCGCCGAACTCGTCGCGAGCGCGGAGACGGCGCTTGCGCGCATCGACCGTGAATTACGTACGGCGCTCCCGAATAGCGTGCGTGTGACCCCAGGCGGTACGGCGCTCGAGTTTTTGCGTACAACCAACGGCGGCCGTTATCGCGCCGAAGTGGACGTGACGGATGCGACGAGCGACGCCATCGCGCTCGCGGCGAGTGCCGATAGCTTTAACGTTCTCGGTGGGCTCGCGACGGACGTGATCCCAACGGGCGGCGCCGGGGGCACCACGGCGTGCATGGCGGGGGCGATCAATTGCGTCGCCATATACAACACTGGCGTGCCGGCTGATTGCGCGATGTTCAGCGGCCCGCGCAGCAATGCTTACTGTGGCGACAATTTGGCCGGGGTGGTTGGCTATGACGCCGGCACACGGGTGCTATCGTTTGCGCGCGGCGTCACTGCAAGCGCGTGGCCGGCGGCGTCGCCCTACCAGCGGTTTTTTATCGTCGACACCCCCGTGACTTTGAACTGCGGCGAAGGGCGCCTGCGGCGCTACGCCAATTACCCCATCAACGCGACCCAACGAGCGACCCCCGCGGGGGCGGCTAGCGATCTCGCCGCGCGGGTCGAATCTTGTGAGTTTACTTACGATCCCGGCACTGCGACTCGCCAAGGGCTCGTCACCGTGCGACTGGTACTGGCGAGCGATAACCTCGAGGGGGCGCGCGAGGCGATCACGTTGCTGCAACAGATCCCGATCGCCAATGCGCCGTAACCCGATTCAGCACTGCAAACAACGGGGCTTTACACTGGTCTCTGCCGTGTTTGTGGTGGTCGTCGTGTCGATGCTGGCGGGATTCCTCGTCAATATCGAATCCGGACAGCGCGGCACGGGCGTGCTTCGTTTGATGAGCGCGCGCGCGGAACGCGCGGCACAAAGCGGCATGGAATGGGCGGTCGCGCGCGTCTTAATCGATGACGCTTGCATCGCGGATGGGACGCGCTTCGCGTTAGCCGGACCAGCACTGCGCGGTTTTGAGGTCGAACTGAATTGCACGGCAACTGCGGTCGTCGAAGGTGTGCGGCGCTATCAGACGTTTACTTTGCGTGCCTTCGCGCGATACGGCAGACCTGGCGGCGAAGACTACTTTCAACGGCAATTGGTCGCGAACGTTACCTCGGCGCGCTGAACTCACATTGACGCATGGCCTCGTAAAGTGCGATGGCGACCGCATTCGCGAGGTTGAGGCTGCGAATGCCACTGCGCATGGGAATGCGCAGTCGATATTCGGGCGGCAGGCTTGCGCGGATATCAGGCGGTAGACCGCGCGATTCCGGGCCGAACAACAGAACATCGCCGGCGCCAAAACGATGCGTGTAGAGCGATTTCTCCCCATGCGTCGTGAAGGCAACGATGCGCGCGCCAGTCTGCGCGGCAAACGCCGCATATCCGGTGTGAGTCACCACGCTCGCAAATTCACGGTAATCCAGGCCCGCACGGCGTAACGCGCGATCGTCTAAGTGGAACCCCAGCGGTCCAATGAGGTGCAAGCGTGCGCCTGCCGCGGCACACAGGCGTATAATGTTGCCGGTATTCGGCGGTATTTCCGGCTGAAAAAGCGCTACGTCAAACACGGCCAACAGATATCACAATCACAATGGATGCACCTGCTTTACCCGACGCGCGGTTGCGCACAACGTTCTGCGGCATGGACTTCGCGTCGCCGTTGGTGTTGCTCTCGGGCTGCGTCGGATTCGGCGAGGAATATACACGGGTGCGCGGCTTTTCCAATCGCGAGGTTGGGGCGGTGTGTTTGAAGGGCACGACGCTGGCCCCGCGTTTGGGAAATCCGCCGCATCGCGTCTTTGAAACGCCGGCCGGCATGTTGAATGCGATCGGTCTACAAAATCCCGGGGCTCACGCCGTCGTTAATACCATCCTGCCGCAGCTAGATTTTAGTGAGACCCGCTTTATCGCGAACGTGTCGGGATCGACGGTTGAAGAGTATGCGGAAGTAACGCGAATTTTTGATGATTCGCCAATCGACGCGCTGGAAATCAATATCTCTTGTCCGAACGTTAAAGAAGGCGGCGTCGCTTTCGGCAACAATCCGGAAATGTCGGCGCGCGTGGTCGCGGCCTGCCGCCGTGTCACCTGCAAACCACTGATCACCAAGTTGTCGCCCAATCAAACGGATATCGCTGAAAACGCGCGCCGTTGTATCGAAGCCGGCACGGATGCATTCGCCGTTATCAACACGTTGATGGGAATGGCAATCGATGCGGAGCGACGGGTTCCGGTGATCGGCAATATCCAGGGCGGTTTATCCGGACCTGCCATTAAGCCAATCGCGTTGCTAAAGGTCTATCAGGTCGCACAGGTATGCCGGCCGCTCAACATCCCGATTATTGGTCAGGGCGGGATTACCTCGGCAACCGACGCCGTGGAGTTCATGCTCGCGGGCGCGAGTGCCGTCGGGATTGGGACCGGGCTATTTTATGAGCCGTTGCTCTGCCGAGATATCAACGCGGGGCTTGTCGATTACCTGGAGCGGCATCGCTTTACGCACGTTTCGGAGTTGGTTGGTGCGCTCGATGCGCGGACGAGTCCGGCGCCTAGCCCGACAAACGCTTAAGAAATACCTTCATTTCCTTGGCCGCTTGCACGTCGCCTTTGCGTTCGGCCGCGGCTATCCCATTGGCATAAGCGGCCTGTGCCAGCGCGGGGTGATGCGCGGCCGTCAACGCCTTGCCGAGCATTTTCCACGCGGCGGAGTAGTCCGGATCGAGTGTGACCGCTTGCTGAAAATGCACGACGGCGCGCGCTGGGTCCTCGTCGAGATACGCCATTCCCAAACTATATCGCAGCACTGGAGAATCCTGGCCGCGCGCGAGCAATGCTTCCAAGACTTGCGGATTCGCCATGCCACGCGCTACTCGCGACTCGCTTCTTTAATTTGCTTTGGATCGATACCGAGGCTGCGCAATTTTCGGTACAGGTGTGTGCGTTCGATGCCCACGCGCTCGGCGACTTTACTCACACTGCCGTCAAAAAGTTGCAGTTGATACTCGAGATACGCTTTCTCGAAACGCTCGCGCGCTTCGCGCAGCGGCAACTCAAACTCCGGATGCGCGATGTCGCCCTCGGCGGTTGGCCGCATGCCGGTCGCGTTGCTGATTTCGAGCGCTTCGATCTGCTCCGAATTGCCGAGAATGAACAGCCGTTGCACCAGATTTTTGAGTTCGCGCACGTTTCCGGGCCAACGGTAATCGCGTAGTCGCAATCGCGCTGCCGCCGAGAATTCGCGTCGTGGCAGTCCTTCGTGTTGCGCGAAATATTGCGTGTAGTGGACGAGCAAATCGTCCATGTCTTCCAAATGATCGCGCAGCGGCGGCACCACCAACGGCACAACGTTCAAAAAATAGTAGAGATCGTCGCGGAAACGTCCGGCGGCGACTTCTGCGGCAAGATCCTTTTTGGTCGCCGCGATCACCCGTACATCGATGGCGACGGCTTCGCGGCCGCCGACGCGCAGCATCGACTGTTGTTCCAAGGCACTCAGCAACCGTGCCTGTGTCCCGAGATCCATGTCGGCGATGTCTTTGATGAGAATGGTGCCGCCGCTCGCCTGTTCGAGCGAGCCATACACCACCCGCTGGCCGTCCTCACTACCGAACAGTTCGCGATCCGGATTCTCCCGCGCCATGCTTGCGACATTGACCGCGATAAAAGGTCCGGCCGCGCGCGGGCTTTGCGCATGAATGTAACGCGCGAATACCTCTTTGCCGCCCCCCGATTCACCGGTAATAAAAACTGCGGTTTTGTGTTGCGCGATACGCCGGCAATTCGCACGCAGGTTTTCCATCGCGCGGCTGCGTCCGATAGGTTCGGCGACGCCGGCCGCGGCACGCCGCAAGCCGACGTTTTCCCGGTGCAAGCTCGCGTTTTCGAGTGCGCGCTGAATTGTCAATAAGAGCTTCGCGATCGATAACGGCTTTTCGATGAAGTCATAAGCCCCGAGGCGAGTTGCCTCCACCGCCGTTTCCACGGTGCCGTGGCCCGACATCATAATGACCGGCGCGTCGAGTGGACCGGCTTCCGACCACTCCTTTAAGAGCGCAATGCCATCAGTGTCCGGCATCCAAATGTCGAGCAGTACCAAATCGGGTCGCCGCGCCCGGCGTGCCTCGCGGGCCTGCGCCGCATTTTCAGCGACAGTCACCGTGAAGCCTTCGTCTTCTAGAATTTCTTTCAACAGGACGCGAATGTCCGGTTCATCATCAACGACCAAGATTTGCTGACGATTCATGATGCTTTCCTGTTAGTTTCTAGCGTCGAACCTAGCGCCGGTGTCTGGAGTGGCAAGCGGATGATGGCGGACGCGCCTGGGGATCCCAAATTGTTCTCCAAGGTCACCACGCCGCCGTGTTCCTCGACGATTTTCTTGACGATGGCGAGACCGAGTCCCGTGCCGCGCGTCTTATTCGTAACATACGGCTCGAAGGCCGTGCCAACAATATCTTCACGCATGCCTTCGCCAGCGTCGCTAATCCGAATTTCAAGCAATTGACCCGAGTCGGTGGCGAGTTCTCGGGTGGATACCTGGATGCGCGGGACGACACCACCAACATGCGCCTCCAGCGCATTCTTGATGAGATTATTAAACACCTGACGGAAGCGGCTGGCATCCAACGACGCCGGCGGCAGCGTGTCCGACAACATGCACTCAAAAGCCGCATCGGGGTTGGCCGAGCGATAAAGATCGACCACCCCCTGCAGAAGTCGATTAACGTCCACCTGCTCCTGATTGATGGTCGGCGGCCGGGCGTAATCACTGAAGGTGTTCACCATCGACTTCATGGTGTCGACTTGTTGCACGATGGTGCTGGTCAAGCGATCTAGGGTTTCGGCGTCCGCCGGCGGTAGTTTCGACAAATATTTTTGGCGTAAGCGTTCGGCGGACAATTGAATAGGCGTCAGCGGGTTTTTGATCTCATGCGCCAAGCGTCTAGCAACCTCCGACCACGCCGCATCGCGCTGGCCTTTGGCGAGCGCGGTGATATCGTCGAACACGACCACGTGCCCCGGATGGGCTGAATCGTCGGTGGTTAACACCGAGCCACGGCACATCAAAATGCGGCGTCCTTCGCGCGTAAAAATTTGGAACTCGCGTTGCCAACGCGGCGCGCCTTCGTCCAACAGCTGCGCCAATCCTTCTGTCAGGGGTCGCAAATGTTCGCGCCGCAGCGCCAAGTCATGCAACGGTGCGCCAATCAACGAACCGTCATGAAGGTTCAAAATTTGCGTGCCGCGATCATTTAACGTCGTGATGACGCGTGCGCCATCAAGCGCCAACACGCCCGAAGAAAGTTCGCTCAGTAAGGTATTCACATAACGATGCTGCGATTCCAATTCCGCGCGAGTGTTCGCAATCCGGCTGGTCATCGCGTTGAATGAGCTCACCAACAGGCCGATTTCATCGCTACTGGTGACCGGCAAAGTGGTCGTGTAATTTCCTTCGGCGACGGCCTGCGTTCCCGCCGCGAGAGCGCTGATCGGCGCCGCGAGTCGTCGCGCCGATACAAAGGCGGCCCAAGCCGCGACCGCCATGCTCGACAGCAACACCAAGGTCAACGTCATCGCGAAACTCAACGTTAGTTTGTCGCGCAGGTAATCGAGTTCATTGTATTTGGCATACGCGCGCTGCACGCTTTCCGCCAGCGAGTTCATGCGCGCCGAAAGCGGATAGAGTGCATGCAAGATGCGCTGTTCGTTGCCGACGCTGTCGCTCGGCACAGTGACCGCGATCCGCACGAGCATGCCGCCACTCCCAAGCGGTTCGAGTCCGATATAGCTACTGCCTTGGCGCAATTGCAGCAATGCTGCGGGGGGGAGCTCAACCGGTACCAATTCGGTCCCGACGCCGCTCGATTCCAACACGTGACCTTGTGGGGTAACCAACGTGAGTTCATCGGCGCCGGCGCGTTGCCGCAGGAGGTCGAGATCGGTTGGGCTGGCGTCCCACGTATTGGCGACGATGGTGCTGCCGGGAGCGCGTAACGCATCGAGATCGAGCACCGCCATCGGCGCGGAGCCTTTGCCTAATTCTTCCGCCAAGTCGACCGTTTTGGCCAGTAGCTCGCGCATTCGCAAATCGAGCGCGTTTTTGCTTAGGTCGAGCGCATCATCGAGCGCGCGATCGATACGTACATCGAACCAGCTATCCACCCCACGGCGTAGAAAGTCGAGCGAAAAGCCGTATAACACCAACAGCGGCAATAGCGACAACGCAAGAAAGATACCCAGCATGCGCAGCGTAAGACGAGCACCTGCCTGTCTGCTTCGCAGCTGCGCCGCCAGTTGTTTCAAATTGATGACGAGTAGGACTGCAAAGCCGACGAGTCCCAAAAAATTGGTAATCAGTAACATCGAAAAAAGCGTGCCGAAGCGCTCGGAATTCTGTATGGCGGCGCTCATCAAGATGAGTGACGCGAGCAGCGAAAGGCTCAACAAAACGACCGCGCCGCCCATGGTCCAACGGCGAGTCACGGCATCAGCTTCCATTCATGGCGCTCGCTTTTAAGATGCCAACTGGGTGACACATAGGCGATGGGACGTAACGGCGCGGGCAACGCTTCGATGTCAAGTCGCGCGCGCAAGCTGCCATACGCGGTGCGGTCGGACGGCAAGGCAACTTCGGTCGCGATCGAGACCTCGCGCAGTTTGCCGAGAGCATCCAATGCCTCGTCCAACGAGGACTGAGAATTGGCACGCTCGCTGACCAAGTCAGTCACCACAAAGCTTTCCGCAAGCGCATGGCGGGCGAGTCGATAAGTCCGGCGCAGCTTCAGAAAGCAATCGTCCCAGAGCAACTTACGTGGTATGCACAGCGCGAAATCGAAAGCGAAATCGAGCGGAACGCCACTTACCACCGCTTCCCGAACCGTCGGCGCGAGTTCGATCGAGGCATCGACATTCACGTAGTAAAAACCCTCGCTGAGTTGTCCGGAAACTTTATCGATCGCGAATTCATCGGCCCACGCTCGCGTTCCAAGCACAAGCGCAAAAAGACACAACCAGTCTCGCCTATGGAGGACCTTCATGTGTCTTGGGATCCAGTGTTTTCGAGTAGCGCAAAATAGAATCCATCCATATCGTGTTGTCCCGGTAGCACTTGACGACCAAAACGGGTGGGATGTCCCCAAGCAACGTCAAGCGCTCGAACGCGTACCCCCGGCGGGGCGCTCGCGAGAAACTCAGCAATGACTTCATCGTTCTCCTGCCTGAAAACCGAGCAGGTGACATACAGTAGCCTACCGCCCGCGGCAAGTTTCGGCCACAACGCCGCGAGGATCTCCATTTGGCGTTGCGCCGCAAGCGCGACGGCTGCGGGTGATCGATGAAATTTGATATCCGGATGACGCCGCACGACGCCACTAGCGCTGCACGGCGCGTCGAGCAAGATGCGCTGAAAGCGCGCAGGTGACACTAACTCGCGAGCATCGGCATGCGCGATTTCGCAGTCAAGTTGAAGTCGTTGAAGGGTTGCGCGTAGTTCGGCAAGACGTGGCGCCTTGTTATCGGTGGCGAGGAGCCGCAGGGTTGGATGACATTCCAATAAGTGCGCCGTTTTACCGCCAGGCGCCGCGCACGCATCGAGGACGGTATCGCTTGGTGCACAGTCGAGCAGCAACGCCGCGAGTTGCGCTGCTTCGTCTTGCAATGACACCGTCCCTTGTGCAAAACCTGGCAGTGCCTCAACCCGGCATGGCGCCGCGAGCACGATGCCGTCCGGTGAAAACGACGTCGGCACACCCGCCAATCCGCAAGCTTGCAATTGGCGTAAGTAGTCATCGCGCGATTGCCGCAGGCGATTGACGCGTAGAACCAACGGCGGGTGCTGATTATTGGCGCTTAGGATGTTCGACCACTCATCCGGCCAATCGCCGCGAAGCCGCTCGATAAACCAGGTGGGATGCTCATAACTCGTTTCCTCGGTGGCGGCGGGTGCATTGGAAGGCTTGGCAAAAAAACGTTGCGCATTGCGTAAGGCGGCGTTAACCAATCCCTTGGCCCACGGGCGCTTAAGCTCATCGCATGCGGCGACATGCAAATCGACGCTTGCATAGCTCGGCGTTGCCATGTAGCGAAGTTCATGTAACCCCGACAATAACAGCATTCGGATCGGTAAATCTTTTTTGCGCAGCGGCTTACGCAAAAAGCGCACGATCAAGGCGTCGAGCGAATAGTAGCGGCGCATCACGCCGTACACGGATTCCTGTAAAAAAGCGATGTCGGATGACGCACCCAGTGTCGCGCCCGCTTGCGACACCGCCTGATCTAGCCGCTGCCCTTGCGCGAGAATAGCTTCCAAGCTTGCGGCAATCGCGGCACGCAGAGTCGCGCTCATGGAGTCATGATGTGAACAATTTGCGGCCGTAGCCGTTGGCGAATTCTTGCGCGGACATGGGACGCTTACCCACGGGTTGAACACGCAGGAGACGCAATATTCCATCGCCGGTCGTCACATCGATGCCGGTGCCGGAGAGGGCGATGACAACGCCAGGTTCCTCGACGCGCGTCGTCGGCAGTGCGGTTGCCTCGAGCACGGCAAACGTCACACCAAGGCTGGTCGTGATGGCAAGCGGCGTCGGGTTTAGCGCACGAACCTGTCTGGCGAGCACCGTCGCCGGTGACGCCCACACGAGTTCGCGATCGGCGGCGGTGATTTTCGCCGCATAAGTCACCGCAGCCGAATCCTGCGGCACGGCGACGGCGCGGCCGGCATCAAGGGCGTGCACCACCTGCAGTAAGGACTGCGCGCCGAGTTGCGCGAGGCGTTCGCGCAGCGAACCGCCCGTATCGGTTTCGAGTATGTCGCACGACGAAGCGCAATAAACCGGGCCTGCGTCGAGTTCGCGCACGACCTGCATAATTGACACTCCCGTGCGCGAATCGCCAGCCATCAATGCGCGTTCAATGGGCGCCGCGCCCCGCCAGCGCGGTAACAACGAGGCATGCACGTTAACCGCGCCCAAGCGCGGGATAGCCAGGGCAGCCTCCGGCAGAATGACGCCGTACGCAACGACCACGAGCAAATCGGGCTCAAGGGCGCGCAGTGATGCGAGTGTCGTCGCCGTGCGCCAACTTTCCGGTTGCTCCACCGGAATTTCATGGGCGAGAGCGAGCGTTTTAATTGGCGAGGCGCTCAGCTTACGTCCGCGGCCGGCCGGTCGGTCGGGTTGGGTGTAGACCGCGCAAACCTTACAGTGCGGCTCTTCAATCAGCATGCGCAACGCGGGTTCTGCAAACGCGGGTGTCCCCGCGAAAACGACTCGCAAGTGGTTGGGCAAAGGTTGATTCAAAGGCGTTGGTGCGGCGTGCCGAGTCGGCGTCGATGCTACGCGGTACGGCTCAGTTTTTCGAATTTTTTGCGGATCCGCTGGCGTTTCAGCTCGGACAGTTTGTCGACAAAGAGCTTGCCTTCGAGGTGATCCATTTCGTGCTGGATGCAGACCGCCAACAGCTCAGAGGCTTCCAAGGTAAATTCATTTCCATGCGCGTCTTGCGCCTCGACGCTGATTTGACTCGGTCGACTAACGTTTTCATAGATTTCGGGGACCGATAAACAACCTTCTTCGGTGCGAATCTGCCCTTCGGCGCGCAGCAGCCGTGGGTTAATGAGGCAATAAGGTTGGTTTTGCTCGGCTGACACGTCAACGACGATGATCCGCTGGTGCACGTTGACCTGGGTTGCCGCGAGACCGATGCCAGGTGCCTGGTACATGGTCTCGAAAAGCGAATCGACCAAGGTTTGCGTCGACGCATCAAATACGGCAACTGGCTTCGCCACGATCCGCAGGCGAGGGTCCGGAAAATGTAGGATTGTAAGAAGTGCCATCAGTAAAGCGCGCCTGTGATATGCAGAGAATAGGTTGAAGTGCACTGCCAATCAATCGGTTACAAGCGCCCCCGCAAGGCATCCGTGACTGTATCGTATTTTTTTTGCATTCTGCTAGACTACATTAAGGAGTCACGATAAGAGTCTTGATATGCTTGGGAAAAATATTCTCGCGGCCGTCCTCACGATAGGCCTCTGCATAAGTGCGATCGCGGACGAGATCGTGCTGAACCCCAACCATCCAAGCCGTTATACGGTGGTTAAAGGCGACACCTTGTGGGACATCGCCGGAAAGTTTTTGCGCTATCCGTGGCAGTGGCCGGAAATTTGGGAAGTCAATCAACAGATTGAAAATCCTCATCTTATCTACCCAGGCGATGAGCTCTCGTTAACTTATAAAGACGGCCGGCCGCTCCTCGGCTTGACCCGGGGCCGATTAGTCAAACTATCTCCCGGGGTGCGCGAATATCAGCGCGATAACGCCATACCGCCGATCCCCCTCGATGCGATCCAGCAGTTTTTGAGCCGCCCGCGCGTGGTTTCCAAAGCGGAGATCGATGCCGCGGCCTATGTTGTTGGGAGCCAAGACGAACACTTGGCCTCCGGGCCCGGCCAAAAAATTTATTTGCGTGGAATCAGTAACGAAACCACGAATCGGTACTCCGTCTTTCGCCCCGGCAACGCCTATATCGATCCCGATACCAACGCGACATTAGGCTACGAAGCGCTACATATTGCCGACGTACTGATTAACAAATTCGGCGATCCGGCCACGGCAGTCGTGACGCGCGCCGATCGGGAAATCGTCAAGGGAGATCGTTTACTTCCGCAGGAGCAGGACGAATACCCCGAGTTCATCCCGCATGCGCCGCCTGGACCGATTGATGGTCGCATCATCGCGGTCGTCGACGGGGTCTCGCAAATTGGTCAGTACAACGTCGTGGTGTTGAACAAGGGCATCGCGGACGGTCTCGAACCGGGACATGTCCTGGCGATACACCAAAGTGGCGAACTGGTGCGCGATAAGCTAGGGACCGAACAGGCTGCGATACAGCGCTTGGAAGATTTTCGACGCGCCGAAGCCGAAAATCCCTCCACCGTTGGGCGTTTTTTTGACGGCGTTGCGAATGATTTGCGTGAAACCAAAATTGCAGTGGACAAAGCACTGGGAGAGCCTGTGGGCGGCACGCCGGTCATGGTTCAACTCCCCGAGGAACGCGCGGGCGAACTGCTGGTTTTCCGCACTTTTGAAAATGTCAGCTTTGCGCTGGTGATGAATACTCAGCGCCCGGTTCACGTCGAGGATTTCGTGCGGAATCCATAACGCAACCGTCCGCATCGGTTAGAAATCGAGCTGCCCTGGGCTACGCCTAATGGCATAATAGATTGCGCGTGCAGGACGCACGCGCAGACTCTGAGCTGAAAGGACGCACAGGTATGGATACCGAAATGCTGCGGTGTGCGCTTGCGATGCACGCCGCGGGTTACTTGAGTCCCGCCAAGTTAACACGCGAATTTGTGGCGCTCTCTCGCGAAGGCGGAGCGGGTGGTGCACTAACCAGGTTCGTGGAGCGAGGAATCGGGTCCGCCCGTATGGCGTGGGAGGCAGCCGAACGAGCGCTCAACTGGCGCGCGCAATCCCCGCAGCATGCGATTCTCACCGTGGATGATCCGCGCTATCCGCGGTTACTCAAACATATCGACGACCCGCCGCCACTGCTGTTTGTGACAGGAGATTGGGCTGCAATACAGCGTCCTGCACTTGCCATCGTGGGCGCGCGCGCGGCGTCAGCGAGTGCCCGCGATTCGGCTTTTTCCTTGGCTAAAAATCTCGGCGTTGCCGGGTTCTGCATCGCAAGCGGTCTCGCCCGCGGAATTGACGCAGCCGCGCATCGCGGTGCTTTGGCAAGCCCGAGCCCGACGCTCGCGGTGCTCGGCAATGGACTTATCCGCATCTACCCGCCAGAGAATCAAGCGCTCGCGGACACGATCCAGGCGCGGGGTGCGCTAATCAGCGAGTGCCCGCTCGAAGCGCCCCCATTGGCACTGCACTTTCCGTTGCGAAATCGAATCATTGCCGGTTTGAGTGTGGGCGTCGTGGTCGTCGAAGCAGGTTTGAAAAGCGGCTCGCTCATCACGGCGCGCCTCGCTTTAGAGCAGGGGCGCGAGGTCTTCGCGATGCCTGGCTCAATTCACAATCCACTTTGCAAAGGTACTCACGCGTTGATTAGGCAGGGCGCCACTTTGATCAGTGAAGCCGGCGAAGTGATTCAGGAACTACCGCACTACCTAACCAAAAATTGTCAGATCGATGAAGCGGTTACTCACGATCCGAGGACGCGCACGGAGCCCCGCGAGTTAGCGCCAGACGCGGCGCAAATCATGGCCGCGTGCGGGTACGACACAGTTTCGCTCGATGCGCTGTGTGCGCGAACCGGATTGACGGTCGGAAGGGTTTCATCCATCCTGTTGCCGCTAGTCCTGTCCGGTGACATACGCGAACTCCCCGGCGGATTATTCGAGCGTGCCGGTGAACACGACCGTTAAGGCGTCGCCACCCCCACCATCGCACCCTCTAATCTCATTCGATTGAATGCCACTTCTCGGATTGAGGCGCAATCCTGAAAGCAATTTGGGCGTAACACGGGAAAGCGCAGGGGCGGGTGTTGCGGAAGATTAAATGTTGAAGGTCGCATGAGCAAAAATTTGCTAATCGTGGAGTCACCCGCCAAGGCGGGGACTATCAAGAAATACCTCGGCGAGGACTTTGAAGTCCTTGCTTCGTACGGGCATGTCCGCGATCTGCGACCCAAAGAGGGCGCAGTCGATCCCGATGACAAGTTTGCGATGCATTACGAAGTCATCGAGAAAAATCGCAAACACGTCGATGCCATTACGAAAGCCGCCAAAGCAGCGCAAAATATTTATCTGGCAACCGACTTGGATCGCGAAGGCGAAGCGATCTCCTGGCACATCGCCGAATTACTGAATGAGCGCAAAGCGCTCAAAGGCAAAGTGCTTAATCGTGTGGTGTTTCATGAGATCACCCAACGCGCGATCAAGGAAGCGGTCGATAGCCCGCGGTCAATTTCGATGGACCTGGTCAACGCCCAGCAAGCTCGCCGTGCGCTGGATTACTTGGTTGGATTCAATCTATCTCCGCTGCTGTGGAAAAAAATAAAGCGCGGTTTGTCCGCCGGGCGCGTGCAAAGTCCGGCGTTGCGCATGATCTGCGAGCGCGAAGAAGAAATTGAAAAATTTAAGCCGCGAGAATATTGGACGATCGAATCCGATCTGGAACATGAAGGCCAGAAGTTCGTCGCCAAACTGTCTAATTTTAAGGGTGAGAAAATCACCCAATTCAGTGTTCACGACGGAACCTCCGCGACCAGCGCGCAACAAGAATTGCGCGCGGCGGCGCAAGGTGCGTTGTTGGTTTCGACCATCGAGCGCAAGCAACGCAAGCGCAACCCTTCGCCGCCGTTCATCACCTCGACGTTGCAACAAGAGGCGGTGCGAAAGTTAGGTTTTTCGGCGCAAAAGGCCATGCGAGTCGCGCAACAGCTGTACGAAGGGATCGACGTCGGTAATGGCAGCGAAGGCTTGATCACCTATATGCGTACGGACTCGTTGAATCTGGCGCGCGAAGCGGTCGATGAGATTCGCGCGTTTGTCGCCACCCGCTTTGGCAAGGACAATGTGCCGGCTCGACCAAACGTTTACAAAACAAACTCAAAAAACGCGCAAGAAGCGCACGAGGCGATTAGACCGACGTCGATATCGCGGGTGCCCGCGCAAATCAAATCGCGTTTGAGTCCCGAGCAATTCAAGCTTTACGATCTTATCTGGAAGCGCACGGTGGCAAGCCAAATGAGTTCCGCAGTGCTCGATTTGGTCGCGGTGGATCTCAAATGCGGTGACTCCGGGACGTTTCGTGCCACGGGTACGACGGTTGCGTTCCCGGGATTTATGTCGGTGTATGCGGAAAGCAGCGACGATCAACCCCAGGAAGAAGAAGGCGTGCTTCCACCGCTCACGGAGGGACAACGGGTGGCATTGCTCGATATTCGCGCGGAGCAACATTTTACAGAACCGCCGCCGCGTTATTCCGAAGCTTCCTTGGTCAAGTCGCTCGAGGAATACGGCATCGGACGGCCATCGACGTACGCATCGATCATCACCACGCTCTTGCAGCGTGAATACGTCGAAATCGATAAGAAGCGCTTTCATCCGACCGATATCGGCCGCGTAGTGAGCTCGTTTCTCACCGGACATTTCCAGCGTTACGTCGATTACGACTTTACCGCCAAGCTCGAAGACGAACTCGACGCGGTGTCGCGCGGCGAGCAGGACTGGGTACCGGTGTTAAGCGACTTCTGGCGTGATTTTCATGCCACGGTCGTCGACAAGGAAGCCAACGTGTCGCGCAAAGAAGCGACCCAGGCGCGCGAATTGGGCGTCGACCCGTCTTCTGGTAAACCGGTATCGGTACGCATGGGCCGGTTTGGCCCCTACGTTGCGATCGGGAACCCCGATGAAGAAGAAAAGCCGAAATTCTACGGCCTGCGCGGCGGCCAACGCATCGACACGCTTACGCTAGAACAGGCGTTGGAGTTGACGCGGTTACCGCGCGATCTTGGGACGACCGCCGATGGCGTCTCTATAAGCGCCAATATCGGTCGTTTCGGACCGTATGTCCGGTATGGGGACAAGTATGTATCGCTCAAAAAAGACGACGACCCCTACACGGTGACCCTTGAGCGCGCCTTGGAACTGATCGCGGAAAAGCTCGAAGCAGACAAAAATCGCGAACTCAAAGTATTTGAAAATTCGGAGATTCGGATTCTGAATGGCCGCTTTGGACCCTATATCACCGATGGGTCGAAAAATGCCCGGTTGCCAAAAGATACCGATCCCAAGACTTTATCCCTTGATTCCGCGACGGCACTCCTCGCCGCCTACAAGCCGGGACGCATGCCTGGAGCGCGTGGCAAGAAGAAGGCCAAGTGACTGATATGGTGAGTAATGCGTGCGAAGGACGGCTAACCAGCGTCCTGCGGGCGCAACAGCGAAACCGCGTTCTGGGTAGTTTGGACGAACCTGAATTCAATGGTCGGCGAAAGACAATTTGGGTGCGGCCTTCAGATTTCCGATTGACATAAGTTCATTAACTTACGAAAATTTTCGGCTACCCGTACGGAGGGGTACCCAAGCGGTCAACGGGAGCAGACTGTAAATCTGCCGGCTCTGCCTTCGTAGGTTCGAATCCTACCCCCTCCACCATGTTTGGGATATTGAGACACGTGCTTGGGTGGGAAGTATCTGCGGGTGTAGTTCAATGGTAGAACCTCAGCCTTCCAAGCTGATGGTGTGGGTTCGATTCCCATCACCCGCTCCAGTCACCCCAGAGCGAGCGCGACGTGGGTTTCTAAGTAAATTACGCGGTGATCGCCGCCGTGGGACCGCTCCAGAGCGTTAGCACCACAAAATATTGAGAGTTTGCGGACTGACTTAATGCCCATATAGCTCAGTCGGTAGAGCACTTCCTTGGTAAGGAAGAGGTCACCGGTTCGATTCCGGTTATGGGCTCCAGCGTTGGTTGTTTCAAGTTGCGGATTTGTTGTTTTAAGCGTCGTTGAGGAGAGGAAGGCGATGTCCAAAGAGAAATTTGAACGAACGAAGCCACACGTGAATGTGGGGACGATTG
>CAZKRY010000016.1:0-18787 GCA_964555355.1 uncultured Klebsiella sp.
TCCAGGCGGGACTTATTCAGAGTATCCTAAATCAACCTCGCCTGCTTGCGGGAGAGGTCGGCGCGCAGCGCCGGGTGAGGGAATGCTTCTCTACCCGCGTTGCGCGAACAACCCAAACTAAATTTATCGCTCGGTTAGCGCGCTTACGCATCCGCGCTTAAGCGGACTGTCATAAACGTTATTCACGCGCCATGCTCGATTTTAAGTTGGGCTTCCTACGTCAGCCCAACCGGCGAATCATTTAGATCGATTACGACGCGTTCATGTTTAACTGCAAAGAATCTCCTTCGCGTGCATCGTATCGAGATACTCGCGCACGGAAGCAATCTTGCCGTTCCGAACTCGCATCATGAAATGATAGAAATTGTTGTAGATCTTGCCGCTGGTATGGGGGGCATAAGATTCCGCTTCCACCGACACGCGATCTTCATCCGCGGTGAGCATCTTCGGCATGACTTTGATGCCCTGTGGCAGCGCGCCGGTCACGCCTTTGAGCAGTTCCGCGAATTGCGCTTTGGTGTAAGTCCCGGATAGTTCAAAGTTCCCGGCCACCCACCAAGTGGCATCGTCCGCCAACATCGACAACACCTTGTCGTAGTTGCTCGCGGAAAACGCTTCCCAAAATTCGGTCACCAGTTTTTTGTTGGCCTCGGTGCTCATGATCTTCTCCTCCTCGTTAAATTAGTTACCCAGCGAAAGCACTTGGTTTAGGCCACCAAGCATGACATCTCATCTTTTTCTTCAGTAAAAGGTTTTGCCACTCGCCGCGCGCGCTTTGAGCCACGCGGACGGCGCAAAGCGCGGCCCATAGGTCTTGGCCAAACGCTCGCACTCGGCGACAAACTTCGCCGTGCCCGTCATATCGATGAACGATAACGTGCCGCCGGTCCATGCCGGATAACCCCAACCGAAGATAGAACCTAAATCCGCGTCCGCGGGATCGGTCAGCACGCCTTCTTCAAAGCAACGCGCCGTCTCCAGCGCCTGAATGTAGAGCAGTCGCGTTTTGACTTCCTCCGCATCCGGTTGCTGCGCGGCGAGCGGAAATTGCGCCTTGAGCCCCGGCCACAAATGTTTGCTCGCACCGGCGGGGTACTCATAAAAGCCTTGCCCGTGGCGCTTGCCTTGGCGATTCAGCACTTCGACCATTTTCTTGACCACCGGCCAACTGGTCGACTCCTGGAACGCGCTGCCTAAGTCTGTGCGGGTCTGCGCAGTCACGTGATACACCAGTTCTAACGTTACTTCATCCAGCACCGCCAGCGGCCCTACCGGCATACCGGCTTGTTTGGCCACGTTTTCGATGAGTGCTGGGCTCACGCCCTCGTTCAACATTGTCATGCCTTCGTTGGTAAAGGTCGCAAACACGCGGCTCGTATAGAACCCGCGCGAGTCATTGACGACGATCGGCGTCTTGCGCAGTTGCATGACGTAGTCGAGCGCGCGGGCGAGCGTCTCGGGCGACGACTGTTTACCGACGATGATTTCGACCAGCGGCATTTTTTCCGCCGGCGAGAAAAAGTGCACGCCGATGAAGTTCGCCGGCTGACGGGACGCTTCGGCGAGGCCGGTGATCGGCAACGTCGAGGTGTTGCTCGCGAACACCGCGTTGGCCGCGATGATGGCTTCGGTTTTGCGTGTGACGTCCGCCTTGATTTCCCGGTTCTCGAACACAGCCTCAATTATCATTTCGCATTTCGCGAGGTCTTGATAATTGACGGTTGGTTCGATCCGCGCCAATAACTCAGCCCCCTTGGCCGCACTGGTGCGTCCGCGCTGGACATCCTTCGCCACCAGATTCTCGCTGTACGCTTTGCCCTTTTGGGCTTTCTCAAGCGTGGTGTCGATTAACTTGACCTGCATGCCGGCACGCGCCGAGATGTACGCAATGCCCGCGCCCATCATGCCCGCGCCTAACACGCCAAGCGTCGTGACTTTGGAGTTCGCAATCCCAGCCGGCCGCCGCGCACCCTTCTCCGCCGCGCCCTTATTCACGAACAGTGTGCGGATCATGTTTTTGGTAACGGGCGAGAGCAGCAAGCTTGCGAGATAACGCGATTCAATCTTAAGTCCGGTATCAATCGGCACCTGTGTGCCTTCGTAGACCGCGGACATGATGGCGATTGGCGCCGGATAATTGTGCTGCGTGCGTTTGGAGACTAACGCCGTGCCGCCCATGAAGGTCTGCGCGCTGCGCGGGTCCATGCCACCGGCACCACCCGGCACTTTGAAACCCTTGGCATCCCATGGCTGCACCGCGGAGCCGCCGTCCAAAATCCACTGACGTGCGGTCGCGATCAATTGCTCCGCCGGTACCACCTTGTGAATGATCTTTTTCGCGAGCGCCGCCTGCACATCCAAATGCGTGCCTTCGACGATCAACATCAGCGCATCGTAAATGCCGATTAAGCGTGGCAAACGTTGCGTGCCGCCGGCGCCCGGTAAGAGTCCCACCAAGACTTCCGGTAACCCAATCCGCGCCGCCGGATTATCGGCCGCTACGCGATAGTGACAGGCGAGTGCAAGTTCAAGTCCACCGCCGAGCGCAGTGCCGTTGATCGCGGCGACCAGCGGCTTGCCGCAGGTTTCCAAATTGCGATAAAGCTCGTTCAATGGCCAGGCGAAAGCCATCGCCGATTTCGCATCCGTGACTTTTGCGTGGGAAGCGAGTAGCCATTTCAGATCGGCGCCTGCCATGAAGTCGGCTTTGGCGGAGGTGACGACGGCGCCTTTGATCGAAGCATCCGTCTTAAAGCGTGTGATGGCGCGGTTAAGTTCTTCAATCAAGTCCGGCGTAATGACATTCATCGGCCGACCTTGCACGTCCAAGGTCAACAACGCGATGCCGTCGCCGTCGACGGTTAAGGTGAGCGTTTTGTTCATGATGGAATTCTTTGGTTAAGGACTAAACGAGAAAAAAGCCGGCGCGCCCTGCGCGCCGGCTTGCGAGTCGCCAATTACTGCACGCGCTCGATAATGGTGGCGGTGCCCATGCCGGCGCCGACGCAGAGGTTAATGAGCGCCGTGCCCAACCCCCGACGCTCCAACTCGTCGAGCACCGTACCAAAAATCATCGCACCGGTTGCGCCGAGCGGATGACCCATCGCAATCGCACCGCCGTTGACGTTGATTTTGTCGTGCGCAATGTTCATGTCACTCATATAAAGCAGCACGACGGAGGCGAAAGCTTCGTTCAATTCAAATAAATCGATGTCGCTCGCGCTCATGCCGGCGCGTTTCAGCACTTTGCGTGCGGATGGTGCCGGACCTGTCAACATGATGGTGGGTTCGCTGCCAATCGAGGTAAAGGCGCGAATACGCGCGCGCGGCTTAAGGCCCAACCGCTCGCCCATTTCTTTGGTGCCGAGCAGAACACCGGCCGCCCCGTCCACAATCCCGCTCGAATTGCCGCCAGTATGCACATGATCGATACGTTCGACTTGCGGGTACTTCTGCATCGCCACGGCGTCAAAGCCAAACTCTTCGCCCACTTGGGTAAAGGCTGGTTTTAAATTGGCAAGCTCTTCCATGGTAGTTTGCGGGCGCATGTGTTCATCGCGCTCGAGCACCGTTTCACCCAGTACGTCGTGCACCGGGATGACGGATTTTTTGAAATAGCCGTTCTTCCACGCCTGACCCGCGCGGCGTTGGCTTTCGCACGCATAAGTATCGACGTCATTGCGTGAGAAGCCGTGCATGCTCGCGATCAAGTCGGCGCCGATGCCTTGCGGGGCAAAATACGATTTATAAGCCACGGCCGGATCGGTGGCCCACGCGCCGCCATCGGAACCCATCGGCACGCGTGACATCGATTCGACGCCGCCGCCAATGGTTAGATCGGATTGGCCGGCCATAATTTGCGCGGCCGCAGTATTGATGGCTTCTAGACCGGAGGCACAGAATCGATTGAGTTGCTTGCCGGGCACGGTCTGCGCGTAATCGGCGACAATCGCCGCCACCCGTGGCACTACCGCGCCTTGCTCGCCTACGGGCGACACGCAGCCGAACACGATGTCATCCAACAGCGAAGTGTCCAGGTGATTGCGCTCGCGAATGGCCGTCAATACCTGCGCGGAGAGCTGAATGGGTGTGACTTCGTGCAACGCGCCGGTATTCTTGCCGCGTCCACGGGGAGTCCGGACACAATCGTAGACATATGCTTCAGCCATGGTGATTCCTCGGTTTGCTTAGGCGCGGGGTTTGTCCACAGCGCCGGTTGAAAGTCTGGTATCCGGATTATAGGCGCAGGAATAAGCAGATACAGCGCCTCGTTGGTTAATATTTAAGCCGCAATCCAGTGCTTAGGGAGTGTAAGAATGACCGTCCACGTCATTGAAATGACCGCCGACGAACAGGCCTCGGCACTCGCGGATGCGCATGCTATGGCCGCACGCTTCGACACTTACGGCCCGGAGTTAGACGCGTCGAATCGCTTTTCACTGGAACTCGCCGCTGAATTTAAACGTAGTCCGCTCGCCGCACTGACCGTGCCGAAGCGATTCGGGGGGCGTGGCGCCGATATCTGGACGTTCGTGCGCTGCGTGCAAATTTTGGCCGAAGGCGATCCGGCCTGCGCGCTCGCCTTCAACATGCACCTCGCGGTGGTGGGATTTTTCCGGGGGATGTGGAGCGAGGCGCACCAAAAAACTTATTTTACGCTCGTCGCCCGCGATGGCCATTTACTGGATGGCGCGTATAGCGAAAACCGCGCGGGCGTCATCGGCTTGGCCGATACTCTCGCGGTGCCGGTCCCTGGCGGGTTCCGGGTGAGTGGACGAAAGACCTGGGCAACACTCTGCCACGCCGCCGATGTTCATACCTTAAACGCAACGATCACGCACCAGGATGGCACCTTGCCGAGTGATCTTGGGGCGCGCACGGCAAACGAAATCATGCTCGCGTGCCCCACGGACGCGCCTGGCGTGCGCATCGAAAAAACTTGGGATGCGCTCGGCATGCGCGGCACCGGGACCGATACGTTGGTGTTTGAGAACGTCTTCGTCCCGGCGTCGGCGGTGGTCTCGCGCGAATTTAGAGCAGGCTTATTCGCCAATTTAGAATGGCAAACCCTCAGTTTTGCCTCGGTGTATTTGGGCCTCGCGCGACGTACCTACCGGGAAGCCCTCGCGATACTACGGACCAAAACGCTCGGTGCCGTCCCCGGTGCCGCCAATGTCGAACTTCGCACGCAGCAGCGCGTGCAAATGGGCTTGGGCGAAATACGCTTGTTGATCGAAACGGCGGCGAGTGTCATTGAACGCACCGCGCACGCGCTCAACGCCGGTGTCGGTTTACCGCACGATTTACAGGAACGATTGGCGGTGCTGGAAATTCCCAAAGTGGTTGCCACCGAGAGTGCGATTAAGGTAGTCGATCTCGCGATGCGCTTAGTCGGTGGCGGCAGTTTTCGCCGCGGTCATATTTTGGAGCGGCTTTATCGCGATGTGCGCAGCGGACCGTTCCATCCGCTGACAACGGATCAAGCGCTGGAGCTATTGGGCCAAACGGCGTTACAACAGATCTCGTAAGCGGTAATAAAACGTACCGAGCAGCAGTGCGGGCACGCGGAACAGGCGCCCCCCCGGAAAGTCGCGATGTGGAATTCGCGCGAATACATCAAAGCGCTCGGCGTCGCCGGCAATCGCTTCCGCGATCAATTGGCCGGCGAGGCTCGTCAACGCCATACCGTGTCCGGAAAAGCCCTGCGCAAAATATAGATTCGCGCCAAGCCGCCCAAAATGCGGCGCGCGATTAAACGAAATATCGACATACCCGCCCCAGGCGTAGTCCACCGGCACATCCTGTAATTGCGGAAAGACTTTGCGCAGCCGCGCGCGCATCGTCGCTTTGAGATTCGCGGGTGGAATCGTCGAATAACTCACCCGCCCACCAAACAACAACCGCCGTTCGATTGACAGCCGAAAATAATCGAGCACAAAGTTCATATCGGTGACCGCCGCGTTGGTGGGCAAAATCGCTGCGGCACGCGCAGGATCGAGCGGCTGCGTGGCCACGATGTAGGTGCCCACGGGCATTATTTTGCGATCAAGTTCCGGCACCAGCCGTCCGAGGTACGCATTACCGGCAAACACCCCAAACTTGGCGCGCACCTCGCCTCGTGCGGTGACAAACCGTGGCGCGACGCCAGACGTGTACTGCGTCACGGCAGAATCTTCGTAAATCCGCACGCCGGCACGATCCGCCGCGGCGGCGAGCCCCAAGGTGTAATTTAGCGGATGCAGATGTCCGGCTTCGCGATCAAACAAGCCCGCGCAATAGCGCGCGGAATTAACCTGGGCACGGAGCGCCGCGCCCTCCAGATAATCAAGCGAGGTGTCATAACGACTCGCAAGTAGCGCGTGATACGCCTTGAGTTCTCGCTGTTGGCGTGCTTTCAGCGCCACATGTAATTGGCCTGGCCGCCAGTCGCAGTCAATCGCATGTTGTTTGATGAGGGATTGCACCAAGCCCACAGCGTCGCGCGATAAATCCCATAACCGCCTGGCATGTGCCTGCCCGACTAGGTTTTCGATGGCATCGATATCGCGCGCAAAGCCTGAGATCACCTGCGCCCCGCTGCGACCGGAGGCGCCCCAGCCGATGCGTTTGGCCTCCAATAGCACGATGGAATAGCCTTTTTCCGCCAGTGTTAACGCGGTCGCGCACCCGGTGATCCCCCCGCCGATCACACAAACATCGCAGTTAATACTGTCCTCGAGGACGGGCGCGCGCGGTGCAGCATGTGCGGTCGCGGCGTAATAGGATTCAACATGGTTGGCGCGGGTCATGGCGAGTATTTTGCGGAATTTTGCCCCACAGTACCGAATCTCACGGCCTCGCCGCCACCGGCTGGCACGCGGTAAGATGGCCGCACTGCCCGCCCCCGGTCTGCGGAGGCGGAATCAAGCCAATAAGGCGGCACGGCCGGGAAGGCCGCGCTGAAAACTATGAATAGCCCAGAAGACGCCGCGCCAACGCGCACCGAATCGCTCGAAAAGTGGCTTCGCGAACGCAACTGCACCGAAGTGGAATGCATCATTCCGGACTTTTCCGGTGTGGCTCGCGGCAAAATCATGCCCGCGAGCAAGTTTTGGAAAGAAGAGCGCCTACGCCTGCCGGAAGGCGTGTTCGTGCAGACGGTCACCGGCGAATACCCGGACGACGATGTCACCGACCCTACCGAACCCGACATGTTGCTGCGCCCGGACGTGAATACGATTCGGCTGGTGCCATGGGCGGCGGAACCGACCGCCCAGGTCATCCACGATTGTTATTACAACGATGGCCGTCAGGTCGATCTCGCGCCGCGTACAGTCCTAAAGCGCGTACTAGATCTCTACGCCCGGCGTGGCTGGCGCCCCATCGTCGCCCCCGAACTTGAATTTTTCCTCATCGAGAAAAACCTCGATCCAGATTTGCCGTTAAAGCCACCGATCGGTCGCTCCGGGCGTCCGGAAACCGCACGTCAGGCTTATGGCATCGATGCGGTCAATGAATTCGATCCGTTGTTCGAAGATATTTATGACTACTGCGAAAAGCAGGAACTCGATATCGATACCTTGATCCACGAATCCGGCGCGGCGCAGATGGAGATCAACTTTCTGCACGGTGATCCGTTAGAACTCGCCGACCAGGCGTTTTTATTTAAACGTACGGTACGTGAAGCAGCCTATCGACATGGCATCTATGCCACTTTCATGGCGAAGCCGATGAAGGACGAACCCGGCAGTGCAATGCACATTCATCAAAGCGTGCTCGACGTAGCAAGCGGAGAAAATGTGTTTGCAAGCGCCGACGGCAAATTGACCGAGTTGTTTTTGTCGCATATCGCGGGCTTACAAAAGTACTTACCGGCCGCGATGGCCTTTTTTGCGCCAAACGTCAACTCGTATCGGCGGCTCGCCACCGGCGATTTCGCGCCGATGAATCTGCAATGGGGCTATGACAATCGGACCGTAGGTTTACGCGTGCCGGTCGCGGAGCCGCAGGCAACGCGAGTCGAGAATCGCGTTGCCGGCGCGGACGTCAATCCGTATTTGGCAATTGGTTTATCGCTCGCGTGTGGCTATCTCGGGATGGTGGAAGGCCTACAACCATCGTCGCCCATCAATGAATCCGGCTACCATTTGGGCTACCAATTGCCGCGCAGTCTAGAAGACGCTTTGAAGTTGCTCGATGGCTGCGCGCCGCTGCAAGAAATTATTGGCGCGCGCTTTGCCAAGTGTTACGCGGCGGTCAAGCAAAAAGAGTACGCCACTTTCTTCCACGTCATCAGTTCCTGGGAACGCGAATTTTTGCTGCTCAACGTATGACTATGAACCCACAACGCACCACCGCCGACTGGCAAGCGCTCGATCGCGCGCATTATTTACATCCATTTTCCGACGCGCGGCATTTGCATGAAGTGGGTAGTCGCGTCATTACCCGCGCGGAAGGCGTGTGGTTATGGGATTCGGAAGGCAACAAAATCCTCGACGGTATGGCAGGCTTATGGTGCGTCAATATCGGCTACGGCCGGCGCGAACTCGTGGACGCCGCGAGCCGACAGATGCTGGAGCTGCCGTACTACAACAGTTTTTTTAAGACCGCGAACCCACCGGCACTGTCGCTCGCCGCACTGCTCGCGGAAATCACCCCGCCGCAGTTCAATCATGTGTTTTTCACGAGTTCGGGTTCGGAAGCCAATGACACCATCGTGCGCATGGTCAGACGTTATTGGGACGTACTCGGTCAACCTCAACGCAAAACCATCATCAGCCGCTGGCTCGCTTATCACGGCAGCACCATGGCCGGCGCGAGTCTCGGTGGCATGCCGCCGATGCACGCGCAGGGCGGCTTGCCCATCCCCGGCATTGTGCATATCGATCAGCCGTACTGGTATGGCTTGGGCGGCACTGACACACCGGAAGAATTCGGCCTTCGCGCCGCGCGCTTGCTCGAGAAAAAGATTTTGGAATTAGGTCCGGAAAATGTCGCGGCCTTTATCGGCGAACCCATCCAAGGCGCGGGAGGGGTGATCATTCCGCCCTCGACATACTGGCCGGAAATTCAGCGCATCTGCCGCCAATACGGCATTTTGCTCGTGTCGGATGAGGTCATCTGCGGCTTCGGGCGAACCGGACGCTGGTTCGGCTGCGAGACTTTCGGCTTTGAGCCTGACTTAATGACACTCGCCAAAGGGATTTCTTCCGGGTATCTGCCACTCGGCGGTGTCATGGTCGGCAATAAGGTCGCGGAAGCGTTGATTGGCAGCGGAGACTTCAACCACGGATATACCTATTCCGGGCATCCCACATGCTGCGCGGTGGCCGAGTGCAATGTCCAGTTATTGCGCAGCGAAGGCATTGTGACGCGCGTGGCCAACGAACTTGGCCCGCATCTCACCTCCCGCCTCGCGACATTGCGCGATCACCCTTTAGTAGGTGAAGTCCGGAATGTTGGCCTCATCGGCGGTATCGAACTCGTTAAAGATAAGGCGAAGCGGCAACGTTTCGCACCGCTCGGGGATGTGGGCACGATTTGCCGGGATTTCTGTTTTCAAAATGGTCTCATCATGCGTGCGGTAGGTGACACGATGATCGTGGCGCCGCCGCTGGTCATTTCCAAGGACGAACTCACCGAATTGGTGCGCCGTGCTCGGCATTGCTTCGATCTCACGGCGGATAAACTTGGAATCGCAACGTAAACACGTGTCGCGCGTCTGATTGCGATGCATGAAGACCCTCACCCCGTCCCTCTCCCGCTTGGCGGGAGAGGGTGAATTTCTAAACTTCTCCCACCAAGTGGAAAGCTGGATTTCTTAACCTCTCCCACCGGGAGAGGTCGGCGCGAAGCGCCGGGTGAGGGCCAGCGTGTCCATAGACGATGAACTTGAAGACCGTCACCCCTACTCTCTCCCGCAAACGGGAGAGGGCGAAACAGCAAAAGAAACGCTCTCGAAACGCTCGCGTCCACCCTTTCGAAGTCGGTTGCGGGAGATAGCTTTAATCGCGTAATGTCGACTCATCAGCCGCGCGCGCGTTGGCTCCCCCGGCGCGGCTTTAATAATCGATAAAGACTGCCACTGCGGAAGGAGTTCACGATGTTAAAGACCACTCGCTACGCATTCCTGTTGGGCCTCTGCGCACTCGCCCTTGCCGGCTGCGGCGGCGGCGATGACAACGCACCCGCAGAATCTACCGCGGCCCCGGCCACCGATACGGGACCCGCCGAGACCGCCACCGCACCTGCCGCGGAGGCCACCGACGGCGATAACATCGTTAACGTGTATAACTGGTCGGACTACATCGCCGAAGACACCATTGCGAATTTCGAGAAAGAAACCGGCATCAAAGTGCGTTATGACGTCTTTGATTCCAACGAGGTGCTCGAAGCCAAACTACTCGCGGGCACTACCGGCTACGACATCGTGGTGCCGTCGGCATTTTTTGTCGCGCGGCAAATTCAAGCCGGGGTCTTTCAGCCGCTCGATCGTGCGAAGCTCCCAAACTACAAGAATCTCGATGCCGACATCATGAAGATCCTGGCCGGCTACGATCCCGACAACAAGTACATCATTCCGTATCTGTGGGGCACCACCGGCGTCGGTTACAACGTCAAAATGATCAAAGACCGCATGCCGGACGCGCCGCTCGGCAGCTGGGACATGATTTTCAAGCCCGAGGTGGTCTCCAAGTTCAAAGACTGCGGCGTGTCGACCTTGGATGCCCCGGCTGAAGTGTTTCCTTCCGGATTACGCTACCTAGGGCTCCCAACCGGTAGCCAAACCGAAGAAAATCTCGCGCAGGTCGAGAAGTTGGTCATGGGTATCCGGCCGTCTATTAAGTACTTTCACTCCTCGCAATACATCAACGATCTCGCGAACGGCGAGCTGTGTTTGGTATTGGGCTGGAGTGGCGACGTCTTCATCGCGCGTGATCGCGCGGCGGAAGCGAAGAACGGCAACGAAATCGCGTACTTCATTCCCAAAGAAGGCGCGCTGATGTGGTTTGACACCATCGCCATTCCGAAGGATGCACCGCACGCCGCCAACGCCTACAAATTCATCGATTACTTATTGCGCCCGGAAGTCATCGCCGCCATTACTAACTACGTAAGTTATGCAAACGGTAACGCCGCCTCGACGCCCGTGGTGGACGAAGCAGTGCGTAGCGACACCTCGATCTACCCGGATACGGCAACCAAAGAAAAACTATTCCCAAATGTGGTGAATACGCCCGAATACGATCGCTTGACGACGCGCGCCTGGACTCGGATCAAGACCAACCAATAACGTGCCCGGAGGCCACGGAGAAAACCCAATGGCTGAAGGAAAAAAAACGGACGTAATCGCGGCCGAACCGTGGAACGATCCGGCGGCGACACCGTACATCCGCATTCAGAACGTCACCAAGAAGTTCGGTGATTTCGTCGCCGTCAACAACGTCTCGCTCAACATCTATAAACAGGAGCTGTTTTGTTTGCTCGGCGGCTCCGGCTGCGGCAAGAGCACGTTATTGCGGATGTTGGCCGGCTTTGAGGAACCGGATGCCGGTCAAATTTATTTGGATGGCCAAGATATGGCGGGCATCCCGCCCTACAAGCGGCCGATCAACATGATGTTTCAATCTTACGCGCTCTTCCCGCACATGACGGTGGAAGACAATGTGGCATTCGGTCTGAAACAGGACCACACGCCAAAGAAGGAACTGTGGGATCGCGTCAAGGGCATGCTGGAGTTAGTCAAGCTCGCGCCGTTTGCCGCGCGCAAACCGCATCAGTTATCCGGCGGCCAGCGTCAGCGTGTTGCGCTGGCGCGATCGCTCGTTAAGCAGCCCAAACTCTTGTTATTGGATGAGCCGCTCGGCGCACTCGACAAAAAGCTTCGTGAGTCGACGCAATTTGAGCTCATGAACATTCAGGAGAAACTCGGCGTTACTTTTGTGGTGGTAACGCACGACCAAGAAGAAGCGATGACCTTAGCTTCGCGGATCGGCGTCATGAACGCCGGACAAATCGTGCAAGTGGGTACACCCTCCGAGATCTACGAATTTCCGACCAGCCGGTTCGTGGCCGACTTCATCGGCACGGTCAACATGTTCGAAGGCCGGATTGTTGATGAGGACAATGACTTTGTGCGGATCCGTTCCGACGAAGCCGATTGCACGATCTTTATCAACCACGGCGTCGCCGCACCCCCAAGCGCCGCGATCGCGGTGGCATTAAGGCCGGAGAAAATCACCATCGACCACGCGCCACCTGCCGATACACGCGAAAATTGTGCCGAGGGCACGGTGGAAGGGATCGCCTATATGGGTGATGTATCCGTTTATAACGTGCGCCTTAAGACCGGCAAGCTCGTCAAGGTGACTCAACCTAATTTGATCCGACACGCAAGCGACACCATCAATTGGGACGATCAGGTGTATTTGAGCTGGCACGCCGCAAGCGGCGTGGTACTGACTGTATGAGTCGTGCCGGCTATTTGCCGCTAGGCGACAAACTTGCGGTTTCCGCCGAACCGCTGGTGCGTACCTTGGTGCGCATTCCGCCTATTCGCGTTTTACTCAATTGGCTGGGTTGGTTGGGCCTGAGTGGGCGTGGGCTCGTGATCACGGTGCCGTATTTATGGCTCGGCATTTTTTTCTTGGTGCCGTTTCTTATCGTGCTCAAGATATCCTTTGCCGATCAACTGATCGCGCAGCCGCCCTATAGCTCGCTCATCGAAATCACCGAGAAAGGTTATTTAACGCTCAAGCTCAATCTGAACAATTACCGGTTTCTGATCGAGGACGCGCTGTATTGGAAGGCGTATCTGAACTCAGTCAAGATTGCGTTCTTCTCTGCGCTGATTTGTCTCATCATTGGCTATCCGATGGCCTATGGCATGGCACGCGCCGATCCGGCATGGCGCAATGTACTGCTGATGTTGGTCATCTTGCCGTTTTGGACGTCGTTTCTACTGCGTGTGTACGCGTGGATTGGGCTGTTGAATAACAACGGCGTCATCAACAATCTCCTGATGGCGGCCGGGATTATCGATAAACCCATCGTGATGATGAAAACCGATTTCGCGGTGTATGTCGGCATCGTCTACTCCTATCTGCCGTTCATGATCCTGCCGCTCTACACCGCGCTCGAGAAAATGGATTTAACGTTGCTGGAAGCCGCAGCCGATCTGGGTTGCCGGCCTTTGAAAGCTTTCTTTACGATCACGCTGCCGCTCTCTTTGCCCGGCATTATCGCGGGTTTTTCGCTCGTCTTTATTCCGGCATTAGGCGAATTTGTCATCCCGGATCTGCTCGGCGGGACGGATACGTTGATGGTTGGGCACGTCTTGTGGAACGAGTTCTTCTCGAACCGCGCATGGCCGGTGGCATCCGCCGTCGCGATTGCCATGTTGCTGTTGGTGCTCGTCATCATGTTTGTGCAACGGCGGCTTGAACTAAAGACGGAGCGAGCGTAATGGCCGCCAAACGTTCAAGGTTTGTCACCACTTGGATGTGGGCCGGCTTCGCTTTTTTATACATTCCGATTTTCTCGTTGATCTTTTTTTCCTTTAACTCCAACAAGCTGGTGACCGTGTGGGCGGGCTTTTCGACTAAGTGGTACGCGGCACTGTTGCGCAATCAGCAAATTCTCGACGCGGCATGGCTCAGTTTAAAAATTGCGCTCATCACCGCCACGCTCGCCGTGGTGCTCGGGACGTTGGTCGCGCTGTGTCTCGCGCGCTTTGGTCCGTTTCGCGGCCGTGCGCTGTTGTCCGGACTTGCCACCGCGCCGCTGGTCATGCCGGAAGTCATCACCGGGCTTTCGCTTCTCCTGTTGTTCGTCGCAATGGAGCAGGCGCTCGGTTGGCCGGCCGGGCGAGGCATGCTGACCATCATCATTGCGCATATCACATTCGCGATGGCCTATGTCGCGGTGGTGGTGCAGTCGCGTTTGATCGGCATGGATCCGTCCATCGAAGAAGCCGCGATGGATCTCGGTGCGAAGCCTGCCAAGGTGTTTTTCTTGATCACGTTACCCATCATCGCACCGGCGCTAGTCTCCGGCTGGCTACTCGCGTTTACGTTATCGCTCGACGACTTGGTGATTTCTAGCTTTGTCTCCGGCCCCGGCGCAAGTACGCTACCGATGGTCATTTATTCGAAAGTACGTTTGGGTCTATCGCCCGAGATCAACGCGCTCGCCACCTTGCTGGTGTTAATCGTCTCGGTCGGTGTGATCTGCGCCGGCGTGTTAATGGCGCGCCAAGATCGGATCCGCCGGCGCGACGAACAAATGGCAATCGCGCAGAAGTAGTGCCGCCGAGTAACGATGACTTCCGCGCGCAGCGAGATCGATCGTGGCGAACGCTTCGCGTTCGGCGAAAATTGGGCGCGTTTTCTTGGCCAACTCGACGAGGCCCGCATTCGCGCCGCGGAACAATCTCTGTTAGCGCTGCTCGGAATTTCTACTTTGCAGGGCCGCACCTTTCTCGACGCCGGTTCCGGCAGCGGGCTCTTCAGTCTGGCCGCGCGGCGACTGGGTGCGGCCGTCACCTCATTTGACTTTGACCCGGCGTCGGTGGCCTGTACGGCCGAATTAAAACGCCGGTTTTATGCCGATGATCCACACTGGCAGGTGCTGGAGGGATCGGTGCTCGATGTCGGTTTCAGCGCGAGTCTCGGCGAGTTCGACATCGTGTACTCCTGGGGCGTGTTACATCACACCGGCAATATGAACCTTGCACTCGACCATGCGGCGAAGGCAGTCAAGCCGGGTGGCTTGCTGTACATCGCGCTATATAACGATCAAGGCTTGCTTAGCCGGTATTGGACTTGGATAAAGCGGCTCTATAACCGTTATCCAAAACTACAATGCGCGCTCATTGCCTTGCATTCACCGCTACCGGCGGCGCGCTTCATCGTGCGCCGACTGCAAGGGCGGGGCGAGCTTGAGCGTGGCATGTCACTCTGGCATGACCTTATCGATTGGTTGGGCGGTTATCCGTTTGAAGTGGCGACGGTGGACGCGATTTTTAATCGCTTTAAATCGTCGGGCTTATCGTTAGAGGGATTAAAAACGTGCGGCGGTCGCATGGGCTGCAACGAGTTCGTCTTCAAAAAGTTACCGACGGCCACAGGACCGACCACTCAAGCGGCTTGATCGCGCCATTTCGTCACTTAAAATTTTGGCATCCGAATTTAAGCGAGAAATCGCCAATGCCAACCTATGACTACCACTGCGCGGCCAATGGCCGCACCCTCTCCGCCCGCCATCGCATGAATGAATTGATTGTGACCTGGGGTGAACTCTGTGCACACGCCGCTGAGTCGCTTGGCGATACCCCGACCGACACACCCGTCAGCAAGGTCTTCACCGCTAGCAATGTCGTCAAAAGCGAAAGTTTAGGCAGCGGCTGCGCGCCGGCTGAAAATTGCGGCATGGGCGGCTGCGGTGCGGGGATGTGCCAATATCAATAAGGTTCATGTTTTCGCAACAAGAGGCTAAGCTTGGTCCTCAGGGTTCGCGCGAGAATCCATTAATCCATACCTTTATGGGAAACGGGAGAGCTCCGTGAGCGCCGTCATTGAGAACCACCGTTGGACACGCAAAGAGTACGAGCACATGGTGCGCGCGGGCGTGTTCGACCCGGATCAACGGGTGGAACTTATTGAAGGGAATGTGATTAATAGGGTTCCACAAAATGAACCACATGCAGTGTCCGTAAGCCTCGCTGATTCAGCACTACGAAACGTGTTTGGCACGGGATATGTCATTCGACCGCAGTTCCCGCTGTCGCTAGGATTATTGTCCCAGCCCGAACCCGATATCGCAGTGGTCGCCGGGGCCCCGCGAGATTTTGTCGCGAGTCACCCGCAATCGGCGGTACTGGTCGTCGAAATTTCAAGCTCCACGCTGAATTACGACCGCACCACCAAACTCGCGCTCTATGCGCGACATGGGATCCCCACTTATTGGATCGTGAATCTCGTCGGCGGTGTTTTGGAGACTTATGAGCAACCACTCGGTGCGGACTATGCGCGCAAGCGAATGTTTAAGCGCGGAGAAACGCTGACAATAGGGCCGATGAATTCCACCTTGCACGTTGACGAGTTGTTGCCTTAGTACTGGCGGGACGCTTAGTTGCCAGGAAGACGCAGCACAAACTCTACCCTCGGCTCGCGCCAATCCGAGTGCTCCAGTCCTAGCAATCCTAGGACAGACATGTGTTTTGTGAGTGACCGATCCACGCATTTTGATTTTGGATGAAGCCACCAGCGCGTTGGATTACGAATCGGAAGCGATTATTCAAGCCAACATGCGGTTCATTACGAATGGCCGCACGGTCTTCATCATCGCGCATCGCCTCACGGCGGTACGCCATGCGGATGTCATCTTCGTGATCGATCGTGGGCGTATTGTGGAGCAAGGCACACACAAAGAGCTGGTAGAGCGCGCCGGCCACTATGCACGACTGTATAGCCATCAAGCAGACGGTGCGGTAGTCACCCCAATCGGCTCCTAACCCCATGCAACGCACCTTGGAACTCCAGTTTTTGCCGGCGGTGCTAGAGATAGAAGAAACCCCGCCGTTGTTTGCCGCGCGCGCGATGCTGTGGAGCATCGTGTTGTTCTTTGCTCTGGCGCTTAACTGGGCATGGTTTGGCAAGGTGGATATCGTGGGGGTGGCACCCGGCAAAGTGGTGCCCACCGGGCGGACCAAGACCGTGCAACCGCTGGAGAACGCAGTGGTGGCGGCTATCCACGTACGGGAAGGGCAGCACGTGCAAGCGGGCGATCTGTTGATTGAACTCGATCCCACCGCGCCCGGTGCGGATAAAGCACGGCTTGCCAAAGAGGAGCTGTCGCTGGTGCTGGACCGGCTGCGCCTACAGGCGCTATTAAACGCAGTTCGCGGAAACGGAGAAGCTACCCGCGACGCGCCGTTTGCCAGTGTGGCTAACCAACTAGAGCCCGCACGCCTCATCCAAGCGGGATCCAGACTCGCCGAACAATTGGCCGAATACCGGGCCGCCGTTGCCGGGATTGACGAAGACCGCCGTGAGAAAGCCGCCGCGCGGGCCGCCGTGGAAGCACGCATCGTGCAGCTAGAAGGCACCATGCCGCTCATTACGGAAGAAGCGGAGGCCCACAAAAAGCTTGTTCAAACGGGCGTGGTACCGCGCGTTAAGTGGTTGGAAGTGGAGCGCGAGCGGATTGCCGTCCAGCAACAACTCGCTGCGCAACAAGAAGAGCGCAAGGTCTTAAGCGCGAGCTTAGAGTCGCTCGCGGAGCGGCGTAAAGTCACCGCCGCGCAGTATCAAAGCCGCTGGATGGCGGAGCTCACGGATACCGAAAGCAAGCTTGCTTCCTATATTGAAGAAATCGCCAAAGCTGATCGCCGCCTTGCACTCACCGCTTTGCGTGCGCCGGTGGCCGGCACCGTGCAACAACTGGCCGTGCACACCGAAGGCGGCGTTGTGACGGAAGCCCAGCCGCTGATGATGATTGTACCGGATGACTCGCCGTTGGAAGTGGAAGCCCGCGTGCTCAACAAAGACATCGGCTTTGTGCATGCAGGACAAGAGGCCATCGTGAAGGTGGAAACCTTTAACTTCACCAAATATGGGTTTATTTCCGGCACAGTCGCCAAGGTCTCGCGTGATGCGGTCATCGATAAAGAACTAGGCCTTTACTACCTGGCGCATCTCGCGTTACAAACCCACACCTTACGTGTGAACGGCCGCGATGTGCCGTTGGAGCCCGGCATGGCGGTGACGGCGGAAGTCAAAATGGGCGAGCGGCGGGTGCTCGAGTTTTTGTTGAGCCCGTTACTGCGTTACCGTCAAGAGAGTGGGCGGGAGCGATGAGAGTTTCTTGTGGTGAGTATGGCGATGCACAAACGGAAGGGAGTCACGGTCAGTGAATTTCATGGAAAGCTTTGAGGGTATCGGAGATTATTTCTTTACCTATGGCGGCGCGTTGACGTTCTTTATTTTCTCAACGCTGGTACTGCTGCCATTGCTGTATCACTGGTTTATCAAACCCCTCGTACAGTCGGCCGGCGGCCGCCTGCTCGCGACGCTGGTGGTGTGGGCGGCGCTGTTTGCAGTGGCGTACGGCGATGTGATTCAAATCGCACGGGACGCACGGCAGCTGTGTAAGAAGGAATCAGGACTACACGTTTATTCGACAGCGGAAACGGATGGAATATACGGAACGGTCTCTCGAGAAAAATGGTTCAAGTATGGCTTTTCGTTTGCAGAGTTTAGAGGGAGTCGATACTGGCGAGTCACCCTCAAAGATGGCAAGGAAGTAAGAGAACCCATCGCAGCGCCTACGAGTCGATATGAGTTCGCTCTTGAATCTACGAAGGTCAGTAACAGTATAAGGCGCGACAGCAACCTCGTGCGTGATCGCCAAACCGGCGAAATTCTGGGTGAACAAGTTTCTTTTTCGATCTACCCAGGTTGGGCCGATCGAAAGCTTCTTGGATTTCTAGGCTTTACTTGGAGTCCACCATTTTGCGCGAACGGCTATGCGGCACCTGGAACGAGCCGCTATCCGGAAATGGACGAGCTTATTCGGCGCACATTAAAACCTAAGAAGGCTAGCGGGGAACAACCATGAAATTAATCGAATACTATAAATACTCTTGGTTCGCGAATCTAAGCTACATCTTATGGGGAGACAAATTCGGTGGACTTCTCTCTGGGACAGGCACAAGTTTTGGGCAACGGCTTCTCTCTGGGACAGGCACAAGTTTCTGGGACAGGCACAAGTTTTGGGCACAAGTTTTGTCCTCAATTCCCTATTTCTC
>CAZKRY010000016.1:18887-124345 GCA_964555355.1 uncultured Klebsiella sp.
CGCTGCTTTTCGGAGATTGCTCGAGAATTCTGCGGTTCCCGAGGCTTATGAGCCAAACGTGCTCTCTGGGACAGGCACAAGTTTGTAGCGAAGTGCTCTCTGGGACAGGCACAAGTTTTGGGCAAAAGTTTTGTCCTCGAAGTGCTCTCTCTCTGGGACAGGCACAAGTTTTGGGCACAAGTTTTGTCCTCAATTCCCTATTTCTCGCGCTGCTTTTCGGAGATTGCTCGAGAATTCTGCGGTTCCCGAGGCTTATGAGCCAGTCTAATCTATGGACGATGCGTTAAACGCAATCATTCGGCAACGTTGCCACGGATTTTGAACGCGCGCGCTCCCACCGCAGGCCGGTATCGCTCAGAAAAATATGATAATCGGAAGTGACGCGCTATTCGTTCGCACGCCGGTAGAGTCGTCGGGCCGCTTGTAAGCCGCGTACCCAACGCCATTGCCGTGTGGCGACGAGTGCTTGTAAGCGATGCGGCGCGCCGACGAAAGATTCAAACCGCCGTTGCATCTCGGTCACGTTCTTCAACCATTCATGCGGTTGAATTCCAAGCGTATCGAGCAGCGGCGGGAGTGCGTTATTAAGCGCTCCGCGCTTGTCACTTCGGATAACGCGTCCCGCAGTATCGACTAACGCCACATAATCCTGCATCGAGAATGGTAAGTGGTCCGGGGAGGCGGCCGCGTGCGCGCCAACGAAGGGTAATAATGTCGGTTTGGTATCAGAGGGCGGTGACTGCCGGCTTTTCGCGATATCGAATAACCGCTGCTGAATCGAGGTGAAGTCAGAAGTCTCCAACGAATTCGCCATCCCAGCCCGCACGGGATTTAAATCGACATAGACCATGGCAGTGAGTAACGCGCCTTCGTCGAGAAGAGCTTGGGAGCGAAAGCGAGCTTCCCAGAAATGTCCCTTGCATCCGTCTTCGAGGTTCGCCTGGCGCGCGATGGTTTCGTTCAGACAACGCATAAACCAGCTTAAGTCGCACAAGCGCGCAGTCCACATCGGAATCAAGCTATCGAGGGCAAGACGCTCGGCCTCGGTCAGGATGCCGCCGTCCGTATACCGTCGTGCAGCGGGCGGCCCCGTGAAAATCTTCGTCCACCGACGCGCCACTTCCAACGAAGACCATGCTTTGGTTTTCTCGGGGCAAAGTTTCACTACCAGGTGATAGTGATTACTCAGTATGGCGTAGGCGCAGAGATCGACGGCGAAGACGTCGGTCAACACACGCAACCGATTCAAAAGCCAAGCTCGCCGGTGTTCAAAGGATTTTCCAGTCAAAGCGTCTTCGCCGCACAAGAATGCGCGGCGCACGCAACGACCGATGACATGATAGTAAGGTGTGTCTGCCACGGACACGAGGGTACTGCGGGAACGGGTCATCCTTGACCTCCTGAGAGAACAACACGAAGTAGGTAATTCGCCGGCTTCCCTGCCGGAGAGCAAAGCCTAGGGCTTCCTTTGCACAATCGTCAAATTTGTCGTCAAATTTGTCGCTGAATTTGTGGCTGTCCTGATTAAATTCTGAATATGTGGCTGTCCTGATGAATTTGTGGCTGTCCTGATAATTCTTGTGTGGCTGTCCTGATAATTCTTGGGGGATACGTGGACCAATTCATTTGTGAATCGTCGGGAAATCGACAATGGCTAAAAAAAGGAGTATCCAATGACCACGAAGATAAAATCGGTATTGAAATTAGCCCCGCGCGCAGTATCGCCGCTTTAGTTCGATGACAATGCAAGAATCCACCATCGTTATCGAAGTTATCTCTGTTACAAAACTGCCCACCACGGCGCAGCAACGATGCGCGAGGAGAAAACACGTAGTTGCGGATCGCTACTTAAAAGTAGACCGCGTTTGGCATTGGGATGGAGCTCAAGAAATTTCTTAAGGTGTTTGGTATCCCCAGTGGAAATACTAGCACCAACCTTCACTTCTACCGGCACCAGCTCAGCGTTACGCTCTAGGACAAAATCCACTTCTTGTCCGGCACCAAGCTGCCAGTGGTAGAGGGCTCTGCCGTATCCGTCTTCCCGCCATACCAATAGGTCCGTCGCAATTAGGTTTTCGAAATGAAATCCGGTCGGCGCAGTCTCGCGGGCTGCCGCGAGCGCCAATGCAGCATCCACCAAAAATAATTTGGGCGCTTTGATCACGCGCTGGCTTGGGTTCTTGTGGAAGGCGGGGATTTTCTCGATGACATAACTCCGCGCCATTGCGTCCAGCCAACTCGCCGCGGTTTTAACGCCGATGCCAAGTTCATTGGCCATCCCAGCCGTATTTAGTGGGCGGCCTATACGAGTGGCGACGAGTCGCACCAGACTCTCAAATCGCTCTGTCGATTCAACGCCAAGGATTTCGCGGATGTCTCGGTTGGCAAATGTGTGCACGTAACTGTCGAGTAGCATCGTGCGCTGCGCGGGCGGCGCGGCAACCGCTCGGGGAAAGCCGCCAAAAACGATGGCCTCCTGCCAATCCAGTGGCCCACTTTCGTCAGCTCTTGTGGCGAGCTCTTGCAGAATTTTTTCCTGTGAATCTCCAAACAGAAAATCCCAGCCACGATGGCGTTCGCTCATGCGTAGCTCACTTAGGACTAAAGGCCGCAACGTGCGATAAAGCGCGCGGCCTTGCAGCGAGTCTCCCACGTGGCGCGCGACTTTCGGTTGGTTAGACCCGCTCAGCAGGAATCGCCCCGGCTTCTGATTCCGGTCAACTTCCGCCTTGATGGCCAGAAACAGCGCCGGCGCACGTTGCGCCTCATCGATAAAGAGCCCGCGGTCGCCCGCCCGCGCGATTAGGCCGGCTGGATCCCGACGCGCCTCCTCAAGCGTATCTACTTGATCCAGCGTGATTTGGGGCATCCCGTGTTGCTCGGCTATCGCCCGGCACAAGGTGCTTTTGCCCACCTGTCGTGCGCCCATAACGGCCACCACCGGGAAGAAATCCAACGCCTCTTTAATTGAGCCAAATTGCACACGCGGATAATTTTGATTGGACGCCTGCATATATAAAACATTATATTGATAGCAATCGATCAATATAATGTTTTTAATACGTATGGCAACCGAGTATTCGACAACTGAGCTATTGGATTTCTTAAGCCATGCGAGCGAGCGCGGGTTACTGCCTGGGGCAACCGCACAGGCTTTGGGCGTGGCGTGCCGCAATGTTTTTGAGATTCTGGATGAAACCGAAGCAGTGGATGTTCGCCGGATTGATGTGGCAAACACCTTTAAGCGATTCGCTAATAAACGGGCGAAGGAATTTAATCCATCTTCATTAAAGGAATATCAGCGTCGTGTCGGTCGCGCAATCGATCTATTTATCGCATGGCGCGGGGATCCCGCTAACTTCAAGGTAAAAACTCGCGCGACTCAACCTCGAAAAAGAGCGTTACCTACTTCCTACATCGCTGACGCTACCTTGCCATCGGCACCGAGCGAAAGCGCTGCTGACGCCGTGTTTTCTTCTAGCGTGACCTATCAATCGTCCTTTCCTATTCGGCCCGGGATGATTGTTACGCTATCGGGTATACCCAAAGACCTCTCGCCAACGGAGGCGGACAGGCTGGCGCAGTTTGTGAAATTGCTTGCACTTAGCTGACTCGCTCTCAAAATCCATTTGGCGTTAACTCATCGGATACCCAGTCACACATCAGGTTGCCTACTTGCGCAGTAACCTCACCACAAACTCCACCCCCGGCTCGCACGGCTTTAAGTCAACAGTGCCGCCCATTCCCTGCACTAGCTGCTTAACCAGCGCGAGCCCAATCCCCGTGCCGCCAGTTTCACGCGCGAGCCCGCTTTCCGCACGATAAAACAGATTAAACACCTTATCTCGCTCCGCAGCCGGGATCCCGGGTCCGTAATCGCGCACGGCAAACTCGACCACACCGCTCTGCGGCGCACGCACATTGATGGAAATATCTTGGCGCGCGGCTTTGCCAGAAAACTTGAGCGCGTTATCGACGAGATTGATCATGATTTGTATCAGCGCATCGCGATCTACCGCGAGCACCGCGGTGAGCGCAGCCGGCTCGCACGCCAAGGTATAGCTGCGCTGGTGTTGCGCGACTAACGGTGCGATCGCAGCTTCGAGCGGCCCAAGCAATTGCTGCACGCTGAGCTCTTCGGAACTGACTTCGCGATCGCGGCGCGTCACGCGCGAGAAACTGAGCACATTGCCGATGAGTCGGCTCAAGCGCTCGCTCTCGGCGAGAATAAAACGATAGTACTCCTGCCGTTTTTCTTCCGACGCCCAGCCTTCGCGCAGCATCTCGGCGTACATGCGGATCGACGTTAGCGGTGTCTTGAGTTCGTGGCTAACTGCCGAGACAAAATCCTGTTGTTGCTGACTGAGCGTCATTTGTCGCATACCGAGGCGATATAGCCCCCATATACCCACGACCAAAACAGATACGAGCAACGCCGCCAACCAGCCAATCACACGCCCACCGGGACCGTACGGCAAACGCGCCAGTGAAAACACCAATTCGAAGTCGCTAAACGGCGCGGCCAGGCGCGCCTGATAAAGCAGTGTACCGACCAAAGAGGCATCGCTTGCGTAACGCCGCGCGTCACCGCCCGCAAAAGTCGCCGCCACCTCACCACGATAGACGACGCCAAGCCGGCTCGCGGCAGCGACTAAACTAACGCGAAATGGTTCGGCGAATAGCTCATTAAAAAAGCGATCGCGATCGAGCAAAAATCCTTGAACTTCACGCTGACCGTTCCGCCACACTTTGCGATAAGCGACGATGTGCCCGCTGGTTAAGCTCGCGATCTGGTAGGCGTCAATCTCGCTTTCAAACACCGCGATGCGTTCGGGTGTAGCCGGTACCTCAGTGCTTGCAGCCTGACCTAACGTCACCGCCGGGAGCACGTTGCGCTCTTTGCGTGGCACTGCATACGCTGCGGACTTAGATTTTTCGGCAGGTGCTTTGGCGGCGTAACGATCTTCCAATTTGAGCTGCTTCTTAAGCTCGCGGCCGCCCGCATAGTCCTGCTCTGCATCGCGTGTGAGCGCGTCGAACGCAGCTTGCGACTCGTTCACTTGCGGTGCGCTCGCCACACTCGCCGCGATGTCCGCACTCTGACCGGCCGCTCGCATTTCGTGAACTTGGCGCACAGGAGGAGCTTGTAGCAAGCGATTGTCGCTTAGGATTGCGCGCAGTTTGTTCCCCAGTATCTGCCGTTCGACAAGCTGTTCCGGGGTCAGTCCGGCTTGCGTTGCGTCGACGCCGGGCTGCGGTAAGAACGGGAGTTGTAATTCGCCAAAGCCCGCGACGTGAAAGTGTCCGAGCAATCCAGGGATGACGGTCGGCGCGAGCGTTGCGAGCGGTGAGCGCTGCAAAAGGTTAACCGATTGAGGGCTCACCGCGTTGAAGTAAAAAAATTCCGTGTACGGCCGCGCGTTCTCGGCTCGCATCAAATCGTCTAGTCGTGCCTCGAGTCGCTGGCTAAAGTCTTTCGCAAGCGCTTGATGTTGATGAAACGCTTCCCATTGCAAGCGCTCCAACGCCTGCCAGATAAGCGCGATGGACGGGATCGCGAGGCCGATAAAAAACGCGCCTAAAGCCAGGCGCAGTTTTGCCTTCTGCGTCACGGCGCCAGCAAACGATAGCCGGCACCGCGCACCGTGACCAACAGTACTGGATTGGCCGGATCGATCTCGAGCTTCCGCCGTAGCTTTGCGATATGAATATCCACCGTCCGCGTTTCCAAATCGGGTGCGTTGGCAAAGCCCCACACGCGATGCAACAGATCTTCGCGCGGCACGGCTCGATTACGTTGTGCATACAGGTACTGCAAAACATCCATCTCGCGGCGCGTGAACTGAATTGCTACGCCTGCGCGGGATCCCTCCAGATTTTGAGTATCGATCGAGAGATCACTGGCCAAGACCAAATGCTCATGGAGCGGCGGCCGAGTCCGGCGCAAAACCGCATTGACGCGCAGCACGAGTTCGGTGACTGAAAATGGCTTGCTGACATAGTCGTCCGCGCCCAGGGTTAAACCCTGGATGATGTCGTCATCCGTGCTCTTGGCGGTCAGCATGATGATGGCACGTTCGCGATTCTCCGCACGTAGGTGCCGGCAGATTTCAAAACCATCGATCCCGGGCAGCATGACGTCCAGCAACACCAAGTCGAAGCGCCCGCGCAGCGCCAAGTCGAGTCCTGTCTTGCCGTCCGCCGCGGCTTCAACCTCAAATCCATGATAGGTAAAGACGTCGATCAAGCCTGCGCGGATCGCCGGCTCGTCTTCCACAATCAGCAACTTTGCTTTGTCCTTCATCGGCGCCGCTTTATCCGTCATGTCGATTCCACCACTCCCGCAGCATAGCAAGGAACGCACCTAGACCATGTAAATTCAACGTAAACGCGAGTGGCGAAACTTTACTTTTATTAGCCTACTTCCGCGCTGAACCGCAGCCTACGCTGGCATTGTCATCACTGCCAACGGAGGATTTCATGACCCTTATGACTCGTATGACGCGGCTCCTTAAGGCCGATGTGCATGCCGTGCTCGATGCGCTGGAAGAACCCCTCGCCCTTTTGAAGCAAGCCGTGCGTGAGATGGAGGACACGGTTGGGCGCGATCGCGCGGTACTCGCCGCGTCCCGCACGCGTGAACAATCAGCGCGCACGGCGCTGGAGGCTATTGCTCAGGCGCGCGCTCAGTTGGCACGCGAACTCAGCATGTGTCTAGACGCGCAGCGCGAAGCGCTAGCCCGCACAGTTGTGCGTCAGCAATTGGAACTCAATCATCGCACCGATACCTTAACCGCCGAGCTTATCCAAACCGAGCGAGAGACTGCGGCGATCGAAGCGCGGCTCGCGGCGCGTCAACGGCGTCTTGAGGAAATTCAAACCCAACTTAAACGCGCTGAAGCGAACGCCAATGTCGAGTCGACTGGCGCATACGCGGAGTCTTCGCGCGCGGCCCCGGGCGGCCCGCCGATCGACGACGACGCCATCGAACTTGCCCTATTACAAGCCAAACGTGCGCGAGGTGAGGTATGAAACCCGGTCTGGTCGAAGGTGTACTGCTGGCCCTCGTTGCAAGCGTGCTTGGTGCTTTGTTGTGTCAGATGTTCGCGATCACCTTGGGCGCCGGTTTGGGGCTACGGACAGTCGCGGCCCTCCTCTCGCTTATCTACGGCCTTTATCTCTATGCGCGCGCCGCGCGCTGTACCGGGCGTTCGCTCTTTCTATTTCTGTGGCTAATGGCGTCAATCCTACTAGCCGGAACCGGCGCACCGCTTTATGTAGTTTTTGTAGTTTATCTAAGCGGCGTGTGGCTGCTGCGTAGCGCGCTCTTTCATTCTCGCGCGATCGCCGTGCTCGCTGATCTTGCGCTCGTTGTCTTAGGCGCGTTGGCCGCCGCCTGGGCCTGGCACCAGACCGGCAGCGTACTCGCCGCCCTCTGGAGCCTATTAGTCACGCAATCCTTATTCGTGCTCGTCCCCGGACGTGCGCGCGCTTCTTTGGATGATGGAACCCAGTCATTTGCGCGCGCCGAACGCGCAGCCACCGCCGCGTTGCGTCGCCTTGGCGTCTAACTTGTTTAATCACTAGGAGATTACGATGAAAGCAAAATCACTAACCTTAGGCCTATGTGCCGCAACCCTGACAGCGGTGACCCTGTACCCACAGTTACAGACACCGGTCATCGCACAGCCGAACCCTACGAAACCAGCCGCACAGGTCCACACGCAAGAACGACCTCGCATCGATGTCGTCTTTGTACTCGATACCACCGGTAGCATGGGCGGGCTCATCGAAACGGCCAAAGAGAAAATTTGGTCGATTGCGACGACGATGGCACAAGCCCGTCCATCGCCAGAGATCCGCGTCGGCTTGGTCGCCTATCGCGATCGCGGAGATGCCTATGTCACGCAGCGTTTCGACCTCACTACGGATTTGGATTCGATGTACGCCACCCTCATGGACTTTCAAGCCGACGGCGGTGGCGATGGCCCGGAGGCTGTCAATCAAGCACTTGAAGAAGCGGTCACGCGTATGTCTTGGACCAACGAGAAGGACGCCTACAAAGTGGTGTTCTTGGTGGGGGATGCGCCGCCGCATATGGATTACCAAGATGATGTGAAATACCCGCAGGTGCTGGCCCAAGCCACCGCGCGCGGTATCACGGTGAACACCATTCAATGCGGAGGTGACGTCAGCGCCACTCAGCCCTTCCAGCAGATCGCAGCCTTAGGCGACGGTAATTACTTGCAGGTCGAACAAGCCGGCAGCGCGGTGGCGGTGACGACACCGTATGACGACAAGCTCGCGCAACTCGCCGCCAAATTGGACGCCACGCGCATGACCTACGGCGATGCCGAGCAACGCGCGAAAGTCGCGGCGCGGCAAGCCGCAATGGACAAGGTGAGTAAGAATGCTTCTACCGCAGCCAAGGCCAGACGCGCCGAATTTAATGCCACCGAAAGCGGCGCAAAAAATCTCGCGAGTGCACCGGACTTGGTGGCGGATGTCGCTTCCGGAAAAGTCGATGCCAACGCCCTCGCGGCGAGCGAGCTACCGGCAGCGGTTGCGGTGCTGGCACCGGCTGAACGCGACGCGTATTTGGCCGACCAAGCCAAAACGCAGGACTCGCTGAAGAAAGAAATCGCGGCCACCGCCGAACAGCGTGCGGCCTTTATCAAAGACAAGGTCGCCGCGGATGGCGGAGCGGCTGCCTCGCTCGATCATCAGGTGTTCGGCGCGGTGAAAGCGCAAGCCGAGAAAAAAGGGTTGCGTTACGACAGCGCGGTACCGGTGTACTAAGTTCGTTGGGATTACAAAAAGAACCCTCACCCCGGCCCTCTCCCGCTGAGCGGGAGAGGGGGAACGAAATGCCCTCTCCCATTTGCATGGGAGAGGGTAGGCATGCGAGGCTTCGTTATCAATCGCGCTTAGACGAGTAGACCGCCCCCATCCAGCGTTAGCACGGTGCCGTTGACATAACCGTTCTTCATCAGAAACAGCACGCCCTCCGCAATTTCTTCCGCAGTACCAACGCGCTTCACCGGTAGCTTCTCACCGGCGGCGGCAAGCACCGCGTGTTTTTGCTCACCGAGAAATGCATCGAACAACGGCGTATCGACATAACCCGGCGCGATGATGTTGACCCGCAGCGGCGCCAAATCGAGCGCGAGCGCGCGCGCAAACGATTCCACTGCGCCGCACGAGGCGGAAGCCACCGAAGCACCGGCGAGCGGCCGCCGGGCTGCGGTGCCGGACATAAACACAAAAGAGCCACCGGGACGCATTTTCGGCGCCCCGAACTTTGCGGCATACAACGCCGACCAGAAGCGCACACCCATCGCCGGTCGCAGCTCGGGGCGCGAGGGGCTAAGTTTCGCATCCATCACCAACGTACCTGCGGTGGAGAACACGTGATCGATGTGCGGCAGGGATTTAAAAAATTCTTCGCTCGGCCGCTCATGCGCGGCATCGAACTGGCCGGTGACGACCGCGCCGCCCAAACTCTCGCACGCTTTCGCGAGCCGCGCGGCATCGCGCCCCGTGATCGCAACCTCCGCGCCTTCCGCGAGCGCCATCCGCGCTGTCGCAAGTCCAATGCCCGAACTGCCGCCCAACACCACTACGCGCTTACCACTCAGTGTGCCCATCGTTTGCTTCCTCCCAAAATTTTTTTAACCTCGCAGACCTTTAAACAACTCGCCCGCAATGATGAGCTGTCTGATTTCACGCGTGCCCGCGCCAATTTCAACGATCTTCGCGTTGCGATAATGGCGATTGACTTCGGTCTCCCACATGAACCCCATGCCGCCGTGGATCTGCACGGCTTTTTCGGTGCAGTCGACGATGACGCGCCCGGCTTTTAGCAATGCCGCCGCGCATAACTTATGAATATCACCGCGACCGCCGCCGCCCTGCTCTAAATCGTTACAGGCGTAGAGCGCGGAATAGGCCAATAAACGCAGCGCTTCGATCTCGGTATACATATCCGCGATCTGCGCCTGCACCAATTGGAAATCGCCGATCGGTCGACCGAACTGCTGGCGCTGCGCGGCGTATTCCAGCGTCAAATCGAGCACGCGCTGCGCGCCGCCAATGACGCCGACGGCGAAAAACGCGCGCTCGAGATCAAGACCGCTCATGACCACCGCGACGCCCAAGTTTTCTTCGCCGACAAGATTCGCGACCGGGACGCGGCAATCGTCGAAGACCAATTCACCGGTAGGACAACCACGCCAGCCCATTTTGTTCAGCGTCTGCGCCACCGAGAATCCCGACATACCTTTTTCGACGAGAAAGGCCGAAATACCTTTCGCGCCGCGCTCGGGCGCCGTCTTGGCATACACCAATACGAGATCCGCCACCGGTCCATTGGAAATAAACATCTTGCGCCCGTTCAATACATAGTGATCGCCATCGCGCCGCGCCGTGGTGCGCATGCCACCGAGCGCATCCGAGCCGGCGCCGGGCTCGGTTAACGCGAGTGCGCCGATAATCTCACCCTTGCAGAGCCGCGGAATGTATTGCTGCTTCTGCGCCTCCGTGCCATTGCGCAATAGATTATTCAGACAGAGATTCTCGTGCGGACCCCAAATCGCTTGCGCATTGGTGTTCCAGTAGCAAAAGGCTTCACCCACGACCCCTGAGGCGAAAAGATCCATTCCCGCGCCACCCAGTGACGGCGGCGCCGTGATCCCGAGGTAGCCGGCAGCGCCTAAGTCAGCGATGAGATTGGGCGGATACCAATCCTCATCGTCCATTTTGGCAAACAGCGGATAGAGATGGTCTTTCGCATAACGATAAGCTTGCTCGTAGACTTCCTGGCAGCCACCGCGCGGATTCAACAAGGATGGAACGGACATGCGGGCTCTCGAGGAAACGGGATTTGCGCACCATAGCGGCGCCAGCCATCAACCGCAAACCGTTACGCCACGGCGCGCGATTCACGCGCTGGTTCCTGTGCGCGGCTTGCCTAATCCGGTCGCGACCGCCCCAGACTATCCAGCCAAATCATGACCGCGCGCTCGATCGGTCGCGCGGCGCGCAACCGTAAAGAGTAGAACGTTGTGCCGCGCGTTACCTCCGCGCCTTCCAGCACCAAGCCCGGCATGCCCCGGAAAAAGGAATAATCCACCAACGTCAGCGGATACACGCTGCCGTCGCGGGTGCGGGCTTCCGCGTGCACGGAGGCAAGGGGGAAAACATTCGGCAATTGCCTGACCACGTGCTCGCGGTCCATGCCCACGGATTCCAAGTCCCGCAAGTACAAGATAAGGCGCGGCCGTCCGGTATTAGCGGTGAGTGCTTCGCGCAATTCGAACGGGCGCCACTCGATGCCAACATCGACCGGCGCGCCGGTCAGCGTCAGTGAGTCAAGCGACACCCCGCCCATCGCAAATAAGAGCGAGGCGCACAGCAGTTCGGTCATGCGGTGGATGCCGCGCTCATTTCAAGGCCGGTGGCGTTCCTAATTTCTTAATCAAGGCCTCAGCGTCCAGCGCTTCCCAATTGGCCTTCAGCACACTCAACGTCACGTAGCCATGCGCGAAAAGCGCTGTGTCGGTCTCCGTTTCCGGATCATGTGTGAGGGGGTCCGGCCCAAACGAGAGCTTAATCCGGCCGGGCTCCGCCAACGCCACATACTTCATGGCGTAGCCGGCGTCCGGCGCGACCGCCGCCCAGCGCGCGCCTCGTGCCACTGGATTGACCGGGTAATTGATATTGATCACCGTGCCAGGTGGTAGGAGACGTGACTTGGCGTCCGGGGGCATTACCTGCCCGATGAAATCCGCGACGAACTTGCCGGCCGCCGGATACGCGGCCAAGGTACTTGGAAAGCCCTCCTTGGCCTGCGCGAAGTCGATCCCGACCGAAATCGCCAAGGCCGGGATCCCGCGTGCGGCGGCGACAATTGCCGCCCCGACCGTGCCGGATACATTGGATGTCGAACCAATGTTCTGACCGCGATTGGCGCCGGACACCACCAGATCGGGCGGCGCATCCTTGAACACGAGGTCGAGCCCGACCAAAGACGCGTCGGCCGGGCTGCCGTCCACCACCCACACGTTGGGCGCAGCCTGCGCGAAGGCCATCTCGCCGGTGGAAATCTTGGCGCTGCTTCCGCTCTGATCGAGACGTGGCGCTACCATGGTGACCGAGTGCCCGGCGGCAGTGAGCGCTTCGTGCACGGCTTTGATCCCCGGCGCCTCAAATCCATCGTCGTTCACCAACAGAATATTGAGCGCCACCGCATTGCTGAAAAATCCGGCCAGCGCAAAGCTCGCCAACGCTCTGTGAGTCAATCGCCGCATGCGTTTGTCCTGCGAAGTGGTTAATAAGGTCGGAGTCTAGCCGATGCGACGGTGGCGACAAATGCCGTTCCGGCTCGGCGTTGCGATAATCAGCCGAGAAATGGCCCGCGATGCCGAGTATCCTTAGTGTTTTCGAAAACTGAACGGGACGCGTAGATGAACCCTGGCACAATCGACACGACTTACACCCATACCCGGGTCAACCTTGGCCGCATGGAGGTTGCAAATCCGCTTTACCAATTGGTGGTCAATGACATTCTGCCGGACTTGGGCCTTGACCCAACTGCTTTTTGGGCGATGCTGGAAGAGGTGCTGACAGAGCTCGCACCTAAGAACAACGTGCTCCTTTTGAAGCGCTATAAGCTGCAGGCGGAAATCGACACGTGGCATCAAGCCCGCTGCGATGCGCCGCACGATCCCGCGCAATACAAAAAGTTTCTGCAGAAAATCGGCTATCTGCTGCCCGAAGGGCCGGACTTTGCAATCGCAACTACAAACGTTGACGACGAGATCGCCATTACGGCCGGGCCGCAGTTGGTGGTTCCAGTCAAGAATGCGCGCTATGCGCTGAATGCGACGAATGCGCGCTGGGGCTCGCTTTACGATGCACTGTATGGCTCGGATGTCATTCCGGAGACCGACGGCGCTACCAAGGCAGGCGCTTACAATCCCACGCGCGGCGCCAAGGTCATTGCCTATGCCCGTGGATTGCTCGACAAAGCGGCACCTTTGGCACGCGGTTCGCACGCTGAGGCAGTTGCTTATCGCGTGGTCAACGCGGAGTTGATTATCGAGCTAAAGGGCGGCGAGCAGACCCGTTTGCAGGAAGCTCCAAAATTTGCCGGCTACAACGGCGCGCCCGCGCATCCGACGGAAGTGTTATTGCGCAACAACGGCCTGCATATCGTCATCCAGTTTGACGTCAAACATCCGGTAGGCAAGGCGGACACGGCCGGCGTTAAAGATCTGATTCTTGAATCCGCGGTGACCACCATCCAAGACTGCGAAGATTCCGTGGCGGCAGCCGATGGCGCGGACAAAGCCGAGGTTTACCGTAATTTGTTAGGACTGATGCGCGGCACGTTGACGGACACCTTCGATAAAGGCGGCAAAACCATCACGCGCACCTTGACGCCCGATCTCAATTTTTTGGATCCGCAAGGAAATCCCATCACACTCCCCGGCCGCGCATTGTTATTGATTCGCAATGTCGGACATTTGATGACGAATGAAGCCGTCCTGCTCAAAGGCGAAGAGGTGCCGGAAGGAATTCTCGATGCCGTCATCACCGCGACCATCGCACTCTACGATCTGCGTGAGCTAGGCACGCGACGCAACTCGCGCAAAGGTTCGGTGTACATCGTCAAACCGAAAATGCACGGGCCGGAAGAAGTCGCTTTTGCCTGCGCGTTGTTCGACAAAGTCGAAGACATGCTTAAACTGCCGCGACACACGCTCAAGATCGGCGTCATGGATGAAGAGCGCCGTACCACGGTCAACCTCAAGGAATGTATCCGCGCGGCAAAAGATCGTTTGATTTTCATTAATACCGGCTTTCTCGATCGCACCGGAGACGAGATTCACACCTCGATGGAAGCCGGCGTCATGGTGCGCAAGGAGGCCATGAAGCAAGAGATTTGGATCAAGGCTTACGAAAATTGGAACGTCGATGTGGGGCTCGCCTGCGGCCTACAAGGCAAAGCCCAGATCGGTAAAGGTATGTGGGCGAAGCCTGATCTGATGCGCGAGATGGTCGATACCAAAATCGCGCACTTGATGGCGGGCGCGAGTACGGCGTGGGTGCCCTCGCCGACCGCGGCCACCTTGCATGCCATGCACTATCACCACGTCAATGTATGGACCGTACAAAACGAAATTCAGAAACGCGCGCGGGCAAGCTTGGACGATATTCTGACCATTCCGCTGCTGGGCGACACTCCGCTGACCCGCGAGCAAGTGCAGGCCGAACTCGACAATAACTGCCAAGGTATTTTGGGTTACGTGGTACGCTGGATCGATCTCGGGATCGGCTGTTCCAAGGTACCGGACATCAATGACGTCGGCTTGATGGAAGACCGCGCGACGCTACGCATCTCCAGCCAACACATCGCGAATTGGCTGCGCCATGATTACGTCCGACGCCGGCATGTATTGGAAACGTTCAAACGCATGGCGGTGGTGGTTGATCGCCAAAATGCCAACGAACCCGGCTACAAACCGATGTCGACGAACTTCGATGAATCGGTGGCGTTTCAAGCGGCCTGCGAATTGGTGTTCGGTGGCGTGCATCAACCGAATGGCTATACCGAGCCGGTGTTGCATCGGCGGCGGCGGGAATTGAAGGCGGCGAACGGTTGAACCCTATTTACCTCTCCCACCGGGAGAGGTCGGCGCGTAGCGCCGGGTGAGGGGCAGCTTTCCTACCAGCGCTGCGCGAAAACCCTCACCCCAGCCCTCTCCCGCACGCGGGAGAGGGAGATTTCTGTACCTCTTCCGCACGCGGGAGAGGGAGATTTCTGTACCTCTCCCGCGCGCGGGAGAGGGGGATTTCCTAATCCTCTCGCACCGGGAGAGCGTCATTCGCATTTGACGCGCGTGCTAGACGACAGCGCGTTCGCTACGCTACTCGCCTTTCCCGTAATGAATGATCGCCAAAAACTGAATTGGCATTTGAATCAATCGCTCCGGGCCATGCGGAATGTCCCCCTGAAAGGTGAACGCATCGCCGGGCTTTAGCAGACAAAGCTTTTTGCCGTGCCGGTATTCCAAGCGGCCTTTCAACATGTAAATGAATTCGATCCCGGGGTGTTGAAAACGCGGAAAAACTTCACTTTCGTCATCCAGGGTGATCAGAAACGGCTCAAAAAGTTTTTGCGGTCCCTGATCGTATGACAGCAGTTCATACGTGTGACCGCGTTTGGTGCCGCGACGGACCACTGTCATACCGCGACCCGCGGGCACGTGTCGCGCCACCCCTTCCGGTAAATCGTAATCCTTGAACAAATTGGCAAGCGACACGCCCATGGCTTGGCAGACGCGCGCGAGCGTATCCAAACTCGGCATCGCCTGACCGTTTTCGATCCGGCTCAACATGCCGCGGCTGATCCCGGATAACGCGGCGATGTCTTGAATGGTCAGCCGCTGTTGTTGGCGTTGGTTCTTGAGCGTGGCGCCGACATAGCTACCGAGATTGGCCGTCTCCTCGGGCGCTCGCCGCGCCGAACTTTTCTTTTTGTCGCGCGTGTTCGTTACCATCGGTCACCGGCTTGGCCCGGGATCCAGCGTGTCCCGGCTAACGGGACGCCCGCCATCGCGGCGGCTTCAATCGTCAACGCCACCAAATCTTCCGGTTCCAGATTGTGCACATGCGACTTCCCACAGGCGCGCGCGATGATCTGACACTCCATATTGAGCGTGCGCAGGTAATTCGCGAGACGGCGTCCACCCAGCACGGGGTCGAGCCGTTTCGCGAGTTCTTCGTTTTGGGTGGTGATACCGGCGGGATCGTTGCCGGCTTGCCAATCATCGTAATATCCGGCGCGGCTACCGACCTTCTGGTATTCCTCATCGAGCGCCGGACTGTTATCGCCGAGCGCGATCAACGCGGCAACCCCCACCGATACCGCATCCGCACCCATCGCCAGTGCCTTGGCAACATCCGCGCCGGAGCGAATACCGCCGGAGACAATGAGCTGCACTTTGCGATGCATATCGAGTTCGGTCAGCGCTTCCACGGCTTGCCGCAACGCGGCCATGGTCGGGATCCCGACGTGTTCGATGAACACATTCTGCGTCGCCGCGGTACCGCCCTGCATGCCATCGAGCACAATCACATCCGCGCCGGCTTTGATCGCGAGCGCGGTGTCGTAGTAAGCACGGCTGCCGCCGATTTTGATGTAAATGGGTTTCTCCCAATCGGTGATCTCGCGCAATTCGCGGATCTTGATTTCGAGATCGTCCGGCCCTGTCCAGTCGGGATGACGACAGGCACTGCGCTGATCGATGTTGGGCGGAAGGTCGCGCATCGCGGCCACGCGCGGACTAATTTTCTGACCGAGCAACATGCCGCCCCCGCCGGGCTTCGCACCTTGGCCCAACACCACTTCGATCGCATCGCAACGACGTAGGTCGTCGGGGTTCATGCCGTAGCGCGATGGAAGTAACTGGTAGACCAGCGTTTTGGAGGACTCGCGCTCCTCCGGCGTCATGCCGCCGTCGCCGGTGGTCGTGCTGGTACCCACTGCGGTCGCGCCACGCCCGAGTGCTTCTTTGGCCTGTGCGGAAAGCGAGCCAAAACTCATGCCCGCCACTGTGATCGGGATCTTGAGTTCGATCGGCTTCTTCGCATAACGCGTGCCGAGCACAACATTCGTATCGCAGCGCTCGCGATAACCTTCCAACGGGTAGCGCGACATCGACGCGCCTAAAAATACCAAATCGTCAAAGTGTGGAAGATGGCGCTTGGCGCCCCAGCCGCGGATATCGTAGATACCTTCGCGCGCCGCGCGTTGGATCTCGTGAATGACATCGCGATTGAACAACGAAGATTCGATGAGTCCGGGATATTGTGTGCTCATGGCCGTCCTCAGTACGCGTCGGCGTGATCGATGTTGAAGTTGTAGAGCTTGCGCGCGGAGCCATAGCGCCGGAACTTCGCCGGAGTCTCATTCAACTTGGCTTGTTCGAGTAACGCGCCGAGCGCGGCGAGGTGTTCGTCGCGCATTTCTTTCTCGATACAGTCGGCGCCGAGATCGGCCACGCGTCCTTTAACGAAAAGCTGTGCCTCATAGAGAGAATCGCCGAATGCCGGGCCCGCATCGCCACAGACTACCAAGCGCCCGCGCTGCGCCATGAATGCTGACATATGACCGACCGAACCTTTGACGACGATATCGAGTCCCTTCAGCGAGATCCCACAACGCGCGCCGGCGTCACCTTCAATAACTAACAAACCGCCGCGGCCCGTGGCGCCGGCCGATTGGCTGGCGTTGCCGCGCAAACGCACCGAGCCCGACATCATGTTCTCCGCGAGCCCCGTCGAAGCGTTACCGTGGATATCGATGTCGGCAAACTTATTCATACCCGCGCAGTAGTAGCCGACATGGCCCATGATTTCGACTTCGCACGCGGCATTGATACCCACCGCGACTGCATGGTCGCCGGCGACATTGACCACCTGCCAGTGGGTGCGTGGCCCGTTGGCCGGTAGGTTGTGCAGCGCCTGATTGAGCTCGCGCAAGCTCTGGTGCTTCAGATCAAAAACGCGCACTTGATTGTTGGCCGTCATCGTCAACCCGCCTTGCGCAGTGCGGAGGTCGATTGCCGCGCCTGACCGCCCTTTTCCCACACATACACGGTCGCCGGTTCAGGCTCCCATACGCGCGCTGTTTCCACGCCAGGTAATTTCGCGAGCGCGCGATATTCAGATGACATCGCGACCCAATCTTTGGTCTCCGCCATGACCGCCGGCTTACACGCAATTGGATCACGCAGCACGGCGAAACCGTCACTGGTGCCGATTGTGAAGGTGAAAAAGCCGTCTAGGTCTTTGAGCGCCGCGAACAACGCTTCTTCCAGCGATAAACCGTGCTGCATCTGTACGTCCAAATACTGTGCGGCAACCTCGGAGTCGTTTTCTGTCCGAAATATCGCGCCATCCTTGGCAAGCTTGCGCCGCAGGCGATTGTGATTCGAGAGCGAGCCGTTATGCACGAGACACAGATCGCTGCCGGTGGAAAACGGATGCGAGCCGGCGGTGGTGACCGCGCTTTCGGTGGCCATCCGCGTGTGCCCGATGGCGTGGCTGCCCTGTGCTTCGCGCAACTTAAAAAAGTTCGCGACTTCGCTCGGCAATCCGACTTCCTTATAGATTTCGATATGGTGACCCACGCTCACCACCGCATAGGGCGCATGCGCGCGCAGCAGGTATCGTCGCACCGAGTGTTCATCGGCGCTAAGTGTGAAAAGGCAGTGCGTATGAACGGGCTTAAAATCGATGTCGGTGCCAAAGCGCGTGGTGAGATCCGCCGCGACTTCCGCCCACGCGAAATCACGATTTGCGTTTTGCAACACCACTTTGACACGGCCCGCGCCGACAGGATCGCGATAGACGGCAAAGCCCGTACTATCCGGCCCGCGCTGCGTCATTTCGAGCAGCATCGGCTCGAACAATGCGCCTAGCACGCGATAAAGCGCGGCATTCTTTAGATACAACCCGACGATTCCGCACATTTGGTGTCTCCCCTTTGGTGCCGTGCGCGCTCAATAAAATTCCAAATAGCGATTGATTTCCCAGTCCGACACATGGCGCGAATATTCGACCCATTCCATACGTTTCACTTTGATAAATTCGGCGATCAAATCGCTGCCGAGTTGCTCGGCAAATAATTTGTCCGCTTCGAGTGCGTCCAAGGCCTCGTTGAGATTCTGCGGCAGTAAGCCGATGCCACGCTTCTTGAGTTCGGCGCGGGAGAGTTCATAAAGGTTCTCGTTCTGCGGCGCGCCGGGATCAATCTTATTGGCGATCCCATCGAGCCCTGCGGCAATGACCGCGGCGGCCGCTAGGTAAGGATTACAACTCGGATCCGGCAAGCGGCACTCGAGTCGGCCGTAAGGGATGCGTACCATCGAAGTTCGGTTATTGTCGCCGAAGGTAATGTAAGCGGGCGCCCACGTGGCGCCAGATAAAGACTCACCAACCACCAGACGTTTGTATGAGTTAACAGACGGTGCGAGCAGTGCGCAGAGTCCGCGCGCATGCTTTAGCAACCCGCCCATGAATTGATAGCCGAGTTTGGATAGCCCCATCCCGTACTTGTCTTTATCGTCGTGGAACAAATTGCCGGCACCCGCGCCGGACAAGGACAAGTGCATGTGCATACCGCTACCGGTGCGATGGCGGAAGGGCTTCGGCATAAAGGTGCAGATGAGATCCATCTCTCGCGCGATCTCGCCCGCCGCCATGCGGAACATCACGTAACGATCCGCCGCCGTCAATGCATCCGCATAGGTGTAATTGATCTCGAACTGACCGTTCGCATCTTCGTGATCGATTTGGTAGATATCGAAATCAACGGCCTGAAGTGAGGACACCAGCCGTTCGAGGAAATCTCGGCCGCGCGACAACCCTTTATAGTCATAACACGGTTTATCGAGCACATCAGTCTCATCCGCCGGTGCGAGGCTGCCGTCCGCACGTTTCTTCAGCACGATAAATTCGGGCTCGATTCCGATGTTGACCGTCCAACCCTTGGCCTTGGCTTTCGCCGCCATTTGTTTCAGCACCAACCGCGTATCGTATGGATAGGGTTTCCCCTTGACCGTGCCGTCACATACGATGCGCGCATAACCCGGCTGCCACGGCACCAACGACAAGGTGCTCAAGTCTCCAATCGCCATATAGTCGGCATCATGCGGCCCCATGCCGAGCCCCCACACGGCGAAGCCGGCGAAACCCGCGCCGGAAGTCAAAATATCTTCAAAGTGGGACACCGGCACCGACTTTGTTTTGGCGACGCCGTGGATATCGATGAATTGCGCCAACACAAAGCGAACATGATTGTCTTTTAGAAATTTCTGCGCTTGCTTTAGGTTCATTTCTCGCTCCCCGATTTTTTGTCAATCAACTTTTGCCAATCGCGATCGCCGATGATAGGTCCCGCAGTCCCCGCATGGATTCGTTTAACGCTTAGTCAAATAATCGTCATAACCGAGCACCGCGGCGCCGCGCTCTTCGGCCGAGGTTCGCAGCACTTGAAACAACGACACCGCATCCGCCGCGGCGCAGACAATCCGCCATTCACCGCCCTGCGGGTAAAGATACGCCTCATGTTGCGCGAGTAGCACCGGTGCGAAGGCGTCAGCGGTCAGCTCGGTCCACGGCGACGTGCAGAGTTCGCCAAGCACGTCGGCTGCCGCCGGTCCGCCTAACGCGATCTCCGTGCTGGCGTGACTAAGTACCAATACCGCTTCGCTCGCGGGACCGCACGCGCCATCGACCCCCATGCACGCGAGGTAACGCGCATCTCCAATCCGTGCCGCCCACTGCTCGCCTGGACCGCGCGCACGAGTGAACCACGCAGGAACGCTCAAGCCCCGTTGCACCAGCCAATCGCCCGCGCGCCGGCCGAGCACCATGAATTTGCGGCGCGCACTGAGATCGACCAACCACGAGGTTGCCGCGAGAGGCACGTGCCGGGCCGCCGCGACGGTGAGTTCGCCGCGAACATCGAAGCTGAATTCCCCAGGTGCGAAACACGGCAATAGCGGACTCGGTTTCATGGCGTTTCCTTTTGCCGCGTGTTGCCCGGGTCGTAAAATGGGGTCGATACGACGTTAACCGGCAGGAGCGTTCCATCCGAGAGACGAATCGTCAATTCGGTGGGCGCCGTCTCGCTAAGGCGATCGATCACGGCAAGACCAATGGTTTGATTGAGCACCGTGCTGTAGCCGACGCTCGTGACACGCCCGAGAATTGCCCCACCGTCGATCACGAGGTGACACTCTTCCAGGCCTAGGGCTCGCGAATCGGCAGTCGCAAAACCAACCAACCGGCGCGCCGGATGTTCGCGCAAATACTCCAGCGCGGCACGTCCTAGAAACTGGGATTTCTTTAAGTTAACGAGTCCACCTAGCGGCGTTTCGAAGGGATGCATCACCCCGTCGGTATCTTGCGCGACGATAAGATGACCTTTCTCCAGACGCAGCAGACGTTGGGTTTCAACGCCAAATGGCCGAATCTCGTCATTTGCGCCGAGTTCGAGGAATGACTGCCACAGTGCCGGGGCATCGCGGTAATCAAGGTGCACCTCATAACCCACCTCCCCGACAAAACCGACGCGCATCATGCGTACCGGCAGCCCACATAGCGTAGCTTCACGAATACCGAGAAACGGAAACGCCGCATCTGACAAATCTTGAGATGTGGCATCACGCAATAACGCTCTTGCACGCGGCCCGGCAATATTGATTGCCGCAACGTTGCGCGTGCGATCGACGACTTCGACATCAAGCTTATAGGCTGCTGCGATCTGTAACAGTTGGCGATAGCTTGCGGGCGCGTGACTGGAACCCGCGGTGACATAGAAATGCGTCTCTCCTAGCCGCGCCGCCACGCCGTCATCGACGATCGTTCCTCGGTGATCGCACATCAACACATAACGGGTCATGCCAAGCGCGGTTTTATCGACTGCCGAGGTGTAGGTTAAATTCAATAATTGCGCGGCATCGGGGCCGAAAATTTCGAACTTCCCTAAAGTTGAGACATCGATCATCCCAATGCGCTCGCGTACCGCTTGATACTCGTTCAAGCGCGAGGTGCTCGCCGAGCCTTCGCGATAATACTTAGGCCGTCGCCAAACCCCTGCTTCCATCCATTCCGCCTGTGCCGCGTCGTGTTGCGGATTCAACGCACTTTCAACGTGTGGCCGAATACGCCGCCCGGCCAATGTGCCCATCGGCACCGGATGGTAGAACGGCCGCGCCGTGGTTGAGCCGATTTCCGCGAGCGTCTGGCCGTGATACTCGGCGAGCCAGCGCGCAGCGTTGAGATTGGAGTGCTTGCCTTGGCTCGGCCCCATTCCGTTGGTGGTGTAGCGCTTCAATAGTTCGATATTGTCGAAGCCTTCGCGACACGCCACCGATAAATCGTCGAGTTGGATGTCTTCGTCAAAGTCGACAAAGTTCTTGCGCTTGGCATGGGTAAACCAGGGATGCGGGTGCGAGCGGGCAAGGGATTCAACCGGCGGCGCGGGGGCGGCGGCAACCGGATGATTAAGAGAACGAAGAATCGTCGCCGCGGCCGCTTCGCCATCTTCGATACGCGCCACGAAACGGTAACGCCCATTGACGCGTCCGGCCGCCGCGATGCCGCTTGGTAAATGCGTAGGCAACATCTGCTCAAGCGCCCGATCGTGATCAAATCGCGCGCCGGCTTGATGCAGCAATTGCGTAGCGGGCGCCCAACCGACACTCATCAAGCAGCCATCGCAGGCAATTGAATCCGCAACACCGTTGGCCGTGAACGATACATGGGCGAGTTCCCCATTATGAGCATACGCCGCGATATCCTTAGCGAACTTGACGACGCGCACGCCGCGCGCCTTCAACTCCGTCACCAAATCCGCGCATTGTGGGGTGTTTTCCAAATCAAGCACCGCAACGATCTGAAGCCCGGCATCGAGCAATTCGAGCGTCGCGACATAAGCGTCTTGATTGCCGGCGAGTACCACGGCGCGCTCGCAGGGCGCGACGGCATAACGTTGAACCAAGCGCTGGGCGCCGCTCATCAGCATGACACCCGGCAGATCGTTGTTGTGAAAAATTGCCGGCTGCTCAATGACGCCGGTGGCAACGACCACACACCGTGGAGTCACCACCGTGAGGCCGTCCGCCGCGACCAGCGGCACCTCAAAATCGCTATAGAGTCCGGCGGCGCAGGCGCCCTGCCGGAGCTCAACGTTCAGTGTGGATAAGTCACGCAAGGTCTCCGCAAGCCACGCGCGCTCTGCCGAGTTTCCGCTGTAAGTCAGACTTCCGCCGGGCTGCGCATTCTCGTCAGCGACGATGACATTATGGCCGTGTCGCGCGACCTGACGCGCGGCAGCCAATCCGGCCGCACCGCTACCGATCACCAAACAATCACAGCTCGTCCGTGCGTGAGGATAACGCGTGCGCGGGAAGTGTGGTGCTACCCGGCCAAGTCCACTGACCTGCCGAATCACACGCTCCCACCACTTGAAACTCCAGCGAGGTCGATAAAAGGCCTTGTAATAGAAGCCTACCGGCAGTAGCGGCGCGAGCCATTCCAAGTACTGCGCCCAATCGCGCTTAACGCCCCCGAAGGTATTCACCGCCGTATAAGATTCGCCCGCTATCACCGGCTCCACATCGCCGCGAAGGTTAAGACGCGTCGACGATTGCAATAGAAGATTGCTGTCGTGGTTAGCGGCCGATAAGACTCCTCGCGGACGGTGGTATTTGAAGCTCCGACCGAGAATGCGATGGCCATTGGCGAGTAAGGCGCTCGCGATCGTATCGCCGCTAAACGCGTGGCACACCTCGCCTTCAAATGCAAACGACAACGGCTTATCGCGCGCGATCCATTCATTGGCGCGCGGTGGCAACCTATGCGCCATGGGCGTCCTCGGTGCGCGTCGCGAGCTTGATCTCAAGCACAGTGTCGGTCGCGGTGTGTCGCGTGATCAGAAACCACAACTGCGACGGACGGTGATACCACCATTCGCGTTTCTCGCGCGCGGTCGCGTCCCCAAAGTACACACCGTGACGCGCCTGCGCCGTATCGTCCGTCTGCATGGCGCCGATGGCAGCGCCCGCGCAAGTAAATTCACTCGCGGGACGCCGGCCAAGCAATGGACAGTCAAATTGTTTCATCGTGCATGTTCGTGTTAATGCCCAACGGCGGCAGCGCCCTTTTCGCCCAGCATCGTCATGCGCGCAAAGCGTTCCATGCCGAAATTTGCGATCAATTCATGGTTGGTATCGTGGGCAACGGTATACGCCATCGTCTCCCCGCACACGGGGGTCGCCTTGAAGCCCCACGTGCCCCAACCGGCATCTAGGTAAAACCCTCGCACTGCGGTCACGCCCATCACCGGCGCGAAATCCGGCGTCATATCGGCCATGCCGGCCCATTGGCGATTGATTTTGACGCCGGCCAAAAACGGGAATAAATCAAGCATCTGATCGGCGAGCGAGGTGACAAATTCCAGCGACGATCGCGTCGAATGGAGCTCGGCCGGATCGACTGCGGCGCCCATGACCAGTTCGCCCCGTGCCGACTGACTGACGTACACATGTAAACTGCCGGAGACGATGATCGTATCGAGCCAGGGCTTCATTGGCTCGGTGACACAGGCCTGCAGCGGCACGATGTCGACCGGACTCGGCAACCCAGCCATCTTTAACGTGCTGGGCGTACTGCCGGCCACTGCCGATAACACCTTTTCCGTCGCGATGCGTCCGCGATTGGTCATGACCGCTTGCACTTGATCGTTCGCGATTTCGATTCCGGTGACTTCGGTGTGCTGAAAGATTTCAACACCAAGCCGCGAGGCGCCGCGTGCATAACCCCAGGCGACGGCATCGTGGCGGACAATGGAACCCGGCGCGTGGTATAGCGCGCCCACCACCGCATGCTGTCCGCCGCAGCTTAGATCGAGTTCGGGGCAGGCTTGCTTGACTTCATCCGGCCCAACCAGTCGGCTGTCGATGCCGTAATGGCGATTGACTTCCGCCCGCCACCGCGCGGTGCGCAGCGTGGATTCGTTATGCGCGAGCGTAAAGTGCCCGCGCGTACTATAAAAAAGGTTGATATCGAGCGCCTCGGCAAGACCTTCGAACAAGCGCACGCTGCGATCGTAGAACTTGACGCCTTCCGGTGTCAGATAGTTGGAACGGACGATGGTGGTGTTACGCCCGGTATTGCCGCCGCCGAGATAGCCCTTATCGAGGACGGCGATACGGCGGATCCCATGTTGGTGCGCTAGATAATAGGCCGCCGCGAGGCCGTGGCCGCCAGCGCCGATAATGACCACATCGTAACTTGGCTTGAGCGCGATTGGGGTGTTAAACCAGCGTGGCTCAGCGTAATCGCGTTTGAGCGCATAGCGCAGTAACCGCCGCGACATCGCCGCTTAGAACAAGATCACTCTCATGCAACTATTATTACTTCTGTGCAACTCGCCGACAAGCACTGTTAGTCTAAGGAAGCTCTGCATCAGTGCAGAGCTTCCTGCGGCACATGGACGTGCGGCCAAAAGCGTTTCCCTAACATAGTCGTCAGGCGCCTGCCGCGCGCGGGATCCCTCGCTGCACCGAAGATCCGAACCGATACGCGGCAGGCACCTCACGTGGGTGAGCGACGATTGAACCTGCAACGCCGCGTTTGACTTCAAACATTGCAACCTCGATGCCAAGGTTGACGCGCCCGCGCTAACTCACTGTTACTTTGGCATAAATCACGCAACCAAGAGATTTCAACGGGATTAAACGAGGGCACGGCGCGCACAAATTGCGCGCCAAGTGCGCCGCTTGCACACTTATGCGGCGCGATTCATGTGCCGAACCCGCTCAGTCGTTTCCAGTTATCGTAGATACGCCGCGCGTGCGCGTTAAAGGTGGGCATTTCACGTTGCGCGCGGTTCATCAACGCTTGCGCGCCGTCAGGACCTAAGATGCGCCGCAGACTATCGGCATATTCGGGGATCGCCGCCCAATCCGTCACCGTGCTCGAAGTTATCTCCACATGAAACTGCATCGAAAACGCATGCGTCCCAACCGCCATCGCCTGAATCGCGCAGGCTGCGGAGTGCGCGAGTACCGTGGCTTGCGCCGGCGCGCGCTTGACCTCGGCGCCATGCCATTGCAGTACATCGATTGCTGACGGAACGCCTGCCAAAAACGAATGGCGCGTGCCGGCTTCGTTCAATTCGACTGGGAGAATACCTACCTCGCTCTGTGCCGCCAAGCCGCATTCACCGCCGAGCGCATCACCGAGTAATTGATGGCCAAGACAGAATCCCAGATACGGGAGTTTGCGGTCCATGACCGCCTCGCGGATCGCCGCTTTCTCGCCCCTGAGCCATGGGTGCAAATCTTCCTCCCAGACATCCATCGGTCCGCCCATCACCCATAACGCAGCGTAGTTATCCAGTGCGGGAATAGATTCACCAACGTCCAATTCAATCGCGTCAAAGTGATACCCATCGGCCTGCAGAAAATCCCTGAACACGCCCGGATGCTCCACATCCACGTGTTGAAAAACTAAAACTCGCTTCGTCTGACTCATTTGTCATGCCTCCGCGCTTTCGCACTAGCGCACAGTGAATTGTGATTTCAATCGACGCCAATTGCCATCTCGAGCCGGCTGGCGGATGCGGTGATACATCCGGTACGCTTGCAAAATATCATTGGCGAGTATTCCGCATGAAGCTATCGCGCCACGGCGTTTTTATGTTCACCGAAGGCATCCATGCCAGTGATCTTGCGCGCATCGTGCAAGATATTGAACGCATGGGGTACGGCGCCGTGTGGTTTCCGGAAGCGATTGGCCGTGAAGCCTTGACCACCGCGGCGTTTATTTTGAATCACACTACCTCGCTGATTGCGGCGACCGGCATTGTCAGCGTCTATGGACGCGATCCGATGGTAGCCGCAATGGCGCAACAAACCTTGACGGAGATGTCGGGCGGCCGATTTTTGTTGGGGCTTGGGGTGTCGCACAGCATGTTCGTCGAACCGCGCGGCTACACCTACGGTAAGCCGCTCGTGACCATGCGCAATTACGTCGCAACGTTACGGCAATGTCACACCACGATTTCGGTGACAAAAAATTTAGCGCTCGAAGGCTTATCACCTCAGGCGGTTGGCAAAGGAGAATTTGGCGCCATCACCAATGACCTAGGCGAAATGCCGCTTGTGCTGGCCGCGCTTGGACCGAAAATGAACGCGCTTGCCGCGGAAATCGCACAAGGTTCACACCCGTATAACACAACGCCGGAGCACACGCGTCGCACACGTGAACAAATCGGCCCGCATGCCTGGCTCTGCCCGATGCAGCGTGTGTGTCTCATGACCGATGCGCGCCGGGCGCGGCAACTCGGGCGGCATATTCTCGCGCTGTATCTGGCGTTGCCTAACTACCGCAATATGCTGCTGACCTGCGGTTTCACCGAAAAAGACTTTGACAACGGGGGAAGTGATCGCTTGATCGACCCATTACTCGGTTGGGGTGACGCGGCGCGCATCAGAGCTTATGTCGAGGCGCATCTACTCGCCGGCGCGACTCAGGTCTGTGTGCAAGCGATCGATCCCGACGATCCGACGCGCCCCTGCATGAAGGCACTGCAAGTACTGATGGAATAGCAGGCAGAGTAAGGATGTTGGCGCAATGCGCGTGGATACGCCGCCCCTCACCCTGCGCTTCGCGCCGGCCTCTCCCGGTGGGAGAGGCGAATAGCGTGCTTTCCTTCATGCGTGGTAGGCGCGAATAGCTCACACCCTCTCCCACTTGCGGGAGAGGGCAGGGTGAGGGTCTTCACGACTGCGAGAACCCCTCTCCAAACGTCCCCACCGCGCGTTCGCGTCGTCCACCCGAATCTCCGCCGGCAGTCGTCACATCCTTCAATACCTGCCAATAGCCGAACGACGTCGCCATCTTGGGTCCATGGCCATTCAACAACAGATATTCGCGTAATCGCGCTAGGCGAAAACACGGCACCCACATCAGTAGATGATGCTCGGTGTGATAGTTCACCCAATAGGGTGCGAATAGTGCGCGTTCGATCCCACTGACGATGGTGGTGCGCGCGTTTTGAAACGGATCGTCGCGATCCGCGACCACCGCATGCTCGGCGATATTCCGGATGCGCAACACAAATTGTTGCCACGTTAACGCGGGCACCAGCCATAACGTGAAATAAAAATGCCAATACCCAACGAGCGTGAGTAGCAACAACAGACCGGCGTTCACCGCGATTTGACGGCCGAGCTTTTCGCGGACGCGCGCAAGGCGCACCGGCCATGGAAGGTCCGCGGGGCCGAGTGCCGCGCGAAGTTGATCGCGCCGTTGGGCAAATCCCGTGCGGCCGACCAAATCGCGAACCAGCTTGCGGCGCAGGCTCGCGCGCGAGATCGGATAGTGACCGGTCAACACCAGATCCGGATCGTCGGCTTGCATTGTGCGCGCGTGGTGTTGCAAGTGGTAGCGCCGGTATTGGCCGGTCTCGGCGAGCATCGGGAAGGCGCAAAAATATTGACTTAATAGATCATTCAGCCAACGCGTGCGGGCCAGCATCCCGTGTGCGCCATCGTGCATCAGGATCAACAAACCTAGTTGGCGCGAGCCTATTAACATGACCGCTACCAGATACGTGAGTGGATTAGGCAGGAACGCGACCAGCATCATACTGCCGGCGATCACAAGCCACGCGTGCGCGACAAGTCCCATCCCCCACGCATCGGCGCGCCGACGCACCTCCGCCAGCTGGAAGGTGGTTAGCAGGGCCGTCGCCGCGGGCGCGGATTTCATCGTTGCGTGAACCTCATCTTGTCGCTATAGCGCAGCATCAATTCATGCGAAGTCAGCCAGCCAACGCTCGATCCCCGCAAGTCCGTCGGCCGCCCACCAACCAACGCCGCCCCAGGAGAACCGCAGCATCGTCGGTTCGTCTTTGAACATCGGAATCGTTCGATATTGTGGATACTTATGCGCGAGCGCGGCTTCCGCCGGCAGCCAATCCGGGTGTTTCCCGGTAATGATCTCGGCTGTCGCTTTCAGCCGCACCCACCACAGGTCACGCCAGTCATCCGCGTAATAGTCGAGTACCAACATCACGCGCGGCGCGCGTTCGAGTCTTGCGAGGCGTCCAAGCTGGCCGGCAGGGCCCTTCGGCTTACCGTCGATCGGAGACCATAGACTTGCCGCCACGCGTGCGAACACAATCGGCAACGCCTCCGGCTCATCATCGAGATCACGCAACGCCAGCCGTGCGATCGGCATGCAATCGAGCACCGCTTCAAAGACGTCGGCCGGTAGGGCTTTCATCGTCAATTACGCAACGATCACGCGTTCGCGGGTGATGACAAAATCGAGCGGCTCAACCACGAAGTTGTGCTCATCCGCGCGCGTGCGTGCGTATTCCCCCGTGAGCGCGGATTGTCGCATCGCCTGCGTATCCGTGAACCAAGTCAACGCCACGCCATCGAGAACCGGTTGAAGCCCGTCGCGATACGCGCCGAGCCGCGTGTGGCTTTGCACATACCGTAGTACCTGTGGGATCGCGCCGCCGAGTGGCCCGTGGGTCTCTATCCAATACTGATGGAACGCATGCGGTGCGAGATCGGGTCGTTTGCGCACCAATTCGACGTTTTTGACGCCGTCACCGGGCTGCGGGCCATCCTTGATCACGACATCCTCCGTAATGATTTCGCGACGCGTGGATACGTCGATGAAATTGGGTTCGTCCGCCAACACCGCGCGCAGTTCAGGCGAGCGCTGTAAGTCGCGCAGCGCTTGCGTATCGTCGAACCACAGCTCGGCCAATCCGTCGCAGACAGGCTCGCCTTTGCGATAGGCGCCAGGAAGTGTCTGCGACTGCACGTATCGCCGCAATCCCGGTAAGCGCACGACAATCGCGGCGTGACGATCAATCCAATGGCGCTCGAAATCGGCGAGCGCCATGCCGGCGCGCCGCTTGATAATCGTGACGATTTTCAGCATGACCTTCCTTTATCTCAGGCTATTGGCAAGTTCGTCTCTGAAGTCAGGATGGGCGATCGCAATTAGCGCTTCCGCGCGCGCCCAAAGGTCCCGACCTTTCAAGCGCGCCACGCCGTACTCCGTTACCACGCAGTCGACTGCAAAGCGCGGCGTTGTCACCGGCGCGCCCGCGGCAAGTCGCGCTACAATTTTAGAGTGCTTACCATCCTCGGTTGTCGAAGGCATGGCGATGACCGAAACGCCACCGTCGCTCTGTGCCGCCGCCTCGACGTAATCCATGCTGCCGCCAACGCCGCTGATCGGTACCGCGCCTAACGTCTCGCCATTACTCTGTCCTTGCAGATCGATCTCGATCGCGGAGTTGATTGAAATAAAGCGCGGCAAGGCGGCCAGCCGCGCCACATTATGCGTATCGCGTAGCGGCGCCATCTTGAGGCGCGGTTCTTCGCCGCAAAATTGATAAAACTCCGTCACCCCCGCCAACTCGCCGGCGATAACCGTTGGATCGTGCCTGACGGACGCAAAAAATTGCTGTAACCCGCTCGTTAGCAGTCCCGAAAATAAATTGATCCCGGGCATCTCGCCAAGCCGCGCGAGCACGCGGTCTGGCACCGCACCGACTCCGAGTTGCACCCAACTATTGGCTGGCACCAGGCTCAGTACATGCTCGACGATCGCCTGATCCCGCTCCTTGGCAGGTGGCGTGCGATAGGTACTGAGCGGCGTTGCGCCCTCCACCGCCCAGGTAATCTGCGCGAGCGGCACGCGGCTTTGCCCACCGGTCACCGGCATGTTGGGATTGAACTCGGCAATGACGGTCTGTGCGTTCGCAATGAAATCCAAATTGGCACCGACCGAGATCCCAAGGCTGACCGTGCCATCGGGCAATGGGTTTGACGTTTGCACGATGACAACATCGGGCTTAATCGGGCCCTGCCGACAAACCACCCGATTCAGATCACCAAGCCGAATCGGCACGAAGCCTACTTTTTTAGGGTCATTCTCCTTAAAAAGCGCACGTAAGGCAGCGGACGCCTGCCAGGTCACCAAACGATAATTCGTCCCCAGCCCGCGTTGCAAATACCCGTAACGCCCAAAGCTGAATCCGGCGTACAGCGTGAGGCCCGTGAAGCGATCGACATTCGCGACAAAGGCCTCATACAACCCGTGTGGCTCGATACAGCCGCCCGGCATAATGACGTTGGCATGATTAGGAATGGTTTCGATTGCTTGCGTCGCGCTGACCAGTTTCATTGGACATCCGTTAGTAGTGGCGAATAAGTCCGGGAAGGACTCATTGAGAATTCCTTCTAATTGTACTCAAGGACCTCGCCCAAACCACGATGCGCAATTTCGGCGACATTTGTTGGTAGACTTGCCGACGGATTCACTTAGTTATTTGCGCGATGTTACAAGTTTTTTGCATCTTGGCATTGATTGCCGGCATGCTGGTGCGGCCGGCATCGGCCGCACCGCCGGATATTTCGGGGCATTGGGCGATCGACGAAGACGCGAGCGACGATCCCGGCGAACGCCTCAAAGGTCTCACGCTGTTGCATAACGCGCCCAACTCGCGCATCAAGGAAGAACTCAAGCGACAAGGCCAAGTGCGCCGGCAATGGGTGCAACAGGAACTAAACGCCGCACACGCGCGGCGGACTGCCGACACCGAAGCGGACGTCGGCAAATTGTCAGATATCCTGCGCGCGAACGCGTTAGCGATCGCGCCGATCGAGGGCGGCTTCGAAGTGACCTACGACTCGGGTTATGTTCGCCAACTGCGCCCGCGCCCGGGTGGCCCGCGTTACTCCGCAAAAGGCGATGAATTCGTGCTCAACGACATCGGACGTACGATGGTGTATTGGCGAGGCAACCTGTTGATCTCCGAAACGCTGCTTGCGCCGCGTGGCCTGTTGACCGAGGAGTTCAGTTTAGACGCGGGCAAGCGGCGTCTAAAAGTGCATTCGGTCATCAAAAATCCCGATTGGCTGCTGAGCGCGGATATCCTGCGCTTTTTCGATCCGCAATAGGCGGGTCCCTCACGGCCTTGCCAGGCTCATTGCTTATTCAAAATTGGTGGTGGTTAGCGCGCGCGCTTCAGGGTGTTCTGATCGAAGTCCCGATCGCTCAACCCCAAACCAAATTGGTATTCAGTCCACGTCAGCTCGGTACTTTTACCGAGCTGGTGATTGGTCATCAGCATGCGCCCGGGACGCCAGTATTTTGCCGCATATTGCCGATAATCGCTCACTAGGAGTGTCTTTAGCAGGGAGTTCTTGCGGTCATAGAATTCCACTTTGAGCGGCTGGTGCATTGTTTTATCGAGCCACACAATCCGTCGGGTATAGCCCGAATGCGTATACGAGGGCGACTCCTCGATCACATAAGCGTCACGCCCGTCGAGAACCTCATCGCGCAACCACTGATAGCGGTAGCGCGCAAGTTCGCGCGAGGTCAGATCTTCGTAAGCAAACTCACTGCCGACGAACGGCCCTGATTTATTGGCCGAAGCAATTCGCTTAATACGCTTCAAGGCGGGTAAATATAGCCACTGATCGTCCGGCGTAAGGGCGTGTGTGTAGCTCAAAAATGCCGTACCGGCGACATCCCGCGGAGAATCGAAGATCGTGAGACTTTTGTCGCCGTCGCCGACGACCTCAAGCGTGCGGATACGCAGCTCACGCCGGCTTTCTTGACCTTGGCGATTACGCAGCGTCATGGTGAGTTTAGCCGCCAAATCGCCCCAACCCCGATCGGCACGATCGGCTTCCTCGGCGATGGCTAACCCGCGCCCCGCGTCATCGGCCGTTACCTCGCCTGCGCATAGCAATGCTAACAATAACCACCCAACGCTACGCCACATGACGGCGCCCATCGATGAGCAACAATAATGGTGCGAGTAGGAAGAAATCAGCGAGCAGCGCGAGTCCGATAACCACCGCCGTCAACAAGCCCATGCTCGAGTTCAACTCAAAATTAGAAAGCGTCAACACCAGGAACCCCGCAACTAACGAAATCGTGGTGACAATCATCGCACGCCCATTAACGCGAAACGCGTAGCGCACGGCGTCTTCGACGGAATAGCCTTGTACCGTACGCCCGCGCTGGTATTTGACCAAAAAATGCACGGTGTCATCGATGATGATCCCAAGCGCCATGCTCGCGACCACGGAGAGCGACAATCCTACCTCGCCGACGAATAATCCCCACAGACCAAAACCCATCGCGAGCGGCACTAAATTGGGGATCAGACTCAAGATACCTAACTTCACCGAGCGCAACATAAACAACAGGACTCCCGAGATCAGCAATAGTGCAACCACCGTGCCGACCAACATCGAATGGATATTGCGCATCCCGAGTCGCGAGAACATCAAGGCGCTACCGGAGCCTTCCACTCGGGTAACGCTGCGCGCATTGGCGCGGACCCAAGCTTCCGCCTTATCGTTAAATTCGATGGATGCCTTGCTCGATAGCGTGCGCATGGCCACCGATACTTTGACCGCGGATTTGTCGACATTGATTTGGTTATTCAGATCGAGTCCGTACGGCAACGACATTTCATAAAGCAATAGGTACTGCGCCGCCAACTCACGTTCTTCCGGTAGGCGATACATCGCGGGATCGTCGTCGTGCATGTTCATGTTCAAACGCTGCACGATATCGGTATAGCTAGCGACGTGTTTGACTTCCGGCTGCGCGCGCAACCAAGTGACGAACGCCGCCGTCTCACGCAAGAATTCGGGTTCGTTGATGCCGCCCTCGAGCCCCGCTTCCAGGGTGTAGTAGAAGTGATAAACGCCGGTAAGATTCTCCACCATGAAATCGGTCGCACGCCGAAAATCGACGGAAGGATCGAAATAATCGACGAATACGTCGTTCAACGTATTGCGTGGGATACACAGGATTAATCCAAAGACGAGGAGACCAAGCCCCAGCGCGAGCGCGCGATGACGCGCGATGACCCATTCCACCAACGCCGCGAGCGAAGTGAGCTTAACGAGGGGACGTGGCGCGGGGCCCACGGGGAGCAGCATGAGAACCGCCGGCAACAGCGATATTGCAAGCAGATAAGACGCTATATCCCCGAACGCGACCAAATTCCCCAGCTGACGAAACGGCGGCACTTCAGAGAAATTAAAAGTCAGAAATCCGATCACCGTGGTCACACTCGCGAGAAAGATCGGCTTTAGATTGTGACTGACGGATTCGATCAGCGCTTCCTGGCGCGCGGCGCCACCGTGCAGCGCCTGCAAGTACGCTTCCAGAACATGCACACAATTGGCAATCGCCACCGTCAAAATAACGACCGGCGCGGCTGACGTCGCGGCCGAGATGGGATATCCGAGGTGGCTGCCGAGCCCCATTGCAACAATGATCGCAAGCCCAATTACCAAGGTGGTGCTCAGCGCGCCTATCAGGTGGCCGAACAAAACGCCAACCAGCGCCACCATCAGCGCGAAGCTTATTGGGATGAGGGACTTGATCCCTTTGCGCGATTCTTCGGCGAAGGCATTGTCCATCATGACCGCGCCGGTCAAATAAATTTTTAAACCCGGATTCGCACTCTCAAACTCCTTGGCAAGCGCCCGAGCGGCCGACACCACTTGCGGGACTTCGAGGTGCTCATCGAGCCGTGGTAGTTGCACAACTACGTTGATCGCCGTGACTTGTGCGCGTTCGTTGACGAGCACACCGTGCAGCAACGGCTCGGCGAGCGCGATAGCTTTGACGCGCGCGAGCGCCGCGTCATCCAGATCCGAGGCATCCGCTACCAAATCGCGAACGCTGAGTTCATCGCCTTGCGCCTCGGTGTGCTGGAAGTTGGTTAGCGAATCGACGCGCGACACGTAGGGGATTTGCCATGCGCGCGCGGTGAGGTCGGCGACCAAAGTTAATGTCTCGCGACTGAACACCCGCGCGTTCTCCGGCGCAACGACGAAATTCAGCGTATCGTTTTTAACGAACGTATTTTCGAGCGCGTTGAACTCCAGGAGTTCCGGATTATCCGCACTGAAGAACTGGCGATAGTTATTGTTGATCGTCAGCGTGCGCAGGCCGCTCGCCGCGGCCGCGATCACACATAACCAAAGGATGACCACGCGCCAGGGGTGGCTGACCACCCACAGCGCATAGCGGAGCGCCAGGGATTGCATCCGCTATTGCGCGGTGTATCCCCCATCCACAGGAAGCGCCACCCCGGTGAGAAACGATGCCTCGTCGGAGAGCAACCAGGATACGGCATCCGCGATTTCGCGGGGCTCGCCGAGTCGATCCATCGGTTCTTGCGCAATTAATGATTGCTCCGCGACACCCGAGCTATTCAAGAGACGCTCGACCATGGGCGTACGAATGACGCCCGGACAAACTGCATTGACGCGAATGCGTTTCCGCGCAAATTCGAGCGCCACGCTCTTGGTCAAGCCGACGACGCCGTGCTTGGACGCGCAATAGGCGCTCGCGCCGCGCGCGCCAAGCAAACCCGCCACCGACGCGGTACTAACGATTGCACCGCCGGTACCCTGGCTAATGAATTGTTCGACCTGATGTTTGATGCAGAGCCAAACTCCCTTCAGATTGACCGCAATGGTGCGATCGAAACTCTCTTCGGTCATCTTGAGAATATTGGTGAAATCGCCTTCGATGCCGGCATTGTTAAACGCGCCATCGAGTTTGCCGTAAGCCTTCACGGTCGCCGCAATCAACGCCTGTACTTCGCTCGCCACCGCGACATTCGTCTTCACGAAAAGCGCGGAGCCCCCTGCTTTGTTGATGAGGTCGACCGTCGCTTGCGCGTCGGTTACGTTGACGTCGGCCACCACCACCTTGGCGCCATCCGCCGCAACGCGCTGCGCGCTGGCGCGGCCGATGCCGGTGCTGCCGCCCGTTACGATGATTACTTTATTGGCTAGTTTCCCTGTCACGTTGCACTCCCCTAAACGAGATTCATCAATCTTGCGCGCATGGTATCAGAAGCACGCGGTTGGTCATTCGGCGCACGATGTCGCACGTTACTTCAAGCGGCTTCGCGAGGTTTGGTCAAAGCAAGATTGCGCCATTCCTTGGGATTCGCGCAGCGCAATTGCGCGGCCTCCAGTACCATGCGTATGAAATCGGCATAGCGGTAGCCCGCGAAGCCCGCCATTAAATTCATCTTGCCGTCCCAACACCAACCGGGATTGGGGTTGACTTCGAGCAGCTTGAGTTGACCGTTCGCATCCGCGCGAAAGTCAATCCGAGCGTAATCGCGGCAGCCTAAGCGTTCAAACAGGGTGATCGACCAGTCCACCATTTGACGCCGTGATTCGTCGTCGATGACGGCTTGACGATATTCGAGGTCGTCCCAATACGGCGAATCCGGGCACCACTTCGATTCGTAACTGAGGATTTTCGGAAGCTCGGCGGGTAGCCCACTATAGTCCACTTCAAGCAGTGGCAACACGGTATAGCCAAACCCCGGATTGCCGATTAATCCCACCGTGAACTCACGGCCGGGCAAAAACTCTTGGACTAACAGCGGACGCCCCGGCAAGGTCGTACGAAGCTCCGTCAAGTACGCCATCGCTTCTTCCGTGTTATTCACGACCGAGCGGCGCGTAATGCCAAGGCTGCTGTCGCCCAAACAAGGTTTGATTAGCGCCGGGAAAATGGACGGGAGCGTCGCCCCCTGATCGTCCGGATCGAAAAGTGACTCGAGCGGCACGGGAATGTCGAATGACTCGGCCGCCGCACGGACCAAGGCCTTGTTATAACAAAGACCAAGCGCGGCCGGGCCGGCCCCGCTGTAGGGGACGCCGAATAACTCCAGCAAGGCGGGGACGTGTAGCTCTTTCAATGCGTCGTTGTTGAACCCTTCATCGCAGAGGTTCAGCACGAACGTCGATTGCAAGTTGCGCAACTCGTTGATAAGCGCGCTATGGTTATCAAGATATTGGAACGTATAGCCCGGCAGTTCTTGTAATGCCGTCTTCAAGCGACTGACGATTTCAAAGTCTTCCTGATTGAACACGCCATTGCGTTTGATTTCATCCGGGAGGCGCGGGTCGCCGAGTAACACCGAGACATGCGGGTAGAGCACATCGCCACGCTTTTTAGTAGATATTTTGACCGGTGCCACCGCGGAGATGAAATTACGGTGCGCCATCATGCCCAAATCGGAATTTCGTGTGGAACGCGCTTCGAGCGCGCCATGGAAGCGAATCTCGGAAAACCCGGTGGATTCCAGTAATTTTGAGATCCGCTCGCGCGAATAGAGTCGCTCGGCGTAGAACTGGTCGGCGATGACGCCTTTTTCCGCGTGCACCACGACCTCACGCGATATCACCCGCCCCTGATCGGCGGATAACGAACGTTCACGACACACGAATTGGTTTTCGTCGATCCACTCCCACGAACGTCGTTCGAAGTTCTGCCGCATCCATTCGCCGTCCATCAGATCGAGCAGTATTTTGCCGTTGGAGCGTAGCGCGCGTTTGATCGACGCAAGCACCACGAGATCGTCTTCCTCGCGGTCAAAATAACCGAACGAGTTGCCCATCAAAATGACGCAATCGAAGCTCGACTCAGGTACCGCGACTTTGCGCGCGTCGCCCTCGCGAAATCGCACATCGAGCCCGGCCACGCGCGCGCGCCGGCGCGCCAGGCTCACTAAATATCGCGAGCGATCGAGACCGGTGACTTTCTTAAAGCCACGTCGTGCCAGCTCCAACGAATGTCGTCCCTGCCCACAGCAAAGATCGAGTACCCGATCGTTCGGATCGAGGCCGGCGGCGGCCAAAATCGCCTCGACCTCGCGCACCGTGTTGTCGTCGTTCTCGACGACATCGCCATCGGTTTTTAGATACAGCGAGTTAAAAAGGCTACGCCACCATTCGGGCGGCAAGTGATGTTCGAGGTCCGGGACTGGGCCAAGTGTGCGCGCGGTGTTTTGTTTTTGTTTGGCGTCCATCGATTCCCGTGCTGCCCCCGAATAAGGTGTGGTGATGACCGGCGTTGAATACCGGGTCCACCGTTAATGTGGTTGGTAAAGACCGGCGCACGCTAGCGCATGAATTCATCCCGTTCAAGACGTTTCGCGCACGACCTAATCATCTGCGGGTATAGCATCGCACGTAGTCCGGAAGCGGATAGTCCACGGTCTGCTTGGGATCGGTGATCGGTGCTTGCGGCACCATGGGCAACGGCAACACCCCCGCCCAAGTAGGATGCAGCAATTCGTCGTCGGCATCGCCCGGCGGCCCTTGACGGATTTTGGCCGCGGCGTCTTCGATGTCGAGCGCGACGATCGTCGTCGCCTGCAATTCTTTGTCGGTTGGGTATCGCGCATCGGCCCAACGTCCGGGGCACACGTGTTCGGTCAGGCAGTGCAACGCTGCAAGCTTTTGCGCCGGATCATCGATCGCACGCCCGCGACCATAGAGCACCACCGAACGATAATTCATTGAATGGTTGAACACCGTGCGCGCGAGTACCAAGCCATCGAGCAACGTGACGGCGACGGCCAGCGGATTGCCGGCATTGATATGTTCGAGCATCCGCCCGCCCTTCAAGCCATGCAACAGAACCTGTTCACCCATGCGCGCGTGAATCGTCGGAATCAGAAACGGCTGTCCATCCATCACAAAACTGACGTGGCAAACCAACCCTTCGTCCAGAATGCGAAATACCGTCTCCCGGTCATAGGCCGCCCGCTTGGGGTAACGCATGACGCGATTGCGTCCATTGATTGCGAAATCAGACATAGGCACCTCTCGTTTAGGTTGCTGGATCCCGGCCCTTCTACACCGCTTCGACCGCGTTGACCACCCCACGCGCCATCCACTACAGTCCGGACGTCATCCGTCGGCGCCCTAACTATGCCCATCAAGAAAATCCTCATCGCCAATCGCGGCGAGATCGCCTGCCGCATTCAGCGCACGGCACATGCGCGTGGCCTTGCGACGACCGCCGTGTATCACTTCGCCGATCGCGAAGCACCGCATGTCGCCGCCGCGGCCTCCGCCGTCGAGTTGCTGGCCGAAGTGCCGACCGCCGCTTATTTGGATGTCGAGCAGCTTATCGCGGCGGCGATGCGAACCGGCGCGGACGCGATCCATCCGGGATATGGATTTCTCGCGGAGAACGCACGCTTCGCGGCCGCAGTCGAAGCGGCCGGGCTCACGTTCATTGGCCCGCAACCCGAGGTCATTCAGCTCATGGGTGACAAACTCCGCGCGCGAGAGTTTGCCGCCGCGCAGGGCGTCCCGGTGGCGCCCAGCTGTACGCAGGAGAGCTCCGTCGGGCGTTTTATCGCCGCGGCGCGCGAGGTCGGCTTTCCATTGCTCATCAAAGCCGCCGCGGGTGGCGGCGGTAAGGGCATGAGTATCGTACGGCGCGCGGAAGACTTGGCGCCTAGTATCGAGCGCGCGGCCGGCGAAGCCGCACGGTATTTCGCGGATGGCCGGGTCTATGCCGAACGTTATGTGGAGCAGCCGCGGCATATCGAGGTGCAGGTCTTGGGCGATGGGTTCGGCAACGTAGTCCATTTATTCGAACGCGAGTGCTCGATCCAGCGCCGCTTTCAAAAAATAATCGAAGAAAGCCCCGCGCCCAATTTAGACCCCGCGCTATGCGCGGAAATCTGCGCCGCCGCCGTGCGGCTCGCAAGCGCCGCCCGGTACCGCAATGCCGGCACTGTCGAATTCATCCTAGCGCCGAGCGGCGAGTTCTTTTTTTTGGAAATGAATACTCGGCTGCAAGTCGAACATCCCGTCACGGAGTTTGTGACGGGCATCGACTTGGTCGCGGCACAGATCGATATTGCCAACGGCGAGACTTGGCGTTGGCAACAAACTTCGATTACACGCCAGGGTCACGCGCTCGAGTGCCGCATCTGCGCCGAGCAGCCCGCGCACGATTTTCGGCCGGCGACCGGCACGTTGTGCGTGGTGCGCCCGCCACAGGGGGCCGATATCCGTTTTGAGAGCGGTATTCGGGAGGGCATGCAAATTACCGCGGCGTTCGATTCGATGCTCGCGAAATTGGTCTGCTACGGCGCCGATCGCGCGGCGGCAACCGCACGCACCTTAGCCGCACTCGAAGCGCTAGTGTTGCTCGGCGTCGATACCAACATCGAGTATCTCGCCAATATCTTTAATCACCCGGAATTCAAAGCCGGCCGCCTTCACACGGGATTCGTCGTCGAGCATGCCGCGAGTTTGCGCTCAGCGGATCTCACCCCGGCGGCGCAAGCCGCGGTGCTACTGGCAGCGGCGTTGGCCGAGCCGGCCTTTCGTCGACTCGTGTACGACGTGCCGGAACCTTATGCATCGATCGGCGCCTGGCGCAATTAACTCACCGCCACGTCAACACTAAAATTGTTTACGCATGAAACTACATCTTGACCAACGCCAATTTGATCTCGTGTTGACGGCGCGCAACCCACGCCCGCGGGTTTGTATCGACACGATCCCCTTTGAGTTTACGGAATCAACCCCGCCCGGGAGATCTCCCGCCGAACTCACGGTGAATGGGCAAACCTTTAGTCTCTGGCGGGCGGCGGAGAGCGATCGCGTGCATGTCAAACTTGGGTTGCGCGTATTTTCGGTGACTCTCGAAGACTTGTTGCAAGCGGCGACGACCAGCGATAGCGCGAACGAAATTCGCGCGGATATGCCGGGCGTCGCGGTGGCCGTACGCTGCGAGGTTGGGGCGACCGTCGAAGCAGGCGCCCCACTACTGGTCATCGAATCGATGAAAATGCAATTGACCTTGGTCGCCCCGCGCGCCGGTGTGGTCGCGGCCGTGCACGTCGCGGAGAACCAATCGTTTCAAAAGGGCACCGTGCTGGTCGCCTTGCAGCCCGGAGATTTCCCGCGATGAGCCGTATTCGCTCTCACTTAAACACCTCGAGTGCCGAGTACCGCGCAAACTACTTGGCGAGTCAACAACGAATCCAAGAATTTCGCGCGCGCCAAGAAGCCGCCCGCACCGCGCGCCCGGCGCGCGATGTCGAGCGGCTACGCAAGCAAGGCAAGCTGATGCCGCGCGAGCGGTTGGATTTACTGCTCGATCCCGGCACCCCGTTCCTGGAGCTCTCGTCGCTCGCCGCCAACATGGAATACGACGGCGAGTCGCCGAGTGCGAGTTGCATTACCGGTATCGGCGCCGTCAGCGGCCGCGAAGTCATCGTGCACGCCGACGATTCGAGCATCAAAGGCGGCGCTTGGTACCCATTGACGATCAAAAAAATTGTACGCTGTCTCGATATCGCGCTCGAAAACCGATTGCCCGTGATCCACCTCTGCGACAGTGCCGGTGGATTCCTGCCTTTGCAGTCGGAACTTTTTCCGGATAAACACATGGCCGGTCGCATCTTCCGCAACCAGGCGATGCTGAGCAAATTGAATGTCAAGCAGCTCGCCTTGGTGTTCGGACACTGTACCGCGGGCGGGGCCTACATCCCGGCGCTTTCCGATTACGCGGTCATCGTGCGTGGAACCGGCGCGGTGTTTTTAGGCGGACCGCCGCTCGTGAAGGCGGCGACGGGCGAAATCGTGACGGTGGACGAGCTTGGTGGCTGTGATCTGCACACCCAGATCAGCGGTACCTGCGACTATCCGGCCGACAGCGAGCGCCACGCGATCGCGATCGGCCGCGATATCGTCGCGCAATGGGATCGCGGGACTAAATGGTCTGCGCAGCGGGACGCCGTGGAAGCGCCGTACTATCCGGCGGAAGAGTTATACGGCATCGTGCCGGATGACATTAAACGCGGTTTCGACATGCGTGAAGTCATCGCCCGTTTGGTCGACGGCAGCCGCTTCCACGAATACCAACCCGCGTACGGCACCACGCTGGTCTGCGGTTATGCCAACCTGTGGGGCTACAAGGTAGGCATTCTTGCCAACAACGGCGTGTTGTTCAACGACAGCGCGCTGAAGGGCGCGCATTTCATCGAACTCTGCAATCAAAATGCGACACCGCTAGTGTTTCTGCAAAACATCACAGGCTACATGGTCGGCAAAGAGTACGAGGCGCGCGGAATTACCAAAGACGGTGCCAAAATGATCATGGCGCAATCTTGCAGCCGCGTGCCGAAGTTCACCGTCATGTGTCACGGCTCGTTCGGCGCCGGCAATTACGGCATGTGCGGGCGGGCGTACGATGCGCGCTTTTTGTTTGCATGGCCCAACCATCAAATCGGCGTCATGGGCGGCGAACAAGCCGCGCGCACGCTTGCCGAAGTCAAAACACGTCAATTGGAGCGCAATGGGCAAGCGTTGGACGCGGCGGTGATCGACGGCGTCTATCAAGACACGCTGAAAGCGTATCAGGAGCAACTCTCGGCGTATTATTCAACGTCTAACCTGTGGGACGACGGTCTGCTCGATCCGGTTGATACCCGCAACGCGCTGGGGATTGCGCTCAGCGTGTCGCTCAACGCGCCACTCGATCCGGTGGGTTATGGGGTCTTTCGTTTCTAAGCGCACGAAAAATTGGTGGCCTCTTTGCGCCACTACCCTATTCGTATTCACCATGTGTGCCCGTGCGCTCGCTATCGATCCCGGTACGGCCGAAGGTCTGCTGGAACGCGATGGGGATTCCTTCGCGTTGAGTGACGCGAGTGTATTTCGCTTCGACGATCGCGTGCACCTTGCCCAGCACACTGATTCCCGACCGGCGTTGCGTATCTTTCTCGCGAGCGGCAACGTGAATGAAGCCTTGTTACGCGAAGTTGACACCCGCGCGCTCGCGCGCGACGTGCAACGTACGCGCGTCCCGGGCGTCTTGTTAGAGTTACCGCCGGACGCCACGGGCGCGGAGTTATCGGCAACGCTGCGGGTGTTCCCGGCGCCTCCCGGCATCCCGCTGTACACCGTTTACGCGGATGCCAAAGTAACGTTGCAGCAGTCGAGTAATCGCGTTACCGGGACCGTGCAGTTTCAAGCGCGCAACGAAGACTTAAGCGTTAGCGCGCGCTTCTCCGCCCCACTCTTTCATGAGGAGCCGCCGCTTGAAGATTTGCGCGGCGAAAACGCGCGAGAGAGTGCGCCGGCCACCGCCTTGCTTGATTTCGAGGAACGGCTTAGGGCGCGCGATTTTAGCGGCGCACGCACGGTGGTCACACCGGAGATGTTGCCGCAGATTATTGATTTAGAGCAGCGGGCAAACGAACCTGAGTTCGCCGCCCTTTTTAGCGCGCGTTTACCGGAACGAGCCATCCGGCGCGGACAAATCTCGCAAGCGGCAATCTATCGTGAGGTGGCTTACGTGGTGGTCAACGAGCGAAGCAGCTCGTTGACCACGTTGCGTAAACTCAAAGGACAGTGGCGCATCGACGAGTAATTTTAACCTACCGAAAAACGCTGATATCGAGCGCCGCGGTCGCGGTACCGCCGCGTCCATCGCTGATGGTGTAATAGACGATGCTACGCGCCGTTGCATTACCCGTACTTTCAAAGCGAATTTGATTATTCACGATGGTGAGCTTGCCGAGTGGCGTTGTCCCAATTTTGGTAATCGTCAACGCGTCGCCATCCGGATCCGAATCGTTGGCAAGCACATTCAACATCGTCGTCGTTTTCGTCCGCAATCCGTACACATCCGTCTTTGCAATTGGTGCGCGGTTTGCGCTGACGACTGATGCGCGCGTGGTGACGGAGAAGGTGGTCGACGGCGAAGTCTCATTGCCGAAAGCGTCACGCGCTTTTACTCGATACTGATAAAGCGTGCTCGCGGCGAGGCCGGTCGGCGCGTAATCGCGCCCGTTCAGCCAACCACTCGACACGCAGCCGGCCCCGCCGGCCACGCACTCAAAGAGGTACTGCACGGCGCTGCCCGCATCATCGATGGCGGTGACCGCGCGCATCGTCACGGAACTCGCGGACAAGGCGCTCGGCACCACTTCGAAGGTCATCGGATTTGGCGCAGGCGGAACGAGGTTGGCAACGCCAACCGGGATCTGCCCACTCAAACTGTAATGACCAATACTCGCGTAATCGCTATAAGGGATAGAGGGATCGCCGACGCCTGAGACTTGTAGAAAATAACGCCCGGCAGCCGGTAACGCGACCGAGAGTGTTGCGCCAGTCGCGCCGTTGGGGCTGGCCGTGCCGATTAGCGCGCCACCTTGATTAAAAAGTTGGAGCTGCACATCTAGATTGCCGCCAGCGGTATTGACCGGCATACGATGCGGGGTGGCGGTAATCGTGGCACTTCCCACCGCGGCATCGAAATAAAAAACGTCGACATCGGCTGCTGTTCCGATCACACCCTTATTTTGCGTAGTTGTGCTCGTGGGATCGGTCAGTATGTTGAGCGACGAAATAACACCGCCACTCGCCGTCACCAACGGTGAGGCGGAAGCATTGGTGTTCCCGTGTTCGTCAGCGCGCTGGCCCAACTTGGCGGTCACGATCGCGATGTCGTCTTGCGGGTTGTTCGCGCCGGGATACTCGCCTTTACTCCATTGGCTAACGTTGTCGGAGTAGCCGGTCCCCATGATCGGGCCCCAAGACGCGGCGCCCGCGCCGTGACCGCCGTAGTACTGGACCGTGCTCGTACCATCGTGGCTCAAGCCCATGTTGTGGCCGACTTCGTGCGAGATCGCTTCCGCGACGTAGTCTTCACGGCCACCTCCCAAATTGTTGAAGTACACGAGCGCCGGCTGATAGGTCGTAAAGTAACTCTGGCCGAACACATCGATGTAAGCCACACCACCCGCGCCGCGGTACGGCATCGAGACGCCCGTTGAGGTGACATCGCGGGTGATGACCACACGCGCGGTGCGCGCGCCGAATACCGCCGGCGATTGCGTCGTCACGTCCACGTTGAATGGCGCGTAGTCTTCGGCGACCCGGCGCCAAATGTTGATGACGTTATTGCTTTCGGCGGTTGAAAACGACGCCGGTGCGGCATCCAAGTCGTAGGGCACGGCGTTCAACGTACTTGTGCCTGTGCTGGAGTTCCACGCAGTGCCGGAAATCGCGTGGCCATCGAAATCAAGATAAATGACATTCGGCGCGCCAGGTTTGCTATGCAAAGTAAAGGCATCGGCTGGAGCAATGGTGCTTCCCACCACAGGCAACGTGGCGGCGACGGCCGTCCCGCTCGCCGTCGGCGCAGGATCGACATATATCGCGCCGCCTTCTTTATCGACATCGATGAACGGCACGTCCGCCGAAGGGAAATTCATACGATGCAGCCATCGCATCGCGCGCGCGCGCCGTTCTGGCGACATCTTTTCCAATTTGGCGCGCAGATTACTCTGCGGTAAGTCAGCGATTGCGAATGGTCGGTCTTTGCCGAACATTCGCGCTGCTTGTGAAGCCGGACTCAAGCTGAGGATTAACAACGCGGAAAAACAACTCACCACCACACGTCCCGTGCATTTCATCTCTAGTACTCCCTGATGTTCTTTTTTCAACCAGCGAGTCACGCGGATATCGCGCGACCGAAGTTAGTTATAGAAGATGAATATTGATGGACGCGTGACAGAAGTCTTGTTTAAGGGCTTCGAATTGGCGGGTTCATCACAGATAAAGCGTTGGGTTTAAGGGCGACGGCGGCTCGGACCGACGGTGTTGGGAAAGATTCTTTTTACTTGCGCCAGACTCGCGGTGCGAGGTATAAGGCGCGCAACGGAACTTCGGGCATCTCATGGTCACGACGGCCACACGTAATCATTCGGCACTAGCACTTCCACTCGGTTTCAAGCTTTTTTGGTACGAAATCGACGCCGTACTCGGCCAGGGTGGTTTCGGCATCACCTACCTCGCGCGCGATACCAATCTCGCGCAGCCGGTTGCAATCAAAGAATATTTACCGGTGCTGTGCGCGACGCGAGACGCGACGAGTCAAGTCGTGCCTGTCTCGGCGACGGCGGCGTTGGACTATCGCTGGGGACTCGATCGTTTTATCGATGAGGGGCGGGTCCTCGCCAAATTTGATCATCCGGCGGTCGCGCGTGTGCATTCCGTATTCGAGGCGCAAGGAACGGCGTACCTAGTGATGCGCTACGAAGAAGGCGAGTCGCTTGAATCTCTGCTGAAACGCGAGCGACAAATCCCCGAATCTCGTTTGCGCGCAATCCTGCACGATGTCATGTCGGGGCTCGAGCGCATGCACACGGATGGCTACTTACATCGCGATGTCAAACCTGCCAATGTTTATTTACGCGCCAACGGACAAGCGCTGCTCATCGATTTTGGCGCCGCGCGGCAAGCCCTGAGCAGTCATTCGCATTCCTTGACGACGCTGGTATCACCCGGATACGCGCCGTTTGAACAGTACCGCAGCGATGCCGCGTCACAAGGACCGTGGACGGATATCTACGGCTTGGCCGCGACCGCGTACCGCGCAGTGGCCGGTGTTGCACCCGTCCCGGCACTCGATCGCAGCCATCAAATACTGGAGGGGTCTGGCGATCCGCTACCTCAGCTCACGCAGTCCGGTCTTGCACATTATTCGTTTGGTTTGCTCGCGGCGCTCGATCGTGCGCTGGCGTTCAATGCGGCCGCGCGACCGCAAACCGTGGCCGAATTTCGCGCGCTATTACAAAATGACGAGGCAGCCACCGGACGCCCACTCCTCGTGGAATTTGCACCGTCGCCCCTCGACGAATTCGTACCAACCATACGCGAAGCGGTCTCGCCCGCGACGTTGTTGCTCAACGCACAGCGGCGCCCGCGAAAGTCCGCGCTCGCCGGGATCGCCCTTGGCGTGGCCGTCGGCGTGCTGGCTTTGTCATTGTGGCGTACGCCCGCTACGCAAGAAGCTCCCGTTCGCATACCGGCGGCGCCCACGTCTCTCGAGCCGCCTTCGATAACCGAACTGCTCGCGGCCGCGGACGCTGACTTGCACGCGATGCGATTAACCGTGCCAACCGACAACAACGCGTTGCTTAAGTACCGAGAAGTCCTCGCGCGCGATCCCACTAACGCGACCGCGCATGCCGGACTCGCGCGTATCGTCGGGCGCTATCTCGATTTGGCGACGGCGGCCGCGCATTCACGGCGAATTGATGAAGCTCGTGAATATTTGACAAAAGCGCGCCACGTCGACGCCTCGGATAAGCGTATTGAGGCGGCGGAAGCGGCGCTCACGCGTTCGTTTGCCGCGGCAGGCCCATAGTTCACAAAAGCTATCTAGGCCACCGCATCCAGTGGGCGCGTGTTCAGCGTTCGATAAAACGAATCGCGTTGTGCTGGTACAAACCCCATTGCCCGAATGACTTCCTCGGTGCGCTCGAGATTCGTCTTCGGCGCATGCCCCGCCTTCCCCAACACACTCTCCTCAAAGAGTAATCCGCCGAAATCATCCGCGCCCGCGAGCAAGCCGAGTTGTCCGGTACGCAGATCTTCGCTAAACCACGACGATTGCACGTGCGGCACGTTATCGAGAAAGAGTCGCGCGACCGCGATCAAGCGCAGATAAAAAAGCGGATGCGCCGCGATTTTCAAGCGCTTACCCAACGTCGAGTTGCCGGGCTTGAACGACCACGGGATAAAAGAACTAAACCCCCCGGTACGATCTTGCAATGCGCGCACCGCACTCAAGTGGGCGACGATTTCACGCGGTGTTTCGACATGGCCGTACATCATGGTCGCGGTGGTTTTAAAACCAATCTCGTGAGCTTCTTCCATGATCCGCAACCAACGGTGGGCCGAACATTTGGTCGGCGCAATCAGTTGGCGTACGCGTTCGGCGAGCACTTCCGCGCCACCGCCCGGCATCGTCCGAATACCGACGGCGTAGAGTTCGGCGAGGATATCGCGCGACGCGAGACCGCTCTCATCGCTCAAAAAAGCGATTTCAGGCGGCGAAAACGGATGAATATGGATGCTGGGACAACGTGTCTTGATCGCGTCAATGTATGCTAACCAATCCGCCAATCGGACTTCGGCGTTATGGCCACCCTGCAGTAGTACAGTGGTGGCGCCAGCGTTCGCGGCGAGCTGCACCCGATCGGCCAGCGCGGCGGGCGTCAACGTATAGGCATCTTTCGCGCGATCGCTCCGCCAGAATGCGCAGAACTCGCATTTGGTGACACACACATTGGTGTAATTTGGATTTGTGTCATACACGTAAGTCACCGCGAGCTGCGGATGCATGCGCATTCGTACGCGGTGCGCGCGGGTCATGAGATCTCCCAACGGTTGCGCACCGGTCAGCAGTGCCAAGGCCTCGGCGTCGGTTAATCGCGTGCCTTCAGCCACGCGTGACAGTATCAAGCTTTCCAATATCTATCTCCTCAACTCATACGTAGCGGTGGGTTGGGTCAACACGGAATCCAGCCAGGGCCGCGCGTCGAGTTCCGCGGTGTAACGTTGCTGGCCACGTAGCTCGGCTGCTCCAAGTTGGGTACGCATCCCGCGCAAATAAGCGACGGCCGCGCCGGGCGTAAGCGCGCCTTGCGCGCAGTCGCGGGCGGCGGTCAATTCGATAAGCGATAACTCGTTTGCACAATACGCGGCTAGCCACCACAGTAAGCGCGTGCGTACTGCGCGGGCCGCGCCGCGCCGGATAACCCAACGCGCAAATACCATTGGCAAGCCGGTGTGTGCCGCCCACGCTTCAGCCAAATCCGTGACATGGGGGAACGGCCGAGCGTGGCGTGCGCGTAGCGCCGCGTCGCCGATCACGACTTCCGCCGTGACGCGTTCGCCCGCGCGCGCGACGCGCGGCAGACCAATCTGTGGTTTGCGCTCGGCCAGCAGTAGAAAAAGCAGGCGGACCGAACTCATCGACTCCTGCGATAGCTTGATCGTGCAACGCTCGTCGAGTTCGGCGAAGGGTCGCGCGGAAAAGCACAGCACACTCTGCACGGGACCAAACGCGGCAATTCCATAGGAACCGAGCATTTCCACGCGCTCGCCAAGGGCGGCGAGCCCCCCCACCGGCACCACGCCCGCCAGCGCGTCGCCGCGCGCCAGCGCCTCACACGCATCACGCGGCGGCATCGCTTGCAGCACAAATCCCGACGGTGCCCCGAGCGTCACGAATGCGCGATTATTGAGATACGGCGTGATAATCACCCGCGCCGGCGTCGTCATATCGTGTTTCCGATCGCGAGGGGCCGGTAGTCGCCACCGCGTTCCACCGGCACATACCCTGCCTGCTCGATAAGGCGCCACATTTCTTGCCGGGCGAGCAGTTTGGGCGTCGTCGCGCCAGAGCCATGTGCGACTTTTTCCATGCCGATAGTACCGTCGAGATCGTCCGCTCCCCATGACAAACCCACCGCCGCCGTCTGCATGCCAATCATCGGCCAGTAGGCTTTGATATGCGGGATGTTGTCGAGAACCAAGCGCGCCATGGCGATCGTCGTAAGATTTTCCAGCGGCGCGATCGCACGCGAATTGCCTTCTCCGTATTGCATTGCCAAAGGAATGAACGATACGAAACCACCTGTTTTATCTTGGAGATCCCGTAACCGGAACAAGTGCTGTAATCGTTCGACGAGCGTTTCGCCGAAGCCATACAACATCGTGGCGTTGGATGGGATCCCGATCCGATGAGCCCGTTCGTGCACCTCCAGCCATTCATCGGCACCGAGCTTGTAGCGAAAATGCGCTTGTCGGATCCTTTCCGAAAACATTTCGGCGCCACCGCCCGGCATGCTGCGCATGCCGGCGGCCCGTAACGCGGTCAAAACCGTCTCGAGCGGCAGTTTCGCGGTGCGCGCGAACCAGTGCATTTCGACCGCGGTAAACGCTTTGATGTAGAGATCCGGGTAACGATCATGCAAGGCGGCCACCAGGTTCAACGAACGACGATAGTCCCACACATGATTCAAGCCGCCGACGATATGCACTTCGCGCGGCCCGTGCTTATCGACGGCGGCGAATATTTCCTCTTCGCTTTGCACATAGGCATGGTCTTCGCCCGGCTTGGCGGCGAAACCGCAGAATTTGCAGTCGCGCACGCAAATATTGGATGGATTGATTTGCAAGTTATCGACAAACGACGCGCGCAAACCATGTCGCGCCACGCGTGCCGCATTCGCCTGCTCGCGGATCCGCCAGAGGCTTTCATGGCGATCGTCGCTAAATAAATCGTACGCTTCGTCATACGTCAGCCGGGTGACGCCGGATCCGCTGCTTGGTCGCACGCCAAGTGGGGTTTGCACTGAATTCATGCGGGGAGCCTCCGAGGTTGGTATTCACCGATACAGAACGCGATAACCTCGGCCAGCCGTTCGCTCGCGCAGGCGAGGTTGCGATGCAATTCAGCGCGATCGGTCGCGTGATCGCTCATCGATTTGAGCAGCACGCAAGGGACACGCGCGGCTTCGCACAGGGCAGCGACGGCAGCCCCTTCCATGTCAACCGCATCGCAGGTGCCGGCGAGCCTTGCTCGCACGGCGGCATCGAACAACGGGGTTGCGCGGGTCACGAGCGTCGCGCGAGGTAAGTCGCGTTGCAGCCACGGGACCACGTTCGTGTCCATCCGCTGCCATTGCGAAGACGTCGGTGGTTCGACGTCGACCGCGGCAACCGCGCTGATGCGCACCACCTTGCCGACAGTCAGCGCCGGCGAGAGCGCGCCGGCGATCCCGGCATTGATGACGCAGTCCGGGCGCGCGGCGGCGAGGCTCACCGCGAGCGACTGCGACGCGCGAGTCGGACCCATCCCGGTGAGCAACACACTAATGCGCATTGTGCCATGGTGGCTGGTCTCGATTTCTTGATCGCAGCCGACTTCAAGTCCCAGTCGCGCGCACAATGGCGCGGCTTCGGGCGCTGTGGCGAACGCAAAAAGCGCGTGGAACACCATCAGCTTGCAGTCCCGCGCGCGAGCTCCGCGTTGAGCGCGCTGATCGCGACGCGGCCCTGCGTGCCAAGCTCGTGGGTACTCGCATTGACGTACAGAGCAATGTATTCGTCGATCAACGGTGCGCTCATTTCTTGCGCGTGCGCCATGACAAATGCCGCGACGGCGGGCTCGCCCCGCGCGCCGATCGCAAGCGACTCCCGCATGACCTGCTCTGCGCGCGCGCCCCACTCGGGATACAGCGCCTGACGCATGACGTAACACCCCAGCGCGACCGGTAACCCGGTATGCCAAGTCCACCACGCGCCCAAATCAGCCACGCACAGCAGGCCGAGTTGCGCGTAAGCGAGACGCGACTCATTGATTACCACGCCCGCGTCGACTTCCCCCGCCGTGATCGCCGGAATGATGTCGTTGAAACGGTAATGCACGAGTTGCGCGGCGTTTGGCGCATAGTGTTTTAGCAGCGCGGTGCCGGTAGTGTGCTCACCGGGTACGGCGATGCGACAGTGCGCGAATTGCGCGCGGGCCAGCGCCTCACGCGCGACGAGCAAAGGGCCAAAGCCACGCACGATCGCCGCACCGGTTTCCAATAGGATATAACGCTTCGCAAGCGCCGGTAGCAGCGCGCAAGAGACCTTGGCAATATCGAGCGTGCCGGCCAATGCCGCCTGGTTTAGGGTCTCGATGTCGGTTAATTCGAATTCCGGTTGGACACCCGGCAGCGCGCAAAGCCCGAGTGACCACGCTCCCATCACGTGCGTATCGTTTGGACAAGGCGAGATGCCGATGCGAAGCACGCGTGTCATTGGCGGCCGATACCTTCAATCACGGCGGCCGCAAGCGCCGGCTCGTGACCAATGAAAAAATGTTCGGCTTGTGGAAAGCATTGCAAGGTACAAGCGCCACGCGCGCTTCTTGCCAGAGACTCGATGCGCTCCGTCGGACACGCGAAATCGTCCGGCGCGTAATACAGGGCGCATGGACACGCCAAGTCGAGCGCACGCGAGTCAATTTGCCACTTCGCGAGCGGCGGCGAGATCAAGCCCAGAAAGGACAGCGGCGCGCGCGCCGCGAGTTCCAGCGCAGGCAAACAGCCGAATGAATAACCGATCACGATCGGGGGTATGGCGACGTGAACGTTCGCCTGCAAAGCCGCCAATGCACGCGCGCAGTCGAGATGGATTTCCGCTTCATAACGCGGGCAGGTTGAGCGCTCCCAAAACTCGCGCTGATCGGCGCTCAAATCACGCTCGCTCGCGCTGCCGCCGATCCCTCGATAATTAAAACGCAACGTTGGAATGCCCGCGGCGACCAACGCGTGCGCCAAAGTGCGCACCACGTTGTTGTCCATATCCCCACCGAGAAACGGATGCGGCGGGCAAATCAACGCATTGACCGCCGGCGCGTCTAACGTGTCCTCGTAAGCTAAACAGGCCTCAAGCAGCGGGCCACCGGCACTAATCGATAAACGCTCCTCGATCATGAGCGCGTGCCGAATGCCTGCGATGGGAGCCGCAGATATTCTTCGAGTAAACGAGGTGAATCGAAATCGGCTTCGTCAAAATAAATCATCTGCGTTTCGCGTTGACGCGGATGGCCTGCGTGATAAACCCCAGATGGACTTAGCAACGTGCATTCCGGACGGTGCGCCGACCGCACCAAGCCATCGCTGCCAAACAGGCCCACCGCGTGCCCGTCAAGCGGCAGCGTTTCGAGTTCTTCGTAGGCGCGTAGTTGGTAGGGTTCGGCGGTTGCCGCGACGGTGGAATTGGCGGCTGCGCGCACGGTGATCAATTGATGATGTCCTGCCGAAAAATAAACGATCAAGCGCGTGTCCGGCGTGAGGTTGGTTATCGTCTCCGGCACCACGGCATCAAAACGCGTTACCTGATGCTGCTCCAAGTGAAAATGCTTGTCGGGCAACATCAACGGGAATTCGGCCGCTGCGCGTTGTTCAAGCTGATCGTTCGGGAAAATCTTGTAGTAGCAACCGCAGTTCGACACCGATTCCACCAACTGCGGGACACCTTGCGCGTCGAGCGTCAAACGTACCGTCCACCCGTCGAGCGGTCCGGCTTCCGGATCGAACCGACTCAGCTTTGGATGTCGCGGATACCACAACGTATAACTCAGTTGGCGAACTTCCGAACCTTGCATCCGCACGCGTCGTACAAATGCGTAAAGCGCCGGCTGCGCGCTGTCGACCTGCGGTAGAGGTGCACGGTCCTCACCGCGGGTCAGGCGCACAGTCCCAATTCGATCATCCGCCGCGGAATAGGCCGCGCCTTCGGTGATTTCTTGGCTGACGAGCGGCGCGTAGCGCTGCAGTAATCGCCAGTCTTGCGCGTTTACGCCGGACGGACGCGGCGCCGCGCCGACCCGCAACAAGTTGCTGTGTCGGAAATCAAGCTTGCGAGGTCCGCGATCGTCATGCCAATTGTGATAGGCAATCCAACCCGCGATGAAAGGCACCGCGGGCGCCGTCATCAAACGCCGGGCCATCCGCCCGCGGGTCATGATCGATTCGTCGATATGGACGATGAATTCGTGCCAGTAACGATCGAGCGCGGCGCCCCGTAAGTCGGCGCTCCGCGCTAATTCTTCGCGCTGGCGTTGATGTTGAGCGTCGATGACGCGCGCGGCGACCGCGGCACGAGATTCCGACACCTCGCGAGTTATTTCTTTGAGCGCCGCGTCGCTCAGCTTGGCGATGGACAGCGCGACGGATTTGTCCGCGATCTCGCCGGCAGCACGCAGGATCTCCGCGACGAACGCGCGCCGAGTCGCCTCATCCGCCTGTCGCGGGTAATCTTCAAACCGGTATCGCAACGCCAGATCGACCTGAAGAAACGGCCGATCGAGTAGCGGTTGGTAACGTGCGTCTTGCGCATCCTGCGTACGAATGACTTGATAAACATCGTGTGCATCGAGCGCACTCGACAACGGCGCTTGGCGCACGGTGGTCGCGCATCCTGCGCATGACAGCAGCACATTTAACAGGGCGAACACGTGGGCGGGCAGTGGCGCTGCCATGCGCATTGCGGTCATTGGTCGGCGCAATGGATTAAGGCTGGCCGTCAACCGCATTGGTGAGCGCCGTCGCCGAATTCACATACTCGATGCTCTCAACTTTGAGCTGCTTGAGTTTGATCACCGTGACTAGCGATTTCTGCGTCGGCAAATCCGTAATAATCGTGCCTTCGCGATCCAGAAATATGGGATAGCCATACTTTTGCATTTTGGGGATCGCGAAGTGGCGCGTGACAAAACCCGGCATGCCACTGACGTCGATCGCGTACATGGCGTGCGCGGCGGGTAGGTAGTCCGCGGATTTCGGCAGAAACGCTTGCTTGGCGAGCTTGTTGGCCGTCATATCGCGACTCACCAAAAGGACCCGCACCGTAGCGTCGAGCTTGCCTGGATGATCGTGCTGGTCGCTAATCGAGAACGGCTGCAAGGTATCGCCCACCGCGAGCGGCGCCGCCGAGGCGGTCCCAGTCACGAAGGCAACGAGAAAAACGAGAATTACGCGCGCCATAAAAAATTGCTCGGTGGATTCGACCTAATGGCTTTGCAATTCCAGGGCCAGTCTCGCCGGCGTCGCGATCGACGCGTGCCGACTCACCGCAAATTCTCGCGCTATCCGACTAAGCATCGGAAAGCCTTGAGATATTTTTCAATCCCGGGTTATCGCAAGTCACCGCTCCAGACACCGTTCAAAAGCACTTTGCGCGAACATCCGCAAGAATGGTCTGCAAAATTGGTAGGAAGCCGCGCTTTGCTAGCGCATGGGTGTGAGTCTCGCGGTCACTCGCGTGTCAGCGAGCGCAGCGTGCGGCCAGCCGAGTCGATTCGCGCGGTACCGGCAAGTAGGCGATGGCATGTACGCGCGAATCGAGTTCGCAGTCCAATACGTAACCGATGGCGCCCCGCGTCCGCTGTACAAATCGCAGCATCGCTTCGGTCGATTGCACGACGATCGGCGGCGATATCCCGTGAAAGTATTGTTCATTCCAATAGAGTTCCATCTCGCTTGGTTCGAGGCCGAACAGCGCAACGGACCAGGCGCGGCGCAGTGGATCGCTCACCGCCAAATTGACGGGGATCAGCGTAATGCCGGCAGTGTTTATCAAGAGCTTGCGCCGAAACACTTTGGAGAGATCGCGGGCGCTCAAATTTTCGGTAATGGCCGGCGCCGCCGTAATTATCGCGATGCGCGGGGGCGCGCCGACCGACGACGCGGCCCATAAGAGCCCACAGAGCGTCAATACGCAGCCACGTCGAGTCAACCCTGTCACTACGCGCCCTCCTTGCGCCAAACTAGAACAGCACGCTGAGCGAGAGTTCGATGCCATCCGGTGCCAGCTGCCGATCCGTGCCCGCGTGATACTCGAGCTTTACGTTGACCGGCGCCAGCGGGCGCCATGCCAGCCCGCAGGTTGCGCGAGCCGCTTCGCGTGCAAGCCGGTCGCTGCGGTAATATTCAATGCGCGTGATCGCAAACACCATTTCGCGCAGCGGAAACGCGCCTTGAGCGAATGCCCCCCAATCGTCACTGGCGTTGCCCGCGTTATGCCGATAGCCAGCCTCGAATGACAGTTCCATCCGCCGCCAGCGAAGAAGACCATCAATCCCCAATGCGTGGGCTTGCCCTTCAACGTTGGCGAATTCATAGGTCGCATAAGAAAGCGCTACTTCGGCTCTGTGCTCGAGTAGGTGATACCGTACCTGCCCTCCGCCGGCATACTCGAAATCGTTGACTAGGCCCGCGCCGTCGAAGTCTTCAAAATCGGCTTTACCGTTAACCGGATCAAAATCATCACTATCGTCGACGAACAGCTGCAAATCGATGGAATCATCGCCTGCATCGAATGATTGCAGTAAGGCGAGTCCCGTCCCGTGATCCGGGATGAGCAGTGACGTCACCAGTGGTCGGCTCACGGTCCACACCAACGGATCGGCATGCACCTGATTCCAGCGCCCAAACGGCGTCAAGAAGCGCCCAGTTCGCAAGGTCGCGGCGCGGCTCGCCGCGAAATCGACATACAATCGTTCGGCTTCGACCTCGATGTCGCCCGTCGAGAGTCCTCGCTCATCGAGCACCAAGGCGTTCGCCATTTCAATTTCCGAAAACAACGTCCACCGCGTCGCCGGCTGCCAGCGCAAAAACAGACTGAGGTCGCGCCAGTCCGCGCGGGCGTCGGCATTTTCCAAGTTGCGCGCGCGAACGCTGCTATAACCGCTAAGCGTCAGATTAATATCTGGCAACGTAAGGCCATGGCCGAATTCGTACTGCGCGTCCGCGAAAGGGTTCGCGGTGCACGGATTGACGATACTCGCGAGCAACAACCCAACCCACAAGCGCTCGACTACCGAACGCGACAAAGCGCGACTTAGCATCATTTTTTGTATCTCGACTAAACGAACCCATGCATCGCGGTCGGCAGCGTTGAATGCCACAATAGGATCAGCGGCGCCGCGCCGCCGTCAGGCGGCGAAGAGTGGCGGAGTTCCCGGCGGATCGAACGACATTGCAGACGACTCAGTATAGCGACAACGCATAACCCTCATGCCACGCCGACCTTAAAGCCTATGACGATCCGTGGTTTGTTGTTGTTATCATTCTTGTCGTTCAGCGCGCTATTCGCGGGTTTGACAACCTACGTGACTTATACGCATTCGCGCGCCGCCCTTGCCGGCGATATCCAATTGCAATTGGAAACCCAAGCGCGTGTTCTAAATCAACAATTTACTACCGCGCTGATCGAACGGCTCGTTGACATTCAAGGCTGGCGCGAGCTCGAAGTCATGCAAGATGTGAGAGTCGGCGATATCGATAAAAGGCTCGCCAAGTTCCTCGCAAGCGTCAAAGCGAATTACGGCGATTCTTACCTCGATATTCAGTGCGAGACCGGCGGCAGGATTATCGCGGCCGCCAACGCATCGTCCATCGGGCAACCCGCGCCACCACTCACTGCGGGCCAGTCGTTTGCGGCGCCACACGCGTTTGAATTGGAACTCGCCGCGCCGGCACCGGGACCCATGCGACTGACGATCCGCATGCCGCTGCCCGATCCGTTCAACGATGGCGCACCGGGTGCTCTGCGCGCCCTTTTAAACTGGCGAAGTTTCGTTCAGCTGCTGGATGAGGCGGCGCACGGCGGGCGGACCGCGCTGTTACTTGATCGTGACGGTCGGGTTCTCGCGCAGGCGAGTACCTCGCCGCTGGGAGGCCTTCCGACGCGGTATCCGGCGCTAAGCACCGATGCCATTAACGGCGTCGGCGTCATCCGTATCGCCGATCCGACCGTATCGCCGACGGCATTGCTCGCCGGCTACGCGACTATCGCGGGCGACGTGAACTTGCCGGATTTGGGTTGGCGAATTGCCGTCGTCATCCCCGAGACGCAAGCGCTATCCCCAGTGCGTGATCTTTTACGCTCGCTGTTAGCGCCGTTCGCGGCGCTTATCCTGCTGGCGTTACTACTCGCCGTTTGGCTGTCGGGGCGTATCGCACAGCCCATCCGCGCGCTGGCGGTATTTGCGCGTGCGTTGGGACAAGATCTAGAGACGCCGCGCGTGGCCCCGAGTGGCACCCGCGAAGTCGGCGAACTTCGCACTGCCTTGCAACGGATGATCGACGATCTAAAGCGTTCTCGAATGGAACTCGTCCGCGCCGGGAAACTTGCCGTGGTGGGGGAGCTCGCGGCTAAACTTGCGCATGAAGTGCGCACGCCACTTGGCATTATGCGTTCGTCCGCCCAACTCGTCGCTCGGCAACCCGGCTTGAGCGAGACGGGACACGAAATGCTCGGCTACTTGATCAATGAATGTGATCGCCTCAATCAGCTCGTCACCGCCCTCTTGGATGGCGCGCGGCCGCGCGAACCGGTCCCGCGCCTCGTCGATCTGCACGCTATCGTGCGCGACGTCGCGGCCATGTTGCGAGACAAGCTTGAAACCAAGCGCCTGACGTTGGACTTCGAAGGCACGGACATCGACTCGCAACTAGAGTGTGATCGCGATCAGCTGCTGCAAGTCCTGCTGAATTTGCTACAGAATGCCATCCAAGCCACGCCGTACGAGGGCACGATCGTCATTACGATTGTCGGCACACCAGAAACGCTGAGCGTGATCGTCGACGACAGCGGCGAGGGTATTCCCGCGGCGCGGCGCGAAGCGATTCTCGAACCCTTCGTGAGTGATCGCGTCGGTGGGATTGGACTTGGGCTTTCCATCGTGCGTGAAATCGTGACGCTACATCGCGGACGACTGGGCATCGATACTTCGCCGCGCGGCGGCGCCCGCATTGTCGTGACCCTGCCACGGCGCTTTTCGGGAGTTCAGTAATGGCGCGCCACACCGTGCTGGTCGTCGACGACGAAATTAAGATGCAGCGCATCCTAGAGATCATGTTGCGCGAGATGGGGCTCGAGGTAGTGCGCGCGAACCACGGGCAAGAAGCGCTCGAGATCATGGCGCGCGAGCCGGTCGATCTCATCCTGACCGACATGCGCATGCCGGTGATGGACGGTATCGCGTTGGTCAAGGCCTTGCATGACTCAGGCTCGCCCGTCCCCGTGATCGTCATCACCGCGCACGGCACGATCGAAAGCGCGGTGAGCGCCATGAAGCTCGGCGCCATCGACTATCTGCTGCGACCGTTCGAGGTCCAAGCGATGGAACTCGCGGTACAGCGCGCATTGGCGCTTGTCAAAGTCAAACGCGAGAATCGTTACTTGCGCGATGTGGTCGCGGCCGACTGGCACGATTTGGTGGGCGACAGTCCGCCTATGCGCGAACTTATCGCATCTATTGCCCAGGTTGGGCCGACGAACTTATCCGTGTTAATCGCCGGCGAAACCGGCACCGGTAAGGAACTGGTCGCGCATGCCATTCATCGCGCATCGCAACGCGAAGGGTTGTTTGTCGCGATCAACTGCGCGGGCATCCCGGAAACATTGTTGGAAAGTGAATTGTTCGGCCACGTGCGCGGCGCGTTCACAGGCGCGCAAGGTGAACGGATCGGAAAATTCGAACTTGCGCAAAGCGGCACGCTGTTTCTCGATGAGATCACCGAAATGCCGATCGAACTCCAGACACGCTTGCTGCGCGCGCTACAAGAACGCGCCATCGAGCGCGTGGGAAGTAACCGCAGAGTCGATCTCGACTTGCGCGTGATCGCCGCCACCAATCGCGAACCGAAACTGGCGGTCGCCGAACGCCGGCTCCGCGAAGACGTTTTTTATCGTTTAAACGGATTCCGGATCGACGTACCGCCGCTACGCGTGCGCGGACCGGATATCGCGATATTGGCGCGCCATTTTCTCGCCCAGCACGCACAGCGGCATGGCAAGCCGGTGCTTGCGCTTGACGCGGCGGCGATCAAACTCATCGAAGCCTATCGCTGGCCGGGCAACGTTCGCGAACTCGACAATTTAATGGGGCGGATCGCGTTGCTCGCCGACACCGTCCCCGCCGCGCGGATTCTCGGTCGAGAGCTGGAAATTCCAGAAGGAGCGGTGAGCCCGCCCATCAATCTCAGTGACACCGATCTTCGACTGGAAGCACAAATCGAAAACCTTGAGCGCCGCCTGATCCACCAAGCGCTCGAACGCGCGGAAGGCAACAAGGCCAAAGCCGCCCGACTGCTTGAAATCAGCGAACGCACGCTGTGGTACAAACTGAAGAAACTTGACCTCAATTAGCGGCGGCGTTTACTTCCCACCGGTACGGCAGCGACGCATCGATTTCGCGCGCCACCGGCAGTTCGCGGTAATGTTGAATAAACCCACGCACCCCACCACGGGCGGCAAAGTCTTCCTCGAACCAGTCGAATATTTTGGATACCCGCACCCGTTCGCCTTCGATCACTAGCCCTTTGGCGTCGTTACTCAAAAAGTTGGTGACCTGCTCGTCCAACTGGCGCGCGACGATGGACGCTTGATAGGGTTCGGCGCGGAGATCGGGGCAGCTCACCGACGCGCAAACAATCGCGAAATGAATTCGCGGATCGCCCATCTTGCGCAGGATTTCGTGTTCGATCGTGGCGAGCGTCATGGGTTGTCCGGCGACGGTGCCGGCCGGTCGCTTCCACACCGGCCGCAGAAAATTGCCGATGTCTCGGATACTCTCAAGCGGCCAATGGTCCGCAACCAACTTCAACGCCAGTAGGTTATACGCGTTGAGGTAGAACGCGAGGCGTGTGGCAGGCGTGCGGATGTCTGCGGGCGCCATCTCCGCAACTTGCCGCAACGCGAGCGTGAACTGCGGGTCGCGCCGTAATGCCGCATAGTCAACTACGTTTAAACGTACGCCTTGCAATTCGCCCGCGCGAACATGCGCATGCAAGACCGCCGCATAAGCGCTCCAATCAGGTTCCGCCGCTGCCACCTGCTGCGCAAAAATCAGCAGCAACGCCAACTGCGTGAGTCTGGACATTCCGCGCACGGGTTTCATGACGAGGCGTGTACCGCGGCAATTTGAGTACGCAAAACTTCGCGCAAGGTATGAACTAGGAATTCGATCTCATCATCGTCAATGACGAGGGGCGGCATCAACGTCAGAACATTACGACCAGGTCCCGTCTTGCCGACCAAAACGCCGTGGTCTTTCAAGTCTTCGAGCACCGCATCCGTTAAGGTGCCATGAGGTGCGCCGTCACGATCAGTCAATTCCATGCCAAGCATCAAGCCCAAGCCACGTACCTCCTTAATACAGTCAAACTCGGCGGCAATGCCATTTAAGCCGGCGCGCAGCCGCGCCCCTTGCCGTGCCGCACGCGCTTCCAATTGCTGCTCGCGCATGAAATCGAGCGTCGCCAACGCCGAGCTTGCGCAAACCAAGTTGCCACCGAAGGTCGAGGCCCCGGGTTTGGTGTAATGCGCCGCGACTTCGGGCGTCGCGACCATCGCCGCGATCGGCAAGCCGTTACCGAGCGCCTTGCAAACGGTCACGATGTCCGGCTCGATATCCCAGTGTTGATGTCCAAAGCGTCGCCCGGTGCGGCAAAAGCCGGTCTGCGCCTCGTCCATGATGAACAACACACCGTGACGTTTGAGGATCGCTTGGACCCGCTCAAAGTAGCCCGGCGGAGGCACGACGATACCGCCATTGCCGTGAATGGGCTCGGCGACGAACGCCGCGATCTCACCTGGCCGCGACTGAAGAATATCGTCAATCGCATCAGCGCATTTAATCCCACATTGTGGAAACGTTAATTTCAGCGGACAGTCGCTGCACACCGGACTAGGCGCGAAATGAACATTGTCCGGCGGCGCGGGATCGGCACGCCAAAACGTCATTCCGGTAAGCCCGCTGGTCAGATAGGTACGGCCATGCAGCGAGCGACTTAACGCAATAAAGCTATTGCGACCGGTCGCCAGCTTTGCAAGCAACAACGCGGTTTCGTTCGCCTCTGAACCGCTGGTACAAAAGAAGCTCTGACGCAGCCCGCCGCCGATAAAATCGGCGAGCGAAGCCGCCAATCGCAGCATGGGCTCGGTAAGGTAAATCGTCGTGGTATGCACCAATTGCTTGAGCTGTGCGATCGTGCGCGCGACGATACTCGGCTCGCTGTGCCCGCAGTTCGTGACACCGACCCCGGCGTAGCAATCGAGATACGCCTTGCCGTCGCTATCGAAAAGTTGCGACGCCTCACCGCGCACCAGCACCATCGGTTTACGGAAAAAATGAAACACGCAAGGCACGAGAAATTCGCGCTTCAGCGCCAATAATTGCGCAACGGTTGAAGTCTCGGCGGAGCTTTTTTCAGTCATATCAATAAATCCCATGGTCAATCTTCAGGTTTGAGTTCGCCAGCGGTTGCGGCTCCCCGAGTCCATCTTGGCTCGCGGAGTCCGCCAGTCGCACGGCGGAATCGCGCTCGAGCACGCAGGGAAGAAAGCCGCTCGGATCGAGGCGATGCATCATGAGTTGGCCGCGCGTGCCAAGCGGTGCGCGCGTATTAACACGTTCCGCCGGTGGCCTATCGGTCAGTTCCACCACGCGCACGATGAGGCGCGGGCTTTGTGCGTAATAAGACGGCGTATTACTTAAGAGTCGGCTCGGCGCGCGTTCATGGCAAACGCCAAACAGCGTATTACCGTAACCAGCCAAAAAGAGCGCGTGCGGGAATGCCCTGCGTAAGGCCTTGGCAACTTCCGCGCTAACCGGCATTCCACCTAAATAGAGAAGTTTCACGCACAGCCGCCGGGATTGGCTGAGCCGCGTGGCGAGTTCTTGCAATACCACCGGCGTGCCGAATAGGTAACGGACATCTTGTAGCTCGGCGATCCGCAGCGCGTGTTCGAGCACATGATCGAGATAGCGCATCCGCGCGAGCGAGCCCGGCATCAGGCGCCGATACCAGCGCGGATCGAAATCGACGCTGAAGGCATCCGCGCCGGTGGTGAGCGCGGCGATCCGTTGCGCGGCTTTACCGATGATGTGCGGCCCGCCCGGACCTAGCCACAGCCAGTACCCGCCATCGAAAATCGCCAGCTTGCCCAACGTATCAAGAAATGGCTCGATGAAAGCCGACTCGAAGTCCCGTTGGGTATAGGCGGTGGTGGCCGGTGTGCCGGTGGTGCCGCCACTTTCGGCCATAACCAAGTGTTGTTCGCCTAGCAGCGAGCGCGGCACGAAGTCAGTTACCGGATAGCGCGCGAGATCGCCCAAATCGAACGGCCCCAAGCGCCCGAGATCGTCGATGGACTGAATTTCCGCACGTACTGACCAGCCGAGCGCGCGCTCACGGAGTAGCCAGTATGGCGAACCTCCGCTTGGATCGAAGTGCAAAGCGAGAATTTCACGCAACCGATTCATCGCCGCCGCTCGCCGAGTTCGATGAGTGTCGGCACGACGCACAGGTCGCACACCCACGCGGTCGTCACCGCCACCACCGACAACAGTCCAAATTGCCGAATCGGAATCAATCGCGTGAAGGCCAGCGTGGCAAACGCGCCACCAATGCATAGCGTCGTTAGCGAAAGCGCGCCACCCACTTCCATCAACGCGCGCTCAATATTGCCGCTCACGCGATACGCATGCAGTAAATAGATGGCGTCGTCGACCACCAACCCTAAAATCACGCTGCCGACGAACAAGTTAATGCTGTTGATGGCGATATCCGCCATCGCCATTACCCCTAAGGTCACCAGTAACGGACTAAAGATCGTCAGCGCCGCTAGGGTGAGGAGTTTCGCGCTGCGAAAAAACGGGATGAGCAGGATACAGATAAGGGCGAGCCCGGCGAGTAACGTCGTGCCCTGACTGGCGAGCAGTCGATCTTGCGCGCTCAGAATGAGCGGAATGATACCGGTGACGCGCATGGCAAGCTCGGCGCGCGGCGCCGCCATCCAAGCCGCGCCGATGGCCTGCGAGATTTCGCGAAAAGGGCGCGAATCGACATTTCGAAAGCGTAGCGACAACCTTGCGTGCCGGTGATCGGGCGTGAAAAAGGCCGCACCGAGCGCGTCCGGAAGCATTGCGATGTCGAAGCCCGATACCACTGCGGTGAGCTCCGGGATCGTGCGCAGTGCGCGCAGGAATTCCTGCACCGAGCCAAGATGCGGCGCGCGGTCGAGCGGCGCGCCGTCGGTTGACGATATCATCACGTCAACCACCAGCAAGCCGGTAAAGCGCGATTCGATTGCGCGATAGTCCCGCACAAGTTGGGAATCGGCGGCAAAAAAATGCAAGGCATCGGGTTCAAGGCGCAGCGCCGGCAACTGCCAAGCACTAATCCCCATTAACGCCAATAAAACGATACTCAAGATTCGCCTGGTGGTACGCCCCGGGGTCCACCCAACTCGACGTGGCACCAAAACTTGCGCGTTGCTCACGGACCATAGCGCCGGCACCAACAACATCGAACAAAGAAAGGTGAAGATGACCGACGCGGCGATCACGGCGCCCATTCGCATGACGATTTCTTGCGGTGCCCGGGTAAACGCCAAACAACTCACGGCACTGGTCAATGTCGAGATGACCAACGGCGCCCATACCTGTCGATAGCCTTCACGCAAATCGCGTGGTGTCGCCGCAAATCTCGCCATCAAATGGATGCCGGTGGTAAGGCTCATACAAAACACCAGCGGTACCAACAGCAAAGTCAGAAGATTGACCGACAAGCCCCAGGCGCCGACGAGCGCGAAGGCACAGAGGGTCGCGATGGCGACGCCAAGAGCGATGCTGAGGAGCGCGGCGACGCTGCGCTGGAAGTACCACAGCAAGCCCGCGGAGGTTGCGGTCAACAACACGACGACGAGTGCAAGATCGGCCGCGATGGCCTCTTTTAGCGTCGCCGAGAATACCGCGGTTCCGGCGAGCATCGGGGCGAAACCCAGCGACGTTAGACCCTGGCGCAACTCTTCGATGACCGCAGGATGGATTTGCGATTGCGCAGGGTCCAAGAGGATTAACGGGGCGAGCGCATCGACCGGTTTCGATATCAACACATTGCGATAGTCGGCGGGCTGCGTGGCCAGGCGCTCGCGTAATGTCGCGATCGCGTCGGCCTCCGGTGGTTGCTCGGCGTCCGCGCCCAACAATAACTCGGCCGGTTCAAAAACCTCGAGCACACCCGGCGCGGCGCGCAGGCGTTCGATTAAGGCGTAGTACGCACCCCGTGTTGCAGCTGTGAGCCGGTCCAATGCAAATGCCGCTTGCACGGTATCCGCGTCGCGAAAATTTGCGCGCAGCGCGAGATAGTCGAGATATGCGGGATCTTCCCGATCGATCCAATCCTGGTAGGAATGTCCGATTTTGAAGTGACCGGTCGTCAAGGCGAACCCCGCGACCAACGCGAAACTTGCGATGACCCACCACGGCCGCTTGGAAATCAGCGACCAGCACCAACTGGCCGAGTTGGTCATGCGGTGAGTTCCGCCACGACATGGCGTTCCAGATGTTGGTAGTAATACCCGAGGAGTGCGCCGAATTTAAGCGCGGTTTCAAGATCGCCTGAGATCTTGACGCGTCCCGCCAAAAACGCCGCGCGCAGATCCGTCGCGCCTTCGATGATTTTCATAAACAGATCGGAATCAAGTTGATAGCGGCAAGTCGCGGGTTCGCGCGCATCCGACGTCGCCAAGCGCGCCGCGCCATGCGCGATGCACACACGTACCGCACACGCCTGCGCACCGGTTAGCGTGAAATCGATCTCGGCCGTCACGTAAGAATGCTGCTTGAGAAAATGCCGGCCGATCAATTTCTCGGCCAACGCGTTGAAATAATCGCGCGGATGCTGGATGGCGTTCGCGCCGAGCGCGAGATTGCCGACCGATGCCCCCTCGCCCGCTAAACGCGCGCGAAAGTCGCTGGCGAGCGAGCCAATCGCGACCTTACGTGGCGGACGACCGTGCGCCTGGACAAAGCAAGGCGCATGAAAGAGATACGGTGCGTATACCTTGGTCATGCGCCAGAACTGCTGCTCGAGCGGATTGCGGGGCGCGGCCTCGAATGCCGCCGTTGGCACAAGTTGTACGCCAGTGACGTCAAACGCCGCGGTAATCGCATCGGCCACCGCGTCGAGCGAGTACTCGTAGCCAACCAGCATGTGCGTAGTGCCATGGACGTCATCGGCTGCTAGTGAGGCGGCGATTCCTTCAACTACGTCCGCGATATCGACCAAATTAAGGGTCCCCGTCGCGGCGGCCGCCACGCGCAACGGAATATTGAGCGTGGCCGCGACGAACGTCGCGCCGAGCTGCGCGAACGCGCCACGACCGCGCGCGCGATCCCGCTCGCAGCACCTGCGCAGAAAATGCACGGCTTTCATAAACGTGTAAATCGTGCTGACTTCGTTGCGCTCACCGCACGGGTTGCCGCCGACGACGATACTCGGGCGGTGCACCACCACTTTCGGCTGTGCGCCGCGTCCTTGCGCATGCAGCCACTGCTCGGCCTCGAACTTGCTGCGTTCATACGGATTACGAAACGCTTGGCCGCGGGCGAGATCCTGGGCCTCAAAGGGCTGTGGACTATCCCCGGCGACGTAGGCAGTGCTGACCTGATGAAACCGCGGCACACCGAGAGCGCTCGCCAATCGATACGCATGGCGGGTGCCAAACAGATTCTGCGTTAACAACTCATCCGCAAGATGCGATTCGAAACGCGTGAGTCCGGCACAGTGCACGAATGCATCGACGCGGGATGACCGCAGTTGACGCGCGTCGCGTTCGGTGAGGGCGCATCCGTCCTCGGCGACATTTGCATCGACGACGAATAGGTTATCCAGGGGATTATCCAGCGACGCATCGCGATTGACCGCGGCGAGCGCAAGCGCGACCCGTTGTCGCGCAGACTTCGTCCCCGAGCGGGTAAGGCAATGCACCGTATGGCCGGCGCACAATAAATGGGCGAGCAAATGCTTACCAAGATAGCCGGTTGCACCGGTAAGCACGATATTCATGCGGTCCGCCGTGCCCCCCGTGGGTTGAGCAGCCGCGTCATGCCACCGCGCCCGCGCTCGGCGGGGGATACGCATCGATCAAATCAAGCGCCGGTTGATGCGAAATGAAGCCGTGTTTATGCGCTTTTGCATACAGCGCGCCTAATCCTAAGCGGACGTCGGCAGGCATCGATAACGTGTCTTCATTCGCGAATTTCGCGACAAAATCTTCGCGGATCGCGCTCATGGGGCCACGTCCAAAGGTGCTCGCAAAATGCATCGCTTGCACGCGATGGTCGAGTGCCCATGCCATGCTGTCGTACAAAAGCCGCGCGATTTGTTGAAGCCGCACTGCGCCCAGAGCGCGCTTCGCGACGAGCAGTCCAACCGGCAGCGGTAGCCCACTGTGTTCGAACCAGCGTTGTCCGAGACAGCAGATTTTGCGGAGCGGTTGCTGTCGATAGTTCAGCAATTCTTCGTGGATCAGGACGCCGGCGGCGACGTCTCTCGCGATAATCGCGTCGGCGACTTGGTCGAAGGGCATCGAGACGGATTCGAAATCCGTATAGAAGTAATTCAACAGGAAAGCGCCGGTAGTCGTCGCGCCCGGCACGGCGACTCGACAGCCGGCCAGGGTATCGCGCGAGTCGGTGGCGTGACACGCGAGCACCGGTCCATAACCTCGCCCAACGCTGGTACCGGAGCCCATAATGACGTAGGAGTCTTCAATTTGCGGATAGTAGATGGACGAGATGGCACACACATCAAAGTCACCGCGGCGACAACTTTCGTTGAGGTTCTTGATGTGATCGTGCGTGAAGGTCGGCATGAACCCTGCAGGTAATGCCAACTGGCCGGTTTGCAACGCGCAAAAATGAAACGCGTCATCCGGATCGGGGGTATAAGCAAAGCGGATAGGCCGGCTCATCATGCTCCTTTATTCACCGGCCTGGGCCGGTCGGTGATCATCATGAGCGTAATAAGGTGCAGGGGACGTGCCAGACATCCCATCCGGACGCAGGCAATTGAATCAATTACTTGGAGCGTAACATCTTGATGAGTCCTACCAAATTTGCAGACCTTCCTTGCGCGTCGACGCCGTGTGGCAAGCTGCTTGCCGTGGTTGGATGCGCTCCCCGCGTCGCGTTATGAACAAGCAACGATTCATTCTGGTCATGGTGGCACTGGCCATCGGCGCGTTCTTCGCGCTCGATCTTGGGCGGTTTCTAACGCTCGACTACCTAAAAGCGCAACACGCAAACTTGGAGGTCTTGTATCGCCTACACCCGCTGCAACTCCTGGCTGCGTACTTTGCGGTCTACGTGGCGGTAACCGCTTTGTCTTTACCGGGGGCGGCGATCATGACGCTCGCTGGGGGAGCCATTTTCGGTTTCTGGACCGGCCTGCTGGTGGTGTCATTCGCTTCGTCACTCGGCGCGACTTTGGCGTTCCTCGCCGCACGGTATGTGCTGAAGGATGGGGTGCAAGCCCGCTTTGGAACACGCCTCGCGGAAATCAATCGCGGTGTCGAGCGCGACGGCGCGTTCTATTTATTCACGCTAAGGCTCGTGCCACTCGTCCCATTTTTTGTCATCAATCTGCTGTTCGGATTGACCACGATGAAAGCGGGTGTGTTCTATGGCGTCAGCCAACTTGGCATGCTGGCCGGCACTGCGGTGTACGTGAATGCCGGCACGCAGTTGGCGCAGCTCGATTCATTGCGCGGCATCTTGTCGCCGACGTTGCTCGGTTCTTTTGTTTTGCTCGGTGTTTTCCCGTTGCTCGCGAAGGCGCTCGTCGCGCGCATTGCCGCGCGGCGTGTTTATGCGCCGTGGCGCGCGCACCAGCCCACGCGCTTCGACCGCAATCTCATCGTCATCGGTGCGGGCTCCGCCGGGTTGGTGGCGAGCTACATCGCAGCCGCCGTCAAAGCCAGGGTCACGCTCGTTGAAGCCCACAAAATGGGGGGTGACTGCTTGAACTATGGCTGCGTGCCGAGCAAATCCTTGATCAAGACGGCGAGTGTCTTACATGCCATCCGGCATGCGCGTGAGTACGGACTCGACACCGCCGAAGCCTCATTCGATTTCGCGCGCGTCATGCAGCGCGTGGCCGACAAAATTGCCGCGATCGAACCGCATGACTCGATCGCGCGATACACGAGCTTGGGCGTCGATTGCGTGCAAGGGTACGCCCGTATCATCAATCCCTGGACGGTGGAGATAACGCAAGGAAACGGCGAAGTTCGCCGACTCACCACCCGCGCCATGGTGCTCGCAACCGGCGCGGCCCCGATCGTGCCACCACTCCCGGGCTTAGCAGACGCGGGATGTTTGACGAGCGACACCGTGTGGGAGTTGCGCGAGTTGCCCCGCCGGTTAGTGGTGTTAGGCGGTGGCCCCATCGGTTGCGAACTCGCCCAGTGTTTCGCCCGTTTGGGCGCGCAGGTCACCCTCGTGCAACAAGCCGCGCAGCTACTACCGCGCGAGGATGCGGATGCCGCGACTTACGCGCTAAACGCGCTACGCGATGATGGCATTCGTGTTTTATTGAATCATCGCGCGTTACGCTGCGAACAACGAGACGGTACCTGGCACCTCATCGCGGATCACGAGGGACGCGAAGTCGGCGTTCCTTTTGACCGGATACTGTGTGCGGTGGGCCGCGCCGCCCGCTTGACGGGTTATGGATTGGAAACCCTAGGGATCGCGACGAATCGCGTCATCGTCACCAACGAATTTTTGGAAACCACCTTCCCCAATATTTTGGTGGCGGGCGATGTCGCGGGCCCGTATCAATTCACGCACGTGTCATCGCATCAAGCGTGGTACGCCACCGTCAACGCGCTGTTCGGTACTTTCAAAAAATTCAAAGTGGACTACTCCGTCGTTCCGTGGACCACTTTCACGGATCCCGAGATCGCGCGTGTCGGTTTGAACGAACTCGAAGCGCGTGATCGCGGCGTGGCCTTCGAAGTTACGCATTACGATCTAGCGGATCTAGACCGCGCAATCGCGGATAGTAGCGCGCGCGGGTTTGTCAAAGTCCTCACCGTGCCGGGTAAAGATCGCATTTTGGGGGTCACAATCGTTGGCACTCACGCCGGGGACTTACTCGCCGAATTTGTGCTCGCGATGCGCCATGATCTTGGTCTCAACAAAATTCTCGGTACCATCCATACGTATCCGACGCTATCGGAGGCGAACAAATATGTGGCAGGTCAATGGCGTCGCGCGCATCAGCCCGAGCGTTTATTGGGTTGGGTCGAGAAATTTCACACTTGGCGGCGCGGCTAGCGCCGCGCCGAGCGTCGCTATTCGACAAGAAGTGTATTCACCGGCATGGCGCTATCGCGAATCGCACAATGCCGTACGGCGAAGCGGATCACCCCGGCATCGGTTTTCACCCCGAGTTTGACGCGTAACGCCGCGTTGTATCCCACCACGGTCTTGTAAGTTAACGCGAGTTGCGCGGCGATCTCGGCAAGCGTTAACCCCTGCGCGAGGCCCGTCAGTATTTCCCATTCGCGTGGAGTCAAATTAGCGAGCGGCGCCGCGCCGCGCAGCACTTTGTAGGCCGCGAGTCGCGTCGCGCTTCGTGGATCTAAGTATTCCCTGCCGGCTTGTAGCTGCTTGACGCCGGTTACCAAGTATTCGGATGCGCAGGACTTCGACACGAAACCCATGGCGCCGGCGAGAATGGCGCGTTCGATAAATACGGCATCGTCGAACATACTGCACGCGAGCAGACGGCAACTTGGATCGCGCGCACGCAGTTGCGCGAGCGTCTCAAGCCCACTCAACCCCGGCAACTTCAAATCGACAATCACGACATCCGCCACGCCGGCAACATACTCGGCGAGTGCCGCCTCACCGGTCGCGGCTTCCGTGATCACTTTGATGCCCGCGGTTTCCAGCAGCGCACGATAACCAATCCGCACGATTGCATGATCGTCGATCAACATGACCGAGCGCGCGACGGGTTCCAAGCGCATGACGCGCGCGGAATTCGACTTGGAACGGGCGTAGGGGCCATTCGCCCCGGTGGCTTGTTGAATTGAATGCGCAGCGACTTGCATGGTCCCGGATAGTCCTTTAACCGTTAGGTTGGAATGACTCCGCGTGTGTGAGTTCTTCGACCGTGTCGATATCTTGTAATACCCCGCGCGTGTCGACGGGTAATACACGGGCACGATCGCCCGCCGCCTGCACGATGGCGCGCGCACCTTCATCACCGCGGAGCGCGACGAGTTGTGGCAACAATCGTCCGGCAAAGAGCACCGGGTGTCCCCGTTGTCCTTGATAGGCCGGCTGTAAAACGTCGATTGACTCGTCGGCTTCAAATGTCCCCTTTAGCGTCAAGAAAACCTGCGCTGAAACATCCGGCATGTCGCCAAGACAGACAAAGATCGCGTCCAGATCTTGGCGCATGGCGCGCGCACCGGCCGCTATCGAACTGCCCATGCCGTGACTGGGATCGGGATTGACCGCGACGGTGAAACCGGCGCGCGCGAGCAGCTTGCGTTTGACATCATCCGCCGGACCGATGACGGCCACGCGCTGCACCAACGAGACTGTGCTAATGACATCCGCCGCCCATTGCACCAGCGGCTTGCCGCGTAATTCATGTAACAACTTGTCACCTTGAACAAAGCGGCGCGCGAGGCCGGCGGCGAGCAAGATCGCGCCATACGCGCTAGCCATGTTTTGCGTATTGCGTTTGCACGATTTGCGCGAGGATCGCGAGCGCGATTTCCGGCGGATTCTTGCCGCCGAGTTTAAGTCCGACCGGCGCATGCAGCCGCTTGATCTCAACATCGGTTAAGCCTATCTCGTGCAGTTGCACGAGACGCGCTTCGTGGGTGCGTTGGCTGCCCAAGGCGCCGATATAAAAACAACGCGACCGCAACGCCTGCACGAGAATTGGCGGCTCCCATTCGTGCTCATGAAACAACGACACAAAAGCCGTCCACGGATCGAATTCGTCGTATTTGAACGATACCGGCGAAGCTAAATATTCCGCGCGCAGCGCGTGAGGCGCGGTGGCTTCGAGTGTTTCCGGCTCGGATGAAAACGCGATCACCTCGAAATCCGCGGCGCGCGCGAGCTGCGCCAAAATTGGCACCATTGGGCCTTTACCGGCTAATACCAACCGCGGCGCCGGTAGGAACGGGCGCGCACGCCAAGGTGTCGGCAACGCCTCCTGGGTAAGCGATACGTTCGACTTCAGGTCCGCGGGATTAAGCCAGAGGGTCGCGGGCGTGCGCGAGGCCTGCGCCTCCAACAAGGTGTTCAACGCCGCGTCGTTAAACGACACATCAAAGTACACATCGATTCCTGAGCCGCAGGGCAGACGAATATCCATATACGGCGAACCCGCGCCGTAACGCACGCTACCGCAGGCGCCCTTGGCGATGCGCGTTTGCGCTTCGGCAACGATGGCGGCTTCCGCGCAGCCTCCGGTGATGTTTCCGACCGCTTTGCCGTTCTCGGCGATCGCCATTTGGCTGCCAATGGGACGCGGCGCGGAACCGTCGCTGGCGTAGAGCGTCACCAGCGCGGTGCGCAGCCCCTGCGCGCGCCATTCGCGCAGACTCGGAAGTACGCTTCGCACATAGATTGCCGGCATCGGAAAGTTTCGATCGTTAATTTGGTTGTTGCATCATGGATCGCGGGTTTCGATGGTCTCGCGATCTATCCGGATGAAATCGCCCTCGATGACATCGCCGCGTGTCGCGGTGGACCGGTGCGCCATCGAGTCGCGCATCTGCCGTCGCAAATCACGCGTGCGCCACCACACGTAACCCCATGCGCCGAGCGCGAGGGTGATGATGACTGCAAACACGGCGAGCGAAAACATAAATAGAACCACGCCGACGCCAACCGCGACGAGGGCGGACGCCACGCGACCGAGCCACCCCCATGATTGAGAGAGCTGAGAAGCGCGGTACGGCGGCAGCGATTGCATGCGCGCATTTTGAAGGATTACGCCGACGAATGCACCGCGCGCGACATCGCTGATTGAACTTCAGTCGCAAGCCGGCATATTCTCCGCGCGACGCCATCAGACTGGGGATACGCATGCGCCTGCACGATTATTTGAACTATTGGTCACGGGTCGAGCCCAAGATGGATTTTGGCCAGTTCAAAGATCAATCGATTAGCTATACCCAAGCGGAAGCGCGGGCTAATCGTTTTGCCAATGCGCTGATTGCGGCGGGGCTTGCGACGGGTGAGCGGGTCGCGATCCTCGCTAAAAACAGTTTGGATTACGTGCTGTTCTATTACGGCGCGTCTAAAGCAGGCATCGTACCGGTGCCGCTCAATTACCGCTTGGCGCCACCGGAATGGTCGTACATCGCCGCCGACGCCGGCGCCACCACACTGTTTGCCGGTAAAGAATTTTTAGCCCCGCTCGACTCAGTGCGCTCGGAGGTTCCCGCGCTTACGCGATGCATTGCGTTAGAGGGCGCCCATCCCGGTTGGCAAACGTTGGAAGCGTTTCTAGGGGATGCATCCGAAGCCGCGCCGACACGATATGTCGCGGATGATGCGGATCTCTATCAAATGTATACCAGCGGCACGACCGGTCGCCCCAAGGGTGCAATCCTGACGCAGCGCTCGCTGAGTTCCAATATTCATCAATCGACCCTGAACGTCGCCGCAACGCGCGGCGAACGCGTATTGATCGTGGCGCCGATGTTTCACGCGGCCGCGGCCATCGTGCAATTCAACGCGGTTAAGGGCGGTGCATCGCTCGTCATTCACGAAGAATTCAACCCCGCGGAAGTGGTGCGCGCACTGGCCGAAGATAACATTGCGATGGCGCTGCTAGTGCCGGCGATGATTCAGTTCTGCCTAGCCATGCCGGATGTTGCCAAACGCCGCTACGACAATTTGCGGATCATTGGCTACGGTGCGTCCCCGATCGCCGAGCCGGTGCTGCGTCGGGCACTGGACGTCTTCGGCTGCGATTTCATGCAGGGCTACGGCATGACGGAAACGACCGCCGTGGTCACCAACCTGTTACCGGACGATCATCGACGCGCGCTGCAAGGCCAACCTCATCTATTACTGTCTTGCGGCAAGCCCATCCTCGGCACCGAGGTACGAATTGTCGATCCTGCCGGCAAAATACTACCGACGGGGCAGATGGGCGAAATTTGCGTGCGCGGGCCGCAACTCATGCGCGGCTACTGGAATCTACCCGAGGCCACGCGCGAAACCTTGCGCGACGGCTGGTTGCACACGGGTGATGCCGGTTTCATGGACGAGGAGGGATACGTTTATATCCAAGATCGCGTCAAGGACATGATCGTCTCGGGAGGTGAGAATGTTTATCCACGCGAGATTGAAGAAGTGCTGATGACGCACGCGAGCGTCGCCGATGTCGCGGTGATCGGCGTGCCCGACGATCAATGGGGCGAAGTCGTCAAAGCCGTGGTGGTACTGAAGCCGGGCGCTGCCGAAGACGCGGAGAGTTTGCTCGCGCTCTGCCGTGGTAGGCTCGCCGGCTACAAATGTCCGCGTTCGGTGGACTTCATCGCGGCGCTGCCGAGAAACCCAACCGGCAAAGTGTTGAAAAAGGATTTGCGCGCGCCGTATTGGGTGGGGCGCAAGCGTGGCGTCAATTGATTAAGTAGGTAACTTCATTCGGGCGAAGACCCTCACCCTACCCTCTCCCGCAAGCGGGAGAGGGGGACTCTTAAACGCTCTCCCGCTGGGAGAGAGGGAGCTCTTAAAAGCTCTCCTACTGGGAGAGGGGGGCTCTCAAAAGCTCTTCCACTGGGAGAGGGGGGGACTCTCAAAAGCTCTTCCACTGGGAGAGGGGGATTTGTAAAACCTCTTCCGCTAGGAGAAGGCGATTTGTAAAACCTCTCCCACCGGGAGAGGTCGGCGCGCAGCGCCGGGTGAGGGGCAGCGGGTCTACCCGCGTTGCATCGAGACAGTCTCCTTCCCATGAGCAGAACGGGCGAAAGCAAAGCTAATGGGTCGTCACTTCACCTTGAACACATCATCCACCGCAACTTGCATGGCGGTCACCAAGCCATTGGTGGAGTGCGCCGTGCCGATCACGGCGAGCAGTTCGGCGTATTGCGCTTCGGTCATGCCCTTGGCGCGCGCCGCCGCGGTGTGCGAGTGGATGCAATACTCGCATTTGTTCGCGACTGACACTGCGATGTAAATGAATTCTTTGGTCAACGCATCGATGGCGCCGGGCGCCATCACGGCCTTGGCGCCTTCCCAGGTGCGTTTGAGCTGCTCGGGGTTTACCGCCAACGCCTTCCAAAAGTTGTTGATGAAATCCGTTTTGCGCGTTGCCCGAATGTCGTCATACACCGCGCGTACCGCGGGATTTGCGTCTTCGTATTCAATGAGTGAGGTCGTAGCCATGGGATTTCCTGTCAATGATAGATAGCGTGTAGCGAGCCTAACCAATTTCCGGTGCCGCGACGACCTTGCCGTGCCGCGAACCTAACCGGACAATAGCGCCCTCCTTTGCGGCCGCCACCTCCATGACCCTGCTTTCTTTTAACGACGTCACGCTCGAATACGGGCCGCTCAGATTGTTAACCCGCGTTAACTTTTCACTCGTCGCCGGCGAGCGCGTTTGTTTGATTGGACGCAACGGCGCCGGCAAATCGACCCTGCTCAAAATATGCCGCGGCAGCGTACTACCGGACAGCGGCGAAATCGTGCGCAAGGCAGACTTGGGGGTCGCTGAACTCGCGCAAGCGCTGCCGGAGGCGTCAGCGCTCACGGTGCGCGAATTCGTCACCGGCGGGCTTGCGCATCTTGCACAGCTCATCGACGAATACGGCGCATTATCGCAAGCGGAGATGGATAGCGCCGGACTTCGCAAACTTGAGGATTTGCAGCACCAGATAGAAGCGCACGGTGGCTGGCATGTGCAACAACGCGTCGACACGCTGTTATCCGAACTCGATCTCCCGGCCGAGACACCCTTACGCGCACTCTCCGGCGGCTGGCAACGCCGGGTAGCGTTGGCGCAGGCGCTAGTCGGCAATCCCGATTTGTTGCTGCTGGATGAACCCACCAATCACCTCGATCTTTCGACCATCGAGTGGCTGGAAGATCGCGTTCGGAATTTTGCTGGCGCGGTGCTGTTTATCACGCACGACCGCGCGTTCCTGCGCCGCGTCGCGACACGCATTCTAGAGCTTGACCGCGGCTTGTTAACGGATTGGCCGGGCGACTACGCGGCGTATCTCGCGAATAAGGAAAAAGCACTGGAAGACGAAGCCCGCCATCAAGAACTGTTCGAAAAGAAACTTGAACAAGAAGAAGCCTGGATTAGACGGGGCATCAAAGCCCGGCGCACCCGCAACGAGGGTCGGGTACGCGCGCTCGAAGCGATGCGTGCCGATGCTGCCGCGCGCCTGAAACCTTTATCGAAGCCTCGCATGTCGATCGCGGAAGCAGAGGAATCCGGGCGCAAGGTATTTGAAGCGCGCAACGTCGTTTACGGCTACGGCGAGCGCGCGCTGATCCGCGGCTTTTCGCTCAAAATGACGCGCGGCGAGCGCATTGGGTTAATCGGCAACAACGGTGTTGGCAAAAGTACCTTGCTTAAAATTCTTCTCGGCGAGCTTGAACCGCAAAGCGGGAGTTTGAAGCTTGGGACGAATCTCGAGATCGGGTACTTCGATCAGATGCGGCGCGAACTCGACCCTAACCGCACGGTGGCGGAGACCGTCGGCGACGGCCGCGACTATGTGAGTATCGACGGCAAGGACCGCCATATCGTTGGCTATCTACGTGGCTTTCTGTTTAGCGCCGAACGCGCGAAGACGCCCATCAAAGCGCTCTCCGGCGGGGAATGTAACCGCGTCATCCTCGCCAAAATGTTCGCCCGCGCGAGCAATTTATTGATCCTGGATGAGCCTACGAATGATTTGGATGTCGAAACTTTGGATGTGTTGGAAGACCAGCTCATCGATTACACCGGCAGCCTCATTGTCGTCAGCCATGACCGAGAATTCCTCGATAACGTCGTCACCAGCATTTTGGTGTTCGAGGCGGACGGTGAAATTCGCCGCTACGTGGGCGGGTACAGCGATTGGCTGGCGCGCGGCCGCGCGCTTGCGAGCAAGGACGAACCCGCCCACAACACAACCCGCGTTACCCCGTCTACCGCCGTCGTCCCGCCCCCCAAACCACCTGGCAATCCGCAAAAAATGAGCTACAAGCTCAAACTAGAGCTCGAACAGCTCCCGGCCAAAATCGACCAGTTGGAAACGGAACTCATGCAATTAACGCAAGTATCTCAAGCCGCCGGTTTCTATCAGCAACCGCATGAGGCCGTGGCCGCCCACCTCCAGCGCATCGCGGCCACTCAACAGGCGCTCGACCAGCTGATGGAACGCTGGATGGAACTCGAGGGCGGCTAACGCTTCTCCCCTCCTCCGATTGCCGACGGGGGGCGCGCGCCTCTACACTCAGAGCATATCTGTGTCATTGCCGCGAGAGGATTGCCTTATGTCCGCCACCGCCTCAACCCTCAAGACAACCACCGTCGACCATCCCGAATACGACGCCATCGTCATCGGCGCCGGCTTCGGCGGCATGTATGCCCTACACACCTTGCGCGAACATGGCCTACGAGCACGGGTGTTTGATGAGGCAACCGGCGTCGGCGGCACCTGGTATTGGAATCGTTATCCCGGCGCGCGGGTCGATTATCCGGGCGGCCCGTTTTATTGCTACACGTTCTCGGAAGCCTTGATCCGCGAATTCGACTGGCCGGAAAAACAACCCGACCAACCCACCGTCCTACGTTATTTGAACTTTGTGGCTGATCGGCTAGACCTGCGTCGTGACATTGAACTTTCGACCCGCGTCACCGGCGCGGTATTCGATGAAACCACGCAGCGTTGGGAAATTGAAACCAGTAAAGGCACCAAGGCCCGCGCGCAGTTCCTAGTTTGTGCGGTGGGCGCGTTATCGGCCGCGCATGTGCCGAACATTCCTGGCGTTGCGAACTTCAAAGGCGAGTGTTACCACACCGGCCGCTGGCCAAACGATCGGAAAATATCATTCAGCGGCAAACGCGTCGGCATCATCGGCACTGGCTCGTCCGGGATTCAATCGACGCCCGTCGTCGCGCGCGAAGCGGCGCACTTAACGGTGTTTCAACGCACACCGCAATACTCCGTACCGGCTGGTAATACGCCAACCGATCAGGCGCTGGTCGCGGAAGCGCGCAAGGACTGGTCGAAGTTCCGCAAAATTATGTTCGCAACCCCGATCGGTGCGCCGGAAGAACCCACCACCGTCAAAGCCTGCGAACACACGCCGGAACAGCGCCGCGCCACCTATGAGGCCGCCTGGCGTAAGGGTGGTTTGGGACCGATTTTGGTCTCCACCTATTGCGATATTCTGACCGACAAACAATCGAACGAATGGCTGGCGGAATTCGTCCGCGACAAGATTCGTTCGATCGTGAAGAACCCCGAGACAGCGCGCAAATTGCTGCCGAGTTATCTCATCGCAACCAAACGCCAAGTGATGGACGAGGGGTATTACGAAGCCTTCAATCGCGACAATGTGACGCTCGTCGATTTACGCGAAGACCCCATCTTGGAAATCACGCAAGACGGCATTCGCACACAAAGCGGTCATCACCCACTCGACATGCTGATTTTCGCAACCGGTTTCGATGCGATTACCGGCGCGCTGCAAAAAATCAATCCGCGCGGGCGTGACGGCGTGACCCTCAGCGAGCGCTGGAAAGATCGTTTCAGTTCTTGGCTCGGACTCACCATTCCCGGCATGCCAAACCTATTTATGATCCACGGCCCGGAATCTCCCTGCGTGTTGTACAACATGCCGCTCGGTGCCGAACGCCAAAGCGACTGGATCCGGGAATGCATTCTCCACATGCGTACACACGGTATCGGCGCCATCGAACCCGCGCCGGGCATGGATTTGGTGTGGACCAGAGAAGTTGAGACGATCGCTAATCAATCGCTCTACCCGCAGACCGAATCCTGGTACACCGGCAGCAACATCCCAGGTAAACATCGACAATTCGCGGTGCACATGGGCGGGCCGGCGTATTTCGCGCGAATTGAGGAAGCCGCGGGGAAGGGGTACGAAGGGTTTGTGACCGAGCCCTCACGCGGCGTGGTGAAGGCGCTCTAACGCCGTAACTTTTGGAAAGCCGTGATGCAGAAAAGAACCATTCGCCACATCGTCAAAGATCAGGACCTTTTATGCGCGCCCGCCACCATGTTGGTCAGCGAAGCAGCCGCCATGATGAAAGCGCGGCGCGTCGGCGCGATGATGGTGGTATCGGAAGATCGCCTGGTCGGGATCTTTACCGAGCGCGATGCGTTGTACCGCGTGGTGGCGGAACAACGGATCCCGTCCGAAACGCGCCTCTCGGAAGTCATGACGCGCAATCCGCGCGCGTTGAGCCCTGACGATTCCTTCGCGACCGCGCTGAACCTGATGCATACGGGTCAGTTCCGGCACGTGCCGATCGTGGAAAACGGCCGTCCGGTGGGCATGGTGTCTTCGCGCGATGCGCTTGGGCCCGAGCTTGAAGACTTCATGTATAGCCTGCTGCTCAACGAGAAAGAGCGCGACATTCTGGCGTGAAATGGTCAGGAGTCGGGCAAAAGGTTTTAGAAGCTTGCGACTTTAACCCTGTCGCCGGCGCGGATCTCGGCGATAGTGGAGCCTCGCCATTAAGCCACGGGCACGGCTTGACGGTGCCATTTTCTCAAGCAGATATGGCCATAATTTATGGCCAATTTGAGTATCGCAATGAAACAACTTTCAGCCACTGAGTTCAAATCAAAGTGCCTAGCGTTAATCGACAACGTACAACGTACTTCAGCGTTATGGATCGAACGAGCGCTCGAGTTTCCCCACTTGAAATTGCTTCCGCTCACGCCAGCCATAGCGACAATGGCAGCACGGCTTCCGGCGCCGTTCCATGGCGATCCCGCCGACCGAATGATCGCTGCGACCTGCCTCAAAATTGAGGCCGCGCTGGTCACGAAAGATGCGGAGCTGCGCCGCTGGCGGTACCGCAAAACAATTTGGTAGCGTTGCCGGATTCAGATACGCAATGCTGTCCCCTCGAAATGATCGAGCAGTAACACAGACACGCGCGCGGGATACTGATCCACGACGAAATGTCCGCCCCAGTCATGTCCCACGAAATAAAATTGATCCGCACCAAAAGACGTCATCAGCGCGAGTGCATCATTGATGATGTTCGTGGTGGCATAGGGCGCGGCGCCGGGCGATCGCGCGCCTGGACTATAGCCGCGTTGATCGGGGGCAAACGCGCGATAACCCGCGGCGGCCAACGCCTCCAATTGCGCTTGCCACATGCGATGGGTTTGCGGAAAGCCGTGCAACAGTAATACCAGGGTGCCTATCGCGGGGCCTGCGCAGCCGACCGTGAAGTCGAGACCGTTGAGCGACACAGTGGTGATTTCAAACATCGGCGGTAGTCTTAGAGCTCATCCTTTAGGCTCCTCTTAGCTTCGCAAGTAATGAATCCTCTCGTGCAAAATCCCAACTGATGTTCCACGTGGGATCGCAGAGCGGCGTATCCAAACGATCAAACCCTTGCGCCATAAACCAATCAAAGGTCTGCCGATGGCCCGCTTCGAAATCAAATTCCGGTGCAAAGCCGAGCAAACGACGTGCTTTATCGCTACTCACCGCCGAATGCAACAACTTCTGAAAACGATGATTAAACGGTAGCGCGTCCTGCAACTGCGCTAACACATCATCCGGGACATAGACGATTTCAGGCTCAACGCCGACGATGCGCGCGAGCGTCTTCACGTAATGCGTAGCGGTTACCGCTTCCGCCGAGACATTGAAAATCTCGCCGCGCGCCGCCGGCGTATGCGCCGCCAACACGAGAGCACGTGCGAGATCCTGCACATGACCATACGGAAAACACACCAACCCATCGTGTGGAACGAGCGCCGGGCGACGGTTTAGCAAGCGCAGAAACATCGCCATCTCGCCGTCCGGAATGTTGTTATGCGGCCCATAGACCGCGGCCGGCCGTAGCACGGTGTACGGGAACCCGGTGCGCGCGCGCCGTTCCGCCAACAGCTTTTCAACGGCCGCTTTATGCCCACCGTACTTGCTCGGCCGCGAACGTGTGGTTGGTGCGGCTTCCGTCCACGGGAACGCGCCGTTACCCATTTGATAAGCGGCGATTGAACTGACAAACACATAAACGCCGCAGCGGCCGTCCAGGTACTCGATGAGATCGGTCATTGCCTCTAGATTGGCGACCTGTACGGAGGCACTGATGTCGTACACCGCGTCCCACTCGCGCGCCGCCAATACGCGACGCATGGCGTACGTGTCACCGCGATCTGCGAGCAACTGTTCGACGCCGGCCGGCGGCGCCGCGTGACCGCGATTGAGTACCGTGACTTGATCGCCGCGCGCGAGCAGTAAAGGCAACAAATGCCGACCGATAAAGGCGGTACCGCCGAGAATTAGGCTACGGGTGGCGCTCAAATTTGATCCTGCGTTGCCGGCACATGCGCACGTGCTCGATCATGCACAGGCAAGCGACCGCCGCCAAGTGAAAATGCGCCGCCACCTCTACTCCGCTGATTCCCGGCGCCCGCGGTGCAGACTACACTCCCGTACTTTCTTAACCGCAAGAATCTCCTTGAACAATCGCTCCGCTCCGTTATTGACGCCGCAGTTCCTGTTGCTGTTGGTGACGACGTCGATCGTCGGTATGTCGTTTTCGACTTACTTTTTGTTGCCGAAATACCTCGCAGTGGAACTCGCGGCCGATGCCAAGACTATCGGCGGGGTTAATGCCATCTCGCTGTTGGCCTCGGTGTTTTGCATGCCGTTTGCGGGCGTGCTAATCGACAAACACGGACGGCGGTTGTTTGTCTGCTTGGGTTCGCTGCTGTTTGCCGCGGCGAGTGCCGGATTTCTGTTAGTTGATCGCGTAGGTCCGCTGCTATGGTCAATTCGGCTCGTACAAGGACTGGCCTGGCCGTTCTTCTATGTGGCATTGGTAACCCTTGCCACGGATATCGCGCCTAAGGCGCGCATGGGCCAGGCCATCGGCGTGTTTGGCGCGATTATGATTTCGACTAACGCGCTCGGCCCCGCGCTCGCGGAATGGGGCGCCGATGTTTTTGGCTGGCGAAATGTCTTTGCCGCCACCGTGACCGCCGCGCTCATCGCGGCTGGACTGACGTGGTTACTGCGCGAGCATCATCACGCGCACGCCCATCACGAGCCCACCACGATGCGCCAACTGATTGCTCGACCCGGACTCATGCGTGTGCTCATCGTCACCGTGTTGGCGGGTTTGGCGTTTAGTTCGATGTTCACGTTCCATCAACCATGGGCACTCGCGAATGGAATCAAAAAAGTATCCGCCTTTCTGGTGGGTTTCGCGGCGTGTGCCATGATCGTGCGCCTAATGCTGGGTGGCATTGCCGATCGGCTGGGCCGCCTGCGTGTCGCGCGAGCCGTGCTCCTGCTCTATGCGGTGACGCCGCTCGCGCTTATCTGGTTGCCGATCACCGGCCTCTTATTCTGCGGCGGCTTGCTCGGCATCGCGCACGGTATGTTCTTTCCGGCGATGAACGCGGTGGCGGTGGAACTTGCGTTGGAAAACGAACGCGCCAAAGCCATGGCCGCGTACAACGGCGCATTCAATCTTGGTTTTGCCTCTGGCAGCTATCTCTTTGGATTTGTGGCAACGGCAACCAGTTTTCCCACGATATTTTGGATGTCGGCGTTGATTTGCGCGGTAGCGTTTGGACTGTTGATGGGCGGCGCGAAACCCCGGCGATGACGCCCAGTGCGAATGCGGCCGGTGGCGACTGATGTTCCAAATCCGCTGGCTTTCGTGATCTAATACCGTGACCCCGCTATCCGATCACAGCGCTGGCTGATGCGCTTGCCGGACAACGCCCGCAACACGGTGGGCCGCCGTCCCTGCGCCGGGCGTTCTGAAACTCATGCGCCACGTCGTTGGCGATACGCCGAAGGCTTCGCGAAAATGTTGCCGTAAGGCGGCGACCGAACCAAAACCAACGGTTTGCGAGATCGCATCGATGGAAACGTCGGCAGTCTCGAGCAAGGTTTGGGCTCTGGCCAAACGTTCTGTCAGCAGCCAGGCTTTCACGGTGGTACCGGTCAGCGCGCGAAAATGCCGCGTAAAGCTGCGGCGACTCATGCGCACCTTGCTCGCGAGACTGTCCAGTGTGTGTGGTTCATCTAAACGTTCGCGTATCGAATCGAGCAATTGCGCCAACCGCGTGTCCGCCGCAGCTTTGGGCACCGGCTGTTCGATAAATTGCGCTTGCCCGCCTTCGCGATGCGGCGCCACCACTAAGCGCCGGGCGGTTCGATTAGCCACCGTAGCGCCCAATCGCTGCCGCAAGACATGCAAGCATGCGTCTAGGCTCGCCGCTGTCCCGGCCGAGGTCAGTACGTTACCGTCCTCGACATAGAGCACGTCGGGTCGCATATCGACTTTGGGAAAGCGTCGCGCTATTTCGTCCGCGAGTTCCCAATGCGTGGTGGCTTGCCGGCCGTCGAGCAGGCCGGCGCTAGCGAGCACATGCGTCCCAAAACACAGGCCCACAATCTGGGTTCCGCGCGCATGCGCCCTCACCAATGCTTTCAGCAAAGGCTTGGGCGGTTCATCCAAGGTATCCCGCCAGCCGGGAATGACGATGGCATCCGCCTCCTCGAGTAATTCCAGCGGATCGAGGTCAGTCAAACCAAATCCCGTGGAAGTCTTGATGGGTCCCTCCTCGCCCGCGCAAACCCGAACTTCGAACGGATTGCGTGAACTTACGATGCCCTCACCAAACACGACGCAGGGCACAGACAAGTGAAACGGGATAACGCGTTGGAAGGCCACCACGGCAATCAGCGTGCGGGATGGGTCTTTAGACATAAGTATTGCTCTAGACGTAATGGCCCGATTGTAGCCCAGGAAGGGAATCGGGCCACACAAGGGCTTTTACGGCGAGAGCTTTGAGGGGCTATTGGCCGAAACTTGGCGTTCTCCGCATGTAAAGGCGATAGGAAGCCCTGTGTGCATCCTATCGGCCGTATTTGTCTACACCGCCATCCTCAGTGCCGAGGCACCTGCTGGAGATTCGCTGCCGCAGCATCGATAACCGCCGTCTGGTGCGGCATGAGTTCCTGCCCACCCAACGCCTGATGCCATTCGAGAAACGGGTCCACCACGTCCGTACGACGGCCAGAGAGCTCCTCCATGACGGCGAGCCCGTGGAACGGCACCGTCCAGCGCGAGTAACCGCCCTCATGCGTGAAGACTAGGCGCCCCCCACATAACTCATCCGCCACCGCGAGGAGTTTGCGGGTGAGCGCGCGATAGCCCGCCGAATTCATCATCATGCGCCCGAGTGGATCCATGGCGCTCGCATCAAAGCCCGACGGAACGATGATGAAGTCCGGTCGGTAGGCCTTGAGCGCGGGGATGATCACGCGATCATACGCGGCAACATAGGCCTCGACACCACTGCCGGGCGGCAACGGAATATTGAGGTTGGTACCGATGGCATCGCCTTCGCCAAGTTGATGCACGAAGCCGTCATCAACCGGAAAACAGCGATCTTGGTGAATCGAAATCGTCAGCGCGCGCTTTTCGCTGTAGAAAGCGGCCTGCGTGCCGTTTCCATGGTGGACATCCCAATCGACAAAGGCGATCCGACCGAGTCCGCGCATATCCAAGAGATAGCGACCGGCGATTGCCGCATTCGAGAAGACGCAGAACCCACGCGATGCGGACGGCGTCGAATGATGACCTGCCGGACGCAACAGTGCGTACGCGTTGTCGACCTTGCCGTCCATGACAGCATTTACGGCCGCCAGTGCCCCGCCGGCGGCAAGCAAGGCGATTTCGAATCCACCCGCCGGTATGGGCATGAAAGGCTCCGCTTCGCCGCCCGTCACGTGGGCCGATAGGGCCCGAATCTGTTCGAGATGCTGGCGCGTGTGCACACGTAGGATGTCCGCTTCGGATGCCGGCACTGGTTTGATGTGTATCAAGTGATCCGCGAGTTCACTCATTTCGATGAGGTTGCGAAATCGACGCACCGTCTCCGGATCGTAGGCGTGCCGGTCGGGCTGCACGCTTCGCCCGTCCGGCTGGATGAGTCCAGCTTCGTTTCCTAACTGGTACCAGGCGTACGCTTCGTGCCAAATGAATCCGGATTTTCTAGACATCTCGATCACTCCCAAAGCAGTTCAACGGTCTAGTTCGTTTTTCGCAGCATATCTTGGCTGAACGTAAGGAGTACGCTCGCCGTCCAACATTCGAAATCGGCGGCGGCTTCTCTAATCTGTTTTCAACAAATTCTGCAATTTCTGACTCGAGCCCGAAGCTTCGCTGCGGGAAGGACTCCCCAGCTTTTTGGATGCTGGATGAAAACCAATGAAAGGGATCGTCAAGCATTCCAAAAGTCGTCAGAAGCAACGAATGGGTCATTCTTCGCAAGGATTGGGCCAGAGTGGATCTTGTAATACGTGTCGGCTGCTCACTACAGGCGGTTGGTTCTCCTAATGCGGATACATACTCATCAAATTGTAGTGATTTCAATCCCGCATCCAGTCGTTCCGAACAAACCAAACATTACTGGACGCGGCTAGAAGGAATACTGGAGACGAGGGTAGTGAATATATGACATTAACTCTTGTGTTAGTGGCTACTCTTCGATCTCGTCGTTTTAAGTTACTCCAATAATTGATCCTTCTGGCCGTTGGCATCAGTGGTGAAGCAGAGGCCAATTCGGAACCAATGCTTGAAGCGATCGACCGACGTGTTCTGGATCGGGTTGCTCGGTTTAATGAAGTGAAGTTAATTACGTTTGCCTGTGTCCACGGCAACATTGCGACGCGCGTAGTCACCGAACCTTTGTCGCGTTCGATGACCGGCGCCAACGTCCGACTGTCGACGAACCGAGCGCGAGTATCTGTAATATTTTGTCATCGTTCGCGTTCCCGGGGACTGAATGAGGCACCAGTCTCGGAATAGGCTAGTGGCGCCGCGTATCGTGATTGCCACAGACGACGCTCGTCGAAACGCGGTAATTGCATGAATTCGTTAAACTCCAGACTTTTCTTCAGCGGGGCATTCTTAATCGTAACCCTCGCGTCGGCTCACTCCGTCCAGGCTATCCCACTCATGGGTACCGCGACGTTCAAGACCGACGCAAGACTCGGCGCATTCACTTTCCAAGTGAACGACCCGAATTCGGCGTTCACGGGTGGTATCTGCGGCGCTGCTTGCACACTCACGGGTTTCGATTGGCAGGATTTGTTTGACTATCAATGGCACAGTACCGGCGTTGGGGATGGTGGCGTGAGCGCGTTTAATTTGATCGTCGACGCGGCGGGCGTGATTCACGCGTTTTCATTTTCGCTCGTAACCCTCCACCTTCCAGGCACAACACCTCAGGACAGCCTCCATACGATGTCACTTTCCAATGAGGGTGCGACACAGAAACTGATGGACTTTACGGAGGAAACCGTCTGCCGACGTCCGAATCCCCGAGCAAGAGAAGTATGCACAAGCTCGGTCAGCCAAGTGACGACCCATCGAAATGCGAAGATCTCCGAGTTCCAATCGAACATTGTGGACTTGTCACCCGTCAACGAACTCGGCCAACTTGAAGAACCTGAGCGGCCGCTCCCCCTGGGGACGCCGAAAATACTCCGGACAGTTCCAGAACCCGCTTCGCTGGTCCTGACGGGGCTTGGTCTGCTTGTACTCGCGGGCGCTCGCCGCAAGGTTCGCTAGACGGCGCCGAGCACGCCTGAACCGTAGCAGAATGTTTGGCCTGCGCACCTTCAAGCGGAGCGATAGCGCAGTAACCGATGTCGTAACGAAATGCCCACGCGCCTCAACGTTCACCGACCTGAAGCGCCCACATCACAAAGTGATGTAACGTTCTAACGACTGCAGCAAAAAGTGCTTGTATCCGACAATCGATAGACGCCACGCGAAATTCTCTTCTCTTTGCCTTTGAAACGATATTGGAAACGCCACCACTTCGAGCCGGTCTGCGTGACCTCTAGATAGAGACCGCGTCCGTCGCTGAGTTTGTAAGTTTTTTCGCGCGCCTTGGCTTATCGAATCTGCGTGGCTGTTAACGACATCGTCCGCCCCTAATTTCAGAGTTTGGGGGCAACTGATTTTAAGAGTTTACAGTTGCCCCCACATTTGCCCCACTCGAGTGTCGGCTTCCCGAGGAAGGCATTGGACGGGATAAAACTACAACTCTTTGTTTATGCGATCAAATCGGCAAGAGAATTGGAAGTTATGGGATGTTGCTGGAAGTAGTCATGGTGCGGATGAGGATAACGAATAGCTACTCTTACCTTTTGTATTATCGAATGTTCTTCGTTTTCGCCACTTACTGTTGCCCCAATAACTGCCCGCCCCTCTATTTGTGCGACAATTTCTTTCGGCGGCAAATCACTTTGGCATTAGAGCGGACTTCTATGATCGTCGAGCTACTTGGCGGGTTTCGTCTCAGGTCACCTTGAACGGGCTCCCGACAGATTAGCGGCCTGAAATCCCATCGGAGAGTTCACTTACTGTGCTTTCCAATTTCTTGATTCCACTCTACTAAGCCCTATTCGGCAATCGTTGGCTTGAGGGAAGCAGTTATGTCATACATTGTGCAGGCAGCGGCCAACTGCTCCAGCGCAGTCGCCTTTTCCGCCCCCGTACTCCCATAGTATTTGGCCAACGCTTCTCGCGCCCTCTCCAGCACAAGCCTGCGATCCTCAAATGAGGTCTCCGAAGACAGGCCCTGTTCCGAAATCGAAGACTGCGTTGCGTTCGTCAAGCCGGAAATTGCGCCCAATCCGGTAATCCAGGCAGCATTCGCGGCGGGCGCTGATGCTGCCAAAATTGGAATAGCAATACTCCCTGCAAAGCTTCCAATTACGACAGCTGCGACGCGAGAATATTGAATGATTCGCCCCCGATGCTCGAATTTCCCTAGTGTTTCCGCGCACACATCAAGTACCGATACATATGCCATCTGAGATTCACTCACGTCTCGCTGTAAGCTAACAGCACCCGCTTCACGTCCTTCGCGTGCCCTTATTTTAGCTTTGTATCCGGCAATAGATTCACTCGCCTTAGACATCAATGCGATTTTTCGCGCTGAAGACTGGTCCGATGGGGCGGAGGCGCAGGCACTAAGCCATAAGATCACGAAAGGAAGGAAAACGGACCGGCGTTGCTTACATGAGACCATGCGACTTCCCTTCTGCTAATTGCCCTTCACAATATCAGCTAACGAACGTCCTTCGACGCCATCTCCACCTATGCCCTTAAAGTTTTTTCTGGCCGGATAAGAGACGCGGTTCTTTACCGTAAGCTGGTCTCCACTATTTTCTTCCGGGTGTTTCCTGCCCTTGTTTCGTTCGCTCTCAAATGTCGAATCGTCATGATGCTTTAATGCCCCTCCCCCTCCCCCGTAGCTTGCGTGCGCAGCCAACGGAAGTAAGCCAATGCCAAGAAAAAAGATTACGCTATTGAGTGCGAATTTTTTCATGTTTATAACCCTCTGCAGCTAATAGATCGAATTTGGTCTGCATAATGAATTGGGAGGTTAACGTCAGGATTTAACCTCCTTGCCATATCAATGTCGCTCTTGACCTTCGTACAATCAATGTCAACATCATCCGTGGAAAGTAACACAGCATTTAGAAGATGAGCTTTGGTATAGATATCCCGTAGATGCCAACCCTGTGGTAGCGGAGAACCGTCGTCGTGTGCGAATGGGAATCGTGCCAGGGTGTCCCTCGCATTGTGTATATCGCCCACTCTCTCGTAGCAACGCGCCAAGTTGTAGATTAGTCCTTCATCATTGGTCATGAAACCATCGTGGGAAACTTCCTCAAAAGTTGGAAGCGCGCGCGCATAGTCCCGCTGAGCCATTATTGACAACGCATGCGAATACTTCGCGGCTACCGTATCTTCTTCGCTTTTAGCGGAGTCCATTGCTTGTTTATATGAAAGTTCCGCGTCTTTATACTTCCCTAGCCTCAGTTCGGCCTGCCCTCTCCCCATTTGCGCAGCATAATATTGCTCCGAATTACGACTGACTGATCTGTAGTGGAGGATAGCCCGTCCCCACTGCTCTTGCCCTAAAGCTCGATCACCTCTTTGAATTGCATCGTCACTACGAGACTTGGTTTCCTTCTGTGTCTCGTGCGATTTCAATTTAAGACCTAGCTCGTTCGCAATTAGGGAAGCATCTAATACACCGTAGCTTGCCGGAACTGCAGTCTCCTGATCAAAATCGGCTCCCGCAATGATGCCTATAATCGCGTTTTCGCCTGACATGAAAACAGGCCCCCCGCTCATACCTGTAGCGGTTAGGGCCGTTGTTTCGATAAAACCCTGTTCGCTCGCATTTGTAGAGGCAATCACACCTTTGCGGATGGACGGGCTACCCTTAAAGTTTTTAGGATAACCAAATGCGTCAATTGGTGCACCCTTTGTCAGCTGCCTTACATAGGGGACGGCGTTAAATGTCTCACCCTGGCTAGGTACTAAAGCCAATATAACGGCATCATAGGTAGTACTTTCCCTACGTCTTATGAGCGCTCGAGTCGGCAACACCGAAGAATTCCCGAGAGAAGCAACGCACGCATACCCTTGGGGGGCAACGTGCTTGGCAGTTAGTACATCACCAGTCTCACTGACGATTACGCCGGACCCAATGGACTTAGTATTTCCTTTTGAACACTCGAGATAAACTATCGAGCTTTCTTGAATATTTGCGTTAGCGAAATTTGAAAAAACAAATATAAGTAAAATGCCTTGTAGAAATTTTGGTGCGCCTTTTTCTTTCATTTTACTTTCCAACCTCTAACTTTATCCAAGATTCAAGCTCTTCTATCACCGATTTGGTCAACAGATTTCCCGCATTTTTCGATTGCCACGGTTCTTCTTCCCCGTGGAGACCATTTGTGTGAACGGCTCTTACAAATTTTTCATCGCCTATAAAAACTGGGGATCCACTCGTACAGCCCCACGTATCGTTCTCATAAAAGACCTTACCTTGTAACGTTGCATGAATTTTGTCTTTGCTAACCCAGACTCGCCCTTCCGGAGCAAGATCGCAGGCGTATCCATAGATAGTAACTGGCGTGTCAGTTGGATGGATATTTTCCACCTCTCTCATGACTAACCAACCTGTCTCCTTTCCGACGGTGCAGTCTAATCGGATGGCTCCAATATCGTGTAATCGAATCTGCGAAAGATCATCTGAACTAGTCCAACCTCCCACCACATATAATTGCGTCGCGGCGCAGGCTGGGAACGGGAAAACGGAAGCATTTCTATTAGGATAGATTTTGAAATTCTTATGCCATGAACCAGACAGCCCGCCGTCGTGAACGCAATGTCCTGCGGTCAATACGACGTTTTCAGCGATCATCGTTCCTGTGCAGACAAAATCCTCGTCGCTATAATTATCATTAAAGGCAATTTCGACGAGTGCGTTGGTAGGTGGATCTTTCACCTTCACAATGGGATGCCGATCGTCGGGAAGGATTTTCGAAAACGGAATGAAGTTGGCGTTTCCATCAGCGCGAGCTTTTTTCCCTGTCTCATAGACTGCGAAATGCCCGGTTGCATGATTCAGCCGAGTTTTTTCGGGTGGCGTTGCTACCGTCCCCATCACAGATGGTGACGGGACTATCGAACTCCTTCTCTTTTCGGAGTTCTTAACGAGAGTCGCTTGCACTCCAGTTCGTATATCAAAATACGTGCCAGGTTGTTGGTTAATTGATCGGAAGTTGGAACTGACGCTATGGTGATCCGCGCCTTCTGCCTCTATCAATATTTGCTCCGTTTCTAGTGAATTCGCGTACCGCCACTCGACTGGATCCGTGATCGAATAAAACGTTTCCAAATTCATATTCCCAGATGGCGGTAAGCCACGCGATTCTTGGTACCGACGAATGGCTTCTGAATATTTTCTCTTAGAAGAGAGAGATTCCGTGGCCTGGGTCGGCTTTAAGAAACCCCGAGTAGCAAGCAATTCAGACATTATGCTTTCTTCACTACCTCCTGTTTCCTGGCCCATCTGATTATCCGAGATGCCAAATACCTCCATTGCCCTCCGTCGCCAGAGCTTAGATTCCTGATAGCCGAGGGCTTTCTTCCCATTTATCTTAATTCGGATGGCTTTCAGATCGCCCACGTCCGACATGGTGTTTAAACCATTGGCTGACCAATATGCAGCGCTAGCCATCATTCCTTCACGTGGGATTCTCGCCAACGCAGGTTTGTCTTGGAATGGAAGTTTAGAAATCGCTCCAATTCGGCCATAATTATCGCGGCCAGTAATTTGCAGAAACCCCGCCCCGCGGTAGTCCCATCCGTCATTTGTGTTTCGTCCCCTATTACCTAATCGATCGCCATAAATATGGTTGGCTGTCTCACGCGGCTTTCCTGCTAATTTAAGGGCTTCCTCTCTCGTTACACGAGAACCAAAGACTTGGAGAAGACGTTCAGATTTATAGTCCAGATTTTCTTCAATGAACCGAAACCCGCCGGTTTCGACTGCAATCTGCACGAGGAAGTGCGCGATGCGATTCTTTGTGGAAATGCTGTTTTTCCGCAGAACTGGTTTGGCATCAATTATGGCTTTGGCCAATTCTGGCCGGGCTCTAGGAGACAACAACTTTATTTGCTCTTCGGTCAAATCATCGACTGCATCTCCGTAAGCGGAAATCCATACTTGGGCCGTGAATATTAAAACAAAATGGTAAATGAAAACGCGCTTACGACTCATAACGGCTACCAATTATGTCTTGAAGAACGTTGCTCAAAATGTTCGGTATCGTTGTCTTTAATATTTGATCAAGATTCCTCACCTATTGGTGGGTTGAACCGCTCCGAGTTTCGTGGAGGCTGTTTGGTTTAAGTCAGGCCGCTTCGGCGACCTAATTTTCTAGTCTCCGATAGTAGTCTGCCTCGGTTTCCGCCGGCGGGATATAGCCGATGGGCGCCAACAGCCGATTTTTTTGTTGAACCAGGGCTGGCTGCCGGATAAACCTCCGGACAAAGCGCGCCGTCCGCTGCGGGAATTAGGCTTCATCCGCCAACTTTATGCCATTGAGCACCAGCTGCGTGAGGAGCCGCCGAGGTGCGATACGAGGCCCGTCAGCGTGAAAGGCTGCCGGTGCTGCGAGACTTGCGCGAATAGCTCGAGGTGCAACGTCCGACGGTGGTGCCCGAGAGCGTGCTCGGCACCTCGACCGTTACTGGCAAGGGCTGGTGCGTTACTGCGATGACGGGCGACTCGAGATCGACAACAACCGCTGCGAGGCCACCATCCGGCCGTTTGTGACGGAAAGAACTGGTTGTTCAGCGATACGATACATGGTGCCCGCGCAAGCGCGAATATGTACTCGCTCATCGAGACGGCGAAGGCGAACGATCTGGAGCCGTATGCTTACTTGCGACGCGTGTTCACCGAGCTGCCGGCGGCCACTACCGTCGAGGACATCGAGGCGCTGCTACCCTGGGCTTTACCCGACCACCAGAAACTTGGCAATGACGGGTTGGTGGAGGCATACGTTGAACCGGGAGTGATTGTGAGTCTTGACGAACACTTTTTTGCGCAGGCTTTTGTGCCAGAAAAGCAAATGCGATGTGTAGTGTTGCGGCGAAGTTCACAGATGGGCGCGCGTTTGGCGTCTCTGATGTGAAAGTTAAGGAGTCTTGGAGGATTGAACGTATTTCAGGCGTACACAGGTCCCAGGCTTCGCGTAGATGCGATTTCTTTCGGCCGATTTATTGCTTCACCTTAGTTTTGTTGTGCTGTGCACAAATTGGCCCTTCAGCTCGCATGATGCGCAACGTTCGGGGCGCCTGAACTGACCCGCCACCTGCACAATAGGTAATGCCAAGTCGTCGGAGTTGCAAAACTGTTACGTTTTCCGATAAGCAAAGTGCAATTCCAAACCTGCCGTTTTAGGGAACCAATAGCCAGACTCACCAAGTCACCGAACACGGCGCATAAGTCTTTGTTGACTCAATGCTTGTGCGTGCGGGATTGAGACTGTTGCCCCAACACTTGCCCCTTCTCGGCTGCCGTAACCCCGACTGCGGGTTCGCAGCGAAACGACAGGGCCGATTCCCCGCCCCTAAAGCGATTTTTGCGAAACGGAATTATTCCCGACCGACCCCCGTTCGGAACTGCCTGAGGCGCACCAACATTGCCAACGTCCGCTCGAGTTTGCGGTCCAGATGAACCTCGTATCGGCTCAGTCGCTCCAGCTTTACCGGCTCCAAGGCTTCCCCAAAGACCTGGTCCCTGATCAACGGCCGGTTCAGCAGTTCTTTCTTCCGAGTTGCGTACCAAGGGAGGATTTTCGTCTCCAGGAACCGGCGAAAACCATCCGCATCAGCCGTTGGAGGCTCCTCTTCCTCGTCCAACTCGTCCGAATCTCGGTGCAGGCATTCTTCCCACCATTCTCGGGTATCTTCACGAACCGCTTGAAGCGCCGCCTGGTATCGGTCCTTCCGACCAGAGTCGAGTAAGTCAATCGCCCGGCGCGTCATCGCTTCGTCTTCCTGTAGGTCGCGAAGTTCGTCCGCGGTTTCCCCTGTGGTCGCCTGAATGGCGTCGAGGGGTCTCTCGGTCCCATCGCTCACGTCCAGATGCGCCAAGGCCGCCCTAACGGTCCCCCGGGTGGGCGCAATCGTTCCCGCTAGCCCCCGACGGAAGACAGCCCCCTCCGCGAGGCGTAACCGGCGCTTCCGCCAGAATATCCCCGCGAGTTCCTCCACCAGATGTTCCTCCGTCGGGCCGACGGGCACGTGCTCCGCGACCAGCGCAGATACCAATGCTTCGTACTCGCCCACGTCTTCCCATGGCAGAACGGAGTAACGGGATAGCACGCCGTGGCGGAGCGCGTTGAATCTCGTCATTTCCGTGCTGGGGGGCGATTCCTGGGTTCGAAGATCATTCATCGCCAGAATCCTCCGTCGTTATCATGACGTTCTAGGTGCCTCATCAGGCCTTTCATCCGAAACAGAAATGCAGCATTCGCTTCGCTCTCCGCGCGGGTACCCTTTTCGCGAAGCCGGAGATAAGTTCGCGTCCACTGCCCCTTGGGTTTCCGTGGGAATGGGAGGGTGAGATCTGTATCGCCGGCCGCCCGTTCCCTGATCTTTCGCGCCTTTCTCAATAACCGTTCCGGGGTTCGTTCGTTTTGACACGGATAAGCCAGCCGATAGCAATGCCGGCACGCAAAAATTTCGCCGCCATACAAAATTGCAACCCGTCGTCCACAGCCGCGCCTGGGGCAGCGGAACCAAGGACGTTGCCCGCCCATGTTGCACCTGGTCCATTCGAGTTCCACGGCGTAGTTCTCATCCTTCCAGTCGCTGTCGCCCCTGCGGTGACAATAGATCAAGCGGATCTCTGATGAGTCCACTCTCACCCGGATCGACGCCGAGACTTCACCCTCCACTGACCATTGCCATCCAAACAGGCGACCGGGCCGAAGTAGCCCCTCTCGTTGCCAGCGCCGCACATCGATAGATCGGTAGTCGCCGGTGGTGCTCTTCGAGCCGTAGTACCAGCGGCGCCCGCTGCCTATTCCGCCCATCATCCATGCCCCGATTTTGTCGAAATCAACTGGAGAATCCGCCCTCAGTAACCGGCACTGGCGCGCAGGCAGTCATTTGCGCTCACACTTTTCGGAATCGCGCTTGCGGAAACCTGCGAAACCGACGAAAGCGACTCCACCCGCCATCTTTCCGCGGAGCTATTGCCGCTTGCGCGTGCGAAGCGCATACCGTCGACAATCTTTCCCGCGTGCCGTTTCAACCACCAGCCGAGCCGGCGTCGATTGATCTCGCCGCGTTCGTCGGCGATGTCATGCAACACCTCCCGAAGTTCGGCATGCGCATCGTTGAATGCGTCCGCCCTCTTCACGGCATCGCGTACCATCGTTGGCACGTTCCCGAACTCCGACTGCCACGCGGCAAGCAGTCGAGACAAGGTCTCCCGGTCAGGATCTTCTTCCATGGCTTCGAACATAGAATCCGTCGGGTCGGGGAGCCCGAGCCACAGCAACGGCTGCCGACACAGGTCAGACCACTGGCCGAAGCCCGCGAGCGATCTGCTTTCGTTCTTGGGCGCGCCGGCCACGATCCAGGCACGCACGATGGTCAGCGCGGCAGAGACGAAGCGACCTCGTTCGTGCAGCAGATCGCGCACGAGATGCGGGCGTTTGAATGTCCGAGCGGCCGGGACCTCCACGCTTGGGTCCAGTCGGATCGAGATACATCGCCGAGTCATGTCCTGTACCGGTCCAACATTGTTGCCGCTGGACAGAAAGAGGACCCGTGTGCTCACCGTAGCTGTCTTGGAAACGCCGAGGATACGCCCGGTGAGGAACTCCGAGGTCAACGCAGTGCACAAGCTCTTGTGCGCCAGCAGATCGCCAGTCAGGTTATCGAACTCGATCACCGCCGGCGCGCGCAGGAATTCTGCCAACAACAGCTTTCGACACTCCTCGTCGTCGGCTGGGAAAGTTGTCGGCGTGCTCCGCTGCGGTGTTGCAAACGCTGTAATCAGTTCACAAAGATAGGTCTTACCCGAGCCGACCATGTGCGCTCGAACGTGGAACATCGGCGCGTGGACAAGACTCGGCCGAACGGCGGCCGTCAGGATAGCGCACAAAGCTGCAGCGCGATCAGACTCGGCGGCAAAGCTAAACTCAACCAGAACTTCATGTAGCACATCGAGCGCGGCTTCGGCATCGGTTCGACTCGGCGATTCCGGCACGTCGAATTCGCGGGCATCGAAAACACCAAACATTCCAGTCGCCGAGTCGTACCCAGCAACGGCCATCAGGCTGCCGTCTGATCGCAAATAGGGTTGTCGTGCAATTCCGTTTAACACCGGCAAATGCGTGTAGCTACTGGCGTCGTGTAGAACCGCCGCATGGCGAGCCGGAGGATCAACACGTGCCCAATCTTTTGAGCGCGCATCGAAGCGCTCCCATGTCGCGGCACCTGCAAGCGCCCGCACCAGGGCCGGCTGCGAAACTTCCTGCACGCGAGTCTCGTGGATTCCTGGATCGGTCACTACCGTTACCACTAAACCTCCTCGCTGATAGTGCCGCCCGGACCGTGCCAACTCGCGCTCAGCGGCGTCAACGATTCGGTGGATTTCCCCTGCCACGATTCGTATCGTCGGCTTCATGCGGGCGACGTTGATCTCGACGCCGAGCTTCAACAGCAAGTCTCGGATGTGTCGGTCGGCACAGTGACCGTGCAAGCATTTGAATCCGCCTATCGGCCAGTTGTCATCGGGCTCGAAGTACGCGGTGCCGTGATCGACCCTGCCGGTATGTTCATTCACCCATGGACAGGTGATGTCGTGCTTACCTTCGCCTCGTGGTGCCTTGTAAAGACTGTGTGAATGCAATGCGGCAAGTACAGCATTTTCGGCGGGGCGCGGAATCCAAATCTCATCATCTGTCCGGGACAACGCGTTCCGGTCCCTGTGGTCGGCACGGGGACGTTCTGTCGACGACATATCGACATGAAGGCCATCGACGAGGTCCTGAACGGAATATCGCCGTTGAGGCTCCCAGGTATCAAGTCGGCAGCGGAATGGAGGCGCGTGTTTGCCATTCACGCCTATGGGCAAGCGGGCCAATCGCGTGCGCGGTCCATTTGCGCCAGGATCGCTAAGCCCAGCATTCACGATGGCGTCCATCAGCCGGTCCGCCAGATTTCCGTCCGTAAGTGGTTCATTGAGCAGATATCCGGCTTGGTAGTTGCCTAGCGAGGTCTCTAGTAACCAGGTCGGCGATAATGTGAGTCGACCGATATGCACCTTAGTGCCGACATCATCCAACATAATCGCGTGCAAGGCTTGGAAGCGCGCTTTCTGCCGCCGGGTTTGTCCCAGTTCATCAGGCATAAAAACGGCCAGGCTAAAATAATTATTGGCGTCCGCAACGAAGCATGCGTAGTCATCTTCTGTTCCGTACCATGCTTTTCCAAACCAGGCCTTGGCCGAAACTTTCGACGGGTTACCCCGGAAACCAACCAACACCGGGCGAGCAATAACACGTTCACCGAAGACCAACTGCAGGAACTCTTCGTTGCTAACCAAATCGGTTTTATCGGTTATGCCGGTTTGGGTCTGCGCAGTCGCCAAAAGTTTCAAGTGCGTGCTCATCTCCATACTTACTACGCCGCTGTCTTCCGTGCCGCTTCGAGCTTCACAACCAACAGTCGGATTTCATCGTCCGATTTTCCGGCGACACGCGCTGCATTCAGCGCCGCAACTTCATTCGCGGGCCAACCCACGCATCTCGGCCCCAAGCTCACCTGCTTAGTCCACAAACCCTGGGCAATGCGAAGATAGATTGTTGATCTAGAAAGACCGGAAACTGCCTTGACAGTCGGGAGGCGATAAATTGGTTTCGCCATGCTGGTACACCTTTGGAGGTTATAAATCCAGCCTGGATGGTATTGGTAGTATTCGCCTCCTGGGAAGGAACAGAAAACGTAAAATTTTTTTCTGAAAATTTATTTCATCAAAAAATTTTCACCTTCTTCAATAAGCAGTTGCCCGTAGAGTCTTACAACAACATCAAAAGAAAATATTTCCTTTGTTTTCTTTCGCGCAGTTGTACGCAATACATCGATAGGAGAAAAATCGTCCGATGATATTGGCCATAAAGCATTAGCCAAAACGTTATCGGGTATCTTCACATCAGAAAGTTTTGCCCAGGTCTCTAGGTCGAATATTTCTCGTATTTTAAAGTAGCCCCAGTCATCAAAGTCTTTTTGATTGAACGGTCGCCTCCTCCGCTCTCCATCAGCGGCGCGCCTTTTGGCAAGCCAGCCTTTGAAGGCATCAATTAATGTTTTATCGTCGTATTGTGTATCAATAGTTACAGGGCAACCGTTCAATGGCTTACCATAACTAAGCCACGGATTCCCCATATCGCCTAAGAAGACCTCGATTGGCGCATCAAATTTTTCCGCGAGGTCACTATTTTTGATATCGCTCATAAACGCAGCGATTCGGCGCTCATAATGATATGGCACCTTAAATGATGGCGCCGGATTCTCAATCACACTCGCTCGCCAATGAGCTAGCAATTTTTCTACCCGTTCTCCGGCTCTAATTAAATGTTTGTCCTTAATTGCGGACCGCAAATAGAGCGCTTCGCCCGCCGTTAAATCTTGCACCGGACGATCTGTTTGCGAAAGCGCATATATTACGGAATCGGACCGCGGTGAAAATTCGAGCATCTCCAGCAAGATGCTGTTCATCTCATCTCTTGCGGCTTCTGTAAATTTTTTAATGCCGAACCGCATTTCAAACAACGTCTCAATATGTTGTCTGCGGCGAATTTCACGATACCAATCTACACGGTTAATATTCTTTTCATACTCCCGCTCTTTGAACCAAGACGGTAGCTCGTCAAATGATTTTATTCTTCGGGTCATAGAGACATGACTACCTTCGTTACCGCTAAAAGCCACGATGTTGTTTTAGGGAATCTTTATTTTTCTATATTGAAGCTGTTTCGCTTGATAAAGTTATATTTAACCCTAAATCACCTTGCCGCACGCAGTAGTTGCACGTGTCTAGGGCGCGAGCACTCTCCATATAGGAAGTTAGCGACTATACAATTTACTGACCGCGACATCAGGGGCCCCGCTGTGTACGAAGCTGTCCAATTTTCATATAGACTGAATCGCATTCGAGCACGGGGACCGCTCGCTGGCGAGTATGGTAGGAACGCTAGTCCGGGACTAGGGTGGTCGAAATGACCTCGCAGTTCTCAAGCAAAGTGCGCAGTCCAGAGCGCAAGATAAACCGGCGACGATGCATTTGAGAACGGCCAAATGGTACGCGCGTGTGAATATGTGTAGCACCTGCAATAAAAAAGGCTGCGGGGCGAAAGTGCCGAACGCTTTGGATGAGCCGCCCGAACGGCGGCAGCCAAGAAAGGAAGATAAGGATGTGCTGGCTCGCCCCATCCGAATTTGCGCCTCGACCATCGCGCATCTATGTTAGGTAACCTCCGTGCGTGCTACCTCTGACGAAAATCAACCGCCCGCCACATCCCCCTCGATCGTCCGGGAGGACACCATCGAATACGGCTTCATCGGCAGACTCCAAGGACTCAAATATGAATATCGCGTCGACATCATCGATCGCGCCACCTTGGAAAAGAATTTCCGGGATAAATTCGAGACCCTGAACCGCGTCCGCCTGACGGATGCCGAATTCGCACGCCTGCTTGACGAGATCGTGACCCCGGATGTCTTCGCAGCGTCGAAGACGCTCCGCACCATTAATAGCTTCACCCGCGACGACGGCACGCCGCTTAACTACTCCCTCGTCAACCTCAAGGACTGGTGCAAAAACACCTTCGAGGTCGTTAATCAGCTCCGCATCAACACCGACTACAGCCACCACCGCTACGATGTGCTCATCCTCATCAACGGCGTGCCCTGCGTGCAGATCGAGCTGAAGACCCTCGGCGTGAATCCCAAGAAGGCGATGGAGCAAATAGTCGAATACAAGAACGATCCCGGCAATGGTTACACCCGCACGCTGCTCTGCTTCATGCAGCTCTTCATCGTCAGCAATCGCGACCGCACTTACTACTTCGCGAACAACAACGCCCGCCACTTCGCCTTCAATGCGGATGAGCGCTTCCTGCCGGTCTATGAGTTCGCCGACGAGGACAACAAGAAGATCACCCACCTCGACGACTTCGCCGACCGCTTCCTGAAAAAGTGCGACCTCGGCCGCACCATCAGCCGCTACATGGTGCTCATCGTCAGCGAGCAGAAGCTCATGATCATGCGGCCCTATCAGGTGTATGCCGTGCAGCACATGGTGAAGTGCATCGATGATGACAACGGCAACGGCTACGTCTGGCACACCACCGGCAGCGGCAAGACGCTCACCTCCTTCAAGGCTTCCACGCTCCTTAAGGAAAACGACACTATCTACAAGTGCGTTTTCGTCGTGGATCGCAAAGACCTCGATCGCCAGACGCGCGAGGAATTCAACCGCTTCCAAGAAGGTTGCGTCGAGGAAAACACCAACACCGCCGCTCTCGTCCGCCGACTGTTGTCTGAAGACTATGCGGATAAAGTGATCGTCACCACCATCCAGAAGCTTGGCCTCGCGCTGGATGAGAGCAGCAAGCGCAACAAGCAGCGTAAAAAGAACGACCAGCCCACCTACAAGGAGATACTGGCACCCCTCAGCGACAAACGCATCGTTTTCATCTTCGACGAATGCCACCGCTCGCAATTTGGAGAGAACCACAAAGCGATCAAAGAATTCTTCCCCAAGGCTCAGCTCTTTGGCTTCACCGGCACGCCCATCTTTGAGGCGAACGCCTCTCTGCAAAAGATCGAAGGCGATGCCGCCTCCATGCGCACCACCATGGATCTCTTCCAGAAGCAGCTCCACGCCTACACCATCACGCACGCCATCGAGGACGGGAACGTCCTGCGCTTCCACATCGATTACTACAAGCCCGAGGACCTAAAGGAAATGGGTGCCCCGCCGAAGCCCGGCGAGGCCATCGCAAAAAAAGCCGTCATCGAGGCCATCCTCTCCAAGCACGACGCCGCCACTGCGGGCCGCCGCTTCAATGCCATCCTCGCTACTGCATCCATCAATGACGCCATCGAATACCACAGCCTGTTCAAAACCATGCAGGCCTCGATGCAGGCCGGCGATCCCGACTACAAGCCGCTCAACATTGCCTGTGTGTTCTCCCCTCCCGCCCAAATGGCGGAGAACGCCGACGCCAGAAAGGACATTGAGCAATTAGCCGAGGACCTCTTACAGGAGCAGGAAGACAACAAGGTCGATCCGGAAGGGAAGAAAAAAGCGCTTGAAACTATCGTCGCCGACTACAACACCCGCTACGGCACGAACCACACGCTCAGCCTCTTCGATCTCTACTACCAGGATGTGCAGAAGCGCATCAAGGACCAGCAGTGGCCGAACAGCGACTACCCCGCTGCGCAGAAGATCGACATCACCATCGTGGTGGACATGCTCCTCACCGGCTTCGATTCCAAATACCTGAACACGCTCTACGTGGACAAGAACCTCAAGCATCACGGCTTGATTCAGGCCTTCTCCCGCACCAACCGCGTACTCAATGCCACCAAGCCCTACGGCAACATCCTCGACTTCCGCCAGCAGCAGGACGCCGTGGATGCCGCCATCGCCCTCTTCAGTGGCGAGAAGACTGGCGAGCAGGCGCGGGAAATCTGGCTGGTGGAAAAGGCGCCCGTAGTCATCGACAAGCTCAAAGACGCCGTGCAGAAGCTCGATGCCTTCATGAAGTCTCAGGGCCTCGACTGCGCCCCCTCCGCCGTCGCCAACCTCAAGGGTGATGCCGCCAAGACCGTCTTCATCGAGCGCTTCAAGGAAGTGCAGCGCCTCAAGACCCAGCTCGACCAATACACAGACTTAACCTTAGAAAACAAAAACGCCATCGCCCAGGTGCTGCCGGAGGAAAACCTGCGCGGCTTCAAAGGCCAGTATCTGGAGACCGCGAAGAAACTCAAAGAGCAGCAGGGCAAAAGAGGCGGAAAGGACGACACCGACGATCCGGTGGCGCAGATTGATTTCGAGTTCGTGCTCTTTGCATCAAGCCTTATTGATTACGACTACATCATGGCCCTCATCGCCAAATTCTCGGCGAAAGGCCCCGGCAAGTCGAAGATGACCCGCGAGCAGCTAATTGGGATTATCAGTGCCGAAGCGAAGCTCATGAATGAGCGCGACGACATCGTCGACTATGTCAGCATGCTTGAGCAGGGCGGTGGCCTCAGCTTGGCTACGATCATGGAGGGATACACTCTCTTCAAGGCCGAGAAAAACGCCAAGGAACTCGCCTCCATCGCGCAAAAGCACGGCCTCACCACCGCCGCCCTGCAAACCTTCGTGGACGGCATTCTCGACCGCATGATCTTCGATGGCGAGCATTTAACGGACTTGCTGGCCCCGCTCGACCTCGGCTGGAAAGCTCGCAAGGACACTGAACTCGCCCTTATGGCTGACCTGCATCCCCTCCTCACCAAACGCGCCGGGGGCCGCGACATCTCAGGACTCAGCGCGTATGAGCAGTAAGACGAAAACCACCGCCACAAAGGAGGAGGCCACGCCCGCGCTGGTGCTGAAGCTGCGGTTTCCGGGATTTAGCAAGCCGTGGGCTTACGACCCGCTCTCGAAGGTTCTCACGGAACACAAACTCAAGAACACCGACGGACGGGATGTCTTCTCGGTCTCGATGGAATACGGCATCGTCAACCAGATCGAACTCTTGGGCCGAAGCTTCGCTGCTGCTGACACTTCGCATTACACCGTGGGTCGGCGTTTCGATGTCGTTTACACGAAGAGCCCTTTGAAGGCCTTTCCGTTCGGCATCGTGAAGCAGTGCAAGTTCGACGGAGAAGTCGCACTCTCGCCGCTTTACGGCGTCTTCACGCCCTCCAATCCTCATCTAGGTTCATTGATCGAAGCCTATTTTGAATCGCCAAACCGGTCGAAGGACTTCCTGTCGCCGCTTTGCCAAAAGGGAGCGAAGAACACCCTCCAGATCACGAACACGACTTTCCTGTCCGGCAGTCTGCCACTTCCCACGCAGCCCGCCGAACAACAAAAAATCGCCGAGTGCCTGAGTTCGGTGGACGAGCTGATGGCCGCCCAAACCCGGAAAGTGGACGCGCTCAAGACCCATAAAAAAGGACTGATGCAGCAGCTTTTCCCCCGCGAAGGCGAAACCCAACCCCGCCTCCGCTTCCCCGAGTTTGAAGAATGTGGATCGTGGGATGAGAAGGCACTAGGGGAGCTGTCTACAACAACCATTGGGGAATTTGTGATCAAAACCAAACAGCATCCTGACGCGCCATATCCTGTTTTTAACGGCGGGCGATCACACACTGGTTTTTACGAGCAGTTTAACAACGAGGGGAACAAAATCCTCATTAGTGCCCGCGGAGCGAATGCTGGCTACGTGAACATCATTAAGCGGAGATATTGGGCTGGAAACAGTTGTTATTCAGTGAGCTTGAACGACCCGAACGATTCCTTGGACTTCGTCTATTGGTTCATGAAGAAAAACGAGCGGACCTTTACGGACAACCAGCATGCCGCAAACATTCCAGCAGTCTCTAAAGGTCATGTTGAGGGATTTAAGATCATGCTGCCATCGGCGGAAGAACAACAACGCATCGCCGAATGCCTGAGCAGCCTCGACACCCTGATCACCGCCGAGACGCAAAAGCACGAAGCCCTCAAGACCCACAAGAAAGGCCTGATGCAGCAGCTTTTCCCATCCCCGGAGGGAGTTGAAGCATGAGCAACAAGCCAAAGATCAGAAAATATGCTGACCTCAAGAGGCTCGCGAGGAAGTTACGCGACGATCTAGGTGGTACGGATATCATCCTCACCTTTGCCTACAACCGAACCGGCAAAACGCGCCTGTCCATGGAGTTCAAGGACGCGGGCAAGCGAAAGAACAATGGCAATGCCGACACGCTTTATTTCAACGCTTATACGGAAGACCTGTTCACCTGGGATAACGATCTAGATGATGACACTGTCCGTCATTTCCGGCTCAACTCTGCCTCCACTTTTTTCAACGGCCTGAAAGACCTTGCGTTGGAAGAAGCCATCGCGGGCTACCTCGCTCGTTACGCTGACTTCGACTTTGATATCGATTACACCGAATGGAAGATCAGCTTTTCGAAAGAAGTGCTTGAGCAAAAACGGGGCGGGGAACCAGCGCGTACCCGTGAAACGAACATCAAAATTTCCCGTGGCGAGCAGAACATTTTCATCTGGTGTCTCTTCATGGCCATCTGCGAGCGGATGCTCGATGGACACGTCTCCTATCAATCCTTCAAATACCTTTACGTTGACGACCCCGTCTCCTCGCTCGACGATAACAACGCCATCTCGATGGCCTGCGACCTCGCCAAGCTACTCCGCCGCGCCGCAAGCCGGACAGATGGCAATGGCAACCCCTCACCTATCAAGGTCGTCTTTTCCTCTCATCACTCCCTTTTCTTTAACGTGATGTGTAACGAGATCGGCAGATCAAAAGAGGGGGAACCCAAAATAAATCACAAACGTTACTTCCTGCGCCGTCCGAACGGTGGCGAGGCCTATACCTTGCGCGCTACCGAAGATACGCCGTTCTTCCACCATGTGGCGACGCTCGCGGAATTGCAACTGGCGGCACACCCCACCAACGGCAAGCTTTACACCTTCCACTTCAACGCGCTGCGCAGCGTCATGGAAAAGACCGCTTCCTTCTTTGGTTATGCAGATATTTCCTTTTGCTTAAGGGCACTGAATAACGATGAAGATAGAGCGCTGTTCAACCGTGCGCTCAACCTTCTGAGCCACGGCGAATACGCGATCCACGAACCGACCGAAATGGGCGACGACAACCAACAACTGTTCCGACGCATGCTCAGGGACTTTGTTAATACATTCCACTTCGCCCTCCCTGATATGGCAGAGAATCTACCCAACGCCGCGCCTGCAGCTGACGCGCGGGCTTCCGCAGTGCCCGAACTTATCCCCGATCCATAACAACGATATGCGCAAAAAGATCCTCATCATCGCGGGCCCAAACGGCGCGGGTAAAACCACCTTTGCGCGCTCCTTTCTGCCAGAGGAAGCGCAGTGCCCGCGCTTCATCAATGCGGACCTGATCGCCGCCGGACTCTCGCCCTTTGCGCCGCAGTTGGCGGCATTGAAAGCGGGGCGACTGATGTTGGAGGAGATCGAAGCGTGCGTGCGCCAGGGGGAGAGCTTTGCCTTTGAAACCACGCTGTCCGGTTACAGCTACCTGGGCCGAATTAGGCAATGGCGGGCGCAGGGCTACCATGTGAGCCTGTTCTTCCTCAGCCTGCCGGATGCGGAAACGGCTATCGCCCGTGTCGCGGAGCGGGTAAAGCAAGGCGGACATGGCATCCCGGAAGCGGTGATCCGGCGGCGCTTTGCGGCCGGGCTGCGCAATTTTGACACTGCCTACAAGAATGCCGTCAATACCTGGGCGAAATACGATAATGTCGGGGAGAAGCCCGCACTTTTAGAATGGGGAGAAAACGAATGAAAGCCAAAGACATCAGCGAAGCCAAAGACCAGGATCTCCGGGCCTCGATGGCGGCGTTGCAAAGGGCCGCCGAGTCTGCCCGCAAGACGGCTATCCAGACCGACACCGGTATCGTGATCCAAAGGGACGGCAAGCTGGTCCGCATTTCGGCGCAGGAGCTCCGTCAAACCGCCGAAGGGAACGCCCTTAAAACGTGACCGATACCAACCAAAAACAACTAGGCAACACGCTCTGGAGCATCGCCGACCAATTGCGTGGGGCGATGGATGCGGACGACTTCCGCGACTACATGCTGTCATTTCTGTTCCTGCGCTACCTCTCTGACAACTACGAGACGGCGGCAAGGAAAGAACTGGGTAAGGATTATCCCGATGTGAGCGGCGACGCGCGCAAAGTACCTCTAGCGCTGTGGTATGCAAACAATGTGGACGACATACCCGAGTTCGAGAAGCAGATGCGCCGCAAGGTGCATTATGTCATCGAGCCGCCGCACCTTTGGAACAGTATCGCTAACCTGGCCCGCACTCAGAACGACGAACTGCTGAAAACGCTCCAGAAGGGATTTGAATACATCGAAGAGAAATCTTTCGAGAGCACCTTTCAGGGGCTGTTCTCCGAAATAGATTTGGCTTCGCCGAAGCTGGGCAAGACGTATGGAGAACGTAACGACAAACTCTGCAAAATCATCCAGAGGATCGCCGAAGGGCTGGCGGAGTTCTCAACGGATATCGATGCACTTGGCGATGCCTATGAATACCTGATCGGCCAGTTCGCCGCAGGAAGTGGCAAGAAGGCGGGCGAGTTCTACACCCCGCAGCAGATTTCCGACATTCTCTCCGGCATCGTCACGCTAGACAGCCAAGAACCGAAAACCGGAACGAAGAAGCGCCTGGAGCGTGTGCTGGACTTCGCATGCGGCTCCGGGTCACTGCTTCTGAATGTGCGGCACAGAGTGAAAGACGCGGGCGGTACTATCGGCAAAATCTTCGGGCAGGAAAAGAACATCACCACCTACAACCTCGCCCGCATGAACATGTTGCTGCACGGCGTGAAGGACACGGAGTTCGAAATCTTCCACGGCGACACCTTGCTCAACGACTGGGACATGATGCGGGAACTGAACCCCGCCAAGAAGCCGCTCTTCGACGCCATCGTCGCCAACCCGCCCTTCAGCTACCGCTGGGACCCGAGTGAGAGCATGGCCGATGACGTGCGCTTCAAGAGCCACGGCCTCGCCCCCAAGTCCGCTGCCGATTTCGCCTTTCTGCTGCACGGCTTCCACTTCCTCAAAGACGAAGGCGTGATGGCCATCATCCTGCCGCACGGCGTTCTGTTTCGCGGCGGAGCGGAAGAACGCATCCGCACCAAGCTGCTCAAAGACGGCCATATCGACACGGTCATCGGTTTGCCCGCCAATCTTTTCTACTCGACCGGTATCCCGGTCTGCATTCTCGTGCTGAAGAAGTGCAAGAAACCCGATGACGTGCTCTTCATCAACGCTAGTGGTCCTGAGCATTTCGTGAAAGGAAAGCGCCAGAACCAAC
>CAZKRY010000017.1:0-51472 GCA_964555355.1 uncultured Klebsiella sp.
GAACGCATTACGTATCGCTTTAACTTGCAGCCGTTTTCCACCAGCGATGTACGCGATTATCTACAGCGGCGCGCACAGGTCAGCGGTTATCGTGGACCGGAATTGTTCGATGCGGGCGCGGTGCGCGCACTGACCCGCCATGCGCGTGGCCTTTTACGCCGGATCAACGTACTGGCCGATAAGGCGCTGCTCGCCGCCTATTCAAGCGGCATGCGCCGAGTCAACGCACGTCACGTCAAGCTCGCGGCACGCGACAGTGAGTACGCCCCCCCGGCGAGCGTGCGTTGGCCTAGGCGCGGGGGGCTTGTCGGGGTGTTGACGGGTGTGCTGATTCTCATACTTACCTGGCAGTTATTACCGTTGAACCTACTGCCGTTGCAATGGCGACCATGGGCCGCGCCCACCGCCGAAAACACGATCGTGCCGCCAACTTTGGCGCCGCAGGACTTCGTCGCCATCGTGCGGAGCGATCCGGTGGTTACCGAATCACCTGAATTTGAAGACACCGCGCAGCTACACCTCGCGTTTGCCGAGTTAGACCGGCTCGCGGGCAATGACGCGCCGGTTCTTTCGTTTGAAGGAGGCGCACGTGTTACGCCATAACCTTGGTCGGTTCGTACTGACCCTCGGGTTACTTGCGCTGTACGGTTGCGCCGAACTCAAACCAACGCCGCCCGCGCCATCCGCGACCGCGCATTTACCGGCCGAACGCACCGCGCCGCCGAGCGCTGATATTCCGGCGGTAGTGCCACAGGCGGCTTACGTGCCACCGCCACAGCCCGTGCCGGAGAAAGAACGTTATACGGTGGTGGTCAATGACGTGCCGGTCCGCGAATTGTTATTCGCATTGGCGCGGGATGCGGCGATGGATGTCGACATCGCCGGGGATATCACCGGGAACGTCACGCTCAACGCCATTGAACAAACGTTGCCGCAGATCCTAGAGAGAGTCGCGCAGCAAGCGAACCTCCGGTACCGCATCGACGGCTCGCATATCACCGTCGAGCCGGATGCGCCGTACTTTCGCACTTACGAAGTGGGCTACGTCAACTTGTCGCGCGACACCGATACCACGGTGAGCGTCGCGACGCAGGTGGCGACCACCGGCGAAGGCGGCACGGACGAGAACAGCCGCAGCGGCACCGGAAACGCCGGGACCAATAGCTCGGCGACCCAGGTCAAATCGCGTTCGAGCAACCGTTTTTGGGAGACGCTGACGGTCAATATTTTAAGCATTCTCGGCGAGGCGGCCGAGGGCGATTCTGAATCGTTGCGCTCGGAAAATCTGGTCATCAATGCGGAGGCCGGCGTCGTGTCAGTTAAGGCAACCGGCAAGCAGCATCAGTTGATTCAAAAATTCATCGATCAGGTGTTAACCAACGCGCGGCGCCAAGTATTGGTCGAAGCGACGATCGTCGAAGTGACGTTAAACGATCAATATCAATCCGGCGTCGACTGGCAGATCCTGCTCGATCAAGACCGCGCCGGCTTTGGGTTCAATCAGAGCTTACTCGGCGCGGTGACCGATGGAGTGATCGATAACGCGATTTCCTCATTTACGCTCGGTTATCGCGATCCCGATGCGAGCGGCAAACTTGTCGAGGCAACGGTGCGTTTGCTGCGTGAATTTGGCGACACCAAGGTATTGTCGAGCCCGCGCTTGATGGTGATGAACAATCAAACCGCGTTGCTCAAAGTGGTCGAAGAGCTAGTGTATTTCACGCTCGATGTCACCACCACCGACTCGACGCTGAACGCGCAAGGACGCTCGTTTGTCGAAACGGAAGTGCACTCGGTGCCGGTTGGCTTGGTCATGGCGGTGACCCCGCAAATTTCGGCCAATCAAGAGGTGACATTGACGGTGCGTCCCACCATTTCGCAGAAAGTGGGTGATGCGGTCGATCCCGGCCCGCGGCTCGCCAGTCAATTAAACGGCGTCGATGGCGACGAGATCACCAACACCGTCCCGGTCATCCGGACCCGTGAAATGGAATCGGTGTTGAAGCTCGTCAATGGCCAAGTAGGGGTGTTGGGCGGACTGATGCAGGACGAGGTCAACAACGGGAATCGCGAAGTACCCGGTCTTGCCCGGATCCCCGTGGTCGGTGACATCTTTTTTAATGTCGATGAAGCCAAGAACCGCAAAACCGAACTCGTGATCTTTCTGCGACCGGTGGTGGTGAAGGATCCGAATATCGAGACCGATCTCAAGGATTACCAGCAGTACTTGAGCCACGATACGTCGGAGCCGTAGTAAATGGTGCGTCACGGAGACTTGATTTCATGAGTCTGTTGATGGATGCGCTGCGCAAAGCGGAAGCGGACAAAAAAGCGGCGGCGGCGCGTGAAGCAGGGATCGAAATCAGCGATGCGCGTTCTCGCACGGACGAGCTGCGCCTTGAACCACTGAGTGAAACGACCGGCGACAGCTTAAGCCTCTCACCAACGGGTGAGTTCTCGACCACGCAGACCAATCCTCGCTTGAGCAGTACGGGGCGTTTGCGCCAGGATTTCACCGATCCGACGCTCGCCGATGAACTGCTGTTCGTGCGTCCGGCCGAATCCACGAGTAAGCGTGGCGCGGACAGTCTCGCGCGTCCGGAATTGGTGACCCCCACCACCGTCTTTGCCGCAATCCAGCCGAGCGGTCGCTCACGCGCGACGTGGATAATCGCCTCGGTGTTAGTGGGATTACTGGCCGGCGTCGCGACGGTCGGTTATCGACTCTACGTGTACACACCGCCGCCGTTGTACATCCCCTCGCCGCGGATCGCCGACAGCGTTGAGCGGCCCTTGCCCACACCACCGCCGCCGAGCACGCCACAACCAGTCGAAGTATTACCTGCGCCGATGGCGCCGGTGATTGCCATCACCCCGCCGAGCGAGACGCGGGTTGCGGACGCCATGCAAGCCGTGGTGGCACCACCCGCGCCGACGCCAGTCGAACCGCCTGCGCCAGCGCACGAAATCGTACCGGCACCGCTCGCGCAGGATTTCGAAATGCGTAACGGTGACTTGCGGATCACACGCACGCCGCAGCGCGACTTTTCGCCGCGCTTGCGCGCCGCTTACCAGGCGGTCGCGCAGGGCGATTTTGCGAGCGCGGAACGAATTTATACCGAGGTGCTCGCCAAAGCGCCGACGCAAGCGGATGCCTTGCTTGGCATGGGCGCGATTGCCATGCAACGCAATCGGCGCGAAGACGCCCACCGCTACTATTCGGCGGTGCTGCGCGAGGTTCCCGATCATCCGGTCGCGACCGCGGCGCGTTTTCTAATTGAAGGCACCGGCGGGACGGCCGCCAGCGAAGCTAAATTAAAGCTCCTACTCGACCAGGGCGTCGAAGCGCCGTTCTTGCATTTTTCGTTGGGCGTTTTGTACGCGCGCGAGGCGCGGTGGGGCGACGCGCAGCAAGCATTCTTCGAAGCTTATCGCGGCCAGCCGCGCAATGCCGACTATGCCTTCAATCTCGCGGTATCGCTCGATCGTTTGGGCCAAGGCGGCGCGGCACTCGACTACTACCGTCGCGCGCTCGCCAGCGCCGATCGGCACGCGCAGTTCGCCCCCGCCGATGTTGAGCGACGGATCGCAAGCTTGACGCAAACCGCGGCCACTCCGTGAGCACCTTGATGAAGAAAAACTTTCGCATCGGCGAATTGCTGGTGCAGAAAGGCGTGGTGAGTCAGGACCAGGTGCGGATCGCGCTGACCGAGCAAAAACGCAACCGCGATCACTTAGGCAAGATTTTGGTACGACTAGGTTTTGCCACCGAAGCCGTCATCCTCGATGTGCTTGGCGGCGCGCTCGGCCAGCAGAAAGCCGACTTGAGTAAAGTGGTGGTGGACAGCGAAGCGATTAGGCTCATCCCCAAAGACCTCGCGCGCCGGTTCCATATTCTGCCGCTGACTTTCGATGGCAATCGCAAACGGCTGACGATTGCGATGGCTGACACGTTCAATGTTGTCGCGCTCGATCAGGTGACCGCGCTCATCGGCGGCGATACGGAGATCGTCCCGCTCATGGCGGGCGAAGCCGAGATCGAAAAAGCCATCGATCAGTTCTACGGCTTTGAACTTTCGGTCGACGGCATTCTGCAGGAAATTGAAACCGGCGAAATTGATTACGAAAGCCTAGATGCCGACAGTCAAGAGTACAGCCAGCCGGTGGTACGACTGGTCAACGCGCTCCTGGCGGACGCGGTCAAACGCGGGGCTTCGGACATTCACTTTGAGCCGGAGGAAGGCTTTCTGCGCTTCCGGTACCGCATCGATGGCGTACTGCGACAGGTGCGCAGCCTGCATAAGAATTACTGGTCGGCGCTTGCCGTGCGCTTGAAGGTCATGTCCGGCATGGATATCGCGGAAACCCGCGCGCCGCAGGATGGTCGCATCACGCTTTCGTTGTCTGGACGACAGATCGATTTTCGCGTGTCCACCATTCCCACAGTGCATGGCGAGAACATCGTGTTGCGCGTGCTCGATCGCCAGAAAGGTATCGTGCCGATCGAGGACATCGGACTCGAAGAAGAATTGCTGCATTTATTGAAACTCATGGTGGCGCGCCCGGAAGGACTGTTGCTCGTCACCGGTCCCACCGGCAGCGGCAAAACCACCACGCTCTACAGCCTGCTGAATCATCTGAATACCGAGACGGTCAACATCATGACGCTCGAAGATCCAGTTGAGTATCCGATGGGGATGATCCGTCAGACCTCGCTCAATGAAGCCGTGCGCTTGGACTTCGCGAGCGGTATTCGTTCGATGCTGCGCCAAGATCCGGACATCATTCTGGTCGGCGAGATCCGCGATGAAGACACCGCGGCGATGGCGTTTCGCGCGGCGATGACCGGCCATCAAGTCTTCTCGACCTTGCACGCGAACTCCGCCGTAGGCGCCATTCCACGTTTGCTCGATATGGGCGTGCGGCCGGAAGTGATGGCCGGCAATTTAATCGGCATTCTGGCGCAGCGCTTGGTGCGTCGCTTGAAATCCGGCTGCCAAGAGACCTATGTGCCGAGCGGCATCGAGCGTCACATCCTGGGTTTGGCCGATGACAATGCAAACCAAATATTTCGCGTTGCCGAAGAATTTCGGCACACGGAACACCAAGGCTACGCGGGGCGCACCGCGGTCATGGAGCTCTTGAAGTTCGATCAAGATTTAGATGAGTTGATCGCGCGCGGCGCAACCACGCGCGAACTCGCCAACGCGGCGCGTGCGCGGGGATTTATTCCGCTCGCCGAGATCGCGGTGCGCCGAGTTCTCGATGGCACAACCACCATTGATGAGATTGCACGCGTGGTCGATTTAAGCGAGCGCTTGAACTAACCGTGGATGCCTTCCGTTACAAAGCGATGGATCAACGAGGCCACATCCTGCGTGGCAAATTGAATGCCGTGAATCCTGCCGATCTCGAAACGCGCCTAAGCCGCATGGGACTCGATCTTCTCAATTTCCAGGCGCTGCGCGCGCGCGCCAGCACGGGGACACGCGTGCGGACGGTCGATCTCATCACTTTCGCGTTCCATTTGGAGCAGCTCATTCGCTCCGGCGTGCCGATTCTCGAGGGTCTGGCCGATCTGCGCGACACGCTCGATCACAAACGTCTAAAAGAAGTGACCGCCGCGCTTATTGAGTCGATCGAAGGCGGTAAAAACTTATCAGGCGCGATGGCTGATTTCCCCACCGTGTTCGACACCGTATTCGTCAGCCTCATCCGCGCGGGCGAACAGAGCGGTCGACTACCGGAGGTCATGCAGAAGATCATCGAGAACCTGAAATGGCAGGATGAGCAGACCGCGTATACCAAAAAGCTGCTGATGTACCCGGCGATCGTCAGTGTTGTGATTGTCGTCGTTTTGTTTTTTTTGATGGTGTACGTGGTGCCGCAGCTCGTGACGTTTCTTGCCACCATGGGACAAACCCTGCCGCTGCAAACGCGTGCGCTCATTGCGACGAGTAAATTTATCAGCGATTACTGGCCGTGGTTGGCGACGCTTCCGCCGGTGCTTTTCGCAGCTTTCGTGTTTGGCCTGCGCACCAATCCCGAGTTCGCAGAGAAAATGGATGGCGCCAAGCTTAAATTGCCGTTGCTCGGACCAATTTTGAAAAAGCTGGTGGTCACGCGCGTGTGCAGTGTGTTTTCAATCATGTACACCTCCGGCATTACCGTGCTTGAGTGTATTCGCAGCGGCGAGGAGGTCGCCGACAATCGGGCGATTCGGACCGCGCTCCGCGATGCCGGGCGCTCGATCGCCGACGGCGGCGGGATCAGCGCGAGTTTCGCCGCCACGGGTTTATTCCCGCCACTGGTGGTACGCATGCTGCGCGTCGGGGAGAATACCGGCGCGCTTGAAGAAGCCTTGAACAACGTGACGTATTTTTTCACGCGCGACGTGCGTGAATCGATCACTCGCGCACAAACCCTCATTTTGCCGACGGTAACGGTTCTGCTCGGCTTAATCGTGTTGTGGATAATGCTCTCGATTCTCGGACCTATTTATGATCTCTTCACGCAGATCAAAGTTTAGTTCAACCCAGGGCCACCGATGTTAGGCTTTGGTGAGCGTGAACCGCGCGTATTGCTGATTGCGGCGGATCGCGCGTTGCTGTTTGTCGGTCCTCGCCGGCTCGAACACGCCTATGAATTCGCCAACAGCGAGAGCGGCTGGAACGCGTTCGCGACTTACTTGCAGCAAGCGCCGAATACCCCTTTGCGCGTGCTGGTAGATGTGGTCGAAGAAGAATATCGACAAGACACGGTACCGCATGTCCGCGGCGCCGATCGCCGTGCCGTGTTATCCAGGAAATTTGCGCGGCTTTTTCGCAGCACCCCGTATAGCCTGGCGCTTTTTCAGGGCCGCGAAAACGATGGCCGGCGCGACGATCGCGTATTGCTCACCGCGCTCACCAAACCCGACACCTTGACGCCATGGATTTCGCAAATTCTAAGTCATCGGGTGCCGCTCGCGGGGATTTGGTCACTGCCGGTATTGAGTCAGGCTTTGCTCGGCAAATTGCAAGCGAAGTCATCCAATGTTCTCTTCATCAGCGTGCAGCAGGCGAGTGGCTTACGCCAAACTTTTTTCCGCGACGGTCATCTGAAGATCAGTCGCTTGGCACAAATGCCGCGCATTGGGGCAGTCCCTTACGCAAGCTATTTACTTGCCGAACTCGCCAAGCTACGCCGCTACCTGAGTAGTTTGGCGCTGATCTCCCGCGATAGCCCACTCGCCATTTATCTGCTGAGCCATGGCGCATTGCTGCAAGATTTGGAGACTCACTGCAAGAATACCGATGGCGAACATTATTATCTGGTTGACACCGAAGAGTTTGCGTCTCGGCTTGGCTTGCCGGCATCGTTGGCAACGCCTTATGCCGATGCGCTGTTCGCGCAGCTACTGCTGACGGATGCGCCGAAAGAGCATTACGCACAAGCCGAGGAATCGCGCTATTTCCGGCTTCATCAAGCCAATCTAGGTTTGATCGCAGCAAGTTTGTTGTTGCTGGTGGGAAGTGCCGGGTGGAGCGGACTGCGGCTGCTCGAGGCGGTCGGCCTAAAGCAGCAAGCGCAGGATGCCGCGCAGAAATCCGTGTTTTATCGTGAACGCTTTGCACTCGCGCGGCGGGATCTTCCGCCTACGGTTGTTGAAGCGTCGGCCATCAAAACCGCGGTCGAAGCGGTGGCGACCTTACGTGAACTCAAAGCTTCCCCGGTGTCGGCGTGGCAGTTGCTCGGTGCCGCGCTGTCCGCGCGGCCGACCATCACGCTCGACGAACTACGCTGGTATCGAACCTTCGATCCCAATCAGGACCCGGCGCATACCGAGCAAAAAACGGATGCCAAGATACCGTTATCGGCGGAGTATCGGTATTACGCGGTGAGCACGCTCGCCGCTCACTTTGATAACTTCGCCGGCGACTACCGCGCCGCAATTGCACAGATTGACGAGCTAGCGGCGGCGCTCCGCGCCGAACCCACGGTACATCACGTGGAAGTTGAAAATTATCCCGTCGATTTGCGGCCCGCAGCCACTGTCTCCGGCACCTCGGAGATCGCTTCCGGTAACGCAACCGCCGCCTTTACCCTACGCCTAATCATCGGAGTTCCGCATGCAGTCAAAGCGGGATGAGTGGGTGGCGCTGCGCGGTGCGCTGGGGGTGGCAGTGGTGTGCGCGATCGCGGCAGCCGCGATGTTGCTCACCAGCGATTATTTGTGGCGCGAGGCCGATCGCGAATATCAAACTCATTTCGCGGCATTTCGCGAAGCCAGCCGGCGTTATTTGGCGGTGGCGGATGAAGAGAAAATAATCGAAGCGCAGTATCCCCTTTTTAAAGCGTTGTTCGCGGGCGGCCTGCTGGGCGATGAGCACCGCTTAACTTGGGTCGAGGTGCTACAGCGGGCCGGGCGCGAACTTGATCTACATAACCTCGAGTATCGAGTCGATCCGCAAACCCGATACACGCCGGAAGTCCCGTTGAACACGGCGCCATTTGACTTGTTCTTTAGCGCCATGCACATCAAAGTTGGTCTTCGACACGAGGGAGAGTTACTCAATATCCTGCATCGGCTAGAACAAGACGGCGAAGGCTTGTTCAGTGTCGAACGCTGCGAACTCCTGCGCCAAGCGAGCGGCGACGTCGAGGCGAACCTCGCGGCCGAGTGTTCGCTACGCTGGTTTACGCTCGATATGCCGGGCGACGCCAAGCTCACCTTATGACGAAATTCCTTCGCATCATTGCGTTAGGTTTGTTGTGGTTTGCCGCCGGCGCACGCGGCGACGACGTACTCGGCCGCTTGTTTTACTCACCCGCCGAACGTCATGACATCGATGCCGCGCATGACGCTGCCGTGGCGCCGGCGGTTCCTACGCTACAACCGACCGATATTGCGCATTTGGAGGAGCCGGAGGTTGAGTTATCGCCCGCCCCCGCACCGCTTCCAACGCTGACACTCCAAGGTATCGTCAAGCGTCGAGATGGACCGTCCACGGTTTGGTTGAACGGCGTCGCGCAAGATCCCAGGCTTTTACAACTCCCAGGTCTGCATGCACCTCGCGCCCAGATGCGCAGAGATGGGGTCAGCATTGCGCAAGAAAATTCTCCGCACAGCATCGAACTCAAAGTGGGAGAAACCATCGCGCCGACCCCGGAATCGCCGATGTTTAAGGGAGCACCGGATGACGGCGGCGCGCAATAACGGCTCGCGCGGGTTTGTTACGCTTTTATTCCTGTTGGTATTGCTAAGCGTGGGTTCCTACTATCTGCTGCGCTCGTTGAACGATGCGACACGTACTCGCAATCGAGATCATGACACTGCGCAAGCGCTCGCCACCGCGCGTGATGCGTTGCTGGGGTATGCCGCGAGCTATCCGGATCGTGCGGGTGTTGGAGACGCCGATGCCGGACCAGGAAGGCTGCCATGCGCGGATCGGCAATTGGGGCCGGGACACGTGATCGGTGCGGCGGATTATCCATGTGTCAATAGCGATATTGGCCGCTTCCCATGGCACACACTCGATGTGGCGGAGCAACTGGATGCGAACGGCGCGCCGCTCTGGTATGCGCCGGCCAGCAATTTTCGAGTCGCGCCGAGTGCTACGCAGTGGATCAACTCGGAAACCCCCGGCGGGTTTGCCTTGGATGATTGCGCGGGTGCGCACGATATCGTCGCGCTCTTGTTGGCGCCGGGTCCATCGCTCGCCTCGCAAGCGGCGCGAACGAGCCAGAGTTACACCGCCGCTCATTTCTTGGAGGGTGAAAATCTATCCACAAACGATTGCTTCAGTTCGGCGCTTACCGCGACCCAAAACGATCGTGTCCTCCCTATAACTCAGCGCCAATTGATGCAGGCGGCGGCGCGGCGCGTGGCGGCCGACATTCGCAACGCACTGCAACGTTACTACGCATTTCACGATGGACAAGCGCATCTACCGTGGCTTGCTCCCTTTTTGCCGCCCCTGGCGAGCAACAATCGATATCAAGGCGAAGTTGGTCGAACGCGTGGCTTACTGCCGCTGCGTAGGATTAATCAAAAATTCGACGCGGCATTCACCGCGGATTGGTCCATCCCGACTGGCGGAACAGTGACGCTCGCGGCTTCCGGGACACCCAACGAAAACTGTTTGCGCAATTCAGCCGATCCAAGCTGTACCGATGCGAGCGCGTGGCCACCGGGCGTCTGTGAGGCACGCGCGGATTCTGAGCTACGCTGCGAAACCGTCCGCCGTATGACATTGAGCGGTGAACTCATTCAACGCACATACACCTTTGTACTTAAAAAGTGGGCGTATGAGTTGGCGCCGGCGACCACGACCACCCGCCGGCTGCAACATTTTTCACGCGCTGGTACGTTGATCGCCGCGGACTCGTTGGAAATTACCCTAAAAGACGAGCAGCTCGACAGCTCCTTTGTGGTGATTGCGGACATGGGCTCTAGCACACTGATACTCCCTACCGGCGCCGCTATCGACTCGTTCAGCCTACTTGACGTTCCATTCGATCTGGAAGTCGATAGCGACGGCGTAATTGATCCTACTGATGGCACACTTAGCGCTCCTTTGACTCGACGCTCTCCCGGTGAGTTGCCGCAGTGGTTTACCGCCAATCGTTGGCACACTTTGTTTTTCATTGCTTATGCAGATGCGTTCGCACCTGGCAATACGGATACCACCTGTGCGCCTCCCGGGTGTCTTACGCTAACTCGGGTCAGCGGAGCCGGCACCGTGAGCGTCGACGACAAGATAAAGGCCATCGTGATTGGGGCCGGCGCGCCGCTCGCCACACAGACCCGCACCGTCACGAGTGTGCTCAGCGATTACTACGAAGTTGATAACGCCAGTGACGACTCTCGCTTCGAGCAGCGCGCGACCTCCGACGCATTCAATGATCGCATCGATGTCATACCGCTCGACTAGAACATCCGCGCAAGGCTTCACGCTACTTGAATTGGCGGTGGTGTTGTTTGTATTGGGTCTGTTGATTGCCGGACTTTTCGGCCCACTCGAAACGCAACTCGAAGCACGTGATCGGCGCGCAACCGAAACATCGCTCAATCAAGCGTTGGAAGCGTTGTACGGCTTTGCGGTGACGCATGGTCGTTTACCTTGCCCGGATACGGATGGCGATGGCATTGCGAACCCGGTTTACGTCGAGGGCAATGTCGCCACCGCCAATTGCACCGTGCTCGCCGGTTTTCTACCGTGGAGTGAGCTCAGCGTGCCGCCGGGCGATGCGTGGGGTAATCGGTTTTTGTACGCGGTGTCGAATCCGGCGTTTACCCTGCCGGATACCAACGGTTTGTGCGATGAAAGCGGCAATGCGCATTTCGACTTGTGTACGGAAGGCAGTCTCACTGTCCAGAGTCGCGGCGACAATCCAGCAACCGGCGGGCTTGAGGGAAAATATTTGCTCGGTAGCTTTGCCACGCGTTTGCCGGCCGTGGTTTTATCCCATGGCCGCAACGGCTGGGGGGCTACCGGCGTTGATGGCACGGTGCGAACCGATGCACCCGGCGGCACCGACGAAGCGGAAAATGACGACGCCAATGGTGTGTTTGTTACCCGCAACTACTCTCGCGGCGCATCCGGCTGCGACGAAAACGCCGAAGGCCAACCGGCCTGCGAATTCGACGATATCGTCGGATGGATTGCACCCACCATCCTCAATGCGCGCATGACTGCGGCCGGACGGTTGCCCTAGGGTGTGGCGCTCGATTACGCTGCCCGGCCCGCTGTTGCGCCTCGATTATTAGATCCAAGCTTATGACTCCCCAAGAATTCGCATCAATTGCCGAGCAAGGGTTCACCCGCGTACCGATCGTGCGCCGCGTGCTGGCCGATCTCGATACGCCATTGAGTGTCTATTTGAAGCTCGCCGCCGGACCCTACAGCTATTTGTTGGAGTCGGTCGAAGGGGGAGAAAAGTGGGGTCGATACTCGATTATCGGTTTGCCCGCTCGGACCGTGCTGTGCGCGAATGGCGCGCAGTTGGAAGTGCGCGAGGCCGGTAAAGTCGTCGAGCAGTATACCGATCGCGATCCGTTTGAATTCGTACGCGAGTTTTTAGCCCGCACACGCACCCCCAATTTACCCATCACCCGCTTCAGTGGCGGGTTGGTCGGTTATTTTGCCTACGACACCGTGCGCTATGTGGAACCGAAGCTCCGCGCGCATACGCCGCCGGACAAACTTGGTACGCCGGATATCTTGTTGATGGTGGCCGATGAGTATGTGGTGTTCGACAACCTCCGTGGTGACATGCAGATCGTCTGCGAGGTCGACCCCCGCGATGCGCACGCGCTTGCGTTTGCCGAACGCCGCTTGAACGAAATCGCCCATCGCCTGCGCCAACCGTTGCCGCTACCTTTTCACGTACCGCGCGATACCGTGGTGGAAGCGGATTTCGTTTCCGAATTCGGCCAAGCGGATTTCGAACGCGGGATCGAGCGTATCAAACATTACATTATCGACGGCGATGCCTTTCAGGTTGTCCCGTCGCAACGGATGTCCGTGCCGCTCGAAGCCGCGCCGATCAACGTTTACCGCGCGTTGCGGCATTTAAATCCATCGCCCTATCTCTACTTTATCGACCTTGGCGGTTTTCAAATCGTGGGTTCTTCGCCCGAGATCTTGGTGCGGCTCGATAAAGGCGTGGTCACCACCCGGCCGCTCGCCGGCACGCGTCGGCGAGGCGCGACGGCGGAGGAAGATCGCGCGCTCGAAGCCGAACTGCTCGCCGACCCCAAAGAAATCGCCGAGCACGTTATGTTGATCGACCTCGGGCGGAATGACATCGGCAGAGTGGCCAAACCCGGCACCGTGCGTGTCACCGAGCAAATGATCATCGAGCGTTATTCGCATGTCATGCATATCTCGTCCAACATCGAGGGCGAACTCGCCGATGGCCATGACGCAATTGACGTGTTGCGCGCGACGATACCCGTAGGCACCTTGTCCGGCGCCCCGAAAATTCGCGCGATGGAAATTATCGATGAACTCGAACCCGTCAAACGCGGCGTCTACGGCGGCGCGGTGGGTTACATCTCGTGGAACGGCAATATGGATACGGCGATTGCGATCCGCACAGCGGTCATTAAAGACGGCCGACTCTACATCCAAGCCGGATGCGGCGTCGTGGCCGATTCCGTGCCGCGCGCGGAGTGGGAAGAAACCATCAGCAAAGGCCGCGCGATGTTTCGCGCGGTGGCGATGGCGGAACGAGGCTTAGAGGTGAGTTTGTAAAATCTTCTCCCGTAAAGCGGGAGAAGCTGAGATATTCGCCTTCCCCACCGGGAGAGGCCGGCGCGTAGCGCCGGGTGAGGGACAGCGTTTCTATTAGCGTTGTATAAAGATCTAGTCGATCACCACCGCCACCATCCCCGCATCCAAGCCTTCTTCACCTTCTTTGACATTAACCGCCGTGACCGTGCCTGCCGCCGGTGCTTCGTGCGGGACTTCCATTTTCATGACTTCCATGATGAAAAGCGTGTCGCCGGCTTGCACTTTGTCGCCGGGTTTAACCAACACCTTCCACATATTGCCGGCGGTTTGCAGTTCTACTTCGTGCGCCATGGTGAGTTCTCCTTATTCGATACTGGTTGCGGTGCAGAGTGCGGTCATTGCGCGCGCGCGTTGTTGGGCTTCGGTGACGCTGATGACTTCAAAACGATAAGACTCGCTTGGTTTGGATTGGCCGAGTTTCCAAAACGCGCATTGCGGCACGGTGTATGGATTGATGAAGCCGCCGCCGCTCGGGCCGTCGTTCACTAAAATGATCGGGGTTTGCCCGGCCAAGTTAATCGCACCGACTGGATACCCGTGATCGACGATATTGGCGGGATCGGAGCCATGCTCGGGCGGTTTGTTGTACGCGCGTTCGTTGAACGTCCATTCCGGGCCTTCTAATCGAAAACCGCCGCGATCGGACTTGGCGGAAAGTTTCCAATCGGTGGCGAGGAAACGCGCATGCCCCGCGGCGTCGATCCAATCGTCGTTTGGTCCTAACACCACTTCGACCTGCCAGCGTTTATCGGTGACGATCGGCGGGCGCGCTTGCGCCTTCACTTTGCGCCCAGCTTGACCTTTACCGGTGCCGACTGGAATGACTTGGCCGGCTTTGATCGCATGTCCTTCCATGCCGCCGAGCCCACCTTTGTGAAACGTGGCGCGTGAGCCGAAGAACTCTTCGTTTTGAATGCCGCCCGCGATCGCGAGATATCCCCGCGCGCCGAGCTTGGCGGATGCCATGACCAAGGTCTGTCCGGCCTTGACTGCAATCGATTCCCACAACGAAAGCGGCTTACCGTCGAGCTTCGACTGCATATCCGCGCCCGTTAACGCGATCACGGTATCGCGCTGAAACTTGAGTGTGGGTCCGATAAATTGGCATTCGAGCGCGGCATCGCCCGGCGCATTGCCGACCAAACAATTGCCCAGTCGAAACGACCACGAGTCCATTGGTCCGGACCACGGAAACCCCACGCTCAAATAGCCCAAGCGGCCGGGATAGTCCTGAATGCTGGTCTCGAGTCCTGGTTTGATAACTTCCAACATTCGATATCTCCTAAAACCGTGCGTTCTTATCGAGCGACGCGACCCACGCCCGATAACTCTGTAACGAGATCTTTTGATAGCCAACCACATTCATCTCGAAGGTGCCTTCTTGGCATTGACGCTCGATGGCATCGAACTCCTCGCGCGAGCAGTGGATAAACTTCATGCGGTCAGTCGGGCGCAATAGATAAGGCGCTTCCTTAAACGGCTTTAAGCGTTGTTGCATATCCCAAATCGGCACCGGTGTGCGCGCAAAGATTTGATAACCGCCAGGGCCGTCCACCGGATAGATCGCGGTGGCGCCGCCGCCCATGCCAATGGTGCCTTGATAAGTAAACGTGCGTGGTGGGTTGTACTTCGGGGCAAATAGCCGGCAGCGCGGATCGAGCGGCATCATGAACGGCGTGCCTGGCCAAAACCCTAGCGCCGCCACCCAGTATTCGGTGCCGGAGTGCACGCGCACGAATTGGTGTTCGTCCGCAAGATTGTTGAGTTCCGCGATGTAGGACGGATCGCGCTTTTTGTTGGGATTGATCTTCTCGATGTATTGGTCGATGGCTTCGCTGCTCCACGGATCGAGATACATCGCCGGCATGTAAATGAGGCGACTATTCAACTCAACGTCATCGAGTCTTTCGATGGTTTTAATCAGCGCCGTCATCTCGCGCTTGAGATCGTCATAGCTGATCAGATCCGGATCGTAGTTCAGCAAGATGGACGCGAAAAACGGCGCGGTTTCGACCATCCCCTTGATTGGGTTATCTTTGATGAGCTTAGCAAGCCCCTGAGCGCGGAAATTGAGTTCGAGATTAAGTTCGTCACCGAACTCGATCACCATAAAGCGATCGCCGCCCGGCAAGAAGCGTGGCTCATCATAGAACATCGGATCTCCGTGACTGCGGCAATTACCCGCGCTAACCGATTAAGTCTTGTTTGTAGGTATCGATAAATCCGGTAAACACATCACCCGCCGCAAATGCGGCGTGGTCGGCGATGCGCCGTAAGAAGTTAATGTTACTCGATATTCCTTCGATGCGAGCCTCACCGAGCGCTGCTCGCAATGTCTTAAGCGCGTCGCTTCGCGTCTCGCCCCAGCAAATGAGCTTCGCAATCATCGGATCGTAATAGGCGGTGATCGCATCCCCCTGCCGTACGCCGGTATCGATACGTATGTGCGCCGACGGTACCGGCAATTCAAGCACATTGAGTTTGCCGGGACTCGGCAAAAACATCTTGTCCGGATTTTCCGCATAAAGGCGGCACTCAATTGCATGACCGCGCGCCTTGATGGTGTCTTGCGTAAGCGCATCTAGAGACTCGCCAAGCGCCAGTTTTAATTGCAGTGCGACCAAGTCGTGGCCGGCGATCATCTCGGTCACCGGATGCTCGACTTGGATACGTGTATTCATTTCTAAAAAGAAAAACTCGAAGGTCGCGGCATCGACGATAAATTCGACCGTGCCGGCGCCGGCATAGCGTTGCGAGGCGGCCAGCGCCACCGCGGCATTGGCCATGCGTTCACGCACGGCGGGCGGTAATCCGGGAGCCGGCGACTCCTCGATGACTTTTTGAAAGCGTCGCTGAATCGAGCAATCGCGCTCGAATAGATGCACTGCTCGCCCATCGCCAAAGCCAAAGACTTGGATCTCGATGTGTCGTGCTTTGGGGATATATCGCTCAAGAAACACCGCGCCATCCCCGAACGAGCGCGCGGCCATGGTTTGGGTTGCCTCGGCCACTTTGCGGAGCTGGCTAGGGTCTTCGACCAGACGCATGCCGATTCCGCCACCGCCTGCGGCGGCTTTAACCAGCAACGGATAGCCGACCTGTGCGCCCGCTGCCTCAATGCCGTCCAGTTGGTTTTCGGTAAAACGTTCGCTGCCGGGAACGATGGGGACGCCGGCCGCGGCGGCCAGCGCGCGAGCGCGTGCTTTGTCGCCCATCGCTTCGATTTGGGCAGGAGTCGGACCCACAAAGGTGAGACCCACGGCCGCCGCTCGGCGCGCGAAATCGGCATTTTCCGCCAAGAATCCGTAGCCGGGGTGAATGGCATCGGCCCCGGTTGCGGCAGCAACAGCGAGGATCGCATCGACCTTCAAGTAGCTTTCGGCTGCTTTAGATGCGCCGACATAGTGGGCTTCATCAGCCGTTTTCTTGTGTAGGGATTCGGCATCGGCATCCGAGTAGATGGCCACCGTTTTGAGGCCAAGTTGAGTGGCGCTGCGCATCACCCGGCAAGCGATTTCGCCACGATTGGCAATCAACAATTTAGAGAAACGGGCCACGCAGGTCCCTCACATAGGTTACGGGTCACTAGCTTGGCGGGGTCGTCCGAGCGGCGTCAAGCAAAATGCGGGTAGCCATCAAATCAAGTCGAAATGGTGCGGGGAAGCTGTAGGTGTGTTGAATTCCCCTTTGAATTTCCGCCGTTTGCTTTATCCGAGGGAAATTAAATGGGTGTCTCCCAACGCTACGCCTTTTGGCGGAAGGGCTACGGGTACACGGTTACGGGCGGTCGTGCCTTTTCACGGATTTTGAAGCTCGAAACTATCCGGAAATTGGGACCGTTTCCGTTCTTTCAAGCGAAACGCGATCCAACACGCTGCGCAAATGATCCCGCTCGGATTTTAGGCTGTTGTACTTAAGCTCACGCTCCGTGACATCTTCGACTGCTCCAATATAGGAGGTAACCAGTCTAGCGCGATCCAGTACTGGACGTGCCCGTACGGACACGTGACGAACGCCTGTTTTCAAATTTGCAATCCGGAATTTCATTTCGAAAACAGACTGCGCCCGTGCAGCTTCCCGCCAGTTTTCGAAAACAGCGAGCTTGTCATCAGGGTGGATTGTCGATGCCCATGCATCGCCGAGGCACTCAAGCGGCGACAAATTGAATATTCGTTCCCAGGCTTCATTTGTATATGTGCATTTTCCTTCTGAGTCCGTCACGAAAATTCCGACAGGGGACAGCTCGCTGAAAGTACGAAAGCGCGCTTCGCTCACGCTTAGTTCGTAATTAAGATTCTTCGATTCCATTATTTTGATGGCGGTATTCGCGAGTGCTTGAAGCACTTCGACTTGATTCGCGGTAAGTTCGCGCGGTTGGCGGTCTATCACGCATAGTGCGCCAAGCACACTATCATCCGACGCGAAAAGCGGCATTCCGGCGTAAAACCGTATCCCCGGTGATTCAATGACAAGCGGATTAGCGGCGAATCTCGCGTCAAGCGTCGCATCACGGACTTCTAGAAGACTCCGAGATTCAATCGTATGCGCACAAAATGACACCTCGCGCTCGGTTTGAGTGACGCCTGGCAAGCCAAAATTGGCCTTGAACCATTGGCGATCACGATCGACCAGGCTTATTAATGAAATAGGAACGTCGCAAGTAAAGGCCGCTACCTTTACTAAATCGTCAAAGATTTGTTCATTTCTCGAATCAAGTATTTTCAGCTTATTCAAATATTCCAGTCGCTTTTCTTCGTCTAGCGAAACCGGCTTAGGATGTTCGATCATCTTTGGCTCCGATAGACGAGACGCGCGCGATGCCGTAGCAACAGGCTGGCTCCGTGGCGGTTGAGTCGACGTGGTTGACGGTATCTTAAAACGGGCTGAGATTTCATACGGCCCCTGTTATCGGCGGCAAACGAGGGCACCTTTAGTTGGCGGCCCATGGCGAATGAGTAGGCCGGGAACGGAGGGAAATTGGGACACCCCTAAAACTCCCTGGTCTTACCCGACCTCCGTACATGGATAAAAGGTCACCCTATTCTTTCAGTCTTTTATGATTGTAAATCATCCATCTAGTGGATGATAATCAGCCCATGATCGGGCGATTCATCACACCAAAACTCGAAGCGTCTCTGGTGGATAGTCCCGCTACTCTACTGGTCGGCGCCCGTCAGACTGGTAAAAGTACGTTGGCGCATTTGATTGCCGAGCGGCCCGAATTTGCACGACGTTACTTCACGTTCGATGACCTCGCCGTATTCGCCGCCGCCCGTCACGATCCCAAATCGTTTATCGAAGCGCTTGGTGGGCCGGCCGTAATCGACGAGGCACAGCGAGTGCCAGAAATCCTTTACGCCATCAAGCAACAGATTGATCGCGAACGGTCGCCTGGTCGTTATTTGTTGACTGGGTCAGCGAACGTACTGCTCCTGCCAAAAGTTTCAGAATCGCTTAGCGGGCGTTTGGAAGTATTGACGCTTTGGCCGTTCGCGCAAGCCGAACTTGCACAGTGCGCGACGAATTTTGTTGATGAGCTATTCGCGGCATCGTTCGCCGTAAGAAAGTACACAACGGTATCGCGCGCCGACTTGTTCGATAAATTGCTGGTTGGCGGCTATCCGCCTGTATTGTCGCGTACCAATGCAAAACGACGCGATGCATGGTTCGATAGTTACCTTACCACTTTGCTTAATCGCGACGTTCGCGATCTCGCTAACATTGAAGGCTTAGCCGATTTACCGCGTCTGTTGCGACTAATCGCGGCCCGCTCTGCGGGTCTACTCAACTTTGCGGAGATCGCACGCGTTGTCGGATTTGCGCAGACCTCGCTTAAACGCTATCTGACGATGCTGCGCGCGGTATTTATGGTAACGGAGGTACCGGCGTGGTCGTCTAACGTAAGTAAGCGGATGATTAGAGCGCCGAAGCTTTTTTTAAACGACACCGGTATCGCGGCGCATTTGCTAGGACTCGGGCCCGAATCCGTCACCACTTCACCGATGCTGGGGCCGCTATTAGAGACCTTTGTACACGCGGAACTGTCGAAACTATTGAGTTGGTCGGAAACCTCCGCGCAGCTTTTTCATTATCGAACGGCGACCGGTATTGAAGTCGACTTCATGATCGAAAATCGCGCGGGCGAATTGGTTGGCATCGAAGTGAAAGCGAGCGCTACGCTAAGCACGCGAGATTTCCAAGGGCTTCGCAATGTGAGAGAGACTACAGGTCTGCGATTCAAACGCGGGGTACTGCTCTACACCGGGACAGAAAGCGTGGCATTTGGGCCCGATTTTTACGCACTGCCGATAAGTGCCTTGTGGCAATAAGCAGCGCGTTGCAAATTATCGGCGAGGCATATCACGTGCGTGCGCAACCATCTTCATGCCGAATTTAGGCGTCAACGTCACACGTGGTTTCAAGGCAACTTTATGCTTTGGCGCGAGACTCAACCGAAAGCGCTGCGTCACGGTGGCGAGGATCAACACCGCTTCAATCGTCGCAAAGGTTTTACCGATACAAGTTCGCGCACCCAAGCCAAACGGCAGATAGGCATTTTTCATTTGCTGCAGGCTGTCTGGGTCTGCGAAGCGCGAAGGGTCGAACGCCTCCGGGTTCGCGAACCAGCGCGGGTCATGGTGCGTCTTGTAAATCCACATAACGACTTCGCTGCCGGCCGGCACGACATATCCGCCGATTTGGCTGTCGGCGATGGCCTTACGCGCAATCGCGAAGACCGGTGGGTAAAGCCGCATGGATTCCTTCACCACTTGTTCGGCGTATGGCAGCGAATCGAAATCTTCGAAGCGCGGCAGTCGGTCGCCTAACACCTGCGCGAGCTCTGCATGCAGTTTGGTCGTGACCTCGGGGTGTTGCGAGAGCAAGTAGAAAGTCCAGGTGAGCGCGTTGGATGTAGTCTCGTGCCCGGCGAGAAAGAAAGTGACGAGTTGATCGCGAATTTCTTTGTCGCTCAACCCGGCCCCGTCACCCTCGTCGTCTCGCGCATCGAGTAGGCGTTGCAAAAGATCGGCCGGTCCCGTCGCTCCAATCGCGGCCGACTTCATTGCGTCGCGGCGAGACGCAATCAGCCGATACATCACTTCATCGAGCGAACGCAGCGCGCGCTGCACTTGGCGACGGCGCGGGCTTGGCATCCAGCGCGGTAACCAATCGAGTTGTGAAAACGAATCTTGTAACACCGTCACTGCGCCGGTGATGGCATTCACGTCGTCACCGACTTTATAACTGAAGAGCGAGCGGGAGACGATACGCAGCGTGAGTTGCGTAAGCTCGGTGCCGAGATCAATAGGCTGACCGTCGTGCCATCGCGCGATCATCAAGGATGTCTCTTCCACCATCATCTGCGAGTAGACGTGCAGCCGCGCCTGATGAAACGCGGGTTGGATCATGCGCCGGTGACGACGCCATAACTCGCCGTCCGTATTCAACAGACCCTGCCCCAGTACGCGTCCAAGCCGGATGAAGGCACTATGGGTTTTAGCGTAACTTTGAGCGTTGGTGACCAGTACTTCGCGGATGTGCTCGGGATGTCTGATGACATAAAGGTCGCCCGCATTCGGGGAGTAATAGATATCACCGAGCGTATCGAACCGGCGGCTAACCACCCCCAACAAATCGTTGAAAAAAAGATAATTCGCACGCAGCCGCGCGAGCCAGCCGGTTGGTTGCGGCGGACTCGGCGGACGGGTTATATCAGCGTGATGTTTTAACTGCGCTGCCAACGTTGTTGCTCCTGGTTCTAGCAGTTAAATGTCGCGGATGAATCGGCAAGCCTCGATCGTCAGCACGCAGCCGCCAGCAAGATGTGCGTTGAAATGGACGCCTTCTCCGCAACCGTCGGCCCACCGACTACGCTAGTTACACGCAGTCAGCGGGATCGATGACTGTAGTCGGTACGGAGTTTACCCGCCGACAAGCTCGTCGAGCTTCGCGCCCCATTCGCCGTATGGGACAAGCGCCTTCACGGTGACGTCCACCATGTCCTGGTAACCTTCCTTCCAGATTGGCAGACCGTGTAAGGCGGCGTCCAGGTCGGCGGGCTTTTCGACTTCGGCGATGAATACCACTTCATATTCACCGGCGACCTTGTAAATGGCCGCCCCGCTCTTCTCGATCTCGCGGCCGGCAACCGATTCGCGCTGCCAAACGCCATAGAAGTCTTTGTTAGATACGGAACGTGGTTTTTTGATCTTGGCCGAGACGAGAAAATGCATGGGGTGTGCTCCTGTGGTTGATTGGCCGGCACCGACGGATACCGCTGGAATTCGGCATTATCCACCATGCCAAGGCTATCGTGTGCAGGCTAATCAGCCTGCGCGCTCGTTCGCCGTGGCGCAATCCGTACACCCGCCTTGACGCTTACATTTCGGAATCAGCAAGGACAATTCGCGCGGACTACGCGTCACGCGCGACGGATCGCCTGCTCAAGGAAACACTGAATCGAAATCAGAGTGAACGGAAAGTTTTTTACTTGGACCTCAAATTCTCGAGCTACACCATCAAGCCCCAATAAAATTCGGTTCTCGCCGCTCGGCCGTGGCCTTCACCCCTTCCGCCCAATCCGCCGTAAGCCGCAAAGCATTTTGTTCGGCAAGCTCATGATCGGTTTGCATCGCGATGCGATCCGCCATGCCTAGTCGCAATGTTGCGCGGGTGGACGCCACGGCAAGCGGCGCGCAGCTCGCGATTTCTTGCGCCAATGCAAGCGCGGTTGGACGCAATTTTTCCAACGGCACACACTCATCCGCCAAGCCCCACGCCTGCGCCTGTACGCCATCGATTCGCCGGCTGGTAAGAAACAACAAGGAAGCGCGCTGGCGCCCGATCAATTCCGGCAACGTTACCGTCAGGCCGAATCCCGGATGAAAACCAAGCTTCGTGAAGTTGGCGCTGAAGCGGCCTTCCGGGCAGGTGACGCGGAAATCGGCGGATACCGCGAGGCCCAATCCACCACCGACGGCGGCGCCTTGAATCGCGGCGACCACCGGTTTCTTGCAACGGAAAATCCGCACCGCTTGGCGATATAGATCGTTCGATAACGATCCGCGCGAACTGTCTTTGGCGTTGCCCGCATCGCTCGCGCCGAAATTCGCGCCGGCGCAGAAGTTCTTGCCGTCCGCACACAACAAAATCGCGCGGCATTCCGGCATACCGTCGAGCTTCTCGTAGGTGTCCGCAATCTGTTGGATGAGGGAGAGATCGAAAAAGTTATGCGGCGGCCGGCGGATCTCTACCGTTGCGACAAAGTTAGTGATATCGACGCCTAAGTCTTGGGTATTCAATGCGGACATCGGGTACTTCCTTATTAGATGGAGGGCGATAAAAAGGGTTTGGATTTAGGTCGGTACTTCCAACGCGAGCGTGGGACCAAGTTTCGATTTGATGCGATCCGGGATCGCGCATTTCTTCAAGGTTACCGGCTCCACGCTGACGCAGATTGAGCGCGCGGTGAAAATGGGTTTGCCGTTGACCGTGCCGACATAACCAAGGTCGAATGATGTATTGCCGTAGCGCACCACGCCGACGTCGATAACCAACGTTTCGCCACTGCGCGCCGAGGCCTGCCATTCGACCACCGAACGCACCACCATCCAATCCCAATCAAGCGATAGAAAGTTACCGTCAGGGCTAAGGCTGCTGATCCATTGCTCACCGGCATCGTCCATATACACCATGTAATTGGCGTTGAAGACCACGCCCTGTTGATCGCATTCGCCGTAGCGGATACGCGTCCGGTATTGAAATGACATGGGAGATCCCGCGCGGCTTTCTCGAGTGAAACGACAATGGAAGGTTACAGTGCCACGGCTCGGTTTCGACAGCAAGAAACGTGATGAAGTCGAACGCGCGGCACCCCTATGATGTTGTCTCAAGGTACTCGAGAGTACGCCATGCTTCCGGCCGATGATTATCTATTCGCATGCTACACCCTTGCATGTTGCTACGACCCTCAAGCCGAAGCGCGTCCCGCACCCGAGGTTGCTGAAGATATCCTCAAAGACATGCGGCTTCCCGCCGCCCCTGTATTATCGGGCTACGATCCGCGCGTCATCGTCTGTCTCACATTGGAGGGGCGATAAATCGCGCGCAAAGCGTTGCTCAGCAACTTCGGCGCGCTCAACGACTAATGATGCCGCCATCAACCGCAATATTCTGGCGGGTAATCCACCGGGCCCGGCCGCTCGCCAGAAAAGCAATTGCGTCGGCAACGTCGTTCGGAACGCCCAGTCGTTGCAACGGCGTCATCGCGATCAAGTTTGCGGCGTCTTCTGCCGAGAGAGAGCCGCGTAACATTTGCGTATCGGTGAAACCGGGTGACACCACATTAACGGTAATGTTTCGCGGCGCCACCTCGCGGGCTAATGTACGGCAAAACTGTTCGACGGCTGCTTTGCTGCCGAAGTAGCCTGCGCCGCCCGGGAGATTGAGGCAGGTGCCGATGGTGGAGACACACACAATACAGCCATCGTCGTTGAAGCGCCGTAACGCTTGCTGGAGTACGAAGAAGGTTCCTTTCGCATTGACGGCGAACATGCGGTCGAATTCTTCTTCAGAAAGATCGATCAGCGGCTTAAAGATACAGTAACCCGCATTAGCGATCAGCACATCAAGATTGCCGAAAGCTGCATGAATTTCCTCACACATCCGCCGGATCTGGCTTAGGTCTGCAATATCGGCTTGGAATGCGCGCGCGGAGCCGCCGTTGTCGCGTATCTCTTGCACAACCGCCTGTGCCTCTTCCGCGCTCTCCGCGTAGTTCACGGCCACCGTCATCCCGGCGTGTGCCAGCTTTATCGCGACGCTACGACCAATGCCGCGCGATGCCCCGGTGACTAGTGCAATTTTTCGAATCATCGCGACGCTCCTCGTTTCAAGTTTCGCCCGGTGGCATCAGGCGCTCCGATGGAGCGAAAAACTAGTCTCTTTGTTGCGCTCGAATTCGCGATGAGCGGCGCGGCGAAGTCGCATGATTTTGGGCGCAAGAAGCGGGAAGTTCAGCATTCACGATTCAACGACACTCTGCCTCCAATCCATCCAATCGGAGTGCGCCATGACTGCCTTAAAAAACAAAGTCTGTATTCTCGCCGGGGCAAGCTCCGGGATTGGCTACGTCACGGCCAAACTTTTTGCAGCGGAAGGTGCCAAAGTGGTCGTCGGCGCGCGCCGGCGCGCCGAGCTCGACCAATTGGTCAACGAAATCACCGCAGCCGGCGGCCAAGCCATGGCGTTGGCAGGAGATGTCGCCGATGAAAACTATGCCATCGCGCTGGTCCGGACTGCTTGCGAGACATTCGGTGGACTGGATGTGGCATTTAACAATGCAGGCGTCATTGCGCCGATCGGCAAAACCACCGAAATCTCCCGCGCAGACTGGCAACGCACGTTGGACATCAATCTGACCAGCGCATTCTTGGCCGCCAAACACCAGATCCCGGCGATGATCGCGCGCGGCGGTGGTTCACTTATCTTCACCTCGACCTTTGTCGGCCACACCGTGGGCTTTCCCGGGGTTGCTACTTATGCCGCTAGCAAATCGGGGTTGATTGGGTTGACACAAGCGCTGGCGGTTGAATTCGCGCAGCAAGGCGTGCGCGTGAATGCGTTGCTGCCCGGCGGCACCGATACCGCGATGTACCGCGAAATGAATTCAACCCCCGAAGCACAGGCCTTCATTGTCGGCCTGTATCCGATGCGCAGACTCGCCACCGCGGAAGAAATGGCGAAATCAGTGCTTTATTTGGCGTCCGATGCGTCGAGCTTTACCACCGGCAGTGCCTTGTTGGTTGATGGCGGCGTATCGATAAATCGGACCTAGAAAATGTTTTAACACCGCCGCAGGCGTGCGGTCTTCTTCCAACCGCTCAGTACAACAGCACTACCTTATCTTTCACAAAGGTATAACGCGGGTGTTTATACCAACCGTAAACCAGCGAGTGCCGCGGCTCTTTGTGTATCTTCTCGTCGTACACCCGCAGGCGCTCGCCATTCGGCCGCAGCCAGAAATCAAGGTCGTAGAGTTTATCGGGTGCGTCGACCACGTGAAAATCGGTGCAGGCGAAATAAGTGTTGCCGTCGATGCGCCGCACCGGATCGTGAATCTTGACGAACTTGAGCGCGAGCATCTCACCGGTCACATCGTCCTGTAGCTGGAACACGCCGTCCGCATCAACCCGCGAAGCGATGCAATCCGTCATCGCGGCTTTGATGTCTTCGACGTAAAACTTTCGCGCTGGCGCAGACGAATTTGCATCAGGATCGGCCGCCCACGCGGCGGTGACTACACTCGCGAGTGCGATCCCATACAACCACCACGTGAGCTTAAACGGTCGGAACATGCGAAAAAGAGCGCCCGCTCGGACGCACCTCTCATTTTTTCTCTTCGGCCGCTTCGCCCCCATGTTCCGCGGCGTCACCACCGTGCTCGGAAGATTGAGTGGAGGCATCGCTGGATTGCGACTCCGCTGGCGCGCCGCCGTGCTCGGCAGCCTCGCCCCCGTGTTCCGCCGCCCATGCGGCAAACGATAAACAGAACAACAAAGCGGTGATCAGTTTCATGGCTGGACTCCTTGGTAGGTGCATGTGGTGCTGGCGGCAGCGGCCGTGGACGACCTTGATATTACGGCGAATCGGCCCCTATGCGCATCGCCGGCGCCGTGGACGGAAGCACGAGATTACGGTTTCGAAACGGCTCTTCGAGCCACGCCCGCCACGAAAACGCGAGCGCACGATCTACCGGTAACCCAAGCGCGTTTTCGCCCTTCGTGGCCGCGCCATCAGCCGGCGGTTCCGCATAAGTCCCGAATAACCGATCCCAGATACTCAAAATGGTCGCGAAGTTGGCGTCTCCGAAACGCCGGTCCACGGCATGGTGCGCGGCATGATAGCGCGGGGTCACTATCAGCCAAGATAGGACTCGCTCTACCGACGCCGGCAAATCGATGTTGCTGTGGTGGAACTGCGCACACAAACTCACCAGCGCTTCAAACAAGAACCATGCGACCATCGTCGGTCCCCACACTAACACCCAGGCTGCCTTGACGATGCCCGAATAGATCAACTCGCCCGGGTGAAAGCGCAGCGCAGTCGTGACATCCATTTCCGGGTCCGCGTGATGTGCCTTGTGCATCCGCCACAATGGACGTAGCCGGTGATTCGCGCGATGCCATACGTAGTCAAACAGATCGAGTACAACGATCGAAAGCACGATCTCCGTCCAGCCGACAAGACCAAGCCAGCGCGTGATCCCCCAACCTTCTTCCTCCGTGTAGACCAGCCATAGCAAAAACGGCACGAACACGAGTTGGCGCACGATGATGGTATTCAACGCAGCCACCCCGGCGTGGAAAATCCACCGGCGCCAGCGCGCACCGTGCCATGGCCGCGCGGAAAGCAATTGTTCGAAGACCGCGAACAAGGCGAAACCGCCGAGAAAAACGTACAACTTGCCGGTATCGAGATCGATATCCATGCGCGATTGTCAGTAGAACCTCGCTAGGCCGTGTACCGCGCAATGATGTCCTTGCCTAACGCCATCATATGCACCTGATCCGGACCATCCGCCTGGCGGCACCAGCGCGCATAGCTGAAGGCTTCCGCCATGAAATAGTCTTCGGTGAAGCCGCCGGCGCCGTGAATTTGCATGCAGCGGTCGATCACCGTCTGTGCCATTAGCGGCACGGTGATTTTGGACGCGGCGATCATGTCGCGCGCATTCTTGGCGCCGACTTCGTCCATCTTGCGCGCGGTGGCCAGCGTTAAAAGCCTGGCCTGTTCGATTTCGCTGAAACATTTGGCAATGTCTTCGCGTATCGATTGATGTTCCGAGAGTTTGCGGCCAAAGGTACTACGCGACACCGCACGCCGGCACGCAAATTCCATCGCGCGCTGCGCGGCACCGATCAAACGCATACAGTGATGAATTCGGCCCGGCCCCAAGCGGCCTTGGGCGATTTCAAAGCCGCGACCTTCACCGAGCAGAATGTTTTCTTTGGGCACGCGCACATGGTCGAAGATGACTTCGGCGTGCCCCTGTGGCGCATCGTCATAACCAAAAGTCGTCAACGGCCGGATAATTTTGACGCCAGGCGTGTCTTTTGGGATCAGGATCTGGCTTTGTTGCAAGTGTCGATTCGGGTTATCCGGATCTGACTTGCCCATCACGATGAGGATCTTGGTGCGCTCGTACATCGCGTTCGTAATGAACCACTTGCGACCGTTGACGAGGTAATGATCACCGTCGCGCTTGATCGACGTCTGCACGTTAGTGGCGTCGCTGGACGCGACATCCGGCTCTGTCATCGCATAGGAAGAACGGATTTCACCGGCGAGCAGCGGTTCCAGCCATTGCTGCTGCTGTGCACGCGTACCGTATTTCATGAACACTTCCATGTTGCCCGTATCCGGCGCGTTGCAATTAAAAACCTCCGGGCTCCACAGCACACGTCCCATGATCTCCGCCAACGGCGCGTAATCTTCGTTCTTCAATCCGCCGTGGTCGGCGGGCATGAAAAGATTCCACAAACCGGCGTCGCGCGCCTTGGTTTTGAGCTCTTCCATTAATGGCACGGTGGCAAAGCGGTTTGGCATTGCGCGTAGCTGCTCGTGATAGCGGTGCTCGTTGGGGTAAATGTGCGCGTCCATGAAGGCGAGCAGGTGAGTTTTGAGGGCGGACGGATCGTGGGCGGCGGAATGAGGCATTGAAGGACTCGTTTAATGAGATTGGTCAAGCCGCCACTATAGGCAATGGCGCGGGTTAAGGCACTTGCCTGGTAGACTGGCGCCATCTTTCGTCAAAGCCACCGAGGACCCTTCATGGAATTTTCCTACAACGACAAGACCCGCCAATTGATCGACCAGGTGCGTACCTTCATGCAGGCGCATATTTACCCGATCGAAGACGAGATTTATGAGTTCACTCACGATCCCAAGAACCTGTGGGTGCCGCCGCCGCAGATCGAGGTGCTCAAACAAAAAGCCAAGGCCCAAGGTCTGTGGAATCTGTTCCTGCCGCACGAATACGGCGAATACAGCCCGGGGCTCACCAATCTGGAATACGCGCCGCTGGCGGAAGAAATGGGCCGTGTGCTGTGGGCCTCCGAAGTCTTCAATTGCAGCGCGCCGGATACCGGCAATATGGAAGTCCTCGCGCGCTATGGCTCCGCGGAACAGAAAAAGCGCTGGCTGGAGCCGCTGCTCGCCGGCGAAATCCGCTCCTCTTATTTGATGACCGAACCGCAAGTGGCGTCATCTGACGCGACCAATGTCGAAACCTCGATCAAGCGCGAAGGCAACGAATGGGTCATCAATGGGCGCAAGTGGTGGAGCTCCTGCGTATTCGATCCGCGCAACAAGATTTACATCGTGATGGGTAAGACCGATCCGAATGCCGGCCGCCATGTGCAGCAGTCGATGGTGTTAGTCCCGGCCGGGACGCCAGGCTTTCAGATCGTGCGGCCGTTACGCGTGTTGAACGATCTGCACTCGCCGCACGGCCATGCCGAAGTACGCATGACCAATGTGCGCGTGCCGGTGGAGAATTTGATCCTGGGCGAAGGCCGTGGTTTCGAAATCGCGCAAGGCCGCTTAGGGCCGGGCCGCATTCATCACTGCATGCGTTTGGTCGGTGCCGCGCAGCGCGCGCTCGACATCATGTGCGGGCGCGTTGAAAACCGCGTGGCGTTCGGTCGCAAATTGTCCGAGCAGTCCAGCATTCGGCAGGACATCGCGAAATCGCGTTGCGAAATCCAACAGGCACGCTTGCTGACACTGTGGGCGGCGGATCGTCTAGATCGCGAAGGCAACAAGGCCGCACGCGATGCGATCGCGATGATCAAAGTGACGGTACCGATGATGTGCCAAGTAGTGGCCGATCGCGCACTACAAGCACACGGCGGCATGGGTGTCTGCCAAGACACGCCGATCCCGGATATCTTCAGCTACGCGCGCGCTATTCGGATCGCGGACGGGCCGGATGAAGTGCATATGTCGCAACTGGGCAAGCTGACGATTCAGCAAACCCTGGGCGGCTAACACTTCATGCGGAGCATCGCCATCTTAGGTGCTTCCGGCGGCTTAGGCGCGTCGATCGCCACCGCGGTCGTCGCGCGTGGGCCGGTGTGTTTGGGGTACCGCAATAATCCGGCCAAAGTCGAAGCTTTGGCCGCGCGCATTAATGCCAGCGGCGGTAGCGCCCGCTGTGCGCGCGTCGATATTCGGGAAGCCGATTCAGTACGCGAATTTTTTGCACGCGCGGCGGGGGATCACGGGCTCGGCGCCATCATCTGTGCAACCGGACCCGCGATCCCATTGATGCCGCTCATGGATGTGCCGGAGGACGACTTCGCGCGTGTCTACGACACGGATGTTAAAGGCGCTTTTAATGTACTGAAGCAAGGATCGCACGCACTGCAGGCGACCGGCGGCAGCATCGTCATGTTATTGACGACAGCCGTATTACGCACGCTGGAGAACGACGGCATGTCCGGCGGTCCCAAGACGGCGGTCGCGGCAATGATTAAGCAAACCGCGCGCGAAGCCGGCCGTTACAACATCCGCTGTAACGGCGTCGCGCCGGCGGTCATCGATGCCGGCATTATTTATGCGCCGGAGTTCGCCGGTAATGCGCTAGCGCAGGGCGTCATCAATGCCATGGTCGCTGGCACGCCGCTCGGGCGCATGGGCAAGCCGGAAGAAGTCAGCGCGGTAGTGGATTTTCTAATTTCGCCCGGCGCGAGTTACATCAACGGACAGATTATCGGTGTGGATGGTGGTTTTAGCGCGTGATCAGTCCAATGCCGGAAACTCGCGCCCGAGGATATCGGCAAAGTTCTTCAGCACACGTAGCGTCAAACCCCAGATGACATGCCGATCGAATTTAATGCCGGGAAAACTCGCGCCGCTGGTTGGCGGATAAATAATTTCGGTCACGGCGTTCACATCGAAAAGATGGTTGATGGGCACCCAGAACACGCTCGCAACTTCTTCCGGAATGCGCGGGGTGGCGACCGGATGGCCGGCATCTCCCACGTAGTACAAAAAGGGCCATAGCGAGAGCCCGGCGCGTAAGGTATTGGCTTGCACCGCGCGCATCGGCAAGCCGCCGATACATTGCTGGCGCGCCAAGCGCAGGCCGATCTCTTCCCAAGTTTCTCGTTCTGCAACGGCCCCCGCGTCGGCATCATCCGCACTCGCGCGCCCCCCCGGAAATGCCACCTGCCCGGACCACGGGTCGCCCGCTCGCTCGGCACGCCGAATAAAACAAAGCTCCAATCCTTCCGGGCCGTCACCGAAAATCATGGCGACCGCGGCATGCGTCGGACGCGCTTCGAAAGCTTGTCGCTCCGGCGGCAGTGCGCGAATCGCGCGTTGTATTTCGATTAGGGAAGCCATGGCCCCAGCCTCGCGATTCTTAATATCGGCGTCAAGCCGCAAAAGAGGTTGGCTTGTCGCCAGCACAAGATTTGTGAGACCGTGTGGCCTCAAACAAGCCCACTGCCTCCTCTCCGCATGACCACTCCATTCAAGCGCGATTTTTATCGGGATTTCGACTTAAACGATCCAGAACTCAATACCCGGTGGGATGAGCTCGTCGAACACATGCATGAGGGCTGTCCGGTGGCGCGCTCAGAAGTCGGCGAAGGTTATTGGGTCATCAATCGTTATGACGATGTCATCCGTGCCGCCAAAGAGTGGAGCACGTTCTCCGCCGCCGATGGTTTTATGGTTAACCGTCCGGCGGGCCTGCCCTATTTCGCGCCCGGCGAATGCGATCCGCCGTTGCACGAAAAACTGCGCGCGGTGCTGGCGCCCTTTTTGCGACCGCGCGAAGTCGCCGCGCTTGAACCCGCCGTGCGCCGGCACGCCAATGCTTTGATTGATGATTTCATTGCGTTTGGAGAGGCGGATATCGTCGGAAAGTTCGCGAATCCCTTGCCCCAACGGGTGTTTTCGGTGGAAGTGGCGGGCATGGATCCGGTCGATATGCCGTATCTGCTTGAAGTCTTCGATCTCTCCGGTCCCGCGGAACAACGCGGCGCCAACTTTGCGCTCGGGATGGCCAAGATCGAGTCCTACTTGACCCAACGTCAGCAAGCGCCGCCGCGCGGCGATATCGTCGATGCCTTGCTCGCCTTTGAATTTGAGGGTTACGGTTGGATGGATAAGGTGGGCACGCTGAGTCAGTTGACGATTGGCGGCATCGGCACCACTGGCTTTGCTTTTTCCGGCGGCCTGCATTATCTCGCCACGCACTCGGATGAACGCCGGCGTTTGGCGGCCGATCACCGTCTTATTCCGCGCGCGGTCGATGAATTTTTGCGTGTATTCATGGGCGCCCCCAACATGGCGCGGCGGGTCAAAACCGAGACGGAAGTCGCCGGTATCAAGATGCAGCCGGGCGATCGTGTGTTGCTCTCGTTTGGTGCCGCGAGCCGCGATCCGGACACATGCCCACACCCCTATCGGATCGATCTCACGCGTACCGTAAACCGGCATTTGGCGTTTGGCGGCGGCAACCACAGCTGCATCGGCGCGTCGCTCGCGCGGCTAATTTTGCAAATCGGCTACGAAATATTCTTGACGCGCATTCCGGAGTTTAGGGTGCCGAAAGATTTTGTCCCGCAGTACGAAACCGCCAACACCCGACACATGGTCGCATTGCCATTGCTGTTCGGCGCGGCTTAAATCCGCAATGCCTGGGCAATCTCCGCGACGCGCATGACACGCGCATAATAAATTTCAAGGCTCAGCAAGGCGCCGTTGTGTTCATCATCCGTCATCGCGGCGGTGGCATCGGCTGCGACAATGACATTGAAGCCGTGTTGAAACGCATCCCGCGCCGTGCAATCGCAACAACCATTGGTGACCAACCCCGTGACGATGACGGTGTCGATGCCGCGTGCACGAAGCTGTGCTTCTAGATCGGTGTCGGCTTTGGGGTGCAAGGGACTCGACTGGCGTTTGACGATTTTGAGGTCGCCCGCCGCAACCGTGAGTTCCGGGTGCAATTCATAAGACGCACTGCCGGGCAACAGCGCGAGCGTTCCCGCCTCCGCACGTGCCTCCGGGGAGCCCATCGAGTGCTGCGTAAAGACGATGAGTCCGCCCGCATCGCGCACCGCGCCATGCAAACGATTGGCGTTAGCCAATATATCGCGCGCATGCGGGTTACCCATCGGCTGCCCGTCATCGATGAAAAAACGCTGAAAGTCGATGGCGACAACGGCGGTTCGCGCGCCAACCAGTGCGCGCGCAGGATGCATAAAGCGCCCGCGCTCGACCGCGTAATCCGGGATCACAATCTGGTGCATGGAGGCTCTCGGTGATTCGATGACGAGTCACGACCTTAACGATAATCGACGCCTAGGCCTAGTGTGCTGTCACACAAAAAAACTTCACAGCCGAGCGCCGTCGTGTAAGCTCCCGCCCCGCGCCCAACGGCGCCCAAACGGCGAACTGCAATTCAATTACGGAACTTTGGACATGAGTATTAAAGGCAAGGCCTTTATCGCGGGCATTTACGAACATCCCACGCGCAAGGCCGAAGGCATTCCGCTCGCGCAACTGCATGCGGAAGTGGCGAAAGGTGCGCTCGACGACGCCGGACTAAGCGTGCGCGATGTCGATGCTTATTTTTGCGCGGGCGATGCACCCGGCCTCGGCGGATTATCGATGGCGGAGTACATCGGCCTCGACGTACGCCACACCGACACCACCGAAACCGGTGGCTCGTCGTATCTCGCGCACGTCAGCCACGCCGCGCAGGCCATTGCGACCGGCAAAAGCAAGGTCGCGTTGATTACGCTCGCCGGCAAACCGCGCAGCGGTGGTGCCCCGCCCGGCCGCCCACCGATGGCCAATGCGCCGCCGGATGCGCCGTTTGAAGCGCCGTTCAAACCCTCCGTGCTCAATATTTATGCCATGTGCGCGCGCCGACACATGCATGAATTCGGCACGACTTCCGAGCAACTCGCGTGGATCAAAGTGGCCGCGTCCCGTCATGCACAACACAACCCGCACGCGATGCTGCGCGAGGTTGTGACGGTTGAGGATGTCATCAATTCGCCGATGATGGCGGATCCGCTCCATCGGCTCGATTGTTGTGTAGTGTCCGATGGCGGCGGCGCGCTGGTGGTGGTCGCGCCCGAGATCGCCGCGCAATTAAAACGACCGAAGGTGCGGTTTTTAGGCGCGGGCGAGGCGATTAAGCACATGCGCGGCGGCGAAGTCGACATTACCTATTCGGGCGGTCGCTGGTCGGCGGCGAAAGCGTTTGAAGAAGCTGGCGTGCGCCCCGGCGATATCAAGTACGCATCTTTGTATGACAGCTTCACGATCACCGTTTTGATGCAAATCGAGGATGTCGGGTTCTGCGCGAAAGGCGAAGGTGGCCGCTTCGTCGCCGATGGGAATTTGATCTCCGGCGTTGGCAAACTGCCGTTCAACACTGATGGCGGCGGCCTGTGCAATAACCATCCGGGCAATCGCGGCGGCATGACCAAAATTTTGGAAGCAGTGCGGCAATTGCGCGGCGAAGCGCATCCAGCCGTGCAGGTGAAGAACTGCGATCTTGCGCTCGCGCACGGCACCGGCGGTTTCCTCGGCACGCGCCACGGCAGCGCCACACTCATTCTGGAAAGGGCTTAGCAACATGAGTGACAAAAAAAACGAGATGCCCGCCGATACGGCGCTAGAAGCGTATTGGGCGGCCGCCCATGACGGGCGTTTACTCCTCAAGGAATGCCGCGATTGTGGCAAAACGCACTACTATCCGCGCCCACTCTGCCCCTTTTGCTTGAGCGCAAACACGGCGTGGCGCGAAGCCTGTGGCGCTGGGGAAATATATTCCTGGAGCGTGGAACGACGCGCCTCGCCGCCGTATGCCATCGCGTTTGTCACCCTGCCGGAAGGTCCAACGTTACTGACAAATATCGTGGATTGCGATTTCGATGGCCTCGCCATCGGCCAAAAAGTGCGGTTGGATTTTGAGACGCGGGAGGGGCAGCCGGTGCCGGTGTTTAGACCGGTTTAACAGACGTGCAAAACGCATAAAAAGCCGTTCCGAATTCCGCAAAAAGTGCGAGGCCGTGCTACGGATGGCTTGTTTGGGGACCGTGAAAATACAGGATGTATTTTCGCGAGCCTACAGGGACGTACTCGTGGCGGGTCCCGATACAAGCCATCCGTAGCACGGCCGGACGTTGGCGCTGACTGACTGAGATTTCGGAACAACTATTTAGCTAGGACCACATTTCCGACAAGCACTAGGTCCTTTTCCAAGGTATGCTCAGCGGTTGGTTTACTAAAGACTTGCCGCTGATGCCCTTTTTGAATTGGTGGCGCGCGTGCCCTGTGGGGCCGCATGCCTAAACTCGACCGCAAATTAACGCGCCAAGACATCCGCGACGCCGTCGGCCAAGCGGCGTATCAACGCGGGGTCACGTATTTCGAACAAGGTCGCGTGTCCGGCATGCAGGTTGAGCCGCGGTACGAAGGCGACGTGCGTATCACCGCGACCACCGTTGGTAGCGCCGGTGCTCGTTATGAGCAAACCGTCGATGTGGTCACGCTGGAGGATACTTTCGACATCGAAGGCGAATGCTCCTGTCCGGTGGTGTTTAACTGCAAACATGTCGCGGCAGTTTGTTGCGCATGGCTCGCGTCCACCACGGATACCGCCGCGCGTGGCGGCCATCAAGAGGCCGCACTGACGCGTTGGCTCGACGCACTCGCGCACGCGAGTTCACCAACGCCGAAGCAGGTCGACGAGTTCGTCGTTTATTTACTCGATATCGAAGCGAGCACTAGTAATTATCGCGAGACCGTGCGGATTGAGGCTCGCGTGGTTAAATTGCGCGCGAAAGACGGCCAATTGACGCGCGGCCGCGCGCTTAAGCTCTATGAGTTCGACAATCCGTATCGGCAAAGCACTAGCGCGGTGCTGCAGATCGATCTCGATATCGCAAAACTTTTAAGTGCCAGCGAAGGCCCGTGGGCCAAACCGTCCTTTCGCGGCAGCATGGGACATCTCGCGCTCCAACGTTTGCTCGAAACTCGGCGTTGTTTTTGGATGAGTACGGACAATCCACCGCTCTCCATGGGCGCGTCGCGCGCACTGCAAATCGAATGGGAAGATAACGGCAAACGACAAGCGCTGGAATTGCGCGCGGAAGTCGCAGGCGGCGCGATTTTGTTGCCGTGCGATCCGCCGCTTTATCTCGATCCGTTGCAACACGAAGTAGGCCCAGTCGATACGCTTGGACTCGATCACGCGCAGATCGAACTTTTACGCACCGCGCCCGCCGTGCCGGCCGCACAAGCGCAGGCTTTTGCCGCCAAAATGGCGGCGAAGGTGCCGCATCTGCCGGTGCCGCCGCCCGCCACCGTCAATGTGCGCGAAGTCACGGGTCAAATGCCGCGACCGCTTGTGCAATTACGCGGGGGGCGTTGGGGCGTGGAAACGATGGCCTATCTCGCGCTCGACTTTTGCTATGGAACCGATGTCATTCACGGATTACCGCCGGCGCCCTTTACGCTGCAAGGGACCGCCGAGGGTCTCGTGCGCATCACGCGTAATCTCGAGGCCGAACAGGAAATCCAAGACCACCTCGCGACCTTCGGCTTTGTGCAAGTCATGCAGCGAGATTACGTGCGTGATGAGCCTGTCTCGCGATTGGTATATGTCGCGAGCGGCGCGACTGAGTTTGAACGCGCCAGCCGCTGGTCGAACTTTCTACGAGCCGCGCGCGACACGCTTGTCGATGCGGGTTGGGAGATCGATGAAGACGCGAGCTTTCCGCTGCGCTTTGAAACCGGCGAGTGGTGGGCGGATGTCGGCGAGGATACACGCACGGATTGGTTTGAGTTGTCGTTTAATCTGCAGATTGGGGACACGCGCCTACCGCTGATTGATGTTTTGCTACCCATCCTCGCCGCCGATTGGCAGGCACTCCCGGAAATCATCAGCGTGCCGTTAGGCGCGCAACGTTACGTCGATGTGCCCGCTGCGCGGCTGCGCCCGTTGCTCGATGTCCTGCGTGGCTTGTTCGATCGCGGCCCGCGCGATGATGCCGAGCGTATGCGGCTCTCGCGGATGGACGCGACGTTACTGCGCGATTTGGCCGCACAAGGTATCGAGGTGCGCGGCGGTCAACGTTGGCTTGAACTGGCCGAACGATTGCGCGATTTCGACGGGATCCGGCACGTGCCGCCGGATCCCGGAATGGTGGCCGAACTTAGGCCCTACCAACAACGCGGCCTCGATTGGCTGCAGTTTCTGCGCGAATACGGCTTCAACGGCATTTTGGCCGACGACATGGGGCTGGGTAAAACGCTGCAGACCTTGGCGCATCTCTTAATCGAGAAGCGTGCGGGTCGTTTGACGAAACCCGCCTTGATCGTGGCTCCCACCAGTTTGATGGGGAATTGGCGGCGCGAAGCGGCGCGCTTTGCGCCCGCGCTGCGCGTGGCGGTCCTCCACGGCCACGATCGTCATGATCGCTTCGAGCAAGCCGGCGATCTCGATTTACTGCTCACCACTTACCCATTACTGCCGCGCGATGCGCCGCGACTGCGCGAATTATCGTTCCATAGCGTCATCTTGGACGAGGCGCAGACGGTCAAAAATCCGCGCGCGAAAGCCGCGCAAGTCGCGCGTGCGTTGGAAACCGATCATCGTCTGTGCCTAACCGGCACGCCGATGGAGAATCACCTAGGCGAATTATGGGCATTGTTCGATTTTTTGATGCCCGGTTTCTTGGGTGATGCGGAATCTTTTCGCCGCCATTACCGCACCCCGATTGAGACACAGGGCGATCTCGCGCGCCAAGAATCCCTCGCCCGCCGCGTGGCGCCGTTCATGCTTCGTCGAACCAAACAGGCCGTGGCGGCGGATCTGCCACCGAAAACGGAAATCATCCAACGCGTGGAATTGGGCCCGGCGCAAGCCGAACTCTATGAAAGCATTCGAGTCACGGTCGACAAACGCGTGCGTGACGCCATCGCGCAACACGGCCTCGCGCGCAGCCATATCACGGTGTTGGACGCGTTATTGAAACTTAGACAGGTGTGCTGCGATCCACGCCTTTTGAAATTGGAAGACGCGCAGCGCACCGAAGAGTCGGCCAAGTTTGAAATGCTGTTTGAATTGTTGGAGTCGCTACTCGCGGAAGGCCGCAAGGTACTGGTGTTCTCCCAGTTCACCTCGATGCTCGCGCTGCTCGGCGCGGAGCTCGAAACCCGCAACCTATCTTTTGCACTTCTGACCGGTGACACCGTGCAGCGCGATCGCGAGATCGATCGCTTCCGCGCGGGCGCGGTCAATCTGTTTCTAATCAGCTTGAAAGCCGGCGGCGTCGGTTTGAATCTGCCGGAAGCGGATACGGTCATTCATTACGATCCATGGTGGAATCCAGCGGTGGAAGCCCAAGCGACCGATCGCGCCCACCGCATCGGGCAAACGCAACCCGTGTTTGTTTACAAGCTCATCGTTGAAAACAGCGTCGAAGAGAAAATGCTGGAACTCCAAGCGCGTAAACGCGCGCTGGCCGCCGGTGTCTACGCCGGTCAAGAAGGCGACGACGGCCCGTTGTTTGATGCCGCGATGTTATCGAGTTTGTTCGAGCCGTTGGGTAGCGAAACGTCAGCGTCTTATTAGACTTCTCGCGGCAACCCAGTCTGCTCCGTTGCTCAGCGCAGCGGACGAAAAAATGCCGCGATGTCGTGAGCGAGCGCCTGCGGCGCTTCGAGCGCGGCAAAGTGTCCGCCTTTGGACATGATCGTCCAGCGCCGGATGTCGGTATAGATTTTCTCGGCGACCGAGCGTGGCGGGCGCAGAATTTCACGCGGAAACGCGGCGTATCCCGTCGGAACCCGCACTCCACCCAGCGGGATCGGCCAAGGCCCATGGAACCGCGCGTAATACGGCCAGAACGATGAACCAATCGCGCCGGTAAACCAATACAGACTGATGTTGGCAAGTAAACGGTCGCGTGCGATGACCGCTTCCAAATCGCCGCCGCAATCACTCCAAGCCCGAAATTTCTCAACCATCCATGCAGCGAGCCCAGCCGGCGAATCGGTTAATGCAAACGCGAGGGTCTGTGGCCGCGTGCCCTGAATCCATTGATAGCCGGTTTCCTCTTTGGCAAAAGCCGCGAGTTCTAGCAGAAAATCTTGTTCTTCTGCGGTGGGATTAGTGATGAGCGTGGGGTCGCGTGGCACGGCAAGCAGGTTTAAGTGGATACCTAACACCTTGTCCGCGTGCACCGCGCCCAAGCGTGAAGCGATAAAGGAACCCCAATCACCGCCTTGCGCGGCGAAACGTGCATAGCCGAGGACATCGGTCATGAGATCGGCAAAACATTCCGCCATCATCTCCACGCTAAAGCGCCGCTGACCCGGGTTAAACGAAAGCCCATAACCCGGTAACGATGGCGCGATCACCGTGAAGGCATCCGCCGGATTGCCGCCAAAACTCGCCGGATCGGTAAGACGCGGAATGATTTCCAGAAACTCAAACACCGATCCCGGCCAGCCATGCGACAACAACAACGGATAGGGCCTGGGTCCCTTGCCCGGTACGTGCAAGAAATGTAGGTCAATGCCGTGCAACTGCACTTTGAATTGCGGAAACGCGTTCAAGCGCGCTTCCTGCGCGCGCCAGTCGAACGCATGTTGCCAATACTCAACCAACGTTTGTAAGTAACCGAGATCGCTGCCGTAGGCCCACGGCGCGTCCGGTGCTTGATCGGGAAAACGCGTTCTCGCGAGGCGTGCGCGCAGATCATCGATCGCGTCATCGGCGATGTGAAGCCGAAAAGGTTTTGGTGCGTTAATTATGAAATTCCGCTAAGCCCGGGTGAGTGCCTTAAGCTAATCGCGCAATGCCGTACAAAGGTGTCGATATGAATACTGAAACTGCTTCTAGTATTTATCGATTACCGCGCGACCGAACTCACGGATCATCTCGCGCGCATCGGTGCCGCATACATTCAGCGCGATGTTGTTGACCCCGGCGGCTTCCAGCTCGCGAATACGATCGATGAGTTCCGGGCCCGTGCCGGTCAACGTGCCCATTTTGATGAGATCCGGGGTCAAGTATTTTTCCTCACCTTCGCGCATGAACACCAAATGGCCTAGATGCATCTCCTGATACCGCCGATCGAGCGGGGTTTGCATGGTCATGATGTGTTCGTCAAAGTACCGTTTGGCCATGGCCGCCACCGCGGGCGGCGCGAAGGGGCCGACTTTCATGTCAACCGGATCCCAGTTGGTGTGCAGTAATAAAATTGCCATCGGGCCCACTTGCCGGATGACGCGTGGAGAAGTCACTGACTCACCCGGCCGTAATACGCAGGCCGATGTTAAATTGCTGCAATAGAGTTGAGAGAGATCTCGCCCGACGGCTTTAGCATTGGCCTGAATCTGCTCGACACTCGTTTTGATCATCGCCGGATCGAGTCCAATCGTGATCCAGCCTTCGGCCAGTTCACCGACCATCTGCAATGCCTTGGGCCCGTTCGATGCCATATGGATCGGAATGTGATCTTTGATATTGATGTAACCGTGCTCGGGATGCAGAAACTTGATGTGCCGCTTGCGCTCACCCTCCTGGTACAACGCCTCCTGCCCGGCGAGCAGATCACGGATGACTTCGATGTGTTCGCGCATCGTTTTTAACGCGATCGGCGGCATGCCCATGACATTTCGCCCGGTGAAGCCAGTGCCGACGCCGAGAATCACCCGCCCCGGCGCGAGTTCGTTGATGGTTGCGATCGAATGCGCGGTGACTGGCGCAATGCGGTTACCCAAGATCGACACGAAGGTGCCAAGCTTGATGCTCCGCGTGTGCTGCGCGCACAACGCCATGGCGGCGTAGACATCGCTGTAACACATCTGCGAGTCGTAAAACCACGCGTGCGAGAAGCCGTAGTCTTCCGCCATTTTGGCGTCTTCGTAGGCCCGAATGTAAGTTGGAAAGCTGATCCCGAATTCCATTGCGAATTACCTCTCAAGGTGGTCGTCTAGGGACAGGTGTGCGAATGCTAGTGTGCCAGCCAATCTCGTACTGCATGTTTGATAAAAGCGGCATCCGTCGGATTCTGCGATGGGTTGCCAGCTCGGTGACCCCAAATACTCGGGATGGGCCGCAGGGCGGCGTGTGTCAAATACGGTAACTCGGCCTCGTTGTCGGCCACGCGGAAATAAAGATCCGTGGCACCCGGCAGCAGCAGCACACGGGCACGTATCGCGCGCAAGGCGGCGGTCAAGTCTCCCGCGTAATCGGGGTGCCTGCCGATATCCGCGGCGTCCCAAGTTTTAAGCTGTGCATATAAATTGGCCGCGGAAGCCGCGTCGAATCGATCTTCCCATTGCGTGCGCAGAAAGCTTTCGAGATCCGACGCGCCAAGATTCGGCGCCGGTCCGGACGCCAGATGCAAATTGGCGCGATAGAAATCCTGGCTTAGGGCCCAGCCCGCATAGATACGTCCAAACGCGCGTTTCGCGGCACACGGCTCCGCTGCAAAGCGCCCACCACCCCGGTGTTCCGGCGCGGCTTCCAAGGTCGCGAGTAGCGAGCGCAAAAAAACCTGATTATGCACGGCCGTACGTGCGACGCCGCAGTTGATGACAACGCGCTCGACCGCGTCCGGAAACGCCGCCGCCCAGTGGTACGCTTGCAGCGCGCCCATCGACCAACCGTAGACGCAGGCCAGGCGCTCGATGCCGAAACACTCGGCGAGCGCGCGCCGCTGCGCTATCACGTTGTCATAGACAGACACCAAGGCCGGATATGGGTGGGTGTTAGTAGGGGACGACGACAACCCGTTGCCAAACTGATCGACGATCACGATGAAATAGCGCGTGGGATCCAGGATGCCATCAGGGCCTATCAACCATTCCAAATCGGGATGGCGCGCGTTGTAGCTCGTGGGGTAGAGAATGACGTTGTCTTTCGTGGCCGATAATGTGCCATGCGTTTTCCACGACAGCATGGCGCTCGGCAACACCGCGCCCGAGTCAAGCGCTAAGTCGCCACCCTTCCAACACCCTTGTTGCGTCGGCCACTTCATCCAATGCGTCCACGTCCCGATGAAGGGCTGATCATAGACTTTTCGGTTATCCAACGGACCATCGGCCAACGCGGAAAATTGCCGCTGCGCGCGACCACCTGTTGATCTTGCCGCAACGGCCGCTAATGCAAGGAGAAAAATCGCGGAGTCGGAACATGAGTGTAGCGGCGGAACACCTCGTGCAGAACTTGGCAGAGGTCCTTAGAACCGTTCCGCGCGAGCGCTTTAGCGTCACGCGGGCCGAGCTGACGCGCGTACTAGATGACTATGACTATGAACTCAAGGAAGCGATGAATGGCAGACTGAGCGCGCTCCCACGTGGCACCGGCGTTAAGGTTGAAGCAGTGATACCGTTGGCGAGCGGCCCGGGGTGTTATGTCATCGACGCCGGCGCGCGCAAGGCGCAAATTGCCTTCCGCGATAGCTTTGGCGGAAACATTGCAGTCGGTGCGCATTACACCTTTGAGCTTCGCGAAAATTCCAAGGTGATTGGTTCGGCCGATCACTTTCCGAATGTCGGTCTTGGAATTACTGACCGCGACCCCTGCCTCGCTCTGTCAATTTTTCATGTGGATAACACCACGCTCTATTACTACAAAGGAAATCTCAGTGAATCTTGGTGGCGGGTCACGCCTTACAGTGTGACCTTGGACGAACGATTTGACCCGGTTGCGCTGATCATCGATTCACAAGGATTTTGGTCACGCAAAGCATTGCTCAAATTGCGGAAAAAGTTGCCCGATCTGCATATCGGATTGTTGCTGGCAGCGCACGGGAGTTTGCGGCGCGGTTGACGTTGGTCAGCTTCGCGGCGTAGGTTTCGGTGGAGGAACCGGAGTTTGCAAATGTCGCTAATCGGTAGAGTCGCTTTAGTCACCGGCGGTGGTCGCGGCATTGGGCGTGCGATTGCGCTCGCGCTCGCCGAAGACGGTGCGGATGTCGCGGTGAACTATCGGCGCGATGACGCGGAAGCCGCTAGAACCGTCGCGGCGATTCACGCGCTCGGTCGTCGCGCGATAGCGGTTAAAGCTTCGGTCGATAATTTTGAAGAAGACGCCGCGATGCTAACGCGAATCAATGCGGTACTCGGGCCCGTTTCGATCCTCATCAACAACGCCGGTATCGCGAGCCGCGGCCAGGCCGTGGCGGACACCGATCCGCTGGAGATGGCGCGGGTGGTCGGCGTGCATGCCTTCGGTCCGTTCTATCTTTGCCACTTGGTGTTACCGCAAATGCGCACGATGACGCGCGGCGACATCGTCTTCATCTCCAGCGTAGCGACTTTATCGTATGCCGCACGCGGTGCGCCCTACAGCATGGGCAAGGCCGCCAGCGAAGCACTTGCCTTTACGCTCGCGAAAGAAGAAGCGCGCAATAACATCTACGTCAATGTCGTCGCGCCGCCCCTCACCGATACTGAGATGGGCCAACGCCTTGCCAAAGCGCGTGGTGTTGCGGATTTCCACGATTTGGATCGCACCGCGCCGTTTGGGCGTATGTGCATACCGGAAGACATCGCGAACGTGGCGCGGTTTCTGGTATCCGCACGCAACACCTACGTGGCCGGCGAGAAGATCTCCGTACACGGTGGGGGCGAACGTCCGGGAATTGGCGGAGGATTAGAGTAACCATGGCAGTTCGTGCTTATCGCGGCCGCTCGCCGCAAATGGGTTCCCGCGTCTATATCGACGAGGCGGCGGTGGTCATTGGCGATGTCACACTCGGTGCCGATAGTTCGGTGTGGCCGTGCGCGGTGGTGCGGGGGGATGTGGGCGCGATTCGGATCGGTGAGCGCACCAGCGTGCAAGACGGCGTTGTATTGCACGTTACGCACGATGGTCCTTACTCGCCGGGTGGACGAGGACTCGTGATTGGCGATGATGTGACGATTGGTCACGGCGCGGTGTTGCATGCTTGCACGGTAGGCGCCTCGTGTCTCATCGGGATGAACGCAACGATTCTGGACGGTGCCGTGCTGGAAGACGAGGTCATGGTGGCGGCAGGCGCCTTGGTACCCCCGGGCAAGCGGCTACCCACTGGCACGTTGTGGGCGGGCAATCCCGCGCGCCAAGTGCGCGCGCTTACCCGCGAACAGATTGTCTATCTACGCTACAGCGCGCAGCACTATGTAACAGTCAAGAACGAACATATGGCGGCGGAAGTTTAGCTACCCGCGCAACTCCGCCAGCACGGCTTCCGTTTCGCGTACCAAATCCCGCACGATTTCCGCCGCCGGCTTGATGTCATCGATCAACCGCACGGATTCGCCCGCGTACAGCGCGGCGTTTTGTAGGTCGCCTCGATAACCGACCACGGGTGGCATTAGCGAGTACCGTGGGATATCGACCACGTTCCCCATGAAGTCCATTTGACCGATGACGGTTCCTTCGCCTGGTCGATGACCCGGAGGCGGCGCGCCACTGTGTTCCCAGTCGTCGTATTCACGATTGCGCAACACGCGGTGTTCGGCATCTTCCCAGCCGACGTCGAATAACCGCGTGTACACGGTGTCTTCCGCACGCGCACGCACCAGCATGTCTTTGTAGGCCGGAACTACGCGCGCTTCGGTGCTTGCTAGGAAGCGCGTGCCGAGCGAAACGCCCTGCGCGCCGAGACTCAGTGCCGCGGCGATCCCGCGACCGTTGGCGATCCCACCCGCCGCGAGCACCGGCAGCGGGCGCACTTTATCGGCGAGCGCGGGCACGATTGTTGAAAGCGAAGTTTTGCTCTTGACGTGACCGCCGGCTTCGATGCCCTGCGCGATGATGGCATCGACGCCTTTCGACGCCGCTTCCAACCCTTCTTCCACCGATCCCACCTGTACAAAAATTTTGACGCCTGCGCGATGCGCATCCGCGATGTAAGGACCCGGATCGCCCCAGAAAAACACGATGAACGGCACGCGCTCTTCGATGGCAACCGCCACTTGGCGGTCGGTCATTATCGGCATGATGATGTTGACGCCGAAAGGTCGAGTCGTGAGCGTGCGCAGTGTTCGGATTTGTTCGCGCATCGCGGCGTCCGGCAACGAACCGCTACCTAGCACACCACATCCGCCTGCATTCGAGACCGCGGCCGTAAGTTCGGGACCCGAGATGTTCCCGCCCATACCCACCGAGAAGATTGGATATTCGATGCCAAGCAATTTGCACAGGGGTGTTTTCAGCATCGGATGACTCTCCAGGAGGGGGCGCGCGGCAGTCTATCAGGTTATACCCTAACGCAAAGTTCTAAGGCTCTTAGGCCTTGAACTCCAATTAAACGCGGCAAGCTTTCTAACGCAACAGATGCGTCAACGCCGAGCGCAGTCGGGCCGCGCGCAGGGGTTTCGTCAACAGCAGCAGTTCCGCCTGCTTGGCTGCGGCGAAAGCTTTGTCGCTCGCGTCTCCCGTAATCAGCAGCGCCGGGAGCTCGGTTCCGAACCGTTGCCGCAATGCACTGATCGCCACGATGCCGGTGTGATCTCCGTGCAGTCGAAAATCGGCGACCACCACATGCGGGCATTGCGCGCACGCGCGCAGCGCCTCTTCCAATGACGACACGGCAATACAATTTGCCCGCCACCCGGCCAGGACGCGTTGCATGGCGTCGCGTACAGCCTCGTCATCATCAATCACGAGAACGCGTTTGTCCGCCAGCACATCGAAAAAAAGATCGCGTGCTTCGATGGTTTCATTAACGGTGCGTGCAGGATCACCGCTCGGCGCCGTGATGCGAAAAGTACTTCCGTGCCCCGGTCGAGACTCCAGTTCAACCGGCGTATTAAGAAGGCTCGCGAGTCGCCGTACCGTGGCGAGACCGAGACCAAGACCTTTGCGCCGATCCCGTTCCGGGTTATTGAGCTGCGCAAACTCGTCAAAAATATGGGCATGTGCTTCCGCTGGAATGCCCATCCCGGAATCGCGAACTTCGATCGCGACTTGATCACCGCGCCTGCGCGCGCCGATCAGCACTGCACCCCCTGGAGTAAAGCGAATCGCGTTGGAAATCAAGTTTGACAGAATGCGTTCAAGTAACGCCGGATCGGTGTGCAGGGCGCGACGGGTGCGCGCGAAGCGTAGCCGCACACCGTTACGCTCCGCAGCTAATCCATAGAGCGCGGCAAGTCGGGCAAAAACCGGTGCCAGCATAAAGTCATGCGGCGACGCCGTAACAGCGCCGGCATCGAGCTTGGCAATATCGAGCAGCTCATCAAACAGCGACTCTAGAACGTCCACGTTCTCAATTATCTTGGTCGCCAACGCCGCGCCTTCTCGGCCTTGCTCGGCATCTCGCAGCGCGCTCGCATATAACCCGAGCGCGTGAATCGGTTGCCGCAAATCGTGATTTGCGGCGGCAAAAAACTGCGATTTAGCGATACTTGCGCGTTCCGTGGCGGCTTTCTGCACCGTTAGCTCGGCAATCAGTGCGCGATTTTCATGTCGCATCGCGATCGAACTTCTGAGCAATTCTCCCCAATACGCACCGTAGTAGATCACCACCGGAATCGACACGATGAGCACGATCCCGATTGCGGTGAATTGTGTCCCCTCTACATGCAACGCGCGGACTCCGCCGAGCACCAACGCGGGCAGACAAAACGCGAGCCGCGCGCGCGCAAACGGCGCATTGATCATGGTGGTGCCAATGGCCATGACCACGATGGTCGCGAAGACATAAATCTGGCCAAGCGGCGGCGCGGTCGCAAAGAAAACCCACGGCGCCAATCCCCACATCATTCCGTCGGCAAATAACCCAAGCGCTTGATAGTTGACTGCGCGTAACGGTGCATCTTCATCCTCCGATCGACGTTGGTAGCGCCACCAACCGACAAAACGGAGCGCTTGGCATGCGACATTGCAACCCAACCAGATCAGCGCGCCGGTGCCGGCCTGCATGGGCCACAGCATCAGTACCGCACCGATTAAATGGATTAATAAGGTGGCGGGCGTATAGCCGAGATAATTGTGCGCTAGTTCTGCCTCGATCCGCGCATAGACGGTGGGGCTTTTCGTCATTGCGTCACGGCCCTAAAGAAGACCCGCGCGTTGCGCGGCGATGACGGCCTGCGTTCGGTTATCGACACTTAGCGCTTCAAAGATGGCGGAGACATGCGCTTTGGCGGTGCGCTCCGTAATGTGCAACGCATGGGCTATTTCGCGATTGGTTCTACCTTCCCGCAGCAATTGCAGCACTTCGAGTTGTCGCAGTGTCAATCCGCCGCGCGGCGCAATCGGCATCTGCTGTCGTACGTAGATTCCGCCATCGAGCACCAAGCGCAGCGCGCGCTCAACTTCGTCCACCCCCAACGATTTAGGGATAAAGCCGGCCGCACCAGCGGCCAGTGCACGGCGCGCGAGTTCCACGTCTTCGTCACCGGAAATGAGCACTCGAGGCACCAACGGATGGCGTGCCGCGCAGCGCTCGAGCGTGGCTAAGCCGTCCGTATCGGGCAGGCGGAAATCGACGATCACCAAGTCGGTGTCCGGGTGCTGATCCAAATTGGCGAGCCCTTCCGCGGCATTTGCCGCGCCGTTGATCGCCACGCCGGGCATGCGCGCTTGTAACGCCGCGATGAAACCGTGGCGATACAACGGATGATCGTCGATCAGCAAGATTCGCAGCATGACGGATATGTTTGGATAGCCACATGCCCATGAAACTTCCGCCAAGTGTTACGCACAATTGTACTTTCGACCAATAGCGGCCGACGGAACGACGCGGTATTGATCCTTTGTACCACGCTCGTTGGGCGAGGTTTTGCCAAGTGCATATCCGAATCGCCTAACCAAGAACATCAAAAGAACAGCCGAAAGGGCGGATGACTCGATGAGATTTGCGCGGAACCGGCCCAACCAAACGGCGCTTTCGTTGGCCGCCTGCCTACTTACGCTTCTAACGCTGCCATCACCCGAGGTGCTAGCCGCGGAAGCGACGGAAAGTCCCCGCTTCTCCATCACTCGTTTCGGAATCGACGGGACGCTATTGCTTAACGCAGACGAAGTTGACCGAGCGCTGCAGCCGTTCACCGGCCCGGACCGCACATTCAGTGATCTACAACGCGCGCGCGCAGCACTGCTTGCCCTGTACGCGGCGCGCGGCTACACCACCATCGATGTCGTCCTCCCGCCGCAAGATATCACCGACGGCGTGGTGGTCTTTCAAGTAATGGAATCGAGTCTCGGGACGGTGGCGGTCGTCAATGCCGGCCAACGGTCACGTAGCGAGCGTAACGCGACGCGGCCACTTGTCAGGCTCAAACCCGGGGTGCCGCCGGACGTTCGCGCGCTCGACCGCGCGCTCGAACTCGCCAACGAAAATCCCGCGAAGTACACCACGGTACTACTCAAGCGCGCCGCCGAGCCTCACACCGTCGATGCCGAGGTACAGGTCGACGCGACCGATCCGCTCGATTTTTTCGTCGCATTGGATAACACCGGCACCGATGAAACCGGCGATCTGCGCATGAGTCTGGGCGTAAGGCACGCCAATTTGTTCGATCGCGATCAGATCTTCACGTTTCAGTACGTAACGGCGCCTTACGATTCGGACGATCCCGACGAATTCCGTCCGCTGCCCAACGATCGCGTGAAAATTTTCGGCGCGAGTTACCGCATCCCGCTTTATTCCTGGGGCGGCATGGTGGATTTGGTCGGCGGCTACTCGAGCGTGGATTCCGGACGCGTACAGAACCTCTTCGACGTCAGTGGCAGCGGCAAACAGGCCGGCGCGCGCTACATACAACTCCTGCCGCGCGTCGGCAATTGGTCGCAGCGCGTAAGCGCGGGATTCGATTGGCGGGCCTTCGATAGCCGCGTCATGCCCCTAGGCGCGGATCTCAACTTAACCCCGTCTGTAACGGTACGGCCGTTGTCGCTCGGCTATGCGGGGAGCTGGAACGACGGTTCAGGGTGGGCTGCGGGGTTGACCACCGTGCTGTCACATAACGTGCCCGGCGGCGCCGACGGCGGGGATGCAGATTTTGCGGCGGCCCGGGCTGGCGCCGACGCCGCGTACCTGTTGTTGCGTTGGAACGCCGGTGTGCAAGTGCCATTACCGGCGGCTGCCCGCCTGCACATGAGCACGCGCGGCCAATGGACCCCGGATGCGCTGGTCGCCGGCGAACAATTCGGCGCGGGCGGCGTGGCCTCCGTGCGCGGCTTCTTCGAAAGGGAAATTGCGGACGACCAAGGCGTCAGCGGCACACTCGAAGTGGAATCGCAGAATCTCGGTCCGCGCATTCATCTTGGCAGCGTCGATACCCGGGTGCTCGGTTTCTACGACTGGGCGGCACTATGGCGCAACGAGGCCCTGCCGGGTGAAGACGACCGGCAGACCATTGCTTCGCTTGGGATTGGACTCCGATTGTCGCACCATTCGGGCGTCTCGCTCAGTGTTGAACACGGCTGGGTCATTGAGTCCGGGGGCACGCGTGACAGTGGCGATGGCCGCGCACACGTGTTGTTGGCTTGGACGTTTTGAAGAGAAGGCGCATGTTGCCAGCGATCCATCATGCCGCACTTGCCATCGGCACGGTACTCATGCTCGGCGCGAGCGCCGTACCCGCACTGCCCTCCGACCCGGCGGTGGCTGCCGGCACGGCGCATTTCGCGACACAAGGCGCGCACTTGGAAGTCACCAACAGCGCCGGCGCCATTATCAACTGGCGGGGCTTCTCGGTCGGCGCGAGCGAGTCCGTACACTTTGCACAACCGAACGCAGCGGCCACCGTGTTAAATCGTGTGCTCGGCAACGATCCGTCGAGTTTACTGGGTCGTCTGTCGTCGAATGGCCGAGTGTTTCTGCTCAATCCCAATGGAATCGCGATTGGGCCAGGTGCGCGAATAGATACGGCGGGTTTTGTCGCCTCTTCGCTCGGCATGAGTGATGAGGACTTTTTGGCCGGACGCTTACGATTTGCAACGAACGCACATGCGGGAGCGGTCCGCAACGCCGGGGAGATCCACGCGCACGGCGGGCCCATCTATTTGCTCGCGCCGGAAGTCGACAACACCGGACTCATCGCTTCGCCTGGCGGCGAAATCGTGTTGGCCGCCGGCCGCGCCGTGGAAATCGTCGAGGCGGCGACTCCCAATGTGCGCGCGCGGCTAGAAGCGCCGGCGGACCGCGCGCTCGATATCGCGCAAGCAACCGCCGATGGAGCCTTCGGAACATTAGCAAACTCTGGGCACATCGACGCGAGCGGTGTGCGCAGCGAGGGCGGTCGTATCGTGCTGCACGCCGCGGCAGACACCGTGCTCAACAACGGCGGCCGCATCGAAGCAACCGGCGCCACGGGCGGTTCGGTGCAGGCGATGGGGCAGCGCGTCGTCATTGCCGGCGACACCGCTATCGATGCCTCGGGCACTACGGCAGGCGGCATTATCAACATTGGCGACGCCAGAGGCGCCGAGCAAGCGTCCACCGCCAGTACCGAGCGCGTGTGGCTAGGACCGGATGCAAGCTTGCGCGCCGATGCAGTGACGGCCGGTAACGGCGGCCGCATTGTCGTGTGGGCCGATGACGCGGCGCGCGCGCACGGCGCACTTTCCGCGCGCGGCGGCAGCGAGGGCGGCGACGGGGGCTTTGTGGAAGTCTCCGCACTCGGCGCGCTTGAATTCCGCGCGCGCGTCAGCGTCAGCGCGCCGGCCGGGCGCGGCGGCATCTTTTTACTCGATCCGGTTGATTTCAGTTTGGTCGCGGCGGGCGGCACGCTCGATGCGGAGCTCAATGGTTCCAGCGATCCGGATCTGCTGTTCGCCGACGGTGGTGTCGCGAACACCCTATCGGTGGCGGAACTCACCAGCGGCTTTGCCAGCGGCGATACGATCAGACTTGAAGCGTCCAACAACATCACCTTCGGTCAAGCGGTTACCTTGCAAAGCGGCGTGCACCTTTCGCTCAACGCCGGCAACCGGATCGATATCACGGCGGCACTCGACACCAACGGCGGCAATCTGTCGCTCACCAGCCTCAATCGCAGCACGTTATCCGCCAATGTCACGACTGAGGCGTTGACCGTGAGCGGCGGTTTGACCTTGGCAAACGGCACGCTGACGTTGGGCGCCCCTTCGCTCGCCGATAGCGTCATTCAAACTGCCGGTACGCTGGCAGGCACGGGTTCCTTAGCCGTCAGCGGCAATATGAGTTTACAAGGCGGTAGTTTGTCCGGCGGCAGTCTCACCGTGCAGGGGACAACGACCGTGACAAACCTGTTCGCAATCAATAGCGGGGGATCGCTTACCAATCAGGGCACGTTGATATTGCAGAACGATATTTTTACTTCCTCCGGCGTCGGCACGCTGATCAACAACGGCACCATCACCAATCCCTCAAACTCGACCCGCAGTGTGTCGCCGACGACTTTCATCAGCAACAGCGGCACGTTGCGTAACGAAGGCTCGGCGTTGCTCGCACTGAATGGCGCCGGCAGCTACACCTTCAACGGGACCACAACGCTTGAAGGTGCTGGCATCCAATTGCGTAACGTGGCGGCGAACTTCACCTTCACCGATGGCGCCATCGTCAATCGCAGCGGTTTCACCAACGCCAACGGGCTTGCCGTGCTCGAACTGCCTTTTAGCACCAATGTGAATGTCGGCGATGTAACCTTCAACGCACCCGTCAGTTGGTTCGGTGGCACCAACATTAAAATTGGCGCCGGCAAAACACTCACGCTTAACAGCGGCGGATTCGGCGATCTCATCCAATTAACCGGCCTCGGCGCGGAGACACATGTCGTATTGCCGGCGGGCCGCGGGCTGAGCGCGAGTGGCGTCGGGACCAGTATTTTGTCCAATGTCATCTTCGATAACGCCGGTACCTTCGCGTTGCTCGACGCCGCGCTCAATAACGGCGCCGTGCTCAACAACAGCGGCACTGTCGATGTCAGCAACGGCTTCTTGTCCACCACCGCCGGGGTGGGCACGCTTAATCACAGCGGATTGCTGCGCAACGCCGGGAATTTCAATCGCGGTGTGTCGCCCACGACCTTCGTCAGCACCAACGGCACGTTGCGTAACGAAGGCTCGGGGTCGCTCAGGCTCGACGGCACCGGCAGTTATACGTTCAACGGGACCACAACGCTTGAAGGTGCTGGCATCCAATTGCGTAACGTGGCGG
>CAZKRY010000017.1:51572-106595 GCA_964555355.1 uncultured Klebsiella sp.
CGAACTTCACCTTCACCGATGGCGCCATCGTCAATCGCAGCAGTTTCGCCAACGTCAACGGGCTTGCATTTCTTGATATTCCGTTTAGCACCGTCGGGTTCGGCGATGTCACCCTGAACGTTTTTCTCGGTCAGTTCGGTGGTTCGGTCGTCAATGTCGCTAGCGGAAAGACCCTCTCGCTCGCCGGCGGCATGAGCAGCGGCACATTACATGGCGCGGATGCTACCGCGGAGGTGTTGCTACCGTTCGGCGCGAGCTTGGTCGTGCCGGTCGGCGATGTGGTGATGGATACACTGTCCTTCACGGCGGCTGGTGATCTCACCATCGCAGCCGGTCGCACGTTCACGCAAAACGGCGGCGCGTTTCATTGGGCCGGCGGCACCTTGGCCGGCACGGGTGTGTTAACGATGGCCGCTGGCGCGCAATTCGATTTGGCGGGCAACGGCGTGCGGGTGCTTGATGGGCTCACGATAAATGTCGCCAATCTCACACTGCCCGCGGGCAGTTTGACCTTGAATAGCGGCACCTTGAACGCCGCAGGCACAACGTCAATCGCGAGTGGCGCGTTGTTCACCGCAACCGGTGGCGCCTTCAATGGCGGCGGTGGGAATATTGAAGTGGACGGGATCTTCCAGGCTGGCGCGGGCACTGTCGCCGCCGGGACCATGCATGTCGATACCGGCGGCCTATTGCGTGGTACCGGGACTATCAATGGCACCATAATCAGCGATGGGATAGTGGCCGCCGGGACATCTCCGGGACAACTTGTCATCAGCGGCGACTATACGCAAAACGCGCTTGGCGTACTCCAAGTGGAACTGGCCGGGATCACACCCGGTACGCAATACGATTGGCTTGATATTGGCGGCAGCGCCAACTTGGACGGTACGCTTGAAATAGACATCCTTGGTGGATTCGCGCCGCAGTTGAGTGATGTGTTCACCATTGTAACCGCCGCAGGCGGCGTCACCAGTGAATTCGGTGCGACGGATTCACCGCCTGGCTTTGCGGCGACTCCCGACTATCTCGCGCAACAAGTCGATTTGCGACTCGCCGCGATCGCACCGCCGCCACCTCCTCCTCCACCCATCACACCGCCCGTGGTGTCGCCGCCGCTCCCTCAAGCGCCGCGCACTGGTAGCACCGTCATCGAGAATTCGGTCACGGATAGCCTGCAACGTGATATGTGGGCCGCGTTGGAGCGTAGCGCGTCGCAGATCCGAAAGACCGCATTTACCGACTCAACAAACGGACCGCTCGCAGGTACGGTGATTGCCTATAACCCCCCGCGTCCGCCGGGTTCCAGTATTCAAACTGCAACAAGCACGGATGCGTCACCGCGCGAATATAAGCCGCGAGCGCACATTGAAAATACCGCGAGTGAAGCCGCGGAATACAGAAACCAACAAGAGAACGAAGCCGAGATCGTTTATCGCGAAGAAGATTCGGTGCGCGAAATGCAACGCCAGAAAAATATTCACCCTGCCGATCTCGCGGGCGAAGTAAATCGTGAAGCGAATCGTGCCGCCGAAGGTGCATTCACGGATGCGCAAGCCAGAGGTGCGACGTTCGATCAAGCCATCGCTGCGGCGCGTGCCGCGCGCGAGGCAAGTCGGCAGAAGTGGCAAAACGATCGAGTCGTCGATGTGTTGGTCGTGTCGGGTCAAATCGACCCGTCAAAGCTACGGGGCCTGACCACCGCGGAAATCGCCAAACTCTTTGCGGCGCTCGAAAACGCGGCACAACTCACCGGGTTAAACAGTGGCAAGGCTGCAACCAATAGTATCGACCCGAAAAAATTGGAATCGCTGATCGAAAATATTCGCAAGGGTCGATTGGATGTGGACGGTTTAGCCTCGGCAATTGTCTCGGATGCGTTTGAAAACGAAACCGGCGTGTCGCTCGAGCGCTTTGCCAACAACGTTAGTCATGAGGTGAAAGCGGGCAACTTTTTTGGTGGGCAGGGCGCAGGAAGTACCCAAAGTGGTTCTGCGAGCGCCATCTCCAATGCAATGCAGGGTAACTCGCAGACCGGCAACGCAAACCAACTAGGTGGGGCTGGGACCGGCGTGGCGCAGGGTTCGCTACGCGGTGACGGAAGAACCGTTAGTCCGGAATCAAACACCGGTAGCAATGGCGGCAATGCTTCCACGAGTGGAAGCGGCAGTACCAACACGACCGCTGGCCGCACGGGTAGCGGCAGCACCGGAAATCAAAACACGGGGACCGGCTCCGCTGATTCCGCCGGTTCATCCATGCACGGCGCCGGTTCATCCATGCACGGCGCCGGCTCACCAAGCGCGCCGACCGGCGCCCAAGGCGCGGGTGATGCTGGGGGTACACCGCTACCGCCGGGCAACTATGTTTCCAAAGTGACGAATGCCGACGGAAGTTTCACCCTCACATCGTTCACCATCACGCCAGACGGGCGATTCGTTGACGGCGGTTCGCAAACCTATCGGCCGGATCCCAATAATCCCGGCGAATTCACTAGCGAGGCGGGTAAAGCGAGTGGAGACCCACTTCCGGATGGAACGTACACGCTGACTGAAGGGCAGCAAAACGAAGATGGTACGACGGACTTGGTATTAGGCCCCGTTAAAACCGGTGGTAGTGGCAACGGCTCGAATTCCGGCCAAGGCAACAGTGGCGGTCAGCAGGGCCAAGAAAATAAAGAAGACGAAGGCGAGGGGTCCGGTGACCAGGAGTGCACGGGTGACAGTTGCCAGGAGGCACCCGAGGAAGATACCGAAGACACCGCTGCGGAAGACGCCGAAGAACCGAGTGAGACCGGCCGACCCAATCCGATGAGCGATGATCCTGTCGACACCATGCGCGAAATGCTCATCGATTTGGTACTCAATCAAGGAAAGGGTACGCGTCAACAATTAGCTGCCATCGACATCGCCGCCGGCGGAGATGTGACTAATCCGGGCGATGCGCCCGACGATACTGGCGCGGGCGGCACTACGTCACCAAACCTCGACATCAAACTCATCGGCGTCAAGTCCGGCGGCGGCGTGGATGGCGGGCGCAATCCGGAGATACCCGAGTTCGTCGGTAACGCGAATCTGCACTATATCGAACTCATGATCGGCGGCGGCGTGACCGATCCGCCGCGCGAGGCCGAGCCCGCGCCACCCGCCGGCACACCCCCAATTGACGGCGACCCGATCGGACCGGTAGAGCCGGCGGCGCGCGAGGTCACGCAACATTCATCGGTGAATGCAGCGACTTCCGCGGTGACGATTGAGACGATCGAAAACATTCAAATCATGAAGAAGTGACTATGGAAGCAAATGCAAAATCCCTTTATCGCCAAATGCCGCGGTTTTTGCTGTTGTTGGTGCTCGGAACTTCCACGCTACACGCGCAAGACGCGGCGCCCGACTTGGAGCGCATGGCAAGCGCACGCATCGCCGCCTTCTTCGACGGCAAGTTGCGGCAGCAAGACTTTTCCGTAACGTCCGCGTGGCGGCGTAATTTCAATCCGGTAAACCTTGCGGATAAGGCGGAGTTGCGGATCGACGCGCTTGATATCGTGGAACTACGCTTACCGGATAATCCGGATGGCCTTGAGGCAGTTTTTTCGGTTCGCGTGCAGGTGCCGACGGCGTCCTTTGTGTCGAATGAATTACTGGCTGCCGGCGGCTACATCTTCGCCGGTAGCATGAACTTCTATCACACGACGCGCGGTTACCTCGTGCGTGACTGCTCCTTCACGATCATCAACACGGAAGGCGATGTGGTGGGCAGCAACTACCTGCCTTGGCAATCGGCGCTGGCTCGCGCGGAAAAGGAGCCGGGAGGGTGAATTATTTCGACCCCGGCCCGTTTTCCGCTCTACTTACACGGCGAACCGATAAGTGTTCCCGTCTCGCACGATGCGCCCGCCGACAGGATCCGCAAAGTGCGTGCCGAAGACCATGACCGGCTTATCCGCGTAGCGTTCTAAGAACGCTTTGCGCGTGGCGACTGCCGCCGGGCTATCGTTGTCAAACGGTGTTGCCCACTCGGGCCGCGCGATTTGACACGGGTGATGCATCATGTCGCCGGTGATGATCGCTTCTTCGCCTTTGGAGGCGATGTGCACGCTGACATGTCCCGGTGTGTGGCCTGGGGTCGATTCAAACCAAACGCCCGAGCCGACTTGGTGATTGGGTTGTACGAGGTCGACGAGTCCCGCGTCGAATACCGGTTGGACCGATTCCGCGAACACCGGCCCGAAGCCATCTTCCAAATGCTGCCAGTGCTTGAACTCGGACTCGACCATGACATAGCGCGCGTTCTTGAAGGTGGGCACCCATTTGCCATTGACCTTGCGCGTATTCCAGCCGACGTGATCGACATGCAGATGCGTGCAAATGACGGTATCGATGGAATCTGGATCGTGGCCGAGGCTTTTTAGGTTATCCAAAAACGGGCGCTGCATATTGGCCCACGCTTCCATCGCGAGATTCTTGTCGTTGCCGATGCAGGTATCGACCACCATTTTTCGATCGGGGGTTTCGATAATCATCATCTGAATGTTCAAGATGAGCTTGTCAGCCGGGCTTACAAAGTGTGGCTTTAACCAGGGAATAGTCGAGAGATTTTCCGGCGTGGCATCCGGCAGCACCGGAATGGCGCCGCTGTCGTCCTTGAGTTCGATGAGTTGGGTAATGGTTGTATCGCCGAATTTCCACTTGAGCATGTTGATTTCCCCTGGTGAGTGTTTGGGTGAGTGTACGGTTTGGTGGCGCGAGTTGACTATCGTTGGTGTGAACTGGTGCTTTGATGACACGCAGTCCCTAGTTGTCGACAATAATCTTGACCTAGGCGTTCTTTCGAGGCTACCTTTGTCCGCACCCTAGCCGATTGTCGACAATAGACCGTGTTCAATCCAGAATTTCTAGACGATAAGACACTCCGCACCGCCGCCGACCGGGTCTTTGCGGCGTTGCAGGATGCGATTGTGCGCGGCGACATTCCAGCCGGATCGCGAGCGGGGGAAACCGAACTCGCGCTACGCTTCGGCACCAGTCGCGGGCCATTACGCGAGGCCCTGCGCCGCTTGGAGTCGCGGCGGTTGGTGGAACGCACCCCGCATGTCGGGATCCGGATCGCCGCCATCAGCCGCGAGAAGCTGCTCGAGATTTACCATGTGCGGGAAGCGCTGGAAGGCATGGCCGCGCGGCTGGCCGCGCAGCACATGTCCGTGGACGAGATCGCTGGTCTCAAAGCGCTCCTCGTCACACATGCTGAAGATGCAGAATTAAAAGCCGGCGTCGCTTACTTTCAACAAGAAGGCAATCTCGACTTTCACTACCGGATCATTCGCGGCAGCCATAACACCGCGTTGATTGAGTTATTGCTCGGTGAGCTTTATCACCGGCTGCGCATGTACCGCTATGAAGTAAGCGCGCAAACGCAGCGTGCCCCCAAAGCGCTCGCCGAACATCAGCGAATTGTCGAGGCGATTGAAGCACGCGACGGCGACTTAGCCGAAATGTTAATGCGCCGGCACATCGTGGCCGCGCGCCAGAATCTAGAAAAGAGTCAGAAGGAACACCCATGACGACAACACTTACCGCCGGCGGCCGTTTACGCCTGGCGATCCGCGAAGAACGCCCGTTACAAGTCATCGGCACCGTCAACGCGTTTGCGGCCATGATGGCCAAACGCACCGGTTATCGCGCGATTTATTTATCAGGCGCCGGCGTCGCCAATTATTCGTACGGGCTGCCCGATCTCGGTATGACCTCGCTCGACGATGTATTGACCGACGTGCGACGGATCACGAGCCAAGTCGAGACGCCGTTGTTGGTGGACATCGACACCGGCTGGGGCGGCGCATTCAATATCGCCCGGACCGTCAAACAAATGATCGCGGCCGGCGCGGCCTCGGTGCACATGGAAGATCAAGTCGCGCAAAAGCGCTGCGGACACCGGCCAGGCAAGGAGGTGGTCTCGTGCGAGGAGATGGTCGATCGCGTCAAAGCCGCGGTGGATGCCAAGACCGATGCCGACTTCGTGTTGATGGCGCGCACGGACGCCTTGCAAGTGGAAGGCTTACAGGGCGTGATCGATCGCGCGAGTGCGTTTGTGGAAGCCGGTGCGGATGCGATCTTCGCCGAAGCGATGACCGACATCGCGATGTATAAGAAGGTATGCGACGCCGTCAAAGTCCCGGTGCTCGCCAACATCACCGAGTTCGGCACCACGCCGTACTACGGCCGAGACGAACTCGGCGCGCAGGGCATTGCGATGGTGCTGTATCCGTTGTCGCCTACACGTGCGATGCAGAAAGCCGCACTCACCGTGATGGAGGCGATCCGCCGCGAAGGCACGCAACAGAATGTGATCGATTTGATGCAGACACGCGCCGAGCTGTATGACTTTTTGGGTTATCACGCCTACGAAGACAAGCTCGATCAGCTGTTCAAAAAGGGCAAGTGAAGCACTTCACTTTATTCAACTGATTTCAATTGGAGAAGAACCATGTCAGACACCCCCAGTAATCTACCCAAGCCCAAGAAGTCGGTGGCCCTTTCCGGCACTGCCGCCGGCAACACCGCGCTGTGCACGGTCGGCCGCGCCGGTAACGATTTGCATTATCGCGGCTATGACATTCTCGATATCGCGAACACCTGCGAGTTCGAAGAAATCGCCTATCTGCTTGTACATGGCAAGTTCCCGAATGCCGCGGAACTCGCGGGCTACAAAGCCAAGTTGAAAGCGCTGCGCGGCCTCCCCGCCGCGTTGAAGGCCGCGCTGGAAGCGCTGCCGCCGTATGCGCACCCGATGGATGTCATGCGTACCGGCGTCTCGGTGCTCGGCTGCTTAACGCCGGAAAAAGACGATCACAATCATCCCGGCGCGCGCGACATCGCGGATAAGTTGATGGCGTCGCTGGGTTCGATGCTGCTCTATTGGTATCACTACAGCACCAATGGCAAACGCATCGAGGTTGAAACCGATGACGATTCCATCGGCGGGCACTTTCTACATCTCTTGCATGGCGCGAAGCCGCGCGCAAGCTGGGTCCGCGCGATGCATACCTCATTGATCCTTTACGCCGAGCATGAATTCAACGCCTCGACCTTCGCCTCGCGCGTGGTGGCCGGCACTGGTTCTGATATGTACTCCGCGATCTGCGGCGGCATCGGCGCGCTGCGCGGACCGAAACACGGCGGCGCCAACGAAGTGGCGTTTGAGATCCAAAAACGATACGAGACCCCGGACGAAGCGGAGGCCGACATTCGCGCCCGCGTCGAACGCAAAGAAGTCGTCATCGGCTTCGGGCATCCGGTGTATACCATCGGCGATCCGCGCAACAAGGTCATCAAAGAAGTATCGCGCCAACTCTCGGCGGAAGAGAAGAACATGAAGATGTACGACATCGCCGAGCGGTTGGAGACGGTGATGTGGGAAATCAAAAAGATGTTCCCGAATCTCGATTGGTTCAGCGCCGTGAGCTATCACATGATGGGCGTGCCAACCGCGATGTTCACGCCGTTGTTCGTCATTGCCCGCACCTCCGGTTGGTCCGCGCATGTCATCGAGCAACGTATCGACGGCAAGATCATCCGCCCGAGCGCCAACTACGTCGGGCCGGAAGATCAAAAATTCGTACCGTTGAAAGACCGCAAGTAAGAAAGTGTCGTTGGCTTATGAACACGCAATTCCGTAAACCGCTGCCCGGCACGCAACTCGATTATTTCGACGCGCGAGCCGCGGTCAATGCCATCAAGCCCGGCGCTTGGGAGAAGTTGCCGTATACCGCGCGCGTGCATGCCGAGAACATCGTGCGGCGCGCCGATCCGGCGATCATCAACGAGTGCCTGACGCAGATTATCGAAGTCAAACGGGATTTAGATTTTCCGTGGTTTCCGGCGCGCGTGGTGTGCCACGATATTCTGGGACAAACGGCGCTGGTCGATTTGGCGGGTTTGCGTGATGCGATTGCAGACCAAGGCGGCGATCCCGCCAAGGTCAACCCGGTGGTACCGGTGCAGTTGATTGTCGATCACTCGCTAGCGGTGGAGTGCGGCGGATTTGATCCGCGGGCATTCGAGAAAAACCGCGCGATTGAAGATCGCCGCAACGAAGATCGTTTTCATTTCATCGAATGGACCAAACTCGCGTTCGATAACGTGGATGTCATCCCGGCCGGTAACGGCATCATGCACCAGATCAATCTGGAGAAGATGTCACCGGTCATTCACGCGATCGACGGCGTCGCGTTTCCGGATACCTGTGTCGGCACGGATAGTCACACGCCGCATGTCGATGCGCTGGGTGTCATTGCTATCGGCGTCGGCGGTTTGGAAGCCGAGAACGTCATGCTGGGTCGCGCTTCATGGATGCGCCTGCCGGAGATCGTCGGCGTTGAACTCACCGGCAAACGGCAACCCGGCATTACCGCCACCGATATCGTGCTCGCGCTGACAGAATTCTTGCGCAAATCAAAAGTGGTCGGCTCGTATCTAGAATTTTATGGCGACGGCGCCGCCTCGCTAACGTTGGGCGATCGCGCGACGATTTCGAACATGGCACCCGAATATGGTGCGACGGCTGCGATGTTTTCGATCGATCAACAGACGCTCGATTACTTAAAACTTACCGGCCGTGAGGACGCCCAAGTCAAACTGGTTGAGGTTTTCGCGAAAGAAGCCGGTTTGTGGTCGGATAGCCTCAAGAATGTCCAGTACGAACGTTTGCTGAGCTTCGATCTCTCAAGCGTGGTGCGAACGATGGCGGGTCCGAGCAATCCGCACGCGCGGGTTTCAACCACTGACCTCGCCGCTAGAGGGATCGCTGGCCAATGGACGGAAACACCGGGCCAAATGCCGGATGGCGCGGTGATCATTGCGGCGATCACGAGCTGCACCAATACTTCCAATCCGCGCAATGTCATCGCCGCCGCACTCCTCGCCCGCAACGCGAATCGCTTGGGGCTCACGCGCAAACCCTGGGTCAAGAGCTCGCTCGCACCGGGATCTAAAACGGTTGCGCTTTATTTGGAAGAAGCCGGTTTAAAGACCGAGCTTGAAAAACTAGGCTTTGGCATCGTGGCTTTCGCCTGCACCACCTGTAACGGCATGTCCGGCGCGCTTGATCCCAAGATTCAACAAGAGATCATCGCGCGCGATCTTTATGCGACCGCCGTATTGTCCGGCAACCGCAATTTCGATGGCCGTATTCACCCGTATGCGAAACAGGCCTTTTTAGCGTCGCCGCCGCTGGTGGTGGCGTACGCGATTGCCGGCACCGTGCGCTTTGATATCGAGCGCGATTCTTTCGGCACAGATAAAACCGGCAAGCCGATTTTGCTCAAAGACCTATGGCCATCGGATGAGGAGATCGATGCCATCGTCAAGCGCAGCGTGAAGCCTGAGCAATTTCGCAAGGTGTACATTCCGATGTTTGACGAGCGCGCGGCGAATAACACCAAGGTCAGCCCGCTTTACGCATGGCGCGCGCCATCGACCTATATTCGTCGCCCACCGTATTGGGAAGGCGCGTTGGCCGGTGAACGCACGTTGAAAGGCATGCGGCCGCTGGCTTTGCTTGGCGACAACATCACCACCGATCACTTGTCGCCATCGAACGCGATTTTGCTGGACTCCGCCGCCGGGGAATATCTCGCCAAAATGGGTTTGCCGGAAGAAGACTTTAATTCCTATGCCACGCATCGCGGCGATCATTTGACTGCGTTGCGCGCGACGTTTGCGAATCCGACGTTACAGAACGAGATGGCGGTGGTTGACGGAAAAGTGAAAAAGGGTTCGCTAGCGCGCGTAGAGCCAGACGGCAAGGTCATGCGCATGTGGGAAGCGATCGAAACCTACATGAACCGTAAACAGCCGCTCATCATTATCGCGGGCGCCGATTACGGCCAAGGCAGCTCGCGCGACTGGGCCGCGAAGGGCGTGCGCTTGGCCGGTGTGGAAGCGATTGTGGCGGAAGGCTTCGAGCGCATTCACCGTACCAATTTGATTGGCATGGGCGTGTTGCCGTTGGAATTTAAGGCTGGAGTCAATCGCAAAACCTTAGCGCTTGACGGCACGGAAACCTATGACGTGCGCGGCAAGCGCACGCCACGGGCCGACTTAACGCTCGTTATCACGCGCAGAAGCGGAGAACTGTTGGAAGTACCGGTAACCTGTAGGTTGGATACCGCGGAAGAAGTGTCGATTTACGAAGCGGGCGGTGTCTTGCAGCGCTTTGCGCAAGATTTTCTTGCCTCAACCAAGTCCGCGGCCTAGGAGCACCTCATGGCGCATGTGGCTCAAATCAAAGTACCCGCGACTTACATGCGCGGCGGGACTAGCAAAGGCGTGTTCTTTCGGCTGCAAGATCTGCCCGAGCGATGCCAAGAACCGGGCGAAGCGCGCGACAAGTTTCTGTTGCGCGTGATTGGCAGCCCGGACCCGTACGGTAAACAGATCGACGGCATGGGCGGCGCAACCTCGAGCACCAGCAAGACGGTCATTTTGTCCAAAAGTACACGCGCCGATCACGATATCGATTATTTATTTGGGCAGGTGTCGATCGATAAAGCCTTCGTCGATTGGAGCGGCAACTGCGGCAATCTCTCCGCTGCGGTGGGTGGCTTTGCGATTACCAATGGTTTGATCGATCCCACGCGGGTACCGACGAACGGTGTTTGCACGGTGCGTGTGTGGCAGGCCAACATCAATAAGACGATCATCGCGCATGTGCCGGTCACTAATGGCGCCGTGCAAGAAACCGGTGATTTTGAGCTCGACGGGGTGACCTTCCCGGCCGCCGAAGTACAGCTTGAGTTCATTGACCCGGCCGATGAGGGCGAAGGTGACGGCGGCGGCGCGATGTTTCCGACGGGCAATTTGATTGACCAGCTTGAAGTCCCTGGCGTCGGCACATTCCGCGCGACGATGATCAATGCGGGCATTCCCACCGTGTTTGTCGTCGCCAAAGACATCGGTTACACCGGCACCGAATTGCAAGATGCCATCAATGGCGATGCTAAGGCACTCGCGATGTTCGAAACCATTCGCGCCTACGGCGCGCAACGCATGGGGCTCATCAAAGATTTGAGCGAGGCCACCAAGCGCCAACACACGCCAAAAGTAGCCTTCGTTGCGCCGCCCGCGGATTACGTGGCCTCGAGTGGCAAGCAAGTGCGCGCGAGCGACGTCGATTTGCTCGTGCGTGCGTTATCGATGGGCAAGCTGCATCACGCGATGATGGGCACCGCGGCGGTTGCCATTGGCACCGCAGCCGCCATTCCTGGCACGTTGGTCAGCGAAGCCGCCGGCGGGCATGCGCACAGTCAAGTCCGCTTCGGTCATCCCTCTGGCACGTTGCGCGTCGGCGCGGAAGCCACGCAAGCCAACGGCGAATGGACCGTGACCAAAGCCATCATGAGCCGTAGTGCGCGGGTGTTGATGGAAGGCTGGGTGAGGGTGCCGGGGGATGCGTTTTAGCGGAATACCAGCGTCGGCTGAATGCTAGTTTGGGCGTCGGCTATTCGCTAGTTAAGGAAGCGATCGGAACGAGGTATCAATGTACAAACTTGGTCTCGCGCTAATCTTTATGTTGCGCATTGCTCCTACCGACGCTGATGAGTTTCTAAAAGACCCAGCGGCTAAAGCCGAACCTCACTCACCGCCTGTTCCTTGTACTACGGTGAATGGGGTCGAACCGCTTTGTGGTTTTGCACAACCACCGGAGGATTTGGCGTTGTTACCGGATGGGCGCGTGCTCGTCGGCGAGTTCGGGGCATTGGGGCACGGAGTCGCGGGCCGGTTGAGCGTATTCGATCCACATTCCAAAGTTCGCAAGGTAATCTTTGACGGCAGTGCACTCGCTAACGGCACGCCGCCTGAACGTGCAAACGATCACTGTCCTGGTCCGCCGGGCGCGTCGTTTTCGCCGCATGGTATTCATCTTGCTTCGCAAGGCGAACCGCAGCGCCTCTTAGTGGTGAATCACGGCGGTCGTGAATCGATTGAAATTTTCTCGTTATCAATTGATCCCGCGACCCATGAAGCCAACGTGCAATGGCAAGATTGTGTGGTGGCACCGGCGGACGCGTGGTTTAACGACGTAGTGAACCTGCCCAACAGTGGTTTTGCCGTCACTCACATGATAAAGCGCGGCGCAAGCGAAGAAGAATTGCTGGCGGCTGATGTGTCGCGTGCTGATACAGGCTATGTGTTGCAGTGGTACGAGTCTCGCGGCTGGGAAAAAGTGCCGGGGACCGACGGCGGCTTACCAAACGGTATTGAGGCCTCCGCCGATGGCACCACCCTCTACGTCAATCACTATTTAGCCGATCGCGTGGTGGCGGTTGATCGCGCAAGCGGCCAACGGTTGTGGTCGGCAGAGGTTGCCGGTCCGGACAACACCACCCTCGCGCCTAATGGTGAATTGTTGGTCGCCTCGTTACCGTCGCCGTTCCAAGACATCATCGCCTGCGCGCACCAACGCGCGCGTCCCTGTGGCATTCCTTATGCGGTTGTCGCGCTTGATCCAACGAGTGGTGCCGCACGCACGATTTTCAATGGAGAAGGCGCACCGATGGGTGCGGCGACTGTCGCGTTACAGGTAGGCAATTCCGTCTACTTAGGATCGTTCGTTGGTGAGCGCATGGTCGTGCGATCCCTTCAATGAAACAAGACCGTAGCTCTGTTGCACGGTAGCACTGTAGGTTGGGGTGAGCGCAGCGAACCCCAACATGGGGCTAATGACGCATGCACATCGTTGGGGTTCGCTGCGCTTACCCCAACCTACGTTCTACACCTTAATCTGCGCGCTCAATACGAGGCATCGAAGACGTTGACCATATTGGACGACGCCGCGCTTTGGAATAAGTTATCGTGTGAGCTTGACGTACCAATAATGACCGGCCACTACTAACGCACCGACGACGACACCGAAGATCCCCGATCCAGTCGCGTGAGTTAGCCACTCGATGGCCCCCGGCCAAAACGGCGCGGCGCTCCCGGCAGCATGGCTTAACTGATCCACCCATTCCGGAAGCGGCGTTAGATGAAAGGTATGCAAGCCATGCAACATGATGCCGCCACCCACCCAAATCATCGCCGCAATGCCGATGGTAGATAGCGTTGAGAGTAACTTGGGCATCGCGTGCACCAATCCACGGCCAATGGCTTGAGTAACTCCACCGGGCTTGCGTGCGAGATGTAGCCCGATATCGTCCATTTTCACGATTAAACCCACGGTGCCGTAAACGCCCGCGGTGATGACCACGGCGACGACGGCGAGGATCGCCGCCTGTATCGGTACTTTTTCCGTCGCGACTTCGTTTAAGGCGATCGCCATAATTTCAGCCGACAGAATGAAATCCGTGCGCACCGCGCCCGCCACCATTTTTTCTTCGTGCTCGGTACTCGAGAGCTCGGCCGCTTCTTGCGCAAGATTTTCTTGCGGATGCGCGCCAAGCGCTTCGATTAGTTTTTCCACCCCTTCAAAACAAAGATACGCGCCGCCTATCATCAACATGGGCGTAATAGCCCACGGCAGGAATGCGCTTAGCAACAATGCTACCGGCAAGATGAATAGCAGCTTGTTTTTGATCGACCCGCGCGCGATACGAAAGATGACGGGAAGCTCGCGGTCTGGCGTGAAATCCGTGACATAACGCGGCGTGACGGCGGTATCGTCGATGACTACCCCGGCTGCTTTAACGCCGGCGCGACCGGCCGCAGCACCGATATCGTCCACCGATGCAGCGGCAAGTTTCGCGATCATCGCAACGTCATCGAGTAGCGCGGCAAGGCCTGAGGGCATGAACGATCTCTTTCGTTTAAGACATCAAGCGAGCATGCCTTGCGCTTGCCGGCTTTGTCGAGGGGTTCGGCGATGGCGTGCGTACGCACGGTTATGGCGGCTCCGGTCGTACGGCTTTGCTTCTTGATCGACGCGTCGCGCTTGCTAGATGCGACCGACGACTGCTAACATTACTCGGACTTAATAAGTCCGAGTAATGAATTGGCTTTATACAGCGCAAGCGTTGAATACGGCCTCCACTGCCTGCTTAACATGGCCGGCCGGCCGCATGATGACGCCGCAAGCACGGCGGAGCTCGCCGAATTTCAGGGGATTTCACCCACGTTTGTCGCCAAACTGCTGACGCGTCTCAAAGCGAAGGGTCTCGTCAGCGCGATAGAAGGTGCCGGTGGCGGGTATCTGCTGGCGAAGCCGCCTCAGCACATCAGCGTGCTTGACGTAGTCACCGCACTGGAAGGCGACAAGCCGCTATTCCAGTGCAAAAACATCCGCCGGCAATGCGCGCTTTTCGCGCCATCCCCGCCGCGCTGGGCGACCAAAGGACTGTGTAGCATTCACGCCGTGATGGTGGAGGCGGAAGAAGCCATGAAATCAACGCTCGCCACGCACACACTTGCGGATCTTGCCCAACGCTTCTCCGCCAAAGCACCGCAGACTTTTTTTGTGGATGTCGATGCGTGGTTCCGCGCGCGCCGCGCCAGTCAACCACATGCCGTTAAACGCGCAGCAAAAAATCAACCGAGGAAAGCAAAATGAAAAATATTGTGGTGGTGGGCAATGGATTCGCCGGCATGTGGGCGGCCTTGGTCGCACGGCACGAGGCACGCAAACATCCAGCGGATATCAACATCACGTTGGTTGCGCCGGATTGTGCACTCACGGTTCGGCCGCGCTTATACGAGGTGTTTGGGGAGGAAATGCGCGCCGATTTGACTTCGCTGTTTGCGACCATGGGTGTCAATTTCCAATCCGGCCATGTCGAGGAAATTGACGCCGGCAAACGTCGGCTTGGGCTTAGCAACGGCAAAGGCACCAGCGAGATTGCGTACGACAAATTGGTATTGGCTGCCGGTAGTGTGCAACGGCCGCTCGGTGTTCCCGGCGAGGCCGAGTACGCGCATTCAATTGATACTTTCGCGCAGGCACGCGCATTTGACGAGCATCTCGCGCGCACGTTAAGCGCACCAGCCACGGTGGCTAGCATGACGTTTGTAGTGGTGGGCGGTGGCTTTACCGGCATCGAGATCGCGGCCGAGATGCGTACTCGGATCAAGGTTCATGCGGGGGAAGCGGCAGCCAAACAGGCGCGCGTGATCCTGATTGAACGCGCTGACGTTATCGGTCACGAGTTAGGTGAAAATCCCCGGCCGGTTATCGAAGAAGCGCTGCGTGTTGCCGGCGTCGAATACCGGGTCGGTGCGCAAGTCACGCACCTTGATAAAAACGCTATCCAACTTGCCAATGGCGAGCGCATCGCCACCCAAACCGTCGTAGTCACCACCGGACTTATCGCAAGTCCACTGGCGCGCATGCTGGGCGCGGAGACCGATCGTGCCGGGCGCTTGGTGGTCGACGACTATTTGCAAGTTAAAGGTATCGCCGATGTCTTTGCCGCCGGCGACATCGCGCATGCTAAAACCGACGATGACCATACGGCACTCATGTCCTGCCAACACGCGGTACCGATGGGCAAATTTGCCGGATTCAACGCGCTACATGCCTTAAGCGGCACGCCGCTTCGCATGTACCGCCAGCCGGGTTATGTCACCTGCCTCGATCTCGGCAGCTACGGCGCCGTCTTGACCATGGGTTGGGAACGCAAGGTGGAACAAGCCGGCGCGGACGTGAAATCGCTGAAGCGCATGATCAACACGCAGTGGATTTATCCGCCGACCGGCGATCTTGAAGCGGTCATGAAAGCCACCGATATCGATGCCCCCTGGCCGCCCACTACGTAAGAGCTCCGTTGCTCACGCCCCGATCGCAGTCGCGCGGGCCGGCTGCTGCAAGATTGCCGGCCGCGCCTGCAGGTCTGCGGATTCCCGCTTTTACCGGTTCGCGTTAGCCTCTCGCGCTAATCAGTACGATTGGCGCAAAGCGAAGGTGGAACGCGCTGGCGTGGAAGCGAATTCGTTAGTACGCGTGTTTACACAAAAGGAGCATCGCAATGCGCACATGCCGTTTTAAATTTTCTCTCGTACCCTGGTGTCTGGGCGTGTCGCTTGCCGGCGCGTGCGCTGGCGCATTCGCCCATGAAGCTAACAAAGATGCCGCGACGGATACGGTTATCACACCCGTCGCGGCGCATCCGTTACCTGAGTTCGGTAACAAAGAAGCGGTGATGTTGACTGTGGAGTATGCGCCCGGCGCTTCGACACCACCGCACAAACATGCCGGACATACCTTTGTCTACATACTGGAAGGCGCGATCGAGACACAGGTGGCGGGCGGGGAATTGGTGCGGCTTACGGCCGGTGAAAGTTTTTACGAAACGCCCACGGATGTGCATACCGTCTCGCGGAATGCGAGTAAGACGGAGCGCGCGAAATTCCTGGTGTTTTTTCTACAGGACAAAGGCGCGCAAGTGCTAGAACTCGTCAAATAAACCACCTCATCGAGCCCGTGCCGGATTCAAGTGGAGGAGTTCATGTTCGTTAGAAACGCTTGGTACAACGCCGGGTGGGATTACATGTTCACCCAAAGCCAACGCAGCGGGTTGACGCAAGCCAAAGGCGCCTTGGTGGCACGGCAAATCGCCGGCGAGCGGGTGGTGCTTTATCGCAAACCTAGCGGACAGATAGTCGCGTTGGAAGACCGCTGCGTGCATCGCCAAGCCGCGATTTCGATGGGGCAGAAGGAAGGCGACAATATTCGTTGCCTGTACCACGGATTGCGGTTCGGGCCGGATGGCAAATGCAACGAAATCCCAGGTCAAAGCATCATTCCGCCTAAAGCCTGTGTGCGTACTTTCCCGGTAACTGAGAAAGATAACTGGGTGTGGGTGTGGTTGGGTGATCTAGACAAGGTCGACGAAAAGCTGATCCCACATGCGGTCGGCCCGAATGCGCCCGACTGGAACATCAAAACGTCTCACATGCATGTCAAAACCAACTATCGGTTGGAGATCGCGAACCTCGCGGATCTCACGCACCTCGCCTGGGTTCATCGCGGCACGCTGGGCGCGCACGATTTGGTGACGCGCGAACGCTTTGTCAACATCAAACCCACCTTCACGATGTTTGCCAATGCGATGCGCACGCAGTACGTGGTGCGTAATACGCCGATCAATACCTTTCTGCAGCATTTGTTTCCGAGCGATGCCCGGTTTGATCTGGATTTCGACATCATGCATACGTTGCCTTGCACCTGGGTGTTGCGTTTCCGCGCGCATATTGCGGATGGCCTTGAGGAGGGCGCACCGACCGGACCGTTGGTAGCGGATACGTGGACCTGCCAAGCCGTGACCCCCTGCGACGAGGAGTCAGTGGAGTATTACTACTCTTGGGGTTCATCACGGCAGTGCGAGTTACCTGGTCTCTCCGAACTTTTGCGCGATAACTTGGATGATGCCTTTAGCGAAGATCGCGCGGTGCTGGAAGCGCAGCATGTTCGTACGCGAGAAAAGCCGGACTATCCGACCATAGACATCGTGCACGACGCGGGACCGCGCCGAATGCTGTGGCTGCTCGACGAAACACTGAAGGCCGAACGCGAGCAAGCGGGAGCATGTTGAATTAAAGGGGACGGGGACATCCCAAATTTGCAGCAGATTCCCACGGCTGCCACTCATGCGGAAATTCACTCTGCCCCCAATGTTCTTGCTACACCATCGGGCTATACTCCACAGCCCCAACAAGGAGCGAGTCCGATGAGACCTCGACACCTGTTCGCGCTGGTTAGCGTAGTTGGAATTTTGCACGCGAAGATAGTCGCGGCAGACAATTTTTTTCCCGAGGATTCCACCATCGACGGGCCTCTAGAAAACATCACCGTAGGTTATGCCTCGTTCACGGACAATATTTTTGGAATCAACGGCACCAGCCCGACGGTAAGCGTTATTGCCGGCGGCAGCTTCGATCTCGGCAGCGCGTTCAACGGTAGTAGCCTAATCGTTGATGGCGGATTCATGCTCGCAATGACCGCGTTCGATCACGCCTCCGTCATCTTGAAGACCGGCGGCGGCACCGCCTTTGGCCCCAACGGCAGCCTCTTCGGCAACGGCGCCCTAGGGGCACACGATCAAGGGTCAGTCATCATGAGCGGTGGGATCACCGTTGGTGTCACTGCGCTAGACCACGGGACGGTTAACGTCACGGGCGGCGAGATCCTGTCGCGCGTGGATATGAAGGGGAATGCCATCGGCACCATCAGCGGCGTGACCATCGGCAACACCGTCAACGGCGTGTTCGCCGAGGGTTTGGTCAATACATTCGATGAGGCCGACCTTGAACTTAGTGCGGTCGAGATCGGCCTCGCGGTGCGCGCCGTGAATTCGAGCAAGATTGCGTTGAGCGAGTCGACGGTGCACGGGGCGGTGGAAGGTTTCGACGCGACCACTCTCGAGATTTCTGGTGGCACCATCGAAGGCAGTGTCTTCGCGTTCAACCTCAGCATGACCGGCGGCTCCGTCCTGGGCGGCGCGGCGATTAATGGCACCAACGCCGTCGGCACCATCAATGCGTCCACAATTGAGAGTGCGGTGTCCGTCAACGGCGCTGGCGCGAGTCTGTCCGTCTCCGGTGGAGAGGTCGGTGGCGGCGCCAGTGCCGGCGGCGGCTCCACGCTCACGTTAAGCGGCCTTGAGATTGCCCAAAGCGTCAATGGCTTCAATGCCACGATCTTGGCGAACACCGTTAATGTCGCGCATGACTTCAGCGTGCAGGCGAGCGGTGCGCAAAGCACGGCCACGATCGCCGACAGCCAGATCGGCGGCAATTTGGCTACCACCGGTGGTCTTTCCGCGATCAAGAACGCCTCGTTAACGCTGACAGGGGGAACCGTTGCCGGGGACGTTACAGCCAACGACCGCAGTGCGATATCGCTCATCGACACCACCGTGGCGGGCAATGTCACTGCCAACAGCGGCTCGTCGATCGGCAGCCTGGTGGAAATTCAGGGCGGCTCCGTGGGTAACGCGACAGCCAAAGGCAACGGCGGCGAAGTGCGCTTGTTGTCCGGCACTGTGGCCGGCGATCTCACCGCGACCAACCGTGCCAACGTCAATATCTTCGGTGGCGATGTAGAGGGTAACCTGGCACTTGAGAACCGCGCGTCGGGGATCATGGGCGGGGGCAGCATCGCAGGAGCGGCTAACCTGGATGCCACCACGTTTACGATGATCGACGGCAATATCGCAGGGGTCATGACAGTCGGCGGGTTCTCCCATTTCATTCTGAGCGGCGGCACGTTGGCGCAGGGCCTAGTACTCCAGGGCGAGTCGACGACGAATATGGATGGTGGTTCGATTGCGGGCGATGGCACAAGCGATTCGCTCGCGGGCAACGTATTCGTAAGCGAATCGAGCACCTTGGAAATGAGCGGGGGCGTGGCCAATAAAATCAGGGCTAGCGGAGAAGCAGACGTCACGTTGAGCGGTGGCCAGGTCGATTCCGGGGTTTCCGCGATCGGAAGTAGCAACATTACGATTTCAGGGAGTACCGTCGATTCCGCGGTGATCCAGGAAAACGCAGCGCTCGTTATGACTGCAGGCGCGGTCCGCAACGATGTGACCCTCAACGTGACCGGCCCCATCGGCGAGTCAGGGAAGATTAGTTTCGTCATGGGAGGCGGCACCGTAGGAGGTGATTTAGATGCATTAGGCATCGGCTCCGCCGCATTGGAGGGCGGTTCCATCGCAGGCACTGTCCACGCTTTCGGCGAAAGTCTCTTGTTCGTGAACGGCACTGCGTTTATCGCCGGGAACCTTGAAGCGACCGGCGACAGCACGGTCAACGTCGAGGGCGGGGGGATCGGCAAACATGCTCTTGCGTTCAACCACGGCACCTTAAACGTCAGCGGCACTGCGTTCATTGCCGGAAACCTTCAAGCGCAAGGCGACGGCACGGTCAACCTTAGCGACGGCCGGGTCGGGGGGAACCTGCAGCACTTTGGGATTTTGCAGATGACCATGAGCGGGGGCAACGTCACCGGGAACGTGACCGTAGACAGGCAAAGCCCGTTGGTCATCTCGGGCGGCACCATCGAAGGCAATCTCGAAGCCCACGGAACCGTTCAACATAGCGGCGCGGTTAACGGTGACGCTACCGCCTTTGGTGGGACGCTGGTCGTGAGTGGCGGCCAAGTGGGCGGCCGTCTCATTTCGCAGCAGGGCGGCCAGGTTGAAGTGCTCAATGCAAGTGCCATTACCGGAGTCGCAGCAGCTTTCGATTCCAGCAGTCTTACCATTATGTCCGGCAGTATCGGCGTCGGCGCCTCGCCCGGGGACCTCGAAGCCAGCGGAAATTCGACCGTGAATCTCGGCGGTGGAACGGTGGGTAAAAATCTAGAGGGCTTTGACCGTAGCACCATCAATATGAGCGGCGGAACGGTGTTCGGCGCCGGGATTTTCAAGATTGGCGCGACATTTAACTTTTATGGCGGGCGGGTCATCGGCGGGATATTTAAAGAGACCGGCTTGAGGGCATTCGCGGCCGCGACAGTTGAAGAGTCTCCACAGTCAACGGCGTTAGCAGAAGAATCCCTGCACTTATCGGCGTTCGATAACGCCGTGATCAACCTATATGGGAGCGGCTTGGTCGCTACTTTGGTTGAGCCGAATTCCGAAGGCATGAGCCTGTACGAACTCACCGGCACCCTGGCGGACGGCACAGTATTAGACGGCGGCATCGTCGGGCTGCAAAACGGAAGCCAGGCGACGCAGCACCTACTGCTCGGCGCAAACTGGAACCTTGACGGCGGTGGCGACTGGGGCGAGGCGGCGAACTGGGTATCGGGCGTGATCCCAGAGGGCGTCGGCGCGTACGCGGGCTTCACCGGCGCGCTAACCCAACCAAACGCACCGGCCAGTATCGTGCTCGGTGATGATCGCACCATCGGCATTCTGCACTTCAACAATGAACACGCCTATATGATCGACGGCCCGGGGATCCTGACCTTAAACAACAGCGGAACGGCGGCGCGGGTAGACGTTTTGCAGGGCAACCACGCGATCCGGACCGATGTGCAGCTGGCCGACGATGCTGAGGTATTCGTCGCGAGCGGCGCGGCACTCGCGGTGACAGGTGGGATCGCTGGCGCCGGCCACGCACTCGCGAAGACGGGTGCCGGTGAACTGAATTTGCATTCGGTGGAAGCAGAAGGGCTCGACATTCAAGCAGGCAACGCCCGCCTCGACGGTGATGGAACTGTCGAGCGCGTGTCGGTCGGCGCCGGGGGCACCTTGGAGTTGGTCGGGGCGACACTCGTCGCACCGCGCGTGGAAATTGGCACGGACGGCCGCCTTAGCGGCCATGGCAGTATTGTTGGCGACGTGAATAATTTCGGCACGGTCGCGCCCGGTACCCTGGCCAACGACGTCGCGAGCCTTGGTCTTAAAACGCCGAATGAGAATGATGCGCTTCCGCAAGTATCCGCGGACCTCATAAAGGCAAGCGTGAGCGCGGAATTGAGCATCCTTGATCCAAACGGCTCGCTGGGAAAGCTTGAAATACTCGGCGACTACCAAGCGAACGCCGCCGCGACGCTTGAAATCAAACTCGGGGGCATCAAGCCTGAATTGGAATACGACGTACTGTCGATTTCAGAAACGGCGCAGCTCGCTGGAATTTTGGCTATCGATTTAATCAATGACTTTGTGCCCGAGGTGGGCGCGAGCTTCGATGTCCTGCTCGCGCAAAGCATCGGCGGTCAATTTGAGTCGATGCAACTGCCGGGTCTCGCCGCGGGGTTGGCCTGGCGGATCAATTATTTGCTCGATCCTAACGGGACGGATCGCGTGCAGCTGGCGGTCGCACCGGTCCCCTTACCAAGTGCACTCTGGCTGTTCGTCGTGCCATTGGCCACCCTCTTTAGAAGTCTTACGCACAAGGGGAAAGCAGATTCAGCGCAAGAAATGCGGCGGCGGGGAAGCGTGAGTTAACGATAGACGAAGAATAGAGCGCCCTATCGTTCCGCACGAATGGCGACTGGATTTGGTCATGTGAGCCGCCCGTTCAATGATGCACGGCTGCAGCCCAGACAGGTCTCCTTTACCCTTAACCAACGCGCGCGAGCGGCGGTAACCCAAGCGCCGCCCGATAAGTATTGTGAAAATGATGGAGCGGTGCTTCGTTACGGCCGAAGATAAACACCGGCAAGAGTCCGCTTTCCGCCGTGCGCTGGGCCGCTTCGCCCATCCGGAAATCCTGTTCTTCTACCGTGCTGTTTGCGATCTCCATCGCCGCCGCGGGCGACACGATGGCGTTACCGTCGCGCGAATTTTCGTCGTAAGCGTTGTGGCCGGCGATCACGGTTTTCTCGCCGGACTCAATTAGGCTCAACGCTTCGCGGCTGAAGTAATGACTGATTTGGGTGACACAACGCCCCGGGTTTTCCCCTTCCGGATAAATGCGGAACAGCGTGATTTGTCGATCTGAAACGGTGATTTGAATATTGGGAAAGAAATAGTAGAGCACAGTGGCGCAGCCCCCAATCCGCCAACGTGCTTCGGGCTTGGCGTGTAATCGCTCGATGGATTTCGCGGGAAACACCGCGCGATGATTGCGCCCAAAAACTTCGTAGTCGATGACATCGCCATGCGCGAGCCGGCCCAACGTATCGCGATGTAGGCGTTTGAAATGATACGTTTCACCAAATGTATCGTTGGCAAACTTCCAATTCATGCGGCTGCGCAGTTCTTTCTCCCCGCAAAAAACGTGCTGGTGCATTTGCCAACTCGCGATTTCCGCATCGAGTTCGCCGAATAGTTGCGACGCATCCAGCGTACCGTCCGGCTGCGGGTGCACGCACAGAAACCCATGCCGTTCTAGTGCCGGAAGTTCTATCAACTTAAGGCACGCGCGGTCGACCGCGCCGAAATGGCCAGGCTCGGTAATGCCGTTAAGCTCACCGCTCGTTTGATATGTCCAACCGTGAAACGGGCAGACAAACTTCAATGCTTCGCCGCGACCGGGCGCCACCAGGCGTGCGCCGCGATGACGGCAGGCATTCACAAACGCACGAAACTTACCGGCGCGATCGCGTAGCGCGATCAGTGGCACGCCGAAATCGTCGATCGCTAAATACCGCCCGGGTTCGGGTAAGTCACCGGACAGGCCGATGATCTGCGGATGATTTTTAAAGAAAGTTTGCCACTCGCGCTGCGCAAGCTCCGGCAAGGTGTACGCAGAAACCGGGTTTTCAACTTGGTAACCCGCATCATGGGTGGTGCCATTGGCGAGCCGCGCGAGGAGCGCTTTCAGAATTCGAACTTGGTCTTCTTGCAACATACAAAGCTTTCTATGGGCTAGTGACTGGTTTAGCAGGTGCGCGTGTCGTTAGTTGGGTAAAAACACTTCCCGATCGCGTTCGAATATCGCACACATCCAAGCATGCACGGCGTTTACTGCGGGAAGTCGCCGCCCGTTTGGCTCGGCCACTAACCACAATTCACGCAAGGGCACGGGGGCGGTTAAGCGGACGAGGTCCCCTGCCGCCTCGGCCGCGTAACACGGCAACATCGCCACACCTAGGCCAGCTTGCACCGCGTTAAGCGTGGTCGCGCCAACGGTCGTACATAAGACGAGGCGAGCAGTAGGCGCATGTTCGCGGCGCCAGTGCGCTTCCGGGAGATGTTCGAATCGCTTCTCGTAACCGATCCACGGCCATTCATCGATCGACTTCTCCCTTAACGTCTCAAATTCTTGTTTAGCGCAGTAGGTTGCAAATGCAATCTGGCTGAGGCGCTTGACCGCAAGACTGCCGGTTTCCGGGCGGACCATGCGCAGCGCCAAGTCGACTTCCCGCCCGAGCAAATCGGCGTGTGCGGTATCGGCAATCAGCTCCAGGCGCACTGCCGGCCATGCGTGCATAAACTCTACCAAACGAGGCATTAGATAGCAGCCGAGCAATGTGCCCACGGTGGAGACGCGCACGGTACCGCTGGGGAGCGCATGGTCGATGGAACCAAGCGCGTCTAGTTCGCGCAAGGCACGCTCCGCGTCCGAGAGATGGCGAAGCGCGATTTCCCCTGCCGCGGTTAACACCAAGCGACCGTCGATTCTTTCAAAAAGTCGACTGCCGAGTGCTTTTTCAAATGCTTCCAAGCGTCGCGCAACCGTCGTCGCGTTCACGTCCAACACCTTCGCCGCGCCATTGAGTGAGCCGGCGCGGGCCGCGGCCAACACATATTTCGCGTCGCTCCAGTTCACTATCGCACTCGCCTGCAAGATTGCCGGCCACAACTGCAAGCCTGCGGATTCCCGCGTTTGCTGGTTAGCGTTAGCCTCGCAAGACTATCCGCCAGCCGAAGGTATGCCTGCATGAAATTAACGCTATATACACATCCAATGTCGCCGTGCGCACAGAAAGTGCGTTTAGTGCTCGCGGAAAAGGAATTGGGTTGGACGGCGCACGTTATCGATTTGGCTGCAAAACAAAATCTCGAACCGTGGTATTTGAAACTGAACAAACTGGGTGTGGTCCCGACGTTAGTTGCCGACGATGAGTCGATTATCGAGTCATCGATCATTTGCGAATTTTTGGATGATGCCTTTCCAGCGACTCCGCTGCGACCTAGCTCACCGCACGGGCTTGCCAGGATGCGCTATTGGATGAAACAGGTGGACAACAAACTACACCCCGCTTGCGGCACCCTGCAATGGCCGCTCATTATGCGTCCGCGTTTGATGGAAATGAGTCCTGAGCAACGCGCGGCGTTGCTCGACCAAGTAGTGGAGCGTGAACGCCGCGAGCGTCAAAAACGGCTGGCTGAGCACGGCCTCGATGCACCAGACGTCGTCCATGCGGTCGCGACTTATCGTCAGTTCATTGCCGATTTAGACGAAGCACTTCTACACCACGCGTGGGCCGCCGATGACTACTTTTCGCTTGCCGATTGTGCCCTCGCGCCCTACTTTCAAACACTACTTCAGTTTGGGTGGTTTGCGTTCTACGAACACTCGGCGCGCGTAACGGATTGGTATGCCCGGGTGCAGGCACGTACTTCGTACCAGACTGCGGTGGCCGCGGACTTTCCGTCGGAGACGCTAAACGATTTACGAGCCCGCGGTGCGCGCGCTTGGCCGCAAATCGAACGACATCTCGCGCATACGCAATAGCGCCAGGGAGCGAGCATGAGGCACGCACGCATGTAGCGTTGTGCCTTTTGGACTCGTAGCGTTAGCGCGAACGATGGCTCGCGACGAGCACATGGATTTTTTTACTTGGAAGTTTTGCCGCAACGCGTTGGCCCTGAGCGCCTTGGTCGTGGTCACCAAAAGCCGCGCCGCCGAGTTCGGCGCCGGTTGGCGCGCTGGAGCGATCACGGCGAAGGATTTATCGCACGCGGCGATATCGACGCGCGTCGACGACTCTGAGTGAACGCAACGGAGACGTATGGTGCGGACTGTTGGGATTAGCCGATAACGTGCAGCGAATGTGTTGGCGGCACGTATAATCATCGTCACCGCGGATCCCCCTTAAGGAGAGATTGTGTCCCCCATTGATCAATTGCTTTCGACTGCCGTTGCAAACGGTGTGGTGCCGGGAATTGTCGGACTCGCCGCGAACGATAGCGGTCTCTGTTACAAAGGCGCGTTTGGGGTGATGGGGCCGGGTGAATCTCAACCGATGCAGTTAAACACCGTGTTTCGGATCGCATCGATGACCAAGGCCATCACCGCCGCGGCCGCTATGCAGTTGGTCGAGCAAGGTCGACTCGGGCTCGATTCGCCGCTAAAAGCGCTTGCGAGTGAAATTGGCGAGGCGCAAGTGCTCACCGGTTTCGATACCAACGGCAACCCACAGCTGCGTGCGCCACGGCGCGACATCACACTGCGCCACTTGCTGACGCACACCAGCGGTTATTCGTACGATTTATTCAACGCCAATGTCGGGCGTTATTTCACGCATACCGGATTGCCGTCGATCGCAACCTGCCGCTATGACGCGCTGCGCGCGCCGCTGGTCTTCGATCCGGGCGACCGTTGGGAATATGGGATCGGTATCGACTGGGCCGGCCGTATCGTTGAAATCGTCAGCGGGCAGAAACTCGAAGCTTATTTGCAGCAACATCTGTTGCAGCCGCTCGGCATGCGGGACACGAGTTTTGTGTTACGCGATGACCTGCGTACACGATTGGTGCCGGCCGCGGCGCGCACGCCGGAGGGAATCACGCGGATTGATTTTGAATTTCCCAGCGACGCCGACTTTCATATGGGCGGCGGTGGGTTGTACTCCACTGGCCCGGATTATCTGCGCTTCACGCGCATGTTGTTAAACGGCGGAGAGCTCGACGGTGTGCGTGTGCTGCGGCCCGAGACGGTGCGCTTAATGGGGCAAAATGCGATCGGCGATATCGAGGTCCCTTCATTCGTAAGCGATAACCCAGCCGTTGCACTATCGGCCGATTTCTTTCCGGGGCAGGTCGCGAAGTGGGGCTTGTCCTTCATCATCAACACGCAAGACATTCCAGGCTGCCGCGCAGCTAATAGTCTCGCGTGGGCCGGCGTGCACAACACCTTTTACTGGATCGATCCCACGCGCCGGCTGACGGCGGTGTTGATGATGCAGATGTTGCCGGCGAACGACCCTGGGGTTCTTAAGACCTTAGTCGGCTTTGAGGCAGGTTTGTACGCGGCGTTAACCTAGCGCCCCTTGGCGGTAAACGCGCTGCGTTGGCGTTTCAATACCAACCGACTGATAAGCCAACGACCGTCCACTAACCGGTATTCTTCTTCGTAGATGCCGTATCCGTGATAGACCTCATCCGCGAACTCTAAGCGATCATAAAGCGTCCAACGGCCGATCGCGGACGCCGCGCCGGTGATCGCAATTTGCGGATCGTGGCCGTGATGAACCGAAATCACTTGCGCCAATAACGGGCTTAGAAAATTAGCCACGGCAGTACCGCCGACCAATATCCACGCAGACGTCGGTGGCTGAATGTCGGTCCGTCCGTGGTTATCGATTAAATCTTGCGCATGCCTGCTGTAGTCAACCATCGCATCCGCGGTAAACAACTTGGCAAGCTCCGCCCAATCTTTACCGTCGAGGTGTTGAAAGTATTGCGCTTTCAGTTGTTTGATTTCTTCTATAGAGAGAAGCTTCGTGACAGCGTCCATGGTGGCTCCTTTAGTTGATAGGCGTGGTGACAGACTTCATCGGCTCACCGCGGCGAGCCGAGCTTGTCGATAAAGAAATCCGTCGCCACCTTGTTCGCGATCGAGAGGCCAGGTTCGACATAAAGCTGGGTTTGATCGAACGGTAAAAACTCGATCCGCTTTGGTTCGCGCGCGCGATCGAACAACTCGGCCACTGTATCCGCCGGGTGAATCACATCGTAGCCACTGGTGCTGATGATGAGATACGGGCGCGGCGATATCCGTTCGACAATGTTGAGCGGGCTGAACTCGATGATGCGCTCTATCGACTCCAGTGTGATCGTATCGCACCAGGTCGGAAAATTGTCTTTCAGGGCCTTGAAGAAGCCCCGGATATCGTCGTCGCAGGTCGGCAACGCGCAGATCTCCTCGATACGTCCATTGACCGGCAACCGGCCGGCCGGTTCGCCGCGATACCGGCGCTCGCGATCCTCGGCGACCGCTGCCATGACCTTCTCCCAAGTGCCGCGATCACGCATCAACCGCATCCACTTGTAACCGTCGGTCACCGGTACCACGGCGCAGGTCGCCTTCACACGCTGATCGACCGCGCCGACGTAACTCACCAGCGCGCCAGCAAAGCTCGCACCCCAGATCCCGATACGTTGGGGATCGACTTCCTCGCGGCTTCGCAGATAACTGATCGCGTTGCGGTAGTCCTCCACTTCGTTAAGCGGATGCAGCTGCGCGCGCGGCGCGCCCTCGGATTGGCCAAACGTGCGGTAGTCGATTGCAAGCACCACAAAGCCCGCTTTCTGGAAATGACTCGCATGCGGTTCGAGCGTGCCTTTGACGAGTGTGAAACCATGGCCAAGCACGAGACCGGGGCGGCGTTCACCTGGTTTGTAATCCACCGGTAGATACAGATCCGCGGCGCAACGCAGGCCCGCGCTTTTGAAAAAGACTTCCGTGGGCATGATGACCTCCAGGTAGACTTGTTTGGTTGCTAGTCAATTGATAGTAGCCAACGTCATGGAAGCTTGCACCAAAAGCCTCAAAGCGCTATCCAGGTCGCGAGCGGATAGTGCCTAACCCGTTCAGCCGTAGGAATACTTCGTGATTGATCTCAAACACCTACGCGACCTTCGCCTGCAAGCACCCTCCGCGAGCGGCCGCGCCGCGCATCTCAGCGCCGCGAGCGGATTGGTCACGCTCCAACACCGTCTCTGTGTCATTGCCGATGATGAACACCATCTCGGGTTATTTCCGCGCGAATCCGCCGAGCCGGGGGTCCTGCTACGCATCTTGCCGGGAGACCTACCGGCCAAACCCGGCGCGCGCAAGAAAAAGAAAAAGGATTTCGAAGCACTCGTCAGGCTCCCGTCGTTCACCGGATATCCGGCCGGCGCGTTGTGCGCGTTGGGATCCGGTTCTAAAGATCATCGTTACACCGCCGTGCTGTTAGCGCTCAATGCGGCACAGGAACTCGCACGAGACGCAAGCGCAGTCGATCTCGCGCCGTGGTATGAACGGCTTGCCGATGAAATCGATGGCCTCAACATCGAAGGCGCGGTGGTCGTGGGCTCACGTTTGCGCTTATTCCAGCGCGGCAACAAGGGCGCGGGCGTGAACGCGGTGATCGATCTTGAACTGGCGCCGTTTCTCTCCGCGCTCGCGTCTGATGCAGAGCCGCTTATGGATGTGCCGTTGACGATCACGCGCTGTGAGCTGGGTGATATCGATGGCGTCCCTTATGGATTCACGGATGCTGCGGCATTGCCTGACGGGCGCGTGCTATTTAGCGCGGTAGCCGAAGACACCTCGGATCCAGTGCAAGACGGTGCCTGCGTCGGCGCGGCGATCGGCTTGCTTGATGCACACGCGCGAGTGATGTGCATGGAGTGTCTGCGGACGCCGTGGAAGATCGAAGGGATCGCGATTACCGGCAAGGATGATGGCATTTCGTTTTTCGCGGTGACCGACGCGGACGATGCGGAGATCCCGGCAGCGCTGTTGAGTGGGGTGTTGCGTAAGTGATGCTGAACTAATCGAAAGTTTCGTGATTCGCTACATGTCGTGGCGACGCATTGAAGAAATGCTGCGCGCGGAATTGCGGCTTGTACTCTATTTCCCAGAAATTGCCTGTAACGCAATCTACCGAAAATAGAATGCACGAACTGATGATGCGATGAGAGCCTATTATTTGCTGGGCACTATGTTTCCGCAGCAACAAATATTGCTTTGGCGGCAATTCGTTGTGCAAGCGCCTTTTGTATCGGCTTTTCTGAAGGCCAGCCCGTGATGTTTGCGTGATTCGGGTTGTTCTTAACAGGCGCGGCGAGCACGTTAAGCGAATGCTTTCGAATTTCCGCAACATCAATATCAGCGCGACCATAAAGCGTAGCAGACGGTCGGAAGTCCGCTATCGCTTTACCAATATCCCACAACTCTCGTTCAGCTAATTCGCCGTGGCGCGTCACTGATAGGTCGGGATACGGATGCGGGACAAATGCTTCCGGCTTGACGCTAAGTTCGGATTTGCGGAACCATCCACTAAAGAGGATGAACCGCGCGAGGCGCTCGTGATCGTCAACAGGCGATACTACTTGCGCACGCACAACTAGACCCCAACCTCACGAATAAGTTCTGCCAACACTTGCGGTAACGAGCCCTGAAAGGGTTCTGTTCCGTACGCAGTGCGTGACCCCAAAATCGCCGCATAGTGCAGCTCGCCTTTGTCGCTAATACTCACTGACAACGTGCGCAAACTCGTGCGATGCCACTCAAAAGTTAAGTGACCATCAGGTTCCGCGCTGATAAGCGGGGCCGGGGCTCCCAATGGAAGTGCAAACAGCAGTTCCCGCGCCACGTAAAAGGCTCGCACGCCAATCGCGCACGCGCCGTATGAATCCCAATTTTCGTGCCGGCATAGCTCAAACACCTCAACCAGCGCCGCGAGTGCTCCTTTGCCAATTTGACCTAACGCGTATGAGTGCTGGAGCTGCGCCTGACTTTCGCTCATACCTCTCGCAACTGTACGCGCAGCCTCATTGGTAGCCACTGACGGTGACACTTGCCAAGTTGCGATCGCAGTAGCAGCCATGATGTGTTACCTAAAAAGAGCCAATGCGGGTTCCGTAACACTGCCGAAAAAGGCTTTGTTTTTCAACCATCGCATTTCATTGAAACGATGCGAAACCGAATCTTCCGGCAGCGCAATGAGCTCGTTTGAAAAAACATCAATATCGACAATCAAGGACAGCCCCTCGCTTAGTGGGTTGGTTGGAAGTTGAATCGTCTTAATCAAAGTGAGCTGATAGGGGGTCCCTGGAATTGCTAGTGTCTCTCGCTGTAAAAAATCGGCATATAGTGCCTGGAGTCCGGCTGGCGGTGCGGGTCGAATCTTAAAGTAGTTCTCAAATTCGACATCCCCCGGCGGAATTACGATGCGGTTGATGAAGCGCAAGCCAAGCCGAGTGATCTCACCCGGATTGGCCAATTCGAGGTGTTGCCGCCATAGATGAGCCGCATCTGCACTCAACGTCGCCCAATCTTGATAAGGCGCGAGCCGGCTTAACGCAAATCCTTCGGTACCAAATTGGGCGATATAAGTACCGTCTGTCGTTCGATATCGAACGCCTTTCCATCCACTCGCGGAAATCACGCGTGGTGACTCTGTCGGATTTTCAAAGCGAACCTCATGTTGGAATTCGTTTAGGGAATCCATGAATGTAAATCCATGCAGTGATGCATCTAGCTGCTTACGAATCTGCACTTCGCTGAGTTCGTTTCTCGTGCGAGCCCGGATATCGAAGACGGCCTCGACAATGGGCGCATTAGGAAAGTGCTCAAAGGTTTCGGCCAGATTGATTGGGCTCATAATCGGTATTCCATTTCTAGCTCATCGCTGCGGGGCCATCTCGAAATCCTCGAGCCAGACTTCGGTTTGCAGGTCCTGATTCAGCATATCTATATAGCCGCCATATACGAATACCCGACCGCGTAGCCGAGACTTAGGTTCGCGCAGAATCTCAAGCTCAACTAGATGGCTAATCGATTTACGTATGGTCGGTGCCGACAGCTTCAGCGCTTTTGCCGCAATTGGCACGGATAGCAGCGGGCGCGACTGCAGGTATTGATGTACGGCTAGCGCGGACGCCGCCGGGCGCCCGAGCTTTTCAATTTTGCGGCGGTCGGCTTCGAACAGCTTAATGATTTGCCGGGCGGTTTGTGTGGCTTGTTCGGCGGTCTCCTTTATGCCACTGAGGAAGAATTCCAGCCAAGCTTCCCAACCCCCTTCTTCGCGGACCCGTTGCAGCAGCTCGTAGTACTGGCTGCGATTGCGCTTGAAGAACACGCTTAAGTACAGAACCGGCTCTTTCAGTGCGCCTTCCGCACACAGTAAAAATGTGATCAACAGGCGCCCGAGACGACCGTTGCCATCAAGGAACGGGTGGATGGTTTCGAATTGCACGTGGATCAAGGCAGTCTTGATCAGCAACGGCAGGGTGACTGCCGGTGCGTGAATAAACTTTTCGAGATCGCCCATCAATTCAAGAACCAGATTCGGTGGCGGTGGCACATATATGGCGTTGCCGGGCCGACTGCCCCCGCTCCAATTCTGTGAGCGTCGGAATTCCCCCGGCTGCTTGGTGCTCCCGCGGCCCTTGGCCATCAGCACATCATGGGTATCTTTAAAAAGGCGGAGTGACAGCGGCAATCCGCCGCGCATTCGTTCCAAACCTGTGGTTATTGCCATAACGCAATTCGAGACTTCCTGCACGTCATCAAACGGCACGCCGGAGATGTCACCGCTTTCAAACAACAAAAGGTCGGAAAGAGAGGATTGAATGCCTTCAATCTGAGATGACAGCAGCGCTTCCTTGCAGATATACATGTAAAGAAAGGGCGGGGTGTCAGGAAAGATCGAGATCACTCCATCCAAACGGCCAAGTGCGCGATTGGCTTCTTCCAGAAGGGTGTAAAGGCGCTCGATTCGTAGAGGTGGGTGGGGCGGTAACGGTGGCGGTACGAACGCGCGAACTTGTTCGCCGCCCACGGCGGTGATGACGTAATGCCCGAGACGCGTATTAGAGGGCTTGGTCCCGGTCACTGCGCAAGGATCCTTTCTTAAGAAAACTTCTTAGGAAAGGATGTTGGATTATCGTTTCTTAATCTATGAATGGTCGTAGGATGCTGACGCCGCGCGAGTTCCAAAATGCTCAGGCTGCTAAGTACACATAACAATAAAGCGCGTTAAATGCTCATTTCACCCTTTCAAAGGATCAAGGTTTTCATCTGCTTGCTTACTCTCGAAACCTCCTCCGTGCGGGAGCCGGCAACGGGCATCACCATCCACGATTCGGGGCCGGAAATAGAAAAGCCTGTTAAAGAAGCGACCTACGGCCGAGGAAAGAGGGTTCGGCGATGATCGAGCTGCATACGGATCGGCAGGAACGAGGAGAAGGATTGGTTATCAAATAAACAACTAAATTGGTGGCTACGGGTGGACTCGAACCACCGACCTCAGCATTATGAGTGCCGCGCTCTAACCAGCTGAGCTACGTAGCCATCTTTCCAACAAGTAACTGCCGTCAAGGTTCGGTGGGGTGGAACCGTTGACTGGCCCGGGTGGTGGTTGGGTCGCGGTGCTGTGCACACCACGCGGTCCCCTCATTGCGGGGGCCTAGTCCACCAGCCCGTATTTTTGAGGGGCGCGATTGTCGGGGAAAGCGGGGCTAGGGGCAAGAACTAAAAAGGGGTCAGATTTATTTATTCGGGCCTAATGCGTCCGAATAAATAAATCTGACCCCTTTTTTACTATCTGACGCCAAAGACGACGATGGTCTTGCCGGCGACGCTCAAGAGGTGCTGCTCTTCCAAGTTCTTCAGCACCCGGCCGACCATTTCACGCGAGCAGCCGACGATGCGGCCGAGTTCTTGGCGGGTAATGCGGATTTGCATGCCGTCAGGGTGGGTCATGGCGTCGGGTTCTTTACAGAGGTCTAGGATGGCGCGCGCCACGCGGCCGGACACGTCCATAAACGCCAAATCGCCGACTTTGCGATTCATGCGGCGCAAACGCGTCGCCAGTTGCGCGGCGATGGCAAACACCAAGTCCGGAAACACATTGGGAATCGCTTTGATTTTCTCGTAACTGATCTGCGCGATATCGCACTGGGTTTTGGCGCGGACCAGGGCGCTGCGGTTGACGTGTTCGTTGAAAAGCCCGATCTCCCCAAAGAAATCGCCAGGATTCAGGTAAGCAAGCACTAGCTCGCGGCCTTCATCGTCCTCCAATAGAACGGAGACTGATCCTTTGACGATGTAGAACAAATCGTGCGACGGATCGCCCTGGCGGATGATGGTGCTTTTAGCCGGGTAGTTCTTGCGGTGACAATGCTCCAGGAAACGTTGAATGGCGTGATCACTGTGCGGCGGCTTGACCGGACCAATGGTAATTTTCCCCATGCTGCCACCTAAGGTCGTTGCCATGCGCAACCTCGCTTCCTAAATTTACTTTAGTGAATATAGTTCGTTTAAGTTTATACAAAACCCTCGTAACGCGCGAATTCTATTCGCATTTGCGTGTGATGGCCAGATACCCGGCCACGCCCATTTAAGCCCTGGAGAATTCTCTGCAATGAAAGCGACTGTGAAATGGTTGGACGGCGTATCGTTCGTGGCCGAAAGCGAATCAGGTCACGCCGTGGTGGTGGATGGTCCGCCGGAAGCTGGTGGCCGCAATATCGGAATAAGGCCGATGGAGCTGGTGTTGCTCGGCATGGGCGCGTGTGCGTCGTTTGATGTGGTGTCGATTCTGACCAAGAGCCGCCAGCCAATCGTCGATTGCCGGGCAGAGCTTGAGGCCGAGCGCGCCGGGCAAGACCCCAAGGTCTTTACCCGCATTCATCTCCACTTTGTGGTGACTGGGAAGGGACTTAAAGAAAGCGCCGTCGCGCGTGCGATTCAACTTTCAGCAGAGAAATATTGCTCGGCGTCGATCATGCTCGGCAAAACGGCCGAAGTGACGCACGATTTCGAACTTATCGAGGCAGTTTAGTCCAGTTGGCGGTATTGGCGAGGCTCGCCGCCTCGGCGCGACGTACCAGGCGCAACGTGTCATCGCCGCGGCGCCAGGTCGCCGCGCCCCAAAACGTTCTTACGTTGGAGGCATCAACCGGCCAGTTGGCTTCCACCATGCTGGCAAGTTTACGCTGTAGCCTAAACGCCGCCTCGGCGCCGGTTTCCGGCAGCAACACCAACACGCGGTCGGCCTCCCACTGCACCAACACATCCACCCAGCGAAGTTGCGCGATCAGCAGGTTAGTCAGCGCCTTGAGCCCAACGGCGGTGGCGGCGTTGTCGTAGCCATCGATACGGCCCACTAAACAGGACAAAGGGTTTTCGTAGCGCCGGCTGCGCGAGATCTCCGTCGCCAATCGCTGTAGCCCAACATCGCGCGGCAACACCCCGGTGGGTGCCGGGACTTCGGCAGGCGTGTTACGCACGGCGCTCGCCAATACGCCTTGCATTGATTTACGCGGCAGTACTTGAAGTAAGCGTCCGACCATCGGCTCTTTACCGAGAATACGCTCGATGAGTACTAAGTCGCCCACACTGACAATTTGCTCAGAACCCGGCGCGCCGTCGCGCAGCGGAAACGGCAGCGTTCGCGCGGCGCGACCAAAGAGTTTGGTTTTGTCCGTGCCTAGTAACGCGGCGAACTCGTTATTTACCCATTGCACGCGCTCATGGCGATCGATAAACGCCACGCCGCCTGGGAGCGCTTCCAGTAATGCGCGTGCAAATTCTCGGTGCAATTCAATCATAGTGGTGGCAAACATAGCGGCTTACGCGTGCCGCGCTTTAGGTAACCGAAATCGAGGCTAGAAACGCTGCCTCGGGCTGCGCTGTCGGCGCCAGCGTCAAAAACTCCGCTAAATCACCGTCGAACACAATCCTACCCAAATGCAAAACCACGACGCGCTCACACAATTGCGGTAATTCATTAAGAAGGTGTGAACTAAAGAGCAATGTTGTGCCGGCGGCGCGCAGGGCTTGAAGTCGTTCGCGACAGTCGCGTTGCGCTTGTGGGTCAAGACCATCGGTGGGTTCGTCCATGATCAAGAGCGACGGGCGGGCTAATAGACATGCCAGCAATCCAAGCTTGCGCGTCATGCCTTTGGAGTAGTGCCGTGCACGGCGGGCGAGATCGGCTTGATCAAAACGCAGGCGTGCGCATTCTTCCGTGACGCGCGCCGGTTCATAGGCAACGCCGTGTTGAATCAGCAAAGTCGCGAGCAATTCGGCGCCGGTCAAATAGTGAGGCGGTAAAAAATGCTCCGGCAAATAAGCCATTGCCTGGCGCGCCTTTGGATCGCGCACCGGCAGGTCATTGATGAGTACCTGGCCGCTGTCCGGCGCCAGCCAGTCGCTTGCCAGTCTAAGAAGCGTTGATTTACCGGCGCCGTTAATGCCAAGCAAGGCAGTTGATTGGCCTTGGTGAATTTCTAGATTGATGTTGGTGAGAACGCGCCGTCCGCGCCACGCTTTGCCGACGTCGCGAAACGCGAGTAGTGGCGTACTCACCGCAACACCATGTGCGTCGTGTTGAGAGCTTCGGCGATTCGCTTCACTTGATTGGTAGAAAAAGGTTGTGCCGGATCAGGGCCCTCACCCCGGCCCTCTCCCGCGGGCGGGAGAGGGGGAAGAAATATGCATTTACTTACCTGCTGCTTTTTCGCGGCGATAAGTGGACTGCGGCTAGTACAGATAGATCGCGTTACACATTTCTTCGTTACCGGCGATATCCCAGATGGGCGGAGTCTTGGTGGTGTCGACACACCCGGCGGTGGATTGGCCGATTTCGCCAAAGGTCGCGCCGCTCGTCACGGTATGGCGCAGCACGCCTGACTGCGGTAGCCCATCGTCCACTTTGACATCCAACTCGCGCATGACATTGACCGGGATCCCGCGCCCAAGAATCAAGTTCAAACGTTCCGCCGGGTTGGCATCGGTGTCGTAATAATCGTTCGAGCGAAACAAGACGAGAAATCCATTGAACGCATTACGCGGCGCGAGGTCGGTGGCGGCCGCCGTGGGCTCTTCGTCGCGACCCGCGTAGTTACCCTGAATGAACCCGGCCTTTGATAACTGCTCCCACAACGCCAACGCCTCGGTCCACTCGCTGTCGTCCTCATCCAAACGACCGTTGCCATTACCGCCGTGCGTAACGCCCGGAATGGCCTGCTTGGCATTGGTTTCCGGCCAATCGCCCGGCACCTGCCGGTAGCGATCGACAAACCCGTAATACGCGGCTTGCACGCCGGAGTTTTGATCGGCGATGTTGCGCACGCGCGCGCTGGTAATGAGTTCCTGCCCCTTTAAAATTCCCCCCAACAAGAGGCCGATGATGACGAGCACGATGGCAATTTCAACCAACGTGAACCCATGTTGTGAATTTTTATTCATAGTAGTTCCGCATAGTGCATCAACTTATTCTTTGTGCTTGCATGATCTGGGCCATCGTTGAGTGAGTTGTTTTTATTGGAAAACTATCGCGGAACACCGGATAAAGTGTCGTTAAACAGTCACCTTCGACGGTTTTTCGACAACATTATCGATCCGCCGCGCGCGCCAAACGTCGGAGAAATTCCTGCAAATAGCGCAGCTCATGCGGGTCCGTCACCGCGCCATTGGCGAGCAAACCGCCCACCATCACCTTGGCGGTGTCGAGTTCGCCTAAGTCTTCCAGCACCAACAGTTCCAGCTGCCGCGCCCAGGGCGGGATCGGCGCATCGGTGTCGGCGAGTTGCTTTGATAGTTGTAAGGCGAGTACGGCATCGTGCAGGCGATGCCGCGCTAAAAACACCGCATGCGCGATCCACGGCCAGCGCCGCGCCGGATCGAGTGGAAATTCTTCAGCCACCAAATCGATCACTTGCCTAACTCGCGCGGGATCACGGATCTCGCCATATAACCTTGCAGCCGCCAGTAACGGATACTGCGCGCGTGGATCAAGCTTGAGACAAAGTCGTAACCATTCGCCGACTCGGGCGTAGTCCAAGTCACGCCATGCAATATCTCCCCCCGCGCGGCTATCGAACACCTGCAGACGGAGCATCGCGAATTTCGCCAACAGCACCGGATCCCCAAGCGTCATCAACCGGGCGGACGTCCAGCTCGGTGGCGTAGGTAACGTTGATGGCGCGGGCCGCGCGGGCGCATCTGCCATCCGCACCGTGATCTGCGCCGCGAGTAACGCGAGCAGCAATATCCACCACCCAGTGAGCGTTTCGCGCGATGTGCTCGCTTGCGTATATGCCACGACTCAACCCCGGCGCCGCTTGAAGTCGATGATGCCCACCACCAAAAGCAGCACCGCGTAAAGAACAACGGCACCCAGCTGGGTCGCCAGCGTACGTGCGGTGGGCGCGTCGTACACCAACCAGGCAGTGGGCGCATGTTCGGCTAAATTGGGGATGACATAACTAACCCACCGGATCACAGCCGCCGCCACACGGTCAAATACGCTTGGTGTGCCAAGCAGGGTTTCTTCACTCAGCAACACCAAGGTGTCGATCGTTCTCCCCAATAAATAAAACGCCCCCAACGCAGCACTGGCGAGCGCCACGTGCGCAAGGCTAAAGGCCGCGACAGCCGCCGCCACACTTATCAGCGCAAGTTCGCTGCCCAGCGAGACCAACCAACGAATAACCACTTGGGCAGGACACCATAGCAGCAGCGGCAGCGCGGCGAGTGCCGCGGCACACACGGCGCCTGCCACGTAGCCGGCGCACTTCGTGGCCATCCACGCTTCTCGTGACAGCGGGCGCGAGAGCATCAATTCCAATAAGCGATCGTCGTCGTCGCGGACCACGTTACTGATCACCACCAAACACAGCGCGGCAACCAACCCAATTCGCACCGTTGCCGCGTAGAACACGACTCGATGTGCGTGCGACTCCGTAATCGCCAAGCTCGCCGCAAATTCCGCTAGCGCATAGGCGCTCGCGATAATCATCAACACCAGCCATGGCGCGCGCGTGCGCAGCAGTTCGCGCCCGGTGAGCAGCAAGAGGCTGTTAAACTGTTGGATATGCACGAAGCGATTCTAAAGCGACGCCACAAGCGGATGCATCATGCGGACATTGTTTGACGTTTCCACGTGGCTTGATCGTCGCCGCGAGCATTGGATCCTCGCGTTAATGCTATGGACCCTGCACGCCGCTACCCAGAGCAACCTCGGCACCGCACTGGCGCAAGCCTGGATGACCGCGCATTTAGGCCTCTTTTTCCTGTGGCAACCCATTTGGCAGCGGGAGCAACGTCTCAATTGGCCGGCGCTGACGCTGATCACCGTTTTCACGGTGTCCTTTGTCGGCACGTTAAACGCCTGGTGGTTGTTCGCGTGGCTCATCCTGCTCATCGGTATCGTCACCGGGCGCGCGCGTACCGCGCGTCGCGATCGGCATACCTCTATGTTAGCGCTCGCGTTTTTGGTATCCGAATTGTTAACCGCAGTGGTGCCACGTGCGTTCGCGGTGGGCGAGATTGAACCGATCATCACGGATGCATTCTCGTACGGCTTATACATCCTGCCGCTAGTCATCGGGCTCATCCCGGTGGCCGGCGCCACGCAGCAAACCTACCCCATCGATTTTTTTCGCGGGATTATCGTCGCGCTGCTGACCGCGTTGATGGCCGTCGGCAGCGTGCTGTTAACGGTGGGCAAGGGCTTCGACTATCCCGCTGCGCTGTTCGTCTCTTTGTTGGCGCTTGCCGGATTCTTAATCGTGATTAGTTGGCTAACAGCGCCCGGTGCGGGCACAGGACTCGCCGTCCTTTGGGAAAAATCGGTGCTCAATATCGGCACGCCGTTTGATGCGTGGATGGCCCGACTCGCAACGGTCGCGGCGCGCGAAGCGGCGCCCGAGGATTTTTTGCGCGCGGCGATGGATGAACTCACGCAAACCCCGTGGATTGCCGGCGTTGCGTGGCGACGCGGCGAACAATCAGCGTTAAGCGGTGTCGAAACGCCACGTACCACGCAGATCGAAGCCGGATGGATGACGGTAAAACTGTTCCTGCATCAAGCACCGGGCCCAACCTTGTTATTACATTGCCGACTGCTCATCGAAACACTGGGTTACTTTTTCGCGGCTAAGCAACGCGAGCAAGAACACGCACACCAAGCGCACCTTAAAGCGGTGTATGCCACCGGCGCGCGGTTGACGCACGACATCAAAAACCTGCTGCAATCATTGAAGTTGTTGGCCACCGCCTCCACCGCGAGTGGACGCGATGACGAGTATTTGTCGCTCGCCCGCCGCCAATTGCCACTGATTACGCAACGTTTGCAGAATGCGCTCGATAAGCTGAACAAACCGGTGGAAGACACCGGTGATTTCGTGCCGCTGGCCGCCTGGTGGACACAGTTCCGCGCGCGTCATACGGACGGCGTGCTCTTGTTCGCGGAGCAGATCGCGCATGGTGAAATGCCGGTCCCGGCCGAATGCTTCGACAGCGTGCTCGAGAATCTGCTCGATAACGCCCGCATGAAACGCACGGCCGATCCCACTATCTCTATCTCTGTCGAAGTGCGCGCCGAGGCAGGCGCAATTACCATTTCCGTCACGGACAGTGGCGCGCCGGTGCCGGAAGCAATGGTCTGTACGTTGTTTCGGCAGGTGGTGAGTGCGCCAAACGGCCTCGGTATCGGGCTTTATCAAGCGGCGCAATACGCCGAGCGACATGGTTTCCGTTTGCGCTTAGCTCGCAATCTCGCGGGCGAGGTGTGTTTTGTGCTTGCCAACGTTGATCATCTGCCGTAAGCCGCTAACTCCTGTACAAATTTTCCATCTTGTAAAAAGCTGCTCTCGGAACGTTCCGCGCGTTCGACTTTCACAAGCCCAATGCCGGGCGCATACCATTCTTGGTGCGTAACGCGCACTTCAACCAAATGCGTGCCGCGATCTGTGCGCACGTTGCGCGTGCCGTGAAAGGCGAGATGCAAGCAATCGGTAAATTTGCCGGCCGGCACAATCACCGTCGCGTCGGTTGCAATGACTTGACCCGTCAGTTCGAACGGTAAGCGCCGCCCGCGTAAGCGATCTTCCGGCGCAAAAGTACGGCTTTCGATAAGACGCAAAAGGCTAGGCGATTGCCAACGGAATTCTCTGTCGCGCTTCTTCGGCAGGAGCGTCATCAAGTGGGGTGCGCTATCACGCGTCGCCACCACTTGTGCGATGCCCTCGTTGGTTTCTCGCAATTCGCGGAAATGGCGTGCTTGAAGCCGCTGGAATAATCCTTGATCGCTCGCGGTTTCGTTAGCGACAAAAAGCCGCTCGGCGTGGGTCTCGCCGAGCACTGATGTGCGCGTGGTGTAATACCACCAGTGGCCTTGCGCGAGTGGGTAATAGCTCGCATCGCGTGCCGTGCACGCGGCGAGCAACAGAACATAGGCAAGGCGTAAGCGGTTACCCAGCGATCGCTTCAAACGGCGCGGCGAGCCAAGGGGCCGCGCGCGAGCCGGCCGGGCAGGGCGCCGGTGGGCGTCGATCCTTCCAGCATGACTTGGCCGTTGACGACGGTGTAGTCGATGCCGGTGGATTTCTGCACCAAGCGCATCGCGCCGGCGGGTAAATCATGCGCCACGTACGGCATCAGACCCGCGACGGTATCCGGATTGAAGACCAAAATGTCCGCATTCATGCCTTCGCGTAGCAGGCCACGATCGTGCAAGCCCCACGCCGTTGCCGTGTCATAAGTAATCATGCGCACGGCCTCTTCCAACGTGAATTCCTGTTTCTCGCGCACCCAATGCGACAACAGATGCGTTTGCAGCGAGGAGTCCATGATCTGCGCGACATGCGCGCCGGAATCGGAGAACGTCACCACACTGCGCGGGTGGCGCATCATTTCCAAGGCGTCGTCTTGGTCTTCGTTCGCCAACGGTTGGCGGAAAAAGACTTTGAAATCGTGTTCCAGTGCGATATCAATCATCGCTTCCACCGGATGCACGCCGCGCTTGGCGCCGGCTTCGTCCATCCGAACTTCCTTACCCATTCCTTCAAACGCCCATACCCATTCCCACTCCGGCGGACGGGGTTCAGCGCCTACCACCCGTGGGCCGTCGTAAGGCCGGCTCGCAACTTCAATCAGGCGTCGCCGCCAATCGGGATCGCGCAATAATACTTTTTGCTCGGCGAGCGGTTTCGCGCGCAGATCACGCCACACATCCCAGGAATCAAATGCGGTGTGCGTTTCAAAAGACATCAAGGTGGAAAGCGCGCGGCTATGACACTGCACGAAAATCCGGCCACCCATTTGGGCGGCTTCGTTGGCCACTTGGTAAAACGGCCGCCAAATCCCGGGCGCGATGCGGGTGCTGAACATGCCGTAGGTCAGTGGACGGCCGGACTCGACTGCTAAATGTTTCAACCGATCAAAATAATCTTGCTGGCGCTCAGGCTTGCGGCCTGGCGTTTCGCTCGCGATTTCAAAAATGCCGGCGCCGGTTTCGCCCATGGCATTGACCAGCGCGCGGACTTCTTCCCAATCGGCAATGCGGCTTGCGACCGGGCGGTCGTCGGAGGTGATGTGGTTGTAGGTACGCGACGTTGAGAAACCGATCGCACCCGCCTTGATGGCTTCGCGCACCTCGTGCTGCATGCGCTTCAATTCGTCATTGGTGGCTTGGTCGGTGAACGCGCGCTCGCCCATGACATAGGTGCGAAGCGCCGAATGTCCAAGATAACCGCCGTAGTTGATGCCTTTGGGCAGCGCGTCGATGACATCTAAAAACTGCGGAAAGGTTTCCCACTTCCATTCAATGCCGGCGAGCATTGATTCGCGTGGCAGATCTTCCGCCCGTTCCAAATTGCGAAACACAAAATCGGCGTCCTGTTTGGCGCAGGGCGCAAGCGTGAATCCGCAGTTGCCCATGATGGCCGTGGTGACGCCGTGATAGCAGGACGAAGAACCGATTGGATCCCAGAAAATCTGCGCATCCATGTGCGTATGGCCGTCGACAAATCCCGGGCTGACCACCCGTCCATCGGCGTTGACGGTGCGCGCGGCGCGTTCGTTGATGCGACCGATCGTCGCAATTTTGCCGTGTGCGACACCGACATCCGCCGGATAGGCCGGGGCACCAGAACCATCGACCACCATGCCATTCTTGATGACTAGATCGTATTGCATCGCCACATCCTCTGCTCGCAGGAGGCGAGAGCGTAACAACTCTGACGGTCGCGGCCAATCGGCAGAAGCGCGCATTTTCCTCCGCAATCGAATGGTTTATCGTCACGGTCTAGAGGCCGTCGATTCACCGCTGTAGGACAACACCCCATGACCCAATACACCATCATTGATGTCGACACGCATGTCACCGAATCGCCGGAAGTGTGGACCAGCCGCGTGCCGGCGCATCAACGCGATGCTGTGCCGCGGGTCGAAACCGATGCGCATGGCCGCGAATGGTGGCATCTCGGCAAAGATCGCATTGTGCCGATCGGACTCACCGCACCAGCCGCAGTCGGCGACTTCAAACACCCACCCAAAGGCTATGCGGACATGCATCCGGGCGCGTTTGATGCCAAAGCGCGTCTGCAATACATGGACGAGATGGGCATTTGGGCGATGGTGTTGTATCCCAACGTTGGAGGTTTTGGGGCGCAGGAGTTTTTGCGTCTACGCGATCCCGATCTGATGCTGAGTTGCGTTAAGGCCTACAACGATTGGCAAACCGAATGGGCGAGCGCCGACTCCCGCCGGTTGTTGCCGATCACCTCGACGCCGTTTTGGGATGTGGCGGCCGCCGTGCAAGAAATTAAGCGTTGCCATGCCATGGGCCATCGCGGAATTTTGTTCACCGGCGATCCGCAGTCGTTCGGCATGCCGGTGTTAGGGCATCGACATTGGGACCCGTTGTGGGAAATCGCTTGCGAGTTAGATCTGCCGGTTAGTTTTCATATCGGCTCCGGCAACATGGAAAACGGCTTGCTACGCGACAAAATCAAAGAATACGGGCGCATGGCGGCATTTGCCGAACTCTCGGTTGGGCTTTTTATGAACAACGGCCGGCAACTGTGCGACTTGCTGGTGTCCGGTGTGCTAACGCGTTATCCCAAGATCAAGTTTGTGTCGGTTGAGAGCGGCATCGGCTGGATCCCGTTTGCGCTCGAAGCGCTCGATTATCAATTCCAAGGCAATCATGTCGCCGAGGAGCGACCGGAGTTCGATCGCCTACCCTCGGAATATTTCGCGCGCAACGTTTACGCGTGTTATTGGTTCGAACAGACGGCACCGCGCCGCCTGCTCGATAAAGTCGGCATCGACAATATTTTATTCGAAACCGATTTCCCGCATCCGACGTCGCTGTACGGCGAAGAAGTCTCACGACGCATCCGCGAAGGCTTGTGCGATTGCGACGCCGATACTCGTCACAAAATCCTGTGGGAGAACGCGCGCAAACTTTACAAAGTAGAAGTGCCGAATTAACGGCGTTTCGTTTCGCAATCGCTCAATTGTAGGTTGGGGTGAGCAACGCGAACCCCAACGCGACGAGTCCACGGGATGCGACTTGTTGCCAGTTTAGACGGCTTGATGTTGGGGATCGCTGCGCTCACCCCAACCTACCTTTATTGCATTGCCGCTAGTTCATTTCACGCCGTCAACGCAAACCCTTCGTAATTATTCGCCGCCACCTGCCGGCATTTCTCGACATACGGCGGCACGCCGATGTACGGCATAAAAATACGCGGTTTGCCCGGCACATTCGCGCCTAGGTACCACGAATTGCAGTAGGGATAGAGCGTACTGTAGGCGACTTCGTTGACATGCTGAACCCATGCGTCTTCCGCATCGCGTTGTGCTTCGATGGCACGCGCGCCGCGTTGCGTGACATAGCGGATGCAGTCCGTTATCCAATTCACGTGTTGCTCGATGCTCGGCAACATATTGGAGAGCACGGACGGACTGCCGGGCCCCGTGACGGTAAATAAATTAGGAAAGCCTTCTATCGCGAGTCCCAAATAAGTCCGCGGCCCGGCGTGCCATTTCTCCGCGAGCGCCATGCCGCTTTTGCCGCGAATATCTATTTTGTTGAGCGCGCCGGTCATGGCGTCGAATCCCGTCGCGAAGACTAAACAATCGAACTCGTATTGCTGCGCGCCAACCCGCACACCGCGCGGGGTGATTTCATCGATGGCTTGTGTGCTGACATCCACCAAGGTGACGTTCGGGCGATTGAACGTTGCGTAATAATCGGTATCGAGACACAAACGCTTGCAGCCAATGACTTGCGTTGGCATCAGTTTCTCGGCCACCGCCGGATCTTTAACCGTGGCGCGGATTTTGTTCCGCACGAACTCCGCGGCGAGTGCGTTGGCTTTATCGTCGGTGAGAATATCGGAAAACGCGGCGAGAAAACCCAGCGTGCCTTTCTGCCAGCGAGCTTCAAATTCACGCTCGCGCTCATCGTCCGGCACCGCGAGTGCCGACTCCGGGCGTTGCTGAAAATCAACACCAAACGGTTCGCGCCAATTGTGTTCGCGATACTCCGCGTAATGCGCCTTGATGCGCGTGACTTCCTCCGGATCGAGCGGCGCGTTGCGGGCTGGCACGGAATAACTCGCCGTGCGTTGAAAGACGGTGAGGTGCGCGGCCTGTTCGGCGATTAATGGGATCGACTGAATGGCGGACGAACCGGTGCCGATGATCCCGACGCGTTTGCCGGTGAAATCGACGCCTTCATGTGGCCAACGCCCAGTGTGATACGTAGCGCCTTGGAACGAATCTAGACTGGCGATCTTGGGGAGGTTGGCGGAAGACAAGCAGCCAGTCGCCATGATACAGAAGCGTGCCGAGAGCTTTGCTGGTGGATCGGTCTGCACTGTCCACAGCCCGCGCGATTCATCGAAATGGGCCGCCGTGACGCGGGTATTGAACTGCAAGTCCGGCCAAAGATTGAAACGATCCGCCACATGACGGACATAGCGCAGGATCTCCGGTTGGGTTGCAAAGCGCTCGCTCCAATTCCACTCTTGCTGAAGCTCGGGCGAGAACTGATACGAATACTCCATGCTGACCACATCACAGCGCGCGCCGGGATAGCGATTCCAGTACCAGGTGCCGCCGGGGCCGGTACCGGCCTCAATCACCCGTGCGCGTAAGCCAAGTTCGCGCAGGCGATACAGCATGTATAGGCCGGCAAAACCGGCGCCGACGACGATGACGTCAAAATCGGTGGCGTGATGGTGCGCTTTATTGGTCACAGTTTCATTCTCCGACGGCTTTTTGTGAATACGCGAATGCATCGCGGTTAGCCACATAGGATAGCGTTTCCGTTCCAGTCCGCGCAGTGCGCTGGGCAGCAGACCTGAACCGCCTTACACTTCGTCTCACTCGAAAAACAAGCTCGCAAGGGGAGACTATGCGCTTGATATCCATCGCGGCCACGGTGTGCATGGCGTTGAATTTCGGCATGGCCGGCGCCGCAGAGCCCGCCCCCATCACCCCGACCGATCTCGCACAGGGCACGGCGAATCCTGCCAAATGGCTACATTACGGCGGCAATTACCAGAATTGGCGCTACAGCCCGCTCAAAGACATCAATCGCGACAATGTCGGCAAGCTTAAACCCGCGTGGATTTTTCAAACCGGTATTCCGGGCCAATTTGAAACCTCCCCCGTGGTGGTCGACGGCGTTATGTATGTCACGGCCGCGTACAACAACCTTTTTGCGCTCGATGCCGTGAGCGGCGAGATGTTATGGCAGTACGAACATCGCATGCCGAGCGATATTCAAATTTGCTGCGGCCCAACTAACCGTGGCGTCGCGATCTTAGGTAACAAGATTTACATGGGGACCTTGGATGCACGACTGGTAGCGCTCGATCGCGCCACGGGTGACGTGGTGTGGGATATCGAGATGGATAAATACGCGAACGGTTATAGCTCGACTGCCGCTCCGCTCGTAGTGGATAACAAAATCATTATCGGGGTCGCGGGTGGCGAGTACGGCGTGCGCGGCTTCATCGATGCCTATGATGCGGAAACCGGCAAGCGCGTGTGGCGGCGTTATACCGTGCCGGCCGAAGGCGAACCCGGCACGGAAACGTGGGACGGGGATTCGTACAAAACAGGGGGCGGCCCGGCGTGGAACACCGGCACCTTTGATCCGGAGGCGCACGTATTGTACTGGCCGGTCGGGAATCCTTCGCCGGATTGGAACGGCGATTCGCGCAAGGGCGATAACCTTTATACCAACTCGATGCTCGCGCTCGATCCCGACACCGGCGCTATCAAATGGCACTTTCAGTACACCCCTCACGATGTGTGGGACTACGACGGCAACACCGGCGCGTTCTTAATCGACACCACGCATGACGGTAAAACCGTCAAGACCATCACGCAGCCCAATCGCAACGGGTTTCTCTATGTATTAGACGCGACGAGCGGCAAGTTTTTGCGGGGTACGCAATACACCGCAACGCTCAATTGGGCCAAAGGGCTAGACGCCAACGGACGTCCGATCCTCGATCCCAAATATGTGCCAATGCCCGGTGGCAATCCGGAATTTATTTGCCCAGGCAATGTCGGCGGGCAGAACGGCTCGTACACCGCGGCTTACAGCCCAGACACCAAACTGATCTATGTGCCGGTGGTGGAGTCTTGCGGCAAGATGGAAAAACAAGAAGCCGTATTCGTCAACGGCACGCCTTTTTGGGGCGGTGGTCCGGGCATCATGCAGGCGGAAGATGGTTCTTCTTACGGCACACTTTCTGCGCTCGATCCGGCCACGGGTAAAGTGAAGTGGCTGTACAAAGACGAGTGGCCGATGGTCGGCGGTACGCTGACAACCGGTGGCGGCCTCGTCTTCACCGGCAACCAATCTGGGTACGCGCTTGCCTTCGATGCCGAGAGCGGTAAGGAATTATGGAAGTTTCAAACCGGCTCAATGGTCCGCGGCCAACCCATCACCTACAAAGCCGGCGCCACCCAATACATGGCGATGCCGAGCGGCGGCGGTGGAATTGCGGTGGCGATTGTCGGTGAGAATCCCAAGGTCACTAAAGGTGCGGCGCTCGTGGTGTTTGCGTTGCCGTGAGGATTGTTAGTGCAGCGCTCGGCGTATTCTTGGCGGCGAGCGCGATGGCGGCACCGCCGCTTAAAGTGTGTTTGTTGACCCACAACCTGCCGTATAGCGAAAAAGAAACTTCACGCGGATTTGATCTAGAGACCGGCCGTTTGGTGGCCGGCGCGCTCGGCCGAGAATTTGTACCCGTGTGGACCGACAATCCGGCCACCATTCAAGAAGTGGAAGAAACCGACATCCCACTGCACAAACTCGCGCGCGATGCCTGTGATGCCATCTTCAGTGTGCCCGGCCCGGCGCGCGACACGCTGAAACGTCTACCGAAACTCGCCCTTGGTAACGCTTATTACGGTGCCGCGTTTGAGCTGTTTGGGCCTGCCGGAACCTCCGGCGAGCTCAAAGCCTTGCGCGCGCAACCGGTCGCGATTCAAGCGCAAACCGTCGCGAGCTTTGCGTTAGCCATCTTGCAGGGAAAGCAGCGCACGTTTTTCGCGCCGCGACCCGCCCTTGAAAGTGTCGCGCGCGGTGAGGCCGCAGCGGCCTTGCTATGGGGACCGACCGCGGGTTGGCAATTGCAGCAACCGCCGGCACTACCGCTATCGATTGCGGAGTCTTACTCTCCACCCGCCGCGTTGGCGTGGAACTTACACGTGGCGACGCGCGCGGGCGATGAACCGTTGCGGCAAGCTATCGATGAAGTTCTCACCGGCCCAGTACAACGTGAGGCGCTTGCGGCGCTCAGCAAGAAATTTGGGTTCAGATTACACGCGCCGTTTACCGTGACTTACAGCCTGACTGAAATCAACAAGCTGCGCTAAATTTCTGCTCCGAATTCCGCGTCAGGCGCAAGGCCGGGATGCGGGTGGCTCGCTTGGGGACCGTGAAAATACAAGGATGTATTTTCACGAGCCTACAGGGATGTACTTGTGGCGTGTCCCCAAGCGAGCCACCCGTAGCGCGGCCGGATGTTGGCACGGGTTAGCCGGGGACTTTGGAACAGCTATTTAGCTCGTGGCCTTCAAGATCGGCCGCAGGTCTTCGAGCTTATCGAACAAATGCCAGATGTAGTTGCTGGTACCGTTGACGCGATGCGGATGTAAATCGGCTAATGCCGGATCGTTACGATAATGCTCAAACGCCTCCATCGATTCCCATTCGGCCAACACCATTACCGTGCGGGGCTTTATTTCGCCGGCCGCGGACTTATTGAATTTGCCGAGCGCGACGACACGACCACCATGCGCGGTGACTTCTTTGACCGAGCGCTTGGAGTAGGCGAGATATTCGTCACGATTGGTGACATCGAAAAGATTTAAGGCATAGACGGGATTCGACACAGGGGATCTCCGTGTTTGGTTTTAGGTCGCTTGATGGTTTACGACATCCGACCGGCATTATCGTAAGTGTTTGTGGGTAGTTGAGCACGCCCGCTATTGCGGCCGTGTTATGACGTACTTAGTCCTTTCCGGTGGACTAGTCGTTTGCGAGGCGCCCATACTGTGCTGCGTGAATCAATCAACTCATCCCTAGCTTAGAGGAGAAAAGAAATGGCCTGCCAAGTCTTACTGGAAGTCACCATCAAACCCGGTTTCCACGACAAGCTCAAAGAAAAATTTGTCGAGCTACTGCCGGCGACCCGGAATTTTGACGGGTGCATTTATATCTATATCACCAAAGATCAAGATCGCCCGTCTCAGCTCATCATTGTGGAGCTATGGGCAAGCCGCGCGCACTACGAGAAGTATTTAGCCTGGAGAACCGAGCGCGGCGACATGGAATCCTTAAGCGCGATGATGGAAAACCCATCGTGGCGTTTTCTAGACAATTGGGGCGTTTAGGCCCGTCGCCGATTATTCCGCGGCGATAACTTCCAATTCGACCAGCATGTTCGGCCACACCAAAGCGGGAAGAAACGTGAGCATGGACGCCGGCTCGCAACCTTTAAGGTAGCGAGTACGGATCTCCCGCCAAACGCTCAAGTCTTCGCGACGAATGAGATGCTGGGTGATTTGAACGATGTTTTCGATGCCCATGTTTGACGCACCCAAGATCGAAATCACGTTTTTCCATGCTAACTCCGCTTGCGCCGCAAACTCTTCCGGTAGGTTGCCGGTCTCGGCATCGATCCCAGGCGTGCCGGAGACATAGAGAATGCGCGTTGGATTGACGACCTCGACCGCATCGCTGTATTTGCCGATGTGGCGAGAGATGCCGGCGTTCTTTGCGATGTTCATGGCTGTTCTGCCTTTTGATGCTTTGAAAATGCATGCGTTCAGCGGCGGCGCGCCGTAGTCGTCCACCGTATATCGATGTTACGCAGCGTCATTCTTCTCGACGGCAAAGTCAAAATGAAGAACTTCCTCGCGCGACACGGAAGCGGCAAGCGCGCCACCACTTCGTTGCGCTTTTCCGCGACCAAGCGAGGATGCGGCGAGAAGCGCCATAGAGGGCCGAGAAGATAGCCGTGCAGGCACCCCGCCCATCAATGCGTCTGCAATATTTAAATGCATTGCCTCTCGCATTCGCTGCTCGGGCGTTGGGTCCGGAAATGGAACACCGACGAAGTAGACGCCCCATAGGATGCCGGCAATGAAAAGCATCAACCCAAATACAGCACACGCTTCACTATACTAATTGCCACTTTACAGCGCGATTTGTCACGCTATTTCATCTCGATTCCATGCGGTCGCGCGGGGTAAGCAAACGCCGTGTCGAAGTTGAGCTGGAAGCGGGTATCAAGCGTGAGCGCGTTTGGGCTCACCTTTATCACATGGACCTTGTGATCGCCTTCAAAGTGAATCTTGCCAAAATCGTCTTCGTTGAGGAAATAATCGGTGACGACTAGACGGGAATTGTCTTCGGTCAGGTGGATATCATGCGGCCCGGCGTTCAAACCCAAATTGACGATCGACTTCTGCACGAAGGCATTTGGGTTACTGATATCCAGCATGCCAACCTGCCCCGCCATAAACGACGCGTAGATAAGCCGCTTGCCACTGCTCGGCATTTCTAGCAGCTGCACCATGCCACCGCGCACGGGCAAGCCGTCAACATGGGGAACAATATTTTCAGCATCGAATGACTGCACGACACTGCCGTCTGTCGGATCTACCGTATAAAACAAACCGCTAAACATGTTTGCGGTCACGGCACGTCCGTGCGGATCCCCTGGGATGAGCTTCACATCCATGGAGCCGAGCGCCTGGGGTAGGAACACGGTTCGAGTAATCTTGCGCTTATCGAAGTCCCAAAAACGAAGCGCACCGCGCAGTTCGACATCACCCGGCCACACGTTAAGTGTGGTCACTGGATTGATGAAATCGCTGGTCACCATCAGGTTACGATCAATATCCGCCGAGATGCCGTGCGGGTTGAAACCATCGGCGGGCGGGATAGTGGGGTGCTCTGCCACGAGATTGAGTAACCGATCAAATTCAGCCAAGCGACCCGGTGCGCCACCGCTCTCCGATCCCATCTGGGTGACTAGATAGCCGCCGGTGCGCAATGGCAAGAAATCGTCCGTGATGCTGGAGTTCGGTGTGCTACGGGAGAACAGAAACCTGGGGAAACGCGGTTTAGAAACGTCGAAGAAAAAAATTCCGTTCTGACCTCGGAGCAGGCTTAGCAAACCGCCGCAGGCGAGAATGTTTCCATCGTCCGAAAGATGGCAATGGTGTGGCTCGTTGCCGATGTTCCCGGGCGCCGGCAGCGGTACGGTGCGCAATACGCGGCCGTAATTGCGCGAATGTTCGTTGAAGTCGATGACGGCGAGGAAGTCCGGACGCACGCGCGCCTGATCGCCAGCCCAGATATACAGAATCTTGTCGCGATGTTCGTCATCCGACTTCGCGAAGCTGTTACTCGAGGCCCCGAACGCAATCATCGCAAGAAAGCCGGCCGCAACGATCCACTGAATTGAAGTTTTGTTCTTATTCATTGACTGCCTCCGAGGTGACGTGGTTTTGGATGGTTTTTTCTTCAGTTTACCGAAGTTTTTCATCGGGGCCAGTGCGGCGCGGCGCACGTAACAGAGTATGACTTCGAAAGCAGCCGTTTTCGCGGGCCTCCTCCATCAGGAAGTCCACTAGCTGCCCCGGAATACCTGACCACGGGAGCATAAGTGTCCTCTATTGCCCCGGCTCACACAGTCTCAGCTCCAAGCGCTTTGGATGCAGAGGGTTGAGCATCAAACTGAAAAATGCCCACGCTTTGTCGCGTCGTATCGATTGTATAGGAGTTCAACAAATCATCGCTGCGTTTTCGACCGCGTGATTTCATCTTCGATCCGCTCGCCAACACCTGCGTCTGCCCCGCCCGCAAATCGCTCTATCGAAACGGCGCCTATTCCCGAATCAGCGGGACTGAAGCCATTCGTTTCCAAGGCGATAAACGTGATTGTCGACCGTGTCTTCTACGCATTCAGTGTTTGCGCTCGCCGACGCAACAAGCAACCCGCCAAGTGGCTTTCTTCAAACCTAAACCACCGACAAGGGCGCGCCCACTATGCGCGCCGGGTTGGCACCGTTGAACCCGTGTTCGGCAATCTGCGTTACAACAAACGACTCCATCGATTCACGTTACGCAGCCGTGACAAGGTCAACGGGCAGTGGCAACTCTTCTGCTTGGTTCATAACATCGAAAAGCTCGCTAACTTGCGCTGCATTGCGTAGCTGCATCAGGGACAACTGATGCTCCGCTACATCGCACGGCATTGACCGCTACTCTCTGACTCGGCAACCTTGCGCAGTACGCGCGATGTCATCACATCAAATTGACTAACACGCGAGTGATGCCGCAAAGCTCCGTTCAAAAGAGGTTTTTCTACAGCCTCAACGTTCACAATGAGACGCGCGGGCCACAAGCGCAAAGTAGAAATGCCGGTCCGTCACCGCGTCGGCTCGATTGTTTTGTTGGGCGTCTTTACGCGGCAAAGCGTGCCACACGCAGACCCTTGCTCTGTTTCTTGGCAAGCCAAAGGTCGTATTGCAGTTGATGGTTTAGCCACACCTCTGCCGAAGTCCCAAACGCCATCGAGAGCCTCACTGACATTTCGGGCGAGATGCTGGCGCGGCCGTTAACCACCGACGAAAGTTGCTTACGGCTTACGCCGAGACCAGCAGCAGCTTCGGTAACGCTTAAACCCAAGGGCTTAAGACACAGTTCTTTGATGATCTCGCCTGGGTGCGGCGGATTATGCATTTTGTTTGATACAGCCATTTTTAGTGATAGTCCTCGTAATCGACGTCAGCGGCATCTTTACCATTGAACGAGAATGTAACTCGCCAATTTCCACTCACCCAAACAGACCAAGCGCCTTTTCTTTCTCCCTTTAATGGATGAAGGCGCAGGCCGGGCAGTCCCATATCGTGAGGGCCAGTGGCAGCATTAAGGTTCGCGAGAATCAGACGCAAGCGTTCTGCGTGATTGCGCTGAATGCCCGCTTTTGAACCTTCCAGGAAGAACCTCTGCAACCCCTTGTGCTTGAAATTACAAATCACCCAGCAAGTGTAACCCTATTGGTTACAGCTTTAAAGACGCCCAACGTTGCCCGTGACCGGCGCCGGCCACCGATATTATCGCGGAGCGCTGCTGCGTTTTGCCCGGCGTCCGGTCGACGGGCTGGTTATACGTGATGCCTGTTCGGCAATACTCAGTAGTCCGTGCAGCGCTTCGTTAACCGCCTTTGAAGTCGGAAATGCTTTTGCGATTTCCGGTTCTAGTAGGGCGACCGATGTACCCGCGCGCACTTCAGCATAGAATTTTCCGCGTTCGAGTTTCGCAAAGTCGGATCGTTTGTACTCTTTGCGCATTTCATCTTTAGGCTTCTTCATAAAGTTTTCGCTCGCTGCGCGTTACTAGCCGCGCGGTAATAATCCGGATCTTTCCAGGGCGATAAGTGTGGCGTACGGAGAGGAGACGCCCCAAGCTTGAATGGCCAAATGTGATATACCGATCTTCTTCGTCCGAATGATCTGGGTCCGGACCTGACAATGCCAAAGGGTCAAGAAATACGGTTGACGCTTCATCAAAGCTAACGCCGTGCTTTTCAAGATTTATCGACGCCTTTTCGGCGTCCCACTCAAATTCCATAACGCGCCGTACCGATCCGAATCACGTATAACGATAAGCTGAGCCGCGCTTGACGGCCGAGCGCTTGAGCGGCAGCGAAAGTGCCCGGCGGTCACGCGTCGGCTCCAGCGACTGGTTATACGGAAGCGGTTGGCCAATCTTTCGGCGTACGTGACGCGACACCGAGTCCGCGCGTTCGCTGACGGGCACAGAAAGGCAGTCATGTGCGCCGGCAGCACCGGAGAACTCGCGCGGCAGAGTCCCCCGCAGAACGAAGGCTCCCGAACAAGACCTCCTTCCCGGAGTGGCCGACAGGGTAACCCTGACACGCGCGGCTGCTGACTCATTCTGACTCGCAGGTTGCCGACTCTCGGCTGTATGAGGGCACGCGCCTCTTGCCCGAAAGAACGCGCGCGTGGCGACGGACATGACCGACGGGCTATCAGTCTTGCGACGTTCCAAGCTATTGCCTCCCTGAAACCACATTCAATTAGCCCGCTGCCGTATAACGCGCCCTTGAGCGGCGCCGAAGTGCGCAGCACGAAGGCGTCCGCTCCAAGGGCTGGTTAGCCATCACTCTCTATACCTGCAATCTGGAGGCTCTGCACTATGTACGCTGTAGGGCGAATTTCTGGTTGCGCTATCGATAAGATTTCATTGGCAACTTCGTTCCTATGCTGTCGAACGTATGAAAGACTCTTGGATTCAAGGACGGTATAGGCAGCGCTTTCTACAACGTTTTGAATGTGGGTCTCAATGGCTTCGAGTGACCCAAATAGTGCGTGGGCCTCTGGAATCAGTTCGGGCTGGACTAGGGTTGTGAACGATAACGAAACATAGGCACGGCCCCCATCTTTAAAGACGACGATGAGCGCGGGTCGTTTCGCTGGGCTAGTGGATTTGGAAGAGTCGACACTAGGCGCCGTACTAGCTTGGCTTACGGGAGCCCTTTCGTTTTCATTTTTACTAGGGCCGATTATTTTCTCCCACAGCTCATCGGTATTAGCAAGGAAACCAATGACAAGCACACACAAGGCTACCGCAATATGCTTTGTGTGCTTGCGCCAGTACTTAGCGAACCACGCAATGTTGTTTAGGAGTTCCGGCGGCTTTGGGTCTAGCATTGTGTTCTCGTGATGGCTAACGTGCCGTTGAGCGGCGCCGGAGTGCGCAGCACGGAGGCGTCCGCTCCAATGGCTGGTTAGGTCCCACGCGGCATGGCCTTTTGCTTGCGGTCTTGCCACTCCGACCAGAATAGCTTCCATCCTTCGGCATCCAGTTCATCTTCAATCCGCTCCTTGGGCTGGCATTGGCGGTAGTAGGCTTCGACCTGCTCGGCGAGTTCTACTACGGCGGCCGCCCAGGCGTCCTCAGCAACGGTAACGCTGTGTTGAGCCCAAGAAAGTTCGACGCTGTGGTCACCGTGCCTAATCCAGATATCTGAGCCTTGGTTGCATCCGATGCAATCGACCGGATATCGGCCCTCGGAGGGCCAGACGCTGAAACCACAGCAAGGGAGCAGCCAATTCCCTTCTGCGACAGTGCCCCCAGGGGTGTGGTCGTCTTCGATGGTTCTTAGCAAATACAGACAGGCCGCGGACACCGTCAGATTGGGCTCAGTGCGATATGCCGGCTCGCCAGAGATCGTTAGCTCGATTCCGCCGTGCACGCACTGGTCCGTCGGATCGTCGCCATCGTCAGTTACCCAGCCTAGGTCGAAGGCCCGAAGGGACACCGTGGAGTTCATGTGGGACCTAACGAAGTTGTAGAAAAAGTATTCGCGTCAGCATAAACCGTCGGAACTTTTTG
>CAZKRY010000018.1:0-102222 GCA_964555355.1 uncultured Klebsiella sp.
GCCCGCGCCACGCAATGCGCTATCGCATCAGCCGCTCACCGCGTGGCACGGATACTCCGTGCCACCGTTTTTTGTTCAAAGATACGACTAAAGACGCCGCCAGCGGCCGCATCGGCGTTTTGGCTAGCAAGTTTACTGCCGTTGCAGAACCCGCTCCGCTTCCGCCTGGCACCAAACGCAGCGGGTGGCGCCTGACAGTAACTGCCGCCAGGCTTGCTGAATGGTTTCGCCGCAATCCCGGCACGCTTGTGTGCCCGCGGCTCCGCGCAAGGTGCCGAGCGCGTGCGAGATCGCCGCCGCGAGATCTGCTTCGATCAGCGATTGCGCTTGGTCGGCTCATCTCCCATCTGCTATAGATGCTGGAGCGCCGCCCGTTTCGCGGCGAGCGCAATCCGCGCACTGCAGATCCAGGCATTTTGCGCGATGAGTTCGGAATCGCGGTAGTTGTCCGCCAGAATTTCTTCCAGTTCGGCGATTTCGCGCACCAAGGCCCAGCGCTCCAAAGTGTGGGGAGACACGGGGCCTGTGTGACGGGGAAGATTAAGCACGTTGTGACAAGTCATAGTGAATCTTTCCGTTAGTTAGTTTTCATTAGGGGATAAATATTTCGGCGGCGCGGCTTTCACGTCGCATGAAACTACTCTGAAATGGATGAAGTCATCCGAGGGTGTATCCAGGGTTAAACCATACCGGGTTTACATGACGCTATTGCGACCGCCAGATTGCAGTTGTGCTAACGCGCGCTTCTAGCTGGCATGGTTTTGCTTGCATGGTTTGTAACATTCGTGCTGGTTGTTCAGCGCGCCTCGCAACTGCATCGGCGCGGTTGTCGCTTAAGCAGCCACAGCACTTCGAAAACGCTCGCTGCTACCCATCAATTGTATTGACTGAACCAGCTCATCGCCGCAAAGCGTGGATCGCGTGCTGAATAGCGCGTCATAGAACGCACGATCGCCCGCCAATAATGAGGTAAGCTCCGCTAAATCTTGAGGCGGAGTAGTCGACTCACCCATGCGAGTTGGCTTTATATTGGCCGCATTAATTCTCTCGAGAAGTATTCGTGCTTTGCGTACCGCAATTTTAGGGACAAGCGCGTACACCAGATCGAGCACCCGCTGATTGGCAATCAGCTTATTGATTTTTAGAAGATCCCGCCGACCGGTCGCGTTTATTCGACTGGTTTCAAGGTTCTGGAGTGAAAAATAGGAAGGAACTTCCAGAAATTTCTCGATTGCCTGGAGAACCGCCAAGGGAGACTCGCTGAAATGCTTGTAGTCATAGAGAAAAAGCCTGGAACCGAATGCGGTTACCATCTCGCTAATTCTTTTCTGCATAAAGCCATCGGCTAACGAAAACTCCAAATCAGCCAATTCGGTAAGCGGCCACACGTAGCGCCGAACAATTTCGGTAATTGGCGCCTTGCCGTGCCCATGTTCCCGCATATTCCCGTAAAGGGACACGACGAAGCTTACCGGTTCGCGCACACCCAAAATCACCTTCACCAAAGGATCATAGGCAAGGATGCGCGGGATCGCCTGCTCATCGAGGTAGTACATCGGATTAATGTCAGCACCTAGTTTTTGACTCGGCTGATCTTGGTATAAAGCGCGGAACCACCCCTCCCCTTTTCCATAGTTCCCCGAAAAGTAGTGGCTTTCTTTGCGGTAAGGCACAAAAATTCCTGGATGCTTTCCTAGTACGTGATAGAGATAAGTAGTGCCACTTCGCGGCATTCCAAAGACGATAAATAGCTTAGGTTTTTTCATAGAAAGCGAACGTAGTTGAGTCACTTCGTTTTACGGCGAAAGCTATCAGCGATGTGTACCATCGCCGCGCGTGACGCGATATCCTTCATTGCGTCAGGGACTAGACACTACCCTCTCTAGATGACGCTAGTGCGACCGTTTGATTGCAGTTGTATTACGTTTTTTAATTTGGGCGGCACATTCTTGATCTCGTGCCGTAACAAAAAGCTGAGTACCTGCGGAAGGCACGAATTCGGATAATGAATGAGGCGGTATTGGAAGGTTTTATATCTACGTAAGACCGCTCCAATCATTTCGAAGCATCCGTATAGCGCTATCAACCGACGCGTAAGAGGTGACGCGCCGTAGGCCTCAAGAAAGCACTAAAGTCTTCGCGAGATTTTGTGCACGCTGCGACGGGTGCGTTCGAAGACCATCAAACTCACGGTCTGTGGCTCGAACCGGGTACCCAATTACAGATCAACCCGCACGCGTGCGCGTATGATCCGGCACAGTAATGCTGACACGTTGCGAACATTCCACCAGGTGAACATAAGCAAGCTATCAAAATCGTTGATTTCGCGTTGCGCGCACGACACACAACCTGATGCAGGTACAGGAAGCCGCGCGACGCGTGATTTCGATGCATTGCGTGAATCGCTCTTGCATACTCTCCCTCGCGAGCGAGGAAATCCGCCCCCCTCTCCCGCGCGCGGGAGGGCTAGGGTGAGTCCGGATTAGCGCGTAGTTATGCTGCCCCTCATCTGGCGCTGCGCGCCGACCTTTCCCGGTGGGAGAGGTTTACTCTACTAACTCGCGAGAGAAAGGGTCAGCGCTTGACTTCGACGCCGCGCAAATCCCAACGCGGAACCAAGCCCGGAGAGCATCAACCGCAAACTCGCCGGTACCGGCACAGGCTGCGCTAACTGAAGGTGCAGAAATTCGGTGTTATCCGCGAACGCCCCACGACCGCCACCGCCCGGATAATTGTTGTCGTTAATCACGAGCAAATTCTGCGCATCTAGCACCAACACGTCTTCGATAGTGACATAAGGAAAGGTGAACGTCGTACTGCCGTCGCCATTTAAGTCGTGCGGATCGGCGATATTCATCAGGTCCACCAACTCGGTCTTCTGTACGAATCCACCGTCCGCGACGCTATTGATATCGGCCAGGTAAATTTTCTAGCGAGATATATGGGACATCCATGCATTTGCGCAGGTCGGTTTTCAAACTTGTTTTTGAATTTCAAGCATGAAGTGTTTGAAGAGACGCTAAGTCGCAGATTATTCGAAAGTATCCGACATGTGGTTGCCGGTAACACCGACGCGCTTCGAGACCTTGATGGAGGCCGCGCTCGCGTAAGAACCCTCGGTTGCGACGCGTGTTTTCGGCGAGTTGTCGGAAGTCGACGGGCAGGGTCGCTATCTGCACTGGGAAAAGTTGCGCCATCTACCACCTCCACCAGGGCTGAGTGCCGAACAGAAGTGGTGCGCAAAGCGGTGGATGCCCTGATGAGTACCTTCGTGAAAAAGTTCGCGACATTAACGAAGCGGGACAAATGCTCACGCGCAAGCCACGCCTTGTGGGTCGGCTGAATTTTAGGCGGATGGCGCTGCTCCGGCATGCGCTAAAGTATCCGCGGATTGCTTACGGGTCGAAGAGCATCAGCGTGCGCACGGGATCTCCTACGATGTCGCACGCAAGGACTTGCTGGCGATGGCCGCGCTGGAGCTACTCAAACGAACTCGACAGGGCAAACGTTATCTATTCATCGTGCCGGACGATCTCGGGCGTGGAATTCAAAAACGCTGAGAAAAGCGAAAGTCGGAATTCTCGGTTGGCTGAGTGGACGCTTTTGCGCGAATGTCCGTTACCTAAAGAGGCGCCATTACCGCTCCGGCACTGGATCGATGCCACTGGTTCCCCACGGATGACAACGCGCCAAACGCTTCACCGTCAGCCACGACCCGCGCCACGGACCAAGCCGTTCGATCGCTTCCAGACAATATTCCGAACAAGTGGGGAGATGCCGGCAACGCGGCCCGAGTAGCGGCGACAGCGTGTAGCGGTAAGTGAGAACCAACCCCTTGAGCAATCTGCTAACCAGTCGCCCGAGCATCGTCCTATCTACCCGCCATCGCCGACGCGGTTACGCGGTGGCCTTCGGCGTGGCTTCGGGCTTGGCAAAACGCCGGCTGCAGTAATAACAATCAACGGTCGATTTGCCTTCAAAGCGGAGATAGACGACCGGATGTCCTAATGAGCCGCCGCCACCGTCACAGGCGGCCGTCTCGTCACTGGCTTTTACTTGAATGATTTCTCGCGTTTCCATAATCGTTGGTGCGAATTTTGAGGTCTAGCCTATAGTAACAGACAACGTTAGTCTGAACGCCTGCCCCTTGATAAGGAAATGCCTAGATGACCAAAGTAAGCCTACAGTCGAACTTCCAGGTTCCACCCGATCAATTGTGGAAACTCATCGGGCAATTCAACGCGCTGCCGGATTGGCATCCGGCCGTGCAGTCCAGCAAGCTGGAAGACAATGGCCGGTTGCGCCGTTTGTCGTTGCTCGGCGGCGGTGAAATTATCGAACGGCTCGAAGTCATCGATGAAAAGGACCGGCTTTATCGCTACCGGATCGTCAGCGGGCCGTTGCCGGTCGCCAATTACACCGCCACCCTGCGCGTGCGTGACGACGGCAAGGGCGGCTCGTTGGTCGATTGGTCAAGCGAATTTGAGCCCGCCGGTACCAATGAGAACGATGCGGTCAAGGCGGTGCAAGGCATCTACCAAGCCGGTTTCGACAGCTTAAAGAAAATGTTTGGGATGTAGGGCAAGGCAGGGCAGCCAACATGAGTGAAAAACGTTACACCGAAGATCATGTCTGGGTTGAGATCGACGATGACGGGGTCGCCACCGTCGGCATCTCGGATTACGCGCAGGAGCAGTTGGGCGATATCGTCTACGTGCAACTGCCGGATGTCGGCCGCGACATCGAGCAGAGCGAGGATGCGGTCATGATCGAATCGGTGAAGACCACCGGTGAAGTCAAAGCGCCGCTCGCGGGGCGCGTGATTGAAGTTAACGAGACGCTGGCGGATGCGCCCGAACGGGTCAATGAATCCGCGCTAGACGAAGGTTGGTTGTTCAAATTGGAACCCACCGACGAAGCTCAATTCGAAGATCTGATGGATGCCGACGATTACGAGGATTTTGTCGGTAATTTGGGCTGAGAATTTTCCTCAATCGACAACTGGTGCTCAAAGTCCTTGAGTACCGGTGCAATTGCCTTGCCGAGCCGTATCTGCGGCTCGGAGGGAATATTGCCGGCACGCTGTTCACGCTTCGCGATCCGTTCGCGCGCACGCGTAAAAGCTTGTGTGAATGACGGGATATTTCGGAGCGCACGCGCGAAGTAAGCCTCTCCAAAATACGTCCATTCGTTTTCATGCGCGCAGCCGAACGAAGTTCTATCGCGCGCGGCGGCGGTAATGACCAACGTATCCGGACTCTCTAACGCATCGATGAATTGTCCGGAATAGCAACTTGAGACGACCAGCACCCGCCACTTGATACCGGCGGCATCGAGCATGTCGCGCAGGCGTTCAGGGGTGAGCGCATTCAAGCCTAACTCACCCAGTTCCACCGCAAACTCACCGTCTTCCGAGCCGTGCGAGGTCAAGAACAAAAAAAGTATGTCCTCATCGGTCTGCATCTTAGTCACAAGCGCATTCAAGGTATCCGACAAGTTGGACACGCTGGCAAGCGGCCAACGCGGCAGCGTTGCCGAATTGTTGATGAGCTCGATGCGCCGGGTATCCGCCCCAAAACGCGTACCGACAATTTTGCTGACATTCAACGCTTCACGCTTGAAAACGTCCTCCGCACCGAAGCCTGCGAATGTCACGACGAATAGTTCGCGCGCGCCCGCCCTGCTGGGCACGATCCGCGCCAGGGCATCCGCTAGCAACCTAGGCTGACTTTGGTAGGTATCTTCGATGTTCAAGGCATCCGACACCCGCGCGGGCTTCGTTTCCCACAACGGGTAATCCGGTAGCGTGTTAATGCATAAATAAAGCACGCCGGCATACGCACCGGTGTACAACAAATCACGCACCTTATGACCGCGACGAGTGCCAAGTGCGCGCACAAAAACCGCCACTTGCCATCCAAAAGCTACCTGCCACAGATACGGCGTGATGACTCCAAATTGCGCCGGCGCAAGCCGCGGCCCGAACAGAACGACGGCAAGCCACACGCTCCAGATGATGAAATTCGCCGCCGCCAATAAGACGGCAAGCGGCACGAACCAGTGCTCATCACGCTCCACCGTGACCACCACGGCGAGCACCGCTAACCACCAGTAGGCGCGCGCGGCCTCCGCGAGAATGCCCCAGGGCGCGAGAATGACTGGCGGCGCAGTCGACATCCAATCGGCACTTAGCGCACATAACCAACCCAGTAACAACAACACCAGGAGCTGACTTAAACCGCCGCGTGGTGAGGCGTTGCGCAACAGCGCGAGACGCACGCCTTGCCAAAGGTTATAGAAGAGGTGCCGATGCATTGCGGGACGACAGGATTTGAGGCTCAATGCCGCCAATATTGCCGATGCCTTCGAAGGAAATCCATTTCATGCTATCGAGCCCCGAACGCCGCGCCCTCCGGGCAAAATCACATCCACTTAAACCCGTGGTGCTGCTCGGGCAACACCAAGTCACTAGCGCGGTACTCGCCGCAATAGACGAAGCTTTGACCACGCACGAGCTTATCAAGGTCCGACTGCGCGGCATCGAGCGCGAAGAACGCACGGCGACGGCCGAATTACTTGCCACCGACACGGGCTCGGAGGTTATCAATCTAATTGGCCAAGTGCTGACGCTGTATCGCGCGCGACCGGAACCACCACCCGCGCCACCGCCGCGCGTCGTTAAAAAGAAAACCAAACCGCGCGCGCACGCCAAGCAAAGCGCAAGCAAACCGCCGCGCAGGAGAACTCCAAATTGAATGCAAGCACCGACCTCGTTGTATTGGGCGCGGGCCCCGGCGGCTATACCGCCGCCTTTCGCGCGGCCGACTTAGGCCTCTCGGTCACGCTCATCGATCGCAATCCCAACTTGGGCGGCGTTTGTTTGAATGTAGGCTGCATTCCATCCAAAGCGCTGCTGCACGCCGCGAAGGTCATTGCGGACGCACGCGACATCGGCGCTCACGGCATTGAGTTTGGGGCACCACGCATCGCGCTCGATAAGCTCGCAGCGTGGAAAAACAAAGTCATCAGCCAGCTCAGCGGTGGTTTGAGTGGTCTCGCCAAACAACGCAAAGTGACGGTCTTTACCGGCGATGGTGTCTTCACGTCGCCAACGAGCATTAAAGTCACCGGGCCCGCTGGCGTCACCGACGTGACATTTAAGCAAGCGATCATCGCCGCCGGCTCAGAGCCTGTGCGCTTGCCGGGTTTGCCGGATGATCCACGCATCATGGATTCGACCGGCGCGTTGGCACTTGCGGATATTCCGGCGCGTTTGCTCGTGATTGGCGGCGGCATCATCGGTCTTGAAATGGCGACGGTCTACGCGGAACTTGGATCACAAGTGACCGTGGTGGAACTCACCGATGGACTCATCCCCGGTGCCGATCGCGATTTGGTCAAGCCATTGGAGAAACGCTTAAAAACCATCCTCGCCGGCATCATGGTGGGCACTAAAGTCACCGCCGTGCAAGCCGGAGCGGCGCTCGACGTCAGCTTTGAAGGCAAAGGCGCACCGGCGAGCGCAAGTTTTGATCGCGTGTTGGTGGCGGTCGGTCGGCGCCCCAACGGCAAAAGCCTCGGCTTGGATGCTGCCGGCGTCACGGTGGATGAGCGCGGTTTTGTCCCGACTGATCGACAAAAGCGCACCAATCAACCGCATATCTTCGCGATTGGTGATCTCACGCACGGACCGATGCTGGCGCACAAAGCCAGCCATGAGGGCAAGGTGGCGGCGGAAGTCGCCGCTGGCCATAAAGCCGGCTTCGATGCGCGCGTCATTCCATCCGTGGCGTATACCGATCCTGAAGTGGCGTGGGCGGGTCTAACCGAAACCGACGCCAAAACCCAAGGTATTGCCTACGAAAAGGCCGTGTTCCCATGGGCCGCGAGTGGACGCGCGCTGAGTTTGTCGCGCACCGAGGGCATGACTAAGCTACTCTTTGAAGTAGGCAGCGGCCGCGTCATCGGGGCGGGCATCGTTGGCACCAACGCGGGCGACTTAATCGCGGAAGCCGCACTCGCGATTGAGATGAGCTGCGACGCCGAGGACATTGGCCTCACCATTCATCCGCACCCGACGTTATCGGAAACGTTGGCAATGGCGGCCGAAACGTTCAGCGGCACCATTACCGATCTTTATGTGCCAAAGAAGAAATGACGGACGATAACGCACAGCCACAACCGACCATTGACCCGCAAGAACTCGCGGCAACGATGGCAAAAGTCACGGCCGAGTGCCAGCAGTTCATGGCGAATTACTGGGCGAGCCACGCCTTGCAAGGTGGCGCAACGCCTGATCCGTTGGGCGTTATGCCCACCATGCAAGCGCTCTACACGGCTTGGTTATCCAATCCGCTCGCGCTGACTCAAATTCAAACCCAGGCCTGGCAGCAATACTGGGATCTGTGGCAGCACTCCTTGCGTCGCTTATGGGGCATGGCGCCGGCTGATTCCGCCGCGCCTGCTGACCGGCGCTTTCGCGCGGCCGAATGGCAAGACAATCCGTTCTTCGACTTCATCAAACAAAGCTATTTGCTGGCCTCCAACGCGCTACTGCGGTTGGCGCAGGATGCTGAAGGCTTGGATGCCAAAACCGCGCATAAGGCCGAGTTTTACTTGCGCCAATTCGCCGACGCGCTGGCGCCCACCAATTTCATCGCAACCAACCCAGAAGTTTTGCGCGCGACGCTCGAAACCGGTGGGCAGAATTTGGTCGATGGCATGCGACACCTGCTGGAAGATTTCGATCCGGTGCAGGGCCGCCTCAACTTGCGCATGGTGGATGGTGCGAATTTCGAGCTTGGCAAAAATATCGCGACCGCGCCGGGCAAAGTAGTGTTTCGCAACGAGTTAATCGAGCTGCTGCAATTTGCACCCTCAACGGACCAAGTCAAAAAGCGTCCGCTGTTGATCGTGCCGCCGTGGATCAACAAATTCTACGTGCTCGATCTGCAGCCCAAAAATTCCTTCATCCGCTGGGCGGTTGCGCAGGGTCACACGGTGTTTGTGATCTCTTGGGTCAATCCCGGTCCTGAACTTCGCGACAAAGATTTCGCCGACTATGCATTGCAAGGGCCGCTCGCGGCGCTGGATGCGGTCACTGCCGCGACCGGCGAGAAGTCCATTAATGTGATTGGCTACTGCATCGGCGGCACCTTACTTGGTGCGACGCTCGCTTATTTGCGCGCGCAAGGCGATCGGCGCGTGGCGTCCGCGACATTCTTCACGGCCCTGCTCGATTTTGCGGACGTAGGCGACTTGGCGGTATTTGTGGATGAAGCGCAGGTGGCGCAAATCGAAAAAGAAATGGGCGAACGAGGCTATCTGGATGGCAGGCAGATGGCGAGCGCGTTCAATCTTATCCGCGCGAACGATCTCATTTGGTCTTTCGTCGTCAACAACTACTTGCTCGGCCGCTCGCCGGCGGCCTTTGATCTGTTGTACTGGAATGCCGATTCAACCCGCATGCCGGCGCGCATGCACAGCACTTATCTGCGCCGGATGTATATGGAAAACGCGTTGCGGGAACCCGGGAGAATCAACATCAACGGCGTGCCGATCGATCTCGGGAAGGTCGATATTCCCTGCTGTTTTGTCTCCGCGGTGGAAGATCACATCGCGCCGTGGAAATCGACTTATGTCGGTGCGCGGCTACTTGGCGGCAAGGTGACATTGCTGCTCGGCAAGGCGGGCCATGTCGCCGGCATCATCAATCCGCCTGGGCCCAAAGCTTACGATCATTACGAAGGTCCACCCGTGCGCGAGGCCACCACGCCCGACGCGTGGTTCGCGCAAGCGGAACTACACAAAGGATCTTGGTGGGAGGCATGGGAGCGTTGGATCGACGATTATGCCGGTGGCCTAGTCCCGGCCCGCGAACCCGGCGCCGGCAAACTTAAAGTATTAGCGGACGCGCCCGGTACCTATGTGCGCGTCCGCTGCGACGGCGTGTAAACGTTACGCGGCGCTGCGGCGCAGGTCCTTTTTAAGATCAGGCAGTAGCAGACTCATCGCTTCGACCACGGCTTGATCGGCCTCGCTCATGATCTCTTCGACCGCCTCTTCATCAAGCTTCGTGAGTTGCACGGCGACCAGATCGAACGGTGGTACTGGCTCATCCGCATCCGAGTTCCACATCGCGGCACGGCTGATGGCGCCACCCATGTGAATCATCGCCGTGTCATGCGCGAGCGCTGGCGGGACTGTTGAAATACTTTGCGTGTGATAACCAACGGGCTCGTAGAGCCCTTCCGGTAATGACCAGCGTTTCATCAGTTCCGCGCTCGCCATTGCGTAATCAAACCCCAACATTTCACGTTGGACGACGGCCAACGGCCGCTGGCGCTTGATCGCCGTATCGCGGATCTCGCTGTATAGCGGTGGCTCTTTGAACGCTAACAGCAAATTCCCAATCTCATGCAGCAGTCCACTGACAAACAAGCGCTCTGCATTGCGAATTCCACAGCGGCGCGCGGCGATGCGGGCGACGATCGCGCAATAGATGCTACGGCGCCAGTAGTCATAAACATCCAGCGCCTTGGATTTGATCTTAAAGAGCGAGTTGACCGCGGCGCTGGCCAGCGCCAAATCATGGACTTGATTGAGGCCTAAGATTTGCACCGCCCGGCCGATGGTCTCAACCTTGGTCGGCAACCCGACATAGGCGCTGTTGGCGATGCGCAAAATGCGCGCGGTAAGTCCCGGATCGTTAGTCACGACGGACGTCAATTCATCCAGCGATGAATCCGGATCGTTGACGAGTTCACGGATCCGAATATACGCCTTGGGCAGCGGGGCAATGTCTTTGACGTCTTTGAGTAGCTCGTTCAGCTCCATGAGGGCTCCTTCGACCGACCGGGTCTGCAGTAATGGCTGTCCCAGGCTATCGGCCCCCGTGGTCCTCACCTTAGAGCGATTTTTGCGACGGACTGCGCGTTTCGCTATGGCCAATCGCACGCTTTCGCCGTTTCCAACCATCCGCTACACTGCGCGCCGTCCCGGGCTTGCCCCGGACATGACTCGTCGCACCCCGGAGAGGTGGCAGAGTGGTCGAATGCGGCTGACTCGAAATCAGTTATAGGTTTGCGCCTATCGGGGGTTCGAATCCCTCCCTCTCCGCCACTCCTTCTCGGACCTTTTTTCGTGGAAATCCACTCCCGATCAATCAGCCGTGATACTTGCAGATGGCCCAGAAATCGAGCATTCGAAGATAACGCGGCCATCCCAGCGAATCCGGCGATGGGCAGTTTGACCGTGGATTCCAGCGCTCGATACTCCAATGCAGAATAAGTTTTCAGGCTCGATTTGGTCGGTCGCTGAATATGCGTTTTATCCGCTACTGGTTTTTGCCACCACACCTTTTTTCTTGCATTCACTCGGCGCTGAACGCTACGGGTGCTACATGTTGCTCGGCGGCATCGTGGGCTTAGGTGTCGTCTTGAGCGCGGGGACTGGCGCGGCGACGATTAAATACACCGCCTCGGCGTTAAATCAAAGCGACGCGAAGTCCGCTACGACATCAATCGTGCAAATGTCGCTCGCGATGGCTCTGGTTGGCGGTGCGTCACTAGCGGGCCTTATCTGTGTCTTCTTTTGGTATATCGGCGGCACACTTTTCGAAAAAATGGGGGACCTTCCCCTTATTCGACTCACTGGTCTGACCGCGGCCGTGGTGCTCTTAATCGAACAGTTGGACAACGTCTACTCATCGGCGTTAAAAGGCGGCGAGCGATTCGGAATCGTTGCGCGAATTGAGATATTGACTCGGAGTGTGCAAACACTAGGCGCGCTTGCAGCCGTTTATCTCTGGCACGACTTGTCTGCGCTGTACGTCAGCTTGATTATCACGGCCGCGTTCCGCCTAGTGTTGAAGGGGGCGATATGTAAATCTTATCTCGGTCTCGGCTCGCTATGGCCTACTTTCCGCGAAATAGGAAAGTTCTTTGAATTCGCCAAATGGGGGTGGCTATCGGGTGCCGGCGTTATGATGTTTGGCGTCGCGGATCGCTTCGTGGTCGGCGCAATGCTCGGTTCTGCGAGCCTCGCGCATTATGCAATCGCGACGCAACTGGCGCAGCAGATTCATGGATTGAACGCCGCGGCGGCCAGTGTAATTTTTCCGGCGACCAGTCGGCTCGCGCACGAACGGAGCCGCGCTACATTATGGCGAATGATTGGACAAGCGATGTGCGCAATTTTCTGCCTGAGCACCCTCATGGCAGTGATTCTGTTGTTCTGCGGTGAGTGGATTTTGGTGCTGTGGGTTGGCGCAGAGACGGCTCGGTCAGTGCTGCATACGCTGCAATCCTTTGTCATCGCGTATTGGTTGCTCGCGATGAATATCGTGCCTTACTACTTGTTGCTGGGGGTGGGGCGGGTTCGCCTAGTAGGTATTCTCGTTCTTGTCGCCGGATGTTGCGCGCTCTTGGTCATGACCTTCGCAATTCAGCACTATGGAGTAGCCGCAATCGCGAGTGGCCGCATCGCTTACGCGTGCTTTACGGCGTTTCTCTTGATACCACTCTTTCAATACTTCAAACAGAAACCGCCATCGAGTTCACCGAGACCAGATCCCGGCTCGCCATGAACACGTCGCCGAGGTGCCCTTGCTGCGAACACTCTGATACGGCGTCGCTTGGCGAGCTGCCAAAAACGATATGGTTTGCCGGAGCGCCCACCGACACTCCCCTCGCGGGCGGGAAATTATTCCGATGTAATCGTTGTTTCTTGAAGTTCAGATACCCGTTGTTGACGGACGACACCTATCGAATTCTTTATAACAGCGCGCCTACGTCGATGTGGTCCAATGAAATCATGCGCAGAGACTGGGATCAGATCATTCGCTATTTCCGCGACGAATCGCCGCGCGGTGGTCGCATTCTGGACGTTGGGTGCGGCACTGGAGGCCTGCTCGCGCGGCTAGACGGTCGCTTTGAGAAGCACGGCGTCGAGATTCGTGATTCCGCACGCGCGATTGCTGCCGGCATAGGTTTAACCATTTGGCCAACACTCGAAGAGGTTCCGGCTTCGCTCCGCTTCGACTACATCATCGTCGTCGATGTAATAGAGCATATTCGCAATCCAGCGCGGTTCATGAAGGTTCTCATCGAAAGATTGCGTCCCGATGGGGTCATGATTATTACAACCGGCGACGCCGATAATTTCTGGTGGAATCTGTTTGGCGCGAATTGGTGGTATTGCTTCCACCCCGAACACATCGCGTTTATTTCACGCAGGTGGCTAGACCATCACGCACGCGAGCAGGGTGCGCAGGTGATGCACACCCATACTTTTAGTTATCGCCGCTTACCGCCTGGGAGATTGCTGCTCAGCGTGATGCTGGCGACGCTATACGGGGTGTTCCCGCGAGTCTATGCGTGGAGCATGCGTACGGCCAAACGGCTGCTTAATCGCCCGGGTGACATCCCGATGTACGGCTCAGGTGTTAGTGCTGATCATCTATTCGCGGTGTTGAAATCTACCGTCCGAAGGTAGTCGTCGATATCATCACCCCATCGGAATCTAACCGCCGGTTATTCAGCCGCTCTGATTCAGGTGGTGCTCGGGTGGATGTACTGGGAATTGACCTACACGGCATGGCCAACATTGTGAAAATGAGCTTGGTCAATCGCAAGCTAATTCGCCTCTCTGTTGCCGTTTTCCTTCCTTCTTAGTTGTCGTCGCATAGCCCCGCGATCTGCGATACTGCAGGGCAACAAACTTCTTGAGGACACCTTTGGTGACCACACTTACAAATACGATCGGGACCCGCGCCGTTCGTGTTGCGTTGCGCGACTTGATTCTGTTGGTCGCCCTGCATGGTACGACCGCTTTTGCCGCAGATCCGCCGGCCGAGCCGCCTCCACCGGAAGTCACTGTCGCCAAGCCGGTTTTCCAGCGCATCACGGAGTGGGACGAGTACACCGGCCGTTTCGTCGCCAAGCAACGGGTGGATGTACGCGCCCGCGTATCCGGCTATTTGCAATCCGTGCATTTTGAAGAAGGGCAGATGGTGGCGGCCGATCAATTGCTCTTTATCATCGACCAGCGTCCCTTCCAAGCGGAAGTCGCGCGCGCGAAAGCAGGTGTCGATCGCGTCGCGACTCAATTGAAGGTAGCGGAACTGGAGTTCGCGCGCGGCCAGCGTTTGGAGTCCTCGCGCGCGATGAGCAAAGAATCCGCGGAAGAGCGACGCGCGACGCGCGACGCGGCACTCGCGGAAGTGGCCGCGGCACAGGCTAATTTGCGGCGTGCGGAACTCGATCTGGGTTTTACGGAAATTCGTGCGCCCTTGGCCGGCCGCGCCTCGGATATTCGCGTGGACGTTGGGAATTTAATTTCGGGCGGCACAGCGGATTCAACTTTACTGACCACCATCGTACTGCTGGATCCGATTGAGCTTGAAATCGAAGCTTCCGAAGCGGAGTTTCTGCGCTACACACGACTCGATACCGCCGGCACGCGTCATTCTTCGCGCGATGTGCCGAATCCCGTCGAGGCCCGTTTGCTCGATGAAAAGGAATGGATTCACAAAGGCCACATGACTTTCGTCGATAACGAACTCGATCCGAATACCGCGACGATGCGCGGGCGCGCGACTTTCCCGAATCCCGATTTGGTGCTGTTGCCGGGCATGTTCGCGCGGGCGCGACTATTCGGCGCGGGAGAACACGATGCCGTCATGATTCCGGAGGCTGCCATCGTGGCCGACCAGGCGCGCAAGTTGGTGATGGTGGTGGATGACAAAAATATGGTGGAAGCGCGCCCGGTTAAGATTGGGATCCTTATCGACGATTTTCGGGTTGTCACGGAAGGTCTTGGTAAGGACGAACGCATCATCGTGAACGGGTTGGTCCGCGCCCACGCAGGCAAACCCGTCACGCCCACGGAAACCACGCTCGCGCCGCCGAAAATTCGCTAACTGATGCGCTTCTCACATTTTTTCGTGGAGCGGCCGATCTTCGCATCGGTCATCGCCATCGTCATTGTGCTGGTGGGCGCAATTGCCTACACCGTGCTGCCGGTGTCGCAGTATCCGGAGATTGTGCCGCCCACCATTCAGGTTAACGCCAACTATCCCGGCGCAAGCGCGGAGACGGTGGCGGAGACGGTGGCGACACCGCTCGAGCTTGAGATCAATGGCGTCGACCACATGCTGTTCATGCAGTCGACAGCCACCGGCGACGGTCGCTTAACCATCAACGTCACCTTTGAACTCGGCACCAATCTCGATATCGCGCAGGTGTTGGTGCAAAACCGTGTCGCCCTTGCGGTGCCGCGTTTGCCGGAAGATGTGCGCCGCTTAGGCGTCACCGTCGCCAAAAGCTCACCGGACTTGCTGCTTGCGATCCACATCAACTCGCCCGACGGCTCGCGGGATCGCACGTATCTGTCCAACTACGTACGCACGCACATGGTCGATCGTCTCGCGCGCTTGCCGGGCGTTGGCCAAATCAACGTATTTGCGGAACGCGCATATGCGATGCGCGTGTGGATCGATCCGGAGCGCGCCGCCGCGCGCGACTTAACCGCGACGGAAATCGTGGAAGCCGTACGCCAAAATAACACCCAAGTCGCCTCCGGCTCGTTGAATCGCATGCCAATCGAACACCCCGGCGCATTCGAATTGGCGGTCGAAAGCCAAGGTCGCTTCATTGATCCGGAGCAGTTCGGCGACATCGTCGTCAAACGCGGCGCGGGTGGTCGCGTCACCCGGCTGAGTGATGTGGCGCGAGTCGAACTAGGTGCGCAGGATTATTCAACGCAGGGTTACTTGGACGGTAACCCGGCGTTGCCCATCCAGGTTTTTCAGCGCCCCGGCACCAACGCGCTCGCCACCGCGGAAGACGTCAAGAAGCTGATGAAGGAACTCAGTACGGAATTCCCGCCGGGTGTCGCCTACAACATTGCGTTTAACCCCACGCAGTTCATCGCGGACTCGGTGCGCGAAGTCTATCTCACGATTTTTGAAGCGATGATTTTGGTCGTCGTCGTCATTCTGTTGTTCCTGCAATCCTGGCGAGCGGCGGTGATCCCGATTGTCGCGATCCCAATCGCGTTAATTGGCACTTTCGGCGTGATGGCGGCTTTCGGATTCTCGATTAACAACCTGACACTATTTGGTCTTGTACTCGCGGTGGGTATTGCCGTGGACGATGCGATCGTCGTCGTCGAGAACATCGAGCGCTACTTGCAGCAAGGCTTGTCGCCCCGCGAAGCAGCCCACAAGACGATGGAAGAAGTCAGCGGCGCATTGATCGCCATCGCGTTGGTGTTAAGCGCGGTATTTGTCCCGACCGCGTTTATCACAGGGATCTCGGGCCAGTTTTATCGGCAGTTTGCATTGACGATTGCAAGCGCCACGCTGATCTCGGCGCTGATCTCGCTCACCTTGTCGCCCGCGCTCGGCGCGCTTCTGCTCAAGCCGCACGGCGCCGAGACCAAGCGCAATCCGTTAATCCGTGCGGTGGTCGCACCCTTCGCTTGGTGTGGCAAGCTTTTCAATGTTGGCTTTAACGGCTTTGCGCGCACTTATGGTGTACTGATGCGGCGCCTGGTCCGCCTTACCGTCATCATGCTCGCCGTCTATGCATGCCTCATCGCGCTCACTTGGCGCGAGTTCCACGCCACGCCCACCGGTTTCATTCCGCAACAAGATCAGGGTTACATCATTAATCTCTTTAAGCTGCCGGCTGGCGCGTCGATCGCGCGCTCGGATGCCGTGGTGCAAAAAGCAATGGGACTGCTGTTGGAAATCCCGGAAATCGCCCACACGGCGGGCTTTGCCGGATTCGATGGCAGTTCGCGCACCAATGCGCCGGATGCCGGTGCCGCGTTCGCCCCGCTCAAACCTTATCGTTTGCGTGCCGAGCGCGGTGTGCCATCTACTGAAACCATCCGGCAAGCCCAGGCCAAGTTGGCCTCGCTGCAAGAAGCGACCGCCTTTGTGTTACCGCCCCCGCCGGTGCGCGGCATCGGTACCGGTGGGGGTTGGAAACTCTATGTGCAAGACCGGGCCGGTCGTGGTGTGCGCGATCTGGAACACACGACACAAGAATTTATCGCGCGCGCGAACCAGCTACCGCAGGTGCAGAAGGTTTTCACCACCTTCAATACCTCGACTCCGCGGTTGTATGCGGATATCGATCGCACCCGCGCGGAGAAACTCGATGTGCCAACCGAGCGAGTGCTGGACACCATCGAGATTTACATTGGCTCCGCTTACGTCAACGATTTTAATTTTCTCGGTCGCACATTTCGTGTTATCGCGCAGGCCGAGGGTGACTACCGCGATCAAAAGGACGATCTGTTAAAGCTCCGCACGCGTTCCAATCGCGGCGCGATGGTGCCATTGGGATCGCTAACCACCTTTCGTGATCTCACCGGCCCATATCGAGTGCCGCGTTATAACCTGTATCAAGCAGTAGAAGTGCAAGGTGTGACCGCACCTGGCTATTCCACCGGCGAGGCCATTGCGGCGCTGGAAGCGCTGGCTGCCGACGTGCTGCCGGAGGGCTACGGTTTCGAATGGACCGACTTGGCGCTGCAAGAAAAACTCGCGGGTAACACGGCGGTGATCGCCTTTAGCCTTGGCGTTGCGTTTGTGTTTTTGGTTCTGGCCGCGCTTTACGAATCCTGGCTGTTACCGCTCGCGGTCATTCTCATTGTGCCGATGTGTTTGTTGGCCGCGCTCATCGGCATCAATCTGCGGGGGATGCCGAGCGACATTTTGGTTCAAATCGGATTTGTCGTGTTGATTGGGCTCGCCGCCAAGAACGCCATTCTTATCGTGGAGTTCGCGCGCCAAGCGGAACAACGCGGCCTTGATCGCATCGCCGCCGCCGAACAAGCCGCGCGCACGCGCCTACGGCCCATCGTCATGACCTCGCTTTCCTTCATCATGGGTGTGGTGCCGCTAATGATTTCCACCGGCGCCGGCGCCGAGATGCGTCAATCGCTTGGCACCGCGGTATTCTCCGGCATGCTCGGCGTTACGTTATTCGGGTTATTGTTTACGCCGATTTTTTACATCGTGTGTCGCGGCTTCGCGCAACGCCGTGAAAAGCGTCGCCAAGTCGCCAAAGAAGAATGGCCGACATGAGGCGTGTAAATTTTTGTTTTGGCGCGTTGCTGTTCTGCGGCTGCGCGTTGGTGGGACCTAACTACGCGCCACCCGTCACACCCACCGCGGATGCGCTTCCGGCGTTTCCGTCGGCGCCTAGTGCGGATGCCACCATTACCAATGCCGCGCCCGCCGCACAGTGGTGGAAAGCGCTGGGCGATCCGGTGCTGGATTCATTGGTCGAACAAGCGCTCACCGCGAATTACGATTTACAAGTCGCCGTCGCCAACGTCGCGGCGGCGCGCGCGCAGTTAACGCAGTTTACGACTAGACAGCGCCCCAGCGCCGATCTCAACGGCGTCTTGCGCGAGCGCCGAGAGGCTTCGGCCGCTCAGCGAAATGCCGATCCGGAAGACGCCAACCCGACGACCGCGCTGGGTACTTTAGGCGTCGATTTATCTTGGGAGATCGATCTCTTTGGACGTATTCGCCGCTCGATCGAGGCGGCCACGGCGGACTTGGGCTCGCTCGAAGCGGTGCGCAACAACGTGCAAGTCGCGGTGCTCGCCACCGTCGCCAATGCTTATATCGAACTGCGCGGCGCACAGGCGCGGCTCGAAGTCGCAACGCGTAACGTATCGGTGCAGCAGCAGACGCTCGAACTTGTCGATCTGTTAAACAAAGAAGGCGCGGCCACTGCGTTTGATGTGGCGCGTGCACGCACGCAATTGCTATCCAGTCAGGCGACGATCCCGCCGTTGCGCTCGGCAATTACCAGCGCGACGAATCAGTTAACGACACTGACCGCGCAACCGCTCGGCAGCTTGAACGATCGACTAGGCGTTGGCGATATTCCCAAGCTCCCAGAGCTCATCACGATTGGCGCACCCGCCGATTTGCTTCGTCGGCGACCAGACATTCAAGCCGCCGAACGCGCCCTCGCCGCTTCTACCGCGCGCATTGGCGTGGCCACCGCCGATCTTTTCCCCACCGTCACATTGCTCGGCAATGTTGGCGTTTCGGCCTCGCCGCTAGGAGGGCTTGCGGATGCGGGCGCGCCATTCTTTTCGCTTGGACCCTCGATTCAATGGGATCTCTTCGATCGCTCCGCCATTTACGCCCGTATCGCCCAGGCCGATGCCGCGGCCGCCGGCAATCTCGCGCGTTATCAAGCAACCGTGACATCAGCGCTGCAGGAAGTTGATAGTGCGCTGAGCGATTACCGCAACGAACGCGAGCGTCGCCATCAGCTTGATGATGCGCATGCCTCCAGTATCGAAGCGTCCAAACTCGCGCGCCTGCGATATCAAGAAGGCGTGGAAGATTTCTTAACCGTGCTCGATGCCGAACGCAGTCTGCTGCAAGTGGAAGATCAACTGGCGGTATCGCGCATCAACGTCGCGCAACGATTGGTCGACATCCACCGCGCGCTCGGCGGCGGCTGGGAGACTCCCCGATGAAATGCACGCACACCTTGCATGACAAACACACGCATTACGGTTGGGACCGGGCGTTTGTGCCGGCGCAAATCGTCGCACCCGGCGACACTGTCGAATTCCATCCGCGCGATGCTTCCAACGGGCAGTTCACGCAGCGCTCCACCGCGGCGGATATCGCTACACTCGATTTCGATAAAGTGAATCCCGTGGTGGGGCCGGTGTATGTCGATGGCGCCGAGCCGGGAGATGCAATCAAAATCACGTTCCTGGAATTTGCACCATCCGGGTTTGGTTGGACGGCCAATATTCCGGGCTTCGGTTTACTCGCCGATCAATTCAAAGAGCCTCGTCTTCACTTGTGGAACTATGCATTAGACGGCGTAACCCCCGCGGCGTTTGGCCCAGGCGGTCGCGTACCGCTCAAACCCATGTGCGGCACGGTGGGGCTCGCGCCCGCAGAAGCGGGGCATCACTCGGTCATTCCGCCGCGCCGGGTGGGCGGCAACATGGACATCCGCGATATCGCCGCCGGGACCGAATTGTATTTACCCGTGGCGGTGTCTGGCGGATTGCTAAGCCTAGGTGATGCGCATGCCGTGCAAGGCGACGGCGAGGTGTGCGGGACGGCGATCGAAACCTCGATGACGATCGCCGCGCGTGTCGATCTAGTTAAGCAAGTACATCTGCCATTCCCACGCTTCACGACTCCGGGCCCCGTCACGCGTCATTTAGATAGCGACGGTTATGAAGTCTCCACCGGTATCGCGCCAGATTTAATGACGGGCGCCAAGGACGCACTCGCGGGGATGATCGATTTACTCGCCGCGCGTTATCACCTCAATCCAATTGACGCCTATTTGCTGTGTTCAGTGTGCGGCGATCTGCGCGTTAGCGAAATTGTCGATATGCCGAACTGGGTGGTGTCTTTTTACTTTCCGCGATGCGTGTTTCGGTGAATTTTGTGAACTCGCTGACGTGATCGCCTCCTTCGGCATCCCATGGACGACGTAGGTTGCTTCGCCCTGCGCCATGGTGAGCGCGCCCATGGGGTGAAATTCACTCATGTCCGCCGCGCCATCGTCACCAATAGGGGTCGTGATAATTCCCAACGCGTTGCGTCCAACTGAAGTAGTCGCCAGGCGACATGGAACGTCTAACGCTTTTGGTAGTCTGTGCGAGTGCCGCGTTCGTAGCCGGTCTATGCTTGTTTGACCGTTTCAGTGCCCTTTTCGGTCAAGGTCGAAGAGATAATGACCGGGTCGGTTGGGGGTCCATAATCCGCTTTATTGTTGCGGACGCTCGAAAAAAAGGCTCGGGCGCGGCGTACGCACCGGAGTTCTCGCCCGCGTGCGTTCAATACGTGCACCGCTCCTAATAATAGCCAGCCGCGAGATTACGCGTTAACCGCCTGATCGCACCGGTAGCTAACGTCCATGACGAGCGGAGTCGGCTTGCCGATGGCGTAACCTTGCGCGAAATCCACGCCGATCTTTCTGAGGATATCCAGCACCTGCTGACTTTCGACGAACTCGGCGACGGTAAGCAACCCTAGGGCGTGGGCCATTTCATTGATCGCAGTGACCATTGCCCGGTCCACCGGATCGTCAGCGATGTCGCGCACGAACATGCCATCAATCTTGATGTAATCAATATCGAGATTCTTGAGTTGTCCGAAAGACGATATTCCGCTACCAAAATCATCTATCGCAAACCGGCATCCGAGCAATTTCAGCTGCGCTATGAAATCTTTGGCATTGGCCAATTTTGAAATTGCCGTGGTTTCGGTGATCTCAAAGCAAATTCGCGACGAGAGTCCCGGATCCGTGCGAAGGTGTTCGATGATGAACGATGTCGTATCCAAATCTCCAATCGACAGACCGGAAAGATTGATATTGTAGGTAGTGCCTGAATGCTCACCAAGCGGTGCATCGCGCAACCAAGCGAACACCTTGCTGACCACCCACCGATCGAGTCGACTCGCAAGATTGTACCGCTCGGCGGCGGGAAGAAAGGCGCCGGGGGAGGCAAGGTCACCGGACGGCAAGCGCATTCTCAGCAGGATTTCGAAGTGCCGTTCGTCGTTCGAGTTGTCAGAGAGCCCGATTATCGGTTGGGCGTGTAATTCAAATCGGTCGTGGGAAATGGCTTCGTTGATTAATGGAACCCATCGTACTTGGCCGTGCTGGCTTGCTAAGTTCTCGTCTTCTTCTTTGTATATGTGAATGCAGTTCCGGCCGGCGTCTTTTGCGGCATAGCACGCGGCATCGGCACGTCTTAGCGCCTCACCGACGTCGGCGCCTTTTTCATTGGAGATCGAAACCAAGCCAATACTTACCCCAATATGGAAAGTCTTGTCATCCCACACGAAACGGAAATCAGCGATAGCCTCCCGTATTCTCTCCATGACGGTCTGGGCATTATCCAAACCGCCGCCCCCCATGAGCACCGCGAATTCATCGCCACCCAGACGGGCCAACGCGTCGCTTTCGCGCAGGCGTGCTTTAAGCATCATCGCGAGTTCGCGAAGGAGTTCATCGCCCGCACCGTGCCCGCAAGTGTCGTTGACGACTTTGAACTGATCGAGGTCAAGATAAGCCAGCACCACTTCCGTTTCGGATGTTCGCGCCGCCGCAAACGTTGTGTTGAGGCGCTGTTCAAACGCGCGACGGTTGAGTAACCCGGTAAGCCCGTCGTGCGCCGCTTGATGCGACAACTGCTCGGATAAAGTCCGATTTTCGGTGATGTCGGATATAACGCCATTCCACTCGACGGCGCCGTCAAGGGTTTTCCGAAAGGGTAACGAGTGACCCCTTATCCATCGAAGATGGCCGTGCCGCGTGCGCACTTTAAATTCATGGATCCACGGCTGAAGGGTCAGCGCGGACTGCTCGATACTGGCCAATAGCGCCGGCCGGTCTTCGGGTTCAATAAAGGATACGAAGCGGTCGAACGTGACTCGCTCGTTTTCATCAAGCTCGAGAAGCGCATTTACGTTGCGACTTATAAAATTAAACCGTTGATGACCGTCCGCTTGGCGTTCAAATTGGTAGATTGCGCCAGGAACGGTGTCGGCCATATTGCGCAAGAGCCGCTCGCTGTCCTCCAGCGCTTTGGCGGCGCGTTTGCGCGCGCTGACATCTCGTATCGTCGCCATTACCAACGGGATGTCCGCGAGCACGGTTTGTGACAAACCGATTTCAACCGGGATTTCGTGGCCGTCGCGGTGTCGCAAAGCGAGCTCCCGACCCATTCCCATGTAACGCGCCGATGGTTGCCGAAAATAATTAGCGACCAGACTCTGGTGGCGTTGGTTACGTTCCGGCACAAGAACTTCGACACATTTCCCGATAAGTTCCCCAGCCTCATAGCCCGTCATTAAGGCGAGCTGACGATTGACGCTTTCGATGCGACCCGCGTCGTTCACCGTCATGATTCCATCGGGTGAAAAGTCAATCAGACTGCGGTATTTGTGCTCACTACTTTGAAGTTTTAGTTCGGCCGCACGGCGCTCAGCGATGAACACCACCACGGTCCATATTGAAAACAGGGCGGGCACGCGGAATACCCACTCGACGTGCTGCTCGGCGGCGTGTAGAAATGCCCCGGCGAGCGCCAAAGCGCTGCAAACGAGCGCTATCGCAATCGCGACGCCAAAGCGTGGCAGCCGCGCGGCTAAGAGTACCGGGACGAGATAGCCGGCACCGTGCAACCAGTCGACGCGATGCGCCACATCAAAAAGGCCCAGTATCACCACGGATAGCACAATCGTGGCGCATTTCCGTAACGGACAACCTCCCTGTCGATTTAAGTATGCGAGTATCTGCATGAGTGACACCGGGTGAGGCTGCTATGGCCATCTCAATTACATAGAAGCAATGTCCTGAACCGTGTTGCGGCGCTATTTCAGTTTAATTGCGCTTTCCTAAGCGACCGCCATGATCTGGCCAGCGATGGCCTGTAACGGCACCTGCGTCTGCACGGCGCCACGCTGCATCGCCACCTGCGGCATGCCATACACCACGCAAGTCGCCTCATCCTGGCCGACGGTTTTCGCGCCCGCGTCGAGCATTTCCTTTAGACCGCTGGCGCCGTCGTCACCCATGCCGGTCATAATGATGCCGAGTGCGTTCTTGCCGGCGAATTTAGCGACCGAGCGGAATAGCACATCGACCGACGGCTTGTGCCGATTGACCAGCGGCCCATCGGTCACCTCGACGAAATACTGCGCGCCGCTGCGCTTGAAAACCATGTGTTTGCCGCCGGGCGCAATCAGCACGCGGCCTGGGATGACGCGATCGTTGCTTTGGGCTTCGCGCACTTCGACCTGGCAAATCTTGTTTAGGCGATCGGCAAATGCGGCGGTGAATCGTTCCGGCATATGCTGTACGACGACGATACCAGGTGCGGTGCGCGGTAACGCCGTCAGCACAACTTCTAACGCTTGTGTGCCCCCGGTCGAAGTGCCGATGGCAACAATTCTCTCGGTGGTGCGGGCGAGCGCATCGCCGCCGTTCGGCGCCAACACGGCATCCGCTGTGAGCTTTGCAGGTGGTTTTGGCGGTATCGCCTGCGCGGCGGATTTTAACCGACCGACTTTCGCCACGGCCGCGGCTTTGACTGCTTCGACTAAGTTAGACGAAGCGTCTTGTAGAAATTGCTTCACGCCCATCTTAGGCTTCGTCACGATACTGACCGCGCCGGCCGCGAGCACATCCATCGTCACTTCGGCACCCTTTTCGGTGAGCGAAGAACATACCACTACCGGCGTCGGTCGCTCGCTCATGATCCGGCGCACGAAGCTCACGCCATCCATGCGCGGCATTTCGACATCCGAGACGATCACATCCGGCCAGTCTTTCATCATTTTGTCCCAGGCGTACAGTGGATCAGGCGCGGTACCGATGACTTCAAGCCCCGGCGCCTTGGTCAAAATATCCGTCAATGCCTGCCTTACCACGGCCGAATCGTCCACCATAAAAACACGAGTTTTCTTTTGCATTGCTTATCCTTGCGCGGCGCGAAGCGCGGTTGTAGGCGCCTCAATCGGGTCATGGCGTAACCATACATTGCCGGACCAGTTATCCAGCATCACGATACGATGCCCGGTGCCGCCGGTATTTTCAGACGCGACTTTTAGGCGAAACGCGCGCAAAAGTTCTCTGGCGCGCGCAACGTTGCGCATGCCGACGAGCTGCTCTTTGCTAGAGGTCTTGCTGACGCCCGGAAACATATTGCCGCCGCCAAAGAGTTTGATGACATAGTCCATCGGGTTGGTTTCTTGATTTAACGCATCGCGTAAAAACAGCATCAGGGCTTCGTCACCGTAACGACCGTCGGGGCAGTCTTCCATCGGTCCACCACCCCTGGTCGGCACCAGGAAGTGGCACATCGCGCCGAGCCGGCGCTTAGGGTGCCACATCGTGATGGCGACACAGGAACCGAGCAGTGTGCGGATCCGCGTGTCCGCATCGCCCAGGTAAAACTCGCCGGGTTGCAGAAAAATCTCGATATAGTCGCTTGGTTTCGGCATGGGTTTAACGTTTGCGATAGATCGAAGGTTTGACGGCGTCAAACGCTTCGCTAACGCCATGCAGCGATTCCGAATGGCTGACGATGAAATACCCATGCGGCTGCAAGCGGGACACTAATCGAGCGACTACTTGCTGCTTGGTTTCGAGATTGAAATAGATCATGACATTGCGGATGAAAATCGCATCGAAAAGCCCGATTTCCGGGATCTTTTCATTCAGATTGATGAGTTCAAAACGCACCCGCTCGCGCAGCGCTTTGGTGATCAGGAATTGACCCGCCGCGGGTCCGGTCCCTTTCAAGCAATACTTCGAAAGCAAGCGTTGGGGAATTTTCTCGGCTCGGTCGTCGGCGTACCTTCCGCGGCGCGCCGTCTCGAGCACACGGCTGCTGATATCGGAGGCCACAATTTCCCAGGGGGTTTGCAGCCCCAAGACTTCGGCCAGTTCAAAGGCCAGGGTGTAAGGTTCTTCTCCCGAGGAACTCGCCGCACACCACAAACGGAACGCTCTGCCCGGTACTCGCTCGGCGAGTATGGTATTGCGCAAAAACTCGAAGTGTTTGGGTTCGCGATAGAAATAGGTTTCGTTGGTGGTCAACAAATCCATGGCCACTTGCAATTCACCGCGGCCGCGTTCATGCGTAACGAGGTCCAAGTACGCTTTGTAGCTCGCGAGTCCGTGATGATGCAGACGCTTCAATAGACGCCCGGCGACCAGCGGTTTCTTATGTTCGGCCAGCGCGATCCCGGTGCGCCGATAAAGTAATTGGCGGAATTCGGTAAATTCGCGGTCGGAGAGGTTGGCTGCTTCCATCGGATTAAGTGAACGGTTAGTCGTCGTTGATGAAGGATGGGTTAGGCGCCGGCTTAAGCGTTTTAACAAGGTCGGTCAAAAGGCTCGCTTACGCACGGCGGATAGGCTCTATCCTGCCCGCCGCGCGGAACTCGTTAACTAGGCCGCGGCCGCCACTTCCGGGGCACTTAACGCAAGCGGACTGGTTTCTCTGCCAAGCGAGGCGATTTCTTCAATCGCGAGCACCCGGTCGACGTTAAGGATCACCACAAACTGACTATCGACTTTACCCATCCCGGCAATAAAGTCCGAACGCAGTTTGGCGCCGAAGGTCGGTGGTGGTTCGATATCCTCGCGACTGATTTCCATGACTTGGTTCACTGCATCGACGATCACACCGATGTCCTGCCGCGCACCGTCGACCTCCAGATCGACGATCACGATACAGGTGCGTTTGCCGGGTTCGGTCGCCTCGCGATTGAAGCGCACGGACAAATCGACCACTGGCACCACCCGACCGCGCAGATTGATAACCCCCTGCACGCTCGCCGGCATCATCGGCACACGCGTCAGACCGCCGTACTCCAGGATCTCTTTGATGGACAGAATGCCCATCGCGAAGGTTTCCTCGCCCAACCGGAACGTTAAGTACTGTTGCTGCTCGCTGCCGCCGGTCTCGTCGTAGTCGTCGAGCGGCGCGCTACTTGCCATCAGATTACTTGCCATGATTGCCGCTCCTAATACTTGACGAAATTGGCTTCGTCGTCAGCATCCGGGGCCGGCGCCGCGGCGCGCGCTACTTTGGCTTTGCTGCCGCCGGCCGCGCTACCGCGACCGAGTCGCGTGGCCTGCTGCGAGATCGCTTGGGCTTCCACCTGAAAGAACGCCATGACCTGCTGCAGCGTTTGCGCTTGCCCGCTCATTTCAACGGCCGTCGCCGCCAATTGTTCGGACGCGGACGCGTTTTGCTGAGTGGTCTTGTTCAGTTCGGTCATCGCGGTATTGATCTGTGTGGCACCGGATGATTGCTCGCCGGAGGCGGCCGCAATTTCCTGCACCAGATCGGAGGTCTTCTGAATCGCCGGCACGATGGTGTCGAGCAGACGTCCGGCGCGCTCGGCAAGTTCCACACTGCTGCCCGCCACACTGCCGATCTCCTGCGCGGCCACCTGGCTGCGCTCGGCAAGCTTGCGCACTTCCGCCGCCACCACCGCGAAGCCGCGACCGTGGGCGCCGGCGCGCGCGGCTTCGATCGCGGCATTTAGCGCGAGCAAGTTGGTTTGATAAGCGATGTCGTCGATGATCGAAATCTTCTCCGCGATCTGTTTCATCGCGGCCACGGTTTCCTTGACCGCAACGCCACCATCGGTCGCTTCTTTCGCGGCCTGGCTCGCCATCCCATCGGTAACCTTGGCGTTCTCGCTGTTTTGATTGATCGACGCGGACATCTCTTCAACCGAGGCGCTGCTTTCTTCGACGCTCGCGGCCTGTTCGCTCGACGCTTGAGACAGCGACTGCGCGGTGGCGCTTACTTCCTCTGAAGCACCCGCTAGGGCGTCTGCCGCGCTGCGGGCCTGGCCGATCGTTTCCGATATTTTCTCGATCGTGGTATTCACGGCTTCCTTGAGCTCCGCGAATGCGCCGCGATAATCGCCGGTAATAGCCTGTGTGAGATCGCCGCGTGACATCCGGCTCATGGCTTCGCTGATCTCGGTCACGGGACCTGTGATCGCTTCCATTGTGGCATTCAAGCCTTCCGCCATCGGCTTCATGTTGGCGGGAATGTCTTTGGCATCGACGCGATGACTGAAGTCGCCGTTAGCAGCAGCTTCAACCACCATGGTTACCTGCTTCTCGGCGCGGACTTCCGCCGAACGATCATGCCATTCGACCATGGTCGCCACGCGTTCGCCGCGGCCATTCGTAACCGGACTCGCGACCAACGCGAACGTTCGACCGCCGATTTCGATCGCTGTGCGAAACGGCTTGGTAAGACCTGCAATCATGCCGCGCTGGTGCGACGGGTTCTTGTGGAACACATCGATATTGGTGCCCATCAGCTTGTTGCGGTCGAAGCCCGGGAAAGCTTTGCGCAGATCGGCTTCCGCCACAGTAAACATTTCTTTTAGCGAATCGTTCATGTAGCAGATGTTGAGGTCCTTGTCCGCCATCTGCACGCAGACGCTGGCACGGTCCAAAGCCATCTTGTAGAGCTCGGCTTGGTCGAGCAGCTGCTTCTGCTGTTCGACGTTGCTCTTTAGGTTGTTCCGAACCTGTTCAATTGCGTCGTTAATGAAAGCTTTCTTGCCGGGCAGTTGTTCCAGCGGGTATTCGAAGTCACCGGCGCCAAATGCTTTGACGACCGCGATGGCCTTCTTCTTGACCGCGATATGGCCATTGACCATATCGTTGACGCCTTGCGCCATGACTTTATACGCGCCTTTGAACTTGTCGACTTCCATGACGACGTCGATATCGCCTTTTTCGTGTTCGTCGGACATATGCGCCATCTGCGCAATGAACAGCTTGATATTGCCGCGCATCGTTTCAATAGTGTCGTTGATAAAGGCTTTCTTGCCCGGGAGTTGTTCCATCGGCGCTTCGAAGTCACCTTCGCCGAAAGCCTTGACCACCGCCATGGCCTTTTTCTTGACCCCAATATGTGCCGCCACCATCCCGTTCACGCCGCGTGCCACTTCTTGGAAGCTGCCGGCGAACTTCTGCTCGTCGATCACAACGTCGATGTCGCCCTTGTCATGTTCAGCCGCCATGACGTTCATGTCGCCAATCAATGACTGTAACGTCACTCGCACGGCTTGAAGCGATGCGGCCAAACTCGATTTATCCTTGGCGTCGACGCTTAGCGTCGCCGTCAAGTCCCCCTGCGCAAGTTGCGCGCCGAATAGCGCCATTTTGGCGGGGTCGCCGCCCAAGATGCGTTTCAGATCGCGCACGATCCACGCGGTGATCAGGAAGCCGACTGCAACGGCGAGCAACCCACAGCCCAGCAACGCAGTCCGAATCGACTGTTGAAGTGACTTCACCTCTGCGTAGTGTTCGGCCGCCACTCTCGTTTGGAGTGCAGTTAATTTATCGAGCTGGTTGGCTAGCGCCGCATGTTCTTGATTCGCATTGTCTTGCAGTGCGATTTCCTGCGCGGTGTCGTTACGCGTGAGCGCCGCGGAGACCTGGTCGCGCACCGTCTGGTAATTGGTATATCGATTGGAAAAATCTTCGGCCATCTCCTTTTCTTCCGGCGTCAGGTACGTCGCCATGTAGGCGGACCATTCGGCCTCGACTGCCTTATCTAACGCGGGAAATGTCGCGGCAACTTCCCGCATCGCCTGGGAATTCTGCTCGGCGCGAAAATCTATCATTTGATAAATACGCGCGTGCATCTCGCCCACCGCACGCGAAATTCTGCCGATCTGGGCGAGCGGAATTAGCCGGTCGTTGTAGATGGTGTCAAACTCTGCATCGGATTTTCGTTGGTAGGTGACGCTAACCACCGAAGCACTAATCAGAAGCGCGATCAACGCGCTACTCAGCAGCACTAGCCGGGCTGTGACAGTAAGTTGCTTAAACATGATTCTCTCCGCACGTTGCCTGTTAAAGTTGACTCGATTCGAATTGCTTTCCGTAAATTTCCAGTGTGTCCTTACGCGCGGCGCCGTTAACCAGTGCCGCGACATCCAAAATCAGCGCGACTTCACCACTACCGAGAATGGTGGAACCGCTGAATCCTTTGAGTTGCTCGAACAGACGTCCGAGCGGTTTGATGACGGTTTGTGATTCACCATGCAGCGAATCGACGACTACGCCGATTTTGGCGCTGCCGACCTGAATGACGACAATGTTTTCGCGTTTGCCGCGCACGCCTTGGATACCGAACAGATCGCGCAACCAGATGACCGGTAGCACCTGTCCTCGCAGATCGGTATAACCGCGATCGCGGGCCTGCGCGCCGCGCTGGCCATCGAGTTCGATGCATTCGACCACCATATCGACCGGCACGACGAATTTAGACTGCGCCACGCCGATTAAGAATCCGTCGATGATTGCAAGCGTCAAGGGCAGGCGGATGCGAATGTTGGTGCCGACACCCGGTGTCGAATCGAGTTCGACGGTGCCACGCAGCGCTTCAATGTTTCGCCGCACCACATCCATGCCGACGCCGCGGCCAGACAGATTGGAAACCTGATCGGCGGTAGAAAAGCCAGCGGCGAAAATTAATTGGTAAATTTCTTTGTCACTGAGCGGCTGGCCATCAGCGACCAGTCCGCGTTCACGCGCCTTGGCCAGGATCTTGTCGCGATTGAGTCCGGCGCCGTCATCGCTCACTTCGATAACAATGCTGCCGGAGTCGTGAAACGCGTTCAGCGCGACTTTGGCGCGCGCCGGCTTACCGGCGTCCCGCCGGCGCTCTGCGTTTTCAATGCCGTGATCCATGGAGTTTCGCACCAGGTGCATCAACGGATCGCCGATTTTCTCAACCACGGATTTGTCGAGTTCGGTATCCCCGCCGCTGATGACCAGTTCGATGTCCTTGCCGAGTTCTTGGCTGACATCGCGGACCACACGCTGAAAGCGCTGGAACGTGGAGCCAATCGGCACCATGCGCAAGCCGAGCGCCGTGTTGCGCACGTCCTCGACTAGGCGCATTAGATTCGCGGTCGACTCGCTGATCGCTTGTTGGCCGGCGCTGGTCGCCAGCAATTGCGTGCCGGCGCCGGCAATGACCATTTCGCCGACCAGATTGATCAACTGATCAAGCTTGTCGGCATCCACGCGGATGAAGCGCGCTTCCTGAGCTTTGTGATCTTTGACGGTTTGTTGCTTATCCAGGGCGGCCGCGACGACGGCCGGATCGACAGCGCCCTGCCGCACGAGGATTTCGCCAAGCGGCGGCGCATCGGGCGGCGCCGCGTCCGCGGCGGCTTGTTGCGAATTCAACCCTCGCGCAAGCTCTACTTCGGTTAGCGCGCCGCTGCGTACCAAGATATCGCCGACGCGGAGAGAGTCTTCCGGCAATTCATCGATCAGCCGCATGTACTCGGACAGCTTACTGCGCGGCGGAATCAAGCGTAGTTGACAATCGTCGCGCACGAATTCGAAAACGTTTTCGATATCCGCTTTACTGGCGTCGCTCCGCAGCGCGATTTCAAATCCAAGGTAACAGACCTCCGGATCCATTGCGTTCACTTCCGGCAGCGCATCGGTCAGTGTTTCGACGTGCAGGAGATCGCCAAGCGTGGTGAGATAACGCAGGAACGACAGCGGATCCATGCCGTTGCGAATGACCTCCGGCCCAAAGCGCAACGAGATATGCCAATGCGCGGCCGCCGCGGTGTCTTCCGCGGCCGCCGGTACGCTTGCGACCGTCGCAACCACGGGCGCGACTGCAGCCGGTGCGTTGGCTGCGACGCCGAGTTCAGTGGTGAGCTGCGCGAGCAATTGATCGTTGGTCGCTTTTTGTGCGACGTCCATCCCCGTGCCGCTGGTCACAGGGTGAATGATGTTACGCAGGTGGTCACCACACGCGAGCAATAAGGCGATCCTTGGTGGTGTGATTTTGACGTCGCCATTACGGATGCGATCGAGCAGACTCTCCGCCTGATGCGTAAAGGCAACCAGTGCGTCAAAACCGAATACACCGGCCGATCCTTTAATCGTGTGTGCTGCCCGAAATACATCGTTGATGAGATCAGGATTGTCCGGTGCTGTTTCGAGTTCGAGTAGTGCGCGCTCCATGCCTTCAAGCAATTCGGCACATTCGGCGTGAAACGTCTGTATTACGGGGTCAAGGTTCATGACCGGACCTTTCTGCGCGATTTCTTCGGGGCAGGAGTAACGTCCTGTACTTGAGGCGCGACAGATTCGCGTTCCGCCGGGATGACAACGGGATCGCCGAAATACGCATTCATGTGATAAAGATCGAGCACTTCGCGCGTCGCTGCGCTGTGCGCGACTAGACTCAGTACTTTGCCCATGGCAAGCGCTTCGCGTTTGGCGAGATACAGGATTTGAAAGCCCGCGGTATCGAGCGCCGACACGTCGCTGAGATTGATCTCAAGCTCCTGCGCTTCGCTCAGGGCGTTTATCAGCGTGTGCTTTACCTCCAGCGCCTCGTAGATCGTGAGGTCGCCGGTTAGCGTAAGCGTGCGCTTGGCAGGCGTTTGGGCGGCCGCCGCCATCAGGGCAGCACCAACTTGGAAACTGCCTGGAGCATTTGTTCAGGCTTGAAAGGCTTAACCACCCACGCCTTGGCGCCTGCCGATTGACCTTCTTGCTTTTTGTTCTCGCCGGCTTCGGTGGTCAGCATGATGATCGGCGTGAATTTGTAATTAGGATGCTTTTTCACCTCTTTAACGAACGAAATGCCATCCATGTTGGGCATGTTGACGTCGCTAATGATGAGATGGATTTTTTGGCCGGTGAGTTTGCCGAGCGCGTCTTTGCCGTCGCACCCTTCAATGACGTCATACCCGGCGCCTTTCAGCGCGATACTGACGACTTGTCGCAGAGACGCGGAGTCATCCACCACCATGATTGTCTTCGCCATGACTTAGCTCCTGCCGCAAGGATTTAGAAAAATGTGATTTCGTCGGTGCCGGTTGACGATGCCACTGGCGTCGCCTTTCCGTAGTGATTGCGCAACTCTTCTGAAGTCGAATAAACCTTCGCGAGGTTATCGAGAATTTCGGTAACCTCTGCCGCGCCGATTTGTTGCGCTTCTTCGGCATAACGTCCGAGTTCGTCCATGCTTGAAATAACATGCGCAAGTACTTGCCCAGCGCGGTCTTGAAATTGGAAGTGAACCAATGCTTCCGACACACTCTCTTTCAGTGCCATTCGTTCAACGCCGAGTTGTTGGGCGATCCCAATAACATCTTGTGCGTAACTATTGAATTCGGTGATGACGTTACGAATGCTCGTTTGAGATTTACTCACAAACTGCTCGTCGCGCTCTGCGGATTGTTCGACCGTGGAGGCAGCAAGCTTTATCGCATCCGAAATCAAGACAGCTTTTTCGCTAATCCGCTTACCAGTTTCGCCTGACAAGTTGGACAGTTTGCGGACTTCGTCGGCGACTACGGCGAAGCCCCGGCCAGCGTCGCCGGCGCGCGCCGCCTCAATTGCGGCGTTTAGCGCGAGCAAATTGGTTTGGTCGGCAATACTGGCGACTTCCGCCGCCATTGCACTGAGTTCGTTAGTAAAGCTGACTAAATGCCGAATGCGACTGAGTACCGCCGACTTGTCGGCGAGCGCTGATTCGAGCGTCGATAGCACTTCGCTGAGTTCCGCGTCACTACGCTGGAGCACGCCGTCGATAGCGCCTTTCGCCGTGCTGTCCGATGCATGAACGTGAGATTTAGGCGCGCGACGATATCGGAGAAGCGCGCTGTCAGTTCGGTCACCGCTACCTCCATTTGGGATTTGGCGGTGGCGACTTGTTTCGACCACACTGGGGCTAACTGGTGTCCGACGTTGTGCAGCAACTCGACCCGCACGCGCTCGTGTTCCGCCTGGGCGTCCGCTAACGCCTGACGTAGGGTGGTTTTGTCGGCCGTGTGGCGGTTGCGCAACTTGTTAACTTCCCGCAGCGCGATGATTCCGGCGACCGCAAATGCTATCACCGCGCAAACGGCTGCCCACGCGGGAAACCATTTGAACCAAAACCCGATGCCAAAGCCTCCGGCGACCAGCATGCTGCTGATCAATACGTGAATAACGGGCGAGTCGGGTTCGTTGGCGCGGGACATAGGAAAATATCCTTTTTTGAACATCACACTCTGCTAACGGCCGCAGAAGTAAAGCCTTTAGGGCTATTTCGCTAAACGCAGTACAAATGTGCCGAGCGAGGTCGTGCGATAAGTTGTGACCTGGTTTTTTTTGGCCTTAGACGCCGGTCGGCGACGTCGGACAGATAACGGCGAGACAAGGGTGTTTCTTTAGACCCACGTGAGTCTTTGAGGAACGCCGAGAGGAGGTTTATCGCAAAAAGTGGGTACTCTTAAGCGATTCGTGACGGGACTCTAAAAGCGGGGGCCGCGCAGAAACGGCAACCGGCCGCACGGCCGGCGTCAAATTTGAGTTAGACGTGGGCTTAGTTGACTTTCGTTTAGTCGAGCGTCCGTGCACCCAACTTACGAGCGAGCGTAGACGCGGTAAGCTTGGCCCGCATCAGCTCTAACTGGAGTCTTAGGTAAATTTTGTGAATTTCCGGTGGTAACAGCTCGGTCGTTTCCGCTGGGAGTGCGTCAATCGCCTGACCGATCGCGTTAAGCGCGCAGAATGTACTGTGCTTAATGGACATTTCGCGCCCGCTCTCGTTGGGGATATGAAATAGGAATGCTTCCTTAACGTAATTCACTTTTTTTCTATCTTATTCGGGAAATAATCACTCTATCTATTTATATAGTATTTTTGTCCTTATCGCAAAAGTGCGTCCTCGGCGCGCCGCAGTCAGTCCGGCAATCGGCCGGTCAATTTCATGTTGAGTGAATCCACGCGTTCACGGGAACGCCTGGCACATCACACGAAACTGCGTAACGGCGTTAAATTTTCGAACCTCAACATTTATTCCTCGCCGCCGCTCGGACCGTCACGCATGCGGACAAGTTTAAGGGCTTCACCGTGCCTTAGCGTTTTAGGCGTCAACATAAGTGGACACCTCCCCTGCCTTTAGCATCGATCCTCCTCGCGCTCCTGAATCCTAGAGAGCGAACCCCGTTGGTCGGTTTCCGAGACCTGTTAATGCGGTCGGTAACCGCCGCAACGGTATGCTCGCAGACGACGAATAGACTTCAGACGCTTGGCGCTTGCTCAGGACAAGACAGCTAGCGTTAAGCAACTTCTCCGCAGTGCGCGCTGTGTCGATCTAGTTGACCAAGCGCGCCTCGAACGGACGCTCTTCAGTAGCCTATTGGCCTCGGCCGCCTTACGCTCGTCGGTGGCGTTGAAATTTGTCTTGTAAAGCGGCTGCACACAAAATTAACCTTCGCCGAAATACAGAAGAAGCTGCAGCCATGAAGCCTCACCCGATAAATACCCCAATATCGACGACTGAACTCGCGCGTAGACCGCTGTCACCAAACCAACTTGACATGATTCCCACCATGGCTTGGCAAACGTTTGCGGATGATAGTTGCGCCGGTTTCAACATTGCTTGGCAGAGCTTCACCGGAAAGTTGCGCAGTGCGAATGAGCGGACGACGTGGATCTTGCACATCCATCCGGACGAGCGCGAACAAATCGTTTCCGCCCAATTCGCAGCCTTGACGGCGCGCCGCGATGTCGACCTGGAATATCGGTTGCTGCGAAATGATGGCCAATACCGATGGGTGCACAGTCAAGGCAAACCGCAATATGCGGAAGACGGCTCGTACTTGGGAGCGATTGGCATCATCAACGACATCACGGCATTCAAGGAAACCCAGATCGCGTTACAAGAAGCGGAGAATCGATGGCAAATAGCGTTGGATTGTGTAGGCGACGGTGTTTGGGATTGGTATCCAGCGCACAATAAAATTATCTTCTCGGCTAGCTGGAAGAAGATTTTTGGATATGGTGAAAACGATCTACGGCACGGTCTAGAATCCTGGCTTACGTTAATTCACCCGGATGATATCGGTCAAACACGCGTCGTCATAGACAGTTACCGCGCCGGACACATCACACAGCATCAACTAGAATTCCGCGCGCGCCGCGGAGACGGCTGCTACGCGTGGATTCTCGCGCGTGGTCGAGTGGTCTCATACAGCCGTGAAGGCGCCGCAGAACGCATAACCGGCACGCTCACCGACATCACCGATTTGAAATCAGCGGCGGAATCGCTTCGCCACGATGAGCAACACCTTCTACTCGCGATGGGCCATGCGCAAATGGGCTGGTTTGCGCGAGACTTAAATAACGACATCGGCATCGGCTCACCATCTATCGCCACTATCTATGGACTCGATAACCCTGTTGGCCCATGGCATTACGATGAAATACGTGCGCGAATAGTGCCTGAAGACTTGCCGCGGCATCGCGCAGAGATTGCACAGAGCTTAAGCCAAGCGGAAAGCTCGACGAACGTTTGCACTTTTAATTATCGAATTAAGCGGCCAGACGGCGAAGTTAGGCATATCGAGGTACGTTACCGAAACGAGTTCGACAACGTGCGTCCACGCGCCTTTGGCCTCGTCTTTGATGTAACCGCCGCCAAGCAAACCGAACAAGCATTGCTCGAAACGGACGCACGGCTACAGACGGCTTTAGAAAATGCTCATATGGCGTGGTTTGAACGCGACATTTCCACCGGGAATACCCGCTGCTCGCGCGCGCTATGGCGAATGTATGGATTGGACGCTACGTCCGACGTCCCCTTGACCTTCGAGAAAATTTTGGCACGCGTTCACCCGGACGACTGCACGCAACACCAAGCAACCATACCGAGGCTTCTTGAAGAGACACACGACCCTCATACAACAAACGTCATTCGCTATCGGGTATTGCAACGCACAGGCGAGTATCGCTGGGTCGAGGTTCGTTACCGCGTGGAACTTAACCCGACAACGGTAACCGGTCGTGTGTACGGCTTCGTTTTAGACGTGCATCAAAATCACATGATCGAACAGACATTGCGCGATAGCCAAGCGAGGTTGCGTTTGGCGGTCGAATCCGCAAACACCGCTACATGGTACTGGGACACGGCGAATGACACAGTGTATAGCTTGGATAACTTGCAGCAGTTATACGCGCTGCCGACGGCCGGTCCGTGGCATTTGTCAGAACTCACCCCCCTCATTCATCCCGATGATCTCCCGCGCCTGCTCGCGTGCATCGATCAGGCTCGAAAAGGCGCAGAGACCGCCCTCAATATGGAACTTCGGATCGGTCCGCGCGGCTCTGAAAAATGGATCGAAATGCGCGCAAATTGGAACGCCGAGACGGATCCGCGTGGCCCGGGCTTTTATGGTGTGTCGCTCGATGTTACCGAACGGAAGCTCTCTGAGATCGAGCAAAAACGACTCCACGCCCAAGTCCAGCAGGCACAAAAAATGGAATCGATAGGTTTGCTAACGGGCGGTATCGCGCACGACTTCAACAACATTTTAAGCGCGATCCTTGGTTATACATGTTTAGCCTTACAGCTTTATGGAAAATCGATCCCGCCTAAGCTCGGCGGCTATTTGAATGAGGTTCAGCAAGCAGGTGAGCGTGCACGCGATTTAATCAGTCAGATGCTTGCGTTTTCGCGAGGAGAGACTGGCGAATTAAAAGCCATTGATCTGCCGGAACTAGTACGCAACAGCTTGAGAATGTTTCGCCCGACTTTCCCGTCCTCGATCGACATTCGGTACATAGAAAGCCGCGCTTTGCCACTTGTCAATGCGGATACCGTGCAATTACAGCAGTTACTACTGAACCTCTGCATAAATGCGCGCGATGCGATGGCGGGTAACGGCCACATCTCGATAGCATCGGAACTACGCCGCACGGAACGGGCAGTTTGCGAGTCTTGTCAGACGGATTTCTCCGGAAATTACGTCGTACTCTCGGTGCAGGACAATGGTCCCGGGATCCCGCACTCGATCCGACCTCGTATTTTCGAACCCTTCTTCACAACCAAGGCAGTGACCTCAGGTACCGGCATGGGGCTGGCAATGGTGCACGGCATTGCACATAGGTTCGGCGGGCACTTACAACTAATCACCATGCCAGACAAGGGCGCATGCTTTGAATTGTGGATTCCGGAAGGACCCGGGAGCGTAGGGCCGGAAAACATTAGCGAAACAATCAACGATACACCCGTCGAAACGCACGCCGGCGCGCGGATCCTAGTCGTGGATGACGAAGCGCCGATCGCGAGATTTTTGGCTGAGCTGCTTGAAATGCACGGTTACGAAGTGTCCACCGAGACCGATTCGACGAGAGCACTAGCGGCCATACGCGCAGCGCCGGCAATGCATTCATTAGTAATTACTGATCAAACGATGCCCGGCCTGACCGGTGCACAATTGGTTAAAGAGCTGGCGAAGCTAGCGCAGCCACCACCGGTCATCATGATGACCGGCTATAGTTCAAGCATTGACGAAGAAAAAGCGGCTGACATGGGTATTCGCACGTTTCTACGCAAACCCATCCGAGGTGACGATGTTGTCCAAGCGGTACGCGACACCTTACGCACCATAGGACACGGGATAGGCGCAGGGCTTCGCTAGTATTCCGCGGCTTCCCTCCGCCGCATCGGCGCCGCATAATCCCATCCCGCAGCAGGAACCTGCACGGGCGGAGGAACACGGATGCATTTTGCTTTTCGTATTTGCCATGGATTGCGGCGATGAGCCCCGCTGAAGACGATCCGCTCATCCGCCAGCTGCAACCACTCCAGGACTTGCCGCCGCAATATCAACGAACGCTGGTGCAGGCCGGTGAGATCGTTCATTTCTATGCTGGGGAGACGTTGTTTCGCCAGCATACCCAAGACGAATTCGTGCATTTTCTGTTGGAAGGTTGCGTATCTCTGCACAAGGACGGTAATTACTTGCGCGACATCGACGCGCCGTCGGAAGTCACGCGTCATCCGCTCGACGAATCTGGGCTGCGGCCTTTTACGGTCGTCGCGCGGCGTGCCTGCCGAGTATTTCGTATCGAGCATCGGCATTTGCAGCGTCAACGCGGCCTCGCCGATACCGCGCCGCCTGCGCAACCACCGGAAGTCGCCGCGTTGGACGAAGCCGATCCCGCCGATGACTGGCTGATTCATATCCTGCAACGGGGGATATTTCGTAATCTGAGCGCGGAGGCTGTTCAGCGCATTCTGTCGCGAATCGAAGAATTCTCATTGCGCGCCGGCGATGTGGTCATCACCCAAGGCGATATCGGTGATTACTATTACTTGATTAAAGAAGGTTCTGCCGAAGTACGGCGGCGCTCCAGTGACGCATTGTCCGTGCATCTTGCGGAATTGGGTCCAGGCAGCGGATTCGGTGAAGAAGCCTTGGTCGCGGGTACCGCCCGCAACGCGACGGTACGCATGCAAACGGAAGGCAAGTTATTGCGGTTGAGCCGCGACGATTTCAATACCTTACTACGACCGCACGTGTTGCAGCCGCTATCACTCCCAGTGGCTGAAGAAGCGGTTGCAAACGGCGCGCGTTGGCTTGATGTACGTTACCCCGAGCAGTACAAACATCATTCGCTTAAAGGTGCCGTCAACATTCCGTTGCCGCTGTTGCGTCTACAGTTACGCCAACTCGATCCACAACAAACCTATATCACGTACGGTGAGCAAACGGGATTAGCGGCAGTTGCGAACTTTATTCTTTGCGAGCGCGGCTTCGACGCCTTTTATCTCGCGGAACCCATGCCGTTGCTTGAAGAACCATCGCTATTGTTAGGCGATACGCAGGGGAGTCGACGTTTAGCCGCGCTGGTAAAAGATATAGAAGTTGAACGCGAGAAACTGGAGCAGCCGGCATTGAGCCAAACTCCCCCCAGTGAGCTTGTATCCGGTTCCACATTCGCGCCCGCGAACCGATGGCGTATACGCTTGGAAGCGCTACTTAGCGATGTCGAGACTCGCCCTACGCCGGATGCGCAAGCGCCGCGCTTGACTCGCTTGTTCAGTGAAATCGAGCGTAGCGTGGAAATTTATCTACACGCGCAGCGCGAAGCAGAGCACGCGTCGCTTTTCGCCGTGCTGGAAGAAATGATTCGCGAGGCGCACGCCGAAACACAGGCACTTTCGGTTGATCTCGCCGAACGGTTTGCATACAAGGAAACCGCGCTGGCGGAACGCTACGCGCGGTTATCCGAACTTGCCAAGGCAATCGCCCAGCAAAAAGTAGCGATTCAATCCGCACGGCGGCAGCTAGAACAGAAGCTCGCCGATGTGGAGAAGGCGCATCGTGATGCGTTATCGCTTGGCGCGTTGGTGTCACAACAACTGGGAGAATTAGAGACGCTGGTGCCGGCGATTAGCCGCGTCTGAGGATGCCCAGCGTGCGAAGCGAACTAAATTTTCCCCCGCTCTTGCCCGCGGGAAAACGTAAGTACTCCTCCCTTTTCCGCCTGCGGGAGAGGGTTGGGGTGAGGGTCTTCAGACATTCGCCGTTAGAGCCGCCGCCCCTCACCCGGCGCTCCGCGCCGACCTCTCCCGGTGGGAGAGGTTTAGGTAATCTTCCTCGCCCGACCGCGGGAGAGTCCCACTTCTTCCTCCCTCGCCCGACCGCGGGAGAGTCCCACTTCTTCCTCCCTCTCCCGCCTGCGGGAGAGGGTTGGGGTGAGGGTCTTAACTTAGCTTGAACCCCTCGTAGCCCTTTGCCGCGATGTCCTTGATCTTCTCGCGGAACGCCGGCATGCCGCCGGCATAAAACAAGAACTGCCGCTTCTTGCCCGGCACATTGGAGCCCATGAACCAGGAATCAGTCTTGGTGAACAGCATGCCTTCGGTCAGCGAATTGGCGTGTTCGGTCCACAAGTCCTCGGCCTGCGGATCGGCTTCGATGCATTGATAGCCTTTATCGCGCATGTAACCAACGCACTCTGCCAGCCACTCCGCGACCACTTCCGCACAGCGGGTAAAATTGCAAAACACCGCACCATTCATAATAAAGAAATTCGGGAACCCGGCGGTTTGAAAAGTGAGATAACTGCTGGGGCCGTTCGCGCTCCATTTCTCTTTGATGGATTGGCCGTCCGGGCCACGAATGTCCATGCGGGTAAGTTCGCCCGTGATCGCATCAAATCCGGTGGCGTAAATGATTACATCCAATTCGTATTCGGCCTTACCGGTTTTGACACCCTTCGACGTGATGGTTTGGATCGGATCGGATTTCACATCGACCAATAGGACATTGTCGCGATTAAAGGCTTCGTAGTAATTGGTTTCGAGCGGAATGCGCTTGGCACCGAACGGATGGTCTTTCGGGACGAGTAGCTCTGCTACTTTTGGATCTTTAACTCGTGCGCGGATCTTGTTGCGAACAAATTCCGCGTAGTCTTCATTCGCACGTTCATCCGTCATGATGTCGTGAAAACAACCGAACCATTTGGTGAACCCGGGTTGCGACCAGATGAGTTCATAAAACTCATGCCGCTCTTTCTCCGGCACTTCCATCGCGCGACGCGGATCGAACTCCTGCATGAAGCTCGCGAATGTACGCCTGCAGCGTTCAAAAATTTCCGCGTAGGAATCTTTGATTTTCTGTTGTTCGGCATCGTCAATCGTCGCGTTACGTAACGGGCAGCAATAGTTCGCGGTGCGTTGGAAAACGGTTAGATGTCCGACTTCCGCCGCGATTCTTGGAATGAGCTGAACGGCGGTCGCCCCGGTGCCGATGATGCCAACCCGTTTGCCCGCCAAGTTCACTTTCTCTTTAGGCCAGCGCGCCGTATGAAACGATTCGCCTTTGAAGCTATCAATCCCCGCGATATTCGGCATCTGATGCGCGGATAGGATCCCCACGGCCGACACTAGAAACTGCGCGCGAGCGCGATGGCCATCCTCGGTCTCTACCGTCCAGCGATTTGTCTTGTCATCGAATCGCGCGGACTTAATTCGCGACTTGAAACGAAAATGCGGGCGCAACTTGAATTTATCGACGACGAAATTTAAGTACTTTTCGTTCTCTGGCTGCGCTGAATAGTGCTCGCTCCAATTCCACTCTTGCAGCAGCTCTTTGGAAAAACTGTAGGCATAGCTGTAAGACTCGGAGTCGAATCGCGCACCCGGATAACGATTCCAGTACCAGGTTCCGCCGACACCTTCGCCGGCTTCGAAAACACGCGCGTTCAAACCGATCTTGCGTAAGCAATAAAGCTGATAAATACCCGAGACGCCGCCACCAATCACCAGGGCATCTAATTCTTCAACCGCGTCTTGGGCCACGGGTTGGGACATTGCGGCTTGCGCCATAAAACCTCCTCTCGATTAATTGCAAAAGCCGCGCGTGTTAAAACACCTTCGCCGACTTCATCGCTTGTATTTCTCCCGGCGAATAGCCGATTTCCCCTAACACCTGTTCGGTATGCTCGCCCAGTTGGGCAAACTTGAACTGCAGCCGCGCGGGCTCGTTTTTAAACTTAAGCGGCGTCCCGATATGTTCCCAGCCGCGTTCGTCTTCCACAATCATTTGCCGGTGCCGGATCTGCGGATCATCCGCCGCCTCGCGTAAGGTCTTGACCGGCGCGACCGCGGCATCCACGCCATCGAAGAATTCTACCCATTCCGCCTGCGAACGCTGTCGGAAAGTTTCACGTAAGAACTCTTTTACCGGATTTTGATTCGGTCCCGGCGGGGGTTGGCAGAGTTCCAGTAAGTCCGGCCGACCGAGTTTATGCAAAATCGCCTCGGCGAAATGTAACTCGGAACCACCGATGACCATATGGCGGGCATCCTTGGTCTCATAAATTTGGTACATCGCATATCCCCCAAGCGCGCGCTCGAAGGCGACGTCCGGTGCGCGCTTCTCGGCAAAGGTCGTGCCCATGTTGTTAGCAAGCGCCGCGATTAAACTGTCCGCCATTGCAACGTCGATGTAATCCCCTTGTCCGGTATCCTTGCGACGCAACAACGCCATTAACAGCGCCGAGAGCGTCATCATTGAGGACAACATGTCGGCCCCGGCAATCCCCGGGATGGCCGGTCGGCGATCAGGACCTAAGTTAATGCTTAAGACGCCTGCCATCGCCTCCGTGGCCAAATCATGCGCCGGCTTTTGCACGTACGGACCGTCTTGCCCCCAGGCCGACATCGAGCAATACACAATCCCTGGATTCCGCTTGCGGACCTCTTCGTAGCCGACGCCTAAGCGCGCTGCGACCCCGGGCCGAAACGCCTCCACCATCACATCGCAGGTACTCGCGAGTTTGAGTGCCGCCTCGCGCCCCTCCGGCGTCTTGAGATTGAGTTGGATGCTGCGTTTGTTCCGGTGCGTGTTCGCGAAATACACCGTCATGCCGTCACGTTTAGGGCCGATCTGGCGATTTGGCTCACCGCCGTTGATAGGTTCCAACTTGATCACGTCAGCGCCGTGATCGGCCATCATTTGAGTCAATACAGGACCCGGCAGAAAAAGTGATAAATCCAGGACCCTGACGCCCTCGAGCTTCATTTCAAAAATACTCCTCTCAATGCCTATCTCATTGCGTCGCTTTACGCGCCGATTGGGCCGGGGTAAGCCAATTGCTTTCCATTTGATGAGAGGCAAGCCAATCATCTGCCCAACGTTTAGCAGCTGCTTGTTGGTCGGTAGTCATTCGCTCGACTAACTGTGTTCTTATTTGCGCCGCATCGGCGTCCGGTTGCGGGCTAGTAAGATGGATTTCGAGCCACGACAACGCCTTCACAAAATCGCGCTCATACACAGTCCCGCTCGCATAGGCCTTCGCCAACAGCATTTGCGCCGGGGCGAAGCCGCGCTCGGCGGATCGCGCAAAATACTCCATCGCCTTTGCGATATCTTTCTCAACCCCCAGTCCTTGGAGGTACATGTAACCGATGTTGCCTAGCGCGACTGGTTCTTCTTGTGCCGCGGCTTTCTCATACCATTGGAGTGCCTGCCCAAAATCTCGTTCGACGCCGCGCCCATTGAAATAAAGCGATCCGAGGTTATTCGCAGCATCTGCAATTCCGGCTTCCGCCGCGCGCTTGTGCCATTTCATCACTTGCTCGTAGTCAACCGGCGACATCTCGGGTTCTAGTTCATACAACGTACCAAGGTGATACATCGCGTTCGCGTGACCCACGTTCGCCGCCTTCTCAAGGTAATCGGCTGCCAACTTCAGATTTTTCTTGATTCCCGTTCCAGTACGCAAATAGGTTCCGAACGAGAACTGCGCTTCCGTATGTCCCGCATCCGCGGCTTGCCGCGTTAACGCAAGTCCTTTGGTCAAGTCTTGTGTCACCCCGTCGCCATTGAGATAGAGGTTTGCCAAGCCCACCTCTGCATCAACCGACCCAAGTTCCATCGCTTTTTCAAACAAAAGTTTTGCTCGCGATAAGTCATCAGGCCCGGTTCGTCGATTGACTAATTCAGCCCCCGCCGCGTAGAACCCGCTAGGATCCCCTAACTCCCCCGCGCGTTCAAACAATTCAATGGCTCGCGTCAAATCTTGTTCGACGCCTTCGCCGCTGCGATAGAGCACCCCAAGATGAAGTGTACTCGCCGCTTGCTTGGCGGCCGCCGCCTCTTGCAAATATTTAAGCGCACGGTTGACATCACGCACACCGTATTGAGGAGCGACATACAATAATCCAAGGGAATTCGCGGCTGCCATACTGCCAGCGGCATATGCTCTGTCCAATAGCTCGATGGCCTTCGGAATGTCCTGCTGCATTCCTTTGCCGTCGACCATTAGCGCGCCGAGAGTCGCGATCGCATCGGGTTGACCTTGGTCCGCTGCAAGCTTAATCCAATGCACTGCATTCTTTATGTCGGCCTTAACGCCGGTGCCCCACAGGTACTTATCGCCAAGAAAATATTGTGCATCGGGATCCCCCCGTTTGGCGGATTCCGTATACCACTTGATCATTTGTGCGTGATCTTGCGGTGTGCCATCGCCTTTCGAGTACAAAACTCCTAAGTTCAGTTGTGCATTGGGATTGCCACGTTCTGCTGCCTTTGTGTACCAGTACAGCGCCTTTTCGACGTCGCGTGGCCGCCCACGCGCGAAGTCATAGAGCGATGCCAGGATGTACTGGGCGTCACCCACGCCGGCTTCCGCCGCTAATTGTGCCCACTGGAATGCTTTCTCGTAGTTTGGCTTTTCGCACGTCTCGTCGTAATACGTCTGAGCGAGTTCTGACTGCGCATAAATGTCGCCGCTCTGCGCCATCGCTTCGAGCCAAGCAACACTTCGCGAATATAGCGCGGTGCCTTTGGCGACATCCTTCTCGACACCGGTGCCTGTTTTGTACAAGCCGCAGAGCGAAATCATCGCACCTGGATCGCCGTGTTCAACGGCACGCTGAAGCCAATCCAGAGCCGCTTTAGAGTTAGCTTTCATTCCCCAGCCGTTTGCGCTCGCCTTCGCCATCCACGTTTCAGCGGCGGCGAGGTTTGCTTTAGCGGCGGTAAGCATGTGTTCTGCGGCCTTACTGATATCGCGCTCGACCCCGAAGCCACCAAGGTAACTTAAGCCTAAAAAGTAATGAGCCTGCGGGTGATTGAGCGCCGCCGCTTGCTGCATTAATTTGAAACCTCTAGCCTCGTCCTTGTCGACAATCCGTCCTTCAAGTAACAAAAACCCTAAAGTCATAACACCGGCGAGATTACCGGTGTCTGCACTTACCTCCAAATCGGCAAGACCTTGTGGGATATCCTGCTCGGCGCCAAGCCCTTGCAATTTAAAGCTGCCTAAAAATGCCTGCGCGGTCATATCCCCGGCAGCCGCTTCTTTAGCGAGCAATCCACGTGCCTGTCCTACCTCGCCATTTGCCGCCAACTCAAGTGCGTGCTGCACCTGCGCCGGCAACGCGTATCCCATATTTTGGAACTCTCGCTGCAATCGATCGTTGCTTAACGCCTCGCGAACGTCGAGAGGGCGGTGGATCATTTCCGAACGAGTGACGTTCGTTTCAAGGGGATTTCGCGGGGTTAACGCATCTGCCGAAGGCGCGCATGTGGCGGCCACTATCGCTACAACAAGTAATCGCAAATGAGACATTGATCGCGCCATCTTGGGATACCTACCTCTGCTAGTACACGCGGATATACAATCGCCACCGCTACCGGAAAAGCTTGCTCTTCTCCGTCAATTTGATGCTTGTCCGCAGGAAACACCACCACGCGATCCTTGGACTCGATCACGTATTTGCAAAGCGCCATCACCGGCCTCAACTTGCATAGGATTGTACCTACAGCGCTACCTTGCAAAACAATGGCCCGCTGTTGTCCGACACTGTCGTAGCCAGCTGACGCGACGCGGCGTAACTTCCTGTTCGTGGTGCGAACCGCGCAAAGCTTTGACTCCCCCTCCGCGCACCACTGAAACATTTGAAACAAATAAGCTACCGGTCGGCAATTCGCCTGCGGGCTGGGTTCAGTTAGGGTTTCGTCTTACACGGATCCCCCGTGCCGATTAACTTTGGGAGTTAAAATGGCGGCAACCGGCCACATTGACGAGGCAAAATCGGCCCGCATGGCAGCCAATGCACGAATTTTGGTCGTTGACGACGAACCCGACTTGCGTGAGATGGTCTCGGAGTACCTGACCGGCCACGGCTATTCCGTCACAGCGGTCGCGAGCGGTGCCGCCGCGCGGGCCGTCATGGCGGCGGAATCGTTCCACCTTGCCATTCTCGATGTCCGGATGCCTGGGGAGGATGGTCTAAGCCTTGCGCGCCACCTGCGCGAACATTACCGCCTCGCCATTATCATGCTGACCGCCGCCAACGAGCCGGTGGATCGCGTCATCGGATTGGAAGTCGGGGCGGACGACTATGTGGCAAAACCCTTCGATCCGCGCGAACTGCTCGCCCGCATCCGCACGCTGATGCGCCGCTTTAATGCGCCCCCTGCGGCCGCGCCAAACCAGACGGCGAGTCTTACCTTGGGGCCATTGCTGTTGGACCACCAGCGCCGCGCGGTTTTCCACCGCGACGGACACGAAATTTCGGTATCAACTTACGAATTTGCGTTGCTTGAACTATTCGCCGAACACCCCAACAAGGTGCTCACTCGCGAAGACATCTTGCATCGAGCGCCGGTGCATGCGCCTGATCAATTTGATCGCAGTGTGGATATTCGAATCGCACGGCTGCGGCGCAAGATCGAGCGCGTGCCGGATAAGCCGGAACTCATCAAAACCGTGCGCGGCGCCGGCTATGTCTACGCGAAGCCGCGCGACACGTAATCACGCGTCGCGTATGCCCATGCGATGCGACTGCTAAACCCACGCACCATCACGGGTGCCGCGCTGTGGCAGGTGTCACTCGGGGTCACCTTGATCATCGCGCTGGCGAGCCTCGTCGGGCACCGCCTCATTTATTGGCAGATTGAGCAGCGCGTTATCGCGGAACTCAATCTCTACACGGAACATCGCAGCCGCAAGGAAGATCAGCTGTTCATGCTGGCGCGCGATGTGCAAATGGCGATCCGCGATGCGGTCGTCCAGCGCATGGAGAGTTATCGCACGCCGGAAGCATTGCGGCGGTTCGATGAAATCTTCATGCGCTATTCGGATGGTGCGATCCGCAGCCGCCCGCAATTTGCGAACGTCCTGCAGCCAGTCACGGGCTGGCTGCATCGCGACGCCGTGCTCACCGATGAACTCAAACAGCGCATGGTGCTGTTCTTCGATATCGTGCAACAGTACAAAGCGGTGGTGCTCACGCGCTTTGCCGATTTGTACTTCACGGCACCGGAACAACTTAATTTGGGCACGGATCCGCCCGGGCTTAGTCTTTGGGCGATGTCGGTCCCCGCCGACTATGACCAAAACAAGGAAGAGTGGGCGATTGTGGCCGACGTTAAGCACAACACGACGCGCCAAACCGCCTGGACCGGGGTGTATACGGATTCAGTGTGGAACATACCGATGATCACCGTGGCGACGCCCATCGACTATCAGGGCCGTCACATCGGCAGCGTAAGTTTCGATCACATGATCGATGACTTGATGGAGCGACTACTCGTCACCGAATTGCCGCACGCCGCGCATGTGGTGTTTCAAGCGGATGGACGATTGATCGCGCATTCGCACAAGATGCACGAAATCGGCGCCGGGCAGACCCCGGTCTTCATGCAAGAATCGAACGATCCGGCGCTGGCGGCCTTACTTAAAGATGTCCAGACGCACCCCGCGCGCGAAATCTCGGCATATGACGCGAACTCCGATCAGTATTACGCGGTGCGTCAATTAACCGGGCCGTCTTGGTACTTCGCCTCGTTGATTCCGGGGCACGTGGTGCGCTCGCAAGCGCTCGCTTCGGCGCAGTGGGTGTTATGGGCCGGGCTTGCGTCGTTGTGCCTGTTGATCTCGGTACTCGCCGTCATCATTCGCCGCCAAGTCGCCCGTCCGCTCGCCACCATGACGACCGCCGCCACACGCATCGCGGCCGGCGAGACGATCACCCCGCTCGATGCCGGCGGTCACGCCGAACTCGCGCAACTCGCAACTGCCTTCAACGATATGTCGGCGCGCGTCGCCGAACGCGATGCCACGCTCCGCGCGGAAAAAGTCGAGCTTGAACGTGCCCTCAATGAATTGCGCAATACCGAAGAGCGCTGGCGCGCGATGACCGAACATCTCTCGGATTTCATCGTGGTGTTGGACGAGCGGCTGCGTAATGTCTATGTCAGCCCCAACATTCAAACCATCTTGGGCTATACGCCGGAAGAACGATACGGGAAATCACCTCTCGATATCGTGCATCCCGATGACCTGCCGATGCTGACGGAGCAGATCGAAGCGGCCCGGCGAGGCGATCGCAAGCGCCTCCATTTTTTCCGTTATCGCGTGCGCTGCAAGGATGGTCAATTCAAGACGCTGGAAGCAACCGCGAGTAACTTATTGGAAAATCCCGCGGTGCGCGGCATCGTCACCAACGTGCGTGACGTCACCGAGATCGTGCGGGCGGAAGCGGCGCTCGAACAACAACGTGCCGCGTTGCATCAGGCGGAGAAACTTTCGGCGCTAGGCTCTTTGATGGCGGGCGTCGCGCACGAACTCAATAACCCATTGTCGGTAGTGGTCGGGCGTTCGATCATGTTGGAAGACCAGGCGCACGAGCCGCAACTCCGCAATGGTGTGCACAAGATTCGGGTGGCGGCCGAGCGCTGCGCGCGGATTGTTAAGTCTTTCTTAGCCATGGCGCGCCAGCAACAGCCGCGGTTCGTGACCGTTCAATTGGAGTCGGTTGTGCACACGGCGCTTGAGATGCTCGAGGGCGCGCTGCGCGAGCATGGGATCACCGTCGCCGTCGATATTGCCGCCGACTTACCGTCGCTACACGCCGATCCTGATCAGCTTCATCAAGTTTTCACCAATCTTTTCGTCAACGCCCAGCATGCGCTCGCGGAAACCACCGGCCCACGCCTAATCAGCGTGCACGCGCGACACGCCGACAATCTGCTAATCATCAAAGTCAGCGATACGGGTTGCGGCATGACGCCGGAGGTACTAAGCCGTGCGTTCGATCCGTACTTCACGACCAAACCGATGGATAAAGGCACCGGTGTTGGCTTGTCGGTGAGCCTTGGCATGGTGCAAGCGCACGGCGGCACCATGAGTGCGCACAGCATGCCTAACCAAGGGACTACCATCACCATCCGTCTGCCTTGTGCGCAGGCTAATGTTGCACCTCACGCCTCTGCGTTTGCACCGGCGCCGTTGCGCGCCGGGCAACGTATCTTGGTGGTCGACGATGAACCGGAAATTACCGCAATTCTGCGCGAAATCCTCCTCGCCGATGGACACGACGTTGACGTCGTCCATTGCGCGCACGATGCACTCAAACAACTCGCAATTCGCGCCTACGATAGTGTGATTACCGATTTACGCATGCCGGATGGTGACGGACCCGCGTTGTTTCGCGAAATCGTCCGTCGTTGGCCGGCGATGCGCGACAAAGTCATCTTCATGACCGGCGACAACCTAAGCGCCAACATTCAGGCGTTTCTCACCGAACAACGCCGCCCGCTCCTGGAAAAACCTTTCGTGCCGGGCGATGTGTTGCGGATCGTGGCGTCAGTCGGAAACTAAAGAACGCTGGGTTCCTGCGGTTTCCTTATTTGATATATTCGAAACAATTTTTCTACACTGCGTGCGGCAAGTGTCATCAAGCCGCTACACGCCCTAACTAACCTAGTTCACGTCAAACGCAATTACGTTTAGGGGAACTGTCGTGAGTATCTACCGCAATCAACTTCCGCAGCGCAACACCAACCAACTGTTCATCACGGATGGTGGCTTGGAGACAACGCTCGTTTTTCACGAGAAAATCGATCTGCCTTACTTCGCTGCCTTTCCGCTGCTGCAGACCAGCGAAGGCGAAGCGGCGCTCAATCGCTATTTTTCGAGCTATGCCAATATCGCGCTATTTCGCCAAACCGGACTCGTACTGGAAAGCGCCACTTGGCGTGCGAGTCCGGACTGGGGCCGTTTGCTTGGATACTCGCAAGATTCACTGGTGGCGGCGAATCGGCGCGCGATCGCACAGCTAGTCGAAATTCGCCGTGCCTACCAAGCGCTCAACCAACCTTTCGTGATTAGCGGCAATCTCGGGCCGAGAGGCGATGGCTATGTGCCGGCGCAGGCCATGACCGCGTATGAGGCCGAACGCTATCACGCGCTGCAAGCCGAAACTTTTGCCGACACCGAAGCCGACATGTTGTGCGCAATGACGATGAACTATGTTGAAGAGGCGGTCGGCATCGCGCAAGCCGCACGCCGAGTCAGAATGCCGGTCGCAATTTCTTTTACGGTGGAAACCGATGGGCGATTGCCGACGGGCCAAACTTTAGGTTCGGCGATCGAACAAGTCGACACGGCAACCGACGGATATCCCGCGTATTACATGGTGAATTGCGCACACCCCAGTCATTTTGCGCATGTGTTTGATACGCGCGCGCGTTGGGTGAAACGGATCCAAGGTGTGCGGGCCAACGCTTCGCGCATGAGTCACGCGGAACTCAACGAAGCGCCGACGTTGGATGACGGAGATCCGCGCGCGCTTGCCGATGACTACGCTGACCTAAAGTCGCTGCTGCCAAACTTGAACGTGCTCGGCGGCTGCTGCGGAACCGACCATCGGCACATCGGCGCGATCGCGGAACGTTGCGAGCAGCACTTTTCGCCGCAGGTAAGTGGTTCGAACATGCAGCGCGCATCTTGGATCACCGGCACGGCCACCGCCGGATTATTGGGATTGGTGTTGTCTGTGATTAATCAAACGCCGCGGATCTTGTAACAAATCCGAAGCAAGCCGCCTCTTCCTCCCTCCGTTCCGCGGGAGACCCTTTACTTCCCCCCTTTGCCGCTTGCGGGAGACCCTTTACTTCCCCCCTTTGCCGCTTGCGGGAGAACCTCTACTCCCTCCCTCTCCCGCTTGCGGGAGAGGGCTGGGGTGAGGGTCTCTTCTTCTCTGCACCCTAGCGCCAATCGCACTCATAACGCTGTTCAATAACCTCTCGCCCCCACTGCAGTCCGGCGAATTCTTCGACCAATTGAAAACCCGCCGCGCGATACAAGTGCGCGGCGGCGGCCAAACCTTGAAAGGTCCATAGGTACACTCGCGGATAAGTGCATTGCCGGCAGAACGCGAGCGCGGCTGCGATTAAGCGTTTCCCGAATCCCTGCCCGCGCAGTGCATCGCTCAAGATAAACCAGCGTAGATGCGCGCCTTGGTCCGCCGCATGACGACCGTCGATCGCGATCGATCCATGGTATTCGCCCTCCGCCTGAACCAACCACAGGCCGTCTCGTACGGGATCGAAAGAGTCGCAAAACGCGCCCAATTCCCGTGCGACTTTGCTCTCGAAATACACCCCAAACCCGGCGTGACGCTTGTAGTACTCCGCATGGAGTTGCGTGATCCGCCCGATACAGCCGGGTTGATAACCGGTGACGATTGCGTAATCGGTCATAAGAGTTGCGTGCCGGCGGCAATCACATTGCGCGCGAGTTTTTTGGTAGCACCACTTTTCAAGACAAAAAACGTGTCGGACGGCCAGGTCAGCGCGCCGTCCAGCTTCTTGAACCATTCTTGTTGGTTCTTGCGCCAGCCGGCGACTTCGAAAGCCAGTACGTACACTGGGTTTTCACTCAGGTGCTCGACACGTTTCTGGCATACCCATGCGTGTTTTAATCCGGCGAGCGCGCCCAGCTTTTCGCGAAGCACCGCGAGATCGTTTGCGCTTAGCCTGCTTTCCGTCAACACGTCATCGGCGGTAACGGTCTGGCGTTCGCGGCGCGCGGCATATTCGAGATCGATATGTCGCTCGGCGCGTAGCCGCCATTGCTCGGCCAATGCGTGTTGGCTGGTACGCTTGAGGTACGCATAGGCCACATCGCAGGCGGAGCCGACTAACGCAAATTTGGCTGTCGCTTTCTCGAGTAAAGCGAGGCCAGCCTCATTGTCGCGTGCAAGTAGCATGCGCCCGATGACATAGTCGGCATCGCGATCTTCGGGAAATCGCGTCTGGTAGCTTTGGTAGAGCAGCAAAGAATCTACTTCTGGCGCGTATTGTTCCGTCAGTCGTGCCAGCTGCCAGTGGTCGTCGACAGTCAAATCATCGAGCGATTTCGCGCGCAATTCGGTCAACTTACCGCGCGCTTCTTCGGCCTGCGCAAAACGTTCCTTCCAAGCTTTTTCGTTACGTGCCAACCACTGGCGATCGTATTCTTGGACAAGCGCAGGTAATTCGGTGCCAAACCATGCTTGCGCCGCACTTTCTGTAAGCGCGAGTGGCAACTCGGGTGAGACGCCAAGCGCTTGCAAGCGATCTTTCAGCGCCGGATGCGTATCGTCATGACCGGTTTCTATCTTCTGCAGATTTGCTAGGCGGTCGCTTAACGCCGCCCGCTCCACCGGCGGCGCTTGTAAAAACTTTGCAAGCCCGCCAATCGGGCTACGCTCAGGCTCGGCATAACTGTCCGCGCGCGCGACTAACGGACCCCAATAATGTTCGTAACTCACCGGCGTTAATACGTTGGTACGCAACAACGCCTGCGCGGCGGTCTGCGGTGACGTCAATTTAGCCGAGATTGCATCGGCTTCGTATTCGTTGGCGCGCGCCAATGCAAACGAATACGCGTTGAAATACGGCGCGTACCAGTCAAAGAAGCGGCGCAGCCAACCTACGCCCCAAGCGCCGGAACGGTCGAACGCTTCCATCACGCGATACCAGGTCATGCGCACTCGGTAGATCCAGCCGTTAAATCGACTGTGATTTCCGGAGATATGACCAAACTCATGCGTGAGTACCGCACGGGCTTGTTCCGGCGATAACGCAAGCAGCAGTGGCAAGCCCAAAATTAAGGTGTTTTTATCCCAGCCGAAGATCCCGAGCCGCGGGGTCTGCGCAATACCGGCGTTAAATTCTTCGGTCAAGATGATTTCATGAATTCGCGGCGTGTTGAGCGCGCGCTGTAATGCTTTCACCTCGCTATGCAAGACCGGGAAACGCTCCGCCGTCAATACATAACCCGAAGGCGAGTCGATCTTTACCCATAACGCGCGACCAATTGAATACACCAACATGCCGAGCAGGAAGATCAATTTCTTCTTAATAAGCAAAATGAGAAATACCGCACTCGATAAGGCAGCCCACACGCTACCGGCAATGAGTCCAATCAATATTGTAAGCAAGCCAAAAATGACGAGGTAACCAAGCGCGGCGAGTAACGCCAAGCGCCGCTTATAAGCCGCCGGCCGCGCTGCGATTTGCGCCTCTGCTTGGCGAACCCACCGCTCAAATTGTTGTCGGCGCTCGGTGGTCGTTCCCTGCATACATTATTCCTGTAGTTGATGACCGGCGAGCTGCGAAACATCGATGGGAAGGCCGCTGGTTGACCTGAGTTTGCGCGAGAGATCGCGCCCGATGATGCGGCCGATTCCGCGCTGAAGCTCGGGATTCTTGAGTAACAATTTGTTGAGTGCGGTTTTTTCGATCGCAAACAGCCGGCAAGTCGCAATTGCGGTAACAGTGGCGGACGCGGGTTCATCGGTCATCAAACTCATTTCGCCGACAAACGCTCCATTTTGCAAAATTGCGACCATCCGACCATCGACTTCGACTTCCACCATCCCGTCGGCGATCACGTAGAAGTTATCAACCGGACTGTTCTGCTTGGTAAGGACGGCACCCCGTTGGGTGTCCTGCCACTGTCCGGCATGCAACAAATGAGCGAACTGAGTTGCGTCCAGCTCGGCGAATAAACTTCGCTTCAAGATTAGTTCGTCTTGGGTGTACTTGCGCTTGGTTCTTTCGTTGATCAGCAACAGGATCAACATCACGAGATTGATCGACACAAAAATAGCGTTCCATCCGATGCCCACCCAGAGCGGTGAAGCCGCGCCGTAATAGAAGTACACCGCTTCAAACGCCAGCGAGACGATGGCGAGCACGCGCAGCCAAAACATGTTGGTGAATAGATAGGACAGCGCGAGCAAGGTGTAACAGGCGTTGCCTGCCCAGTCTTGCCAGCGCAGGGACTCAAGTAATTGGATAATCATCTGTTCCATCCGTGGTGTGCAGCAAGGTCCGTCATAGTTAGCCCTAATCCAGGCGTGTTAGGCAATCTAAACCTTTGGGGGATGAGTAACCCACCGGCGCCGAACATTAACGGCGGCTCGGCCACGTCTTCCACCAACAGATGTGTGCCGGCGGCTCCTTCCTGTGCAACCAATGCATCACCTGCCACGGCGGCAACCGTGAGTGCCGCACGCGTCAAAACGCTCGTTTCGCCAACGTGAGCGCCCACCACGATACCGAAGCCGCTGCGCCGCGCTGCCGTTATCGCGGACAACGATCGGATTAATCCGCCAAGTTTCGACACGCGTACATTCAACAACCAGCGGGTCGCATCCTGTTGTAGCTCGGCATATAACGCGGCAGACCGAAACGATTCGTCTAGCACTATGCGTGCGCCGGTGGCGCGAGAGAGCTCGCACATTCCCGCGAGATCGTCCGCCCGCAGCGGCTCTTCGAGCGCCCAAAACGGATAATCCAATGCAGATAGATGTGCGAGCGCGGTGGCCGCATCAGACCACAGGTTATTGGCATCCGCCCGCACCTGTGCATGCGATATACCGGCCGCTTGCAAAGCGGCAACTTTGCTTCGATCGCGCGCGAGATCACCACTTAGTTTGATCTTGAACTGGCGAAAGCCAGCGGCACGATACTGCGCCAAGCGCTGCATAAAGGCAGCGGACGCATCGTCGCTAAGGATTGCGCTGTACTCGAAAGATTGCGCGAGTTCAGCCTCACCGAGGAGCGATTCCAAACTTTGCCCCGTCGCCCGCCCAATCACATCGAGCAGCGCGATTTCGACCGCGCACCACGCAGCGGGCGCGGCATCGATTTCACTGGCATGGGTAATCGCCCAATCCCTGATCGCAGCGACTTCCAACGGCAGCGCCATCCACTCGGCGTGATGTCGGTTAAAAAACTGTTCCGCTGAAGCGAGTGATTCTTGCGTGACGTACTCACGCGGACAACCTTCGCCGTATCCGATACAAGACGAAGTGCGTGCCGTCACCCACCAGGATTGGGTCTCGGCACGTTCAGCCGACGCGTGTCGAAAGCTACCACGAAACGGGATCCTTAACGCTTGACCGATTAGCGCCGTTAACTTCATAGGCTGTGTTGCTCAAAATCGAAACTGAGATCTCGCGTGTACGCCAATGCCGGTGGCTTAAATTGTGCTTCGCGCTGACCACGCGCCACACAATCTTGGCGGAATTGCTCCATCGTTCCTTCCCGTAGCAAGCGGCCGAGCATAAGGGGCAAGCGCCCGCTTTCACGTTTGGCGTCGTATTCCATGTTGATTTTTCGCAAGTGCGTATCCACTTTCGCGGCTAATAGAGAGACGTCGAGAAACGCGCGTGACTCGATATAAAAGCGGTAGTAGCCCGAAACGTCATCCGCCAACAGCAGAAAATAGATGCTGACGACGCCTGATTCTTCCAGTACCTGATTGACCGCGCTGATGACCTGCGCCTCGTAGAGCTTTTCGCCGGTGATACTCGTTACTCCTCGCCCTTTCTGCACAAATTGCAGCAGCGGCGTGCGTGCGATAAAGCCGGTGACGCGTACCACGTCGTTAATGAAGTAACGAAAGAGACCGGAAGGTGTGGTCACGATGACGTAGTACTCTTCGCCTTCTCTCAACTCGCCGAGCCGCAGACACTGTCTGCTGCCGGCATCCCACGCCCGCCGCGGCACAAATTCAAAAAAATGCGTACTCAACGTGGGAAAGCCGCTGCCGGCGTCGCGGTCCAATGTGACGGTGCCGCGAAACTCGCTCGCGATATAGCCGAGTTCCAGCACCTCCACTTGAGGGCCGATTTCTTGTCGTAATGCCTGCACGGCAATCCCGGCACTGCCGCCGGTCCACGTCACCACTAAGCGCAACGCAGGCCACCAAGCGCTAGGCGCGTCATTCGCGCCAAGCGCGGCGGCGCGCGCGGGATCAGCGAACAAAAGTGATTGTACGTCACGCCACGCGGCGGCTGGCACCCGCTCCGCCCACGAAAATTCACCGTGTGCGACATCGTGCAACAAGTTTGTGCGATGCTCCCGGTACAACCGGAACAAGGTCAACAACGTACTGGGGTTGGCGGTGACAATGAATGAAAGATCGACCCTCGCCAGCGTGAGCCGCAAGATCAACAAATATTTGACCAGGCTATCTTTGATCGCGAGCACGCTATCCGGAATCAAGAATAACGCGCGCACCAAACGCGGCGTCGCGTCAGCAATCACCCCAGACGCCGCGCCGTAGGGCAAGCCGTTCGCCAGCAGTCCTTCTTGCGCAGGACTATTGAGCGCAAGAATGGTGCCGTTGAGCGCTTGAGGTACAAGCGTGACTTGACGTGCCACACTCAGTCTTTGCAGGCGGCACAGCGCGCGCAGATGCGCAGCGGTCAGCGGAATGTCTTTCGGCAGACTGGTCGTGCCACTGGTACGCAAATAAGCGATGGGCGCGTTAACCGTCAATGCTTGTTCGCCACCTTGTTGAGCGGAGATTGCCGCGCGCAAGTCTTCGTACTCCGCGAGCGGCACGCGCGTCACGAACTGCTCATAACTCTCGATCGCATGAAACCCATGCTGCGTGCCAAACGTGCCTTTGGCGTTGTCGCGCAAGATCCGCTGTAGCGTTCGCCATTGGGTGCGATCCGGTGCCGCGGCATACGCGCGTAGACGGAGCCAGGCCAGCCACCAGACGCCGCGCAAGTACCACCGTAAAGCCCATCGCAGCAGTGCATTCATGCGATGAGTTAGGTGCGAAAGGGCCGGATGAGTTGTTCCCCAAAGCCGGTTGGATAGTCGGGCACGGGGATACCGACGCGCGCCAACGGTCGCGCGGGCAAGGACCAGGTACCGAAAACGTGATCCCACAACAGTGTCGTGCTCGAGTAATTACATGCCGCTTCCTTAGCATCGAGTGCATGGTGCCAGCGATGCGTCTCGGCGCTGCCCACCACGTAATTCAAAATGCCATACCGCAGCTGAATATTGCTGTGTTGAACCAAACCATTCACGGAGTACACCAAGAAGTAGCCCGCTAACACTTCCGGCGCCACGCCCAACAGCAAAAACGGCAAGGTATCGGCCGAGAAGTGCAGCAATTTTTCCAAAGGATGAAAACGCGCCGTGTTGAGCGAATAAAGCAACGTCGGTGAATGATGAACGGCATGCAAGCGCCACAACCACGGCGCTTGATGGCACGCGCGGTGCACCCAGTAGCGGATTAAATCGACCAGCAGGATCATGAGCACGGTCTGTGCAATCCAATGCCAGTCATGCGGCCACCAGGATTTGAGCAGCACAACATCGAGGCTGCCGATGATCCATACCACCGCCGCCAACGTGAGCGCGCGCGGCCAGATAATCTGCACTAGCGTCATATACAACGCATCATTGCCGATGTGCGACCACGTCGGGCGCCAGTCAAGTCGCGCGGGATGCCAGCGCTCTAGGAGCAGCACTGTGATACCGTGCAGCACGATCGTGCCGTAAAGCGCGAGCGGCAACGTAATGCCCTGCGCGCGCAATAACGCGAATGCGCCAAAAGCCTGCAAAGCTAACCAAGGGTACAGCGCGTACTCCCACCAACGCGAGGTGCGCGACGAACCTTTGGCATAACATTCGGCAAGCACGCCCACGTAGCCCGCCAGCACCAAATGGAAAATTGCCGGGATCCAAGTGGAAAACCACCGTGGCGCGTCCGGTACCGTGAGTCCCACCAAAATCCGCGCCACACTTCCCGTCATGTATAAAACAAAGAAACCCCGCAGCCAGCGTGCGAGTTCCGGACGCTCACGCAACACCCCGTGATGTACCCGCCATGCGCCCGCCGCCATGCCGGCAAGGATGGCCAATTGCGAAGACAGCAGCAGCGGATACGGCAATCCGCTCCCCTGAAACGCCGCGAACGGCGGCAGCCAAGACTGCGGCGCCCGGGCCTGTAATGCCTGCCCGAGGACACGCCCCGCAAATAACCCGGTGAACAGCCAGAGCAGCTCATGAGCCGCGCGAGATGGCGGGAGTTGTGCTTGCACCATAACGTCTGGGTTCCGTTATTGGATATAGTCAGCGGACCATAAAAATGTCTGCATCCACCATGTCAATTGCCGCCATTCCCTACGGAGCCTACTGGTGCACACCGTTCGCCCGCTGGCAGGGTAGTTTGTCCCATTTGCATAGCCTCAAATTTGCCGCGCATGTGGCCCGCGAGGCACTCGCCGCGCGCAACATCCCGTTAACTACCTTTGATCACGGGGTCCTAGGCTTAACGGTACCACAGCGTCATTGTTTTTACGGACTGCCGTGGCTGACAGGGGAATTAGGCGCCCCGCAGGTCGGCGGCCCTACCATCATGCAGGCCTGCGCGACCAGTGCGCGCGTGCTCGCGCATGCCGCGAGCGAGGTGACGCATGGAGACGCCCGCTGCGTGCTGACCATCACGGCGGATCGCGTCTCGAACGGCCCGCATATTTATTATCCCAACCCGCGCGGCGCCGGTGGTACGGGCGAGACCGAAGACTGGGTGCTCGGTAATTTCGAGCACGACCCGTATGCCAAATGCCAGATGGTGACCACGGCCGAGAATTGCGCAAGCAAGTGGAACGTGTCCACCGCCGAACAACACGCCGTCACGTTACGACGATACGAGCAATACCAAATGGCGTTGGCGCCGTTGGGCGACGGTACCTTTCAAAGCCGATACATGGCCTTGCCGTTCGCGGTGCCTGATCAAGGCTTACGTAAAACGCAAACCACGCTGACGGGTGACGACGGCATTCACGCGACCACGGCCGAGGGTCTCGCCAAACTTAAACCCGTCCTCGAAGGCGGCACCGTGACTTATGGCGCGCAAACCCATCCGGCCGATGGCAACGCCGGCATGGTGGTAACCACACCCGAGCAAGCGCGTGAATTGGCGAGCGATCCCAACATCCGCGTCACGCTGGTAGCGAGCGCGCAGGCGCGGACCGAAGTCCGCATGATGCCGGCGGCGCCGATCGAAGCCGCCCGTCGCGCGCTGCAAGCGGCCGGGATCGGGGTCGCGGATCTCACCGCCATCAAGTCGCATAATCCTTTTGCGGTGAACGACATTATTTTCGCGCGCGAAACCGGCGCCGACTTAAACCACATGAATAACTATGGCTGCTCGCTTATCTGGGGGCACCCACAAGGCCCTACCGGCATGCGGGCGATCATCGAGCTCATCGAAGAACTCGCGCTGAAAGGCGGCGGCTGGGGTTTGTTTCATGGCTGTGCGGCAGGCGACACCGCGATGGCCGTCGTCTTGAAAGTTGAGTAAGCACATGCGTTATCGGATTGGCGTCGATGTCGGTGGCACCTTCACCGATTTTTTGATTACCGATAGCGAAGGCAACGCGGAAGTGGTGAAGACCTCGACCACGCCCGCCGACCCTAGCGTCGGATTTTTTCGTGGGATCGAACGCGCGGCGAGCGTCCGTCGCTTGAGCATTGAAGCCTTTCTACAGCAAGTCGATGCCATCGTGCACGGCACCACGATTACCACCAACGCCACGTTAACGGGCGATGGCGCGAAGACCGGGTTTATCACGACGCGCGGTTTCCGTGATCTGCTGAACTTACGGCGAGGCCTCAAAGACCGGCAATTTGAAAAATACCCGCAACCGGCGCCACTCGTGCCGCGCGAGCGCGTGTTAGTGGTGGATGAGCGCATCAATTTCGCGGGCGAAGTGCTAACGCCATTGAACGAGGCCGATGTTCAAGCGGTGATCAAAGCCTTGGCCAGTGAGAAAGTAGAAGCCATCGCAGTCTCATTGCTATGGTCATTTCAAAACCCGGCGCATGAAATACGCATCGCGGAACTCATTCGCGCGGCGATGCCGGAAGTTTATCTCTCGCTTTCGATTGATGTGTTGCCGCAGATCCGGGTGTATGAGCGCCACAGCACCACCGCACTCAACGCCTACGTCGGCCCGGTGTTAACGCGATACTTAAGCAAGCTACAAACCGCGCTTGGCACCCACGGCTTTCGCGGTAATTTACTCATCATGCAGTCGAACGGCGGGGTGATGACGCCGGAAATCGCCCGGCGTTTTGCGGTGAACACGTTGTTGTCGGGGCCGGCCGGTGCACCGATGGCAGGGATTTATTACGGCGCAACACATGGCTTTCGTAATGTCATCACCGTCGACATGGGCGGCACATCGTTTGATGTCGCACTCATCAAAAATGCCGAACCGAGCATCACCACCGAAGGCGAAATCGGCGGTCATCGCGTGGCGTCCCCTATTTTGGATATTCATACCATCGGCGCGGGGGGTGGCTCGATTGCGAGTATCGATGGCGGTGGTTTATTACGTGTTGGGCCGAAGAGCGCCGGCGCGTTACCGGGGCCGGCGTTGTATGGGCGCGGCGGCACGCTGCCCACCGTCACGGATGCGCAGTTCGCGTTGGGTTATCTCGATCCCGCGCGCTTCGAAACCGGCGAGTTGAGCGCCGATCCGGCGGCCGCGCGGCGCGCGATTGAAGAACATATCGCGCTACCGTTGAAGCTCTCGGTCGAAAGCGCGGCGGATGCCATCTATCAAGTGGTCAATCACCACATGGCGGCGGCGATTGAAGTGGTCTCGGTGCAGCGCGGCTACGATCCGCGCGAATTTGTGCTGGTGGTGGCGGGTGGTGCCGGCCCCATTCACGGCGCGGCGTTGGCGCGTGAACTTGAGATCCCGCTATTGCTTATCCCGCGCGAATCATCCGTTTTTTGTGCGGCCGGCATGCTGATCTCGGATCTAAAACATGACTATGTCAGAACCTATGCGCGCGATTTGGCCACGCTCGATCCCGCGGAGATTGCGCGCGTCGCGCGCGCACTAGCCAATGAAGCCGAAGCCACCCTCGCACACGAACAGGTGCCGGCGAGCGCCATCGCACTCAACTTTAGCGTGGATGTGCGTTATGTCGGACAATTCAATGAAGTGGAAGTTGCGATTGGCGATCCTAGGTCCGGCGATCCGCAACTGCTCAACGACATTACGGCGAGTTTTCACGCCCGCCACGATGCGCTCTATGGTTACGCCATGCAGGGCGCGCCGCTTGAACTTATCAACGTGCGCTTATCCGCGCGCGGGCTTACACCTAAACCGAAACAGTCTCCGCAACCGCTTGGCCCTTCGGATCCAAGGCCCGCGCTGAGCGGCACGCGCCAAGTGTTTTTCGATGGCATCGCCCATACCGTCCCGCTGTACGAAGGACTTGCGCTACAACCCGGTCATCACGTGGCGGGGCCGGCACTTATCGTGCAGCCCACCACCACCATTGCGGTGCCGCCGGATTTTGCACTGTGGTGCGATGAATACGCCAATTATTTGATGTACCGGCAAGGTGCCGATCTGCATGCACTGCGTGCACGCCTAGCCCAATAAGGAGTCCGCGATGGATGCCAAAACGCGCACGCTGGAGGAAGTCGATCCGATCCGGATCGCGGTGATCGATAACCGGCTGGATGCAATCAGTAAAGAAATTGGCCTCACGATGCTGCGCACCTCGCGCTCGCCAATCTTCTCCGAAGCCCGCGACTTCGCGACCGCGATTTTTGATCGCGAGCTACGCTTGGTCGCGCAAACTGCCTACATCCCGGTGCTGATGGGCGCTCTCCCTTACGCCGTTAAAAGCATCGCCGAGACTTTTGCCGGCGATATTGAAGACGGCGACGTCTTTATTCTGAACGATCCGTATCGCGGCAATAATCACCCGCCGGATATCACGATTGCGAAGCCAGTGTTTTATAACGGCGAACTGTGTTTCTGGGCAACCTGCAAAGGCCATCACGCCGATGTCGGCGGCGGCGGCGTGGCGGGCTACAATCCCGGCGCGCGCAGCGTGTGGGATGAATGTGTACGCATTCCGCCGGCCAAGCTCTATATCGCGGGCAAACGCAATCGCTCGTTGTTCGACATGATTCTGTTGAACGTGCATCTGCCGTTTTTGGTGGAAGGAGACATCAACTGCCAAGTCGGCGCGGTCACCATCGGCGAACGTGGTTTGCGCGCGCTACTCGATAAACACGGTGCCCAGGTGGTGGACGCCGCTATCGAACGCATCTTTGATGCCGCGGAAAAACAGATGCGCACCGCGCTCCGCACGTTGCCACAAGGTCACTTTCGCGGCGAGCGGTTGATCGACCACGATGGCATCGATAAGTCACGCATGCTGGCGGTGAAAGTCGCGCTGCACATTGAAGGCGAACGTTTGTGTTTCGACTTCTCCGATAGCGACGCACAAGCCGCAGGTTATGTGAATAGCACCTTGCCAAACACAGCGTCATCGGCGTTTCTCGCACTCTTCATGGCGTTGGGCGGTGAGGTGCGGTTCAACGCGGGCGCGCTGCGTGCATTGGAAGTCATCGCGCCCGTCGGCACGGTGGTCAACGCGGCGGAGCCCGCGCCGGTCGCGGGCTGCACCATCGCGTCCGCGCAGGCCATTATCGAAGCCGTGTGGCTCGCGCTTGCCGAAGCCGCGCCCGAGCGGGTGTATGCCTGTTGGTCGCGCTGGTGCGCGCCGGCTTCGATGGGTTTTAACCCACGCACTGGGAGGCCATTTGCCGACATTCATTTCATGAGCAAGGGCGGCGGCGGCGCGGCGCATGGTCAGGATGGTTGGGAACATATGGGCACCGTGATCTGCGCCGGCGGCTTGCGCGCCCCTGATCCGGAACTGCACGAACTCGTGACCCCGTACACCGTGCTGCAGTACGAGCTGTGGCCGGATAGCGAAGGCGCCGGCCAATGGCGCGGCGGGCTTGGCACCGTTTATCGCTGGCGGGTCGAGACGGATGGGATTGAGGTCGCGAATTTTGGCGGCGGCAATCGCGCAGCAACCGCGCCGTTCGGGCTTGCCGGCGGACACGCGGCGCAGCCGCACCAATTGTACTTAACGCAAGGTGGACAGCGCGTGGCGGTGGATACCGAGAGTTTCTATCGCTATCACACGGGAGATGTGTTTGAGATATTCCAAAGCGGTGGCGGCGGTTATGGCAATCCCATGACGCGCGATCCGGCATGCGTGCAAGCGGATGTACGAGCGGGGCTGGTGAGCCGCGCGCGAGCGGCGGACGTTTACGGTGTAGTGCTCGATGCCGCGCTAAACATCGAGAGAGACGCCACCGCCCAGCGTCGAGCGCGTGCATGACCGGATCGCAAACCGCGCTCGACGAAACTTTCTTTCTGCTCGATAGCGTCTGCCACTGGCAGACGCTCTTCGCGTTTCCGCGCTATGCACATGCCGATGCGGCTACCGTACAAGCGATCCTGCGCGCGGGACACACGTTTGCGGAAGATGTATTGGCGCCGACGAACGAAGCGGGCGATCAACTCGGTGCACAGTTAGTCAGCGGTCGCGTTCAGTTACCGGCGGGTGTCAAACAGGCGTATCGACAATTCTGCGCCGATGGCTGGCCAGGCTTTGATCTGCCCCGTGAATTTGGCGGCCAAGACTTGCCGCTGCTCGCGCAGGTCACTTTTGCAGAGCAGATCAATCGCGCCAATGTCGCCTATGGCATGTTGCCCATCATGTTGCGTGCCGGCGCGCATTTGTTACTAGAACATGGCACGCCAGATTTGATAGCGCGAGTCGTGCCGCGACTCACCAGCGGCGAGTGGGGTGCGACTATCTGCATCTCGGAACCGCAAGCCGGATCCGATGTTGGACGCATCACGACGCGCGCGACGCCGCAAGCCGACGGCGCTTTCACTATTAACGGCACCAAGAGTTGGATTAGCTACGGCGATCATGATCTCACCACCCAAGCCGTGCACTTTGTGCTCGCGCGAGAAACGAATGCGCCAGCCGGCACACGGGGTTTAAGTTTGTTCCTGGTGCCGCGCCTGCGGTTTTCGGATGAGAGCCAAAACGGTTGGTCGGTGCTGCGCATCGAGCAGAAGCTCGGTTTGCACGGCTCGCCCACTTGCATGCTGAATTTCGAGAACGCGCGGGGATATCGCATCGGGTTACCGCAGCAAGGACTGCGCGCGATGTTCACGATGGTGAACTTGATGCGACTGGAAGTTGCGGTACAGGGTGTGGCGGTGGCATCCATCGCCGCGGACAAAGCAGCGCACTACGCGACCCAGCGTTTGCAAGGCGGCCCACCGGATGCGCCACCCGTTGCCATCGCCACTCATCCAGACATTCAACGCCTCTTACTCGGCATGCAAGCCCGCGTCCGGCCGTTGCGCGCGCTGGTATACCACCTGGCGCATTTACTCGATATCGCACGCAGCGACGCGGATCCAAATGCGCGCGCCGAAGCGCAAGCCACCGCCGACTGGTGGTTGCCGGTGTGCAAAACCTGTGCGGCGGAAACCGCCTTTGAAGTAGCGAGTGATGCACTGCAAGTGGCCGGCGGATTTGGCTACACACGCGACGGTGGCCTCGAGCAACACCTACGCGATGCACGCGTCATGGCGGTTTACGAAGGCACCAGCGGCATTCAGGCCCTCGATCTGGTTGCGCGCAAGGTACGTCGCGATGGCGGCCAGCGTGCGCTTAAGATATGCACGGAGATGGTACTTGATGCATGCGAACTAAACGCTGCATGGTTAGCACCAATCGCGCAGCAATTCGAACGCGCGACGCAGACTGTGGTGGCTGCCACCGAAGAAGCCGCCGCCGCAATTGCGTGGGATTACCTAAAACTTGCCGGCCTCGCGGGCAGCGCATGGATGTGGGCGAGGATGTTGGCGGCGCGCACGTACGCGGACCCTAATCACGACTACCGCGCGCGCTGCGGTGAATTCTTTAAGCATTACTGGGTGCCGCAGGTGCAGGTACACGGCGCGCGAATTAGCGGGTGACGTGCGCTCGCACGAATTGCACAATTTCACGACACATGACGCTGTCAGGATCCGCAAGCGCTTCGATTATCGTGAAGTGGTTGTGATCCGGCGCGATGTAGAGGCGGGATTTCGTACCGCCGGCCACGAGGGCCTCGTGATATTCGCTTGACTGCCGTTGAAACTCCTTGGATTCCGCGCCACCGACCGCCACTAACATCGGCCAACCGTTGGTCGGCACATGCAGACAAGGACTCTCTCGCTCGATGACTTCATGCGTCAATAAAATTTTAGGTTGCAGCCAGGAGTAGTGCAGCGGGCGTAGATCGAATACTCCGCTGATGGGGATGCCGGCACGAATGAGATTGGCGGGGAGACCGTATTCCCTTGGCCAATCGGTCGCGGCAAGCATGCCCACTTGCTGGCCGCCGGCGGAGTGGCCGCACACAAAGAGTTGATTGCGATCGCCGTTATAATCCCCGGCGTGTTGCCACAACCACGCGACGACGGCCCGACTCTGGCGCGTGATTTCGCTAATCGAAACTTTGGGGCAAAGCGAATAATTGGTCACCACCACCGTGAAGCCGTGCGCCGCAAGCCCGAGCGCAACCAAATCAAACTCCTTGCTGCTTAACCTTCGCCAGTAACCGCCATGAATAAAAACGATGACCGGTGCGCCGGGATTGGTGGCGGGAAAGATATCCATGGTCTCATCGACCGTCGGACCAAACCGCACGTCGAGCGCGCATTTGAGCGTGCCGCGCGCGCGGGCACTTTCTCCGACAAAAACTTCAATATGGGGCGCGAGCGAGGGCACCATGCGTTCGACGTTGTATTCGGTATCGATTTCTTCTTGGCTGGAGAACCCTCGGTATAGTTTCATCGTTTGAACCTCGATGGGGCGAATGTAAGCGTCACAATTCCAGTATTGATCACGTAGGTTGCTTTGAAAGAATCTCGACCGTATCACTTCGTCATTGCAATGACGAGGGTATTTGTCTTTCATCATGGCGAGCATCTTCGGGGAATCTCAAAGACGTTTCCAAAAGCCATCGAGGAAAAGCGCGGGTTTCATGGCGGCTTATTAGACTGATGGGATTCCCTTTCGCTTGCAGGTAGGGCTTCCTGTGCGGTATTGAAAGGTATTGAGGGGACAGATCACAATTCCCAACTCAACTCTAATTGTCCCGGATTTCCCTAACCAAAAATCAAATGATCGACCACGCATTCAGTTTATGGAACTTCAAACCGGACGAAACAGCGCCGTTTCCGTCGGCATTTGAGAGTGCCAATAAACAATTCATCAAATCGTTTCGAGTGCTTGACCCACAAGACATTGAACCGTGTCTTGATGAGTTCCCCACGATTCAAAAGAATTGGTCTCGAATTTCTCCCTGGGTTGTTCGATCAGACCTAGCGCGCTTGCTACACGTGTATGCCCAAGGCGGTTTTTACTTTGATAGCGATTGCGAGATCCTGCGCGAGTTCCCGTCGATCGCGGAGTCGGCCGTGGTTTTTCTCGAAGCCATTCTGCCGACAGTCGCGATGTTGGGTCCGCGGGAGGAAAAAACGCCGGAGCGCCGCCTCCGAGTCGCAAACTATGCCTTTGGCGCAATGGTCCCGCGTCATCCTTTCTTCAAGGAGTGCCTCGAAGAATGCACGCGACGCTTAACGGTCCTGGACTTCACGGCCGCCACGCCGGAAGACGTGTTGTGGGTTTGCGGTCCGGATGTCATCACCTCAGTGTTTCATGACAATGAGTTCGCGGTGCGGCTGTTAGAATTTCGCTATTTGCGGCATCTTGCGCTTGGAGCTTGGCGGAACTATTTGTCACTCTAGGGCTGAAATGTGGCGCACGATTGTTGGGCTTCCTGCGTCAGCCCAACCTACCCGCTCGAGGGTACGGAGTTATGAAATTAACTCAGCTCACGATATTCGCCTCAGTCGCCGCGCGAAGCTCGGCTTCCGTGACCCCTTCGGCCACTTCGACAATCTTGAGGCCGCCGGGGACGACATCAAGCACGCCAAGATTGGTGATGATGCGATTAACGACGCCCTTACCGGTGAGCGGCAAGGTGCATTGGTGCAGTACCTTGCTTTCGCCCGCCTTGGATGCGTGATCCATCACCACGACCACACGCTTGACGCCGGCGACAAGATCCATGGCACCGCCCATGCCTTTGACCAGTTTTTCGGGGATCATCCAGTTCGCCAGATCGCCTGTTTCGGAAACTTCCATGCCGCCCAGGATCGCCATGTTGATCTTGCCGCCGCGGATCATCGCGAAGCTTTGCGCGGAATCGAAAAAAGCCGTTTGCGGTAGCTCGGTGATCGTTTGTTTGCCGGCGTTGATGAGGTCAGCGTCCTCCTCGCCTTCGTACGGGAACGGACCCATGCCCAACATGCCGTTCTCAGATTGCAGCGTGACGCTTACGCCTTCAGGGATATAGTTGGCCACTAGCGTCGGAATGCCGATGCCTAGATTAACGTACCAGCCGTCCTGAAGTTCCTTGGCGGCGCGTGCCGCCATTTGATTACGATCCCAAGCCATTAGTTTCTCCTTGCCGCCAAGATGTTCGCATGCCGGTTACGCCTGACGCTTGCGAACGGTGCGTTGTTCAATACGTTTTTCGTGCGTGCCTTGGATCAGGCGATGCACGTAGATGCCCGGTAGATGAATTTGATCGGGATTAAGCGAGCCTAAGGGCACGATCTCTTCAACTTCCACCACGCACACCTTGCCGCATGTTGCGGCCGGCGGATTGAAATTGCGCGCCGTTTTGCGGAACACCAAATTACCCGACGGGTCCGCCTTCCAAGCTTTGACGATTGAAAGATCAGCGACGATACCGCGCTCTAATACGTACAACTGACCGTCAAACTCTTTATGTTCTTTGCCCTCGGCAATGACGGTACCGACGCCCGTTTTAGTATAAAAGCCTGGAATGCCCGCACCGCCGGCGCGCATACGTTCGGCCAACGTGCCTTGGGGATTAAATTCCACCTCGAGCTCTTTTTGCAGGTACTGCCGCATGAACTCGGCATTCTCGCCCACATAAGAGGAGATCATTTTCTTGACCTGTTTGCCTTCCAAAAGCTGACCGAGGCCAAAGCCGTCCACGCCTGCGTTGTTGGACGCGATGGTGAGACCTTTAGTACCGCGCCGTTTGATCTCGGCGATGAGTAATTCCGGAATGCCGCATAGGCCAAAGCCTCCCGCAGCAATCAGCATGCCGTCGAATAGTAGGCCTTCTAACGCCGCGCCTGCATTGGGATAAATTTTTTTCATGGGATATCTAGTGTCCTCTTGGCCGTCATGCTGCCCGCAAGGTTAGTAGTCCACGGTTTCAAAATGCCGCAGGCAGAGCCGGGAAGCATAAACGCTGTCAATTTTGAAATCGAGTTCAAATTCGCGGGCCGAAATCGTGGTCTTTGAACATTCTGTCGCTGCGACAAGACGCTCGCGTCTGTCACACAAACGGCATCACTTCCGTCGCAAACCGCTCCAACTTACGTTTCGATGCCGCGAAATCCTGCGAAGTCACAAACACCGCGATATCGGTGATCCCGGCTTCTTTCAATTCACGCGCTTTGGCGATGCAATCGTTTGGCGTGCCAGCAATGCAGCACTTCATCGCGACTTCATCCGGAATTAGATTGCGGTGTTTGGCCGTGAGATCGAGATGTTGATCAAAACGATAAGCCTCGCTGACGGCGCGCACGGTATCCGCATGTTCCACGCCAAGGCAGGCCGGTAGATAAGGTTTGCGCGCGATGTTGCGCGCGGCGGTGGCGCGCACTTGATCGAGCGCCGGGCCACGGGTGTCTTCCACCGCACCGTCGATCGCGGCGATGAAGCGCAATTGCGCCGGATCGCGGCCGGCGCGCAAGGCGCCGTTCCGCGCGGCGGCAACGGTTGCGCGTGCGCCTTCCGCATTACCGCCCATGTGACCGTCGACGATGATGCCATCGTAAAGCTCGCCGGCGAGTTCAACTGCCTTCGGTCCCATGCAGGCCAACTCCAATGGCAGCTTACCCCATTCCCCGGCACCTTCCAGGTGCACTTGATTGACCATGCCCCAGGTGCCTTCGCGGCGTAATGCGCCCGGCACATAGGGCGCCACGGCCTCGCCGTTTAACAGTGAGCGCATGTAGACGGTGGCTTCGCGAATATCGTTCAACTTGGCCGGCGACAAACCGGCCGTCCGCACGGCAGAATCGCCTGCGCCCACCCCGAGCACCGCGCGCCCTTGGCTCACCATGTTGATAGTCATGATGGCGTTCGCGGTCACCGCCGGATGGCGCGTGATGGTATTGGTGACGCCCGGTCCCAACCGCACTTTGCTAGTGGCCGCGGCGCAGAGGCCGAGCGCAATCCATGCATCGTTCCACAGCATTTGCGAATCCCCAATGTAGACCGATTCGTAGCCATGGGCGTCGGCAAACTTGGCAAGCTCCACCACCGGCGTGAGAGTGGTGCCGGAAAAGGGCCAGATCATAGTGCTAAAACGCATCGCATTCCTCGTTGTTTCCAGACAGGATGGCCGGCAATGTAGCATAGGGTTTTGACGCGGACCCACCGGTCCTGTGCCAACGCCGGCCTAACTAAAACCTGTAGCAGCTACGCCATGACCGAGTCCTTCACGACCGCCCCGGCGCCAACCAGCGTGGTGCATCTTTTGATTGAAGCCGCCCGGTTAAACCCGGAGGGCGAGGCATTGGTCTGCGGTGAGTCGCGGCTGACTTATGGCCAATATTTAAACTGCGCGATCCGCTTCGCGAATGAACTCATCGCACTCGGCGCGAAAGGCGAGCGCGTCGCGTTGTTGCTGGGCAATTCAGCGGATATTTGTATCGCGATGTTCGCCTCACATCTTGCCGGCGCACAGGCTGTGCCGCTAAATCCGGCGTATACCGCGAGTGAGCTACGCCCACAGCTTGAGGACGCCGCGCCGCATGTGCTGATTGGCGATCACACCAATGCCGCGCGTGATGCTGCGCTTGTCGCCGAGATTGGCATTGCGCATCGGATCATCTGCGGACTTCATACGCGTCGATTGGACGATGCGCCACCGTTGGAAGTTACGTTGAACGGTGCGCTGCCGCAGGCCGAGGATCTGGCGACACTTCAATTCACCGGCGGCACCACCGGTCGCTCCAAAGGCGCTAATCTCACGCATGGCGCGATGGCGCTAAATCTCGTGCAACGCGCGGCTGTGCTGCCCGCGCGCGCGGACTGCGAACGCATTCTGTGTGTTATGCCGCTCTTTCACGTGTATGCCATTCACATGTGTTTGCATAACGCCGTGTATTGCCGCGGCACGTTGGTCATTCTGCCGCGCTACCAGCCGGATGAATTGATCGCTTTGCTCGCGCGAGAGCGCATCACAATATTTGCCGGCAGCCCAACGCTCTTCACGGGGCTGCTTCACTACGCACCGTTTGCCGCGGCCGATTTTTCTCATTTGCAGGTCACCTACTCCGGTGCGTCCGCTCTGCCCTCTGAATTGCTCGATCGCTGGGAAACGTTGACGGGTACTCCGGTGATTGAAGGTTACGGCCAAACGGAAGCCGGCCCCGTCGCCTCATTTAATCCGTTGCACGGCATACGCAAGGCATCGTCTGTCGGCGTCGCGCTGCCGGGCGTCGGCATCGAAATCGTCGATCTGGATTCCGGCACGCGCGTCCTGCCCGCCGGCACCGCGGGGGAAATCCGCATCCGCGGGCCGCAGATCATGCGCGACTATCGCGACCGGCCGATTGATACCGCGGCCGCGATTAGAGAAGGTTGGCTCTATACCGGCGACATCGGTGAGTTTGATGCTGATGGATATCTCTATATCCGCGGGCGCAAGAAAGAGATGATGATCGTCTCCGGCTACAACGTGTACCCGCGAGAAGTGGAAGACGTGTTGTTGCGCGCACCGGATATCGCTGAGTGCGCGGTGCTCGGTAAGCCTGATGCGCATCACGGCGAACTTCCGCTCGCCATCGTGGTACCGCGCGCTGGCGCCACGCTCAACATCGAAGCGCTGCACGCGCACTGCGCACAGCACTTGGCGCGTTACAAACAGCCGGCGGAGTATCGCATCGTCGAGAGTCTGCCGAAGACTTCGGTAGGGAAGCTTGATCGCATAGCGTTGAAACTGCAGAGCTTGTAGTTGTAGCTACAGCTCATCGCGCGTTTTGAACCCACCCTATCCAGATTTAAGCTGCGCTGTCGGTCATCGTGAGCTCCTGTCTCGTCCGAACGAAATCGAGGCACGCGCAAATTTATCGGAGTACTCAAGCCTTGTTTCACCCTTTTATTTAGCTCAAAGTCCTCGCTATGGCGACGACCGAAAGCTTGAACGACGCGCCCGTGAACAATACCTGGCCCGCGCCGGCACGCGCGTGGACCATGCTCGGCGTACTCACGCTTGCTTATATTCTGTCGTTCGTCGATCGCATGGTCTTTGGACTTCTGATCGCACCCATCCGCGCCGAGTTCGCGATCAACGATACGGTATTCAGCCTGCTCTACGGCTTCGGTTTCGCGTGTTTTTATACGTTGCTCGGGATCCCACTCGGCTGGGCAGCGGACCGCTACAACCGACGTAATCTCGCGGCCGTTGGGATTGCCGCGTGGAGCATGATGACGGCGGCGTGTGGCATGGCTCGGAGTTTCGTTGAACTTGCGCTCGCGCGCATCGCGGTGGGAATTGGCGAGGCGACGTTGACTCCGGCTGCTTATTCGATAGCCGGAGACAGTTTTCCGCCGCACAAACTTGGCCGCGCGCTCTCGGTGTTTGTGATCGGCTGGCCGCTCGGCATTGGCCTCGCGCTCATCATCGGGGGACAGGTCATTCGTTGGGTCGATGCACAGGCGGCGTTGACGATTCCCTTGTTGGGCACGATCGGATCTTGGCGGGCGGTTTTTGTGATTGTCGGACTCCCGGGGCTTCTAATTGCCTTACTCACATGCTTCCTGCGTGAACCGGAACGCCGCCAACCAAGAGCCGGTCGCGCCGCCGGTGCGTTGTGGGCCACGGGTCGTCATCTATGGACCCATTGGCAAGCTTATGCTTGCCTGACTGTAGGTTTCTCGATGCTGAGCATCGTCATGAACACCTATCAGTTATGGGGTGTGCAGTACTTCGTGCGCGTGCATGCGTTTCCCATCGCGCGCGCGGGATTGTGGGTTGGCACCGTGATCGCGCTGTTCGGCACGCTGGGTATTCTGACCGGCGGCTGGCTTCACGATCGCCTACGCGCCGCCGGCCGCACGGATGCCGCGCTGCGCGTCGGTCGCCTCGCGGCGCTTGCGATGCTACCAAGCGCGGCCTGTGCTACGTTGCTACCGGACCCTAATGTGGCAATCCTCGCGATGATCCCCATCGGATTTTTTACCAGCTTTGGTTTTGGCGCGAGCGGCGCCGCGATTGTGTTGCTGACGCCCTCACACATGCGTGCGAGCGTCTCGGCGGTGTACCTCTTCGTCCTCAATATGGTCGCCATGGGTTTGGGGCCCTTACTCACCGCGGCGTTGAACGATCATGTCTTTGAGAGCGATATGGCGGTCGGCAAATCCGTCGCGATCGTCGCGACCAGCGCATTGCTGTTTGCCACACTCCTCTTTTCACTTGGGCTTCCGCGCATCCGCGCGCTCGCCAATGGCGCGGCGACATGATGCGCGGCGGCAGCGATATCGGCGGTACGTTCACGGATGTCATCGTCTTTGAGCCGACCACGCAAGAGATCCGGCTCGCCAAAGTGCCAACTACGCGCAATTTAAGCGAAGCCGTCCTGAACGGCATCGCCGCCACTGGCCAGCGCGTGGCCGATCTCGAAATGCTGGTGCACGGCTCAACCGTGGTCATCAATGCGTTACTCGAACGCAAAGGCGTACCCACTGCGCTGGTGACCACCGCGGGTTTTCGCGATGTTTACGAAATTGGCCGGATCAATCGCCCGGATTCGTTCAATGTGTTCTTTAAGAAACATGAACCGCTCGTGCCGCGCGAATGGCGGTTCGAGATCGTCGAACGAATGCTGCCAGATCGCGTGCTGACGGCGCCGACCGATGCCGATATCGCGGCGCTCGTCGCAACACTTGCCAAGGTACCTGTCTCAAGCGTTGCCATTTGTTTGCTCCACGCTTATGCGAATCCGGCACACGAGATAACGCTGAAAGCGGCCCTATCACTGGGCTTGCCCGGTCGCTTTATCACCGTGTCGCACGAGCTGACGCGCGAATATCGCGAATACGAGCGTACCTCGACCGTGGTCGCCAACGCCTACGTCGGTCCCATCGTCGATCGTTATCTCTCAGACTTATCCGCCGAGCTTATCCGGCGATCGTTCGTGGGCGATTTTCATCTCATGCAGTCCAATGGCGGGCTAGTGGGAGCGCGCGAAGCGCGGCGCGATTGCATTTCGCTGATCGAGTCCGGCCCCGCGGGCGGTGTCATCGGCACGCAGCAAGTGTTGGCGGATGTTGGCGTTGCGTCGGGCGTTGCTTTTGATATGGGCGGCACCACCGCGAAAGCCGGCGTGGTTGAAGACGGTGTGCCGCGCGTTGCGCATCAATATTTTATCGGCCCCTATGCCACGGGCTTACCGGTGCTGACACCGGTCATGGATATTCACGAGGTTGGCACCGGCGGCGGCAGCATCGCCGTGGTAACGGAATTCGGAGAACTTCGCGTTGGACCCCGCAGTGCAGGTGCTGAACCCGGACCGGCGAGTTATGGTCACGGCGGACAAGAAGCGACCGTCACGGACGCGAATGTGGTGCTCGGGCGCCTGCACCCGGGATTACCGCTCGCGGGTTCCCTGACACTCGATGCGGGCGCGGCACGCGAGGCGATTGCGGCACGCGTCGCCAAACCGCTCGGCGTGAGTATCGAAGAAGCCGCCGCCGGAATCGTGCGTGTTGCGAACACCGCGATGGCCTTTGCAATCAGCGCGGTCACCATCGAGCGCGGGTTGAACCCGGCGGACTTTGTGCTCATCGCCTATGGCGGTGCCGGTCCCTTGCACGCCACGCACATTGCACGTGAGCTTGCGATGCGGCGCGTGGTGGTGCCGCCCAACCCTGGCGTATTCAGTGCCTACGGCATGTTGTTCGCGGACCCACAAGGATATGCCTCACGCACCCGTATTACGCGCCTCACCGAAGATACGTTACGCACGCTCGATAAAATCGTTGATGAAATGATTAAAGAGGCTACGGCCCGGTTAACCCGAACGCCGAACGCGCAAGATCGGATCGATCTATTCGCCGATATGCGCTACGTCGGGCAGGAACATACGGTCACCGTGCCGCTGGAACGTGATCTCGTCCGCCACGGGCGCGCGGATGAAATCAAAGCGCGGTTTGATGCCGTGCATGAACGCACCTACGCGCATAGCGCGGCGAGAGAACCGGCGGAAATCGTGACCTTACGGTGTAGCGTGACCATGGCGTCCACCAAGCCAAGTTTTGTACCGCTCACGCGACGTTCCGGTAGCGCGGCACCGCGTTTCCTGGCGCCCGTTTGGTTGAGTGGCGCCGCGGCGACGGAGATCCCGTTCTACGCACGCGATGAATTGGCCGCCGAGCAAGTCATTCGCGGCCCGGCGGTCGTCTTTGAAAATACCACATCGACGCTCCTAGTCCACGGCGACACGGCGCGTGTACACCGTCACGGTCATTTGCTGATCGATATCGAGGAGTAACGATGACCCCTGATTTGAAACGTCGTGCAATCGATGCGGAAGTATTGCGTCACGGCTTCATCGCCATCACAGAGGAGATGAAAATCAACCTGATGCGCACGGCCTACAACATGATCATCTACGAGGCACTGGATTTCACGGTGGGGTTGTTTGATCGCGCGGGCAATACGATTTCGATTGGCCTTGGCTTACCGATGTTCATCCGCGGCATGAGCGAAACCGTCAAAGCAACGCTCGCGGAATATCCCGCGGAGGTCATGCAGCCGGGCGACATTTACATCACCAACGATGCGTACATTACCGGGAGCCATCTCAATCACATTGTGCTCACCTTACCGCTATTCGCGGATGGCGCGATAATTGGATTCACGTGCACGATGGCGCATTGGCTGGATATCGGCGGCGTGTTGAACGGCGTGACCCGCGACATCTATTCCGAAGGGTTGCAGATCCCAATTTGCAAACTCTTCGATCAAGGCGTGCAGAACGAGCTGCTGGTGCGCATCATCGCCCAGAATGTGCGTAACCCGGAACTCGCGCTGGGCGATCTGCGCGCACAGATCGCCGCCGTGCGCACCGGTGAGAAACGCTTCAACAGTATTCTCGCGAGATACGGCAGCGCGCAGATCGAGGACGCCATGCGCTTCACGATGGAACGCAGCGCCGAACGCGCGCGCGCGGCGGTTGCCGCGATCCCGGATGGCCATTACGAGGCGGAATGCTTCATGGATGGCGATGGCGTGGTCGATGCACCGATCCCGATCCACGTTGCCGTGGAAGTCACCGGTGAGCGCATGGTGATCGACATGAGCGGCATCTCAGAGCAGGTGCAGGGCTTTTATAACTCCGGTCGCACGGCGGGCCTCTCCGCGGCGCAGGTCGCGTTCACTTGTCTCATCGATCCGGGTAGCCGCCCGATCAACGACGGCACCTTTGCACCACTGGAGGTGATTCTGCCGGAGCGTCGCGTGGTATCCGCCGTCAAGCCCGCCGCGATGCGCTGGTGGATGACCATTCCGATGACGGTGGTGGACACCATTTTCAAAGCATTGTCGCCCGCGCTGCCGCACGCAGTGCCCGCCGGGCATCATGCGGATCTCGCCATTGTCGATATGAATGGCACTCATCCGCATGGCTGTCATTTTTATCGCTGCATCGGCGGTCTCATCGGCGGTGGCTGGGGGGCGAAGTGGAATGAAGACGGCATGAGCGCGACGATCTGTATCAACGACGGCGACACCCACAATGCACCCGTCGAAGCGATGGAACTGAAATATCCGCATGTGATCGAACGCCACGCATTGCGCGAGGATTCAGGCGGCGCCGGCCGTTATCGCGGCGGACTTGGTGTGATTCAACAGCGCCGCGTGCTGGCCACGAGTTCTATCAACGCACAGATTGAACGCACGCAGGATGCGCCGTGGGGACTGTTCGGCGGGCGATCGGGCGCCGCGAACAGACTGGAAATCTTGCGCGGCGACGGCAGGCATGAACACTACCCGACCGGCAAGGTGCTGGATGAGGAACTTCACGAAGGAGATGCCTATATTCTTTACTCCGGCGGCGGAGGAGGCTACGGCAATCCGCACGAACGCCCGGTCGCCGCGGTGTTGGCGGATGTTCGGCAGGGCTATGTATCGATAGCGGCCGCTTTGCGCGACTATGGCGTGGTGATTGATGCCACCTCGATGGCCGTGGATGCGGTAAAGACTGCGGCGTTGCGTGGGCAATCAGCGGTGGAGGCAACATGACTAAGAGTCCGTTCAAACGTGCAGAGATTTTGCGCGGCCCATTCGATCCCGGCGGCCAACCCGATACGCGAACTGGCGACGCGATGGAACTCGGTTTTTTTGCGTGGAACATTCAAGGAGGGATGACGGCCTCTAAGGGCGTGTTGCGCAATCCAGCGCGCTACCAGAACTTTTGGCATTGGGAATCCGCGTCGCGCTTGGTGCAGTTGGCCGAGCAGGTTGGATTTGACTATCAGGTGCCGTTTGCGCGCTGGATCGGGCAGGGCGGTGCCACTCAATATAACGATGCGAGCCTCGACTTTCTGACTTCCGCTGCCGCCACTGCGCCGCTCACCTCTCGCCTCGCGTTGTTCTCCACCGCGCATGTCACTTATAAATTCCATCCGCTGCATTTCGCAAAATTCGGCGCGACGATCGATTTCATTTCGGGTGGTCGCTGGGGACTCAATATCGTCACCGGCTATTCCGAGAAAGAACAAGCGGCGTTTGGCGTGCGCCCGCCTATCTCGCATGACGATGCCTACGACATGGCGGACGAATTCACCACGCTGATGAAATACCTGTGGTCGGAAGACGTGCCGATCGAATTTGAAGGCAAGTACTATCAGTCTTACGGCGGCATCGTGGCACCGAAACCGGTGCGCAGACCGCGGCCGGTGATCATGAACGCCGGGAACTCGGATATCGGCATCGACTTCGCATGCCGACAAGCGGATTGGGTATTCGTCACCGCGCCAACGCTGGAAGGCTACCGCCAACGCATTGAACAGGCGCACCGACAAGCCGCGCGTTACGGCCGCACGGTGCGCGCCGCCACCATGGTCTATGTCATCGAAGCCGCGACCGATGCCCAGGCACTCGCCACCAAACGCTGGCTTGAAGACGAAGTCGATCACGAAGCGACGCTGAACTTCGTTAATTCGTTAAAACGCACGGCCTACAGCACCGAGTTTTTCGATGGGAAAGATGCCGACGACCCTTACGGCGGCGTGGGCGAGGAAATGTTTCTGCGCGTCGCACTCGGCATCGGCGCGTGGCAGATCGTCGGCAGCTTTGAGACAGTCGCCGAACGCATTCGTGAACTACACGAAGTCGGCGTCGAGAGCATTCTCATGTGCTTCTTCGATCCGTTGGGTGGATTGCATCACATGGAAGACGAGATTTTGCCGATCATGAAACGGATGGGGCTACGGAAATGAGAAAATGCCCTATTCTTTGTCTTTGCCCGCATTTTCTAGTGTGTTACTCCCAAAAAAGACATTGACCAAACCTATAAGAAATTCCCTAGCATCGCTTTCCGCGCTTGCGGGTGCCGTGTAGCGAATCTTGAGGAGGTGTTTTCGGGAACCGGTAATCAGGACCCACGAAACCCGTTTATCTCCAGTTTCAGCCCGCTCGATAAAGCATTCAGCGACATTAAAAAGGGGCATCGTAGTTTTAGATCGAAATTGCGAAGCGTCTACATTTGTGCACAACGCGCGCTTATAGAAGCCTTGATTCGCGAAAGAATTTATGTCGTTCACGGAACTTGCGAAAGAATCTTTTACAAGTGAGGAATCCGGTCCGTCGGTAATTCCACCAACACCCATATCGTACAGAATGAAGTTGACGTGCCCGAGCGACTTGGTGATGTACAAAACGGACTCTCCTAAGCGTGAATCCTCGTAACGGCGTACTTCTTTTAGTTTCGCGCCGGCCAGAGACGGCGCAAACCGATACCCTGTCGGTTTATGTGTATACGTCTCCAGCACGTTGATTTTCGCGACTTCTTCATCAGGACTCATGGTTGCTTGCACCACGACCCCGAGGAGTTCGGAGCGTGGTAACTTGCACCACGATTCAAGTTCTGAAATCTCTTCAATCCGCACTTCCGTTCGCATTTCACGATATGCCGCACACATCGCGGCAAGCGCATCCAACGGGTGGTCTCGCTTGATACGACTTTCCAGCTGCGGCGCGAGGTTTCCTGCGATGTATGCGCCTATTAATACTTCTGAATTTTCGACAGGGGGATTGCGCGTAAGGAAAGGGAGCAAGCGAGCATTTAACTCAACAAAAACTTGCGAATTCGCCTCCGTGAATTCCAACAGGCGCTTCGTTGCCCCATCACGATGTGCGGCGAGCGGATTATGTGCAAATGCTTTGATATCGGCCAGCGTCGTGGTTTCATCGCCAACGCCAGCAGATGTGGGCAATGCGCTTTCTCCAAATGCCCCATATGAAGGTAACAAGAACCCTGCGTAAAGAATGCCGATGATTAATGCAAACGCGCGCCAACTGACGGCGGTAGCTATCGAAGTCCGATATTCGACGACAAATGCGGAGATGCACATGTTCATTTTTGAAACACTCGATAATGCATCGCGGTATTGAGAATACTCGTCACTCATCCGGCACAGCATTAGTTCATTTTCCAGACAAGCGATATTCGCAACCCTTGGCCGAAAATTGCCCGAGAAATATTGTCGAGTTACAACTTGGTGCTTGAGAGTGCTTCTCTTAGGGCCTCGTCAATGCTCTTCTTAAGAAGCTCAAGTATTTCAGTACGCTTTGCTTCATCGAGATCAGTCCATCTACTTGGAAGTCGATCCAGAGGAATCTTTTTTAAGCTCTTACCGTAACAGGTTGTGCAGGCACTAGCGCCACCCTTCATGGGGTGCAAATTCAGAGCAACGTATGTCGTTACCATACTAACAGCGCCCAAGAATGACCGCTGATAGATACCATATCCCTTCGTATACACCATGCCGTAAATATCGCGTGGGTTGATGAGAATAACGAGATCTGGATAAGAACCATGTGAAGTATCCTGAATCACTTTATAGCCCTTCGCTTCGAGTAATCGCGCCAGCGATTCACCGACATAGGCATGAAGGCTCGAGTCGCCGATATCTGCTAATTCATTGTTAAATACAGTCGTGCCGACAATCGTATATGCAGGGATGGCGGGGAACTGATTTTCTATCCCTACCGTTTTGATGGCGCTAATCTCAGTGGGAGAAAAGCTCGTGCACCCACTAGCAAGTAACGCAGCTAATAGCGCATGCGAATAGGTTTTAGCCATGAAACACTCCAAGACGAAATCAAAGAAGGTGGCACCGAGTCAAAGCCGCAATGTAAGTCCTCCTTTAGAAGGGTTCCAGGGGGTCACGGGCCGCGTAGGCCTTGAGGTCGATTTCCAAGTTAATTGGGTGAGTGAGGCTTAAAAGATCATTAGCTACTGTTGGCAACGTAGGTTGGACGTCCTTCGTCAACCCAACCTACGATTCTGTCGGTCATTGTGCTCTTCCTTAACAAGGACAGTCTCGAGCTTACGTCCTCTCGATGAGCGAGGATTAGCCAGCCGTGGATACTCAGCTGGAAATACGAATCCAAGGGTTCAATATAGGAACGCCAGTGGGTTCAAAGTCCGCCACATTTCTCGTGACAATGGTCATGTGATGGACCAACGCGGTAGCGGCAATTAGCACATCACGCTCCTGACGTCGGTTAGGCGCCTGCACGCGCGCAGAATCGCACGTTGCTTACGGTCGCGACGTTCCAATAGAAGTACGCCAGAGTCTAGTTCCAAGATAGTGATAGCCGATATAAAAAGGCTGCCGCCGGAAAGAGTAGCGGCCCAAGTCGTGACATTCTTGTTCGCCCTGCCCGATTTAGCCTTGCGCAATTCGGAAACCATATTCGTATCAAGTAGGAACATCAGGAGAGCCGCGCCGCTTTGAAAAGTTCACCGGCACGCTTCGCCTTGAACTTAATATCCTCACTGTCTGGCGCCGCGAGTAAGTCGATAATGTTGGCCGCTGACTCGGCCAACGCTTGATATTGCGCGATCGAGAGCAATACATACGCCTGCCGGCCCCGATCGGTTATGAAGACGGGGCCTGCATTTGCGGCCTTTTTCGCTTTGCTCGCATCTTGATTGAATTCCCGGCTCGACAATGTCGTGATTACCATGGGCAAAACCTCGAATCTGGAGACGATTCGTTAATGTAGAGACGTTATTGCAATGTGCGCTGTAACGTACATGGAGAAAGGCGGCGCGTATTGTGGACGGTCGCTGACCATATCTTGGGGCAGGAACGACCGGTTGCGAAGTAGGGTGGTGGGTTTAAGAGTCAGTTCGCTTTTGTTTCAATTTGTTATTTATGCTCCGTCCGTAATTAATTTTGCAAGTGTCCTTTTCTCCAGTTTGATCTTCAGATCGTCCTCACTCGGAGATCATTAGGATTTTTTAGCGCGACCATTGTCCCAACGACCATAGCTTTGATACGCAAAAATAGTCCCCGGAAAAATTTACCGTTCTTTAGGTAGATTGTTCCTAGTACGCCCATAGCCCATGCGTGACCTTGAGCTGCTGCCCTAACGTAATACTGTGCGGCCATAACGGTGTCGGCTGGAACGCCGAGCCCAAGGTAGTGTATTTGCCCTAACTGAAACAGCGCCAACGGATGACTAGAACCCTCTAACATTTCGTAGTAATGACGAGCCTTTTCGTAGTCGATATCCGAACCTTTACCCAAGTAATGCATCCTCGCTAATCCGACGCACCCCCAACTGTCGTCGGCTTCATAAATCGCTCTACGATACCAATTTGCAGCAGCGACATAATCGATATCGACTCCTCCGCCACCGAACTCGTAGATATTCCCAATCTCTCGAAAAGTAGCTAAATCACCTTGACTGGCAAGCCCCTTAAGAAGGGACAGCGCGCGCAGAGAGTTGTTTGCCCTGCGGGCGCGGACTGCGAACAGCCATTTTCGGTTGCTGTCGAAATCGTCACTCATTAATACCACGATTAAAACGAACTTAACGTTTGCCACCAATCCCCGACTCAACTTCTTTGGTGGTCTGGGCCTGATTTTCCTACGCCGCTTGTTTGATGAGCGATTCCGCCGGAATCCCTAATCCTTTGTGCTGCTTCCACGCCATTGCCATCGTCAGTGGACGTTTGTGATTAAGCACTTCGCAAACGCGATTCGGTTGGCAGATAAAAGGCGCGATATCTTTGACGGTAAAATTGCGATGCTCCATTACAAAACGGATTGTGGCAACCGGATCCGGCAAGTCAAGCGCGACGTGCTTAGCTTCATACGCTTCTACCAGTGTCACCAGCACGTCTAATTTGTCGTCTTGAGGTGTATTGAGCTTTGCGCTCATCGGCTGTTCGATCATCTTTAGCGCGGCTGCATAATCGCACTGCGTTCTTATGGGTTTAATGTCCACTACGATTACCTCATTGACGCTGGACTTTTTTCGCATCGACTAGATCGTATTGTTCGTGTGTGCCGATGAATCGAATGTAGACCACCCGATAGGGATAGTTATCCCACACCACGATACGGTACTTATTCCCGGCGATATTGAACACTAGCCGTCCGTCCTTCCGGACACTGGCACTTCGGATTTCACGCTTAAAGTCAGCCGTGGAGGCCCAATTGGCCTTGAGCGCCTATCGGTACCACGCCAATACGGGTTCGCGCGCATCACTGAACCCCAGCTTGCTCTCAACGAAGCGCTTGAGCGTGCGCAGCGCGATTATCCACATTCACAAGAGCGCTCGGCTATTGCGCTATTTCCGGCGCGGAACCCAAACGGATACTCAGGTACGGAGGCCAACGAGCGTTGGGCTTCCTTCGTCAGCCCAACCTACGAATTGATGTCGTTGTCGACGGCAAGCTTCCGGAATCCGTCGAGAATCAAGACCGCAAAATTTGCGCGATCATTTTCCCTAACCTCGGCCCCTTTTAGCGCCAAATCGTTAAACTGTGCCGGAGTGCCCAGGTCGCGCTGAACTGACCGAATCCATAAGGAACTAATGATGGACCCCATGTTAGCCATCGAGGTTGAACGCTTGCCGGGCGATCGTTATCGCCTTGTGTGGCAACCGGAATTCGCGACACGAGAAGTCATCGTCTATGGTGGCCCCGCGCCGGAGGCGATTGACTATCAACTCCCTCTCGCTCGCGAAGCTCACGCCACGTTCACCTATCAAGCATCAACTTCACCGCATTACTTCGCGCTGCAGGTAGTTGGCGAGCCGCCGCTTGTCGTCGGCGCCCGCCACCTCGCGCTTGAAGGCGCGACCAATCTGCGCGATCTAGGGGGCTACGCCGCGGCGGACGGCCGGCGTATCCGCTGGGGACGGTTGTTTCGCTCCGGCCACTTGGCGCGGTTAGCCGATAGTTCGCAACGCAATCTCGCCGAGCTCGGCATCAATACCGTGTGCGATTTCAGGGTTGACGAAGAGCGTGCGCACGAACATCTAACGCTGCCGCATAGACCTAATCTAGTGACGTTAAACATCCCGCCTGGGATTGGCGATCGGCATTATTTTCACCGGCTATTCGCGCAAACCGATGATGTTAACGACGTGACGGCAGCGATTCACGCCATGCTACGCGGGCTGGTGCTGAACCTTAGTGACAGTTTCCGGCAGATGTTCGATGCCTTGCTGGCCGCGCCCCCCGGCGGCATGCTCTTTAACTGTTCCGCCGGCAAAGAGCGTACCGGGACTGGCATGGTCTTTTTGCTCTCGGCACTCGGCGTGCCGCGCGCCACGATTAAGCATGACTTTTTGCTGTCACAGCGCTATTTTCCGGCGGAGCGAGAGGTGCCCCGCGTGCTTAAAAAGTACGCTGTGCCCACTAAGACGGATGCGCAGCTGCGGCCGCTGATTCAGCCGATTCTGGATACGCCGGCATCCTATGTGGAAGCGATTTTTTCGGCGATCGATGAGTTAGCACCCACCAGCGAAGCCTTTTTGGCAAGCCATTTGGGCATGACGCGCGAGCGGTGTGCGGCGCTACAGGATCGCTACTTACAGTAATAATGAGTAAATCCGGCCTGAAACGTGGAAGTACTGTGCGCACAAGGCGCGACAATTCGATGATGAGGACGCTATGACCAAGCTCTATGTAGATGGCGACAAATACGCCACGCACTCCACCTTCGCGATCGTAGAAGCCTATAACAGTGCGATGAAGGATTTGGTACGCAAACGTTTTGCCGCTTCCGGGCAATCCTGGGAAGCCTGGGTGGCGGGTGCGGCGTATGACGACATCACCAAACAAGATATCGATGCCATCGAAGCGAAGCTGCTGGACTACGGTTACCGCTTTGAACCCTCTGCCATGTCGTCCGCCCGCGAACGTCCGCAAGCCTATAAGGATTCCGGCTTGCACGAAGAGAACTTCAGCTTCGAGCACCCGGCCGCACCTAAACCGCAAGTCGATACGGGCCGCACGCTGCGCGGCGTGGGTGACAATGTGGTCACGCGCGACAGAAACATATTCGGCATCGCGCGTTATGTCCGCACCATCGATAAGGTCATGGAGTACCTAAAGCAAGGTGTGCCGGAAGATACGATTGCAATCGTCGATGATTCCGGTGGCACGTTAACCGCACCGGTGTTGGAAAAATTCAAAGGCGTGCTGTGTGCCGGTGGTACCACGCGCTCGCATCTCGCCATCCTCACGCGAGAATACGGCATTCCATGCTTGATGAACGTGCGGCTGGCCGGGATCAAGACCGGTGACAAAATCGAAGTGGAATGCTCCGCGAAAGCCAAGACCGGTGACGATTATGCGAGCGGCGTGGAAGCCCCGGCCTATGTGTGGAGCCTGAAATGAGTACCGACATGAAGATCACTTACGCCCAGTTGCTTGAGACGAATAATCTCATTCAGCAAAACGCGGATGAAGTGTATTGGCTGTGCGTGACGCGCACGGTGCAGGAGTCGAAAATATTTCCGGTGTCGGCTTATATTCTTTTCTCTTATCTCAACTGCTATTACCGCTATCCGGAACTGCTGCGCAAGATTGAAGCGCGCATGTCGGCCGAGGAGATCGGCGATCGGGCGCGCAACCAAGGTCTCAAAATCGTGGCTTGGTGCATGCCGTGCTTTTATTTGCTGGGCCGCGAAATGTTGATCAACTGGGGTGTGATCCGGCCGACGGATGCGGTGGAAGATGTCGCTTATGTGCTCGATTTCTGGAAACGCTTTCAGCTTTCTTGGCATCGCAACAACGGCAATTTGACCAATCGCCAAGCCGGTCATCGCGCGCAGGTCATGCCCGAGCAACGCTTGCAGGTTTTTCATGCCGACGCGTTTGAATGCCGGGCCGGCGATCCGCTGCACAAAGCGGCACAGGCCTTCATCGCCGCAGCGGCGCAGTATGGCTTTTTGGTGTCCTGCGAAAGCCGGCTCACGCTGCATAACTACGGGCCGTACAAAGTCTCCGACACGCGAGAAATGTTGGTGCGCGATTTCAATGAACTCGCGGAAGCGACGGTCCCGTGGTTGGACGGCGTGGGTGCGGATATCCCATACAACAACCTCACGGTCACGATGTTGCTCGAAGGATGCCATATCAATCTATTGGACGATTGGGGGTCTTTTGAGTCGATCCCAGAGATGCGCGCAGAGCACATGGTGGGCATAGGTCTCTACACCGCCGATACGTTATCGAACGGCCACCTGCCGGTCGGCATGGGCAGTCAAGAAGAACTTACGCAAACCTTTGACCTACTGACGGAGCGCATTAAAGACGCCACCACCAAACTCTGGAATGTCATGGCGGGATGGACGCGCGATCAACAACTGGATGCCGGCGCGCTGACGTATTTCAGCGTCATTCGCGAATTTGCGTTAATCGCCGGGGTCTACGAAGAAGAAGACTGGATGCGGATTGACGAGCGCGCCGAGCGCTTCCGCTCACTACTCAACGACGAGTACGGCAATCTGTTCCTCGGCGAATTGGTCGGCTACATCAGCACGCCGACGCAGCGGCTCAACGATTACGCGATGATGCAGCACAACGATAACCCCACGCGGTCCTTGTCTTACTTTCCGTATTCGATGCTGAAGGACGGTGAATACACGCGCGGGGTTGGTCCCATGCGGCCGGGGATAACACACTTGCCTAAGAAGAACGATCATTATCGCACCTCGCAAGGCGTGCTCACGCTGGCGGAGTACATGCGGCGCGCGCGCGACTTCGTGCCGGACGCATGTCGTGATGACACCCGCTTCCTGTGCGCCGATTGGGTCAAGTATCACGCCGATACGCCGGCCGCGGACGCGCTATTTAAGTTTGAACAGCGCAATTCGCGGACGCTGAAAGACAAGGGCGCGGGATTACGGCGGGCCGATATTGAAGCCTTGCGCGCCGGCGCGCGTAAGGAGTAGCTGTCATGCAACCCACCTCCTTGCATTTATTGATGCACGCCGCCGCGATTAAGAAACACGGCGATCTCGCGAGCCTCGCCGCGATCGCCGGTCTATCCAACACCGTGGCCGAGGCGGTCGCTGCCCATGCCGTTGCCAACGGCCGTCTGGCAAATATCGACGGCAAGTATCTGTTAACGCCGGCCGGCCAGATGATCGTGCAGTCAGAGTATTCCCTGTATTGCGCGGCGCTCCGCGCTAGTGCGCCATTCAAACAGGCGTATGAACGCTTTGAACTCATCAATCGTGATTTGAAGCGCTTGATTACCGATTGGCAAACGGTGGAAGTGGGCGGCAAGCGAGTGCCGAACTTACACGAGAATCGCGAGTACGACGCGGGAGTGATCGACCGCTTGGGCGATTTACACGAGCGCTTTGAGCCGGTGCTTAAACAGTTAGTATCGTCCGAACCAAGGCTTGGGTATTACGCGCGGAAGCTAGAACAAGCGCTCGCGAAAACAGAGAAAGGCGACATTCAATGGGTGTCAGACGCCAAACTCGATAGCTATCACACGGTGTGGTTTGAGCTACACGAGGATTTGCTGCGACTAATGGGCCGCAATCGCGAAGAATAAGAGGAGAGTGGTATGGGCCGGGTAGAGAACAAGATTGCATTGATTACGGGCGCAGGCGCCGGCATCGGGCGTGCCTGCATGACGATGTTTGCTAAAGAAGGCGCGACCGTGTGCGGTGTATCGCGCACGCAGGCGAACTTAGACGAGACGCTTGCCAAAGTAGCGGCCAGCGGCGGCCAAGGCAGTGTCATAAGCGCCGACTTATCAATACCGGAAGGCGCGGAAAAGGCCGTTAACGAATGCGTCAAACGCTATGGCCGGATCGATATTTTGATCAACGCGGCCGGAGTCGGCTACAGCTGGCGGCATACTAGTATCGGCTCGATGGATCCCGTGCATTCCACCCCGATCGACAAATGGCGTGAAGTCATGGCGATCAACTTGGACAGCGTGTTTTACATGTGCCGCTTGGTCGTGCAGCAAATGAAAAAACAGGGGCATGGTTCGATTGTGAACGTCGCCAGTATTTTTGGCTTAGGCGGCGCGCCGGATGCTCATACTTATACCGCGAGCAAAGGCGCCATCATCAACTTAACGCGTTCGATGTCGGTGGCCTACGTGGATGATCACATTCGTTGTAATGTAGTGGCACCGGGCTTTGTGCAAACGCAGATGGTGGAAGATGTGTTGCCCATGCTGTTCTCGGCGGAGAACCCCAAACTCATTTCACCGATGGGGCGCCCGGCCACCGTTGATGAAGTAAGCTATGCGTGTTTGTATCTCGCGTCCGACGAAGCCTCGTATTGCACGGGTACCGTGTTGAATATCGATGGCGGGTCGACTGCGCGGGCTTAAGACGCTCACCCTACCCTCTCCCGCTCGCGGGACAGGGTAAGAGAGCACTGGCGACTTGCGTGCGTGGGCACTGGAGATTCGCCTCTCCCACCGGGAGAGGCCGGCGCGCAGCGCCGGGTGAGGGGCAGCGTGTCGATTGCCACGGAGGTAAGACCCTCACCCTACCCTCTCCCGCGAGCGGGAGAGGGCAAAAGAAAATTCGACGCCTAAACCAAAGAACTTACTTCTATAACAAATTAAGGAACCCACCATGAGCACCGATCCCTTTGCCGCATTCAAAGCCGCACAACGCGAAGGCTGGGCACTGTTCGCGCCAATTGAAACACTCACGACGCCACCGGCGGGACTGTTAGCCGAGTTCGTTAACATCGCGCCGGGTGAAAAGGTGCTGGATGTTGCGTGCGGCACGGGCGTGGTAGCCGTGACTGCCGCGCGGCGCGGAGCCAAGGTTAAAGCCCTCGACTTGGCGCCGGCCTTATTGGAACGCGCGCGTTATAACGCGGAAACGGCGGGCGTTGCGATCGAGTTCACCGAAGGCGATGTCGAAGCGTTGCCGTATGCTGATCGCGAATTCGACGTGGTGGTCAGTCAGTATGGCCACATGTTCGCGCCCCGACCCGCAATAACCATCAGTGAGATGTTGCGCGTGTTAAAACCCGGTGGGCGCATCGCGTTTTCAACTTGGCCGCCCGAATTGTTCACAGGCAGTATGTTTTTGCTCATCAGCCGCTATCTGCCGCCACCGCCCGGCGTACCGCCGACCACTGACTGGGGTGTGCCGCATATCGTGCGCGAGCGTTTGGGCGATGCAGTCACGGATATTGTTTTCGAACGCGAAATTCTTTCAGCGCCGGCATTAAGTCCGGCGCATTTCCGCACGCTTTTTGAAAAGACCGCCGCACCGGTCATCAAACTCGTGGAAGCGCTCTCAGCGGAGCCGGCCAAACTCGCGCAGTTTCGCGCCGAATACGATGCGCTCATCGCGCTTTACCATCACAAGAATGTCGTGCGGCAACACTTTCTGATGACGCGAGGGGTGAAACGCTGACCGAGCGTCATTGCAAGCCGCCTCAGGCAGGATAGCGTTCTATACAGCGCGTGCGATCTTGAAAGCCGTTGGATTGCCACGGCCCCTCCGGGGCCTCGCAATAACATGAACGCATCGTAATCGATCCAAATGATTCGTAGGTTGGGCTGACGTAGGAAGCCCAACTCAAAATTGAGCAAGGCGCGTGAATAACGTTAATGACAGTCCGCTTAAGCACGGATAAGTAAGCGCTCAGTGTTGGGCTTCCTACGTCAGCCCAACCTACTAAGATTCTAATGATCCAATATCCTTGTGAGATTGTTTAGTACGCGATTAACGCCCCGCGTTCACAACTCGACATCGCCCTTTAACATTCGTTGCACTACGGTGCGCTTCAGGATTTCGTTCGTCCCATCAGCAATGTTGATGATGCGCAAGATTTGCCACACTTCGGCGAGGCCGACTTCGTTGGTCAAGCCCATGCCGCCGTGTGCTTGGATTGCGCGATCGACCGCCCGCAGTCCGCTTTCCACGGCGTAACACTTGGCCATCGAGAGTTCCTTGATCGCGCGCTCGCCATGTTCGAGCAGCGTGGCCGCATTCATTCCCATCAAATGCGCGGCGTGCAGTTCCATCGCGGATTCCGCTAACGGAAAGGTCACGCCTTGATACTCAGAGATTGGATGGCCAAACGCTTCGCGCTGTTGCGCGTAGGTCAGTGCAAGTTCAATCGCCCAACGGCCGAGGCCAACGGCGCGCGCCGCGTTGTACACGCGGCCGAGCGAGACGCCTAGTAACGCTTTTTCAAACCCGCGATGCAAGGTGCCGACTAACTGTTCCGGCTCGACATAAACGTTATCCAACACCAGCGCACCTTCATCGCCGCCAACGTGTCCGTATAACTTCACGACACTTTCTAGCGTAAAACCCGGACTCGAGGTCGGAATCAAAAAGGCCGAGATACCGCCCTGATGCGCGGCAGCCGCCGCGGCATCGGTCACCGCAAAGACGATACAGTAGTCCGCATGAGGCGAATTGCTGGTCCAGAGTTTGCGACCGTTTAAGCGCCAACCACGACCATCCGTGGTTGCGCGCGTTTTGATCATGCTGGCATCCGAGCCGGCACCGGGTTCGGATAAACCAAAACACATCGATCGCTCGCCGTTCAGAATCCCAGGCAACACTTGTTCGCGCAGCGCGGGTGTGATGTGTTCCAACACTGGGCTCGCTGCAAACGCCCAATGCGCGATTGTGTACGGCGCCAATAAACAGCGCGCGCCGCAGGTGTGATACACCGTTTGCCATGCGACGAAATACGCGAGCGGTCCCAGACCCGTACCGCCGATTGCACTCGGCACGCACATATTAAAAAACCCGGCCTGCGCGGACGCCATGCGCACTTCACGCATCAACGCATAGACCTCTTCCGCATAGCGACCGTCCGGTGCGTAACGCCGTCGCGGATCATCTAATAACGCGGCATGCGCGGCGTGACGTGCGAGCACCTCGCGCTCCACAAATACTTTGACGGCGTCGCGGATGGCGACGATTTCAGCCGGGAGATCAAACGCGATGGCGGACATATAGACTCCAATGGATATCTCTCTGCGCTCAACTGTACGGCGCTATTTCTATTGAAGAAAGTGAGAACTCGCTTTACTCGCTGTCGTTGAACTCCAATGTTGGGGTTCGCTTTGCTCACCCCAACCTACGTGGAAATATTGCTAGTGTGAAGTACAACAAGTTGTTCGAATGTAGGTTGGGGTGAGTGCAACGAACCCCAACATCCGGCGGTTTGTTTGATAGGAGGCGACGCGCACGCTCCATGAATATTCGCATATCTTTCAACGAGTCACGCTAGGCAACATGCCAAGCGGCATCACGTCTAATGGCGTTTACGTCGACTCAGTCGCATTATTGAACGCCGCGCTGCATGAGAATTCGACCTGTGCCGCTAGCGTTCTTGTCCGTCAAGGCAAACCATAGGGAGTGAAAGAATGACTAAACTGAATTCAAAGTTACCTGTTGCGGTGGTGGTGGCGTTGCTGAGTGCGAATCCGGCGCTGGCCTCCGAGCATGGAATCAATCGCGCGGCAAACGGCGTGGCCGATGCCGTTACTTCCCCCGGTAAAGTGGTGGAAGGCATGACGCAAGATGCTAAAGCCTACGGTCCGGTCGGCGTGGTGACCGGTGGTGTTAAGGGCGGTGTGCGCGCCGCTGGTCAGTTGGTAGTGGGCGCCGCGAATTTCGGGATTGGCGTTGTTGAAACGCTGGCGCAGCCGTTCGCGTCGGTCGAATAAATTCCTTTCGCTCGCGCCGCGGCGAAGGACCGCCGCGGTGTGGGCACTAATTTCTACACGCGGTCTCCAAATTACTCAGAGACCGCTTGTCATCACCGCGTCGCGTGTATCGGTGGCACGCGTTGGCGCCATGGCCGCGCGGCTTCCAATTGCGCGGCAAGCCGAAAAAGCGTTGCTTCATCGGCGTAGCGCCCGGCAAACTGCACACCAATCGGTACATTCTGCGCGTTCCAAAACAACGGTACTGACATCGCTGGCTGTCCCGTTAAATTCTCGATGCAAGTAAAGCACGCGCAGGACATGACATTATCGAGCCAGGTACTGTCGTTGGCGGAACTCGGCGTTAGCGCGCCTAATTTTGGCGGCGGCACGGTCATCGTCGGCGTCAGCAAGCAGTCATAACCGGCATCGGCGTAAAAACGCCCGATAAAGCGCGCAAATCGCTGCATATCTTCTACCGCTCGTAAGTATTCACCCGGCGATTTGCCGGCAACCGATTGATACCATCCCCAAGTTGCGGGTTCCAGTTCATGCGCGGTGATGGTTTTGTTCAATTCACGTTCCCAGTACTTCACGACATGCGCGACGAAACTCGAAAAAATCACCGTGAAGATGTCGAGCACACCGGGATACGCAAGCCGCGTCACGGGGATTTCTTCAACATCGTGGCCCAAACTCGCGCACAACGCCGCGGCATCTTGCACCGCGGCCAAACAATCGGGATGGATGTCCGCTTTGTGATGCCAACCCGCCGGAATCGAAGTTAAAAATCCAATGCGCAAACGACCGGGTGCCAATTTGATTTCTTCGGCATAAGGCCGCACCGGTGGCGGTGGATAATACGGATCGCCGGCCTGCGGCCCTGCTGAAATATCCAGCATGACCGCCGAATCACGCACGCTGCGACTCACCACGTGTTCGTGAATAATGCCGTTACCCATATCACCGAACAGCGGCCCCAAGGGATTGCGACCACGCGTCGCCTTCAGCCCAAACAACCCACAGCAGGACGCCGGCACACGAATGGATCCACCGCCGTCGTTGGCATGGCCCAGTGGTACGATGCCGGCGGCTACCGCAGCGGCGGAGCCGCCGCTCGAACCGCCCGGAATGAGCGTCAAGTCCCACGGATTTTTGGTCGCCCCGTGTAGCAGCGGTTCGGTGGCGGGAGAGCCGCCGAACTCCGGCGTATTGGTCTTGCCACAGATTACGACACCGCCCGCCTGGTAACGGCGTACGAGCTCTGAATCGATTTTGGAAACATAACCCTTGCACGCGCGGGAGCCTTCGTTGAAGGGTGTGCCCTGATACTCGGCTAACAAGTCTTTTAGCATCAACGGCACGCCGGCGAGCGGTGCCGTCGTGCCCTCGTTCAGCGCTTTTTGCTGCTGTTCGGCTGTCGCGATTGCCTTCTCGTCAAAACGATGGATAACGGCATTGAGCTTGGGGTTTAAACGATCGACCTGGCGTAGTGTCCATTGCAGCGCTTCGACCGCGCTGATTTCTTTGCGTTTAAGCAAATCGGCCAGGGCAACGGCATCGTATTGGCTAAGTTCTAACGACACGCTCAACCTCCTTGGGGCTTGAAGTGATTGGCGTCGACGATAGCGTGTTACATCAATTTGGCATAGCGCGCTAACGAACCGGCATCAAGGTATTGAACGTGGGACCAAGCTGGTTCCAGTCGCGGGGGCCAAGCGCGCGTGAGGCTTCGCGCGTTGAGCCATCGACAATGTAAGTCACCGGTACGCCCCAGCTCCAAAAGGCGGTCGGCATTTGGCTCTCTTTCGCAACGTACACCGGTAATTTGACGTCTAATGCTTGAACGTACGCCGCGAGCTCTTGCCCGGATTTGTCATCGTCGATTGCGATAATCAAAACTTCAAAGCGCGCGGGATCAAGTTGCGCAGCGAGCTTTGCCAGGCTCGGCAATTCATGCCGACAGGGGTCGCACCACGTGGCCCAAAAGTGCAGCAGGACCAGTTTTCCCCGCCAGTCGCTAAACTGTCGCCGACCACCATCCGTTGCAACCAACGTGATTTCCGGCAATTTGTCGGCGAGACGTTCCAACCAAAGCGGCGCGCTTGCCTCATGTCGCGCGTGAGTCACAGTTGTCATCAAAAGCGTGCAGATCAAACTCACGCTTTTGACGTAGCGCCATAGGCGTTTGCGCCGCGTACGCCGCCCGGTTAGAACATCCAAGTCAAACTGCCAAATAGCTTAAAGTCTTCGCCGAGCTGTACCCCGCGCAGACTATGGTGGACTGGCACCTGCGCGGCTGCTTCCAGAATGATGTTGGCACCCAGGTAACACTGCGCTCCGGGTTGGATAAAGACGACATGTCCGCCGGTATTCTCCAACTCAACGCCGGCGACTTCTTCCATATCTCGTAGCTCGCCACTCAATCCTAACGACAAAAAGGTTTGATTGGCCGCTTGGCCAATCGTGGCAGGCCGCACGCGATAACGCACGTTGACATCGTAATTGAGCGAATCGCCATATTCGTAATCCACGTTCCCGGACTCGCCCTCGCCTTTGACGGCGGCGAGCGCATTGGCGGCGAGCGACCATCTTCCCCGCGCGTGCTGCAGCGATGCCCCGAACAGTCCATCGGTGGAACCCGTGCCGAGTTGCGCGTGCGCATCCAAGAAAGTACCGTTGTCAGCGCGTCCGTCGGTGCTTCCGCTCGGCACCTTAACGCCCGCGATCAGCGCGACCGAGGTGGTCGCTTCCAGCGTGTGATACTCCAAGGCTTTGAAGCGTGCGAGCAGCGACATATCGCCGAGACCTTCGTCCCCACCGTGTTGATGTTCAACCGTGGGCAGTGCGGTTGCTGCTTCGTCGTGACCGTGTTCTTCGTGCTCATGCTGCTCGTGTTCATCCTCGTGCGCGCCTTCGCCATGGCCATGTTCCAAATGACCATCGATTCGCGTGACGCGCAGCGGCAACACTCCGATCAATGTGAGTCGAGGCAGAGGACTCCAGAAACCACCGATTTCCGTTGTGTAGTACTGTTCCTCGGCACCGGGGTTCAACAATTCATTTTCCCCGTCGTACACCCGGTCAAGTTCGGTATACCGTTGGGTTATCCTTAGCCCCTTGCCGTTTACCGTATCGAGCGGCGATATTCCTTGAGAGATCAGGCAGTAATCACAGGCCTGCGCAATCCCGGTTAAGCCCGCAAACGCCATACCGCATCCCCAGCGCCACCAGCCCATGAACGTACTCCTTTGTTTGCTTGGAAAAGAGGACGCGCAAGGTACGCAAGGGTCCAATCGATGTCACTGCGACAAAACGTCGCACCCGTGATTCCTACAGCCCGAGCCTACCAACGCCCGGCAGCGACAAATTGAGTCGCCAGGGATTGATGCCAAAGACGGCGCCGCCGAGATTGATTTCAAGGCCTTCTTCCCGCGCGAGCGTCAGACCCACGATACCGCCTAATGACCATTGGATTCCGGTGCCGCTCACAGGGGACCCGGCTAATGCACCGTTGGGTAAAAAGTCTTTGCCGATGGCAGTGCCGGGCAAATTGAGGCGCAGTGCCGGCACTTGCCGGGCGACGAATGCGACAAATGTGTTGCTGTTCGGACCCGGCCATAGCCGGTAATGATCGGGATAAGGATAGCGTTTGACCGCGGCTTCGATCTGCGGAATCAACGCGGCGGCTTCGGCGCCGCGAATATCATGCAGAATGGTCGGTGGCGCGCCGTACCAAGCACGGTCCGGCATATCAAATTCCGATTCAACAACGCGCCGTCCGGCCCATTGGTTCCACCCAAGCACTTGATGCACGCGGTACGACTTGGCGTTTTCTTCTTTGGTGGCGATCCAGGTATGCACGGCAAAAATTCCGCGCCAGTTAAACGCGCGTGCGGCATACACCTGCACTATCGCTGCCGGATGATCGCGCGGGAGCGGTGCGAGGCCCGCACTATCACGACTCGCCGTGCGCCAATCCGCACTGAGCGTAATGGCGCCACTCGCGGCCACCCACAGCGGGCCGATCGCAAGCAATACCAGCGCGACGCCTAAAAACTTGATCAAGGTCATCACTGTACAGTTCCGCTAAATGCAAACACCATGAACGATCAGCGAAGGGGGCCGAGCAAGCGTCGATAAAGTGCGAGATCTTCCGCTGAAAAACAGCAGAAGGTGATTTCCTGCAATGCACCCGCGTGTGCGCGACAGGTCTTTATTGCAATCGGCGCGGCGAGTTCTTTTGGATAACCGTAGACGCCTGTGCTAATGCTCGGAAAAGCGATCCGGCGGAAACCGTGACGATTCGCAAGTGACAGCGACTGTTCATAACAGCTGGCAAGCATCGCCGGCTCGCCGTTAGCACCGCCCGCCCAGATAGGCCCCACGGTATGAATGACATGCCGCGCCGACAAGCGATAGCCTGCGGTCAACTTGGCGGCGCCGACCTCACAGCCGTGTAATGCGCGACACTCACGCAGTAGCTCAGGTCCCGCCGCGCGATGAATGGCGCCATCCACACCACCGCCACCGAGCAACGAACTATTCGCCGCATTGACGATGGCATCCACGTCTAAGGTGGTGATGTCAGCTTGAATGGCGGAGAACTGTACTGGCATAAAAGGTCCAATCGCAACGATGTATACCTTGCTTACGATGCCGTACGCGAAGCGCTCGCGCTTAACCCTCTCCCCCCGGGAGAGGTCGGCGCGTAGCGCCGGGTGAGGGGCAGCGCATCTACTGGCGCGGCATGAAGACCCCTCACCTTCCCCTCTCCCGCAGAGCGGGAGAGCGTAATAATTGTTAATTAGATTCCGCGCGACAGCTACCCACACGCTGCGAGGGCTGCGGCATGCCGGTCATGACCGTTAAGTGGCGCGACTGCACGGCATCAAGCGTTGGATCATCCGGCGGGGAGGCAAATATCGTCGTGAATACCAACCGGCCGCTTTCTTCGTTCTCGATAAACGTAATAGCGGCTGGCGACGTTAGCACGGCAACGTCGCGCGGCGGCGCAAGTTCATCACGCAGGACGGCGCGCTGCGTCTCACGATTGATCTCGTGCACCTCGATGCGCTCTGTCGCATGACCGGGTTTAAGCGATTCGAAGTCGCACATATACGCCGTTGGCGTCGTGGACGCGAGCGCCGGTAGGCTTAACGCACAAACCAGCCAGATTCCGACTGCGCGCGGATTCTTCATGCAAAAAAACGATTCGCCGGTCGCGGGAGCCCGAGATTCTCGCGTAGCGTCTTTCCTTCGTAACGCGTGCGAAACAGCCCACGCCGCTGCAACTCAGGCACCACACGATCGACAAAGTCGTTAAGACCTTCCGGCAGAAACGGAAACATCAGATTAAAACCATCGCAGGCGGCGGTGGTAAACCACGCTTCCATTTCATCGGCAATTTGATTGGGCGTGCCCACGATTTCAAGCGTGCCGAAACTGCCGCCGATCCACTGTGCCAGTTGGCGAATGGTTAAATTCTCGGCGCGCGCGCGGAGGATGATTTTTTCGCGCTGGCTTTTGGTCGCGTTGGATTCCGGGATCTCGGGCAACGGTCCGTCGAGGGGATAACCCGAGACATCGTGCCCGAGCAGAATGGACAGCGATCCCATGCCGCTGTCCGGATGTACCAGACTATCTAAGTGGTCCTTTTTCGCTTGCGCTTCGGTGCGCGTATTGCCCACGACCACAAATGCGCCGGGCAGTACTTTGAGGTGTTCCGGGTCTCGTCCAAGTTTCGCCATGCGGGTCTTGATATCGGCGTACAGTTCACGCGCGGGCTCAATAATGTGATTGGCGGAGAACACCGCTTCCGCCGTTTCGGCCGCGAGTTGACGCCCGTCTTCGGAGGAGCCCGCCTGCACGATGACCGGCCAACCTTGCACCGGCCGCGCCACATTGAGCGGTCCACGTACCTTGAAAAATTGCCCTTGATGGTTGAGCACGTGCATGCGTTCCGGATTGAAAAACACCCCACGCTCAACATCGCGGACAAACGCATCGTCCGCCCAGCTATCCCATAATCCGGTCACGGCCTCATAGAACTCGCGCGCGCGGCGATAACGCTCAGCGTGATCGAGATGTTCATCGCGACCGAAGTTCATGGCTTCGTGCGGGTTCGCCGAAGTGACCACATTCCAGCCGGCGCGCCCGTGGCTCAAATGATCGAGAGACGCGAATTTGCGCGCGATGTGGTAAGGGTCGTTATAAGAAGTTGAGGCGGTCGCGATAAGTCCCAAGTGCTTGGTGACCATGGCCAACGCCGGCAATAACACCAACGGATCGAACGACGTGACGGTGGCGCTGCGCTGCAGTGCCGACAACGGCATGTTCAACACCGCCAGGTGATCCGCCATAAAAAACGCATCGAAACAACCGCGTTCCAGCGTCTGCGCGAACTGTGTCAGATGCTCGATATTGAAATTGGCGTCGCTGTACGCGCCCGGGTATCGCCAGGCGGCGGTATGAATACTGACGGGACGCATGAAGGCGCCGAGGCGCATTTGGCGAGTGGACTTTGACATGCCGCTATACTGCCACAGCCGGTCGATTCAATAATGACGCTCTCGATAACCGTGAAGGAGTCCCCAAATGACTACCCCACTTGCCGACGCCATCGCGCGCGCCGACAACACCTTTCGCACCACCCCGGCCAAGGCCCGCGCAACCTTCCGCTCGGCGTCCGCACTTAAAGAGGGCTTTCGCTCCGAAGTCGCGCTGCGTCAGCATCGTCTGACCGTGGACGAGCCGGCTGGGATCGGCGGTTCGGATGCCGGGCCGACGCCGGTTGAATTAGTTCTCGCCGCCCTTGGCACCTGCCAGGAGATCACCTACCGCGCGTTTGCCACCGCGCTCAAAATCCCCCTCGACGAAGTGGCGGTCACGGTGGAGGGGGACATCGATTTCCGCGGCTTTTTCGCCATCGACCCCAATGTGCGATCAGGATTTGGTGCGTTACGCGTGAAGGTGGCACTGCGCTCGCCGGCGTCGGCCGAGGAGCTGGCGCGCTTGACGCAAGCGGTCAATCAACACTGCCCGGTCCTTGATATGCTGTCGCGGCCGGTGCCATCGACTTTCGATATCGAGATTAATCCGTAACGAGGGGTATGCCATGAGCGAGCTTGAAGTTTATCAACGACAAGGTTTTGGTAATTCATCCGGCTTCGGCGTGCGGCCAGCGCTGTTGATAGTCGACTTCCAAATCGCGTTTACCAACCCCGCGCGCTACGGCGGCGGCAATATTCTGGAAGCGGTGGCGAATACCAAACGCCTTCTCGCGGCCGCGCGGGACGTCAAGATCCCGATCGCGTTCACCCGCGTGGTGTATGCCGATGCGGGCGCGGATGCCGGCGTCTTTTGTTTAAAGGCCAAGGGACTCGAGAATTTCACCGAGTCGCTCGCGGATGGACAGATCACGCCGGAACTTAGCCCCAGGGCCGACGAATATATCGTCCGCAAAACCCAACCCTCGGCTTTTTTTGGCACCATGCTCGCGCCGTGGTTGGCGGGTAAAGGCGTCGATACGGTCATCGTCACGGGTTGCACCACTTCCGGCTGCGTGCGCGCGTCGGTGGTTGATTCCATGAGCCACAATTTCCGCACCATCGTCGCCGTGGATGGGGTGGGCGATCGCGCGCTCGCGCCGCATCACGCCAATCTTTTTGACATGGAGCAGAAGTACGCGGACTTGCTGACCTGTGACGAAATCGCGGCCCGGCTGCGCGGTTCACGTGCACGGACTGCGGCGGCCTAGCGAGTCCGCCATGAGTTATCGACTAGGCGTGGATGTTGGGGGCACCTTCACGGACTTGCTCCTGCTGCGCGAGGCGGACGGCACGTTGTTTACCGCCAAAGTTCCCTCCACGCCCGATGATCCTTCGCGCGCGGTGTTCAATGGCATTACGCGCATCTGCGCGCATGCGGGTATCGCGAGTCGTGAGATCTCCTACGTGATGCACGGCACGACGGTCGCAACCAACGCGGTGCTGACCGGCAATGGCGCGCGCGTTGGATTTATCACGACGCAGGGCCATCGCCAAATGCTGCACATCGGCCGTTCGTTCGTGCCGGGTGGATTGGGCGGATGGGTCATCTATCAAAAGCCCAAACCGCTGGCGCCGCTCAAATGGACGCTGGAAGCCCACGAACGTGTGAGTGCGCAAGGTGAAATCGTCACACCGTTCGATCGCGAACACTTACGCGCGCAGCTTCCGATATTGCGCGAGGCCAAGGTCGAGGCGATCACCGTGGCCTTATTGAACTCGTTTGCCAACGGCGTGCACGAGCAAGCGATCCGCGAATTGCTCGCGCAAGAGTTACCGGGAGTACCGGTGTCGCTGTCGAGCGAAGTCATTCCGGAAATGCAGGAGTACGAACGCGCGATCACTACCGTGGTGAATTCTTATGTGCGCCCGGTGGTGGGGCGTTACATCGACAATCTGCAGCGCGAACTGAACGCGACCATGGACGGCGTCAAGCTCGGTATCTTGAAGTCCGATGGCGCCTTGGCGACCGCCGCGCTCGCCTCCAGCGCACCCGTGAATCTCTTGATGAGCGGACCCGCGGGTGGTGTCTCGGGTGCGATCTGGATGGCGCGCCAAGCGGGTTTTTCCAAGGTCATGACCTTTGACATGGGCGGCACGTCGACCGATGTCGCCTTGGTGGAGAACGGCGAAGCCCATCTTCGGCGCGAAACGCGCGTCGGCGATGTCGTGGTGCGCGCGCCCTCCGTCGATGTGCGTACGGTGGGCGCCGGCGGCGGTTCGATCGCACGCGTGCCTGAACTCACCGGCGCCTTGCGCGTTGGTCCACAAAGCGCAGGCGCCGTGCCCGGCCCCGCCGCGTACGGTAAAGGCGGCGAAGAACCTACAGTAACGGATGCCAATGTTGTACTCGGTTATTTGCCGGCGGAAGCGTTGCTCGGCGGAGATTTAAAAATCGATCGCGCGCGAGCCGTGCGCGCGGTCCAGAAAATCGCGGACGCCATGGGTTTGTCGCTCGAAGCGGCCGCCGCCGGCATCATCGATATCGTCAACGAAAACATGTTCGGCGCGCTGCGGCTCATTTCAGTCGAACAAGGCTACGATCCGCGCGAATTCGCTTTGATGGGCTTTGGCGGCGCCGGCCCGTTACACGCCAATGCACTCGCCAAATTAACAGGCGCGTGGCCCGTCATTATTCCGCGCGGGCCTGGCGTTTTGTGCGCGTATGGTGACGCCACCACACGCATGCGGAACGAAGCGTCGCGCACCTTCATTCGCCGCTTCACCGCCACTGATCCACAAGAGCTCGTGACGCTGCTGCGCGCGTTAGAAGAAAAAGCGCTGGCGAGTTTATTGGCGGAAGGCCTGGCGCGCGAGGCGTGTACGGTGGTGCATCAGTTTGATCTGCGCTACAGCGGGCAGTCGATGGAACTCACTATTGATATCGATCCCAACAACCTGATCAGCCAGGGGCTTGACCTAATCGGTGCGCGCTTCGATGAATTGCACCGCAAGCATTACACCTTCGATTTGCCGAACGAGAAAGAACTCGTCAACTTACGCGCCGTCGCCACCAGCAGCAGCTTATTCGCCCGTGCCCAGGAAATTGCGACGGGCGACGGGACGCCACCCCGATCCTCGAGCCTGACGACCATTTACGCCGACGGTGATTTCCATCAAGCGGGGATTTACGCGCGCGACTCGTTGCGCGCGGGCGATATCGTTGAAGGACCCGCCATCGTCACTGAAATGGATTCCACGACGTTGATCCTGCCGCAACATGCCGCGACGGTGGATAGATACGGCAATTTATTGATTCGCCCGCGAGGACCGAGGTAAACATGGCCAGGATCGTTGAAAGCCATCCGGCACCGTTTGAGTCTGTGACGGTCGATCGCATTACGCTCGACTTGGTCGAAAACGGACTCATCAATGCGCGACAACAGATGGACAGCCTACTGTTTAGAACCGCGATGTCGCCCATCATTCGTGAACAGCGCGACGGCTTTCCGGTCATTACCGATCGGCACGGGCGACTTGTCGCCGGGCAATTTGGTTCGCCGGTATCGGGCTTCATCGATCGTTTCGACACCACTGCCGAAGAAGGCGATGTATTCCTGACTTCCGATCCCTACGCCTGCCAGGGCTCGATCAGTCACGCCAACGATTGGCTGGTGTGCATTCCGGTGTTTCATCGCGGCCGATTGATTGCTTGGTCCGCAATGTTCGGCCATATGTCGGATATCGGCGGCAAGGTGCCGGGGTCGATGCCGACCGATGCGCGGGAAATGTATGAAGAAGGCATCTACATCCCGCCGGTTAAAATCGTGCAACGCGGCGTGCTGCAAGAAGACGTGCTGCGCGTCATCTTGCACAACTGCCGGATCCCGGAATGGAACCGCAGCGACTTCAATGCCCTGGTGGCGGCGGCGCGGATTGGCGAAGCGCGTTGTATCGAGATGGCCGAGCGGTTTGGCGCGGATTTGTTCACCTCCGCATTAAATGAGCTGTTGGCGCGCAATCGTCGCGCGATCGGCAAAATCATCCGCGACACCATGCCGGAAGAGAAAGTTTATTTCGAGGACTATATCTGCGATGACGGCATCGGCATGGGGCCGTACAAACTCGCGTGCCACATGTGGCGCGAAGGCGAGCGGCTGATCTTTGATTTTGCCGCAACGGATCGACAATCGCTCTCGAACATCAACTTCTTGCTCTCCGAGCAGATGTTCAAAATGTTCTGCGCGCAATTCATGATCATGATGTTCGATCCGGACGTGCTACTGAACGACGGGTTTTTTGATTTGATGGAAGTGCGCATTCCGCAAGGATCCTTGCTCGCGCCGCGCCGGCCGGCCGCGTTGAACGGTCGCACGCACGCCATGGGCCGCATCTTCGACATCATCACCGGGCTTTATGGCAAATCTAACCCCACCTATTTATGCGCGGCAGGTTTCTCGGCGTCACCCCATTTCATGTATTCAGGACTGGACGCGCATGGCCGGCGCTTCCTGCAGTTTCAAATCGGTTTTGGCGGCGTGCCAGCGCGCCCGTTGGGCGATGGATTGGATGGGCATTCGCTGTGGCCTAAGTTCACCAATGTGCCAAACGAATATCTGGAATCCTATTTTCCGGTGCGCATCGAAGTTTACGAAACGATCCCAGATAGCGGCGGCGCCGGCAAGTTCCGCGGCGGCAACGGCATGCGCATCGGCTATCGCTTTTTAGCCCACGGCAAAATTTCCATTCACGACGATCGCTGGCTCACCTATCCGTGGGGCGTGAAAGGAGGCGAACCCGGCGAGCGCAGCCGCAAGTCACTGCGGCGCACCGACGGCACCAATACCGTACTCCCCGCCAAGGTGGATAACATCGAAGTCGCGCCCGGCGATTATCTGTTGTTTGAAACCTGGGGCGGTGGCGGGCTGGGGTTGCCGTGGGAACGCAGTTTGGATGCGATGGCCTACGATCTGGAAAGCGGCTTGTTAACAGCAACCGGTGCGCGACGTTTTGGCGTAGTCGTCAGTGAAGATGGCGTCACCATCGACGTTGCCGCAACTTCGGCGTTACGCGTGTCGCTTGCCGGCGCCGCGCGAGAGCCGGTGTTATTTAATACCGGTGCGCCGCTCACGGACTTACTCGAGCGCTGCGCGGAAGAGACAGGGTTACCGGCGCCGCGCGCGCCAGTGTTTGAATAGAGGGACTCAGTACATATTTTGAGTTGCCCGGCCGCAATTACGAATGGTTTCGCTCTATTTCAACGAACATAAAACGCCGCGCCCTCTAGACATACGCTTCTTCTGTGCAGAGTCAGTATTGTCGCAGGCGACACCCGATACGCAGCCGGTCATGGAAACGGGGTTGGTCCATAAGAGCCTCCTTGCTCTATAGGATTACTAGAAGTTATCCGGGTTACCTCCCTGGTAACCCATTGATACTAGTGTAAACCGCCGATATCCCGGCCTAAAATACCGGTTACAAACTCGGCGAATAGGTCGAGTAATTTGACGTTGCACAAAGACCGCTACGCGGTAGAAGATGCGGCTTCGACAAGGATTGTCGGA
>CAZKRY010000019.1:0-78860 GCA_964555355.1 uncultured Klebsiella sp.
AGGTACGAAAGTAGGTCTTAGTGATCCGGTGGTTCTGTATGGAAGGGCCATCGCTCAACGGATAAAAGGTACTCCGGGGATAACAGGCTGATTCCTCCCAAGAGTTCATATCGACGGGGGAGTTTGGCACCTCGATGTCGGCTCATCACATCCTGGGGCTGAAGCCGGTCCCAAGGGTATGGCTGTTCGCCATTTAAAGTGGTACGCGAGCTGGGTTTAGAACGTCGTGAGACAGTTCGGTCCCTATCTGCCGTGGGCGTTGGAGACTTGAAGGGAGCTGCTCCTAGTACGAGAGGACCGGAGTGGACGCACCTCTGGTGTTCCGGTTGTCACGCCAGTGGCATTGCCGGGTAGCTATGTGCGGACGGGATAACCGCTGAAAGCATCTAAGCGGGAAGCCTCCCCTAAGATTAGGTCTCCCTGGACCTTTAAGGTCCCTGAAGGGCCCTTGTAGACTACGAGGTTGATAGGCCGGGTGTGGAAGTTCAGTAATGAACGTAGCTTACCGGTATCTAATTGCCCGTGAGGCTTGATCATATAACGCTCAAGCGTACTGACAGGGTCAATGCCCGTACTTTGAAATGCGTATCGACTTAATCAATTTGTGCATCGCGCTTCCGACCAAGCGGGATGCGACTACCGGTTTGCCTGGTGACTATAGCGAGCGGGAACCACCTGATCCCATCTCGAACTCAGAAGTGAAACGGCTCAGCGCCAATGATAGTGTGGTATAGCCATGCGAAAGTAGGTCATCGCCAGGCGCTAAACAAAAAAGCCCCGGGGACCCCCCGGGGCTTTTCTTTTTGAACTCAACAAATGTTTCGAATTTGGTTAGTCGCCTAAGTCCCCGTAGGCGCGCTTCTGCGCGTTCAACAGATACCTCATGGATCTCCGGTGTTTATCACTCAACGTCATTGCGCGTTCGACCCATTCCTCCACCGAATCCAATAAAGCTTGATAACGAATAGAATCAAATCTGCGTTTTAAGAGAGAAAAGTCCGTTGTAGCGCTATTCAAGATAGAGGTTTCTACGAACGTGCGGCCGGTTCCTTTCGGCACGACGTAATCGACTACTCCGATTTCTTGCAGAAACTCAGCACTAAAGCGCGTCGGTCTGGAAATTATTCGCTCAGCCACCTCTTCATCCACGCGAGCCCGAAGCAACAGTGCTGCGCCCATCCCTGGAAAAAGGCCAAAAAGCGACTCCGGAAACCCAAAATGAGTACCCTGCTCCGCCACCATGACGTGACAGGACAAAGCCGCTTCAAAGCCTCCACCTTGTGCCTCACCTTCAACCAAGGCAACAGTCACTAAGCCGGGAATGCCGAACCCCGTGATGTTCGTCCATACTTCGTCGATTGCCGCTTTCGCGTAATCGAATAAACCGTTTCTATCTCCGTATTCAATTTTCTCTAAGAAATGCCCTAAATCCCCGCCAAGTGAAAATATCCCTTGGATGTTCGATGCGAGCATCCGAAATCGCGGGATACCAAAGCGCCCCTGCCGAACTCTCGCGGCAATTCCTGCTAACTCCTGTAACAACTGCAAAGACACATGGGCTGGTGCGCTTGCTCGGGAAGTCGTCCAGATGCACGCGTTGTCCTGAGAGGAGCTGAATTCGACGTACGAATCCCCCGACTTGGGGGTCTTGGTCGTCTCCGACTTTGAAACTCGAACCGGGCGTACTGCCGCAACTGCGTTTAACATGTATAGATCCTCCGTGTTGAGCGGTGATTTTATTGTCTGAACTTCGTCAGAGAGCTCAGCATTTACGTTGTGATAACACGTCCATCCCAACGTGCAAGCTGGTAGCTCACATAGCAGCAAACGTACTAGACTGCAGGAACTTGCCTAAATCACCCGAATTGAGTAATACAAAAACGGAAGGTCTCTCAGGAAATAAGACTCTTAGAGACAGGACAGAATCCTATTCATTCAGCCAACTATCACTTGGCAACGCGACAAAATTATCCAAAGAATGCAACCGGTGTTTCTGGAAAACGAGCAGACATAGTAAGCCTAATTTGATGAGCGCTTTGCAGGGCGCAGATAGTCGGCAAGGACGCGTTTATAGATGCCCAACAAGCGACTCCGTCGACTCGTGGGGAATGTTCGACAAAAGGGATCGCGCTGTAAGTTAGAGACAACTAAGAAATATCGTGACAAAAGGCAGTAAACATGTCCGAATCGACAATCGAGAGCAGAGTAAAAAACGTTATTGCGGAAGTCCTTGAAACAGACGTTGCGAAACTAACCGGTGAAGCCAGGATTCGAGAGGACCTCGGCGCGGATTCCATGCAAGTTGTCACTATCATTATTGCGCTGGACGAAGAGTTCGACACTGAATTCAATACCGACGAACTGCCCCGCGGACCCGTCACGATAGGTTGGATAACCGATTATGTAGAAAGCAAAATTTGTCAGGAAATTTAGAAGCAAGTTGCGCTTGCCGAGTATGTAGCGCGACCAAAAACCAATCTTAAAGAATCGATGGCGCGACAGGTCTATATTACCGGGATCGGCGCAGTCACCTCGTTTGGGGTGGGCGTTGAAGCCCTGTGGGATGCCTGTAAGCAGGGTCGCAGCGTCATCGAACCCGTTCCCGCGGAATGGGCGAATTACTATCAGTCCACCAGCGATATCTGGGCACCATTACCGGTGTTTGACTTTCGCGCACTCGGATTTACGAAAGCTGAAATTCTCGCCAAAAACATACCCTCGTTGCTGGCACTCCGCGCAAGCGCCGAAGCCTGCAAACAAGCAGATGTCACGCGAAACGAGAGCCGAGCCGATCCCTATCGGCGAGGCGTCTTTGCTGGCACTGGCCTCGGTGGCGCTCAGGCGCCATTTGACAATTACCGTGCCCATTTGCTGGCGAAGCTTCTGCCGCATTTAGCGAATGGCGCGCTCTCTGAGGAAGCACTAGCGCAGACCGAAGAGCACCAGGCCGCGCTAAAAGCCCACCCCAGAGTCAATCCGCTCGTAATTTGCCAAACGATGCCCAACGCGGTGGCCGCCGAAATCAGTATTGCGACAGGCTTTCGTGGTGCTGCGGAAACGCTCTGTTACGCCTGCGCATCCGGCACCGTGGCGATAGGACGGGCGTTTCAGTCTATCCAGTCCGGCGAACTCGACCTCGCCATCGCTATCGGTGTAGAGCACCTGCGTGACCGGGCAGGAGGCGTGTTCATGGGGTTTGATAGACTACAAACTTTGGCTAAACCACGAGCGGACGGCGCCGCGAATCGACCTTTTGACCGTGAGCGCACCGGCTTTCTATTTAGCGAGGGCGGGGCCGGCGCGTTGATATTGGAATCCGCAGAAAGCGCATACGCGCGTGGCGCGATCCCTTGCGCCGAAATTGTCAGCTTTGCCGTTAATTCGGATGCATTCTCAATGGTCGCCATGACGGATGAACACTCGTCCGTACCCCGTCTCTTTCAAAAAGCCCTTGAGATGGCTGGGCTTGGTGCCGAAAAAATTGGGTACATAAATGCGCACGGAACTTCGACCGAGCTGAATGACCGGGTGGAAGCCCGGCTATTGAAACAAGTATTTGGGCAGGGACCCATCGTTAATAGTACGAAATCGATTCTGGGGCACACCATCGGTGCAAGCGGCGCGCTTGAAGCCATTGTGACCGTAAGGAGTTTGCAGGAACAACTCGTCCACGGCTCGCTAAATCTTGTCGACCCAATCGAAGAGTTGAACTTCGCCTACTCGACCACTGCCAGCCAATTTGAGTACGCGTTATCTGAAAGTTTCGGGTTTGGCGGACATAATGCGGCCCTCATCCTCAAACGTATTTAGCGTCCCCTAACGTTCGCACGTGAGAACCTACTGAGATTTGAGCAGTGGCTATCAGCTTACACACAGAGCGCGCTGTTCCGGTTGAACGTCGGTCGGGAGAGTCGATTTTAGTGGAGGCCCAAAGCGGGGTCGCCCGTAAGGTGGAAAGCCGCGTAAACGAAACACTCTCCGCGCTAAGCGAGATCGCCCAGGCCAAAATACGCTTTGGGATGAATGTGGGTCTCACTTTGTTGGGACTAGCCGCATACCAACACAACCAATCGCTTCCGCTCGAGTACGTGCTCGCAAGCTTTGCCGGGTGTTTCGCGGCTGCACTAGGTTTGTATATGTGGGCTAAATTGCTGGGGGTTGTACTCACACATCCCGGTTGGCGCGTAGGGCAAAGAACCGCCAGCATCATCGCCGACAACATCGGAATATCTTGGATACTGTATTTCGGAGGAGAGACGCTCGCCGGGGCCTTTGGGGTCTATCTATGGATCACCATCGGATACGGTATGCGTTACGGGTTAACTTACTTGTGGGGAAATCTGTTTGCATCGTTTATCTGCTTTTTATGGATAACGATGTACTCAGATTTCTGGCGGGCGAACCCGTCGCTCTCAATTGGCCTTGGAATAGCACTTCTGATTGTTCCAACCTACGCGGCATTTCTAATTAAGAGACTACGCGCCGCTTTGAACGAGTCGCAGTTAGCGTACGCGGCAAAAAGCGATTTTGTCGCGAAGATGAGTCATGAGTTGCGAACGCCCCTGCATGGGATTATCTCGATTGCGGATCTGTTGAGCAGGACGGAGGCGACCGAACAGCAAAAGGAGATGTTTCGAATCATCACGGTGTCTTCCAACACGCTCCTCGACTTAATCAATCGCATCCTGGATATCAGCAAATTCGAAGACGGAACTTTCGCTATTCAACGCGAGCCAATGAATTTGCACACGGTCGTCACGGATACCCTGAGTATTCTATGGCCTCAAGCGAGTGAGAAAGGTTTACGGGTCGACTTTCACATCGACTCCGACATCAATCCATGGTTGATAGGTTCCCCTCGGCAGCTGCAAGAGGTACTCATCAATCTAGGTGGTAACGCCATAAAGTTTACAAGTGAAGGGAGAATTTACTTAAAGGTCGAACAGATTTCAGCGAGCAATCACACATGCTCACTGCGCTTTTCCGTAGAAGACACCGGCCCGGGGATGGCTCAAGAGCAGCTTGAAAAGGTCTTCAACCCCTTCTATCAAGTCGACGGCAGCGTTACGCGAAAACATGGCGGAACCGGTCTGGGTACATCAATTGCTAAGGAACTTGTGCGCTTAATGGGCGGCACAATAAACGTCGAGTCCGCTTTGGGTGTCGGTACGACCTTTACCGTTGACCTCCCGTTTGATATCGACTCGGGCACGGTCGCGGCGCGCACAGCGAATAACATTGATGTCGCTGTCATCGCGACACCCCAAACCTTTAATGAGTTTGTGAAAGTTGCCGCGCCGCTCGGCGTACGGGGACTTCATGTGACGAAAGATCGGCTCGACGTGCTTCAAAACAACGGGTCGATTGCGGCGATAATGCTCGATATTCAGTATGCATCCATACCGCCGGCAGAAATCAACAGGTTCTTGCCGCCGCGCTTGCGTGATTCGCTGCTTCCGGTGTTCGCGTTTGGTATCGCCACGGATCAACCGCAAGCTATCGCGAATTCGTATTCGAGTTTTATCAAAGTACCGTTTGCAACACAGCCTTTGGAACGATTAGTGGATGTCGCGCGCGCTTTGCGCGAGGACTATGCCACACAGGTGACCGCGGAGCCGAGTCGTCGAAAGCTGCGCATCTTGGTGGCGGAAGATAACTTAACTAATCAAACCATCGCGAGTCTCGCACTTAAAGAAGGCGGGTACGATTGCACCATCGTTGGTGACGGCGAAGCGGCATTAGATGAACTCGCGGAACACGACGATTACGCAGTTGCGCTTATTGATATGCATATGCCGGGGATGGATGGTGTTGAAGTCGTTAGGCTGTATAACTTTGCAAATCCCGATTCGACCACTCGCACTCCGATCATCATGTTGACGGCGGACAATCGTCCAGAAGTGATCGCAGACGCCGAGTTCGCCGGTGTAAGTCGATTCTTGACCAAGCCCGTCAAGCCCTCGCTCATGCTTGAGATTGTCAACAAAGTCATTGCGGAGCAAGGAAGATTCAGCATTGAGTCGCCCAAGGAGACCGTGCGCCCGATGAAGCTGGACGAGGCATCCACGGATTCTCGACTGCTGGACGACACGACAGTCCACGAGCTTTTGGGCTATATGGAAGGAAATGAGCGAGCGGCATTCTTTGCCGAATTCACCGAAGACGCCTTTCGTTATGCGGAGAGCGTTACGAATCACGTTGCCGACGAACAGTTAAAAAAGTTGCGCGACGATATGCATGCGCTATGCGGCGCGGCGCGTACCGTGGGCGCACTCAAACTCGCGGCTTCGGCGCGTCGCGTCGAATACGCACCGCGCGTCGAGATTGAAAAGAATAAAACGCGAATAAAGCAGGAACTGGTTTCATTAATCGAAGAATCAGATCGCGCGTTGCGAAAGATCGCGGGGCTCGGCTAGGCTGCGCGTTCTCACACGCAAAAGATCCCGGAGCGTCCGATATGTCCTTTCGTCAAAGCCTCGCCGAAATGATCGGCGGCACGCCCCTAGTTTTGTTGCGTAAAGCATCGCGGGAAACGGGATGCACCATCCTCGGCAAAGCCGAGTTCTTAAACCCAGGGGGCTCCATCAAGGATCGTGCTGCGTTATTCATTATCCAAGACGCGGAAAGGCGTGGGGTGCTTAAACGGGGCGGGCTGATTGTGGAAGGCACCGCGGGTAACACCGGCATTGGTTTGGCATTAGTCGCGAACGCGCGCGGTTACCGCACGCTAATCGTTATTCCGAACTCGCAGAGCCAGGAAAAGAAAGACATGCTTAAATTGTGCGGTGCCGAGCTAATGGAAGTGCCGCCTGCGCCTTATAAGGAACCCGGCAATTATGTGCGGGTGTCGGAACGTGTCGCACGCGAACTGGCGGACAAGGAACTTGGCGGCGTGATTTGGGCGAATCAGTGGGACAACCTCGCCAATCGCCAAGCCCATTTTGAAGGAACGGGACCCGAGATCTGGGCGCAGACGGTCGGGAAAGTCGACGGCTTTGTCTGCGCGATTGGGACGGGCGGATCATTATCCGGTATCTCAATGTTCCTAAAGTCGCAGAATCCGGCGGTGACGATAGCGCTCGCAGATCCGCCGGGCGCCGCGATGTTCGATTATTTTACGAATGGTGAATTGAAAGCCGAAGGCAGCTCGATTACCGAAGGTATCGGGCAGGGGCGTATCACCAAAAACGTTGCAGGGACACCCGTCGACCGGGCTTATCGTGTTCCTGATTCGGAATCTGTGCAGGTGACTTTTGATCTGCTCAAAGAAGAAGGCCTTTGTGTCGGCGGGTCGTCCGGCGTCAACGTTGCGGGCGCGATCCGACTGGCGCGGGACCTAGGGCCGGGGCACACCATCGTCACATTGCTGTGCGACAGCGGTGCCCGTTACCAGTCGAAATTGTTCAATCCAGAATTTCTGCGCCAAAAAAATCTTCCGGTACCAAGTTGGCTTTAGCGGCGTAATGAATCCGGGGCGCGCGTAAAGCGCGCTCGCTACACCTTTGAGACTCGATACCCCGCGCGGGGATAGTGAACGGCTACGGTGCCGACTTGTTCATCTTCGCGTGTGATGACAATCTCGCTCGACGACAACCGCACTAAGCGACCGATTGTCTGTTCGTTGCCATAGTCGTCAGCGACGATAGATATTTGATTGTTAGCGCTTAGCTCCTGATCCGCCACGCACCCGCCCGCAATATCCTGTGGCGAGCTGTCGCGTGCGACCGCCAATGCCTGAGCGGCGGTAATGACTTGCTTCGTATCGCCAGCAAATCGTTCGATTGTGTTGAACCAGCGCGCCAGTGCGGTGAATGGCATGACTTCCGCAAAGTGCATGGGGCTATTCTTGATGAACCACACGCAGTGGTAACACGCGGCATCGGCAAGTGAGAATGAATCACCACACAAGAATGCGCTTGCTTGTAATTGTTGGTCGAGGCGCAGCAGTGATTGCCGAGCTTGGCGCCAGGCGTGGGGCGCCGCGGCAGCGAGTTGTTCTTGCTTAAATCCGGGCGACATAGCCGCGCGGTCCGCAAAGAACTCCGGCGGCAAGTTGGGCAATAGCTTGACCACGACCGGCGGCACTACCTGCATAAAAAAGCGATGGTCTGCCCAATCTTCGACCAGTGCGATGACACCTTGCTGAGATGGCGGCAAGCAGCTTGGGGTGTCATGCAGCCGCTCAACGACACGTGCGATGAGTGCGGTGTCGCAATAGATATCGGCGCCGATTTGCAGCACCGGAATCCGCCGATAACCGCCGGTCAGCGGCGTTAGATCCGGTTTAGGCGCCACAATCGGCTGTTCTACGGACTGCCACCGCACACCCTTAAACGCGAACAGCCGACGAATTTTTTCGGAGAACGGCGATAAGGCATATTCGTGGAAGATAAGATTATTCATGGTGTCGTCGCGTTCCTTGGTATAGGGCTAAAATGGTGTGATTACGCGTATCAATCATTCCCCGTGGGTGGTAAGACCAACTTGCGGCATCACGGTAGGACAACTCCCGAGCATACTATTCCTGTCAACGCGGAGTTCTCCTGCGGAGCACAATAACTACTTTGATATTTGAAGCTTCTTGTGCACAATTAAAGGAGTATCTCAACTCTGTTTCAGAATCTTTCCGTCTCCTTATCCCGATTGGAATGCGCTATGCCGATTAATGCCACAAGAATCACTTATTTTGTAGTTGCCGGAGCAGTTTTGATATCGACCCAAACGGCGTTTGCCACGGATACGGAAGGGGATGGGTTTGATAGCCCTATTGAAGGACAACTACAAGCCCGCGCACTCAATGAACCGCAGCGCGCGATTGCAGAGATGGTCGAAGAAATATGTCCGAACGGACTAGGTCGCGGCGTAATCCGTTCCAGCGATTTGCAATCTCGCTGTACGGACGTCGTCGTCGCGGTACGCGTCCTCGGCGACCTAGAAGGCGCGGCGACCGCCTTACAAAATCTTGCTAACGAGGAAGTGAACGCCATCGCCACCAGCGAAGTCGATTCTTCCGCCGGACAAATGGATGCCATTGGTGGACGTCTGGCGAATTTACGCGCGGGGGGACCCAGAATCGCCGTTTCCGCGCCAGGGTTCGATTCAACGAAGGTTGCCGCTGCAAGCCAAGCCAGCTGGATGTCGGGTGGCAACGCGGGTGACAGTGCATCTCCGTTTGGATTTTTCGTTAACGGCAATTATGCATATAACGACAAAGACGCCACTTCCAATGAATCAGGCTTTGAGTCGGACGGGTTTGGCGTTACCGCTGGCCTCGATTATCAAGTCACCGCCGATTTGCTGATCGGTGCGGCATTTACCTACAACACGACGGATGCCGATATCCTCGCCAACGCCGGCAATATGGAAACCGATAGCTACGGCGGCTTTGGTTACGGAAGTTTTCGATTTGCGAACGCGTGGTATCTGGATGCGATGGTTGGTTACACGCATAACGATCACGAACAGGCGCGCAATTTGGCCTATACCGTGCGCGGCGTTTCGCTCAATCAAACCGCGCTCTCGCAATTGGACAGTCGTGAGGTGGCCGGTAGTCTCAAACTCGGTTACGACCACAGCACCGGCGCATGGGTGCTCGGACCGTACGCGCGGCTCGATATTGGTGATGTTGAGATCGATGGTTATAGCGAGCGCATGTCCAACCCCGGCGCGGTCGGCTCCGGCGTCGCACTACAAGTCGATGATCAATCGTTCACGTCAGTCACAACGGCCTTCGGTTTGAATATTGGGTATGTCAGTACCCAAAGCTGGGGCACTTGGTATCCGCAGGTGTTCGGCGAATACGTGCATGAGTTTGATAATGACGCGGAACCCGTTACCGGCCGCTACGTGGATGCCCCCACGTTCAGTTTTTCGATGGGTATCGATGACCCCGATCGCGACTTTGCGAATATCGGCGTGTCGTCGAGTTTTGTCATGCAAAGCGGCATATCCGCTTTCGTGTCGTTTCAAACATTAGTCGGCTACGAAGATCTCACCACGCACGTTGTCGAACTTGGAGTACGCGTGCCGTTCTGAGTCGGTGTAAGCCGCAGCTCAAGGAAGGATTACCAATGCGTGCGGTTGTGATACTGGGAATGGCGCTTTCGATTTGCCTAATGGAGCCGGCCAACGCTGTGGCAAATCCAGCGGCCGCCAAAGTGATCGTCATGGACGGAAAAGTACTCGCCATCGTGCCCGGCACCGCCGCCCGCAAGCTAGCACCCAATGTCGATCTTTTCGCGGGTGAGACCGTCGCCACCATCGGTAAAGCACACGCCTTGGTGGTGTTTAGCGATCTCTCCAAATACGAGCTCGGCCCGAATTCGCGCCTTAAAATTGAAGCGTATCGATTCGCCGAGGAAGCTACGGACAACATCTCCGTATCGCGTGTGCTAACGGGCTTCTTCCGTTTCGTATCTGGACAAATCGCGCATCGCAATCCTCGCCAAGTCTCGCTGTTGACGTCGGTCGCGACCATTGGCATCCGCGGCACGCATGTGGTCGGGGAAGTCACCGAGACCTCGGCGAAAATCGGGCTATTGGAGCCAGAAGAAGGCAATGCGCCGTCTTCAATTGAAGTTTCCAATGCGTACGGTAGCGTGACGATCAATCAGCCCGGATACGGTACAGAGATCCCGGATGCGCACAGTCCACCTTCGCCACCTCGGCCGATGGATCTGCACACCATGACGCGAAATTTCCGCGCGGTGCAAACAATGCGCCGCGCGATAGCGCCGCGGCTGCCACCTCGCATGCCCTAACGTCGAATGCATTTAAGAGCCACTTCCGCGCGTTAACACACCGCCCGACACTTGCTGCTCGGAGCCGGTAGCGCCACCCCCCATCGTCTTCATGACTGCGACCGTGTCGGCTGAGATCGCACTCTCCACACGCGCGAGATCAAGTGCCGTTGAGAGGGCCTCGGTTTCCGCCTTCAATAGCGAAAGCTTGTCCGCCACGCCGTGTTGGTAACGCTGCGCAGCGAGCGCGGCGACGGCGTTACGATCGGCTAACGCGATGGCTAGTGCGGCCCGTTGTTGCTCGCGGCCGGCGAGCTGAGTCAGGGCGGCCTCTGTTTCATGCAGCGCCGCCAAATTCGCCTTTTCAAATTCAATCAACGCACTCTTTACGCGCGCGTCACTCAGATCGACCGCCGCGCGCAATCGGCCCGCATCAAAGATTGGCGCAAGCAACGAACCTCCTCCGGACCAAGACTTGGACGCGCCGCTAAATAACGCGCCAATGGCCGTGTTACGTAACCCAAAGAAAAGTCCTAAGGAAATACGCGGATAGAGATCGGCAATCGACGCCCCGCGCAAGGCGGTCGTTGCGGCAAGCTGTCTTTCGGCGCGCCGAATGTCCGGCCGATTGCGCAGGACGGCGGCTGGACTTGCGAGCAGCTTGGGCGTTGTGACGGGGAGCGGAGTTTTAAGCGGCGTAAGATCCGCTTCAAGCGTACCTGGATCTTGCCCCATCAACAGCTCAAGTTGGCGCTGCGCAAGGACCTGCTCGGTGCGAAGCGCCGGCACTTGGGTCGCTGCACCGGCAACCTGCGCACTTAATTCATGCAGCTGATCGCGGCTGATCAATCCGGCATCCGCAAGCTCTTTCGTCCGAGTCACACTTTCCCGCAAGCGCGTGAGCGTGTCTTCAACCAACGCTAATCGGCGTTCGGCGCCGCGCATTTCGACATACGCGCGGACTACTTCGGCGATGACGGTGTTGCGAACCCAGCGCTCCTCTTCGACGGTCGCCGCCAGCGACGCATCGGCAGCTTCGAGCCGGCGCTTCAACCGGCCAAAAAAATCAATCTCCCATTTGGCGTCGAAGCCCAATTCGTACAGTGAGAAAGTGATTCCGGGCGCAAGACCTGGCAGCGGATTCTGCAGCCGTTGTGCGTTCGTGGCGAGATTCAATGAAGGGCTAGCGCCGGCTTGCAAGGAACGACGTTCGGCGCGTGACGCGGCGAACTTTGGACCAAACGCACGAATATCTAGATTAGCCGCGAGCGCGCGTTCGACCAACGAGTTGAGTAAGGGATCGTTAAACCATGTCCACCAGCGCGCCAGAGTCAAATCGGCTTCTGCCTGCGCGGCGTTGTCATCGTGCCCGCTTGTTACATTTGGGCCGACATTGGTCGGTGCCTGCCAAGCGCCAGGCGCTGGTCGCTCGGGTGCCTGATAATCCGGGCTGACCGTGCATCCGGTGAGCCACATCATCATGATGAGTGGGCTAGCTCCGCGCATGGTGCGCGCTTAAAAATTGACTGACTGTGCGATTGACGAGCGCGGAGCGTTCGCGCGGACTCAACGTTACCTTAATTCCCAACAGGCACCGCATATGTTCGTCACCCATCAGCATGCTGAGTAGCAAACGCGCAGACTCGTCAACGCGCTGGAAATGAACACCTGAGGAGGCATCGATCCCGCGCAAAAATCGTGAAATTCGTTTGATGGTCGGCACCGCGCAATTCTCATATGCCACCTTGCCGAGCTCCGGAAATTGATTTTGTTCGGCAATAATCCGCCGAAACAACGATAACGAACCCGGCTCGTAAAGTAAGTCGACGCAGGCCCGAGAGATGTTACGTAAATTGGTCTCAATGCTTTCGGTGCGCGATTCCGAATCGTCGATCGCGCGTACGAGCTTGGCGCAGATATGCGAGATGACCGCGGCAAATAGCGCGGGCTTTCCTTCAAAATAATTATATAGCGTCGGTTTGGAAACCGGCGCCGCATCGGCTATCGCATCCATGCTGACGGCACTATAACTCTGCATCAAAAACATCCGCGCGCCCGCTTCCAGGATGGCGTCGCGTTTGGCGTCGCTGAGTCTACTCATCGGGGGTCGGAAAGCTCCGGTTGCGCAACTAGTTGTCCATCACTATCCTACACTACACGGTTTAGTTCAATAAAAAACAAAAGCTCATCTGCGTGCGCGCAATCGTCCGAACTTTTTATACCTTACTGTGGGCCGGTGCCTTTGCTGCCATCGGATTTGCGGCCATGCACTATTGGAAACTCGAAATGCGTCCGTTCGAGTCGACCGATAATGCCTATGTCCGTGTGCACATGGCATTACTGAGCCCCAAAATCACGGGTTATGTCAAAGAAGTTCGCTTCGCGGACAATCAACGCGTCGACGCCGGAGATCTGTTGGTGGTCATCGATGGCGCGAGTTTGGAAGCGCAGCGCGCGCAAGCTATGGCCGAAGTCGACGTGCAGACTCTGCGGCGCGCCACGCTGGAAACCGAGCGACAAGTTCAATCCGCGCGCATTGCGCAGCAAGAAGCCGGCATCGCCGCCGCACAGGCGAGCGTGGCGAAAACTCGGCAAGACCATGCACGACTAAACGGATTAGTCGAATCTGGTGCCGTGCCGGCTGAGCGGCGGGATGCGACATTGGCCGCGATCCGCATCGCGGACGCGGACTTAAAGCAACGCCAAGCGCAGGTTAAAGAGGCGCATTATCAGCAAGCGACAATCGTCGCACAAATGGCGGAAATTACCGGAGCGCAGAAGGTAGCAGAAGCCGCTTTGCGTCGAATCGAAGTCGAACTAGCGCATACCCGTGTGTATGCGCCAATCAGTGGCGTGCTCGGCAATCGAAGTGTACAGGTGGGGCAACTGGTACAACCCGGCTCGGCACTCGCGTATCTCATCCCTCAAGAGGAGTTTTACGTGGAAGCGAATTTCAAAGAGACGCAGTTAGCGGATATGCAACCCGGCCAACCGGTTCAAATCGAGATCGATGCAATACCGGCCCAGGTTTTTGCCGGCGTCATCGATAGCGCGGCGCCGGCGAGCGGGGCTGAATTCAGCATCCTGCCGCCAGAAAATGCGACGGGAAACTTCACCAAGATTGTTCGCCGCGTGCCGGTCAAGATCAGCTTCGCACCCGGCACGGATCTCAGGCGACTTAAACCTGGATTATCGTGCGTCGTCAAAGTTCGGGTGCGCGATTAGCGTCGCTCACCAAGTAGCGGATAGTGGCAACCCCTGTTCTTGCGGATCTTCCCAACGGTGAACACGCGCTCTCGCTCAGCGATTGGTTCGGCTTTGCTGCGATGGCGATCGGCATTTTCATGGCGATCTTGGACATTCAGATCGTCTCGAGTTCATTGCAGCAAATTCAAGCCGGCTTATCCGCGACACGTGATGAAATCACCTGGGTCACGACTTCGTATTTGATCGCGGAAGTGGTGGTCATCCCGTTAACCGGATGGCTAACGCGCGCGTTCTCCACCCGCTATCTGTTCGCGATGGCTGCCGGCGGTTTCACGGTGATGAGCGCGTGCTGCGCGCTGGCCTGGGACCTGCCGTCGATGGTCATGTTTCGCGCGCTGCAGGGGTTTGCTGGTGGGGTCATGATCCCGGCGGTTTTCGCGGTTATCTACACGCTGTTTCCGCCACGCCTGCAAACGCCGATGACGGTAGTGTTAGGCCTTATCGTCACGATCGCACCGACCGCCGGGCCCGTGCTCGGCGGTTATTTGACCGAGATGTTTTCATGGCATGCATTGTTTTTAGTAAATATCGCGCCCGGCGCGGCCATCACCTTGGGCACGTTGCTCTTCGTGCGAGTTGACCGCCCAAACTGGAGTTTGTTGCGAGAGATCGATTTTCTCGGCGCGTTGTTAGTCGTTGTTTTCCTCGGCAGTTTGCAATACGTGCTTGAGGAAGGGACTCGCGAGCAATGGTTTGAGAGTCATGAAATTGTGCTGTTCACGATCATCGCGGTGGTTGCAGGGAGTGCAATGATTGCGCGTGAACTCACCATCAAAAATCCAATTGTCGATCTGCGCGCGTTTCGCGATCCCAACTTCGCGATCGGCTGCGCCTACACATTTTTGATCGGCATCGGTTTATATGTAGTGCTGTATGTGTTACCGGTCTACCTTGCCGCGGTTAACGGACTCAACAGTTTGCAGATTGGACAGTATTTGGTAGTAACCGGCGTATTTCAGTTCTTGTCTGCGTTCTGCGCCGGGATCGCGTCGAAATGGGTCGACTCGCGTGTCATGTTAGGTTTTGGCTTGGTCTTGTACGCGATAGGCGCGTGGCTCAATTCGTATATGACACTCCAGTGGGGATTTTGGGACTTCTTGTGGCCCCAAGCACTGCGCGGGTTTTCGATGATGTTCATGTTTTTGCCGGCGAACGCGTTGGCACTGAGCACGTTACCACCGGACGAAGTGCAAAACGCAAGCGGTCTTTACAATTTGATGCGCAACCTTGGCGGCGCCATCGGGCTTGCGGTCACCAACACCCTCATCGTCGAGTGGCAGAAAGAGTATTACGCGCATTTGCGTACATTTGTGCAGGCGGGAGATCAGGCAGTCATGCACCATTGGTCGCAACTAACTGCCCTGCAGCAACAGCACGGCAGTGCCGATCCGGCCCTATCGGCGCTACGACAGATGTCCTTAATCACTTGGCGCGAGGCGGATATCATGACCTCTAACCAGCTCTTTCAGCTGATGTCATTCCTGTTTCTTGGCGCGCTCTTGCTTATGCCGTTGGTGAAAAAAGTCTCCATGAACGGAGGGCCCACGCATTAGCGTCGGCGCGGCATCAAAGCGCTAACGTCAGTGCGCCCGCACCGGCGCATGCCAATAGCACCAGCGGTACGCTCGTCTGAAATCGCCAGAGCGCGACGAAGGCCGCGAGTGACAGCAGCGCAGACCAGGCATCAAACGCGCCTTGCGGCCAAATCGTATGCATCGCGAAAAACAGCGCGAGGTTTGCAATCACGCCGACGATTGCAGCCGTCATCGCCGTCATCGGCGCAGCCAAGCGAACGCTCGCACGCGTGGATTCGACCAGTGGGCCGCCGGCTAGAATAAAAATAAACGACGGCAAAAAGGTAAACCATGTGGCAATGGTCGCGCTCACTAACCCCGCCCAGAGTGGTGAGACAGGCGCTAACGGCCCGCCTTGATAACCCGCCACAAACCCCACAAAAGTCACGATCATGATGAGCGGTCCAGGCGTCGTCTCACCTAAGGCCAAACCGTCCATCATTTGCGCCATGCTTAGCCAGCCATAATGCATCACCGCGCCTTGATAGACATACGGCAACACCGCGTAAGCGCCGCCAAACGTGAGTAACGCCGCTTTAGAAAAAAACCAACCAAGTTGCGTGTATTGCGCGCTCCAACCGACCTCACGATAAAAGCCTGCCATTGGCAATAACCACAACGCAGCGCCGGCGCCGAGAACCAAACAAAAGCGCCCCAGGCGAAAGCGCGTGTGCGCGTATTCGATGTCGGATGCATCCGGAGGCTCACTGGTGCTGTGTGCGGCGGCCGGTGCGAACAACCGCGGAGCGGCTGCGCCACCAATGCAACCGAGCGCGGCCGCTATCCCGAGCACCAAAGGGAACGGCGCATGGAGAACGCGCACTGCGATAAACGCCGCCGCCGCGAGGCAGAACAAAGGCAAGTTGCGGAACACGCGACGGCCAATGCGCACAGCAGCCAATGCAACTAGCGCGACCACGGCGGGTTTCAGACCTGCGAACAGCGCCAGGATTAACGGCTGATCGCCGTATCGCAAGTAGACAAAGCTTAAGACGACGAGTAACCCAAAAGACGGTAGGACGAACAGCGCGCCCGCCATCACCCCACCAAGCGTGCGGTGGAGCAACCACCCGATGTATGTGGCAAGCTGTTGCGCTTCAGGCCCGGGCAGGAGCATGCAGTAGTTAAGCGCATGCAGAAAACGCGCTTCGGAAATCCAATGGCGCTCCTCTACTAGCTCGCGGTGCATGATGGCGATCTGACCGGCGGGTCCACCAAAGCTGATGAATCCCAGCCGCAGCCAATAGCAAAATGCGGCGCGTAGCGACACGTTAGCGATGGATTGTTGATTTGAATCAAGCATGATCAAGAATCTCAAGCTTTCATGGCGCACGACCGCGCTATGCTCATCACTGTAGTCTTTTTAGCACGATGCCATGGTCAAGAAACCGACGCTCGCCAGTGCGATGACCCCATTTCCTTACGCCGTGCCGAAATCGGCGACGATCGAGGAAGCCGATACGCTCATGCGTAAGCATGCGATCCATCACTTGCCGGTTACCGAGGAGCGCGAGATTATCGGCTTGCTTAGCGCATTCGATATCGCGTCCCGCGCGCATAAGCCCGGACTAGTGGGCGATTTCTTCACTCCCGAACCCTTTGTCGTTGACATCGACACGCCGCTGGAAAGCGTCTTATTTGAAATGGCCGATCACCGCCTAGAAGCCGCGGTCGTGACAAGACATGGACGCCTTGCGGGTATCTTCACCCAAGTGGATGCATGTCGTACTTTTGCCGCGCACTTAAACGCGGCGTATCCGCCGTCTCCAGAAGATCTCGTCGCCTAAAACCTACCAGTCGGGCTTCCCACGGTAGCCCAACTTTCCGTTTTGCGCGAACAACTCCTCGATAATGGGTCTCGATCCCAAAGCGGAAACCGCGTGCCACGCAGCGGTGGAGCATTGCCATCGCTACGCGGTGCCGAAGGCGAGGCTTTCGCCTACACTAACGGCGGCTTGCTTAACCGTTGGAATGGAGGAGTACACCAATGGCAACGAAAGATATCCAAGTTTGCTTCAACGTTCATTTCGATTCCGTCTCGCTGTGGCTGGGCTCGTTTGGGGGTGAGGATTCGCCCTGCGACATTTCGCGCGGCGTGCACGCCGCGCGGGTAGGTACGCCACGTTTACTCGACTTGTTAGCCAAATATGAAATCAAAACAACTTGGAATATCACTGGCCACTCGATCGAAAGCTTTCCGAAGGAATCCGCGCTCGTGGCGCAAGCCGGTCATGAACTCGGCTTGCACGGGTATGCGCACGAAAACCCGCTCGCGATGACCAAGGAACAAGAAGCCGCGGTGCTGGATAAGACGTTCGACCTGGTGGTACAGCTTTGCGGCAAGCCGCCCAAAGGTTATTCCGCGCCGTGGTGGGAGTTGAGTCCCAACACCATCGATCTACTGCTCGCCAAAGGCATTGAATATGACCACAGCCTGATGGAGCACGATCACTCGCCTTACTATCTGCGGCGGAACGACAAGTGGACCAAGATCAACTACGCTCAACCGGCAGCCAGTTGGATGAAGCCGTGGCAACCGGGTCCTTTGACTCCGCTGCTCGAAATTCCCTGCAGTTGGTACCTAGACGATGCGCCGCCCGTCATGTTCGTCAAGAAATTTCCAAACAGTCACGGCTGGGTGCCGCCGCGCGATATCGGGCAGATGTGGCAGGACCAATTCGATTGGGTGTACCGCAATCTAGACTATGGCATCTATAACGCGTGCCTTCATCCGGACGCCTCGGGCCATCCGCAAATGCTGATGATGCTGGAGCGCTTAATCGATCACATGCGGCGGCATGAAGGCGTGCGCTTTATGACCTTGGGGGCCATTTGTGACGAGTTCAAACGGAAGAATCCTGCGCCGGCGTAAAGCGGTATCTGAAAAAAAGCTTTACCCGCTTGTCTTTAAGCGATATCCAAAGCGACGAATGCCGCCCACGATTCGCGAATACGCGCGGGCTCAAGTCCGCGCACGATGAATACCAAGTCTGAATGGCGGTGAGCGTCCGGCCACGCCGGCAGGTGGTACGGCGGATGCGCGATGTGTTGCGCGGCATTGACGGCAACCGGCGTTGCACTGCCCTGCACATGAAGTATCCCTTTAACCCGCAGCACGTTCGCGCCGTGCGCATGCAGCAGTAAGGTTAACCACACGCTAAAAGTAGTCCAGGCAAACGGCTCGTCATGCTGCAATGTAAAAGCCTGCACATCATGCAAGTGGTGCGCCGCCGAATGCGTAGCAACTGATAATGCTAGCTCCGCGGCACGCGGTGGATGCGCGCGGGAGGTCAGTAGCATCGCACCCGTTACCGACTGCGCCAGTTGAATATCCGCCGCCGGATTGAGCCGATAAAGTTCCGTGCGCAATTCAGCGATCCGCGTTGGCGGGACGAGATCAGTTTTCGCAACCGCGAGTAAGTCCGCGGCGGTCACCTGCGCGAGCGCCTCATTAAATTCCTCGGTTTGCGATGAAAAATTCACTGCGTCGATCACAGTGATTACCTGCGCGGGCACGAATTGGAACTGTAACTGTAGGTCACTTAACAAGGTATGCAGAATCGGTAGCGGATCGGCAAGTCCGGTGGTCTCCAAGATCACGCGAGTGAAAGGCGGCAGCAGGCCCCGTGCGCGTTTGTCGATGAGTTCAAGCAGCGCGGCCTTAAAATCCTCGCGCAATGCGCAACATATGCAGCCACTCGCCAAGACGACGGTATCCGCATCGATGGTTTCGATTAAACGATGATCAAGCGCCACCTCACCAAATTCATTAATAAGCACGGCGGTATCGGCGAGCGCGGAAGATTTAAGCCAGCCATTTAGTAAGGTGGTTTTGCCGCTGCCTAAGAAGCCCGTCAGCACCGTCACGGGGACGCGATTCATACTTTAAGTGCCTGCAATAAATCGGCGGCGAGCGGATCAGGCTTCCTCCCGGCGATTTGTTCGATGACGCGCCACACGTCCGGTATCGCGGATACGATTTCTGTGCGGCCACTCAAGCTGCGCACGATGTATTGCGCGCCCGCCCAGTCTTCGACCCGGCAACTGTAATGACGCGCGATTCGATCGAGCAACGCGACGCGCGCGCGTCGCGCCGTGAGATCCGATTCCACGCGCGACGGTGCGGTGTCGCTCCAATGCGGTTGGCCATCGAAGCTCGCGCAGAAGCCGCACATTTACGCCCGAACCCGCCGCGCGAAGCCGACGGCACGGCTATCGAGCGCAACCGACTTAATCAGAGCCCATACCTTAACGCCTGGCGCAAGCTGCAAACGCGATGCCGATTCGCGGGTGATAAGCGCGCGGATCTGCGTCGCCCCTAAACTGATTGCCACGTCCACATAGGTTTCTTCGCGCACGGTTAACGAATGCACCATGCCGGCTAGCCGATTAGTGATGCTGATGTCCGGCGGCAACGTAAGCGCGATTGCCACATCGCGCGCGCGTAGACGGGCGCGTACCGGGGTACCGCGCGCAAGATGCAAGGTCGGCACGCGCAATACGCCGTCGGCAAAGCGCAGCGCGGTTAATTGATAAGCCGGATCTTGCTCGTCGACAATGCATTCCAATACCGCGCCTGCTTCGAAGCGCCCAATCAGCGGTGCGTAATCCGGATTCGACATCACCTGCGCGAGCGGCCCATTGGCAACGCAACGGCCGTCGTTCATCAGGACCACATGGTCGGCGAGTCGGGTGATTTCATCGATCGCATGGCTCACGAACAGCGCCGGCAATTTGAATTCTTCCACTAACCGCTCGATATAAGGCAGCACCTCGGCTTTACGTGGCGCATCCAGTGACGCCAATGGTTCGTCAAGTAGCAGTAAGCGCGGTTGCGCGAGCAACGCACGGCCAAGTGCCACGCGTTGTTTTTCGCCACCCGATAAGGCATACGGTTGGCGCTTGAGTAAATCGCCCAACCCCAGCACCTCAATCACACTCGCTGCTTGAATATGCGCCAACCCGCGGTAGCGCTTGCGGCCAAAGTCGAGATTTCCCTGTACCGTGAGATGCGGAAACAATCGCGCGTCTTGAAAGACATAACCAATCCCGCGCGCCTCAATCGGCAAATTAACGCGCCCCTCACCGTCAAAATACACGCGATCGTCCACCCGAATATGCCCGTGATCCGGCGTGAGTAAGCCGGCGATTGAATTCACGAGGCTGGTCTTACCGGCGCCGCTGCGGCCGAACAACGCGGTGACGCCGTGCGCGGGAAGTGTCAGCGCGGCATCGAGCGTGAACTCCCCAAGTTTTTTTTTCACTGCAATGTCGATCATGGCCGCCCCAGCCATCGATGAACGCGTCGTTCGACAATTGTTGAAGCCACCAATGCCGCGATGGCGAGCAGCATCGATAATCCGACGAGCCTGAGCGCGGTAGCGTCGCCGTCTGGCGTCTGGGTCGCGGTGTAGATGGCGAGCGGCAACGTACGTGTCTCTCCTTCGATATTCGACGCAAAAATCATCGTCGCGCCAAACTCGCCCAAACCGGCCGCAAAGGCCATGAGCGCACCGGACAAAATACCCGGCAGCATCAATGGCAAGGTCACCGCGCAGAACGTATCAAAACGGCTCGCGCCCAACGTGCGCGCGGCCACTTCAAGACCACGGTCGACGCTTTCGAGCGATAAACGCACCGCACGAACAAATAGCGGAAAGGACATGACGGCCGCGGCGAGCACCGCGCCGCCGGTGGTAAAAATAAGTTGAATGCCAAGGGTCTCTTTGAGCCAATGACCAAGGGGTCCGCGGGTGCCAAAGGTCAGTAGCAATAAATACCCGATAACCACCGGCGGTAACACCAACGGCGCGTGCACTAGCGCTTCGAATAACAACTTACCCGGGAAGCGACCGCGCGATAGCACCCAAGCGGCGCCAATCGCGAGCGGCAGGCTATATACCGTGCTCTGCAGAGCGACGAGCACACTCAAGCGTAGCGCTTCGAGTTCGAGTGCACCGACGATCACAATGTTTCAAACCCATAACGTCTAAATACCGCGCGTGCGGGAGAAGACCTCAGAAACTGCTGCAGGGCTTTCGCGGTGGGATTATCAAATTCCGCGATACGGGCAACCGGGTACACGATCGGCGAGTGGCTTTCCGCCGGAAACTCACCCGCTACCGCCACGCGCGGACTTAACGCAGCGTCCGTCTCATAGACGATTCCGGCGGCGGCCTCACCCCGCTCCACTAACACCAGCGCGGCGCGAACGGAATCCGCGGGCACGAGTCTTGTTTCGGCGAAGGACCACGCGCCTAAGTTTGTCAGTGCTTCGCGCGCGTATATCCCGGCCGGAACGTGCGCGGGATCGCCCACACTCAGACGTCCTTCCCCGAGCACCTCCGCCAGCGGGAAGTTTTTACCCAGGGCGATCTTACGTGCGTTTGCGCGCGGCATGATCAATACCAACCGGTTCCCCAATAACGGTTGGCGTGAGCCGGCAACGAGCAACTTGCGAGTCTCTAGATAGTCCATCCACGCATTGTCTGCCGAGATGAAAACAGCCGCGTTCGCCCCGGCTTCGATTTGACGGGCAAGCGTGGAGGTGGCGGCGAACACTAGGCGCGGACTGGGCGCGTGTAGGTTTTCGGGCGTTAAAAGCTCGCTAAGCACCTCGGTCAGACTTGAGGCCGCGAACACCGTAAGCCGCACCTCGGCGGGCGCGCTCAAGCTCCACAATAAAAGGCCCAACGCGACACTGGCGCGGCAGACAACTTTTACCTGGAGCGGATTTGGCATCTCTGAGGAGGCTCACAAATGGCGCAACTATAGTCGGTTAATAAATCCTACGCTGGCCTCATTCTTTTGAAGGAGGCGGCAAGCTTGCCTTTTTGCCACGATTAGGGGGACTGGCGCGAGGCCGGGCCGAGTTTATCCCAAGGCTAAAGCCAATGACCCATCCATGCGACAAAGGGCTAATCCAACGACTCCATGCCGCGGCGTCTGATGCCGCGCGGATGCCCGATGCCATGGGGCAGTTAGCCGAAGCCTTGTCCGCGGACGGGGTTCAGGTTCTGGTCTACACGCACGGCGGAGATGGCATCGAATACTGTGTCTGCGGAGGTATCGATCCGGCCGCCAATGATGACTATCGCCTTCACTACCACGCGTATGATTTTCGGATCCGGCGCGCGCTCAAAGCCGCACCTTGGCGGGTGTACGACGACGATGACTTCATCAATCCACAGGAAAAACGCGCAAGCCCCGTTCATCAAGAGTTCTTAAAACGTTATGACTGCGAAACCGTGATTCTTGCTACCGCGCCGCTGGATTCAGCACGTACCCTCTTGCTCGTCGCGGGTCGCAGCGCGCGCAGCGGGGCTTTTGATGAAGAAGCGCGTCAACGCATGCTCGGTTATCTTCCGTACGTGCAACATAGTGTAGCCATGACCTTAAAACTCTCGTCGGTAATACACGGCGCCGGTTCGATACAAGGACAGGGCAGAAGGTTCAAGTCGCACACGAGCAGCACAGCGCTGGGGTGTCGCGCTTGAGCAACCTTGCCGTTACCACTGATATTGCCACTGGTTTGCGCATGAAATCGTTGCAACCTCATCCAAATGGATGATGCGCACTAGCGATATAGCGGATACAACATCAATACTCGCGTAAGGATACGCAAAGCGGCCAGGGACTTCGGTGCCAACAACAACGTATAAGGCACACCGCATGGACCCAGAATTGAGTATCGATAGGCTGATCAAATTAATCGAGCAAATCCACGAGACGACGCAAGACGAACTACGTTGGCCGCAAGTGCTACGGGCGTTAACCCAATCACTGGAGGCGCGCGGCGCGTTCCTGTATTCGCCGCATGAAATAGACGGCGCGCGCAGCATCGGACACTCGATTGATATCGAGCCGCCGATGTGGCCGGATTATCGCGCGCTTTACGCCAACCAAGACGTCATGTTGCGCGCGCTCAAAACCTCTGATCAGATGAGTGCCGGCAGTGTCGCCACCAATGATGACTTGGTGCCCACGGAGACCTTTTTACGTACCCCGCTCTATACCGATTTTTTAGCCCCGCGCGGCATTCATCATGTGCTGGGTGCCGTGCTGGTGGACGAGGCGGATGCGGACTTGGGGCCGCGCATTCATCTCGCGTTATTTAGGGGCCGAGAACTTCCGCAATTCGGCGCGCCTGAAATCGCGCTGGTAAAGCGGCTGGCGCCACATTTGAAACTGGCGCTGTGCAGCCGCTGGCGCCTACAGTCGCGTGGCTTATTCAGCGCGGCAAGTGAATACATGTTGGATGCCATGGATCACCCGGTCTTGCTGTTGGATGAACATGGCAAGGTCATCTACGCCAATGCGGCCGCACTTGAACTCGTCACTGCTGGTGTCGGACTCACCATCGCGGGCGACGAAATTCGCTTGGATTCGCTTAAGCTGCAACCGCTGTTGAAGTTGCTGAATCCGGCGTCGCGCGTGCCCGTGAGTTTTCCCACCGGGGACCTCAATGTGCGGGTGATCCCCTTCGGCAACGATTCAAGCGAGGGCAAATTGTTTCATTGGTTTGCCCGTGCGGCGTATGCGGTACTGCCGGAAGTTCGTCCCTATCAACTACAGCGTGCCGCGACAAGGGTCGGTTCGCAGTACAGCTTCACGGATAGTGAAGCTGAGGTTGTCAGTGCCTTACTCGCAGGCCTCGGCCCGGCGGCAATCGGCACCAAACTCAAAATCTCCGTTTCGACCGTACGCAGTCATCTCGCGCATATCTACGCGAAAACCGGCACGCGGAATCAGCGAGAGCTGATTTTGAAATTGATGACGCCGCTTTGACACCGCGCTCAATCGTTCTGCACTTCAAACACCTGATAATCCACCCGCCCTGGGCTTAGCTTGCCCTGCGCGACGCACACGATGTTGTTCACCCACCGATAGCGTGGATCGCCGGTTTGCATGCGGGGCGAAGTCACGAAATAGGATTCGCCGAATTCCGTGCTGCCTTTCCCTTCAAGCGCCGCACGGACCTTATCTGTTAATTCAACCCGGCCAATGTATTCAACATAGATAAACGCGCCATCGTGCGTTTCTAAAGTGCCACGCACGTCGAGATGCCCGTAGTCTTCGGTCATGGTCAGCCAATCGGCACAGGCCGCGCGGCGCAACGTGCCTTGCAGGCGCGGGCCGTTAAACTCACCGCCGTCTACTTCAACGATGAGTCGATTGCCGTACATCGAATTGCCGACCGGCAACGCTTGAGCGAGACGTGCGTAGTAAGTCATGAGCGGGACGAGTTTCATTGGTTTTCCTCCTTATCTACTAACCTCTAACCTAGCTTAAGCGCGATTTTGATCACCCCGGCACTATCGCGGGTTTCAACGTTGAATCCTAATTCGACCGCAAGCCCGAGCATGCCCGAATTTTCCGCTAAAACAAAACCCACTAATTCGCCGATGCCGCTCGCACGCGCGTAACGGATCAATTTGTCAAGCAGGCGATAACCAAGTCCCTCTCCTTGGCGGTCACTACGTACAACGATTGCGAACTCAGCGGTTTCCCGATCAGGGTCGGTGATGAGACGCGCGACGCCGAGAATCTCCGGCGTGAGAGCAGCATTCACGGCGACGAAGGCCATCTCGCGGTCGTAGTCTATCTGCGTCAATTGGGCGAGCTGCGCATGCGTCCATGTGCGGCGCACTTGAAAGAACCGAAAGTACCTATCTTCTTCGCTAACCTGCGCCAAGAACTTCTCATGTGCCCCCTCGTCCGTCGGTTTGATAGGGCGCAAGCACAGCGGTTCACCGCGAAACATAATTTCTTCTTCGAGTCTACGCGGATACGGGCAGACGATAAGGCGGGCGGTGGGATCGCCGTCATACGGCGCCAACTCGATGCGTGCATCGAGCGCCTGCACGCCCGTATCGTTTGCGAGCAGCGGATTGATATCGAGTTCAACAATTTCCGGGCAGGCCACGGTCAGCGCCGACAGGCGCAGCAGCGCGTCGTATACGGCATCGAACGCCACGGGTGGACGATCGCGATAACCGCGGAGCAGCGCGTAAATGCGGGTGTTCTCCACCATTGCGTGTGCGAGTGGCAGACTGAGCGGTGGCAAACCAAAGCTACGGTCTTTCAATACTTCAACCGCAACCCCACCGTGTCCGAACATCAGCACTGGTCCAAACACCGGATCGCGTGCGCAACCTAAAATCAGCTCGTGCGCATTGGCAAGGCTGACCATCCGCTGCACGGTAAATCCCGTAATCACCGCATTCGGACGTAGGCGCGCGACGGTTTGCAGCATCTGTGCGGCGGCTTCTCGCACATCCTGCGTATCGCTGAGGTGTAAACGAACCCCATCGATATCGGATTTATGGGTGATGTCGGGTGACAGGATCTTGAGCGCGACGGGAAAGCCGATCCCTACCGCGAGCGTGGCCGCCTCGGCAGGTGAGCGCGCGATTTCAGTCGCGACTACCGGAATGCCGGCGTCCCGCAACACCGCTTTGGCTTCAACTTCGGTTAACAGCTCGCGGCCTTCGGCGAGCACGCGTTGTAATAGTTCGCGGATCCGACACAGCGCCACCTCGTCTTCCGGTAATTCACGCGCCGGGGTTTCGAGCAATGCGGCATGCAGCGCCGCACGGCGGTCGAGCTGGCGATACGCGTGTACGGTGTCTTCCGGTGTTGAGTAGTGCGGGATGTCGTGCGTGGTAAGTAACGCCCGCGCGGACGCTACAGCATCGCCGCCCATGAAACAGGTCAAAATATTCTTGCCGCTCGCCTTGATTATCGGTACCACCGCCTCCGCGATCTCGTGACTCGGCACGATTGCGGTCGGCGCATGCAGCAACAGCACGGCGTCGACTTCCGCTGCTGCCGTGACGATATTTAAGGCATCGACATAACGCGCAACCGGTGCATCGCCGATGATGTCGAGTGGGTTGGCGCGTGACCAAGTGGGCGGTAACACCGCGTCGAGGGCGGCAAGCGACGCTTGGCTCAATTCCGCCAGTTGTCCACCTTGCGAGCTTAGCGCGTCCGCCGCCAACACGCCGGCGCCTCCGCCGTTGGTCAATAAGGCAACGCGCGGGCCTAAATAGGGTTTGCCTCGCGCCAAGGTTTCGGCGGCGTCGAACAAATCCTGGGTGGTATCGACACGCAATATCCCGGCTCGAGTTAACACCGCGTCCACCACCGCATCGTCGCCCGCCAAAGCACCGGTATGCGACGCCGCGGCGCGTGCGCCGGCTGCCGCACGTCCGGCTTTTACCGCAATGACGGGCTTCGCGCGCGCGGCGGCCCGCGCGGCTGACATGAATTTCCGCGGATGTTTGATCGATTCGATGTAAAGCAGGATGGCGCTGGTATCAGCATCACGGCCTAGATAGTCGAGCAGATCGCCCAAGTCGACATCCAGGCTATCGCCGATTGAAATGAAACAAGAAAACCCTAGATGCTGCGCATTTCCCCAATCGAGCACCGCGGCGGCCAACGCCCCCGATTGCGTCACGAACGCGATGCGCCCGGGCCGCGCATTGCCGGGCGCGAAACTGGCGTTGAGTCCAATCCCTGGCACCAGCATGCCGAGGCAATTAGGTCCAATGACGCGCAGGAGATGCGGGCGTGCAGCCGCCAATACGGCGTCGCCGGCAGTGATGCCCGGGCTCACCTCTACCCGTTGTAAGCCCGCCGTGATTACGATCGCGGCTTTGGTGCCGCGCGCGCCCAGCGCCGCGATGAGTCCGGGCACGCTTGGTGCGGGTGTGCAGATGACCGCAAGCTCCGGGGCGATGGGCAGTGCCTCCACACTCGCATAAGCCGGTACGCCAAATACCTCTGCGCGTTTGGCGTTAACCGGCAAGATTTTCCCGCGATAACCACCGTCAAGCAGATTACGGGTCAATGTGGCGCCGATGCTGTGCGGCCGTTCAGTCGCGCCGATGACAGCGACAGTCGCGGGTTTGAAGAAATAATCCAGATTACGAACGCTCATACGCGCGCGAGTGGACCATGCACTGCTCTCTCTCCCACTTGTTGGAGAAAAGCGCACATTTCACCTTTTCCCGCTCGCGGGAGAGCAGCACACATTTCCCCCTCCCGCCTGCGGGAAAGAAGCGCGCATTTCCTCCTCTCCCGCCTGCGGGAAAGAAGCACGCATTTCCCCCTCTCCCGCCTGCGGGAAAGAAGCACGCATTTCCCCCTCTCCCGCCTGCGGGAGAGGGCTGGGGTGAGGGTCTTCGTCCGCCCACCCACTACTCTCCAATATGCACCACCGTGACCGGGCAGGGCGCGTGATGCAGCACCTGCGAACTGACGCTGCCGAGCAACAGCGCGGAAAATGCCGAGCGCCCGCGTGAGCCTATGACGATTTGGTCCATGTTGTGCACGCGTGCGAATTCGCAGATCTCGTTCGCCGGTTGGCCCCACACGATGGCATGGTCGGCCGGCACCTTGAGTGCGCCAAGGCTCTCGTCGGCCGCCTTGAACGCGGCATCCTTGGTGGGATCGTTCAATTGTTCGGTCATTTGTTCGAGATACTCGCGATCGGCAAGCGGTGGAATTTCGCCGAGCACGTTGAGTGGATAAATCTCCGGACTATGCACACGCAGAAGCGTCACATGGGCACCGGTGCAGCGCGCCAGGTTGCCGGCGTAAATCGCGGCATGATTGGCGCCATCGGAGCCGTCGATGGGAACCAGAATGCGATCAATAAACCCGCTCATCGATGTCCTCCCCTCAAGTGGGCCGCGTCGGCGGTCCTTAGCGATAGGTTAGACCAGAACGAGGAGGATGACGCGATCTGAGTACCCCCTCTCCCGTGCTTGCGGGAGAGGGCAGGGGGTGAGGGTCTTCGCACAACGCCGGCAATGAAGCTGTCCCTCACCCGGCGCCACGCGCCGACCTCTCCCGGTGGGAGAGGTGAATTAAATCCTTCTCGCTGTGCGGAGAGCCCCCAGTGTCAGTGACATAGGCTGGGGTAAGCGCCGCGAACCCCAGCATCTTCGGCAGTACTACGCGCCAGACCCTCCGAGCGGAAGCGGACTATTGCCCCCCAACGCCGTGGTAATCGGCGTCACGCCCCAGATCTCGCGCGCGTAGTCGTTGATCGTGCGATCGCTCGAAAAACGCCCCATTTGCGCAACGTTACGAATCGCGCTCTCGGTCCACGCCGCAGTATCTCGATAACGCGCGTCCACTTGCTGTTGCGCCGCGCAATACGACTCGTAATCGGCCAGCAGCAGATAGTGATCGCCTCTATCCAGCAACAAATCAAACAAGGTGCGGAAGCGGTGCGGCTCCTCCGGAGAGAAATACCCGTTACCGATCATGTCGAGTGCAATGCGCAAGGGTTCGATGCGCGCGTAATAGTCTCGCGAGTGATAACCCGCCGCGCGGAGTTCCGCAACCTGCGCGGTGCTCAATCCAAAGAAGAAAATATGATCTTCGCCAACCGCGTCGCCGATTTCGATATTGGCGCCATCGCGGGTACCGATGGTCAGCGCACCATTCAACGCAAGTTTCATATTGCCGGTGCCCGAAGCTTCAGTCCCCGCGGTCGAAATTTGCTCGGAGAGATCAGCCGCCGGCACGATTTTCTGCGCAAGCGTGACGTCATAGTTCGGCAAGAACACCAGCTTTAAACGATCGCCGATCGCGGCATCGTTGTTGATGACATCCGCCACATCGTTGATGAGTTTGATGACGAGCTTCGCGGTCGCATATCCCGGCGCGGCTTTACCGGCAATGAGCACCACCCGCGGCACACGCGTGGCTTGCGGGTTGAAACGCAACTCGTTGTAGAGCGTTATCACATGCAGCACGTTCAATAGCTGTCGTTTGTATTCGTGCATGCGTTTGATTTGCACGTCAAACAGCGCATCCGGACTTACCGTCACGCCGAGATGTTCCTTGATATACGCGGCAAGCCGCGCTTTGTTGGCCCGCTTCACCGCGCGAAAGGCCTGTTGGAACGATGCGTCGTCGGCATGCGTATTTAACGTCTGCAAACTATCTAAATCGGAGACCCAAGCCGGACCCAAGTGTCGAGTTATCAACTGAGCAAGGCCGGGATTCGCGAGGTTCAGCCAACGGCGTGGCGTAATGCCGTTCGTCATATTGACGATCTTGCCGGGCTCGAATTCTTCAAAATCACGGAAGATCGTTTGTTTCATCAGATCAGTGTGGATCCTCGACACCCCGTTTACTTTATGCGACCCAACCGCCGCGAGATGCGCCATGCGTACGTGGCGCGACCCGTTCTCGCCGATCAGTGACATCCGCTCGACGCGCGCCAAATCACCGGGGAACCGATGACCAATATCGCGTAGGAAGCGATGGTTGATCTCAAAAATGAGCTGCATGTGTCGCGGTAATAGCGTTTCAAAAAGTTCCACCGGCCAGGTTTCGAGTGCTTCCGGCATCAAGGTGTGATTGGTGTAGGAGAAGGTCCGGCGCGTGATATGCCAGGCATGATCCCATTCCAAGTGACCATGATCGATGAGCAACCGCATCATCTCCGCGACCGCCACCGCGGGGTGCGTATCGTTTAGTTGGATCGCGACTTTATTCGGCAGTTCGTCAAAGGTGTCATGCAAGCGTTGATAGCGATGCAAAATGTCTTGCAGCGAGGCGCTGACAAAGAAATATTCTTGTTTAAGGCGCAGCACGCGGCCCATGCGTGTGGTGTCGTCCGGGTAGAGCACTTTGGATAAGTTCTCTGATTCGTTTTTATCGGCGACGGCCTTGATGTAATTGCCTTCGTTGAAGTACCGCAGATCAAAGTCACGCGAGGCCTTGGCCGACCACAGCCGTAGATTGTTGACCGTATCGTTGCGGTAGCCAGGCACCGGTGTGTCGTAGGCCATCGCCATGACATCATCGGTTTCCACCCAATGGTGGCGGAGTTTGCCGTGATCGTCCTTGAAGGTAACGACGCGACCGCCGAAGCGCACCGGATAAAGCTTTTCCGCGCGCGGGAACTCCCACGGATTGCCGTAGCACAGCCAGTTATCCGGATGTTCAACCTGCCGGCCATCTTCGATGCACTGCCGGAACATGCCGTAGTCGTAACGAATGCCGTAGCCGAAACCCGGTAGCGCCAGACTCGCCAGCGAATCCAGGAAACACGCTGCGAGCCGGCCCAAGCCGCCGTTGCCGAGCGCAGCGTCAGGTTCGCAGTCGCCAAGGTCGTCGAGCGTCAAGCCGATGTCCTTGAGCGCCGCTTTGCATTCATCTTGGAAGCCGATATTCAACAGGCTATTGCTGAGCGTGCGTCCGATGAGGAACTCAAGCGATAGGTAATAAACCCGCTTGCAGTCGCGCCGGTAGTAATTGCGCATCGTCGCCATCCAGCGCTCCATCAGGCGCTCGCGCACGACATACGCCAGCGCGAAGTACCAGTCGCGGTCTTTTGCGATGACATGGTCCTTGCCCACTGTGTACATCAGGCGGTTGGCCAACGCGCGCAACAGATCTTGCGCGTCCACGCTTAGCCGTTGCCCGTAGTCGAGTAATTTGGGGTTGATGCGTTCGTTCATGAGGACCTCCGTTGGTCCTGTAGCGGCGCGCCACGGGGAAAGTGAAGGACGCGGGGTTCATCAAGCCGATAACGCGCCAGCGGGCACCATTTGACAGGAATAAACGAATCCCAGAGCCTACCGGCATGACGCGCGATCCTGCCGACCAGACTACCCCTGCCGCCGCGGAAGCCTTGCGGATTTCCGACGCGCAAGCACGGTTTGATGGGCTGCTCAAAGCCGCGGTGGAAGGAATCATTGTCATCGACCATCGCGGCATCATCGAAGCCTTCAGCGCCGGCGCCGAACGAATGTTCAATTACCAGGCGGTTGAGGTCATCGGGCGCAATGTTGCGGTGCTGATGCCGGAGCCGGATGCCGGTCGTCACGACGACTACATCGGCGCGTACCTGCGGACACGGACGCCTAAGATCATCGGGATCGGCCGCGAAGTTTTTGGGCGACGCAAGAACGGCGCGCGCTTTCCGATGGAGTTATCCGTCGGCGAAGTCGCTTCGCCCAGTGGCCTCAAGTTTGTGGGGATCGCGCGCGATATCACCCGGCGCAAGGAGATCGAGCGCGCGTTGCGCGAGCGTGAGGAAGAACTGCGCCTCATGGTCGAACATGCGCCGGTCGGTATCTTTACGGCGGACACGCGCGGTTATTTGTTATCGGTAAACCCGGCGCTCGCGGAACTGCTACAAGTCCCGGGTGAGTCCTTGTTGGGACTACCGCTCGCGGTGCTGGTGGATACCGATAGTCAAACTCGATTGAGCGTCGCGGCGCGGGATGCTTTGACGCAGGGCAATCAAGTCAATCTGACCAATCTTCATGTGCAGACTGGCGGCGGGGCCTTGCATGTGGTCTCGGTATATCTCGCGGTTATCGCACGCGGGGGCGATGCGCAGCAGTTGATCGGCCAAATCATCGATCGCACCCGCGAGGAAGCCGCGCAGGCGGTTGCCCGTAAGCTTCAAGATGAACTTGCTCACGTTTCACGGTTGACAACCTTGGGCGAGATGGCCTCCGCCATTTCACACGAGATCAATCAGCCGTTGACGGTCATCGCGACGCAGGCGCAGGCCTACCGGCGATTGCTGCAAGCCGGTCAAGCGACCGAAGACGAAATCTCTCAAGGGTTGACCAATATTGCCGAGCACGCGTTGCGGATCGGTGAAATCGTCAAAAGGGTTCGCGCGTTCGTCACCAAGCGGGAAAGCGCACGTGAACTCGTCAATGTCAACGAGGCGGTCAGTCAAGTCCTCGAATTCGCGCAGCTTGACGCACGCAAGGAAGGCGTACGTTTGGAAGTGTCGCTCGCGCCTGATCTGCCGAAGACGTTCGCCGACTCTCTGCAACTGCAGCAGGTAGTGCTCAACCTACTGCGCAACGCGATCGACGCCACCAAAACGCTCGCCGAGACCCGTCGGGTTGTTTCCATTGAAACGCAGCGTCGGGATGGCGAGCTCTTAATCCGCGTGCGCGATCAAGGTCCGGGCGTTGCGCAAATCGATCAGGCAAGATTATTCCTGCCGTTTTTCACCACCAAACCGGATGGAATGGGGATGGGACTTTCAATCAGCCATTCAATCGTACAAGCGCTTGGGGGTGCTTTGCGCTATCACGATGGCTTACCCAACGGCGCTGTGTTTGAAATCACACTACCGGTAATCGCTTAAATGAGCATTGTCTATGTCATCGATGATGACGCCGATGTCCGGCAGTCGCTCGCGTTGCTTGGGCGATCGGTAGGGCTGAAGGTCGAAACCTACCATTCTGCCGCGGCTTTTCTCGAAGTGTTGTCGCCGAACTGCGAAGGTTGTCTGGTGCTTGATATCAGAATGCCTGGCATGAGCGGACTCGATCTCCAGCAGGTGCTCAACGAAGGCCAATGTCGCCTGCCGATTATTTTTATCACCGGCCACGGCGATGTCGCGATGGCGGTCCGGGCGATGCGCGCCGGCGCGTTTGATTTCATTGAAAAGCCGTTCCGCGATCAAGACCTGTTGGATCGCATCAACCAGGCCTTGATCAAAAATACGGCGCTACGCGCCGAAGATGCCGAGCTCGCGCGAACCCGTGCGCAGCTCGAAACGTTGACCCCTCGCGAGCGTGAGGTCATGACGCGCATCGTTCAAGGTCAGGCGAACAAAGTAATCGCCATTGAACTCGGGCTCTCCGAACGCACGGTTGAAATCCACCGCGCCAAGGTCATGGCCAAGATGGAGGTCCATTCACTGGCGGAGTTGGTGAGTCGGGTCGAGAAGGCAAGAGTATAAATCTCGCTCTCCTCGTCATTGACGATAACGCCAGCGTTTGCTTTTCTAGCCGCTGCGCGCAAGCAAAGTACGTACTTCCCGAAATCCACCTAGGCGTAAGCCCGAATACGCGGAAATTGGCGGCTGCCGCAATATCCCCTTCAACGGCTACTCACTAATTGTTCAAGGGGAACACCATGTTGACCAATGTCCTTTCCTTTCCGAATCCGGTCCTTACCAGCTGCACTAACTGCCGCTCGACGACGGCGTGTTTAGTACGGGCGCTAGACGCCAATGTACGCGGAGAGGTGGCCAAACACGTGTTAACGAGCGCCCCCATTCGCCGCGGCGAACACCTTTTCCGGCAAGGCGAACAGATGACTGGGCTGTATATGTTGAGAGCGGGATCGGTTAAGTCTTACTTGGATAGTGAAGACGGCTGTGAACAGGTCGCCGCGTTTCATTTTTCGGGTGACATTCTCGGCTTCGATGCGCTGGCCGAACGACGTCATGCCAGCTCCGCGATCGCGCTCGAAACCACGGCGTTCTGCGTTATTCCTTATGAAAAAGTGGCGACGCTGGCAACCGCGGTGCCGGGCTTTTGGTCGGCGCTGATGCGCGGCGCGGCGTGCCGTATCGTGGATGCCGAACAGCATGCGCTGCTGTTAGGTCAAAAGTCGGCGGCGGCGAGACTCGCCGCGTTCCTGCTTGCACTCTCGCATCGCTTCCAGGCGCGCGGGTGTTCGCGCAACGAATTTAACTTAACGATGTCTCGCCAAGATATCGCGAACTATTTGGCGGTCGCGGTGGAAACCGTGAGTCGGCTATTCACGGATTTGCAGCGCCAAGGCGCCATAGACGTTGATCGTCGCTTCGTACGCATCCGTTCGTTAGATGCCTTGCGTGCGATGGCCAGCGACGGGGCGCTAGCCGACGAGACATCGCACGGCTGAGTGAGGCGGGTAGGCCAGCGATGCTTATCCCGATAAAAGCGCCATCCACGGTTGTTATCGTGAATGGCGATGTGCGCGAGCGGGCGCGCTTGAGCGCGCTCGCCCGTCAAGCCGGCCATCAAGTCATCGCGCTCGGCACGGGGCAGGCAGCGTTGTCGGCGCTTGCGCCTCCGGAAGATACCGTAATGGTGGTAAACCGCGCGCTTGCGGATATGTCGGCGCTTGACCTAATAGGCCAACTTCATGCGCGCGGCGTCTACTTACCGACCGTCGTGACTATCCCTCCGCACGCGATCGAAGACGCGGTCAATGCAATCAGGACTGGCGCACAGGACGTTCTGGAAGAGCCGTTTGGCGCCACCCAGTTCCTGCGGTCGATCTCAAACGCCATGAAATAAAGCGCCCCTGCCCGGCGCTTCATCGCCCTACGATAAACGATTCGACGACTCGCCAGTCATGATGCGATAAATGCGCGTACCATTGACCGGCGTGCATATTGACCAGCTTGATGGCGTAATTGCCGTTGTCGCCGATAGGCATCGTAAGTTCGCGATCAAGTCCGGCGCGCGTGGCGTAAATAAGTTTTAAGTCGAGTTTGCCGGGCGCTATCGCCGAAGCGCCGCCATTCCAGAGCACATGCAGTGTGCCCGCACCGGCGGCGACCGGATCCGCCTGCCACGCAAGATGTGCGGACAGACCAAGTTGATGCGCACGTTCGTCGCGTGCAAGCGTCTGATTTATTTGCAACCCCTGCTTGTAATAGTCATCGACGACCATTCCATCGAAAGAACTGATCGCGAGCCACAAGGTCACGATGCCCGCGAGCACCGCGGCCGTCGGGGGAGTAATAACCAACCAACGAAACGGATCGCGATACCAGGCCTTGGCGGATGGTTGCACAGGAGAGAGATTGCTTTTCATGGTTGGGGTCCTAAGAACACGGCGCGAGTGGTGACCGAGGTTTGCGGGTTATCCGCATGTCGCAAAGTGAACTCAACGCGCGTGCTGCGCGTACCCAAGGCTGACTCGGCGGCGCGCAAGCGTACCGGCACACTTAGCACGCCGCCCGCGGGAACTTGCACTTCCGGTACGTCGAGACGCATTTCAAGTCCTGCGATCCCCTCGACTTCCAGTAAGAACCGTTGTGGGTGATCCTGCTTGTTAAGTATCTTCAAGTTATACACGTTCTCAATCAGGCCCTGTGTTTCGCGATAGAGTTGATTGCGATCGTGCAAGACATCGAGGCCAAGCGGCGCACGCTGGGTCAAGCGATAACCGAATAGAACGCATAGTGCGCCGAGAATCGTCGCGTACACCACGATTCTTGGACGCAACACGCGTGTGTCGCCGCCCTCTAACGCGTGCTGCGTGGTATAGCGAATCAGCCCGCGCGGGTAATTCATTTTGTCCATCACCTGATCACAGACATCGATGCACGCCGCGCATCCAATACATTCGTACTGCTGGCCGTGGCGAATATCGATGCCGGTCGGACACACCTGCACGCATAGCGTGCAATTGACGCAAGAGCCAAGGCCCAACGAGGCCGGATTAGCGCTCGACGGGCGCGAACCGCGCGGTTCGCCCCGCTTTTCGTCGTAAGAAATAATCAGCGTGTCGCGATCGAACATCGCACCTTGGAAGCGCGCATAAGGACACATGTACTTGCACACCTGTTCGCGTAGGAAACCTGCGTTGCCGTACGTCGCCAATCCATAGAAGCCGATCCAGAACGTCTCCCAGGGGCCGAGATCAAAAGCGATCAGGCGTGTAAGCAGTTCGCGCGCCGGTGTGAAATAGGCGACAAAGGTAAAGCCCGTCAGCGCGGCGAATAAAAGCCACAGAACGTGTTTAGTGGTTTTGACGCGCAGTTTCGCGAGCGACATCGCGGCACGATCCCGCTTCATTTGTTGCTGTCGTGTGCCCTCCACCATACGTTCTATCCACAGAAACGACTCAGTCCATACTGTTTGCGGACAGGCGTACCCGCACCATAAACGGCCGGCGAGCGCGGTAAAAAAGAACAGACTGAACGCGGCCAACATCAGCAGGAATGTCAGGAACAAAAAGTCCTGCGGCCAAAAGGTGAGCCCTAAGATGTAGAACTTGCGCGCGGGTAAGTCGAGCAACACGGCCTGTCGTCCACCCCACATGAGCCATGGCGTCACGTAGAAAATACCGAGTAGCGCCACCGCCGTCGCCACGCGGGCAGTGGCAAATAACCCGTGCACTTCCCGTGGATAAATTTTCTCGCGTTTGGCATAAAGCTCTTGCGCGATCGGATCAGGTGTTGACGTTGGCGTGGAGCTATTCATCTGCAAAGGGCGATTCATGTTCGAGGTTGGCGGCCGCGCTATCGCGAAACGTCGTTCGAACGATGAGACGGTTGATCTATGTCATAGGGTTCGGAAGGGTAGACGAACGCCACGGCGATCACCGCACTGGCGCCGGTCAATAACCAAAAGAGGAAAAACCCAATTGTGTACGCAGCCATCCGGCTTACTTCCGGAAACGGCACACAGTACTTGAGATCCATCGGATCTATCACCGAGAAAAATACCCCCGTCGCGACCGCCGCCATCAAAAAACTGATCCACGCTACCGCGCCGAAGCGCGGGCCAGGGGGGATCCAACGGGTTTTGTCGAGCATCACACCTAGTCTTCGACGTGTTCCGGCGCTGTCGCGCTTTTCATTCCAAGTACATACGCCGCGAGGACATGCACCTTGGATTCTCCGAGCAAATCCTTATGCGCAGGCATTTTGTTCTGCGCACCGTGCTCAATGGTGCGCGCGATGACTTCCGTGCTACCGCCATGAAGCCAAATATCATCCGTGAGGTTCGGCGCGCCGATGAGTGGGTTCCCTTTACCGTCCGGACCATGACAAGCGACGCAATTTGCCTTAAAGACTTCGGCACCGGCCGCCGCCAGGGTTGTATCCACCTGGCGGCCGGACAGGCTTTCCACATACGCAACTAATCCTTGGCGCGCGTCCGCCGGAATGATCGCGCCCCAGGCCGGCATCACACCCTGACGTCCGTCCATGATGGTTGCTTTGACCGCCGCTGGGTCGTTGCCATACAACCAGTCGTCGTCACGTAAATTCGGAAAGCCGCGCGCGCCGCGCGCATCCGAGCCATGACAATTAGAACAGTAGCTATTGAACAAACGCGCGCCGACTTTGCGCGCGGCGGGGTCTTGCGCCAGCTTCGCGAGGTCGGTTTCGGCGAAGCGGGCGAACAGCGGCGCGTACTTGGCATTCGCGGCCTGCATTTCCTGCTCGTATTGATCGAGCTGTGACCACTTCAAGAAACCGGACAGCGCACCGAGCCCCGGATAGGCAAGCAAGTACAGCAACCCCCAAACCAGCGTGAGATAAAACAGATTCAGCCACCACCGCGGTAATGGATTGTTGTACTCCCGCAGATCGCCATCCCACACATGGCCAGACGTTTCTTCCGGGTCCGCACCCGCCGCGCGTCGGGACGACAGCCAACTCGCGAGCAAGTAAAGGCCGATGAGGCTGACTATCGTAACGGCGGCGATAAACCAGCTCCAGGCGGGATGATTAAAATCAGCCACGGGAACTCTCCTGTTTGCTGAAATTTTGGTGAGCGGGGATCTGATCACCGTCATCTTCGAGTGGCAGCCGTGCGGCCGCCTCAAATTCCGACTTGCGCGCACCGCTGAATGCCCACCACACCACGCCGACGAACACAGCAGCCACGAACACGGTCCACGCGGAAAGTAGGTTGGAGATAAATGAATTCATAATTGCGTGCTCATTGCTTGAAGCTAACTGTCGTACCCAACCCTTGGAGGTAGGCAACCACGGCATCGAGTTCGTTCTTGTTGGCTAGCAACGTGGGTGCGCTGGCGATGTCCTCATCGCTATACGGCACCCCAACCTTGCGCAGCGCGCGCATCTTGGCTTGCGTCAGTTCCGGGTCGAGCACCGCGTCTTTAAGCCACGGATAAGCCGGCATGATTGATTCCGGCACCACATCACGTGGATTTTCTAGATGAATTCGATGCCACTCGTCGCTATAACGTCCGCCGACTCGCGCGAGATCAGGCCCGGTACGTTTGGAACCCCATTGAAACGGATGGTCGTAGACAAACTCACCTGCTACCGAATAGTGGCCATAACGTTCGGTTTCGGCGCGAAACGGGCGGATCATTTGCGAATGGCAGACATAACAACCTTCCCGGATATAGACATCGCGGCCGTTCAGTTGCAAGGCGTCGTTAGGCTTCAAACCCGCCACCGGTTGAGTCGTCGAACTCATGTGAAAAAGCGGAATGATTTGCACCAAGCCGCCGATGCTGATGACGACCGCGATCAGCACCAACATAAAACCGAGGTTCTGCTCAATTTTGTCGTGGAACGACGCCATCATTGTTCTCCCATTGTTCTTGTTAGGTTCGTTGCGCCATTCAAACTCAATGCGCAGTCGCCGGCAGGGGTACTTGGTCGGTTGCGATCTCCGCGCCGCTGACGGTTCTGGCCAGGTTGTAGGCCATGATCAGCGTACCGGCGAGGAACATCGCACCACCCAGCAAGCGAATGATGTAAAACGGATGCATGGCGACCACCGTTTCGATGAAGGCATAGGTCAAGGTGCCGTCGTCGTTCACCGCGCGCCACATCAAACCCTGCATGATGCCGGCCACCCACATCGACGTGATGTACAGGACAATACCGAGGGTGGAAGTCCAGAAATGCACTTCAACGAGGTGCAAGCTGTATAACTTGCGCCCATACAAGCGCGGAATCAGGTAGTACATGCAGCCGAGCGACACGAAAGCGACCCAGCCGAGCGCGCCGGAATGCACATGACCAATGGTCCAATCCGTATAATGCGAGAGAGCGTTGACGGTTTTGATCGACATCATCGGTCCTTCAAACGTCGACATGCCGTAGAAGGACACGGAGACAATGAGAAAACGCAAGACCGGATCCGTGCGCAACTTATGCCACGCGCCGGATAAGGTCATGATGCCGTTGATCATGCCGCCCCAAGAGGGCGCGAGCAGAATGACCGACATGACCATGCCCAACGACTGCGCCCAATTCGGCAGCGCGGTGTAATGCAAGTGGTGCGGGCCGGCCCAGATATACGTAAACACCAACGACCAGAAATGCACCACGGACAAGCGGTATGAATACACCGGCCGGTCGGCTTGCTTCGGAATAAAGTAATACATCATGCCGAGAAAGCCGGCGGTCAAAAAAAAGCCTACTGCATTGTGCCCGTACCACCATTGCACCATGGCGTCCTGCACACCGGCATACATCGAATAAGACTTCAGTAGATTCACGGGCATCGCCATGCTGTTGACGATGTGCAACATCGCGACAGTGACAATGAACGCCGCGAAAAACCAGTTCGCGACATAAATATGTTTAATGCGCCGTTTGATGATCGTGCCGAAAAAGACCACCGCGTAAGCCACCCATACAATGGTGATCAAAATGTCGATCGGCCACTCGAGTTCGGCATACTCCTTGGAAGTGGTGATGCCGAGGGGCAATGTGATGGCCGCCAACACAATGACGAGTTGCCACCCCCAAAACGTAAACGCCGCCAATGAATCACTACATAGGCGCACATGGCAGGTGCGTTGCACGACATAATAAGAGGTTGAAAACAACGCGCAGCCGCCGAAGGCGAAAATCACCGCATTGGTGTGCAGAGGCCGCAAACGCCCGAAGGATAGCCAAGGAACATCGAAGTTGAGCGCCGGCCAGCACAGTTGCGCCGCAATGACGACACCGACCAACATGCCGACGATGCCCCACACAATTGTCATCCACGCGAATTGCCTGACCACCGCGTAGTTATAGGTCTCGTTCAACATCGTTGACTCTGCGTTCATCGAGAAACACCTCGTCCGATTCTTGTTCGTGGTCTTGCTCGCGCCGAGGTGGATTGCAGAGATGCCCCTGAATCAAAGGCGCGGTAGGCCTGAATTGTGCGGGTGCGTGCAATGACGAGCCCTGATCTGTGTCAACGGTTCCTACAATTGAAAGTCGGATACTGATCGTGTGCCGGTATGGCATTTCATAATTCGCGAAGCGCATGCCGTCATCCGCCGCTGTTCTCAAATCGGATATCTCCGCGCGTCTGCCGACGCGCACGGGAAAAATCGTCTGCTTTCATTGCGGTTTGACAGTACCGCCCAGGGTCGAGTGGTGGATTGATTACGACGGCGCAAGGCGGCCGCTGTGTTGCGCCGGTTGCCAGGCAGTGGCGGAAACGATTTTGACGCATGGGTTGGATGCGTATTATCGCGAAAGGAGTGCGGTCGCGGCACGACCCGCGGCAATGTCGCCTACGCTGGATGCAATGTTGGGCGCGCTTGATTCGCCCGCATTGCAGCAGCAATACGCGGCGAGCGAAGACCAAGCTGCCGGAGCGACGACGGCGTTAGCGCTGGAGGGGCTGACCTGTGCGGCGTGTGCCTGGTTGCTCGAGAAGCGCTTAGCACAGATCGAAGGTATTACCAGCGCCCGCGTGAACTATGCCAGCCAACAAGCGGAAATCGCTTGGGATGCCGCGCGCGTGCCATTCAGCCAAATACTGCGCGCCATCCGCAATCTTGGTTTTGAAGCGGCGCCGCTTGCACTCAGTGAACGGCGCACCGCGCTCGCCGCGCATTACCGGCGAGAGTTAACCCGGTTCGGTATCTCCGCGCTATTTGCCATGCAAGTCATGATGATCGCCGCCGCGTTCTATTTCGATGCGCCCCCTGAGCGGGAACCGATGACGGGGGTGCTCAATTGGTTGTCGGCGGCGCTTGCCGTGCCCGTTGTCACGTATGGCGCGTGGCCGTTTTATCGTGGTGCCTGGCGGGCATGGCGCGCGCGAGGCGTGACGATGGATGTGCCGATTTCGCTCGCCATTGTTCTGGGTTATGGCGGTAGCCTGGTCGCGCTGCGTGATCTCGCCGGTGTCGTCTATTTCGATTCGATCACCATGTTTATTAGCTTGCTATTGCTTAGTCGCTTGCTGGAACTCGGCGCCTTGCGTCGAAGCGGCGTATACCTTGATTCGCTTGCGCGCGTGGTGCCGTCCAAGGTTCAGCGATTTGGTAGAAGTGGGCAAATTGACGAAGTCTTCACTGACACATTGGCGATTGGTGAGTGTATTCGTGTGAGGACCGGCGAAGTCATCCCCTGCGACGGCATCGTACGCAATGGGTACTCTGGCGTGGACGAGAGCGTACTGACGGGTGAGTCGGTAGCGGTCACTAAAAAGCCTGGCATGCGCGTTGTGAGGGGAAGTACCAATCAAGAGTCTTCGCTTGATATCGAAGTCACTGCGGTAGGGCGCGCTACCGCGCTCGCACAGATTGCGGATGTCGCGCAACGGGCGTTAGCGGCCAAGCCACATACCACGCTGGAAGCGGAGCGCGTCGCGAGTGCGTTTATTTGGATTGTACTGGCGCTTGCCGGGATCACAGCGGCTTTCCATGGTCTTTGGCGCGGCGAGCCTTGGCTTGCGCCGACGCTGGCCGTACTGGTGATTTCCTGCCCGTGCGCACTCGCGTTGGCGGTGCCTACGGCGATCAATACCGCAATGAGTGTGCTCCTGCGCCACGGTGTTTTAGTCGTGCGTCCGGATGCCTTGCGCGCCTTGGCGCGCGCGCGCGCGATTGCCTTTGATAAAACGGGCACGTTAACCAAAGGTAGGTGCCGACTCGCGCAACTCATCGTCCATCCCACGCCTATGGAACGCGACGAGGTTCTGGCGATAGCCATGGCGTTAGAAGCAGGAACGACGCATCCCATTGGTACCGCATTACAGGCGGTACGCTGCGCTCGTCGTTACGCGGCTGACGAAGTTACCAACACCCCAGGCCACGGGGTGTCGGGTGTCGTGAATGGGGTACGTTACTGGTTGGGCACGGCGACATTTGCGACGGCCGCGGGGATCTCTGTCGAACTACCAAACTTAGTTGGCGCCACTCAGGTCGTATTGGCACGAGAGGGCGAATTGTTGGCGACGCTACGTTTCATCGATACCGTGCGATCGGAAGCGGCGGAGGTTGTGCGGTACTTCAAGTTGTGCGACATAACGTCCGCAGTGTTGAGCGGGGATCGGCGAGAAGTCGCCGAGTCGCTTGCAACGACGCTTGAAATCCCGCAGGTGTACGCGCCCCGCGCGCCTATGGAGAAAGTCGCGACGATTGCGCGGATGGCGGCGGCCGGTCAGACGGTGGTTGCCGTGGGCGATGGAATCAATGATGCGCCGATGCTCGCGAGTGCGCAGGTCGGCGTCACGTTAGGCGCGGCGACGCACTATGCCAAACTAAATGCGGATATCGTCCTGCTGAAGTCAGATCTACGCGGACTTACTTTTGCGCACCGAGTCGCGCGGCGCATGCTGCGGATCTCGCGTCAAAATCTCGGCTGGGCATTTGCGTATAACGGGATCGCGCTCGCATGCGCGCTTAGTGGTGTCATCACACCGTGGCTCGCGGCACTGGCGATGACTTTAAGCTCGTTGGTGATGGTTGGTAACGCCGCGCGATTGGCGCGCGTGAAGGAGTGGGAATGGAAATAATTTATTTGCTGATCCTGATCTCCATTCCGCTTCTCGGCGTGATCGCATGGGCCTTCTGGTGGGCCGCCGACAGCGGTCAATTTGAAGACATGGAGCGCGCGGCCGCGGAAGTGCTGCGCGAAGACGAGTAGTCAACAGCCGGCGCCAATCAATACGCGTGATGCACATGCGATCCCGCCATCGGTAGGCTCGCGTAAAGCAGATACAGTCCGCCCGCGATTAAGAGGAGCGCGGCGAGTCTCGGGACGGCGGACGCGGCGAGACGCGCACGCAAAAACGCTAACCCACGCATCGCGCCTAACATGCCCGGCAGGGTCCCGAGGCCAAAACAGAGCATCAGCAGCGCGCCTTTCGCAGGCGTGCCCTGTGCCGTACTTAAGCCCAACATCGAATACACGAATCCGCAAGGAAGCCAGCCCCACACAAGGCCCATGGCATAGCGTTTGGCAACGGTATTAGCCGGCAGCAGCGGGGCCGCAAGGAGTTGCAGGCGTCGCCAAAACGTGAGCCCCAATCGGCGCAGTGCATTGATGCCGGGTAACCAATCGAGCAGTGCGAGTGCACTCACGACCAGTACGAACGCCGCGAACCAAAGGAGCAGGGCTCGTCCGGTTTGCGGAAAAAGCGACGCGACCAGGGTTTGCGAAGCGCCGGCGGCGATGGCGCCGGCGATGGCATAACTCGAAATCCGCCCAACATTGAACGCGAGCAAATGCGCGCTGAGCATACCGGGGACGTTGCTTGATCCACGCGGCGCGAACGCCAACATCAAGCCCCCACACATGCCCCAGCAGTGTAAGGTACTGAGCATGCCAAGCACGCTCGCGAGCCAATAGGCGTTAGTGAACATCCCCGGCAGTTTACCGGGTTGGAGATCAAAGGCGCGCGCCGCGCGTGCGAACTTCCCTCGTTGAACAATTTAAAGCGGAGCTTGATTCCGCTCGGCTAGCTGGGCGATAAGTCCTTCGGCGCCAACCGCGCCGAAATCTTTGGCGAAACCCGCGCGATAACTGATGACCAGGCTAACGCCGTTCAGTGTTACATCGCATACCTTCAAGCCTTCGGGCTGACTGCGCACTTCGTAGTCAATCTGCACCGGCGGACCGCCGGTGGAGCGGGCGACTTCCGTGCGCACACGTACAGCGTCTTTGGTGAGTTCGCGCGGCGCCAAATAAGCGATCGTGGAATCTCGATAGTCATTGAGTGTCTTGGCATATGTGCGCAGCAGAAGCGTGCGGAACTCACCCACGAAGCGCGTGCGTTGCTCACTCGAAAAGTCGCGCCATAAACGCCCGAGTGCGCGTTGCGCCATTAGCGTGAAATCGAAATGCGGCAGGATTATTTCTTTGGCACTGGTGAGCACGAGGGTCGGATCGGCGTCATTGGCGTCGGCATCGGCACGGAGCCGCGCTTGAAAGGTCTCTGCCGTGGTGCGCACCAACGCTTGGGCGGGCGATTCGCTGGCGGCGAAGCTCCGCTGGGTCAGTGCCGCGAGTAAAGTCAATATTCCGGCGCTCACAACGGCACGCCGTGTGCGATTGATATTCTCTGGTCTCATGGTTTCGCGGGGTCGCTCTTCATTGTTTTGGAGTATAAAAATTCCTGCAACGTACGTTCCAGAATGACCGCAGACTGCGTCATTTCCAGTTCACCGCCATCGGCCACGTAATCTTCCTCTCCGCCAGGCTCCAAGCTCACGTACTGTTCGCCCAAAAGTCCGGCGGTGTAGATGCTCGCCGAGGTGTCGCGCGGGATGTGATCGTAGCGGGCGTCAATCTTCATTTCGATGCGCGCTCGGAATCGCGTGGCGTCGTATTCGATCTTGGTCACCCGTCCCACCACCACGCCACTCATTTTGACCGGCGAACGCTCCTGTAAGCCGCCGATATTGTCAAAGCTCGCAGTGACGCGGTATCCCTCGGCGTTACCCATGGCATTGAGGTTGGCCACCTTAAGCGCGAGCATTAACAGCGCGGCCAGTCCCAGTGCGACGAATGCGCCGACACCGATTTCGATCAGGCGTGTGTTGTACATAGTTTCAACCACTTTACCTTAATGAAACATGAGTCCGGTGAGGACAAAATCGAGCCCCAACACGGCGAGCGAAGAGTTAACCACCGTACGCGTGGTGGCCTGGGCGACGCCTTCCGAAGTCGGGATGGCATCGTACCCTTCGAAGAGCGCGATCCAGGTCACCACTAAGCCGAACACCAAGCTTTTGATCACCACGCCATGGCCGATGTCGGCGACCAAATCGACGTGTAGCTGCATCTGCGACCAAAACGCGCCGTCATCCACGCCCAGCATGCCAACGCCACAAAAGTATCCGCCCCAAATGCCGACCGCGGTAAATATCGCGGCGAGTAGCGGCATCGCCAGCAGGCCGGCCAGAAAACGCGGCGCCACGATACGAACTAACGGATTGACGCCCATCATTTCCAATGCCGCCAGCTGCTCGGTGGCTTTCATCAAGCCGATTTCCGCGGTCAAGGCGGAGCCCGCCCGGCCCGCGAACAACAACGCCGTCAGCACCGGCCCAAGTTCTCGCGTGAGCGATTTTGCAACCACCACGCCGAGTGATTCCTCCGTTCCAAACGCGACCAGCGTGTTGTAACCCTGCAGACCCAACACCATGCCGACAAACACGCCGGAGACGATGATAATCGTCAACGATTGCACGCCCACGGACCATACTTGTGCCCATAGCAGTCGCACACGCGCCAGCGCGGCGCTTAAGCCGTACGACAGGTTGAGCAGAAAGAGGCTCGCGCGGCCAAGTCGTTCGATCGAGGTGAGCGTCGTGCGGCCGATTCCCGCCAGGGTCTCAATCACGGGGACTCCGCCAGCAAATCATCTAGGTACACGCGCGCCGGGAAGTGAAAGGCCATCGGGCCGTCGGGTTGGCCGCGCATAAATTGGGTCACGGCGGGATTCGAAGAATTGAGTAAGGCCGCTGGTGGGCCCTCGCCAACGACATGACCGTCGCCGAGTAAGTACATGTAATCGGCAATGCTCGCGGTTTCGTGAACGTCGTGAGATACGATTACACTGGTGAGTCCCAGCGCTCGGTTGAGTTCGCGAATAAGGCTCACCAAAATTCCCATCGAGATCGGATCTTGGCCCGCGAACGGTTCGTCGTACAGCACCATCGCGGGTTCCAATGCAATTGCGCGCGCCAGCGCAACCCGTCGCGCCATGCCACCAGAGAGTTCGCGCGGAAACAAGTGCCGCGCGCCGCGTAATCCGACCAGTTCCAATTTCATTAAGACTATCTTGCGTAGCATCGATTCCGGCAGCTTGGCGTGTTCGCGCAGCGGGAAGGCGACGTTCTCAAACACATCGAGATCGGTTAACAACGCGCCACTCTGAAACAACATGCCGATGCGTTTGCGGACCGCGAAAAGCTGCGGTGTCGACAATCCCGCGATATCCTGACCGAAAACTTCCACCTGACCCGCGTGCGGCGAAAGCTGCCCACCGATCAACCGCAACAGCGTGGTTTTTCCGCCGCCACTCGGTCCCAGAATAGCGGTCACTTTCCCGCGCGCGATCTGCAAGTCGACCCCATCCAAAATCGCTCTTGTCCCGCGCGCGAATGAGACCCGTGCAAAACGCACGATCGGATCGCTGTCGAGCTTGAGTTGCGTGTTCATTTAATAGCGTCGTCATTCATCCGCGACAGCATAACGCATTGTATGGCCTTGTTTGGATCGAATGCTTTTCGAAATCCAGCTGATCGCGGTCAGCATGGACTCGCAAAATCCAGGGTACATTTCAAAGAAAACCCGAGTGCTTATATGCAGCCTCTTGTCGCCGCAGCGCTTCGTCGACGCTGCGACCCTAACCAATTTGCGTTCGCGAGCACTGCGGAGCTTGTTCCGCTCGATTTCCCGCTCGGGCAAGAGAGGGCGTTGGAAGCATTGCAACTAGGTATTCACATCCGTAGGCAGGGCTATCACATTTTCGCCTGCGGACCACATGGTTTGGGACGGCATCACATCGTGCATCAGGAACTCGCGCGCGTTGCGGCGAGCCTCCCAGTGCCGGATGATTGGTGCTACTTGCATAATTTCAAGCAAGGCAACGCGCCGCGCGCGTTGCGCCTGCCCGCCGGACGTGGTGCCGTTCTGCAGCGGGACATGCAGCGGTTGGTGGAAGATATGCAAACCGCGTTACCCGCGGCATTCAGCCGTGAGGAAAATCGCAGTCGCCAAGAAGATATCGAAGAAGAGTTCCAAGAGCGCCAGCGCCGCGCGTTGATGGAACTCCACGAGCGAGCTGCCGCACAGGGTATCTTGTTAATTGAGACACCCACCGGCTTTGCATTCGTACCGCGCGCCGAGAATGGCGAGGCCATGCACCCTACAGCGTTCCAACAGCTGCCGGCCCCGGCGCAAGCAGAGTACAAGCAGAAAATCGAAGCGCTCCAAGAAGAACTACAACGTACGGTTCGCCAGTTTCCAATCTGGTTTAAGGAAATTCGCGAGCGCCTCAAAGCGCTGAATCAAGAAATCGCGGAATTTGTGGTGCGACATGCGGTGGAAGAGCTGCTGACACGTTATGCGGGTATCCCGGAAGTGGTCGAGCACCTGCGCTTGGTGAGCGGCGATATCGTGGAGAACGCCGCGGCGTTTATGCCGGCCCCATCGACGCCGCCTGGAATTCCGCAATTTACGGAAGCGCCGGACCGCGGCGCGTTGTTTCAGCGTTATGCAGTCAATCTATTTGTCGACAATTGCGATCTTACCGCCGCCCCGGTGATTTCGTTGGACTTGCCAAGCCTCGGGAATTTGCTCGGGCGGATCGAACACCGCGCTCAAATGGGCACTTTCATGACCGATTTCACCTTGGTCAAAGCCGGCGCGCTGCATCGCGCGAACGGTGGCTTTTTAATTGTCGACGCCCGCCAACTCTTACTGCAGCCTTTTGCCTGGGAAGCTTTGAAGCGCGTATTGCGCGCGCGCGAAGTACGACTCGATGCTGCCGAAGTTCAGTTTAGTTTATTGACTACTGTATCGATCGAACCGGCGCCGATCCCGATTAATGTCAAGGTTGTGCTAGTTGGCGATCGCTGGCTACTTTACGCGCTCGAAAACGGCGATCCGGAGTTCCGTGATCTATTCAAAGTGATCGCGGACTTTGATGATGAGGTGCCGCGCGTTGCGGCCAATGAACTGGCTTATGCGCGCGTGTTTGCCCATCACGCGCGTACCGCGGATACCCGACACTTGGCGCCGAGCGCGGTCGCAACCCTCATTGAACAATGCGCTAGGATGAGCGAAGACGCCCTACGCTTGTCGACGCATTCGCACCGGATTGAAGAAATCATCGTGGAGGCCGACTACTGGGCTGAACGCGGGGCACGTTCGTTAATTACCGACGCGGATATCAAGCACGCGATTGCCAAGCAACATTATCGAGTCGACCGACCCGGCGAACGTTTTCGTGAAGGTATTTTGCGGGGTATTAAGCTCATTGCGACCACCGGTGCCATCGTCGGGCAAATCAATGGGTTGTCCGTCATCAGCATGAATAGCCATGCGTTTGGGTTGCCCTCGCGCATCACGGTGACGAGCCGTTTAGGCAGCGGTAAAGTCTTGGATATCGAGCGCGAGACCGAACTCGGCGGTCCTTTGCATTCCAAAGGCGTGCTGATTCTCGCAAGCTTTTTAGCCACCCGCTTTACCAAAGAAGCGCCACTTGCGCTCTCCGCCAGCATCACTTTTGAACAGTCTTACGGTCCGGTGGATGGTGATAGCGCTTCGCTCGCTGAACTATGCGCGCTGCTTTCATCGGTGTCAGGGATCCCGCTGTTTCAACATCTCGCCGTAACGGGCTCGGTCAATCAGCACGGTGAAGTGCAGGCCATCGGTGGAGTGAATGAAAAAATCGAGGGCTTCTTCGACGTCTGCAATGCTCGCGGATTGGCCGCCGGGCAAGGTGTCTTAATCCCCGCCGCCAATCGCGAGCACTTGATGTTGCGCGAAGACGTGGTTGACGCAGCCGCTGCCGGCAAGTTTTTTGTCTACGCGGTCAGCACTGTCGATGAAGCAATGGAGTTGTTAACCGGTCGTATCGCGGGAACCGCGTCAGCGGACGGCGAGTATCCGTTAAGCTCCGTTAATCAAGCCGTGGCGGTACGGCTCGCGCAACTGGCGCAACTTCAGCGTTCGTTCGCGGAAAAGAAGAGCGAACACGAGCGAGACCATGAATAAAGTGACTTCGCCGCACCGACGCGTGCTCCTCGTTGCGGCCGACGGCGCGTTATCGGATTTCACCTTTGATATCGGCGCCATCCTGGCCCGTCACCGCGAGAGCGCCTTAATCGCGGTATTGCGTGAGAGCCTGCGCATCGCGACTGCGGCCAGCTTGCCATTCGTGCATGAGGTCGATCGAATTTCGGGAATCGCGCGCGAATTCTTGCCCGCCGATGCGGCGCTCGCGCAGCGACGTATGACACGGCGGTGCGAGCAGCGGTTGCAAGCGCTTGCTACTGAATTCGCGCTCGAAACCGGGATTGAACACTGGGATATCGCACGCGTGCCACCGGTCTCCACGGGTAGTCGCTGGTGGGCGGCGATGGATACCACGGACGTGGTAGTCGTGAGTAGCGGGCAGGCGCTCGGCAGCAGGCCACGGCACGGCCCGCGCATTGGATATATGGCGGACGACAAGAATGACGAAGCGCAGCTAGTTGCACAGCTGCTCGCGCGAAAAACGGGAGGCACGTTAGTCGCATTTTCCGCTGCGACGTTGGCTTCCGATAAACGCCTGGCGAATGAGGACATCCATATCATGGTGCTGTTGCGTTCCGCATTGGCGGTATCGCATGCGCTTAGCGAAATATTGATTAAACCTGATCGCTATGTGGTGTTGTTACCCTAAGTGAAAATTGCCGTAAGTCTGACCTCGGTCAACGCCTGACATGATGAAGCCGCGTATATTGTTTCAAACGCACAAGGTGGAGGGTTCTCGATGTACAAGCATTTGCTCGTTGCAAGCGACGGATCGAAATTGTCCTTAAAAGCCGTCAAGACGGCAGCGCGGCTCGCGAAACAACTCGGTGCGCGGCTGACGGCAGTCCATGTCATCGCGCCCTATGTGCCGCCAGTCTACAGCGAGCCCATCGGCTACATTCCGATTACCTTCAACCCCAAAGAATACAAACAAGCGTCGGAACGCGAAGCCAAGCGCGTGTTGGGCGCCGCCATCGAAGCGGCTAGCAAGGAAGATGTTGATTGCGGACAAGTGGTGGTGACCGATGCCGTGGCATGGCAAGGGATACTAAAAGCCGCACGGAGTCGCAAGTGTGACGCTTTGGTCATGGCGTCACATGGTCGCCGAGGCCTTGCGGGGTTGCTGCTCGGCAGCGAGACCACCAAGGTGCTAACGCACACCAAGTTGCCGGTACTGGTATGCCGGTGAAGGCGCAATACATGCTTCATCCGGAACTCTCAAAAGAACGCCTTGGCTTGCTGAACCAACGGATCGACGAGCGGATCGAGGCGCTGCGCGGCGAGGTATCGCAAGTGTTGCGCCAATCCGCTCATCCGCAGAGCTTGCAATTCGCCAATCATTTCGCCGAAACGGACGATGAGGCCGTCGCGGGCCTTGCGCTCGCCACCGAAATCGCGGAGGTGGAGCGCGACTTGCGGGAGCTTTCCGCGTTGGGACTCGCCAAGCGCCGGCTAACGCGCGGCGATTACGGAACCTGTGTCGACTGCGGAGAACCCATTCCGTATAACCGATTGCATGCACAACCCGCGGCGGCACGTTGCATCGGCTGTCAGGAATGTGCGGAGCGCGCAAAAGGCACGCGCGCACCACCGAGGCTGTAAGTCGAGGGGAAAAAAATGACCGAACTTTGACACGACTCGTTGAAACTACCTTTCTGCGCCTCCATATAGCCAGAAGTTCAAACGAGTTTTGACTTAAACGCCATCATGCGATTCGTTGATTATTACGCGGTCATGGGAGTAGCTCCCGAGGCAACGCCGGACGACATCAAAAAGGCGTATCGCAAACTCGCGCGTAAGTACCATCCGGATGTCAGCAAGGAAAAAGATGCGGAAGCAAAATTCAAACAAGTAGGCGAGGCCTACGAAGTTCTCAAAGATCCGGCAAAGCGTGCCGAGTACGACGAATTGCGCCGTTATGGCGGACGCACGAACGAAGAATTTACACCGCCGCCAGGTTGGCAAGCACACGGCGGCGAGCACATCGATCCGCGCCGTGCGCAACAATTCAGTGATTTTTTTGAAGCGATTTTCGGGCGCGGTGCGCGCCGCACCGACACGCAGCCCGAGGCGGCGTGGCCGGGTGAAGACATCCATTACGGCATCGAAATCTCGCTTGAGGAAGTGCATCGCGGCGGCACGCGCACGCTGGTGTTGCCGCTCGGCCCGGATGCGCACGGTCATATGCAAACCAAATCGCTCAAGGTAACGATTCCACAAGGATTGCAGGCGGGTCGCCAAATTCGTTTGAAAGGCCAAGGTCATCCAGGTCTCGGTGACGCGCGTGCGGGTGATTTGTTTTTGCATGTGGATTACGCGCCGCACCGGCTTTTCAGCGTAGAAGGTCGGGATTTGACATTAGTGCTACCGGTGACGCCATGGGAAGCGGCGCTGGGCGCGAGTGTGATGGTGCCGACGTTGGATGGTACGGTGAAAATGACGATCCCGCCCAACAGCATCGCCGGTCGTAAATTCCGGCTCGCGGGCAAGGGACTCGCCGGACATCCCGCGGGCGATCTTTATGTCGTCATCCAAATCGCAGTGCCGGCGAATTTGAGCGCGCAAGAACGCGAATGGATGGCGAAGCTCGCGGAAAGCTCTTCGTTCAACCCGCGGGCATCGCTAGGAGTTTAAGCCATGCGCATCTTTGATCTCGTCACAATCGACGCCGATCGCCTCGCGGAACTGCTATCGATGAGCGAGCTGTGCGAATTGTGTGAGCTGACACATGAGCATCTCCATGCGTACGTCGAATACGGCGTGCTGGAGCCCACTCGGCGTGACCACGACGACTGGTGGTTCTCCGGCATCGCGGTCCAGCGCGTCCGGCGCGCGCGTCGTTTGCAGCGTGAGTTCGAACTCGATGTTCACGGGGTGGCGCTCGTCATGGATCTCATAGATGAACTCCATGAGCTGCGCCGAGAAGTCAGCGAACTGCGAGCCCGTTTGGCGCGGTGGGAATTAGGCGGTTGACCTAAGCTCCGGCGCCGTCATTCAATAGGGGCTCGAAACAAACTCGAGATAGCAGATGACACAGCGACTAGACCGCGCGATGTGCGATCACTTGTTAACGACTACCCGTTCGGTGCGCCTGCGCTTCGATCTGACGCGACCCGTCCCGCCGGACGTGATCCGAGAATGTCTCGAGATTGCGTTACAAGCGCCGTCGGAAACCAATACGCAGCGGTGGCGTTTTATCGTGGTAACCGACGCCGCGAAGCGCGCGGCGCTGGCCGATATTTATCGCAAGTCTTTCCATGGTTATTGGGAAGAATCACGGGCGAACAACCCACTGACCGCCGTGTCCGCGCCGGTGCAACGCATGATTGATTCCGCGGTTTACCTAACCGAGCATCTGCACGAGGTCCCGGTGCAGGTGATGTTTTGCATCGAAGGTGATCTCGTCACGCAATCGTTGTTTCAACAAGCCTCCGCCTACGGCTCAATTATTCCCGCCGCGTGGTCATTCATGCTGGCGGCGCGCGCGCGAGGACTCGGCTGCTGTTGGACCACGGTGCATCTCAAAGACGCGCCGGCCGCCGCCCGTGTATTGGATATGCCCGCCGGTGTCACTCAAACCGTGTTACTGCCGGTGGCCTACTACACTGGGGAGGAATTCAAACCCGCGACCCGGCGACCTTTGGATGAGGTGATGTATTGGAATGCGTGGGGCGGAAAGCCAAGCTAACCGACGCCTCACTTGATTTAAGGGTGGCTACTTCTTTAACTGCGGTCGCCCGGGCGGTAAGCGGCCATCGGCTCGCGCTCGCAGATACGTGAAAATCGATTCCTGATCTTTTTGCACGGCGGGGTTCATCGCGAAGCTTGGCATGGCACCGACTTGGCCGGTGTAGCCTGCCATAAGCACCTGCAGAAACCTTGCGTGATCGACGCGCTGATTGAGGCGATCGAGCAGATTGGGCGCAAAAGTGCTGCCTAGCGCACTGCCCCCGTGACATTGAAAACAATGGGTGTGAAAACTGCGCCAGCCGATATAGACATCGCGAGTCACGACGCATTGCTCGGCTTTTGCTGAACCCGCCGGGCACTCGATATCGGGGGCCACGCTTATTGTTTGTGGTGGCGCGACGCTCGTTGCCGGTGGTTCCGAGCTAAACCCAGCGGAAGCCACCAGCCAGAGTGCGATCGCGAGTAATTTAAGCCATTTTACGGTGGGTAATGTCCGCATGGAGTCTCCTCGGTTACATGTAGCTTGGGATATGCACGGCGAACGTCGGCAAATTGTTGGCCCGCGTACCCAGCGTAATCGCGTGGACTTCTGAATTGGCTATCTGATGTTGGGATCCGCAGCACTTAGCCCGACCTATCAAGCCGCCAAGCGGTTCGCAGTATGCGAACTGGACATCCATTGCGCTTAACGAAGATCATGTTAAAAAAACGTTTTCTTACTCAATCGCGTCCGGCGTCCATAACTCCTTGCGCCAAACGCTCTGGTGCAGTGAAGCACAGCTCGTGACTACCTGGGATCTGCACCAAGCGAAAAAGCCCAAGTCTTTCCGATAAACGTGGATGCCACGGATGCGAGTGTGGCATCGCTGTGTCATCGACACAGTTGAGATAGGATTTACCACAGGGAAAAGCCGCCGGGTTACGGCTCAACCTAACCGGCTCGGTGAAAGTCTTCCATGGATGGGGATTTAGTTTGGCGTAAGCGCTCTGCGCAAGTTCAAGTGACGCATCGTTGATAAACGCCTCGCGCCAAACGTTAAACGGCAATGACACACTCCCATCCGGCTGCACCAGTGATTTAAACATCTCCACATAGTGCGGCGGTACCAAATCGAGCAGGTTCTCGCCGTCGTTGGGAACAAACGCGTTCCAGTAAATAAGCCGGCGCACGCGGGCCATCGCGCGATCCGCCGCGCCGGTGATAATCATGCCGCCGTAGCTGTGGCCCATCATGATGACATCGCGCAAGTCGTGATCGGCGAGATACTGCAAGAGTGAGTCAATCGCTTCTTTAAGCCCGATGTCCTTAGTGTCGCCTGGACGATTGCCGGCCAGTGTTGGTAGATGCACGATGTGACCGTCGGCGCGAAGTGGTGCCGCGGTCGCTTCCAGTAGTTCGCCGGTATGCCAGCCGCCGTGAACTAATACGTAATTCGCCATAGAGTGTCCTTTAGCTAACGCTGCGCATCCCGCGCGCGATCATGATGGGTTCGATTTCCGCTGCGTACCGCGCTAACCCTTCGCCGTAATCCGGCCAGGAAAGCGTCGCACCGGCTAACCCGCAATCCGCCATCTCGCTTAGGAAGTCCGCGACTTCAAGCGGTGTGCCGATCACCGGAAAACCCGAGTAGCCGGCCATCATGTTACGGAGGTACTTCTCGCGCAATGCAGGGTCGTCGATCTGACTGCCGGATTCGCGGGTAAACGTATCGAGCAAGTTACTCGCGGCCACGAGATCGCCGTGCGTATGGATGACTTCGTGATAGTACGCGGCTGCCTCGGCACGCGTCGCGCGGCAGAAGATTGCGGCATTGCCCCATACTTCGACCGTGCGGCCGTAGTCGTCGGCCGCAATGCGATGGACATCGCGCACGGTTTCGCGCGCATGCACGAGATCGGGCGCCAAGATGAAATTCATGTCCGCGTGCTTGGCGGCGAAGTGACGGCCGGCGGGACTCACGCCCGCGCTCATGATGGGCGGACGCGGTGACTGCAACGGCTTCGGTTCCGCGCGGCAGTCCGGTGCGCGAAAAAATTCTCCATCAAAGTCGAACGGCGAACTCTCCTGCCACAGCCGCTTGATGAGTGTCATCCATTCATCCGCATAACGGTACCGCGCCTCATGCGGTAATTGTGCCACGCCGAACATCGCAACCTCCGGCGCGTTCCAACCCGCGACCACATTCATGCCGAAGCGGCCGCACGAGATGTGGTCAATGGTGACGCTTTGTTTGGCGGCAAGTACCGGGTGGATCGAAGGCACCGCGGTGGTGGCGAAAATCTTGATGGTTGAAGTGGCCTGCGCGAGCCCGGCAGCCCAGGTGTAAGTTTCGAAAGTGCGGGCGTTGAAGTCGCTAAGTCCACCAAACCCCTTCCAGCGACACACCGGGATCAATGCCTCTATCCCAATTTGCTCGGCCAAGCGCGCCAGCCGCAGGGTCTCCGGCCATTCGACTTCCAAGCCCCCGGGTGCGCTTGAAATCGTGCACCCATGACTGACGTTTAGTCCAAAGATAGCGAGTTTGAAGCGGTTCACCACACTGCCTATCTGTTTGAGATAATCACAGTTGTGAACTATAGGCACTTACGTTAGACGTCGCACTATCGATGCGTTGGGGTGAGTGCAACGAACCCCAACATCGGGCAGGCTCTCACACTCTCTCGTGCACCTTTGGGCTGGCAAAGGTTGTGAGATGCTCACACCGATAAGGCTAAAAGTTCCTTCAACGCTTGATCGATAAACGCCTTATCGGCCGACACTACGCCCAACATGCCGAAGTGTCCCCAGCGGGTTGGGATTGGCTTGAACGCGCCGCGCGGCGTGAGTTGGTGCTCGGCTCGGCATTCGTCCAACGTAAACATCATGTCTTGCGCAAATGGCATGTTCCAAACCACGGCGGTAATGCGTGCTAGCGCTGCCTTGAGATCGCCCCCCGTGTGGCGTGCGACATCAGCGTGTTGCCATTTGTAGAGCAGGCAAAGCAACGCGTTGGGGTCCATCGGAGCGAACCATGCCTCCCAAAAGTCGCGTAGAAAATTCTCTAGGCTCGATATCCCCAGACCACGCCAATCTTCTTCGGCGTAAAACTCTTTGGATAAGCCGATTTGCGCAAAGAAATGGGCGAGCAATTTAAGACCGGCAGTGACCGCGTGTGGTGAGGTATAACGACCGCCCGCAAAGGCAGGATCGGCGCGGATACAATCCATGGCATTTTGCACCAGCAGATAATTGTGCCGCGTGCCGCGCGCGGTACCGCCGATCGGGGCGGCGCGTTTGACCATGTCAGGAAAGCGCACCGCCCATTCGAATGTTTGCTGCGCGCCCATTGACCAGCCGACCACGAGCTCTAGCCGAGAGATCCCCAAGTGTTCGCGTACCAAACGCTCCTGTGCGCGCACATCATCACCGATCATGACCTTTGGAAAATCCGCCATCTCGATTGGCGACGGCGAATTATGCGGCGAGCTCGAGACACCGTTGCCGAGCATATTCGGAAAAATCACGAAATAACGCGCCGGATCGAGCGCGAGGCCTTCGCCTACGTACATTTGCATGTGTTTGCTGGTGCCGGAGAACATGTGCGGAAACAACACCGCGTTGTCCTTCGCCGCGTTCAGCTGTCCAGTGGTGGCATACGCTAACCGGCAGTTGGGGATGACGCCACCAAGTTCGAGCGCGAAATCGCCGAGCGCATAGAATTCATACGGTCCCTGTTGTTGCTGGGAATAGAATTCGTTGTCGAGCATTGGTGCTTCTCCTGTTGTGGTCGATTTATCCAAGGCTGATGATTTCCGGTGGGTCGAACGCGCGCACCGGCGGCAAGGGTTGATCGTAGCGTTCCACGTCAACGAGACAGCTATGCGATGTCGGTCCTTGACCTAAACTTGAGGTGCCGATATCCCGCGTTAGCACGTTCGGATTGCCGTGCACGCATAAGCCGGTATTCTCAACATCATCGAGCGGGTCGTACCAAGCGCCGGTTGCGAGTTGCACCACCCCTTGACGGATGTCCGCGGACAGTTGCACGCCAGCAAGACAGGAGCCGCGATCGTTAAACAGACGGACGACCGTGCCTGCGGTAATGCCGCGTGCGGCGGCGTCGAGCGGATGCATGGTTAGCGGTTCGCGGTCGTGAATTTTTGTCGCGCGACTTGGTGCGCCAAAATCGAGTTGGCTGTGCAAGCGTGGCGCCGGCTGGTTCGAGATGAGATGTAATGGATAACGCGTGGCACGCGCACCACCCAGCCATTCAACCTTTTCCAGCCACACCGGATGGCCGGGGCAATCGGCGTAGCCGAACCCCGCGATGGTTTCGCTATAGATTTCGATTTTGCCGGAGGGCGTGGGAAGTGGATGTTGGTCCGGCGCGCGTCGGAACGCTTCGAAAATCAATTCAGATTCTTCGATCTGCGGCGCGACCGAGAAATGCTCGCCCGTCCAAAAAGTCGAAAATTCGGGCAATGTCACCCCATGCGTGGCGGCGCGCGCGCGTGATTCCTCATAGAGATGGCGCACCCAAGCCATTTCGTCTCGGCCTTCGGTGAAGCGCGCGCCGAAGCCAAGCCGTTCCGCCAACCCGCTGAACACCGCGTAATCATCGCGCGCCTGGCCAAAAGGCGCGACCGCGCGCGGCATCGGGGAAACATACGGATCAAAAGTGTTAAACGCGAGATCGTTGCGTTCGAGTGAAGTGGTGATGGGAAAGACGATATCAGCGTGTCGCGCGGTCGCCGTCCACACCTGTTCATTGACGATGACGCAAGCAGGTTTGGTCCACGCGGCGCGGAGGCGATTGAGATCTTGGTGATGATGAAACGGATTGCCACCCGCCCAATAGATGAGTTGGATATCCGGATAGCGCAGGCGATTCCCGTCGTAGTCAAACGGTTCACCCGGTTTTTCCAGCATGTCCGTCACTCGCGCGACCGGAATGACCGTCTCGACCGGGTTATCGCCCTGCGGCAAGCTCGCCCATCGAAACGGAATGATGCGGCGCCCGACGAAACTGATGGTGTGCAACGAGCCGACACCATGTCCGATGCCGGCCCCGCGCAATCCATACTGGCCAAGCATCGCCATCAGCACTGTCGCGGCCCAATACGGCTGCTCGCCGTGTTCGGCGCGTTGCAGCGACCAGCCCATCGGAATGAAGGTACGCTTGCCGGCAAGTTCACGCGCAAGCGCGCGCGTGCGTGCCGCCGGCACTGTCGTGATGTGTTCCGCCCAATCCGCATTCTTGGCAACGCCATCGTGCTCGCCCATGACATAGGCGCTGAAGCGCTTAAAGCCCACGGTGTAACGCGCGAGAAACGCGCTGTCGTGCAGGCCTTCGGCGATCAAGGTATGGCACAGCGCGAGAATCAGCGCGGTGTCGGTGCACGGTCGAATCGAAATCCACTCGGCGTTCACGTAATCCGGCAGATCGTGGCGTAACGGACTGATATTAATGAAACGCACGCCGGCGTTCGCGCATTCGCGCAACTGATCGGGCGCGGTATGCGCCCCTGGCCCGCCCATGACGACTTGTAGGTTCTTGGGACTCACTCCGCTAAAACAGAGCACGATTTCGCCGTGATCCCGCACGTCCGCCCACGGCGTGGTATGCAGAAACAGCGTGTAGAGATCGTGGCCGAGAATATGCGGTAGCAAGACTTCCGCGGCCGCGGCGGAATAGGTGCGATCGGAATCGGTATAACCGCCGAACTGGCGCAGAAAACGATGCAATTGACTCTGCGTGTGATGAAAGCGCCCAGCGCTCGCCCATCCATAAGAGCCACCATAGATTGCTTCGTTGCCGTGTTCCTGCTTGACCCGGGCCAGGGCCGTTGCCGCGAGATCGAGCGCCTCATTCCAACTGACGGCGACGAACGGCTCGCGGCCGCGCGTGGTGCGCGGTGCTTGCCAACCGCATTCGAGATAGCTCTTGCGCACCATCGGTTGCGCGATCCGCACGCGCGGATTACGACTATCAGCGAGTGCGTGACCAATCGGTGATGGATGCGGATCGTCGGCGTAGCCGCGCACCTCGAGGATATGCTCGCCATCCGTCTCGACCAGAAAGTTGCCCCAGTGCGTGACGGTCGGCACCCAACGAGACGGCCGGCGTATCGTCATCTTGAATCCTCATGCGCGATGCCACCCAAGCGGCCGCCGGGCAAAGTACTCGCATCTAGAAAGCGATCGCAAAAGATCGCGGCACGCGGCATGCCTAAGCGCTGCAGTTCCGAGATCCCGGCGTCCACCATGGCCGGCGGGCCGCAGAGGTAGCCCTGATCGCCCGCGCGAAATCCACTAGAGGCGACGTCCGATAGCGCGGCGGTGACTAACCCGCGTGAACCATGCCAAGCACTTTCCGGCGGCTCCATCGATAACACCGGTAAAACGTCAAAGGTGCCGCGCCAACGAGCACCGACCTCCGCGAGTTCATCGAGGAAGTAAAGATCGGCGCTGGTTCGCGCGCCGAATAGCACCATGCAGTCGCGTGCGATGCCGGCCGCTGCGATCTCGAGCAACATGGCGTATAGCGGCGCGAGCCCGCTACCACCCGCGACACATATCATGCGTCCCGTCGCGGTATGATAACGAAAGCCACCGAAAGGCCCGGTGAGCGTGAGTGGAGTTGTTTGCCGGTCAGCACCAAATAGCCAGTCGGTGAATGCGCCGCCCGGCACATGGCGAATACAAAAGGTGACTTGGGCATCTGTTTCCAGCCGCGGTGCGCGCAGGAAGGAATAGCTGCGCGGAGCGTCGCAACCCGCGAGATGCAATTCTGCATACTGACCGGCGACAGCATTTACAAAAGCCGGTCGCGCGAGCTTCACGGTGACTTCGAGAATGTCGTGCGTTAGCGCGCGCAATGCATGGATGGTACCCGGTACCGTCTCGATGTCACAGGCAGGTGAAGCCAGCGCGACTTCGATGGTCACGTCGCTACGCAGTTGAGTTTGGCACGCGAGAATCACACCGGCGCGCAGATCGGTAGGCTCCAGCGTATAGGAAAAATCGGTAAGCGCTTTGATCTTGCCCGCTTTCAAAACACAGCGGCAGGTACCGCAACTGCCCACACGACAGTCATGCGGCCACGCAAGTCCGGCGGCGAGCGCGGCATCGAGTAGCTTTTGGCCGTGCTTGACGATGACGTGTTGGCCGGCCGGGTCAACTGTTGCCCCGTAATCCTGTTTTTTGAGAAACGACAACATCGCGGATCCCGCTAACGCGCGTCAACAGCCCACACGCCAAGCGCGGCGGCTTATGCGGCAGCGGCGCTCACCTTGTCCGCAAGTTCAGGAATGCCGGATTCACGATTGTGTTCACGCAGCAACGCGAGTTCCGCTGGCGTTGCCCACCGCGAATCCCATTCCTTCAACATCGGAATCATGAATTTCCAATACAGCGGCGGGATCCAAGAAATCAACGTCATCGTCAAATAGCCATACGGCGATTCCGGCATCGGCTGATAGCGAAACTGATAGTAGGGCGTGTCATGTTCGTGGTGTGAACCATGCCGGCCCAAATTGAAGGTGAAATGGTTGGACAGAGGATTGAAGCTCGAGAATGTATTGCGCGTCGTGATTTTTTCGCCCGGTAAGCGGATGAGGCCGTAGTGCGAGAAAAAATTGAGACCTTCCAAAATGTATTTTGAAAACGCCGCGGCGATCAGCCATACGAGCAAACCGGACGCACCGCCGATCCAAGTCACGGCGAGCACGACCGCCGCACCGCGTGCCCAGGCGTGTAACACGCGATTATGCGGCGACAGCCAGGACTTGCCCTGTGCCTCGAGCCGCTTTTTCTCGATGCCAAAACCGCCATGCCACTGTTGCATCGCGCCGGCCGTCAGGAACTCATAAAAGCCCACGCCGCGCTTCGGCGATACCGTATCAATTCCTGGATAACCCAGATTCTTGTGATGACCGTACACATGTTCGGTGGCGAAATTGGTTCCGAAGCTAAGCGCGAAATCCCAACGGCCGAACCATAGATCGAGCGGATTCCCCGTACGGTGTGTCAGTTCGTGCGACGCCGAGATCCCGCTGACGCCGAGAAGCCCGCCAAGCGAGAGACCGGCGCCCAGGTAAGCAATCCAGTCGTTGTCGGCACGTGCGGCAATGACGTCGTACGCAATTCCTTGCGCACCTAAACAAGTATTGACGAAAGCGCCAAAACCCAGCGCATCCGACGCGCCAGCGGTCCACGCGGCGACGAACGTGGCCGCGAAATGGCCCACCACCGCCGAGTACAAGATCAGATCGTGGATGATCGGGTGCCCGTACTTGGGATTGGATTCGTCGCGCCAATGATGCGTGATTATTTCGCCGCCCACACCGACGACAAACAAAAAGACGACCCCACTCCACATCCACCAGCCGCCGGCGAGGAAGCCGGTTATCGATACCGCAAGCCAAATCCAATGGATGTAGCCGAAACGAAGGTACTTCCACATGATGCGTCCTCCTCAAATTGGGTGCGACGTTATGTGCAGGTTGCTGCGCTGCGCTGGCGCGGCATTCGCTACAAGAATGGCGCTATTGTCATTTCCAATAGCTCACGGCAGCATGACCATTCGCGCCAGGCATTGTCAACCGTGTGTCGCGCGGTGCGGACGCGACGAACGAGGACTCGGCTTATGACCCGAAGTACTAAGTTTGAAGTGCCAGCGGGCCACTCGTTGCATCACGTCGTCTGCCCGCACGATTGTCCGGATACCTGCTCGATGTTGGTGACACGCGATGACCGCAGTGGCCGTGCGGTAGCGGTGCGGGGCGATCCTACTCACCCGATCACGCGTGGTCACCTATGCAACAAGGTCAACCACTACCTAGATTTGGTCTACAACGACAAGCGGGTGCTCTATCCGCACCGGCGAGTTGGCCCCAAGGGGCCGGGCGCGCGCTTCGAGCGCATTAGCTGGGACGAAGCCCTCGATTGCATCGCCGAGAACTTCTCGCGGATCGTCACCGATTATGGCGCGGAAGCCATCCAACCCTTTAATTTCTCGGGCACGCTCGGCCTGCTTGGTTACTGGACGCTCGATAACCGCTTTTGGAACAAGCTCGGGGCCGCGCGTCTTGAAATGTCGATTTGCATTCACGCGGCCTATTGGGCGTGCATGCATACCTATGGTTCCGCCAACGGGCCGGATCTCGCGATGGCCGCGCGGGATGCTGAAGTCATTATCTTGTGGGGCGTCAACTCGGCGAGTACCGGGGTGCATGCCATGCCGTTCGTGCGCGAGGCACGCGCGCGCGGTTGCCGGGTGGTAGCGATCGATCCACGACCAACCCGCACCACCGCGCAGGCGGATTGGCATCTGCAGCCGCGGCCCGGCACCGATACCGCGCTCGCCCTCGGCATGATGCATGTAATGGTCGCGCGCGGAATGCATGACGCCGAGTTTCTGGCACGGCACACGCGGGGCTGGCGCGAATTGATCGAATCTCGTCTGCCTGAGTATCCACCGACGCGCGTCGCGCAGATCACCGGGCTTCAAGTCGCGGACATCGAACGACTTGCGACGGTTTACGGTTCGACGCGCAAGAGTTACATCCGGGCTGGCCACGGACTGAATCGCCACCAGAATTCCGGCCAGATGTGCCGCGCAGTGCTCTTACTGCCGGCGCTTACCGGCGCGTGGCGCGAGCGCTGTGGCGGCGCCGGGTTCGGGCGTCTCGAAGAAAATTGGAATCCATTTTTTCGCAACGACATTCAGCGTTTCGATCTCGGTGAGCGAGACAAAAAGCGGATTATCAACATGGTGCAGATAGCACGCGCGCTCAGCGATGACATTGGCTGGAATGGCGAGAAACTCGATCCGCCGATTAAATGCCTCTTTGTATACAACGCGGACCCCGCCAATTGCGTGCCGAATAGTGCGCAAACCCGCCGCGGCATGGCGCGCGACGATCTGTTTACCGTCGTCCACGACACGATGTGGACCGACTCCTGTACTTACGCCGATATCGTACTCCCCGCCGATACCCAGCTTGAACGCACGGATATGCATGGTTCCTACGGCTACTACCACTACGCCATGAATCGGCCGGTGATCGCGCCGCTGGGCGAGAGCGTTAGCAATCCAGAATTGTTTCGGCGGCTTGCGCGCCGCATGGGCTTTGTCGAGTCAAGCGGGAATGCGTTCACACAGACCGACGAGGAGATCATTCGTGAACACCTGCTCGACGGCGCGCAGAATCCGCTCGTCGAAGGCATCGAATTCGAAAGCTTGCTGGAAAACGGTTGGGCGCTTGCGAACTACGATCATCCCGCGCGGCAATACTTACAGCGTGGTTGGCCGACGCCGGACGGCCGTATTCAGATTTGGTCGGATGCGCTGGCGGCGGAGGGGGTCGATCCACTGCCGAGCTACGTGCCGGAATACGAAGGACAGGAAGATCCCTTGCGCGCGCGCTTTCCGTTGCAGGTGTTGAGCACCGCCAGCCACTATTTCATCGGCGATTCTTTTCAAACGGTGGAGCGCTTACAGGCCATGCAGTCGCGCCCAACATTTGAACTCAATAAGGAGGACGCTAGTGCACGTGGGATCGGCGATGGCGATGCATGCCGCTTATATAACGATCGCGGTGAAACGTTCGGTCATGCGCACATTGTCGAGGGCATGCTGCCGGGGGTGATAGGCACGCAAAAACAATTCAAAGGTAGCAACACTCCGGGCGGCGTCAATGTCAACGCGTTGAACACGGAAGTCTTAACCGACTTTGGATTTGCGCCTTCCTTTTATTCTTGCTTGGCCGAGATAGAAAAGGCTGACACGCGCGCCTTGGCGCGCGCGAGACTCGCGGCGCTGGGGGGTGAAAAAGCCTACGTGCAGGCGTGGCGCGCGACGAATCCTGGCGTCGAACGTGACGACGAATTGATCTTGCTTGATGCCCGCGCACAGCATCCGGATGCTTTTGAGTGAGTCCGTGCGGCAGCACAATGGTGACCGATCCGTTGGCGCCACCGGCGCCGCGTGGCGACATCAACAGAACTCGCGTGAACCAGCATCGCGGGATCATCGAGCGTATGCGCCTCCTTACGCACGACACCTATGAGCTAGTCATCAAGGGTACGCCGGGCGCGGCGCCATTGCGCGCCCGCGCCGGACAATTTGCCACACTGTCCGTGCCTGGATTGTCGCGCCCGCGACCGTACTCTTTCGCGCGCGATCCGCACACCGAGGCACCCGGCGAGCACACGTTTTACGTGCGCGTGGTACCGGGCGGAGAAATGTCGACCTGGCTATCCGCGACTGATCGCACGGGCACCACAATCGATCTCGCCGGTCCTCTTGGCACTTTCACGCTTGACGACGGTGATTTGCCGATGCTGTTGTTGGCGGGCGGCAGCGGCATGAGCGCAGTCAAAGCACTCGCGGAAGAAGCTTGCCGCAGGCAACTCGCACGGGATTGTTTGTTTCTATACGGTGCACGGACGCGCCACGACCTTTATGCCCAGGATGAACTGAGTCGCTTGACTCGCCGCTGGCATCCCGCGCATCGCTTCGTCTTCATCCCCGTACTCTCCGAAGAGCCATTGGCGAGCGATTGGCCAGGCCATCGTGGTCTCGTGACTGACTTATTGCGCACGGACTTTCTCGAATGCGAGTTACTGTCAGCCGCGCGATTGCGCGCATGGCTATGCGGGCCGCCGGCGATGGTTGAGGCTGGACGCTCGCTGTTGTGTAAGTTTGGCGTTCCGGACACGCGAATCGCGCGCGATTTGTTCACTGATCCGCGCTCGCCGGCGCCTAGGCTCGATGACCGTCGTTGCATGTTATGTGACGAATGCTTATTGGTGCGTCCGGTGTTCGCGTGCATCGTCGAAGCCAGCGGCGTGTCTGCTTATTCCGAAGACTCCCGCCGCGACATCTCGCCCTTCGTGCCAGGACAGACCGCCGGACTCTATTACCATCAATTAATTATCGACGACGTACGCTGTATTCGCTGTTATGCCTGTGTGCATGCTTGCCCGCATAACGCGATCAGTGTGCCCGAAGGATAAAACCGCTAGTAGATTTCGATTTCTAACGGAGGCTCTCGTGGATTTTGCCGCCAACCCCGAACATCGCAAGTTACAAGGCCTCGGTCGCGAACTGGCGCAGGATTTTGCGCGCCGGGCCGCCACCCATGATCGTGAGGGCTCGGCGCCGCGTGAGAATTATGCCGCGCTGCGTGACGCCGGCTTGTTTGGCCTAATGGTGCCAAAAGCGTATGGGGGGCAGGGCGTCGGCATGTTGGGTTATACCCTCGCCATGGAAGAATTGGCGCAAGGCTGCGCGGCGACCGCAATGAGTTTCAACATGCATTGCGTCGCGGCATACACGGTGACGGCGACCGACGCGTACACCCCAGCGATCAAAGCGCGCTATGCGGCGCTGGTGGTGGAGGAGCGCAAACTGTTCGCAAATCTGATTTCCGAAGCCGGCACCACCAACTTGCTTTATTACACGCGCGCTAGCTCGACACAGGCGCGACGTGTCGACGGCGGTTATCTCATCAACGGGCGTAAAGCGTTCGCCACCATGATGGCGGCTGCCGACTACGCATTAGTCTGCGTGCATCCGGCGGCGGAGCCGAACCCGGAAGCGGTCATTATGATCGTCACGCCGACTAACGCACCCGGCGTTTCGATAGAGCCGGTGTGGGACACGCTCGGGATGCGCGCAACCTGCAGCGACAACGTGGTTTTCGACGACTGTTTTGTACCGCAGGCGTTGGCCTTCGACGAACCCGTGATACCGAGCATCGGCGAGTTTTTATCGACGCATGAATCGCTGATCAACTTGCCTTATACGGCAGTTTATATGGGGATCGGTTTCGCGACGCTCGCGGCGGCGAAGGCGGCGGTCGCCGCCCGCACGCCCAAGGGTTATAGCCAATCGCTCGCGTATCATCCGGATGTACGCCGACGGATCGGCGCGATGAGCGCGGAACTCGAAGGTGCGCGCTGGGCATTGCGATACGCTGCGTGGGTGGCCGATGTCGAAGGTCAAAGCGCCGCGGCGCAGACCGCGATGTTCCGCGCCAAATACCTGGTCGGCGAAGCCGTCGCAAACGCCACACGTTCGGCGCTCGAACTTGGCGGGGCGCATGCTTTATTCAAAGGCGGAACGATTGAGCGATTATTTCGCGACGGCGCAACCGCGACCATCATGCAGCCGTCCTCGGATGTCTGTCTTGGCCAAATTAGTCTGAGTGAACTAGCACTCGACCGCAGCGCCGTCGTCGCGCCGCTCGCGCGGGCGCCCTAATCAACGGTAAATAAATCCGACACCAATAACTAGCTTCGTAACTTGATTGCGCCTAAGCGGCCGCGCTCATACGCTGTCCCGGTCGTCAGTCGCGCGGCATTGCGCTAAGCTCGTAACGTCGACCGAACGATAGAAAGTAAGGGTAGACGAATGCCAGAGACCATGCGGTTCGGTGATGCGCAAGCCACTGAATTGGAATTTGTCGGTGGCAAGGGCGCGAGCTTGGCGCGACTCGCGCAAGCAAATTTTCCGGTGCCCCCGGGCTTCACGATTACCACTGAAGCTTACGCTGCATTTTTTCGTGAAAACGGTTTGGCCGAAAAAATCGCGCCGCTAGTTCAAGGGATTGATTACAACGATATTGCGGATCTCGAACGCCGCACGGAAGAAATTCGCGCGCTGGTGGTCAGCGCGCAATTTCCCGCCGCCTTGCGGACGAATATCGAGCAGCAATACCGCGCGCTCGGCGATGAACCGCGTGTCGCGGTGCGTTCATCCGCTACCGCGGAAGACTTGCCGGAGGCGTCGTTCGCCGGCCAGCACGACACGTACCTTGATGTGAAATCCATCGACGGGATCGCGGACGCCACGAAGCGCTGTTGGGCATCGCTGTGGACCGCGCGCGCGACCTCGTACCGTCGCACTCAAGGCATCGATCATTTCGATGTCAGCGTCGCCGTCGTCATTCAACAGATGGTGGATTCGGAGGTCGCCGGCGTCATGTTCACGGCCAACCCGCTGACCACCGCCACGGACGAAGTGGTTATCGAGGCGAGCTGGGGACTGGGTGAAGCGATTGTCGCCGCGTTGGTCACGCCGGATTCTTATACGGTCAAATTGCCGGCGCGACGGGTGAAAGAGAAAACGCTCGGCGCCAAGAACGTTAAGATCGTGCGCAATCCAACGACTGGGATCGGTACTTGCGAAGTGGCGGTGGCCGAATCCGACGCCAAGCGTTTTTGTCTGACGGATACACAAGCCGCGGATTTAGCGGAACTTGGCTGCCGCGTGATGGAGTTCTACGGCGGTTTTCCGCAAGACCTCGAGTTTGGGATAGCCGATGGGCGCATTCATCTATTGCAGTCGCGGCGCATCACTGGCGTCGACTTCACCTGGGACGAAGAACTCAATTATTGGCATGTACTACCGGAGGACGAAGACGTCCTCTGGAGCCGCAGCATGTCCGATGAGGTGTGGCATGGCGCCATCACCCCGCTCTTTTACACCACGCGCGGCAAGATGCTCCACGATGCGCACGCCGCGACGCATAAAATGTGGGGCCTGGAATCGCAAAACTACCGCTATTACAAGCCATGGAAGGCAGGCGCTTATTACAACACCAAGGTCGAGATCTCGGATGTAACGCATATGTGCCCGGCGCCGATGCGGCACATGGTGCTGCAGCACATCGCGCCGCCGGATCGTCAAGCCGTGCTCGACGCGCCGTTCAGCTATCTCGCACTCGCCAAGCGTATCTACCGAAACGGAAGACTATTCCCGCGGTACGGCATGTACGGCTGGCTCAAGATGTTGAAGCACTACGTCTATGAGCGGATTGACGAGGCGCGCGGCTTGACGGATGACGCGCTTCGCGAACTCTCGGACGCGGAACTCATTCGCTACACCGCTGACCGCGTTAAATTCGAGCATCAATACATTATCGATGTGTGGAACGGATTTTTCTTCAACATGCGGCTGATGTTGTTGACGCTCGCGCACATGGTTCAGCAATGGTACGACGGCGACAATCCCACCGTGGGCACCGATTTGCTAACCGGTACGGAACGGCGGAGTGCGACGGTGATTGAGAACGGTACGCTGTGGCAGCTATCCAAGCGCATCCGCGATTCGCAGCAGATGATGAAGGATTTTAGCGAGCGCCAAGACGGCGATTTTCTGCGCGCGCTAGAACAACACGCGGAAGGGCGCGCATGGCTTGCGACCTACCGGGAGTTCTTGGCAAAAAGCGGCCACCGCGGGCACGCCGATCGCGATTTTTATTTTACGCGGCGTATCGAAGATCCGGCGCTCGACTATCGGGCATTTAAATCGTTTATGACGGTCGACGAGTCACACGATCCGGAACACACTGAAGCGCAGAGCAACCGGCGGCGCGAAGCCGCGCATGCCGATGTCATCGCGAACATTCGTCGCCAGCCGTTTGGCTTCTTAAAGGTCAAAGCCTTTGAACACGTGTACCGCTACGTACAGACGATGCTGTGGTTGCGCGACGACCATCGGGACTATGTCGACATCGCAACCTTCACTTATAAGCGATGTTTCTTGGAGATAAACCGGCGCTTGATGGAGCGCGGCATTTTTGAAACCGCCCGGGATTTTTGGTTTTTAACCGAACGCGATGTTTATCGGTTATTGGAAGGCGCGGAACTAACTCCGCTCATGCAAGCCAAAATCAAAGCGCGCATGGCGGCCTTCGATCGCGCGGATCGGCGCGAAGCGAATCCGCCGATGTATTTGAAGAACAACCTTCCTGTCTCGTTTGATAGCGCCACTGGCGATGGCTTAGCCGGAGTTGGGATTAGCAAGGGCACGGTGACCGGACCCGCGCGCATCGTGAAGGAGTTGAAAGATATCGGGCGAGTTCAGCACGGCGACATCATGGTGGTGTTCGCGACCGATCCCGGCTGGACGCCGGTCTTTTTGGTCATCGGCGGACTCGTCATCGAGACCGGGGGTTTGTTGTCGCACGGCGCGTCAATTTCACGCGAGTACGGCATTCCCGCCGTGCAATTGCCGGGGGCGATGCAACGTATTCCCGACGGCGCGATCATCACGATTGACGGTACCTCCGGCGCGATTCAAATCCAAGACGGCGAGACCATCACGGCGCCGCAACCTACACCTACGTTGGAACGAGGGTTAGCAGTTGGAGGCGTGGTTCTCGAATGAAGTCCGCCGCAAGTACAACTGCGATGTAGCGATGTAGGTTGGGGTGAGCAAAGCGAACCCCAACAATTTGTGTACCCGTGCGCCGAACTATTTAGGCGCACTCGATTTGATTGTTTTTTGTTGGGGTTCGCTTTGCTCACCCCAACCTACGGGTTACCAATTCAAATCAATTAGCTGAGAGAGGAGAACACCATGGCAATATCCACCGACGTTTATACCCTTGAATGGTTACGGCACCACACTTCCGACGAACTCGTCGAACTATGGCGCACGTTGGAGTCGCCTACACTGGAAGAAATGTACGGTGAGTATCAGGGCCACATGATTTATCCGATGTCGATCGTGCACGCCAAGATCCGCAAAGTGGAAGGCCCTGGCGAGTGGTTCGGTAAAGCTTTCGCGCCGATCCCGCACGGCCGTTTTCCGGGCCAAGGCTACAACCTGTGGTTCAACGGCACAAAGCTAGTGCGCACCATGCGTTTTGCGGGTGAAGTGGGTAAATCGCTGATCGACGGCAAGCCGGCACTGATGGGTTACTACAGCGAGTTCATGAGCCATAACAAAGACAACGGCATGACCAATGAAGTGCGCAAACTCAAAGACGGATTATTCGTGGGCATCATCAGCACCGCGAAAGACCATGCGTACTGGGGGCCGGTCGATCCCAAGACTGGACGCGGCCGCCCGCACGCCTGGATCATGCGCGGACCCGTCGATCAGTGGAAAGGCGTGGACGATCTAACGGTCGATTCCGCCGTCACGCGCTAACGGTTGTCTCGCCGCGTCGAATGTTGGCTTGCGGAAATTTGTGTCAGCGTAATGAGCCGTGAAAGCCAGGCGGTAGCGGGTTATCCATGACCCATTGCGCGCCGTCGAACAACACATGCGCCGGTCGCGCACCGATTTGACTCAAATGATGAACGAGGGAGTCGCCGCCTTCATCCCACCACAACAAAGTGGCGGCGGCAGGCTCCATCACCACCGCGAGACGCGGATCGGGTCGTAAATCAAGCGCGGCCTGTTGGGACGTAGAAGGACAAACCGACGCGATCGTGCCGCCGAAGCTCGTCACGATCGGCCGATGAATATGGCCGGATATTATTTGGCGTACCTGTGGATTGGCTTTGACGATACGCGCTAACGCATCCGCGCCATCAAAACCCATGGCATCCATCACCGCAAGGCCGGTGCGAAACGGCGGGTGGTGCATAAAAATGACCGTGGGTCGATCCGGCGCTTCTCGTAAACGCGTCTCCAACCATTGAAGGCGTGCTCCACAGAGGCGGCCACCGTGCTCGCCGGCGATGAGCGTGTCCAGCGCAACGAGTCGCACCGGCCAGTCTTCCACCGTGTATTGCAGAAAGCCCGTGTTAGGTAGGTAACCCTCAGATTGGAATGCGCGCCGCATGGCGTCACGTTCGTCGTGATTGCCGGGGATGACGTAGAGTGGCGCCTGTAGAATGGACAGTATCTCGCGCAAGCGAGCGTATTCATCCGCTGAGCCAGCGTCGACCGCGTCGCCGGTCAGCAGGACAACATCAATCTTCGGCGTGATTGCATTTAGATGGCGCACCGCGCGATCAAGGTTCGCAGCGGTGTCATAGTTCCGGTCCAGTAAACCGCCGGGCATCTGGACGTGGGTGTCGGATATCTGCGCGATAAGCATGATGAGCGCTTGCCTCAATCTCCGTCAGCAGTTGGCGAGAATAGCGCAATCTATCGCCGGTGGGAGAATGCGGTGCTGCCGCGGTCCATCGAAAGCGAGAAGAAATTGAATTTCAGCCGCACGTAATTTAGGGCAGAATCAAGATTAATTTCCGCACTTTGATGGATGTACGCCAATTTACCCTCTATTCGTATGAACTACCCTACGCTAGCGCAACCCTCGCGCATTGATGACTGTGAGCTCTGCATCGTCGGCGCCGGGCTCGCGGGCATGAACGCACTCTTTGCCGCTTGCCAGTACCTGACAAAACAACACAAGGTGGTTTTGTTGGATGCGCGCCCACGCTGCGGCGGTATGTGGACAGACACGTACGACTATGTGCGTCTCCATCAACCGCATCCGATGTTCACCGCCGGCAATATCCCTTGGTTGTTCGACCGGCCGCCGGAGCATCTCGCGAGCAAAACCGAGGTCCTTGATCATTTTGAGCATTGCTTGCAGGTGCTGCGCCAGAAGGTGACGCTCGTCGAGTGTTTTGAACACACCTATCTACAGCACCACGAGCGTGAAACTTCAGCGGCGGACTCGAATACCGGATATCCCTCAAGTAGAACGATCCAGGACAACGTGCGGGTAAGCATCGAAGCGCGTCGTGCCGATGGAACCTTCGTCACTATCGATACCCGGCGTTGCATCAAAGCCTTTGGCTTCAGGGTGCCACGGAATCCACCCCTAAAGTTTAAGAGCGAGCATGTGCAATCAGTCGCGCCTGACGATCCACGTTTGTTTGATCCCTCCGGTGCTAAACAGCCGGTATACGTCGTCGGCGGTGGGAAAACCGGCATGGATACGGCGCAGGCGTTGATCGCGCGCTTTCCGACCCGCGAGGTCCATCTAATCGTCGGCAACGGCACTATTTTTATGAACCGAACGCGTGCGTTTCCCAAGGGTCTTGCGCGTTGGTGGCGAGGTACCACCTCGCTGAATACGTTTGTCGATCTCGCGATGCGCTTCGATGGCACGAATGAGCAGGAAGTTTTTGATTACTTCAAGCGAACTTACGCTATCCATCTTCCGGGCCAACATCGCCAGTATGTGCTCGGTCTGTTATCGGAAGAAGAGAACGCGTTTCTTGCGACTAATCTAAAGAGCGTACAGAACGGATACGTGGCAGATGTCATCGACGACGGTGGTCCGGTGCTGCTGTTTACCGACAGGCGCCGGCTTGCGATTGCCCCCGGTAGCTGGTTTGTGAATTGCACCGGCTACATCATGCGCGAAGAACACCCTTATGAGCCGTATCTTTCGCCACTCGGTGCGGTGGTTTCGATTCAGCCGTCATCGAGCATCCACGTACTCACTTCATTCGCCGGGTATTTTCTCACGCATCTTTGGTATCTCGATCAACTTAGAACGCTGCCGCTGTATGCGCTCGATCAACAAACGCTCGCCCGCCACAATCGGCAAATCATGTCTTTCGTCTGTATGGCGCAATTGTTATACAACACGCTTTTGATCGTTGACGCCGTGCCAGTGAAAGTCATGCAAGACTGTGGGTTGGATTTTGACCGCTGGTTTCCATTGCCGCGGCGTCTGTGCGGAATTTTCAAGCTGCGCCGCAAGCGCGACGCTTTGTTTCGCCACTGTGAGACGGCCTTGGATAAGGTCCGGGCGCGCTATGATTTGCGCGCGGGGGTGTTAGAGAATGTGGCGCGAGGATCAATTGGAAAATAGTGGGCGGATTCGTGGACGCTTACCGAACGGGCCCTATCGAGAGGAACAGAGCCGCCACTAAAACGCAGACCAGAACTGACGTCCAGTACGCAGCGGGTTCATTGGTTCGAGTGATGGTGCGGCGAAACCATGTAACGTGCCCGGGCACCAGAGCCCAAAGCACGGCGGGTCAAAACACTGCGGCGACGAGGGCCATGGATTTGGCGACTCTCCTGGCTTAACGACAGAGCTAACTCGCGCGCACCTTGGCGCGCGTCGATGTTGAGCGACTTGTTAGATTGCGTTCCACTATCTTTCGCAAGAGCGCGTTGATTTGCGTTTGATAACCAGCGCCCTGAGAGTGAAAGTATTCGTATACATCTTTGTCGAGACGAATCGTCGTCGATACTTTTGTCGGGGTTTTCTGTGGCCCACGGCCTTTTCGAATACGAGGCGGACCTAACATTTCCTCCGCCCAGGGCGGATTGTCGGGGTCAACGTTTTTAGCGCCGGTATTTCTTGGTGGCTTCAATGTAATAGTTCGCTTCATGCGGTTCCGCTCTTCGAAGTGATATGTAGTGGTCGTCGTCTTTGCGTTCGGTATACACAAGCACTGCTATTTCGCCATGCAGTACGCCGAAGGTAACCCAACGCGGCTCGCCATAATTTTCGCGCTGGTCTTCGCGTGTCACGGTCACGTTATCCCAGATAGCTTCGGCTTCAGCCAAATCCAATCCGTGGCGACGTAGGTTAATGCGACGTTTACGCTCATCCCAGGTTGGCATGATCTAATTGTAGTAACAAATAACTAGATGACAAGGAACCTGCCGAGAACAAAGCGTAAGCGGTGAAAACGAAATCTTACGTCACCGTTCAGCGGGACGGGCCAAGCTTGCTCGCTCAGCCTACTGGCTTTCTAGTGAGGAATGCCACGAAACAGACCGTCCTAGGATTCGCGTCGCTATTGATGCGCCTTCGCGCTGTATTTCGCGTTGTACGTACGCCCTAACCTTGCTCACTAGCCTCTCGAACTCGCGAATCTCTGCAAGACCTGCTGAGGCGAGTACGGAGTGACATACTGAGAGATATGCCTGCGTTACTCCTTTCTGCTGGGGAATGATGTAGATCTGACTCCCTTCTTCGTCATCTACTGCGTGGGCGAAGAATCTGTTTCGCAGACTGCAAATGCTCTTGTGCAGCTCTCGTTGTCCTGCGGTTAATCTGGGGATTCGAGCAAAAGCGATTCTGGCCCGACGACCCGAATTGAAGCAGCGGACATAGGTAGTCACGGCAAAGCAGTAGAGAGCTCGCACTATTATGGTCGGGTCTGAGTTCCCGAGATCGGACGGAGCTTCGCTGGTTCCGACTCTGAGTCGCCCGGCGAGGGCCGTCAGAGCGGTTGATACTTCTTCGAGTCGCTGATCATGTGTCAACCACACCTCAAGGGTTTGCACGGCGATTCGAGAAACTTCCAGTGCTTTGAGCCTCTGCATGGATGTGCCTCTCGCCACCTAACGCCCGCATTGAAAGACGGGCGAGGAGCGATGCGACGAGCGTATCGTGAGCGCGAATGCGCTCGCGACCGTCCTCTCGAATGCGATGATACTAATTGAGCCCCCCTTCCGGGACTTTCAGGCTTCATCAGCAAGCTGACTGTCCTAGGTTGAGAGTTCATTCACTCATGCCCAAAAGGGGGGCTCAGATGCGATTTTATACCACGACCCATCAGCATTATTGCGGGATCGATCTTCATGCCAAGCAGATGTATGTGTGCATCATCAATCAGGCTGGCGACATCGTTCTGCACGCCAATATGAAGGCTAGCCCAGAACCCTTGGCCGCCGCCATCGCACCTTACCGCGAAGGCTTAGTTATTTCGGTCGAATGCCTCTTCACTTGGTATTGGTTGGCCGACTGGTGTGTCCAACAAGGGATAACGTTCGTCCTCAGCCATGCCCTCTACATGAAAGCTATCCACGGCGGAAAAGCCAAGAACGACCGTATCGATTCCGAGAAAATTGCCCGGCTCTTGAAAGCCGGCATGCTCCCCCAAGCGTACGCTTATCCGGCACGCATGCGCGCCACCCGCGATCTACTCCGCCGGCGCATGATGTTCGTGCGCTACCGCGCGGACCTGAGTGCCCACGTCCAGAATACCGTCAGCCAGTACAACCTGCCTGCGCTTAATCTACGTACCGATCGTCAGGTCGACCTCCCGGAGATACCAGCCCACTTCCCTGATCCCGTGGTACGCTGCGTATTCCGGCGAATGCTGCCGGGTAATCCGGCGTAATGTTTACCAGTCATTCCGGTTGAATGCTGCCACCTGTTCGGCGCGCAGCGACGCGGGGTTTGGATTATGGATTAATGTCCTCTTGGTCTGTCAATCGCGGTGTTTTTTTGCGGAGCGAGTCACCCTTGAGTTGAAGACGATAGGCGTGATGGATCAAGCGATCGAGGATAGCATCCGCGAGCGTTGGGTCGCCGAGCAAGTCATGCCATTGTTCGACTGGGAACTGGCTGGTGACGAGGGTGGATTTTCGTTGATAGCGATCTTCCAAGATTTCGAGTAAATCGCGGCGCTGTTCGTCGTTGAACGCGGCGAGCCCAAAATCATCGAGCACGATTAAATCAACACTGGCGAGCTGGGCGAGCAGTCTGCGGTAACGGCCATCTCCTTTCGCGATGCTGAGTTCGGCGAGTAACCGCGGCAGTCGCAAGTAACGCACGCGATAACCATCACGACAAGCTTGGTGGGCGAGCGCACAGGCGATGAATCTCTTGCCAACGCCGGTAGGACCAGTGATGAGACAGTTCAAGTGCTCGCGTAACCAGGTGCCGGTCGCGAGCTTCTTTAACAACGTTTTATCGAGGCCGCGCGGGTGACGGTGGTCGATGTCCTCAAGGCACGCGCGCTGTCGGAGTGCGGCGGTGCGCAGGCGGGCTCTAAGGCGTGCGTCATCGCGCACGGTCGCTTCTTCATCGACGAGCAGCCCTAAGCGCTCTTCGAAGCTGAGTGCGGCGCTGTTAGGTTGTTCGAGCTGTGCGCTGAAGGCGCGTGCCATGCCTGGCAAGCGTAAGCGATGAAGTTTATCGAGGGTGGGATGGGTGAGCATGAGGTTGGTTCTCCTTTGATTTGAGTGTCAGTGGTAATAGGTCGGGCCACGCACGTTGTCGTGGGCCGGCGCTGGGTTGGAGACATCGGTGTGCGGCAAGGGTTGCTGGTCGAGTCCGCGACGCAAGATGGAATCAAGGCTGCGACAACTGCGTGCGCCGATGTGGAGTGCGCGGCGGCAGGCGGCTTCGAGGCGTTCATCGCCGTAGGTTTTGCCGAGGCGCATGATGCCGAGACAAGCCCGGAAGCTCTGTTGTGGATGAACATAGCGCGCCAGGAGCGATTCGATAAGGCGAGCGGTGGCGGGTCCGGTCTTGGCGGCCCAGGCGATGAGTCTCGGCGGTGACCACTGCGCATACTCGCGATGGGTCTTGGGCATATGCTCCGGCAGGGTGGAGTAGCGACCGCGGTCGAAGGCGCGCGCATGCGCCGCCACGCGTTCGCCGCAGTGGAATACTTCGAGCGTCGTGGCCGTGAGGCGCACGTCGAGCGCTTGGCCGACAAGCGCGTACGGCACGGAATAGAAGTGATGTGCGACCTCGATGTGATAATCAATATGGACGCGTGCCCGCTTCCAGTCGGCGAAGACGTGCCGGGTGGCGGGCAGCGCCCGTAGTGCCGGGCGGTCAAGCTGCTCGAACTGGGTGCGACGAGAGCCTGGCAGTTTGCGTAAAGGTCGTGTGTTCAATTGCGCCAGCCACACGGCTATCTCAGCGTTCAGCTCGGCGAGTGAGAAGAACGTGCGGTGCCGCAATCGCGCATCTGCGTCGCTACGCTTCACGCTCCGCTAGCAGCACCGGCCAAAGCCCTCCATGGCTTTGGCGTTCGGCGGGCCGAAGCGGTGCTTCGGCTTTATCCGCCTCACCCAGCGCTCGACGAGTTGTACCGCGACTTCAACCTTGGCTTTGTCGCGCGGCTTACGCACCCGCGCCGGCAGGATGGCGATGCCGTAGTGTGTGGCCATCTCCTGATAGGAGGCGTTCAGCACCGGCTCGTCGCGATGCGGTGAGGTGACCGCGCTGCGCAGATTATCCGGAACCAAGAACTCCGGCGCGCCACCAAAATATTCCAGCGCACGGACGTGGCTCCCGATCCAATCCGCTAAGGCCTGGCTCTCGGTCGCTTCGGCGTAGCAATAATGGCTGGCGCCGAGCACGGCGACGAACACTTGTGCCGCGCGGACTTCGCCGGTGCGCGGATCGATGACCGGGACCGTTTGCCCGGCGTAATCGACAAAGCACTTCTCGCCCGCGCGATGCACTTGACGCATCGTGAGTTGGAGATGGCGTGTCCACGCGCGATAACGCACGCAGAACTGGCTGTACTGCAGACCGTCAGGGGTGTTGGCTTTGTATTCCTCCCACAACAACTGCAAGGTCACCCCTTTGTGCCGCAGTTCTTGATGGACCTCGGCGAAGTTCGGTAACGGTCGTGAGGATGGCGTGATGACCGGCGGTGGAAACAACAAGCGCTCCAGCGCCACATCATCCACCTCAATGGGCAATGGCCACGACAAACCGGCGGCCAGCGCGCGGGTCACCGTGGTCTTAATGGCCGGCCGACTGATGTGACACGCAAGCGCGACTTTCCGATCGGAATATCGCTGCTCCCACTTCAATCGCAATACTTCTCTCACTTGACGCATGGTCAACCTTTCTGCCGCCACGATTGCCTCTCTTTGTTGAACAAAAAGACGCGACCTTAGCGGATGGTTAACCCGCGATTGCTGTGCGTTAATGCCCCTACTTAGCGGGTGGCAGCATTAGCCCGGAATGGGTGGCAGCATTCGACCAAAACAGGTGGCAGCTTTGCGCCGGAATCGGTGGCAACTTTCAACCGGAATACGCAGTACGCCAAATGATTGAACTCGATACCACGGTCATTGGCTTCTTGGATGCGCAACTCCGCGTGTTAGAACAAGACTTGGCGATAAAGGCCAAGGCCCATGATGCCGGCGCGTATCATTTACTACGCTCGGTCCCCGGCATCGGGCGCATTCTGGCCTTGGTTATCCTGTACGAAGTTGAAGACATCAAACGCTTCCCAACCGTGGGTCATTTTGCGTCCTATGCGCGATTAGTGAAGTGCGCGAAAGAATCCGCCGGCAAGAAGTCCGGCTACTCCGGCAAGAAGATTGGTAACGCTTATCTTAAGTGGGCCTTCGGAGAGGCTGCCGTCCTATTCCTGCGCGGTAATCCCGAGGCGCAGAAAGCCATTGCACGATTGGCCAACAAACACGGCAAAGGCAAAGCGCTTTCCATTCTCGCGCATCGCCTCGGCCGTGCGGTGTACGTCATGCTAACCAAGCGCCAGCCGTTTGAGAAAGACCGCTTTATGGCAACGCTTTAACGAACTGGAGGCGACCGCGACGTTCAAGGTCTAACTGATCCCAACGATCGCTCAAGCGCCGTTTCAGGTGTGACCGAGTTTTCATGACTTCGAGTCGAAAGGTCGCACTGGCGTCGTGGCATGAGATCCTTGGCGTTGATTAACGCGCGGTCGCGCTCCTTTAATTTTCTAAGTTTGGAAACGGTGTCTGCCCCTGTGCCAAGCCTGCGATTAACTGCGTCAATCGACGCTGACCGTTTGAATAGGACGCCACAAGGTATGGAATGAATTCTAGTGTTGATTCATGCGCGCTCGCGCGCGCATTCATCGGGAAAACTCGATAAGTGTTTAGTGCAGGCATTGACCTGACACTGCGAATAGGAATTAAAGACAGCGCGCCGTGCCGAACTTTTTAATTAACGAATTTTATTCGACGGGAGACTGTTGCCGTTGACAACCGGGGGGCTCATAAGGGTTAGGCCGCAAGCTCGATATCCGGAAGATTGGCCAAGACTTGATCATACGTCTCATAGCCCTCGAGGACTTCCACTACAACCGGGAGAGGCTCCGACCAGATTTCGGGAAGGTCGCGCTCTTGTAGTTCTCTGATTGGAAATGCGAGCGACTCTTTCGGAGGACAGAATCCAGCGTTTATGCCAGGTTTGTTTCCCCTCGCATCGATCCGGTACCACCCGAAATCATGAAGGTGAACCGCGTTCAAGCCGTGAAGACAATATGGCGCCCCGCTTTCACCAACCGACAGTCGCTGATAACAAAGGCCAGCCGGGATGCTATTGGCTCTAAGCAGCGCGGCCAGCAGGTGACTCTTTGCGTAGCAATATCCGGTCCTATGACGAAGGACATCGGATGCCCTGCAGGTTACGGGATTTAGCTTAAAGTCAGAGCTGTGCCTGATTTCATCGCGGACGAACTCAAAACACTGACGGACCAACTCCAGTTCGGAACTCGCTCGACGCGCGATGCCCGCGGCGACGGCAAGGACTTCCGCGTCTTCGAAGTCAATGTACTTGCTGGGGTTGAGATAGCGTTTCATATAATCCTTGCGGCCTAACGTTTAGATAAGTGTCATCCCACGCCGCAAAAAAAGAGCAGCAACGAGG
>CAZKRY010000020.1:0-78730 GCA_964555355.1 uncultured Klebsiella sp.
TCTAACGGCCTCCGCGACTTCGCCTGAGCGCATCACCGGCCCCACGCGATTATTCTTCAGTAAGGCATCCGAATCCGTCATCTTGGGTTCCTATCGATTAGGTGTGGGAGAAGCGCGGGCTGGCGCCGGTGACATCGACTAACACGTCGTCGCCCTCGACTCGCGTCGGGTAAACCGCGAGCGCGCAATCGGCGGGATTGATGCCTTGCCCGGTGCGCAGATCGAATTGCCACAGGTGCGCCCGGCAAGTGAGCACGTGCTTGTCGAGCTTGGCGTGAAGCAGCGAAAACGCCTGATGCGGGCAGCGGCTCTGCACGGCGCGAACTTCGCCGCCGGGCAACACCACGAGCAAAATTTCCGTGCCGTCGGCCGTGGTAAAGCCGCTCATTTCGCCCTCCCACACATCGTCGAGTGTGCAAATTTTTTCGAACGCCACGGTTAGGCGTCCGCAAAAATCACATCGACCGTTTCGCTTGGGCGCAAGCCCGCGTCGGCTACCTTCATCGTGCGCGGAAAGCAGGAGCTAGCGCGATGGCGGCGCACTCGCAGAATCTTGTTGGGTTGAGGCGCGACGCGTTTCCCCACCGAGTGATACGCGCATTTCTCGGCGACATGATCCATGGTGTCTTCGGTGTCGACCAGCACCAGTACTGGCACGAAATCGCCTTGAAAATTGGAATGAATCGGAAAGTCCGCCATGGCTCGCTCCGGTTACGCCGCGCTACGCAATTTACGAAAGTGCTCAATCCAGGCGTAGGCATGCGCGTCAGTACCGCGCTCCGCATGGCCCAGGCCCATGTACTGCAAGGCGCCTTCAAGCGTCGGCGGCAAAATCTTACCCGCGAGAAAGCGATCAACGATCGACTGATGGCCTTTGTAATGATCCGGGTTGACTTGAAAGCACCAGCGATCGACTTCCGAACCGAAATGATACAGGCGGCCTTCATGCTCCCATTGGTAGTCCGTGATATCCCAATCGTCGCCTGGAATGTGTGTAATCGGCAGATTCGACATATTGCAGATGAGCGGTAAGGTTTCCGGCAACGTCGCGGCCTCGTTACCTTTAAGAAGATTGTCGGTGATGATGTCCCACACTCGGCCCCAGCGCTTATTCCAACCGGGATATTTTTGCTCCAGCCAATCGCGATCGGCCGGCGTGACGCCGGCGGCGGCGTTCCACCACATCGTACGGCGCCAAAACCAAACCCCCATCTGCATGCCGTGATGGGTTATCTCGATATCGCGCATCAAAATATCCCAGTACCAAGGTTTAGTGAGACCGAGATCGAGTAACTGGCGTTCGAATTGGACGACGATCCATTCGAGCATAAATTCCTTGAACGACTGTTTGCGATCCGCCACCGGCGTGTAATAGTCCATGAGCGGTCCGGTTAACACCGAAAACAATTTCCATGACCGCCAAATCGCGACATCGATCAGTTGCTGTGCTTCGGCCTTCTTGCCGTTTTCGATCAAGATGCGCAGCGCCGGTCCGCCTTGTTGTGAATGTCGCGATTCATCGGTCTGGACGCTCGAAATGAGACTCGCGAAAGTGTGATCGCCGGTCTCGGCGGCATCCGCGGCGAGTCCCAAAAACTGCATGTTGGTGAAGCCGGTTTCAAAGGCGAAGGTCAACATGATGGCGGTGGAGATCGCATCGCGGCTTACCGTGATGTCGTCAAACAGCGAACGCGCCGCGATCGCCGCCCACTCGTTGGTGCGCAGCGCCTTGTGTCCCCAATCCCATTGGCGGCCGCGTTTGACATGGGTGTGCGGGAAAAAAAGCTGCAGCTGACTGTGTCGATTCTCATCCATCATGCCAAACACGGCCATGTTGCGATTGCCCGGCGCCTTCGAAAAACGCGCCATGCGTGCTTCGCCAATCCCCGCCACATATTCTCCGAGCGCCACCGCGCCATAATGCGCCTGCATGGTGCTGACCCACGCCGGATCGGCTTTATCGACGAAGGCGGCGCGTTCCAGCGCCGCGCGCACGGAGTACGTGCCGGCGTCCTTCTCACGTTGAATCGCCACATATTCTGGATAAGACGTTTTATAAGGTTCGTCGTAGGTTTCCCATGTACTCATCGGGATGCCGCGCGCGCCGCTTAAGTGTTCCGGGAACAATTCGTCTTCGCGCACGTACTTGGGCGTCCAATTGGTGGTGCGTGCCAAGTCGTACCAGTCTTCGCGATTTAGCAAAGCCATTGATGATTCCTTTTATGCATTATGCAGCTGCCGTCTCAAACACGTCGGGTTCGACCCGGCGCGTGCGTTCGGTGAAAGCATCCATCGAGTCCGGCCAATTGGTGACGAAACGACCGGTCGGCGATCGATAATAGAAATCGTTGCCGCAGGCAGCCTGCCAGACGTCAATCTTCTTGACGTCCTCTTGCAGCTGAGCGTTATAACGCGCCATGACCTCCGGCTTGACATCGATCCACGCGAGTTTCTCGGCATCGATACGTTTGACCTGGCGCATGATGTATTCGACTTGGCGTTCGATCATGAACAGGATCGAACCTTGATTGGTGTTCGGGCCGTACAACATAAAGAGATTGGGGAAACCCGTGGTGGTGATCCCGAGATAGGCCTGCGCACCGTCGCTCCAAGCGTCGTTGATATCGCGCCCTTGTCGCCCGGTGACCTGAATGGCCGATAAGTACTTGGTGGTTTTGAAGCCTGTCGAATAGACGATGGTGTCTAAGTCCCGGTGCTGTCCATCGACGGTCTCGATGCCGGTCGGTGTGATGCGCTTGATGTCGGTGGTGATGAGCTCGACGTTATCGCGGTTGAAGACTGGATAGTAAACATCCGAAAACAACGGCCGTTTACAACCGAACGGGTGGTTGGGAGTTAGTTTTCGGCGGGTTTCCGGATCTTTGACTTCCGCGATGCGGGCGAGGCCCGAGGCTTCAATTTCCGCCATGACTTTTTTGTCACTAAAGGTCGCGAGCGTATTCCACACCGCATAGATCTTGTCGCGGTTTTCCTGCACCGCTTCCGGATGCGCGCGGAAATAAGCGAGTTGCTCCGCGGTATAAGGTTCGTTGCCTTTCGGCACCACCCAATTCGCGGTGCGTTGATACAAATGTAAGCGGCCGACTTTTGGCGCAATCTCCGGCACGAATTGAATCGCGCTCGCCGCGATACCAATGACCCCAACCCGTTCTCCATTCAAGTCGTGGCTTTGGTTCCAACGCGCGGAATGAAAGGAGGTTCCTTTGAAATCCGCGATCCCGGGAATGCTCGGCCACACCAGTTCATTAAACATGCCCATTGCGCTAACCAGTATTTGGGCTTCAAAACTATCGCCGGAGTTGGTTTCGATGCGCCAACGTTGAGTGGCTTCCTGCCATTGCGCGGCGCGTACTTCCGTATTAAAGCGGATGTGCCCCCGGACGTCGTACTTGTCGGCGCAATGATTGAAGTACCGCAATATTTCGGCTTGGCCGGCGAATGGCCGCGACCAATCCAGTTTCGGTTCGAACGAATACGAATAAAGATGTGACTGCACGTCGCATTCGGCGCCGGGATATTGGTTATGCCACCAGGTACCGCCCAAGGCGCCTGATTTTTCAAGCATGACAAAGTTGTGGTAACCCGCTTGCTTGAGTTGGATAGCCATGCATAGCGCGCCGCCCCCGGCGCCGATAATGACCGTATGCAGTTGTGCGGCTTGCGTCATGAAATCTACTCCCCGGCTTTTTGCGATTGGTAATGAGCCCGAGCGTACCATCTGTCCTTGGCAGTGCAAACGCTTTGCAGGGTGTGAAACACTGTGCCGCGAACATCGTCGCCAACTGTCCGATTGTTAGGAGGATTCTGAATGACACCACAGCAATTACAAGATTTGGAAGATATCCGTCAACTCAAGTCGCGTTACTTCCGTTTAATGGACACCCAGCAATGGGAAGCCTGGGTCAGTTGTTTCACCGCGGACATCGTCGCACGCTACGAAGGCGCGCCGCGCCCGCGCAATGACATGGCTACCGATATCACCTGTGAGGGGCGCGAGGCGCTACTCGCCGGGGTGCGGGGTTTGCTAACCGGGGCGGTGTCGATGCATCAAGGCTTCATGCCCGAAATCACCCTGACCAGCGCCGCCACCGCCAAGGCCATTTGGGCGATGTTTGACTATGTGCGGCTACCCACCTGTGCGTTTAAGGGCTGGGGGCATTATCACGAGGATTACGTCAAAGAAGACGGCGCGTGGAAGATCAAACGCATCCACTTAACGCGCCTGCACACCGAAGAAGTCTGGCGCTAGGAGTTCCCCATGCAACGACAAGCGATCGTACCGCCGTCCATGCAAAATATTTTCGAACGCTTTCATTACGCGCCCGCCGTGCGGATCGGTCCCTGGCTGACGTGCGCGGGACAGGTTGGGCGCGACGCCAACATGAAAGTGATCGAGGGCATGGAAGCGCAAATCATCCAGGCTTGGGAGAACGTTAAGCTGGTGCTCAACGAAGCCGGCGCCGGTTTTGAGCATGTGTATGCGATGACGACGTATCACGTCGATATTCATGCCCAGCTCGAGACCTTCATCAACATCAAAGACCGCTACATGTTGCGCAAAGACCCCGCGCCGGCGTGGACCGGTATCGGCGTTACCGCTTTGAGTTTTCCCGGGCAGATCGTCGAAATTCAGGTGAGTGCGTATTTGCCAGAGTAGCGAAGCTGGCCGCGGAGCGCCGTTTCAATACGGCGTTTCCCCCGCCTTGCGCCCTAACGCATACGCCTTTTCGATATTACCGATAAAGAGCTCATAGAAATCGCACAGGGCCGGCGTCATCTGCGCTTCTGGCAAAGCGCCGACGGTGTAATGTCCTTCCCAACGGATCCGACAAGCGCCGGTGTCGACCGGCTTAAACGCCACCACCGCCACGTAATCGAACATCGGCAATGGATAATTCTCGACGATGGAATACACGAGCAGCGTCTGCGGCTGCACGACATCCAAACGTTCGATAATCTGCCCTTCGATTTGCATTTCAGGTTTGAAGCGGGCAAAGCGGCGGGCGCCGACAAAGCTGCCTTCGCAACGGAATTCGGTAAGGTTTCCGGGGGGGTGTAGTTTATCGAGCGCACCGAAATCGGCGAGCCAGTCCCAACAATAATTCAATGGCGCGGCAACTTTGCGCTCGACGACTGCGATCGGCATCGTGATTTGCTCCTTGGCGCGGTTAAGCCTCGGTTATTGATTCGCCGAGCGCGAACGTCCAACAAAACTCATGTAATCGATAGGCGGCGGTGGGCCGCTGCCCAGCTTACCTTTGTCCATGACGACGGAGCTGGTGAAACGCTTCTCAATCGGCGCATCCGCCGGAGTATCCCCCAGCGGAATCCCTTTGCGCGCACAGAGTTCGCCCCACGTGACAATGGTTTCGTGGAGTTTCAACATTACTTCGATCGTTTGCCCATTGGCCGGGCAGTGAAAATCGAACGATGGCATGCGGAAGTCTCCTGGTTATCTTTACGAAAGTTAGTAGTGTTGGTTCAGTCGTTAGCGGCTAAGGTTCAATGGCCCTTGGCAGCCGCTCCGTCCGGCCGCTTCGCGCGCATCAGCAACGATACGTAACTGACGCCGGGGCGATTATCGGTGGAAAACAACATGCCGTCGCGTCGCCATGCCGGATAGCCGCCTTGTAGGACTCGCACATTGAGGTAACCTGCGGCCACGAGCGCATTCGCTGCGGTTTCGGCGCGGTCATCTTCGCCACCGCCCACCACCAAGACGGATTCTTTGGCGAAATTCGCTTCCATCACACCATGGAAGTTTGCATTTGGCACCGCTTCGCCGGACGTAGGATGAAAGAACACCCACGGTACGTTGGCCGCGCGCCCCCGCGGGCGGCCGCCCGCAAATTCGGCGACGGTGCGGACGTCCAGATAAACGAGTCCAGCGTCCGCGCTTTGTGCAGCCACCAAAGTTGCCGGGTCAAGCACGTTGAGATTCATCGATGGACACTCATAGCTTGGGAAATTCCAACACACGCGGCGGAATAATCCGGCACCGTGCACGCGCGGGATCCGGCGGCTGACCGGAGAAAGCGTAACGTGTGTCCCGTGCCGTTTCGGTCACGGTCAGTTCGTCGATATGGCAGTGCAATATCGGCCCATCCGGTCGTAACGCAAAGACACATTCAAGCACCCGGCGCGCCGGCAGTTCACCGAACTGCGGATGCAACAAAATTTGCCGTGGAATTTCTTTGGTCATATCGGTGCCAATTCAGTGGGCTCGTATTCTGGCGTGATTGGCGCACCTTGCCCAGCCCTACTTTTTTTAAGGCTTTGCGCGTCACTTGACACGGCTACTCGCAGCGGCTTTAGTTCAGCCTACAAACAAATTTGGACTCGCTGCATGGCGCAACCCCCGCACACCGCTTCTCAACACACGCCTCAATATGAGTTGGTGACCGGCGAAGTCTGGTTCGACAAGGGTGTCGAGATCCCGGATGTCGAAGACAAGCTTTACGCACTGCAGAACCAATGCACGGATTGCAATGTGTGCGAGATTGCGTGCTCGCTGGTGCATTCGCCGGAAGGCGAACTGAACCCCTTGCTGTCGCGGATCAGAATCAACCATGCGCCCACCGTCAATGCGCGCAAGGCTGCGCATGGTTTCGGCTTTGCTGCCGCCATTTGCCATCACTGCGGCAATCCCCCGCCTTGCGCCGAAGTGTGCCCGACGGATGCGTTTTATTACGATCCAAAAACCTTTGCGGCGATTATCGACCAAGACAAATGTGTGCAGTGTATGGAGTGCGTACCGGCCTGCCCATTCGATGTGGTGTTCGTCGCCCCAAGCGGCGAACTATTGAAATGCGATTTATGCGGTGGCGAGCCGGCGTGCGTGAAAGCCTGCGCCACTCGGCCCGAGATGAATAACGCCGGCAAACAGTACACCCGGGCGCCGGTGCTGTTTTACGCCGATACCAAGACCTTCCGTGGCGTCATGCAAGCCAAGCCCGAGAAACGCGATGAGGTTGGCATGATGCAAGCAATGCTCGAGCGCGGTGAGATCAGCAGTTCGGCGTAGTTCGTCGATCTTTATAAAAGTTTCCGGCGTCTACGCCACCGAGGAGAATCAACATGGAAAGCCGTCTACTGCGTGTGAACCTTACCACCGGCGAGATGCGCGCGGAGAATTTGCCGCACAGCATGTTCGAACGTTGGGTCGGCGGCTCCGGCATCAACAACTGGATCATGTGGGAACATTTTCTCACGCACGATATCGATTGCGATCCGCGTAGCCCTGACAACATCTTTGTATTTGGCGTGGGGCCACTCGCTGGTAGCGGCGCCGGCAGCGGCGTAAAAGGGCGTATCACTTTTAAAAGTCCGTGTTACAACTTGTTCGGCGATTCCGCGGCAGGCGGCAAATTTCCGTACATGGTGCGGTTTGCGGGTTTCGACCACATCGCGATTACCGGCCGCGCGCCAAAGCCTGTTTATCTCTACATCTGCGACGGTAACGCCGTGCTTTGCGATGCGAGCCACTTGTGGGGTAAGAACACGGCGGAAACGCATGAGGCGTTGCGTCAGGAACTCGGCGACTATCCCTCCCTGGCACACACGCTGACCATCGGCGTGTCCGGTGAGAATCAAGTCGGCATTGCGTCCGTCGTTTCCGATGCGTCAAGGATTCATGCGCGTGGCGGCGGTGGCTGCGTGTTGGGGTCGAAGAACCTCAAAGCCATTGCCGTGCAGGGCAGCGGCGGCATTAAGGTGCATAACCCGCAAGGCATCTTGAAATGGTCGGAGGGTTTCCGGCAAAAGATTGACGCCAATGAAGCCATTTATGGCTTCAAGCGCCGTGGCACGTTGGGTGCGGTCGAAATGTACCAGCATATTGGCAGCCACTTTTGGCGCAACAATCAGGGTTGTCTGTTTCGCGGCGACGAAGTGCGGTCAGACAATTGGGTCAAGAAGTATCACAAGTATTCAGAGGTCTGTTCGGCCGATTGTTTCATCGCCTGCGACGGTCGCTACAAGATCGACGGCACAGAATCGGAGAAATCCAAGAAATACGTGGGCGAAACCTTCCGCCGTCCGGAATACCTGACGACCGCGAGCGCCGCCGGCGCGCTCGATGTGCGCGATTGGTCGGAGGTGGCGCACTGGGGCAAGATCACCAACGATTACGGCATCGACAATCAGGACTTGAGCTGCTCGATCAGTTTCATCATGGAACTCGCGGAACACGAACTCATTTCCGCGCGCGATATCGAAGAGCTATTCGACCGGCCGCAGCGACTCGAATGGGGCAACATGGACGATATCGAAGCATTGGTGCTGGATATCGTCACGCGCCGCAATCTGTTTGGCGAACTGTTTCACGATGGCCCTTATCACGGCGCATTGCGCTACTCGGAGTTGAAGGGCAAAAACTTCATGAAGTACTCGACGTACGGCAAGGGAGGTGCCTCGTTTACGGAAGAAATGCGGCCGTTCCCCACGTGGATGAACAATATGGCGGTGGCCTCGCGCGGCGCCGACCATTTGAAAGGGATTGGCCTCATCGAAAAATTCCAGCGACGCGATTTGTCCAAACGTTATTTCAATGGACGAACCGAAGCCGCCGACTTGACGACGCCGGTACTCAAAGGCGCGTCCACCGCGCTCATTGAAAACCAGGTTGCGCTGATTAACTCCTACGGCGTGTGCTTGTTCCATTGGATGCTTGATCCGGCAGGCTTTGCGCCTGAAACTTTCTATGGCCCGGCTTATGGAGAGATCACCGGCATTCACCGCACGCCGGAAGAGCTAATGCGCGACGGCGAGCGCATCTGCAACCTGGAAAAAGCATTTAATTCGCGCCTTGGATTGCGGCGTGAGCACGACACGATTTGTGAGCGATGGATGCACGAGCCGACCACCGAAGGTATGTATCCCGGCAGTATCGCCGCGAATATGTTTGAAACCGTCTTGGATGAGTATTACGAGTGGCGGGGCTGGGATCGCGTCACGGGGCTGCAGAAAGAATCCAGGTTGAAGTCGCTTGGTATGGAAGACGTCGCGGAAGTTCTGGCGAACGATCGGGCCCTCGCACAAGGCTGACGCATGATCACGGTGCACACCAAGTACGCGGCGCGTTTTCGCGAGATTACTCGGATCCAAGGCGAATCAATCGAGCTCCGCGAGCCGTTGGTCTCGGAACTCGCGGAAACCTTGGCCATCAAATACGGTCCGCAAATGGAATCCTTGTTAATCGATCGTGAAGCCAACGAACTCAACACGCGCGGCACGATGTATATGGATTCCAAAGGCCGGCGAATCTACATGGAAGATAAACTCGCGGACGGGGAAACGATCGCGTTTATGGTAGGGATCGCCGGCGGGTGAGGATATTTGCTCCGCGTTGGTCGAGACGCGGCCCCGCACCCCGCGCGACGCGCCGAACACACCCCCATGGCGGGGGGATAGTTACATACCCTCTTCCCAAGGGAGAGGTGATTGTTCCTTCCCCTCTTCCCAAGGGAGAGGTGATTGTACCTTCCCCTCTCCCGCTTGCGGGAGAGGGCAGGGTGAGGGATATAAGGAGCTCCGCTCTAATTCGTCCGCTTTACGGGTAATCCGCGCATGTCGCGCGCCCGCTTCGCGCTTCCCGAACTCGATCTTTCGATCCTGCAAGATCCTTATCCGACTTACGACGAGGTCCGCGAACACGCGCCACGGTGCTGGCAGCCGGACGGTTCGTTGCTTTTGTCGCGCTATGCGGATGTCAAAGCGGTCATGTCCGACCCTGAGACTTACAGCTCGGATAAAAAGATCGACTTCAAGCCCAAGTTCGGCGACTCGCCGCTCTACGAGCACCACACAACGTCGCTGGTCTTCAATGATCCGCCGTATCACACGCGAGTTCGGCGCCTGCTCGGACCATTCTTCGCCGCGCGCACTTTGCGGCGGATGGAAGCATCGATCGGCGCGATGGTGGATAAGCTTCTCGACCGCGCCGAATCGCGCGGCACCATCGATATCGTCGAGGAATTCGCGCGCGTCATTCCGCTCAATTTGATTGGCGAGCTGCTCGGCGTGCCTTACGACGAGCGTCAACCGCTCGCCGCGTGGGCCAATCTCATTCTCGGTGCGTTGGAGCCGATGCGCACCGCGGCCGAACTTGTCGCCGGTAACGCCGCGGTCGATGAATTCAAGGAATACTTGCGCGCGCTTATCAAACGCAAGCGCGCCGCACCGCCAGGCGAACAAGCATTGGATGTGTTATGGGCGCTCATCGAAGCAAGCGAAGCAGGTGATGGACTGACTGAACTCGAGATCCTGCATAACTCGATTTTCATGCTGAATGCTGGCCACGACACGACGGGAAGCTTGCTCGCGAATGGAGTGGATTTGCTGCTGAGGTATCCCGAAGAACGCGCGCGGTTGCTTGCCAATCCCGCGGGAGTCAAAACGGCGATTGAGGAAATGTTGCGTGTGGAGAGCCCCTTACAAATCGCCAATCGCCGCGCAACGCGCGACTCTATCATCGGCGGTGAGCAAGTGCCCGGCGGGACTTTTATCCATTTATTGATCGCCGCGGCGAACCGCGATCCGCTTGAGTTCGCCAATCCCAATCTTTTCGACGTGGCACGTGAGCCTAATCGGCATTTGGCGTTCTCGCACGGCATTCACACCTGTGCCGGTAATTCCGTCGCACGGATCGAAGCTTTAATTGCGTTTAGCAAATTGCTCGAGCGGTTTCCCAAGTTCGCGCGCGCTGGGCCGACGGTAAGACCGTTGCGAGCGCGGTTTCGCGTGGTGGAGAGACTGCCTGTTAAATTGGTAGGGTGAAATCGCCGGTAGTGATGCTGCCCCTCACCCGGCGCTACGCGCCGGCCTCTCTCGGAAGGAGAGGCGAATACAAGAACGCGCGCCTGCGCGCAGTGCGAGGTTCGAATTAACCCTCTCCCGCTCGCGGGAGAGGGCCGGGGTGAGGGTCTTCAACCGCTAGATTTTCTTGGCCCCACCTTTTTCCGCCGGCACGTTCAAATCGAGTTTGAAACGCGCCGGATGCAGCGTGATGTCGGCAACGGCAAGGGTTCCGGATACCGGATAGTGTGGCGAGAGCGTCGCGTCACCGAGTGCCGCCGCATCGAATACCTCGACTCGGGGCGTGCCACGGTTCACGCGTTTAAAGTCAAAGCTTGATTCCATTTGCACCAGCACCGTGTCGCCGCCGCTTTTCGCCGCGTTCAATATCGGAGAGTACTTGACCATCGCGCCGCGGCCGACGAGTGGCTGCACACGATCGGTCACCATCTCAAGAATCGCGCGGCCACCGACTTCGACTTTGGAATGCGCGCGATCGTAAGTTTCCGAGCTATGCACCGTGGCGGTTTGGCACTGCAGGCCGTAACGCTCGCCCAACCAACCGCTGACGTCCGCGCTCGAACAGAACGCGCCGTGGATTAAATGGCGCGGTTTGATGCCCGTGCGGCACGCGACGCCAAGATACAACAGCGTGAAGGCGCCGAGTGGGCCGCTCCTACAATGCCAGGCCGTGATGCCGATAATCGCCGGCACGCTCGGATGCAAACTCATCGGCAAGCGCGGCAACACGCGCGCCATCGGGAGCTCAAACAGTGCGTAATGGATTTCAACGTCCTTCAGCAGCACGTCATCGCGGGCGCTAGCGTTGAGCGATGCGGCGTTCGCGCCAAAGGTTCCCGGCGCGCGTGCGCCGTACAAAAGCTCAACGGCGCTCATGCGTTCACCGCCTTGGCGCGCGGCTCAGACGAGAAATGCGGCATGACTTCGCGGCCGAAGAGGCGCAGGCTTTCGAGGACTTCCTTCTGCGTGAGATGCTCGCGTGCTTGCACCATGAAGACGAGGTGATCGGCACCAGCGGCTTCCCAGCGTTTGATGATGTCGACGAGCGTGCGCGGATCGCCAAAACACAAACCGCTCGACACCGGTTTTTGATCGCCCGGCGCGCTGGGATCGGCACGCAACGAGCCTAACAGACCAATCGCAGTGTAGTTATTCGCCGGGTAGGCTTCGGAGACTTCCACCGTTTGTCCGGCCATGTAGCCGAAAGTCGCGACCAATTCATCACCGCGCTTTTTGGCGAGCGCATCGTCTGGATGGCAATACATCCAGTTCGCGATCGCCACCTGATCGTTCACGAATGCACCGACCGGAGTACAGTGCTTGATGCGTTCGCGATATTGCGCGATACGCGGTACCACGCGTTCGACATCCGCGATGCTCAACACCAGCGCGCCCATGCCGCGATCGGCGGCGTCGAGTTCGGTGCCAACCGCCGTCACCGCCACCCACATCGGCGGATGCGGCTCCTGCCAAGGTTTCGGTAGCACGTTCCGCTCCGGCATCGTGTGATACTGGCCTTGATAGCCGAAACGTTCCTGCGTCCACATTTTGGGGATGACACGGATATATTCATCCCAGGTCTTTTTGGTGTCGTCGATGGTCGCGTTGAAGCCACCGAGTTCGTTCCAGGTGGACGATCGCCCCGTGCCGAATTCGACGCGTCCGCCGGACAATAGATCGAGCACCGCCGCTTTCTCGGCCCAGCGGATCGGGTGGTGAAATTCCGGCACGCAGGTCGCGATACCGAAGCCCAGTCTAATTTTCGTGGTCATGCGGGCGGCCGCGGTTAGAAACATCTCGGGGCAGCTCGCATGGCTGTATTCTTCGAGGAAATGATGTTCGACGCTCCACACGCTGGCAAAGCCCAATTCTTCGGCGAGCACGATTTGCTCCAGCGCGTTTTCGTACACGGCTTTTTGCGTTTCGCGGGTAAACGGTCGGGGCGTCGAAAGTTCGTAAAAAAGACCAAATTGCATGCGGATGTCCTCACCGGGCGTGAATTGGTTGAAACCTTACCCGAAAGCGGGCGGGTGGGGGAATCGGAGAAGTTCGTGACGCCTGATTTAAGTCAGCCGGTTCGACGAAGGTTGATCTGTTGTCGCATGCTCGTTTGCGTGTTTTTTTACGCCGTGCTCTGCGGCTGCACGACGCCGGCCGCGCGCTTTGCGCGCCAGGCCGACGCGGATGGCCTGGTAGAAAGCGTGGTGCAGGGAACCAAGTTTCTGCATGTCGTGTTCGCGAAGAATGCGGCCGCGGCGCGTGACGGTACGCTGCATGTGTATCTTGATGGCGACGGCACGCCGTTTGTCGCGCGCACCCAAGTTGCCGCCGATCCGACTACTCGCTCGCGTTTGGTGCTCGATCTGATGGCGCGTGATTTGGCGCCCGCCGTCTTGCTCGGGCGACCTTGTTACTACCAGCAGACCTTGGAGGCGACGTGTTCGCCGGTTGATTGGACCAGTGGGCGCTATAGTGAAAAAGTCGTCGCGAGTCTGCAGACGGCGCTAACGCAACTTCACATACGTTACGCGCCGCGACGGATGTTACTCATCGGCTATAGCGGCGGCGGTGTGCTCGCGGTTTTGCTGGCGCCGCGATTTGCGGATGTTGCGGCAGTGGTGACCATTGCGGCGAATCTCGATACAGAGGCGTGGACGGGCTTACACGGCTATTCGCCATTGTCTGACTCGTTGAATCCCGCGGACCGTCCGGCACTGCCACCGACCCTTCGCCAATGGCACTGGTTTGGCGCGAAGGATGACAACGTACCGAAAGAAGTGGCCGCTAATTTTCTGCGCCAAGCACCATTGGCGCATGTCACCGTGGTCCCTGACTTCGATCACGCGTGTTGTTGGGCGGAGTACTGGCCGGTGATGTTGCGGTCTGCGACGCAATCGATCGACGCGGCGCCTTAATATCGGGAAAGCGCACCGCCTGCGCACTAATTACTAGGGGCTCACTCCACGCAGGTCGCCATCGCCGCTATCATGGCTGCCATGTCGACCCTGCACGCCACCTATCGCCTTACCTGTTCCGCGAATGACATCGCGCAACGCGCGCAGGCATTGGCATTGGAACAGAGCATCGAGATGCCGCTTGAGGCTGTTTCCGATCCTCAGATACAGGACCTCAGCGTGGCAGAAGTCATTGAAATCACGCCCCGCGACGAACAACAGTTCGACGTCATCATTGCGTTAAAACTGGCGACCATTGGCGCTGAAGCGGGGCAGTTGCTGAATATGCTGTTTGGCAATTGCTCGCTACAAGAAGATGTCCGATTAGTCGATATCGAGTTCCCCGCCGCGCTTGGCGGCATGTTCCCCGGGCCGCGTCATGGGATGGCCGGTATCCGCGCGACGCTCGGCGTGCCCGCTCGCGCGTTGACTTGTACGGCGCTGAAGCCGCAAGGCTTGTCGCCGGCCGCGCTAGCCGCGTTGTGCGCCACGTTCGCGAGTGCCGGTATCGATATCATCAAAGACGATCACGGGATCGCAAATCAAGCCTATGCGCCATTCGTCCCGCGCGTGCGGGCCTGCCAACGCGCACTACGTGAGGTGATATCGAGAACCGGTAAGAAAGTTATCTACGCGCCAAGCTTATCCGGCTCGCCGCGCCAATTGCACGCACAACTCGAGTTCGCGCGCGAAGAAGAAATCGAGATGGCGTTGGTGAGTCCGATGATCATGGGGATCCCCACTTTTCGCGAATTGGTAGACGAGCATCCGGCAATGATGTTCATGGCGCACCCGGCCTTGTCTGGTGCATTACGTATCGCGCCACCGCTGTTCTACGGCAAGCTGTTTCGCCTGTTTGGTGCTGATGCGGTTATCTTTCCTAATTTTGGCGGGCGCTTTAGTTTTAGCCGCGACACGTGTCACGACTTGGTCGCTGGGGCGCGCGCTGCCTGGGCAAATGTTAAGCCCGCCTTGCCGGTGCCGGCGGGCGGCATGAGTGTGGCGCGCGTGCCAGAGATGCTTACGGCCTATGGCGCTGACAGCATGCTGCTAATCGGCGGTGGTTTGTTGAGCGCGGGCGACGCATTATTCGAACGCAGCCAACAATTTGTTGAAGCCGTGCAGTTCTTCACGGGATACCACGCATGACCACCACCCCGCATCGACCTCAGCAAGTGGCCTTTCGTTGGGCCGATACTCCGGTACTTGCCTACAAACAAAACGGCGATGCGCCGTTCAAAGATGTCACGCGCCAAGTGTTGTTCGAAGCGCCGGAACTCGGCTGTCAGCTACGCTACTTTGAAGTAGAACCAGGTGGCCACACGACGCTTGAACGTCATGAACATGTTCACGCCGTGATGGTCATTCGCGGTCAGGGCCGGTGTTTGGTGGGCACAGCGGTATTTGCTCTTTCTTTGCATGACTTGATCACCGTTCCACCGCATACCTGGCATCAATTTCGTGCGCCGGAAGATGGTGTGTTGGGATTTTTGTGTATGGTCAACAGTGAACGCGATCGACCGGTGTTGCCGGACGCCGCGGCGCTTGCCGAATTACGGGCGCATGCGGAAGTTGCAGCGTTTATCCGCGCGTAAGTATTTAGGAAGACCCTCACCCCAACCCTCTCCCGCGTGCGGGAGAGGGGGAAATCAGAATTACTTTCCTAAATGCAGGAGAAGCGAAAATCACGCGCAGGAAGAGCGTAAATTCAAGATCGAGTTTCTGCGTAGGTATCTGCCTTTACCCTGTCCCGCAAGCGGGAGAGGGTTGGGTGAGGGAAAATCGTTTCGGCAATTCTGCTAACCCGCTTCGATCGCCGGCACGATGTCGAGCACCGCGCCATCGGGTAACGCACGATCGATATCCGTCGGCGTTAAACGAGTGTTCGCGTGAAACAGCAGCATGACCGGGTTAGGCTCCCCCGGCGCTTCCCAGAGTAGTCTCGTTAACGCCGGGAAACGCGTCGTCAATTCGCTCAACGCGTTGCGCGCGGACGTGGCTTCAAGTTCGATGTGTGAGAAGCCAATGCGCTCCGCGAGCGACGGCGGCAGCCGCACAGTGACGCTCAAAGCGCCGCGAGCTCCGGCGCGAAGCGCGCCCACACCTGTGCACTTAGATTGTTGAAGAATTCTCGCGTCAAAAACGGCTCGGCCTTTAACACGGGATTCGGTGAATCAAACACCTGCGAAGGCAGCGTGTATTCATCCGGCCCGTAGCCTTGGCGCTGCTCGAGTTTTATCCCGCGCAAAAACGCGCGGCGGACCGCGGCGATGATATCCGCGCCTTCGACTTTCAGGCCGGTGGTGTATTCCAGTGCGTTGCTCAGCATGTTGATGTCCATCATCGCGAACTTGCACGCACCAGTCATGTCTTCACGCACAAACAGTAGACCGCGCTCGGTGATGACCTTGGTCCAATACTCAATCGAGGCGTCTTTCTCCAGCGCATACGCCATATAAGTCGCCATCGACATGTGCCCGCCGGCAATCGCCCACGCATAACCCGGATTGGTATCCGGTAGGTATGCCGGCAACTCAAGGCCTTTCACATGCATCGCGAAACTCGCGTCACCCGTTTGTGCGGCGAGACGTTTGACCCCGCGCCCGACTTCCGGGAGGCGGCCTTCACCGGCGTCGGTAACAAGTTCACGCACTTTTTCAAAATCACCGAAACGCGCGCCGTTGAGTATCGGTTTACCTGGGTAGCGCGAGTTGTAATCAAGTACGTAGCCGACGGTGACGCCAATCGAGATTGAATCCATGCCAAGCTTATCCACCAAGCTGATGAGTTCCGCGGCTTGTGTCGGATCGTGGATCCCAAGATTCGTCGACAAGAGATTGAGCGGTTCGTAATCGAACTTCGCGAGGAATTCACCGCGCGCGCCAGCGTCTCCTTTTTCGTAAATATTTTTGTGACAAGCAATCGCACACTTAAAACACGACTCCGCCTTGATGTTGAACTGCGGTTCAACCGCATCGCGGAACAAGCGTTCGACATTGCCGTCGCCGGCCGGCCGGAAATTATTCTGGGGCACAAAGTGCAAAGCTTCCAATGGCTCATAATTCGACCAGGTACCGCCGAGACCGCCTTTTTTCTTTTCTCTGAATTTGCGCGAACCCGGCCCGGTGACGATAACCTTGTTGAGTTCTTGCATTTCCTTGCTGAGTTTCTCTTTGGGGTCCGCGGCTTGTACAACCAATGCGATTAAGTTCTTGGAACCCATGACCGAGCCCATGCCACCGCGTCCGGCCCAGCGACATTTATCGTCGCCGCTCTTGAATTGATTTTCCGTCGATAACGCGACCGCACCGAAGTAGCAATTCTCATAGTTTTCGCCGGCTGGTCCGATGACCGCGAAGTACGCATCTTCAAAGCGTTCTTTCAATCGCATGATCTTTTCATGGCAGTGCAGGCCAACTAGCGCACTTGCATCTTGCAACTCGGCCAAGGGGCCGGTGTCGGATGCGCGGATGACGAGCATGACCGGCGCCCTGGCTTTATGTTCGATAACGATTTCATCGACTCCCGCCCAACGCAGCATCGGCCCAAACTTATCGCTGCCGGTAGACCACATTGCGGACGGCTTGCCTGCATTTGAGCCTTTCAAAGGGCTGTAGGCGGAAAAATAAACCCGTAAGCCCGTCATGAGACTGGTGCCGGTCAAAAGCCCCAGATTGACGATGAGCGGATTGTTGTCGGCGTAGGCATCCACCACTTCGCGTTCCGCGAGCAACTGAAACGAACGGCCAAAGCCGCCCAAGACATCCTCCAGGTTGCGGCATCGTTCAACTGAACGGTGCGAACTTCCGGCAGCCAGATCGACCGTGAGGCGCGAGAGTTGAACGGAAGCGGGATCGGCGGCCGAGACGGCATTTAAGCTGTGCATGACGATAGCCTCTAGAACGAAAAAGCCCCGCCGCGCGTCGCGCGCGGCAGGGCCATTGTAGCGCGGTCAGCCTTAGGCGGCGGCGCGGGTCTTGCCGATTTTATCGCTGAAGTTTGGCCACACCTTAGTGGTCAGCAATTCCAGACTGCGCATGCAAGCCTTATGCGGCATATGGTTGTAGATGAACATCCAGAAGTAGTCGACCGGCAATTGCTTCAAGAGTTTTTCCATCTTGCGATTGACCGTATCCGGGCTACCGTAAATCACCAGCCCGCGTTCGGCTAAGGATTCGAAGGTGGCCGGCGGATCGAAGGCGCCTTCGCCGGGTGCGGCGATGGCGGCATTGAACCCAAACGGCACAAAGAAATTGTTCCAGATGAAGGAACCCGCCTCACGCGCGATGGCCTCGGCTTCGGCATCGGTATCCGCCACGATGACCTCGCGGCTCATCGCCATGTTCTGGCCGAATTTCCAATTTTTACCGGCTTTTTGTGCGGCTTTGAGGCCCGCTTCGAAATGACCTTTGACGACATCGTAATGCGTCATGATGGTCACCGGCACGATACCGCGTTCCATGCCCCAGGCGATCGAACGTTCGCTGGTCGCGAACGGCATGAAAAGATCAGGGATGGTTTTGTTGTAGGTCGGCGGTGCGATGCCGATTTCGACGATCTCATTTTTGTCATTCAAGCCCTGGCCGTATTGACGGGCAACTTCATGCGCCATCCACGCGATGGGTTTACGTGGGATCTGCCAATGTTTGCCTTGGAAACTAAACGTATCTTTCGACCAGGCGGTCATGATGATGTCGAAGTGCTCTTCGAACAGCGAGCGCTTCAATTCTTCGTAATCAGCGCCTTCGCCGGGTTCCGCCAATCCCACTTGTTGGCCTAGCACGTTGACCCAGCGCGGCTGATAGCCGCGCGCGAAGCCGGCAAACACCCGACCCTGTAGCATCTGCGAGACCATCGCGATGTTCTCGGCAAGATTGATCGGGTTCTGCGACGGCAACACATTGCCCAACTGGCCGAACTTCATGTTTTTGGTCTGCATACCAAAGTAGAGATCGAGAATGACCGGATTGGTTGAGACCTCTTCGCCTTCGATATGGAAGTGATGTTCGGTGAAGCCCGCGCCGTAATACCCGTTCTCGTCCATGTAGCCGATCTGCGCGGAAAGCTCGTGTAGCATGCGCTGATACAGGTCGGTGCGCTTGCCGGCCATGCCCTGCGAAATCTCTTGTTTATTACCGACGGACGGTAGGTAGAAAGCGCCTACTTCCATAAAAATCTCCCTTAGCTTGCTGGTGAATTGAGGGCGCGGTCAGTGTGTTTCCCGCCGGCTGCCGCAAAAGTCTGTGGAGCCTACTACGCACCTTGGGGTCAGTCCAGGAAACGCCTGCGACTTATCGGACTAATCTTAGCCCAAAAAACGCGTCATTCCGCGCGGTGGGTAGCCGACTAGAGGGTATCCGCATGATGTCCTCGGTATACTCCCGCTCCTCCTTTGTTTGCGCAGGACCTTATCCATGAAACTCATGTGGTTTCACTTGATGCCGTATACCGAACTGCCGGCCGATTTTCGTGAACGGACCTCGTCGGTGTGGGTCGACATCGACCCCAAGTTTTTTGACCCCGCCCGTGGCCACCTGATGTACAACGATTTCATGGATGAGCTTGAACACGCCGCAGCCTGCGGGTTCGATGCCATCTGCGTCAATGAGCACCACGCCAACGGTTACGGCCAGATGCCATCGCCAAACCTCATTGCCTCCAGCCTTGCACGTAATACCCGCGATGCGGCGCTATGCATCATGGGGAATTCGGTCGCGCTGTATAACCCGCCGACCCGCGTCGCCGAGGAAATGGCCATGATCGACTGCATCTCCGGCGGGCGTGTGATCGCCGGTTTTCCGGTGGGCAGTCCGCAAGATACTTGCTTTGCGTATGGTCAGAACCCAAGCCAGCTGCGGCAACGGTACTACGAAGGTATCGATCTCATCCGTCAAGCCTGGACGCGCGATGAGGTTTTCGCATTCGACGGTCGCTTTACCAAACAGCGCTATGTCAATTGCTGGCCACGACCAGTGCAACATCCGCACCCGCCAATTTGGATCCCGGGCGGCGGCTCGGTCGAAACCTGGCGCTTCTGCGCCGAGCACGATTACGTATATTCGTTCCTTTCCTATTTCGGATACAAGGTGGCGCGGGAACAGATGCACGGCTATTGGGCCGAACTCACGCGACTCGGCAAGGACACCAATCCATTCCGCGCCGGCTTCCTGCAATTTGTCGGCGTCGCGGAAACGCGCGCGGAAGCGCTCAAACTCTATCGCGAACCCGCGGAATATTTTTACGGGCGTTGCCTCCATGTCGATCCCAAATGGGTGGTGCCGCCGGGTTACATGACGGAAGCGACGATCCGCGCGCGCGTGCAAAGCCAAATGCAGCTCGCCGCCAAAGTCTCGGCCGGCGGCGGTGGATCGATCACGCAAAGCGCCACCGATTTCGAAGGCATTGTCGAGAACGGCTATGTATTGGTGGGATCGCCGGATGAGATCGCGGACAAGCTGCGCGAAATCGCGCTCGATCTCGGTGTCGGCCATCTCATGCTGCTCTTGCAGTTCGGCAACATGAACAAAGAGCTTACCAAGTACAACACGCAACTTTTTGCCGAAAAGGTTATACCGCAAATCAAAGACTTGTTTGAAAACGAATGGGAAGATCATTGGTGGATTAAACCGCTTGCGCAGGCGCAACGCGCAAGTAACGCGGTGGCCGCATGATGACAAATGCGCACGATATCGACACCGCGTGGGTCACCGTCAACGGACAGCAATGTCGCGTTTGGCGGAGCGGCCGCGGCCCGCGTGTGGGTTACCTGCCGGGACTCGGCGGTCTCCCGAAATGGTCGCCGTTTGCGGCCGCGCTCGCCCACGACTTTGAAGTGGTCGCCCCGTCGATTCCGGGCTTCCCAGGCGCGCAAGGGCATGATCAGCTCGATACCCACTTCGATTGGCTGCTTGCGACGCACGATCTGCTGCAGGCCGCGGGGCTTACGGGTTGCCCGTTGATCGCAAGTTCCGTCAGCGGCGCGCTCGCCGCCGACGTTGCGGCCGTATGGCCCGGAACGATCAGCAAGTTAGTGCTCATCGCGCCGTTTGGCTTATTCGATCCGGCCGAGCCGGTCACCGATGTATGGGCGCAACGTCCAGGTCACTTAAATGGATTGATGTGCACGGACGCCGGGGTCTATAAGGAATTTATCGCGCAACCCGCGGATGCCGATCCGCTCGAATGGAAAGTTGAGCAAATGCGCGCGTTGGAAGCCGCGGCGCGTTTTCTGTTTCCTACAGGAAATACGGGGCTCGTGAATCGGCTCGGTCGCATCAAGGTGCCTACCCTGTTGTTGTGGGGCGAGCAGGACCGCGTCATGCCGTTTTCTTACGCCGCGCGTTTTGCCGCGGGCTTGGGTGGCACAAGCCGTGTCGCGCGCCTACCCAATGCGGGACATTTGGCCGAACTCGATGAACCACGCGCCGTGGCGCAAGAGGCGCGGGCGTTTCTAAGCTGAAGCGGCTTGCGAAGCAGCACCGTTCACGGCGCCGCGTAAAGCCTCAAGTACCGCCTCGACTTCGAACTCGAGGACGTCAATCTTTTGCGCCGCCTGGGTGATGTCACCGGCACGTCCCTGGGCCTCGAGTTCTCGGCATATTTCCGAGAGCGCGAGCGCGCCTAAGCTCGCGCTGCTCGATTTCAAGGTATGCGCGGCGCGAAACAATAATTCCGCATCGCGGTTGGTCAGTGCGGTGCGCAGGTCTTGCAGCAAGCGTGGCGCGGATTCCTCAAACAATTCGTAAAGTTTGGCGAGGATATCCGGCGCGCCGGGGCGCTGGAGCGCGCGTAGCTTATTCAGCGTTGCCATCTCCAAATGCTGACTGACGGCGCGCATCGTGATCTCCGGTTGGACGATTGGCGATAGCTTCGTCGCGGTTGCTTCTAACGGTAACCAGCGCGTGAGTTTCTCGAGCAACTGATGGCGCGTGAACGGTTTCGTCAAATAATCATCCATTCCCGCTTCCATACAGCGCTCGCGATCGCCACTCAAGGCGTTCGCCGTTATCGCAACTATCGGGATCCGCGATGTCCCCGCCTGTGTTTCAAAATCGCGGATCTTGCGAGCGGCCGCGAAGCCGTCGAGTTCGGGCATCTGACAATCCATCAGCACCAACGCGAACGGATCACGACGGGCATCGAGCGCCAGATTGCACAGTAAGTCTAGCGCCTCATGGCCGTTTGTCGCGAGCTCCACGCGGCAGCCGCAGCCTTCGAGTAAAGTGCGGATGAGTTCCTGATTAACTGGATTATCCTCGGCCACCAACACCCGTGCGTGAAAGATTTGTGGCGTCGTCTGGAAAGCCGGGCGTTGAACCGGCGTCTTGCCGGTAGATGCGTTGCACAGGGTCTTGGAGAGTGCCGTATTTAGTTCGCTCTGGCGTAAGGGTTTACCGACGAATGCGTCCACCCCGGCGCTCAGCCACTGCCCGGTTTCTTGCAGTGAGCTCAAGCCCGCCAACATGATGATTTTGGCCGACGGCAACGTTCTCTCCCGCCTTAACGACGCGATGAAAGCCAGGCCACCCTCGTCAAATGCCTCATCAACGATGACACATTCCCAGGGTTCATTCGCTTCAGCGGCCGCGCCCAAGGCGGCGAGCGCGGCAGCCCGGTTGCGTACAGATGCCGCCCGCACTCCCCACGCACCGAGCTGGGTCAGTAACAAATTGCGGGTGGTCGTTGTGCTATCGGCGATTAACACTCGACGTCCGAGCAAATCGACTCTCTTCTTTGGCTTGCCGCGCGCAGGGTTGCGATCGACCTTAAACGGGAGCGTCAACCAAAACGTCGAGCCCTTACCGGGAGAGCTCGTGAGGCCGATTTCACCGCCCATCAATGTTGTGAGCTGTTTGCAAATCGCAAGGCCGAGTCCGGTGCCGCCAAACTGGCGGGTGGTCGAGCCATCCGCTTGCACGAATGAATCGAAGATATTTGCTTGATGCGCCAGATCGATGCCAATTCCCGTATCAACGATTTCGAACCGTATCAACGCGTCGTCGCCCGTGGTTCGAACGACATGCGCGTGCGCGGTGACCGCGCCGTCGCGCGTGAATTTCAGGGCGTTGCCGATGAGATTAACCAGAATTTGCCGCAAACGTTCCGGATCCCCGATATAACCCGACGGCGCTTGCGCATCGAACGCACAAGTGAAATCCAAGCCGGCTTGCTCGGCGCGGATGGCGAACAACAACGCGATTTCTTCCAGCAATTCCGCGAGATCGAACGGTACTGCATTGATAGAGAGTTTGCCCGCTTCTATTTTCGAGAAATCGAGAATGTCATTGATAAGGGTCAACAACGTTTCGCCCGAGCGGCGGATCGTGCTCGCGAATTGGTGTTGCTTCTTGTTGAGATCGGTACCGAGCAACAGCTCCGTCATGCCGAGCACACCGTTCATCGGCGTGCGGATTTCGTGACTCATATTGGCCAGAAACTCCGCCTTGAGGCGGGCGGCCTGTTCGGCCTGTTCCTTCGCGGCGATCAGCGCTTTTTCGACATTTTGCTGCGCACGAATTTGGCCGGATAACCGCGAATTCAATGCGTCCGATGCCGCTTTCTCCGCCGTTACCGCGGCAATTAGTGCATCGTTCTCGAAGCGCTGATTGATCATGCGTGAAATCGTCGCATTAAACTGCGCCGCCAGCTTGAGCATGATGGCCCAGTACCCGATCGCCGCAACCGTCAGCTCGAATGCAAGTTGGCTATTCGCGAACCAGTAGGCCGGGATTGCCGGAAGGATCACGAGGCTGAGAAGTGAGCGTTCAGCGGCGGCAAATGCCCCTAATTTTGGCACGCTGCCTGCCGTGACCGCACAAAGCACGACTGTAATAAAGTTATGTAACGCGATGCTCTCCGTCATCGGCACGAAACACCAGCTTGCAGCCCAACCGATACCGGCGGCGAACACGCCAAGATGAAAATGCCGGGCGCCGGGCTCGACCGTCGCATCTTCTTCTAGGCGAGCAAGCCACCGTCGTGCCTGCAGCGCACGCAAGCCCGTAATCGTCCAGATAGCAGCGACCCAAGCCATTAACAGCGTCGCCGGGATCTCGCCCCACAATGCAAATGAGAGTATGACGCTCGCGAACAGCGTGCCGAGGTCGCTCGCACCGGAAGATTGCACTAAATGTGCGACGGCCGCGCGATGCCATGCCCCGCGATTAACGTGCTCGGGCGTTTCGTTGGTTGAATCGCTGGCCACAGGTCTCAGCGCGTCGCATGCCGGCCGCGATAGGGCTGCGACGCCAACCGCGGTTCTTCGCGTAGCCACTGTTCGAACGCCGCCGCCGGCATCGGACGCGCGAGCAGGAACCCCTGCACGTACTCACAACCCTGACGTTGCAAGAGCTGGAGCTGGCCAGGTTGTTCGACGCCCTCGGCGACTACCTTCAAGCGCAAGCTATGCGCGAGCGCGATGATCGCTTGCACGATCGCTGCGTCATCCGTGCCTTCTTGCAAACCACGGACAAACGATTGGTCGATTTTCACGATATCCACCGGTAACCGTTTCAAGTAGCCCAGCGATGAATAGCCCGTGCCAAAATCGTCGATGGCAAGCCCTATTCCAAGTTGGCGGAGCTGGGTCAGCGCGTGATTGGTCACCGCTTCGTCACGCATGACGAGGCTTTCGGTTAACTCGAGCTCAAGCTGTGCCGGCGAGATCCCGGTCTCGTTGATAATTCGCGCGATCCGCTGGGGGAGATCGGGATCGCGGAACTGCGCGGCGGATAAATTGACCGCACAGGCATGCGCGCCGAGCCCGGCGTTCCGCCAAGCAGCCAGTTGCTCGCACGCGGTGTGTAGCACCCAGTCACCAAGAGGTAAAATCAAGCTTGTTTCTTCCGCAATCGGAATAAATTGCGCGGGCGAGACAAAGCCGAGTTCGGGATGCTCCCAGCGCAGCAAGGCTTCCATGCCGGTGAGCGCGAGGCTGTGCGCGTCAAACTTGGGCTGGTAATGCAGAGATAACTGCGCGGTCCCGAGCGCTTGGCGTAATTTCGTTTCGAGACTCAAGCGGAGTTTCGCGCGGGCGTTCAACTGCGCGGTGTGGAACACGGTGGTGTCGCGACCCTGGCGCTTTGCCTGATGGAGTGCGAGATTGGCCGCGCGGAGCAGTTCTTCGCCGTCATCAAGTTCGGTTGATGACCAGGCGACGCCGATGCTCGCGGAAAGCTGCAGTTCTTCGTCGTCGACGAGGAATGGGCGTCGCACGTTATCGTGCATCCGCGCGGCTAGGGCGCGCGAGCCCCCTTCGACATCTTCTTGGGCGATGACGAGGCAAAATTCATCGGCTGAATTGCGTGCAATGAAATCGTACGCGCTCGGCTGCAGTCGACTTTCCAGTCCGTCGTTGCGCAAGCTACTCGACAAACGTCGCGCACAGGCCTTGAGCAATTCGTTGCCGCGGGAATGGCCGAGATGATCGTTGATACGCTGGAAATGATCGAGGTTAAGCAACAATACCGCTACCTGCAGTGGCGTCTGGCGCGCGACTGCCAGAACTTCGTTTAAATGTTTATCGAGGGCCTGGCGATTGGGCAATCCCGTCACTTGATCGTAGTAGGCCAGATCGTGAATTTGGCGTTCCGCGCTGCGAAGCTCTGTGACGTCTTGCACAGTCCCGATAAATACAGTCGTGCCGTCCGGCTGCGTGGTGGGTTGTACGTGCTGGCGGATGATTTTGGTCCCGCCGAGCGTCGTTACGCGATATTCGAGCGGTGCTTCGAGGACACCGTGGGCGAGTTTTTGGAAGTAGTTGCGCACTGCCAGTTGATCGGACGCCACCACGGTCGCGCGGTATTCCGTGGAAGTAGTTACCTGGGTGCCGCCCGGGATCCCAAGGACTTCATTGGCGGAGTCATGCCAACGTGTGAATCCGTTGTCCGGCACATACTCCCAGTGGCCGAGTCGTGCGATACGCTGCGCAGCCGCAAGCGTTGCCTCTTTGGCGCGTAGTTCGTCGCCGAGCGCCTTTGCCCTCAATACATAGTGCAAGCGAAAGACCAGTAGCGTGAAATTGAGGGGCTTGGTGACGAAGTCGGTGGCGCCGACTTGATAGGCATGTTGAATGGAATCGACATCATCGAGCCCGGTCATCATTAGGATCGGCACGTGCTGGCCAAATGGCGTGACGCGCAACCGCGAACATACGGTATAGCCGTCGAGCCCCTCCATCTGTACATCAAGCAGGATGACCGCGGGTTTCGTTTGCTCCGCGATGAGTAATCCATCTTGCCCACTGCTGGCTTCCGTCACACGAAATCCACAGGGTTCTAGGCTCTCCCGCACCAGAAACCGCATCATCGGATCATCGTCGACGATTAAAACAAGGGGATACGCGCTATCGGTCACGTTAAACCTGTTGAAATTCGAGTGTTGCGCCGGCGCCGGGAGGTTTGCGGTAACCGGGCGAACCCGCGCACCGTCCTCTCGGTTTCGACCAGGACTAAGGTTAGCGGCACGCACCGCAGTTTATTGACTCGAGATTTCCCGCGCCGTTAATGGCGCGCGAAAAGTGCGTGATACGCAAGCCGCGCTGCCCCGACGCGTGGGTTCCCGCTACACTATCGCCATGACACTATTCCTCATCCGCCACGGTGAAACGGACTTGAACGCGACGCGCGTGGTCCAATTTCCCGATACCCCGCTCGGCACCAACGGCATCCTGCAAGCCGAGCGCCTCGGCCAACGGTTCGCGCACACGCCGCCACGGCTCGTGTTGACTAGCGATTACCTGCGCGCGCGCATGACCGCCGAACGACTCGCGCAGCATGCGGGTGCGCGCCTGCTGGAGTTGCCGTTACTCCGGGAACGGAACTTCGGCGATTTGCGCGGCAAGCCGTACGAGTCGTTCGGGGGATTCGATGTGTTCGCCGAGGATTACGAACCGCCGGGCGGTGAGTCGTGGCCTGCTTTCCATGCGCGGGTCGATCGCGCTTGGGATGAACTCTTGAGCCATGTGGCGGACGCGGAAGGGGATATCGCGGTCGTCACGCACGGATTAGTCCTACGATCGCTACTGCAACGCAAGCTGGACGCCGCGGAGTATGAAATCGACGCGGACCTCGTTGTTGCCAATACATCGGTCACCATGGTTGATCCGACACCTCCCTGGCGCGTCGCCAAGCTTGCCTGTATCGCGCATTTAAACGATGTGGCGCCCGTCGGCGGTGCCGCCTAACACCTACACTCGGCGTCAGTCCTTAATCGCGCGCAAAGCGCGAAGCGACGCGTGGCAGACCGCTTAACGTCACATGACCTCGCGACCATGAATCTGCCCACGCACGCGGCGGTAGTCATTGTCGGCGGCGGCATTGTCGGGTGCAGCGTGGCTTATCACCTGACGCAACGCGGTTGTCGTGATGTGGTGCTATTGGAACGCAAACAATTGACCTGTGGCACCACGTGGCATGCCGCCGGTCTAGTTGGTCAACTACGCGCGACCTACAACCTGACGCGGCTCGCGCAATACACCACCGGTTTGTACGCATCTCTCGAACAGTTAACGGGCCAAGCCACCGGCTTCCGGCAAACCGGATCAATCGCGGTGGCGAGTACCGAGGGCAGGCTCGAAGAATTACGCCGGGGCGCGTCGATGGCAAAGTGCTTTGGTTTGGAAGTCCACCTGATGACGCCTAGCGAGATCGCAAGCAGATGGCCCGGCGTGCACGCTGCCGATCTGCTCGGCGGTGTGTTCTTGCCGAAAGACGGCCGCACCAATCCGATCGATACCGCGCAGGCGCTCGCCAAGGGTGCACGCGCGGGCGGCGCGCAAGTCTTCGAACAAGTGGCGGTGGATGAAATCATCGTCAACGAGGGCCGGGCCGTCGGGGTGCGCACAGCGTTCGGCGACCTCCGTGCCGACATCGTGGTCAATTGCGCGGGCATGTGGGCACATGCGTTGGGCGCGCGCGCCGGCGTTACCGTGCCGCTGCATGCGGCGGAACATTTTTATATCGTGACCGAGCCGATGAGTGGATTGTCCGCCGACTTGCCGGTACTGCGCGATCCGGATAGTTGCGCGTACTTTAAAGAAGATGCCGGCAAGCTCCTGGTCGGCTGGTTCGAACCTGTCGCCAAGCCCTGGGGCATGGGCGGAATTCCTACTAATTTTTGTTTCGATCAGTTGCCCGCTGACCTACAGCATATCGAGCCATTGTTGTTACGCGCCGCGCATCGGCTTCCCGCGTTGGCGAACGCCGGGATCAATCTCTTTTTCAATGGGCCGGAGAGTTTTACGCCGGACGATCGTTATCTTCTTGGCGAGGCGCCGGAAGTGCGCAATCTGTACGTCGCGGCGGGATTCAATTCAATCGGAATCCAATCGGCAGGCGGCGCGGGTCGGGTGCTTGCCGATTGGATACTCGACGGACATCCGCCGATGGATTTGTGGGACGTCGACATCCGCCGCTGCATGCCGTTCCAGCGCAATCGGCGGTATCTGCACGATCGCACTAAGGAATCGCTGGGCTTGCTCTACGCGATGCACTGGCCATATCGCCAAGCCGAAACCGCGCGCGGTGTGCGGCGTTCGATTCTGCACGATCGCCTAGCGGCGCGTGGCGCATGTTTTGGTGAAGTTGCCGGTTGGGAGCGCGCCAATTGGTTCGCGCCGGCCGGTGAGACGGCTGAGTATCAATACAGCTATGGACGACAGAATTGGTTTGCCCATTCCGCGCAGGAACATCGCGCAGTGCGCGACACGGCGGGGTTGTTTGATCTCTCATCGTTCGCCAAATTTTTGGTGCAGGGCGCGGACAGCGAAGTGGTCCTGAATCGTATCTGTGCCAATGATGTGGCGGTGCCAATCGGCAAGATCGTCTACACGCAATGGCTGAACGAACGCGGTGGTATTGAAGCCGATGTCACCGTGACGCGTGAAGGATCTGCGCGATTTCTTGTGGTGACGGCCGCCGCCAATGGCACGCGTGATTTGGCGTGGTTGCAGCGGCAGATCCCTGCAAACGCGCACGCCGTCGTCACGGATGTGAGTTCCGGCATGGCCGTGCTAAGTCTCATGGGGCCGCGCGCACGCGACGTGCTTGCGCGAGTCACGGACGCGGATTTGTCCAATACCGCATTTCCGTATTTAACTTCGCGGGAAATCGATCTTGCCTACGCCCGCGTGCGCGCCAGCCGGGTGACCTATGTGGGAGAACTCGGCTGGGAACTCTACATCCCGACCGAATACGCGCCCGGGGTGTTCGATGCGTTGATGGAGGCCGGTACGTCCCATGATTTGCGGCTCGCCGGATACCACGCACTCAATTCATTGCGCATGGAGAAAGGTTATCGACATTGGGGCCATGACATCGCGGATGAAGATTCGCCGCTGCACGCAGGCCTTGAATTCGCGGTCGCGTGGGAGAAACCTGGCGGCTTTATCGGCCGCGACGCGTTACTCGCGCAGAAATCGCAGGGCTTGAAGCGACGTCTCGTGCAATTTGCGCTGCGCGATCCCGAGCCCTTGCTGTATCACAACGAACCTATTTGGCGGGATGACCGGATTGTCGGTCGCGTGACTTCCGGCATGTTCGGCCACACGGTCGGCAAGTCGCTCGCGATGGGCTATGTCACGAATCCCGACGGATTAGCGGATGCGGAATTCCTAGAAAGCGGGCATTACGAAATTGAAGTAGCCTGCCAACGTTATGCGGCCGACGCCTCTCTTATTGCTTGGTATGACCCGCGGAATGAACGCGTAAGATTGGCGTAAGCTCCGCTGGCAAGCCGAACCATAAAATCGTTGGAGTCCCTATGACCCGCCTGCGCTTTGGTGTCGCGTTTGACTTTCGTAATCCACCCGGCAGCGGTGTGGCTTTGCCGACGATATATGCGCAGTGCTTGGAACAAATTCATGCGGTCGACCGCCTAGGCTATGACAGCGTTTGGATCACCGAGCATCACTTCGTGGACGACGGCTACATTCCGTCTTTTGTCGCCGCGGCGGGCGCCGTTGCCGCGGCGACCCAGCGCGTGTCGATCTCATCGAACGTTCTCCTCATGCCGTTCCATCATCCGGTGCGGCTCGCGGAAGATTTGGCCGTGCTCGATAACTTAAGCAACGGCCGCATGATGCTCGGTGTGGGTTTGGGTTACGCCCACCACGAGTTTCGCGCTTTTGGCGTGGACCGCCGGCATCGTGTTTCGCTGACGGAGGAGGGCATCGAGATCCTACGTCAGGCGTGGCACGAAGATCGTTTTACTTTCCGTGGCAAGCGTTACACATTCGAAGACGTTGCGGTGCGCCCGCGACCGGTGCAAGCGGGCGGACCGCCGCTGTGGATAGCCGCGATGAGCGAGGCCGGTGCACGCCGCGCCGCGCGCCTCGGCGCGCACCTGCTCCCGCAAGGGCGAAAGCACGTGGTGCTCGATCCATGGCGTGAAGAAGTCGCCGCGCGCGGTGGCGACGTGCGAGATTTTCGGGTGGGTGTGCTGCGGCCGTTTATGGTGACTGACGAGCGCAAAGCCGTCGCCACACAAGTGAATAAGGGCGAGCGCTATCGCATGGAAATTTATGCGCGCTGGCTTGGCGAAGCGGGCGATCAAGAAATCCTGCATACCCGGCCCGCGGAAGATGCCATTCCGCAGAACCTCATCATTGGGAGGGCGGAGGAAGTCGGGGATGAGATCGAAGCGTTCGTGACGCGTTTTGGCATCACCGATCTCATCACTTGGGGCGCGTCGCCTGGCGTCGCGCCGGAAATCTTCAGCGAAAGTTTGGCGCGCTTCGCGCACGAAGTCATGCCGAGGTTTCGGTGAAGAAGGAGATCCGAAGCCGGATCGATTGTGTCGCTCGCGAAAGAAGAAATAAATTCATGTCAAATCCTACGACGCCTGTTCATCCATGAATACGGTAGACGATCAAAGACCACTCGCGGGCACACGCGTGTTAGCGGTGGAGAATTTTCTCGCCGGCCCGTTTGCTTCAATGTGGCTGGCCGATGCCGGCGCCGAAGTCGTCAAGGTCGAACATCCGCGGCTCGGCGATCCTTATCGCGGCATGAGCCCACAGCGCGCGGATGCAAACGGCAAGTCGTACGGACTGTCTTTCCTGCGAGCAAACCGCAACAAGCGCAGCTTGACCCTAGATCTAAAGAGCGAGGCCGGCAAACAGCTCTTTAAGCGATTAGCAGTGGAAGCGGACATTGTGCTCGAAAATTTTCGCCCGGGCGTGATGGATGAGCTTGGGCTTGGTTGGGCGACGTTGCAGAAGCTTAATCCGCGACTCATCTACGTGGCGGTTTCTGGCTTCGGTCATCACGATGTGAAACCGAGTCCCTATAGCGATTACCCGGCATTCGATATCGTCGCGCAGGCGTTGAGTGGACTCATGTATCGCCCCGAACGCGCCGACGACAAACCGACTTACCTAGGTTTTTCCTTGGGCGACATTCAAGCTGGGATCGTCGCCGCGCAAGGCGCGTTATTGGCGCTCTTGCAACGCGCGCGAACAGGGCGGGGACAGAAGGTCGATGTCTCGTTGTATGACACGAGTTTGGTACTGAATGAGATTTCGGTCGCCATGTATTCCGTGTTCAAGCAGCGACCGCAACCTGGGCTGCACGCGGTCACCGCACCCTTTGGCGCTTATCGTGCCGCCGACGGCTATATTGTTATCGCGGTGGTGGGTGAGATCATTTGGCAGCGCTTCTGTACGGCAATAGGCCAACCGGCGTTGGTGGGCGACGCCCGCTTCCGCGACGGCGCGACGCGCCACGCGAATCTCGAGGCGCTCAATAACTTCATCGTTGCCTGGCTCGCGACGCGCACCCGGCATGACGCCGTGCAAACGCTGCTCGCCCATGAAGTTCCGGCCTCCGTCGTGAACGATGCGGATGATCTCTTTGACTGCCCGCATATCGCGGCGCGCGAGATGTTATGCGCGCTGGAAGATCCCGTGTGGGGTACCGTGCAAATACCCGCCAATCCGATTGTGATGAGCGGCGCGCCAGCAGTCCCGCCGACGCATCCGCCGCGGCTTGGCCAACACACGGATGAGGTATTGCGTGGTTGGCTCGACTTGCCGCCGGCGGAAATAAGTGCGCTTCGCGCGCAGCAGATCATCTAAAGCGTCGCCAAATCAGAGTTCGGCGAGATTATCGCAAGGCTTCGCGCACGGCTGCCGCCGCTACCCATTTCTGCACGGTTTCCAGCGAATGGCGGATCGCGATTTCGCCGTCCTGTAGGTGAAGGTACGGTTTGGCGCCGGACGCCATGCCGCGTTGCGTGCTCTCGATATTCGAAAGATCTTCCAGCATGCCGTCGGCCATTTGCGCGGTGAACCATTCCAGTTGAATGCGTTCACGTGCGGTACGCGGCGCGGGTTGATAGAAGCGACCTTCCCACAGCGTGGTGTTGACCGAGGTTGGCCAGAATTCATGAGACCAGAACCGATTGGCCGAAATCTGGATATGCCAATTGGGGAATATCCAATTGACGTCGCTGGCCCAAGTTTCGCTATTGGTGGGATTAATTGCGGGGTGCGCCGTTAGCGGGGTGGTCTCGCCTTCTTGATTCGTCCCGGTGATCGTCGCGACGGCCGGATAGACCCATCGCTCTACCTTGGCGTTCGGCGCCGGCTGATAGTCTCGATTAAGCCAGGTCGCAATCATGCGATGCGCGCCATAGACTTCCGCGCCGACCAACCGGCTATAGGGATTGGCAGAGCCTGCGTAAATCGGCGCGAAGGTGCGCGGATGAATGGATGACAGGTGATAAGCCTCGCTAAAGGCATCTGCCACGGCCTTCCAGTTCGCTTTGAGTTCACCGCGCATGACGATCGCGTGTTCGGGATAAGGATAAGCGACGCCGCTGAACGCTTCGCCAAACGGGCCTAAAAATTCTCTTAGGCTCACTTCCGGCGTCGGCTGCAGATTGATGAATAGCCAACCCTCCCAAATATCCAATGCGACCGGCGTCAAGCCGCATTTCTTTTTATCGAGTTTGAAAAACATCGATTCATCCGGCACACCGATCAATTCGCCGGTGTTCTGATACGTCCAGCTGTGATAACGGCAAGCAAAGCGGCTGGCGTTGCCGCACTCGCGCAGCACCACCTGATTACCGCGATGCGAACACACATTATGGAACGCGCGGATCACCCCATCCTTGGCGCGCGTGATGAGAATGGAGGCGTGCAGGATCGCGATGTCTTTGACGAAGAAATCACCCGCGTTAGGCAGTTGCTCGATGCGACCGACCTTGAGCCAGGCGCGTCCGAAGATGCGCTCGCGTTCAAGTTCGTAATGCGCGGGATCGGTATACAGCCGCGTCGGGACCGTGCCCGTGCCGAGGCCATTCGCTGCCGTGAAAGTGAGTTTGATGTCGTCCGGAGAATTCATCGCGTCGATCCTTAGCTTCGTTCAACCGTAGGGTTGGATGCCGGTTTCCAAGCGTAACGCGTGCCGCGCGGGCGAGCCGGGGGAGACCGGCGCTTGATGTAATTCCACCGCCACCCCTGCCTGCGTTAGCGCGAGCACCAGTCGAAACAATCGCGCGACTTCTGCCGGCATTGCATCCAGTGGATATCGTTCAATGAGTTGGGTGGCTTCCTCGGCACGGGCGGACATCGCCGAATAGAAACGCAGGACTTCGGGGTACGGGGTGGTCAGCCGTCGCGTCCAGCGCTCATGAGAAGTCTGGTGATCCCAATGCGCGACGAATTCTTCCAGGTCTTCGAATCCCGCCGGCAACAAGGCGGAAAGGGAGGATGGGTCCATCGGGTACACTCTTTTTTGCTGCAGGTGCAAGATTTGATCTGTCAATCCGATGTGTCAATGGCAAGCGGCGAGCCACACCGCTAGGGTGTTTGCGACTTCACGCTGTCCCAGTTTCTGGATTTCGCTTACGCTGTTCGCCGCTACCCCTCGGGAGCCTGCCATGCTCGATGATCGTGACGCCGAGTTTCATGCCTTTGCGCCCGCGCAGCGTAACTGGGCGGAGACCAATTACTTTGGTTTCTACAACGCCGAGCATTGTTTGAACGTGGGCGTATATGCGCTGTTCCGGCCTAATCTCGGCGTGGTCAGTAGTTCGGTCTGCATGAATTCGCGCCGCGCGCGCACCCCCTGGGAAGCCGATTTTTGTGATTACCGCGCCGCGTTGCCGATGCCGGAGTCCCGTTCGTTACTTCATTACCGGCTCGATAACAGCCTCGAGGTACGCTGCACCCAACCGAATCGTGCGTGGGAGATCCGTTATGACGACGGCGAGGGCACGCGCATCGATGTCACCTATGACGCCTTGATGCCGCCTTTCGACATTCACGATCCAACGCAGGATCCCATGTGCGCCGCCGGCAGCGAGGCTGGTAAGTTCGCCTGGGGTACGGCTTACGCCGGGCATTTTGATCAAACTGGGCTGGTGCAAGGCGAGGTCGCCGTGCGCGGTCACCGTTACGCCATCGATTGCGTCTCGACGATGGACCACTCCTGGGGCCCGCGACCCGAGCGCGGCAAACCGAACATGAGTTGGTTGCACGCGCACTTCGATCGCAAAACAGCGCTGCATGCGATTTTGAATTTTGATGCGCGTACAGGCGATGCGACGCTCGCACTCGCACACGGTTACGTAATCGACAACGGTACGATGATAGGACTCGCGGGCGGTGGCGGCCGAGTGGAACGCGGGCCTGATCGTTTCGCGCGCCGCTTAAGCCTCGACTTCGTGGACGCAGCCGGCACGCGTCATACGCTGGAAGGCGCTTCATTAACCACCTTTCCATGGCAGTGTTGGCCCAACATGGTGGCGTTTAACTGCCTAACGCGATGGCAATACCGTGGCCGCACGGGTTATGGCGAAGTGCAGGATTTCTATGAGCTGCCGCAGATTACGGCGCTCAACGCTGGCACGGCCGCGCCGGCCGGCGTGCTGGAAGCCCAAGCGTAGCAATGATCGCCGCCGTGCTGTTTGACTTCGACGGCACGCTGGTCGATACGCGCAACGAGTCCTGGGTGCTGTTTGAACAAACCAATCGCGAGTTTGCGCTCGGCATCGATTCGCCCGCGCAATACTTTGCGTTGTTCACACGCAATATCTATGAAGGATTAGTCGATCACTGCGGCGACGCCACGCGCGGTGCCGCCGCCGCAGCGCATTTCATGGGCTTGGTGCGTGAGCACTACGATCCACCGCTCGTACCGGGGATGGCCCAGCTGATCCGCGCGCTAGCCGATGATTTTACGCTCGCCATTGTTTCTAGCAACACGCAGGCAACGCTCAACCGGTTGCTCGCGCGGGATGAGTTGATTGCATGTTTTCAGGCGGTGATCGCAGGAGATATGGAACCGTCAAAATCTCGCGCCATCGAGCGCTTTATCACGGATAACGGATACGCGCCGGCGCAAGTCATCCTTGTTACCGATACCACGGGCGATATCTTCGAGGCAAAGCGCGCGGGCGTCGCCGCGTATGGTGTCGCTTGGGGCATGCATGACGCGAACGCGTTACGCGCCGCCGGTGCGCTCGATGTAGCACATGAACCGCGTGAACTCCAAGCCTGGATCGACCAACAACACAAAAACCTAGAAGGAGGACGACGATGTCGAGCGACGCTGTGATTGCAGAAGGTTATAACTGCTTCGAGACCCCGAAATCTCCGCAAGGCGAGGTCATTTATTTGCCGAATCCCAAAGCAGTGATTTCGCTTATTCAAAGCGGCAAGTTGAAAGACCATATCTTGTTGGCGGAAGGTGGTACCACGACCTTTTTGGCGCCGGCACTCAGCATGGGGGCGAAGGGTGTCATTACGTTGTCCGGCGCGCCGGAATCGCACCTCGGCATTCTGTCGCGCGAGTTTCAGATCCCCTGCATCATGACCGCCTATCTATTGGCGAGCACTACGCGCTACGTCACCGGTGGTGACAACAAAGCGCATTTCGCCGCGGTCATTGCAGGATTAAACGGCAAGACCGTGCGGCTTTCTTGCACCGACCGGAATACCGGTCGAATCGAACTCGTCGTTTGAGGAGCATCGCCATGGCCGCCACTTATCTTGATCGCTATCTCCCGGATGACGAGGGACTGCGTTTTCAAAATCTGGTTTACACCGGTAATTTCACCGATCTCGAACCCGTCCCGGATGGCATTTTGGGTGATCGTGTGATGAAGAGCCGCGCGAAGAGCAAAGTGCTGTTGCAAGTTGACGAAGCGGCCGTGCGGAGGGACGAGTTCACGATTGACGAATTAAACGATCTCAACAACTACCTTGCGTGGAATGTCTGGGATGTATTGGTTATGCGCGCAACCGAAGGATCTTCCGGGATGATTCCGCGCCAGGAGTATGAGTGTTTGGCGTTGATGCATGAGTTTTATCGGTGGCCGGAGTTGCTCGCGATGACCACGGCCGAAGTCGGCGCGCAAGGCGTGCTGGACATCGGCGCCTCGGCACGTAACGAGATCGGCACCAAGATCAATTGCGTGCATGATTGGTGTATCGGCGCGGTGGGATTCGGTATGGGCAGATGTGCCTTGTTGGCGCTCGAAGCGATCCGTCCCGACGACTACATCGCCGAAAGTTCCACCATCCTTAAATTCATGCAGCGGGTGCAATGGGCGAAGCGCCGTGACGGCTGGATTTTGAACTCGCAAAACCGTTACCGCTGCCAGATCCACGAACCATCACTGCTCGATCGGCTGCAGAGCGCGTTAGAGCCGCTCGAACCCGGCAGCCCCGCGCACGATAACCTCATTCAATTCAATGCGGCGGCAGAGTTATTGTCTTTTCTTGATCACTTTGATTGCCGGCTGGGGCTCGGCGATACGGGACCATATCCGCTGCCGAATGGGAACTTGATGATCATTCGCGATCTCTTCTGCAACGAGGAGGTTTACCACTGGAGCGACGTCTGCGATCACGAGAATGTGCCGTACTGCTACACCGTGGTGCTGGAAGTGGATCCGCAGGCGATGAATCTAGAGGAGATCCGGATCAACGATATCTCCACCACATTTACGCGACCCAAAAACTACATCCCGGCGATTGTCGGCGGCGCTGTGTTCGTGCGCGAAAAATGGGACACGCCGATGAGTGAGGTTTATCCCGTGCTCATTGCCGATCTCGGCGCACGTCTCGGCGGTATTCAAGCCGCGACTTTCAAGCTATACACCAAGCTCGCCCGGATGTCGCGCCGTCAACTCATCACCAACGGAATTTACGTTTATTACGTCGGGATGATTTTGCCGCATCTGCAGCGGGCCGGCACCTATGACAAGGCATGCACGGATTACGACTTATGGGAAATCGATCAGCGGGTGTCGAATTATTATTATGAAATCGGTAAGCGCGGCTTCGTGCGCGAAGTTGTCCCAAACAGAATATTCTCAGGCAGCGGCTATCTGCCGTTCGGCGAAGGCGCGAGTCCGCGCCGCTCGAAATATTTCTGGAGTTAAGATAGATGAGCAACGCGTCGGTCTCTCTTGATGAACTCGCGTTCAAAGTGTTGAACGCGATTCACTTGAAGCGCTTGGCGGAAGATTCTCAGCTTGCCACTCTATCTGGCTTAGAACCCTCGACAATTGCGTCAGTGCTCCAGACGGCGACCGCGCGCGAATGGGTCATGTCGCTCGAGAACGGACATATGTTGCTGCCGGCCGGTACGGATGCCGTGCGCGCTTACTATGCTCAACGCTATGCTGGGGTTCGCGGTGACGCGGCGCTCGCTGCTTGGTATACGCGCTTTGAAATTTTGAACACCCGGTTCATCGCGCTTTTGAGCGCGTGGCAACAGCAGGCGGACACGGATGCGTTGGCCAAGGCATTGAAGACGATTGAACAGTTAATTGCCGAGCTTGACCGGCTACTGCCCAACATTCCGCGCTACGTCGACTACCAGCAGCGTTTTTCCGCGGCGCTTGATGCCATCGATGACGGCGATACTGATTTGTTGTGTAACCCACGGCGCGATTCGGCGCATAACATTTGGTTCGAATTCCATGAGGATATTTTGGGTGTGCTCGGGCGCCCGCGAGACTTCTAATCAAGTGATACGACCCGTACCGCAGGAATCTCTGCGCTTATGCAGTGTTTTCTTAAGGAGACTACGATGAACGAAAGAGTCAAAACGAGTGCTGATCCTGCCCGGCAACCGTACGCCGGCTATCATCTGCGACACGATCGCGCGGCGGCCGACGTCGATGTCGAACTCACCTCATGCGGACCCGGTACGCCGATGGGCGAAGTCATGCGTAAACACTGGCAGCCCGTGTGCTTGTCGCAGGAGCTGACCGATGTCCCCAAAGCGATTCGGATCCTAAACGAGGACTTGGTAGCGTTTCGCGATCGCGGCGGCCGGGTTGGGGTGTTGCAGCGGCACTGTCCACACCGCGGGACTTCACTCGAGTATGGCATCGTTCAGCAACGCGGGATCCGTTGCTGCTATCACGCGTGGCAATTCGATGTGGACGGCACCATTTTGGAGATGCCGTGCGAGCCGCCCGAAAGCCGCATGAAAGACAATCTATTCATCGGTGCGTATCCGGCATTTGAGCGCCACGGACTGGTTTTCGCCTACATGGGACCGCCAACGGATAAACCGCCGTTCGATGAGTACGATGTCTATCATCGTCCGGCCGGCGGACGTTTGGTCGCGTTCTCCAATATTTATCCGTGCAATTGGCTGCAAGTGTTTGAAAACCTGGTCGATCACTTTCACTCCGCCGCGTTGCATAACAATATGACGGTGGCAAGCGTCGACGAGGCGGTCAGCGAAGGCGTCAGTCTCGGCCAAGGGTTTCGCACCATGCCGTTGGTTCGCTGGGAAACCACGCGCGACGGTAACGGCATGATGTTCGCCGCGGCGCGGCGTGTCAGTGACGAGCGCGTGTGGATCCGGATCACCGAGATGACGATGCCGAACCTTGTGCATACCTCTTCCGTGGCGCCCAGCGCGGCCGAGCAACGACACACTACCGTCGGCATGACGCGCTGGCATGTGCCGGTCGACGACCACAATATGATCAGCTTTGGCTGGCGGCACTTCAACGATGAAATCGATCCCGCGCATTTCGGCCGCGAAGAAGCTTGCGGTGTCGATCGCGTGGATTTTCTCGCCGGCCAAGTCGGTGATCGCAGTTACCGCGAAGGCCAGCTCGCGCCAGGCGATTTTGAGGCCATTACCAGCATCGGCAAAATCGCGCCGCACAGCCTCGAGCATCCCGGACGCTCGGACAACGGCGTGCTTCTATGCCGAAAACTGCTACGTAATGCGGCGCGTGGCGAGACGCTGCCAGATTCGACACGTGCGCGTGCCCGTGCAGCGGGCGATACGCTGCCACTTTACAGCTCGGATTCCGTCTTGAAATTGCCCAAACGCACGGGCGAGGACGACGCGGCGCTAATGATGCAAACCGCGAAGCGCATGCTCGACATCATCCGGGAGATTGATGCGCTGCCGAGCGATGCGCGGCAGGGGCATGTGCGTAAACGATTAAGTGAGATCGATGGCGTCGAGTTCGTCTAACTCCGCGCGTGACTCCCGCATGAACTGCGCGATCCCTCCGCGCAGCGCGGGTGTCACTTCATCCGGTGCCGACAAAGTTTGCGCGAACATCGCGAAGAGATTGGTGAGATAAGCGCTCATGTTATGGCGCTCGAAAAAGTTATAGCTGTAAGTGAGACAAGGCTCTAGCCCGATAACAAAATGCCACCACCCCGAGGGGATGATCGCGGTCTCGCCGCGCTCGAGTAATCCCACGTATGGTTGCGCATTCGCGAAGCGTGGAAAGCGCCGCAAGTCGACCGTTAACGGATTGCGGATCGCGCCGTGATAGACATTTTCGTTGTCGCGCGGCGAAAACATCACGCAGAGTTTGCGACCGATTATCTGTGCCAAGTAGGCGTGGCTCGACCAATAATCCGTATGCAAAAACGAAACGGAGCCGGTTGGGGAAAAGAACACGTAATGAATCGGACTCCCGTGCGAATCCAACAAATGCTTGATCGAGACCGGCAAGCGCGGTAACAAATCATCAACAAATGGCAGGCTGGAGCCGTTTACATCGTCGGCAAGTTCAGGATGCAGCGTGAGCACGCGATAAACCGGCGCATACAATGGCAGGCGGTTACGGCGAAGCGTTACGAGATCGCCTTGCAGGTACTCCCCCACGGGCGGTTTGGCGGGATATTGTATGTAATCGAGATAATCCGCCAAACGCATTTTTACCTGAACCGGGGTAAGACCTAAGTCCGGTTCAAGAAACATCGGCGCATTTGCGATGACTTCGTCTTCGCCGAATCGCGATTTAAAGAAATCGAAGGTCCACTTAGTGCGCGCCGGCCAATCTTCCATCACATCACCGACCAAGACCGGCATGCCGCCGTTCGCGAGATGCGCTTGCGTAAAGGATGCTTGGTCTAACTCTGATTTTTTAACGATGGTCTCGGCGCGATTTAGGACTGGATGACCGCGCAAAGGGGTGGCGTTTAAAATTTCTAAAAGACTTGGCTTTATCTCAGTCACGGCCACGCGCTATCCTTGGCGCTCAACATCGTAGAGGCTGCGCATGGCGACGATGTGCCGATCGGCAAAGCGCCATTCGCCGTTTCGCTTTGACAACCGATCACGATAGAGCGAGCGAAGCAGGATGGTGCGTCCGCTTTTGCGAACGTGCGCGTCCGCATCGACATAAGTCTCTGACTCGGCGGAATCGCCATCGATTTCAATCAACGGGACATAAATAAGGTGCCGCAAGCCTTCGACCGGATCGCGCGCCTTTCTAATCCACTCGGCGTAGCAGTGGCGGATCTCGTCACGACCGCTGTAGATACCGTTGAAGTCCAAGCGCGCGTCTTCCCAGAACAGATCCGCAATGGCATCTGCCGATTCTCTGTCGACGACAAAGCAGTATTTGGCGAGATGGTTCTGTATTAATTCGCGATCGGAGTGAGTCATTTATTATTCCCGGGGCACTTAGCCGTTGACGATTTGGAACTGCGCGCGTGCCGTCTCGATAGCGTCCCGCGCGACATCTTGATATGGCCGTTGGCGTTGCTCGGTCGCAAGGATTTCGATGCCATACGGCCCACGATAACCTTGTGCATTGAGCGCGCGAATAAAGGCGGGGACGTCTAAGGCCCCGGTGCCGCAGAAGCGGCGGTGATTGAGCGTATCCTCAAGCAACGTGCCGCGGACTTCTTGATCCGCGTCGTCTAGTTCAACGTGATGAACGATGCCGGGTGGGAGGGCCGCGACTTCGTCGTAGTCAATACCGCCACGGGCCATGTGCCAGATATCGATCAGCAACCCCCCATTTGCTTCACCGGCCCCTTCAATCAATGCACGTGCCGTCGCGAGATCGGCGACGTTACTCCACGGCATGGGTTCGAGGACGATACCCGTGCCGCACTCGGCTGCGCGCCGGCACAATCGAGCAAAGCGTTTGCACATGTGTTCGAGCGGCCACTGCTTGGCTTGCATATCCGGACCGACTTTGATGTGACGTGCGCCGAGTTCGTTGGCGGCGATAAGCAACTCCGCGAACATGGCCTCCGCGACGGCGAGTTCATCCCCATCCGCGAGCCAGCCCACCAAGAACTCAAGCTCAAGCGAGAGCCGATGCGACTCAAGCAGCTTGCGCATGCCGGAATAGCCAAGTCGTTCACGGCTGCGCACGAGATCCGAATAGATTAGCCCCAAGCCGCGATAACCGAGGGCTGCCGCGACCGCGACCCGCTCGGCAAAGTCGTGTGGGCTTGCCTCTTCCACCGGTGATCCTAACGGCACAACGTTTCCGGCCAGAGTCCAATAAGTCGCGATGAATTCAGGTGCGATGCGTGGAAGGGTGCGCATGGCTTCAGAAATTGGGCTTAAGGAAGCTCTGCATATGTGCGGAGCCTCCGGCGGTACAGGATGTGTGCGGTCTCTGAAAAGCCCAGGATGGACTTATTTAGAGTTTCCTTAATTGAATTTCGCAATGAATGGGGCTGGTCCATGCCGACCATTTTGGATGAGAAGCAAACCCGGTGGTAGCTTTTTTCGCGGCTACTCGTTGTTGCCATCGGCGGCCTCGTCTCTCGCTGCCGCTGTGGCAGAATGCGACTCCCAGACATTTGAACGGCATGCCATGTTGACCACCGCCACGTCATTCGTCGCGCGCGATTTTCGTGGCAACCGCGTGCTGCAGGTGCTCGCGGCAGTATGTGCCGCCGTGTGGATCTGGGCGGCGATTGAACCGGTTTATCGTACGGACTGGTTCCTCGAAAACATTCTTCTTGTAGCCGCTGTCGGTATGTTGGTCCTGATTTATTTCAAACATCCACTCTCGCAAATGGCGCACATGCTTATTGCGATATTCTTCATATTGCACACGGTGGGCGCGCACTACACCTATGCCGAAGCACCGTGGGGGGAGTGGTTAAAGAGTGCTTTTGATACCGAGCGCAATCATTACGATCGCGTGGTGCATGGCAGTTTCGGTTTATTGTTGGCGTACCCGATTCGCGAATTATTGATCCGCGGCGTGAGACTAAAGAACCACGCGTCTTATTTCCTCACCTTCATCATTATCGCCGCTTCCAGTGAGGTATACGAAATCAGCGAATGGCTGACCGCGGAGATCGTCAGCCCAGAAGCGGCCTATGCTTTTTTGGGCACACAGGGTGACCCTTTCGATGCACAAAAAGACAGTAGTCTCGCGCTCCTCGGCGCGTTGACCGCGCTTGGAATTACTTACCTATTAGAGCGTCCGCGTACATAGAACGGCGACGACTAAGCAGCGCCTTGAGCCGCTATTTGAAGCGCTGAACACGGGGGCGGTATCGCCCCTGATTCCGCGATGGCAACCTTCCTAAGAGAACTCGATCTCGTGATAGTTGTCGGCGGCGGCGCGTGCTAGATGTTTGGCATACTCAGCGCCGCCGGTCGCGTAGATGTTGTACCGCGTATGGCCGTATTCATGGCCTTCAAGGTTCGAGTTGTAGCCCGTGATCCAGCTTTGTGCCTTATTCAGCAGTAACCCGTCGTAACTTTTTTTGACCTGCTCGAACCAGGCTTGCTGCGCGTCGTTTTTCACATCGAAGCGCGTATGACCGTGCGCCCATAGATGTTGTAGCATCGGCGTGATCCAGTCGACGGCGACTTCCGAGCCGCGTGGGAAATTCGCGGCCGCGATCTGCGGGCCGCCCAGCATCACCATGTTAGGGAAGCCGTTGACCAGCATGCCGAGATAGGTGACGGGCCCCTTAGCCCATTTATCGCGTAGTTTCTGGCCGTCGATTCCTCGGATATCGATGCGATCGTAAGCGCCGGTAAAGGCATCGAAACCGGTGGCGTAGACGATGACATCAAATTCAAACTCGCGATCGGTGGTGCGCAATCCAGTGGCCGTGATGCGCTCGATGGGTGTTGCTTTGGCGTTGACCAATTCAACGTTGTCACGGTTGTAAGTTTCGAAATAATGGGTTTCGAGCGGCAACCGCTGCACCCCGAAGCCGTGATCCTTCGGGGTTAGTAGATCCGCAACCTTGGGGTCTTTGACGCGTCGGCGGATCCGCTCGGAGATGTAGGCCGATAACTCCGCGTTCGCGTTTTCATCCATGAAGATTTCCGGGAAGTTCGCTAGCCAGATCCCAAACCCCGGCGCCTCATACAGTTGATCCCAAAACTCACGGCGCATTTCTGGCGGCACGCTATAAAAACTGCGTGAATCCGGGATGTGTTCGAAAGCGGCCGGCGAGCGCGCGCAGGCCGCGAATATTTCATCGTAACGCGCGCGGATCGATGCCATTTCTTCGTGCGTGATCGGCCCGTTGTTGAGCGGTGCCGCCCAGTTCGCACGGCGTTGGAACACGGTCAAACGGCCTGCGACTTTGGCGACTTCCGGAATGATTTGAATCGCGGTAGCGCCCGTGCCGATGATGCCCACGCGTTTGCCAGTTAGGTCTAACGGTTCGTGCGGCCAGTCCGCGGTGTGGAACGATATCCCCTTAAACTCATTCATGCCCTTAAGCTTAGGCAGCGTCGGAATTGACAGCGGACCAATGCCCGTCACGACAACCCGCGCCGACATCGTGCGTCCATCTTGCAGTGAAAGTCGCCAGGTATCGGTCGTTTCGTCAAACACCATCGCTTCGACCTTACAGCCAAACTGCATATGTTTGCGAAGCCCAAGCTTATCGACGACATAGTTTAGGTAACGCAGCGTCTCGGGCTGTGGTGAGAAGCGCTCCCGCCAATGCCATTCATTGAGAATTTCTTTGGAAAAAGAAAAGCCGTAAGTGTAGCTCTCGGAATCAAAACGCGCGCCGGGATAGCGGTTGTTGTACCACGTGCCCCCCACGCCGCTATTGGCATCGATGACCGTGGCACGCACGCCAAGATCAACCAGCCGTTTGATTTGGTAGATGCCGGACACGCCGGCGCCGATCACGATGACTTCATAGTCATACGGCGCGGCTTGCGGGCGTGTGGGCGTGGCGCGGGTTGCTGTGGTTGCCATGGTTGACCTCGAGCTGATTGATGCGCCGACTTTAAACGGCTTTGTCAGAGATTACTGCTGATCGAGATCAAGATTATACGGAGGATAATCGTAGGTTGGGGTGCGCAAAGCGAACCCCAACAAATTGCGTTCAAGAGAGTGAGGCCTATTCGTATTCGGCCGCAGAGAAGATGTTGGGGTTCGCTGCGCTTACCCCAACCTACGGCGCTAAAGAGCCTCGTAATGTCGCACGGGGGCTGCCTCAGGCAGCTTTGAAACCCTGATAGCCGCTCGCCTGCGCCTCATCGCAATGTTTGCGGTAATTGCCGACCCCACCGATGTAGGATAATAGCCGGCGTGGTTTGCCTTCGATATTGTCGCCGGTGTACCAGGACTTGGTGCGCATCAACAAGGTGGCATTCGCAACCTCATCATGATGGCGCACCCATTCTTCTTCTTTCTCGCGTGTGGGCTCAATCGCGCGCTTGCCGTTGGCGCGCATCCACGTGATGCAGTCCTTCACCCAGTCCACCTGTTGTTGTAAGCAGGTTGTCATGTTGCAAAACGCGGTGGAAGGTGCGAGCGGGCCAGCAACGGTGAAGAGATTCGGAAAGCCATGCACTTGCAGGCCGAGCGTCGAGCGAATGTCTTTGCTCCACAGTTCGGTCAACGAGCGGCCGTCGCGGCCATGCACATCCATGCGCGCGAGCGCACCCGTTCCCGCATCGAACCCAGTCGCGAGTATGACGACATCCAGTTCAAATTCGCGGCCGTCCACCACCAAGCCTTTTTCGGTAAAGCGCTCAATGGGATTGGCGCGCACATCAATGAGTTCGACATTGCTGCGATTGAAAGCTTCGTAGTAACCGGATTCGAGCGGCACCCGATACGTGCCGAATCCATATAGGCGGGGCACCAGCATTTCCGCAACTTTCGGATCGTTGATTTGCGCGCGAATTTTGCCGCGCACAAATTCAGAGACCTCTTCGTTGATCGCTGGGTCGACAAACACCTCTTGAAAGCCCCCCACCCACATCGCGAGTGAGCCATCCGCCCAGAGTTTTTCCAGTTCCTCCAAGCGTTGTGCTGGGGTAAAGGTATCCCAGGCAGGTAAATGAAAATCGAAATCGAATCCGGCAAACGTGTGATGCACGTGCTCGCGCAGGCGCGGGTACTGCGCGCGCCACTGCGCGAAGCGATTGGCGTCGTAACGCTCATTGTTCATGCGCACGGCGTACTGCGCGGTGCGTTGAAAGACTTTGAGTTCGGCGACTTCTGTCGCGATGGTTTGGATAACTTGAATGCCGGTTGCGCCGGTACCTACCACGCCAACTCGCTTGCCCTTGAGATCGATACCACGCGGCCAGCGCGCGGTGTGCGCGATGACGCCTTTGAATTTTTCATGGCCCGGAAACGGCGGAACCTTGGGTGCGGAGAGCATGCCGGCACAACTCACGAAATATTTGGCGGTATAACGCTCACCGCCTTCGGTTTCGATGGTCCAATTGCACGCCGCCTCGTCCCATGCAGCGTGTGCGACGCGGGTGTTGAAGCGAATGTGCTGGCGCAGATCAAATTTATCGGCGACAAAATTTAAGTAACGTTCGGTCTCGGGCTGCGCGGGGAACCGCTCGTGCCAATTCCATTCGCTCAGCAGTTCGTCCGAGAACCAGTACTGATAAACGTAAGATTGAGAATCGACCCGCGCGCCGGGATAGCTGTTCCAATACCAAGTGCCGCCGACTTGGCCAGCCGCCTCAAAAGCCTGGAGTGAAAGACCCATCTCGCGCAAACGATAAATGGCATACAAACCGGCAATCCCGGCGCCGACGACGATGGCATCAACTTCTTGTGGGTGGTTCATTGCAAATTCTCTTGGAAACAAAGTGAAAAATCGTAAGGTGACACGCAGTATCAACTGTCACCGTGATCCGGGACAGCCGTCGGTGATGACAACGAGGGGTTAATTGGTGACAATTCGCGCGTGCGCCGCGAAGAATTAGACCAAGTTTTGATGCCGAACACCTACGTCAGGCTACTGGCGCAGGAATTTGCCGATCATGCCGCGATTACCGACGGCACCGGCATCGCACCCGCGCAGCTCGCCCACTATGCCCAACCCATCACGGTCCGTCAGCATCTGCGTTGTATCGCCAACGTCCTGCCGTTGCGACCTGGCCTCGATTGGCACCTCCAGTGGGGTAAGCAGATGGCGGAGAATTTTCATGGGCCGGTGACGTTGGCATGCCTAACGGCGCCGACGCTGGGCGCTGGGCTTGATGCTTTTATACGATATATGCCCGGACGCATTCCATACCTAACATGGAGCAGCCGCCAGGTGGGCGCCTCGTTCCGCTGTGAAGTCGCGCCGCTGATATCACTCGGACCGGTGCGTCAGATGTTGATTGAAGTACCGCTCATCGTGATGCACGAGTATGTGCGCGTCATGCATCGGGGCGCGATGACGCAGGCTCGCGTGGAGTTGAGCGAGATGCCGCAACACAGCCGTCCCTTTTACCAGCGCTATTTCGATTGCCCGGTGGTGTGCCGTTCACGGAACGCATTGGTCATTCCCGCGGCGTGGCGCACGATCCCGAATATCGATTTCGATGAAGCTGCGTGGCACACGGCGCTGGAACGATGCGACGCGGCGACGCAATCGATCGATGCGCGCGACTTGGTGAGCCGGGTGCGCCAAGTATTAGGAACGGCGCTTACCAAACCGCGCGCGGGTGGCGTGCCCACCTTAGAAGAAGTCGCGGCGCAGCTTCGTTGCTCGCCACGCACAGTGATCCGGCACCTGCGCGCATCCGATAGCACCTTTCAAGACGAAGCCGAGCGGCTCTTGAAGACTCGGGCAACGACCTTACTTGCCGATCGCGCGAACCGAGTACACAACATCGCGACGCAACTGGGCTACGCGGACGCCGCCGGTTTTCGCAAAGCGTTTCGCCGTTGGTTTGGCGTGACGCCGGCCGATTGGCGTGGTGGGCGCGAACGTGTACCAAGGTAGGTTGGGGCGAGCAAAGCGAACCCCAACATCATGCATTCGTGCGAGCAACTTGTTGGGGTTCGCTTTGCTCACCCCAACTGAATTATCCAGGCTTTCGTGCTTCGAGCAGCGCCGCCGCGCGTTGCATCAGAAATGGAAAGCTCTCACCAAACACTTCCCAGACGTCGTTCGGGCGGCGGCCACTGCGATGTTCTTCGAAGTAATACGCCGTGATGCAGGCCAGGCGATACCCGGCGAGCGCGCGGTACCAAGGGAGATCATCTAGATCAAATTTCGAATGCGCCGCGTAGCATTTGACCAAGCTTGTGGGATCGGGTTGCCAGGTCATCGTTGCGCGGCGCATCGGACCCCAGCTCGCGGGATCGTAAATCATGTAGGCCCAGCCGAGATCGAGCAGGCTGGGCCCGATCGAAGCGCCTTCCCAATCGACGACACCACTCAAACGTCCACCATCGAACACCCAGTTGTTCGAATAATAGTCGCCGTGCACAAGACCGCGTGGCATGACCCGCGGCATCGTCGCGTGCAACAACGCGCGCACGCGCTGACCGAGCACAAGCCAGGCCGGATCGCGCGATTTCTTTAGGATCATCGCCCAATGTTCGACTTCGGCCTCGGCTTCGCGCGCGGCATTCCAGCCGGCGAGCGCGCGCGTGGTATCGATTGCATGGATCGCGACCAAGGTTTCGATCGCTTGCTCGAATAAAGCATGCGCGCCCGCGATTCCATCACTCCCCTGCGGACCGAAGAGATCGGACGGTGAGCTGCCGGCCAACCGCGACATCACGAGATACGGCGCGCCGAACGCTGCTTCGTCATCCGACCAAAAGCGCGCACGCGGCGCGGCGATCCCGTGTGCTTCCAGCGCAGTCAAGAGAGGCACTTGGCGCAGAACATCAAAGTTATTTTTACGCGCAACGCCGGGCGGTGGAAGTTTCAGCACTAGGCGTTCGACGAGTCGTTCATGGTCAACGACATCAAAACCGATCGTCACTCCCGAATGGCCGCCGAGCGAACCGATGTTTCGCGCGGTGTGTGTAGTGCCGTAGGTATCGACAGTCCACGCAACGATTTCTGTCTGCAAATCGCGTGGATTGTTGACTGCGCGCGCCGTCTCCATAGCCCCTCACCCGGCGCTGCGCGCCGACCTCTCCCGCTGGGAGAGGTAATTTCGAGCGTCGCCGTTCACCGTGGTGGATGCGAACTTCATTGACCTATTTCCTCCTTTCCCGCTGTTACGGGAAAGGCAGACACGATTAACCTTCTCCTGCCTGCGGGAGAGGGTAGGGTGAGGGTCTTCACGCATACACCGTTCACCCGCGACTGAGTCGAATATCCGCATCCGCCTGTCGTACATGGATCTGCCGCGGGCGTTTCAAGCGTAGCAAGTGATCGAGCAAGTCGCTTAGGATCATCTCGTCTTGGTAATCGTAGGTGCGCTTAACCGGTCCCGCGGCGCGCATCGCCGCGAAGTCTTCCGCCGGGACTAAATAGCGCAGGATCAATTCTTCATCGCTCAAATGACGGCCACCGTATTGAAGGCGCATTTCCTCAAGGCTCGGCTGCGGGCGTTGCCAACTCGCGAGTCGCTTGCCTTGTTCCGAGCTCAGCACCCTATCTTTGACAGCCGCGCTAAGTGGCGCGGGCGGCGCGCCGTAGTGCTCATACAAATAGAGCACGACTTCCTCCGGCACAGTGGACCATCGCTCACCGGTGACCACATTCAGCACGGACTGGATCCCAATCAATTGCGAGAACGGGGTAGCCGAAATCGGATGACCCATTTCTTCGCGCACGCGCACGGTCTCTTCCAAAACCTCCTCGAGTCGGTCTTCCATGCCGTACTGCGCGAGTTGTTTTTTTAAGGTGCCGGTCATTCCGCCCGGCAGGTGATGGCGATAGGCAAACGCGCTGTATTCATTTGGGACACCGACATCCCATCCTTCCTGCGCGGCGATGCGTGCGCAGTGATCGGAGATCGCCGGTAACACGGATTCGTCAATCGAATGCGTGTGCCCCATCCAGCGGAGGTTCTCCAAGGTTTGCTCGGTCGATGGCAACGACGGACCATTTGCCATCGAACGCGCGCAGGTATGCACACAGCGCGCACCGGCTTCAATCGCGATGACATAGTTGTACGCGCCCATGCCGGTATTGTTGTGAAACTGAAATTCAATCGGCTTGGTGCCGGCCGCTTGGAGCAACGCCGGCACTAACGTATGCGCGCGCTCCGGTGCAAGGATCCCGGGCGCGTCTTCCACATAAATGCCGCTGATGCTCCGCCAGCTCGCCATTTCGGCGACGCGCGCCGCGAACCAGGCATCCGTGTGCACCGGTGAAATACCGTACATGATGGCGCCGAGCGCGCGCCCGCCGGCTTTGGCGATAGTGTCCGCCAGCCGCCGCATACCATCCATGTTGTAGAGGCAGTCGTAGATCCAAAAGACATCGATGCCGTGTTTAATCAACGTCTGCACGTAAAGATCCATCATGGCATCCGGCGTCATGCCGAAGGTGCCGATCCGGTTTTGGCAGACCGGCGCGCGCAGCTCCGAGGTTGGCATCCATTCGCGCCATAGGTCGAGACTTTCCCACGGGTCTTCATTCGAATACCGCACGGAGCACTCCATCAACGAACTACCCGTGACTTCGATCGCGCGGAAACCCGCGGCATCCATCTGGCGCGCGACACGCTCCAGCATGCCGCCACGCAAACGCATGCCCCACAACGACTGTTGGCCGTCGCGAAACGTCTGCTCGACAAGATCGATATGCGCCATCTTCAAGAAACTTTGGGCGAAGGGTAAGTGTTGTGCGGATTCGGTTTGCCGTCGCGGGGTGCTTGCGAATAATCGCCGAACAATTTATCGCGTTGCGCGACCGCGGCCGGCACGCCGGCGCGTTCGGCTAGATCGATAAACGCATCGGCCTCGGGCGTATTGCGCATCAAGCCATCGAGCACCGAGCCCAACAACTGTGTCGATTTCAAGCCCATGTTCTCGTACGCCTGATTGACGACAAGCTTCATACAGGCGAGCTGAGACATTGGGATCGAAGCAAGCTCGTGCGCCAGTTTGTACGCTTCGCCTTCCAATTCCGCGAACGGCACCGCTTTGTTGACCAGCCCACAGGCCACGGCTTCCACGCCTGACAAAGGTCGCCCGGTCAGTGCGAGTTCCTTAGCTTTGGCGAGGCCTAAGCGATGTACCCACATACCGGCGTGGTGGCAGCCCCACATGCGCGAGTACGGTGTGCCGATCCGCGCATCCTCGCTCATCAGCACGATGTCGGCGCAGAGCGCCATCTCACTGCCGCCGCCCAGCGCCCAGCCATGCACCATCGCAATCACCGGCTTTGGGCTATGCCACAGGCTCATGAACTTTGGCACCCAACCGGTGACCGGCGAGCAAGTCATGACGAAATCCTTACCCGCATCCCACTTACCGCCGGTGGTCAGGCCATTATCCCATTGATGAAAACCACCACTGAAATTAAAACCGGCGCAGAACGCACGACCCGCGCCGCGCAGCACGATGACTTTGACGGTTTGGTCGCGTACGGCTTGCGCCACCGCGGCTTCGAGTTCGTCGGTCATCGGTGGCACGATGGTATTCAGATCGTCCGGCCGGTTAAGCGTTATCGTCGCAATCGCGCCATCGGTGGCATACACCAGGGTCTCAAAGCTCATGGGTTTCCTCTACCGTTTGTGGTCTGGGCGTTGTTCATCTTGACGTGTATGAATGCGTTCAAGGCTCGCGCGTGCGACCGAGCAGGCGCAACAGATCTTCGTGCATCTCAAACCACACCGTGTGATAGCTCGGCACACGCACACCGCTCATATAATCGATGTTGCCATCGAGGACGTGATCGTAGGCGGTTTCCAAAAGCTTGCCGTACACCGCGAGTCTGGGCGCATGTTGGCTGAAGCTTGCCAAGATCGGCTGCGCGCTTTCGTGCAACGCATCGAGTTCATCGACGATGCGTGCATCGTAAGCTTGGTCGGCGTGATCGTTTGGCAGCGTGGCCCCGCCCACCGTGACGCTCTGCCAGCGCGTCATCAGGGCGAGGAGCTGGCGATTGATCACTTCGAAGCGATTGTACGCTGACGCGAACGTAGGCGCGGAACGCAAGCTCGCACAGAGCGCTGAGTAGTATTGATCAAGCCAACCGCGGCCCGCCGGACTGACGATGTACTTGTCCTGTGCCGTCACCGCCAGACCCGCGGCCACGGCATTGGCTAGCGCTGTATTAATCGCCGCCGTGTCAGCGCCCATCAAGGTCGCGATGTCGATAGGGCTGCCGGACTTTTTGACCGCGAGACCATGCATCGCGAGGAACAGCGGATCGTCTAAGCCCTCAGGTCGGGGCGCACGGACATCATTGCGTGCGCGTAGCGCGTCGAGTTCCGCGCGCGTCACGTTAGCGCCGCGTCCGGCTAGATGGCGCGAATGGCGCTGCTCGATGCAATAAAGTTCGTGAGCAAGCGGCGAATCGGCATGATCGCGCACCCAGGTATCGTCAAGAAAACGAAACGGCGCGGTACAGAGCGTGGGCGTGAAAGCCGCCGCCGCCGCGTTGTACTCGGCAAGCGAGAGTTTGCCGCGGGTCGTTAAATACCGGCCACCTTTCGGATCGAGCGACGTCCCGCCGTTACGCATGGCCCCGGAACTTGCGGTGAATTCATCGTCAATGAGTACGGAGTACGGCACGGGTGACCACATATCCCCCGGCGCCTTGGCCCATTTACTCATGCTGTAAGGCGAACCTTGCTGGGAAGGCAGGCTGATAAAGCCCAAAAGCTCCGCCAGAAAATCACGCGCGTATTCGTCGTTTAACAGCGGTTTGATACTTTGGGCGCGCGCATCAAGCGTGAACCAGTCGGAAGGTTCATAAATTCCGGCAACGTGGAACAAATCTTTGGCGACGGAGGCGTAGACCATCGCGCCGGCATCGATCATCTGGTCGCGGCGCCAGCCGGCCATGCGCTTCCACAGCTCGCGCGTTGCTTGCGCGAGAATTTCGCTTTCGTGCTCCAAGAACTCGGCGAGACTCGCCGCATTATCCATGGCGACCGGAATTTCGCCGTCGCTGAGAAAATCGGACGTGTATAGGCCAACCGCCACCACATTGTTGTGGTCGAACGCGGGTGTTGCCTCAAAACTCGCCCAGTCATCCACGATATGAAAATGCGTGTCTTTGACGATGGTTGGCAGCGTCAGGTTGTTGTAACTGACGCGCTCCGCAATACCGTCCAGCCACGGTAAATCGCATTCGCCTAGATCGACAAACCCGCGCACCAACATTTCCTCGTTGTCGCGGCAGCGATAAGGACCGTGGTTCCAGATCCCAAGTCTCGATTCGCAGTGCGAGAGAAGCGCGTATTGATTCGCGGTCGCCATGAATTTTTTAAGCGCGGTATGCAGGCGATCGCCGGGGCGCATGCCAATCGCATCGGCTTCGAACACTTGCAACCGGCGCTCAGGCAAAAGTTGCGCACGCAGATTCGAGTCCGATGGCAACACATGCGCGTGGTTACGGTGATAGGCAAGATTGAGACGTTCCGAAAAATCTTCGACGAACACCAGATCATCAAGCGCATCGGTGGTTTTTATCAGCCCGAGTTCAATCAACGTTTGGCGGCCCGCCAAATAAAACTCCGGGACGCAGGACAGGCTGATGATGCTGCCCTTGGTGGAGGTTTCGCGGAGGCGATCGCCGATCTCCTCCGGGGTCATCTTGGCGGCAAGCCGCCGCAACAAATCCGGGTAGCGATAAAAGGCTTGCAGGTACGACACCACCATGTAAGCCGGTACCGGAAACAATTTCGATTCCTGCACCGTGCGCGTGGCGCAGTGGAAATACCAGGTATCCGCATTCTTGCGGATCCAAGCGTTGAGCTTGAGCAGTTCGGTGTAGGTGTGTGTAGTTGGCATCGCGGCGTCTACGGCAATTTCCAAACGCGTGCACGTCCGCGCCCGCTGGCGTCGTCATACGGTGGCTTCGCGGGTACGCTGTATTCGATTTGCACGCGCGCACCGTCTTCAAGGCCGGTGACTTCGGCATTCATCAGGCACGGAATTTTGTATTCACGCGTCAATATCCCGAGATGCGAACGCACCGATCCGCCCTTACACACCACCGCGGCGAAGGCTTCCAAGATCGGTGCCGTCAAGGTGCCGCCGGAGTCATCGATGATCGCAACCGTATTCGGCGGCACGCCCTGCGCAAGCAATTCCATCACGGTATTGACGGTGCGGATGTTCCGCACGATGCCGACGATATCCTGCGTCACCTGGAACACATTATCGCCGTAACCGGCGAGACGGCGGCCCTGCGCATCCGGCTCGACATCATCTAATCCGGCGTCCACCGGTTTGGCTTCGTACTTCTCTGGCGTTTCGCTTACCGAAATCCCGGCGGACATTTGAAAGCGCATGCCGCTGGCGAGTAGCTCATCTTCAAGCCGCTGATAATCCGCCGCCGTTAACTCAAATTGTTCATCCCATACCACGTCCTGCCAGCGGCGCCCGTCGGCCGCGAATTTCTCGGCGACGAGTTCGCGCACGCGGCGGTGGTAATACGCAACCGTGCGCGAGTGTGGTGCGCCGGCCCACTTATTCAATGGCGGAATGCTCATCGTTGCTATCCCATCGCTTATTGATTTACGCCGCTCGGCGCGCTGACCACGCGGGCAGAAAATGATCTTCGAGCCAGCGCGTGTTGATTTGCCCGGCACGAAAATCGCCATGGCCGACGAGATCGCGCAGCAGCGCGGCCGTGGTATCGATGCCGTCGATTCGCACGCGGCCCAGTGCGCGGTACATGCGCATGACGGCGGCATCACGCGTTTCGCCCCAGCAGATGAGCTTCGCGACCATCGAATCGTAATGCGCGCCCACTTCGAAGCCATCATGGCAATGGGTGTCGATACGGACGCCTTCGCCCTGTGGCATTGTCCACCGCATGATCGTGCCCGGCGAGGGTAGAAAGCCCGCCGCCGGCTGCTCGGCATTGAGGCGGCATTCGATGGCATGTCCGCGCATCTGTACCGCGTGTTGCGCAATTCCGAGTGGTGCGCCGCTCGCGATCCGTAGCTGCTCGCGTACGATGTCGACGCCGGTAATCATCTCGGTCACCGGATGCTCAACCTGCACGCGCGTGTTGACTTCCAGAAACGAATATAACTCGCGATCGAGATCGACCAGAAATTCCATCGTGCACGCACCGACGTAATTGAGCGCGTTTGCCAAGCTGACGGCCGCTTCGCAGATCGCCGACCGCAACTTCTGCGGCACGGCGCCGGCCGGTGCTTCTTCCACTAACTTTTGATAGCGGCGCTGACACGAGCAATCCCGCTCGCCGAGATGAATAATCTGACCATGACTATCCGCCAAGATCTGCACTTCGACATGCCGGGCGTTGGTGACATAGCGCTCGAGAAATAGCGTGCCGTCACCGAATGCGGCGGCGGCTTCGGTCGAGGCGCGCAGGAATGCGTCGCGCAAATCTTCCGCGCGATGAACTTGCACCATGCCACGCCCGCCGCCACCGGCCGCCGCTTTGAGCAACACCGGATAGCCGATGGCTTCCGCGATCGAAAACGCGTCATCGGCGTTTGCGATCGCATCCGATCCTTCGCCGACGGGAATGCCCAATGCGCGCGCCGCACCTCGCGCCGCGACTTTGTCGCCGCCACGGCGAATGACCTCCGCGGTCGGACCGACGAACACCAAGCCATGATCGGCGCAGGCTTGCGCGAGCTCTGGCCGCTCGGACAAGAATCCATAACCGGGATGCACGGCGTCGCAGCGGGCGGCGATCGCGGCACCGACCACCGCCGCCACGTTTAAATAACTCTGGGTCGCGACGGCAGGGCCGATACAAATTGAGTCGTCCGCGAGGCGCACGGCCATGCTATCGAGATCGGCGGCGGACACGGCCGCCACGCATTCGATCCCTTCATCGAAACAAGCGCGCGCGATGCGCACGGCGATCTCTCCGCGATTCGCGATCAGCACGCGACGCAACGGCCGAACGCTCATGCCTGATCCGGATCTGGGGTGACGATGATGAGCGGTTGACCGCGCGCAACTTTCTCGCTGTTCGCAACCGGGAGCGCGATCACCGTGCCACGCACGCCCGCGCTGACGCGGTTCATGAGTTTCATGACTTCGACAATACACACCACAGTGTCGGGTTCGACGTGGTGGCCGATATCGACGAAGGGCGGCGCACCCGGCGCCGGTGAGCGCCAGAAGATGCCAGGTGATGGCGATCGGATTGTCGTGCCATCCGGGATCTCAACCGCCGGTGGCTGCGCGGGCGCGACGGAAGTGGCGACCGGCATTGGCGCCGGCGGTGTGACGGGCGATGACGTCAGCGTCGTGCGCGGAGAAGCGCTTGGCGGCGCTGCATCGTCGCGTGCACTGATGAAGACCTCAGTGCCCTCAACGGATAGACGAATTTCGTTCCAATCCGAATTCTCGAACGCATCGAGCAACCGGCGAATGTCGGCGGGTTCTAATTTCATGGGAAACCGTAACGTGGATAAGGGCCGGACATCGTGTGTTCAAAGTGCGCCATGCCTTCCGCGCCGCCGGGGCCAATCATGCGCATCGGAAATTCGGTGGGTCCCAGGCGATGTTTAAGCGGCACATGTGGCGGTCCTTCCGGCTCTGCCGTCGGACGCGCGGCGTAACTGTCATGCTCGATGACTTCCGCGCCGCGATAAATCCCAGCGCCCAAGCCATCGCGCCATCCACGATAGTAGCCGCCGGCTTGTACATCGGCGGGCGTACCGACCAGCTCCAATGTGTATTTGCGCGTGTGCCCATCCGCGCCATCGAGTTCCAGCGTGCCGCCCTTGGGCCACCGCGTGCCGGGAATGTATTCAAGCGCATGGCGCATGCCGGTGAGATGCACCGAGCGCCCGTCCGCATAGTCAAGACGCCCTTCAAAATCGAGCGCGCGGCCATCAGGATTCTCGTGGGTGTTGTAGAAGCCGCAATGATCGGCCACTTGAAACGGCACCCACATGCGCAGTGCGCGGCGCTCAGGATCTTCGTCTTGTCGATCGATGCCCTTGATCCCGGTGGGCACGGCCATCGAAGAACGCACGCCCCAGGAGTGATCGCGCATGGCGTGCCAGCCATCGATCTTGAGCAACTTGCCGGCGACGCGGGCCTCGCCCGTGGCGCGGCAGATCTGTGTGTAACGGATGAGATCGTTGACCACCGCGCCGAATTTAAAATGTTGATAACGATCTTCGATGAATGGCGGCGATTGCGCTTCGAGCACGACATCAAACTCAACACCGGCTGGATTTTCGCTTGCGATGAGACGCAGGCGTTTCATCGGTTCCACAATTTCGTAACGCACCGGGCCGACCGCCAAATCGCCATAACGGGGATGCAATGCGCGTGAGGCGCGCACCACGGTTTGTCGTTCGGCATGCGTGACGGAGGCCCAGCCGTCGATCACGTTGACGTTGGGGTGTAAACGAAGACCCGTGAAGAAATACCAGTCCGGGGCGTAGAACGCGCAAAAATATCCATCGTTGTAATGCGCATCCGTGGTCGCGGCCGTGGCGAACGGCGTCGGCGCCTGATGAAACGGAAAATCATCGAAGGGGCTTAAGCGCATCATGCGTGCACCGCGCCATTCCCTCGCTTTAAGACGATGTCGCCGGCCGCGCCCGAGACCACCACCTGGCGTGGGCGCTTCAAGTTTAATAGGTGATTGAGGACGTCGTTCATATTCATCTCATCGATAAAATCATAGGTGCGTTTAACCGGGCCTGCGTCGCGCACCGCAGCGAGGTCTTCCGCCGGTACCAAATAGCGCAGCAGGAGTTCTTCGTCGCTGAGGTTGGGTCCGCCGTATTGCGCGCGAACTTCGTCGAGCGAGGGTTGCGGCCGCTGCCAATTGGCGAAACGTTTGCCGTGTTCGGAATTCAAAACTTTGTCTTTGATGTTGGCGCAAACCGGCGCGGGCGGTGTGCCGTAATGGCCGGCGAGATAAAGCACGCTTTCATCCGGCACCGTGCTCCAGCGCTCGCCGGTGACGACATTCAGCACCGACTGAATGCCGATGATCTGCGAAAACGGCGTGGCCGAGATGGGATGTCCCATTTCTTCGCGCACGCGCACGGTTTCTTCCAGTACCTCGCCGAGCTTGTCCTGCATGCCGTATTGGGCGAGCTGCGCTTTCAGTGTGCCGGTCATGCCGCCCGGTAAGTGATGGCGATAGGCAAAGGCTGAGTATTCGTTGGGCACACCGGTTAGCCAATTTTCTTGCTTGGCAATCTTCGCGCAGTGCTCGGCGACCGCCGGTAATACGGTTTCGTCGATGCCATGTGTATGCCCCAGCCAGCGCACGTTCTCCAAGGTCTGTTCGGTGGAGGGCAGTGACGGACCGTTCGCGAGCGGGCGTGAACAGGTGTGAAAAATTCGCCCGCCGGCTTCCATGGCGATGACGTAGTTCAACGCGCCCATGCCGGTGGTGTTGTGAAAATGAAATTCGACCGGCAGATCGCCAGCGGCATTGAGTAATGCTGGGATTAACGTGCGCCCGCGTTCGGGCGTCAGGATCCCGGGTGCGTCTTCGATATAAAAGCCGGAGACGCAGCCCCAGCTCGCCATCTCACACACGCGCGCGGCGAACCATTCGTCGGTGTGCACGGGCGAGATGCCGTACATGATCGAGCCCAGTGCGCGTTTGCCGCAGGCGTGGATGACTTCGCACAGGCGACGCATCTGATCAAGATTGTAGAGGCAGTCATACACCCAAAAGCTATCCATGCCGTGGCGCGCTAAGGTGCGTACCCAGAGATCGAGCAATACATTCGGCGTCATGCCGAAGGTGCCGATACGATTACTACCCACCCCGCAGCGGAACGTGACATCCGGCATCCACTTGCGCCAGAGATCAAAGCCTTCCCAGGGATCTTCTTTGGAGTAGCGCATGGTGCATTCGAACATTGAGCTGCCGGTGATATCGACCGCGCGATACCCCGCGCGATTAACGAGTGGCGCAACGCGTTCCAACATGCCGGTGCGAATACGCATGCCCCACAAGGACTGTTGGCCATCGCGGAAGGTTTGATCGACGATCTCGATATGGGCCATGCGTAAGCTCCGCTTAATGCCTTCTAGTCGCGACCGCGCCGGGTGCGCTCGGGCTGGCGCGGCGGCTCGGGGCGACTGCCTTTGGCGAATCGATCCATGCCGGCCATGGCGGCTGGCGCCACGGATGGCGCGTGGCAAAGTTTCACCTCGAGTTCCAATCCTTCTTCAAGCGACATGCCGAGCGTCGCAAGCGCCGCTTGGCGATCTGCGCGAATGCCACCCTGCGCATAACTTGCGATGTGTTGGGCGACTTGCATCGCACGCTCGAGGCAGGTGCCAGCGGGAACGACTTCTTGCGCAAGTCCCATCGCGAGCGCGCGATCGGCATCGATCTCCATGCCGGTCTCAATCATATAGAGCGCATTCGCGATGCCCATGACGCGCGGCAATCGTTGTGTGCCGCCGTCGGCGAGCGGTAAGCCCCAGCGTTTGTTGAGCAACCCGAACTTGGCGTTTTCGTCCACGATCCGGAAATCGCACCACACCGCGAGCTCAACCCCGCCGGCCCAACAATTGCCGTTGATGGCCGCGATGGTGGGCTTACCCGGATCGAGCTTGCAAAACCCCATCGGCCCGGCGTCGTGGGTGTGCCGGTGCTGAAAGAGCTCACGCATGCCTTTGAGATTGGCACCGGCGCAGAATGTATTCCCGCCGGCGCCGGTGATGACCAACACGTTCTGCGTATCCTCTTGGCCGAACGCGATGATGGCATCGGCGAGCAGACAGGCGAGCTCATCATCGACGTTGTTGTGGACTTCTGGCCGGTTCAGTGTCAGCAACGTGACCGCGCCATGTTTCCTGATCAGCAGTTTGGACATGCACTCTCCCTTTTACCGAGTGTAAGTTTTGGTTATGTGCGTCGCAGCGAAAGCAATGCATGGCGACGACTCGAATCTCGGGGTAACGGTCGATGCTAACGGCTGGGCTTAAGCAGCCGCAACGGATGGTCTTGCCAAAGTCTGTTACTTTCGTGACAGAGGGGCAGGCTTGGTAGGGGCGTGAGCGAGAAAAGTGGATGTCCCCAAACTTGCAAACTTTATGTTGTCAAAATTTTTTACACACGCGCGCACGAAATCCGGGAATTAACGGGAATTTTTCTAATTGTTTTTACATCGCCTGCTTCGAAATTTCGTAACCCAATGATTTTCATAGGGCTAGTGATTGGGCACGAAATATGCTCCGAAGTGAATGCGCACAACTTTCTTAGAAACACAGAAAAAAACCGCCAACGCGGAAATTAGGAGAGAAATTCGATGAGCAAAAAATCTTGCGCCCTAATGTTGGCTCCTATCGTTTTGTCAGCATGGGCGACTTTTAGCCATGCCGGTGCATCAGAAAATCCTACTGAGTGTCCGGTGACATTTGATTGTGACCCCGGCGGAAATGGCACGATTCCTGAACCCACCACGATGTTGTTGATGGCGGCCGGAGTGGGCGGCGCAGCACTGGCACGGAAATTACGCAAGGGCAAATAAACGCTCCGCGTCCAGTGCGCGGCCAACTTAACGCCAGTCGTGCACTGGGTTCTCGGCCCTTCCCGGATTGGGCGCGGGGATTTTCCGCGCGATGACTGATTACCTTTTCATCGGGTACTTCGCGTTCCTCCTGCTGATAGGCGAATGCGCACCCTTGCGCGCGGGGCAGGACCGGGTGTACCACCGATGGGTGGTCAATATCGCGCTGTACGCGTTGAATCGCGGCACCTCCCGACTCTTGGCGCTGTCTGGGGTGCTCATCCTCATTGCCGACGCAAGTAATGGCCTGCTCGTTGCTATCGATTGGCCGCTCTGGATCGAAGCGCCGCTCGCATTTCTCGCGATGGACCTTTTCCGCTATGCGGAGCATCGCCTCTTCCATCGCGTGCCGTGGTTATGGTGCTTTCATCGCGTTCATCACAGCGATAGTGAATTCGATACCACCACGGCGCTGCGACATCATCCGCTCGAAGTCATCGTGTCGACGATTCTGCAAAGTGGATTTTTATTACTGATTGGCCCGGATCCACTCGCGGTGATTGCTTATTTCAGTGCAGCCCGCTTGTGCGCATTGTTCAATCACGGGAATGTCGCCATTGCCAGTGGAATCGATCGATTGGTGCGCTTGGTATTGGTGACACCCGACATGCATCGGATCCACCATTCAGCTAGACAGCCGGAAACAGACAGCAACTTCGGTAACGTCTTCACTTGGTGGGATAGTTGGTTTGGAACCTATCGCGCGCAGCCTCGCGATGGACAAGTGTTGATGCAAATCGGTTTGCAGGAATTTCAATCCATGTCCGCGCAAGGACTCATCGCACAGCTCCGCGCCCCTTTGAGAAGATAGGTCTGGCCCCTACTCGCGTTGGTCGGTTGCGTCGCAAACAAAAGTGCATGGCGACCAATTGAGTTCCGGCGTAACAGTCAATGCGAACGGCTGAGGTTAAGCACCCCAAACGGATGTTTTTGTCAAAGCCTGTTAGCCTCATGACGGCAGGAAGGGGCGCATCGTACGATTCTCGGGGAACTGAAGGTAATTCGTGAGGGATCGTAATTCGGTGGGTGTCGCGGGCTTACGGGCTTAGTCTCGACGGGTGTCTCAAATTCTAGGAGTTTATTCGCTTCCATTGCGGAGGTGGTTTCGCCCGCGAAATTGGCGTAGTGTCGAGCCAGACATGGAGAACCAACAGGGAGGAAACCGTGGTTACACACTATCAAATCAACCGTGTGGTCTTAACGATGACGCTGATGGCTACCGTATCGATGTCAGCGATAGCAACAGAATTCGCTATCGGCGCCCGCTCCGAAGTGCTGACGATGGGAAACCTTCAGATGTCCAGTCTCGGTTTTGCGAATAACTTCGGCACTCTTGTTTCTGACGCTACCGTCCTTACCGGGAATCTCGGTAGTGACGATGATGTCGATTTACATACATTGACCTTCCTAGTGCCCGGTACGTATCGCATCGAGTCTTTCGGCTATGCGGGTGGCACGATGTCGAATGGCAGTCTGGTCGAGGCCGGTGGATTCGACACAATTCTCAGCCTTTTCGATAGTTCCGGTGCTTTACTAGTAACGGTCGACGATGGCGGCGCGCGGATAGATCCAAATACAGGTGAAAGTTTCGACTCAGCGATCCAAATGTCTCTTAGCGCCGGGACTTACACGCTTGCGATTACGCAATACAACAATTTGCCTGCCAGTCTATTCCTGGTGGGCGGCTTCACGCGTGAGGGTGACGGAAATTTCACGCCGCAGTTGAATGAAACCTGCCAGGCGGCGAGTTTTTGCGATGTAAGCGAAATTGCACCTTTCAATGTCCGTACTAATTTTTACGCGGTCGAGGTAACGGCGGTGCCGTTACCCGGTGCCTTGCTCCTATTTGGACCGGCGCTCGGATTAATTGCGACGGTTAACGCGCGAAGATCGGCAAAAATTCAACTTTCCGCGTGATTTCAAGCCTATAACTACCCGGCCACGCGAGGCGTTGCGATGCGCTTTGCGGCGCAACGTCTACCTCGAGGTCGCGATCGTCAGGAACGTTGTTCGGGACCTCCAACCAAAACAATGTTTTCGCGCGATCTCCCGGCACAAAGGTGACATTCACGATTTCCCGGTGCAGCACGCGGGTGCGGCTTCTGAAAGTGAAATCGAGCGCGACCGTGAACGGTGATGTGACTTCCGATTCGGCCGCGCCAGGCGCGGTCTCTAAATAAAGTTCGGCGTAGTAGTGGCCGGTACGTGGCACACGGAGCGACACGGTACTCGCGACGTTGGGGTCAATCGGCTTATTGAGCACGAGCCGGCCAAGCGGCGGCTCGTAGTGAAAGGCCCCGGCGACCATAGGGACAAGCAAGGCCGTACAAAAGAACAATAAATGCCGTTGATTCATGCGAGCACTTCTTGTTTCCTTTCTTGTTAGAGACGCGTCGCGAGTCGAAGGTTCAAATTCCTCCCTCTCCCGCGCGCGGGAGGGTTGGGGTGAGGGTCAGCTATTCAAAATAAGCGCATTGTCTATGACGCCTTCCGCGCCGGCGACAAAACCCTTCCAGCTCTTCATGTATTCAACGAATGGCGGGCTGAGTCCTTCGGCCACAAGATGCAACGGCGGCACCGGTAGCGACACCGGTGTGAAGCTCGCATCGGCCCGCAGGCGATTGGGGTAGTCATGGTGCAGGATAGCAGCACGACCCAGCATGACCCAGTCAACGCCTGCGGCCATCGCGCGCTCAATATCTGCCGGCGTACGCAATTTGCCGGCGACACCGAGACGCACGCTCTTTCGATTGAGGTCAGTGAAATAGGAGAGCAGGCTGCGACCATCGGCAGCCTCGTCTTCCGGCTGTTTAAAAACATCCCACATCGAAATATCGAGATACTCGATAAGCTCGTTGGTCATTAGGTGTTCGGCCACGCGAACCACTTCCGCGAGACGCATGCCGAATCGCTCTGGCGACAAGCGCACGCCAACCTGAAAATCATTACCGCAGCGGGCGCGGATACCTTCGATGATTTGCAACAACGGTCGGCAGCGGTTTTCGAGCGAGCCGCCGAATTGATCCGTGCGTCGATTGATATCCGGGGACAAAAATTGCGCAAGAATGTAGCCGTGCGCGCCATGAAGTTCCACGCCATCAAAGCCCGCGAGTTCGGCGCGGCGTGCCGCGACGATGAAAGCTTCGATCATGGTTTCCACCTCGGGGGTGGTCATTGCACGTGCACCCCATTTCTCGTTATCCGAAGCGCACAGCGGCTGCATGCCGATTAAATTTTTGGGGCTGCGCATGCCGCCATGGTAGAGCTGCGCGCTCGCGATACTGCCCTGATCTTTGATTGCCTTGGCGAGGCGCGTTAAACCAGGCAGATGATCATCCGAGAAGATCCCAAGCTGACCGGGGAATCCTTTGCCCTCGGCCTGTACGTGAGCCGCGCAGGTCATCGTGAGACCAAAGCCGCCTTCGGCGCGCAGTGTCAACCAACGGTGTTCACCTTCTGAGCAGACGCCGTCCTCGTGGCTCTGCAAATTAGTCAGCGGCGCGAGCATGAAACGGTTCTTCATGGCCGGACCACGCTTGAAGGTGAGTGGAGTGAACAAAATACTCATGATTACGATCCCTAGAAATTCGATAGTTGGTTGGCGTGCATTAACCTTCGCCGTACTTCATCGCCTGAATAACGCAGTGGTGACGAGTTCACGGGAGCTATCCGTTATCGCTGTAGCGCAATGATGGGCGGCGCCGGGCGCCGCGCGAAGCTACCAGGCTGTGGTCGGGCGGGCAACCGTGGGCGAAAGATTGCAGGCGGTGCGAAACCACCTGCTATAAGAAGTAATGAGCGGCGCCGGCGATAAAGCCGATGTCTTTAGGGGTCTGATGATGTAGGAAGCCGCTGGTGTGGTGCGTCAGATTGCAAGTAACGTCTACCGCGTTGCAATTGGGCGTCATCGAATTCGCGATTCACTAATAAGTGGGGGTGCCACCTCATGTGAACGTGAGCTCATGAATATGTCGCGCCAATTCCTCAGGCCGCGAAAAATAAGCCGAGTGGCTTGCCGCAATCGATCGCGTTTCAGCACACGGCACGCGCGCCAGCATGGCGCGTTGCCACGCATGCGTCACCGCGCGATCTTGCGTGAGTTCAATGTAGGCCCGGCGTACGCGACCGAACCTATCGTCCGTTAAATCAATCGGTGTCAGCGACGGCGCGAGCGGTTCCGGCGTGAGCAGTTGACGGCACAGTTCGATGTCGTCTGCCGTGCAATCGGCATAAAGTGCGGGCACGTACGCGTCTTCGCGCAGCATATCCCAGCTGCCGTCGTCAGCTTGGTACATCGCCGGTAACAGCAGCGAACCTTCGGCCATTGGCAACAAATCGAAAACCTTTTCGCCGTCTTTCAACAAAATGGCGGCGAGATAAATGGCCTTATGGATTTGGGTGGGAAAGCGTTCCGAGAGAGCCGCCAACACCACACCGCCGCGACTATGCGCCACCACCGTGCACGGCGCCGTCTGTTCTGTCAAAAGCGGCGCAATGCATTCGACATAGTCATTCAGTACCACATCACCTGGCGGGGTGCGATCGCGGCCGTGACTGGGCAGATCAGGGGCGATGACGTCATGACCGAGCGCGCGTAATCGCGGCACGACTTTGTGCCAGCACCACGCGCCGTGCCACGACCCATGAATTAACACAATGCGACTCATCGAAGCTCTCCAAGAAAATTTATCGTGCCATTACGGAGCGACGATATCTAAGTGAGGAATATACGACCTCGCCAATCTTGCGGTTGAATCAGCGGTCATCGATGATGGTCGCCAAAGCCCAGCCCTGCGACGAAGCCGAGTCCAATCCATACGACGTCGCGCGCGCGGCGGACGATGGCAACCAACATTCCCAGTGGCGTGCTACCCGTGACGATGCCGACGATGAGTACGAAGCTGCCGTCGACGACACCGACGCCGGCGGGCACGAAAAATGCCGCCGCGCGTACCAACTGCGCCGCGGCCTCCACGATCCAAGCATCGGTAGAGCTGACGGGGTGGCCAACGGCATTGAGAATGATCTGGATCTCAAAGATGCCGGCAACCCAGGTCGCGAACGCGAGCAACAAGAGCGTGGCCATGTGCCGTGGCGACTGGCGATAGCCATCAACCAGTGCGGCATCAAAACGTTGGATAACATTCAGCGCGCGCGCAAGACGAGGTGAGTCGTGTAGCGAACCCGGCGCGAGACGTTCGATCCCTTGTGCCAGTCGGCCTTGTTGCGCAAACCAAAGCAAACCACAGGCAATCGCGAAGGCCGCGAGTCCGAGCCCTGCGGTCCATTGATAAAACGCTGCGAAACGCGGATCCCCCAGCATGCACGCAAAGCCGATGGCGAGAAATCCAACCAGCGCCACGAGGTTAGCGGTCTTCGCAATAAGAAACGCCGTGCCACTCGCGACGTAATCGATCCCGTATAGAGCTTTTAGCAGATGCGCTTTTAATGGCTCACCACCTACCGTCGCCAGCGGCAGCGCGTTGTTCCAGGCCTCGCCCACTAGGCGTATGCGATAAAACATCAGCCAACGACCCCGCGTTAACCGTTGATCCGGAAACGAGCGCTGCCACAGCACGACGTCGCAGAGAAATGACAACGCGTGCACGCCGAGCACGGCCATGAACCCAGCAATGCCGACCGCGCCGAGTTGGTGCCGCAATTCTTCGGCATCGACGTGCGACAACAACAACGCGAAGAGTCCCAGACCGAGCACCGGCAGGACGAAGCGGACGATGCTCACGCGCAAGTTCGCCAGTTTGGGCCGCATTGGACGATAGAACGCTTGAAGCGAGCGTGCGCGCTGGCTATCTTTGCGACCGCGAGCCAGGGAGGGTCGAGGAACCCACTGTGTCTGATAATACGCAACGACCCCTGCCATCTTTGCTCGACCAGCGACTCGCGCATCTCATGATGCGTCGGTTTGCCGCGACCCCGTTGCACCCTAATCTGTTGACCACGCTCACCTTGGTGCTCGGTGTGCTGACCTCGCTCTGCTTCGTGCAAGGTGACGCCGCCCATGCCAACCTCGGGGCGCTGTGTTTTATGTTGGCCGTGTTTAGTGATCATCTCGATGGCGAACTTGCGCGCATTAGTCGCAAGACTAGCAAGTTTGGACATTTTTATGATTTTGTGGTGGGTGGATTGAATTACACCCTCCTGTTTTCAAGTATCGGAATCGGTCTCGCCGCGGCACACGGCACGTGGGCGTCGGTGTTAGGAATGGCGGCGGCCTTATGTAATCCCATCATCATGTATTTACGGGTGCGGATGGACAATTCGTTCGGGCTTGCCGCGACCGAGCATCCATCATTCGGCTGGTTCAATCTCGAGGATTTTATCTACGTTATCGGACCGGTGACTTGGGCGTGGGGCGTGGTTTATTTCTTTGTGCCGTTTGCGCTCGGCACGCTCGGTTATCTTGGCTGGACCGTTATCGAATACCGGCGCTGGTTTAGTCGCCAAGCCTAAGACGCCCAATAGCGCGCCCCGCTTAGACTCTAAACACGTATTCTCGCCCCTGAACGCGATCGATGTCAGGTGGGTAAGAGCGATGTTTATCCGCGTGATAACGCGCGAAGTGATCACCAGCTGATGCCCGGTTGTAGGTTGCGAAGTACATGCGCCGCATGGTCGACGTCAGGTTTGGCGCGGACGCATGCGGCGTGAAACTATCGAACACGACGATGTCGCCTGGTGAAGTGGGGTAGGGCACAAAGCGCATATCGGCCATGTCTTCATCGGTCAACGGTGTCCATTCTCGATAGATGCCGCGATGCTGGTATCCAGCCACGAGTTCAAGGCAGCCGTTTTCAAGCGTTGCCGGATCAACACATAGCATCACGGTGATGAAATAGTCGGCGTAGTCGCCCCAGCCGGCCTGCGAATCCTGATGCGGTTTGAAGCCGTCGCCTCCCGGCATTTTGAAATTAATCTTCTCCTTGAAAAGCACCGCGCGCTCGCCGAGCAGCGGTGTGACCGCGTCACCGAGGGTCGCCGCGAGAGCCCTGAATCCCACGTGATAACGCGAGAAATTTTCAATGCGCGCAATGAGCGGTGTGCCCGGGTCGAGCCGGCTTTGCTCGTGATAAACCCACGGGCCTCCGCTGTACTCGGGCCAGCTTGCGAGCTCATCCGTCCAGGCTTGGACTTGGGTGATGCTTGTAAGATCAAAGACACCGCGAATAATCGCAAAGCCGTCTCGCGTGAACGCGTCGCATATGTCGGCATCCAGCTGCAATGGTGGCAAGGCGGTATCGAGTGTGGCTTGCATGGAATGTCTTTCGCGGTTGCTTTGCGTGTTACTGCCAGCGTTGCGGTGCCCAAGAACACTGCGCGCAAGTGTAATCCAGGCGTTGTACCCACTCGCAATAGGTTTCAGCAGTCATCCTAAAGCGCGTCACTTTTAAGGCTGGAGTGTCTGCTTCCGCTTGACCTTACACGTTGCGAGGTGCTGTACCGCCAAACAAGGCGCGCGTTAACCTGCCGCGTGCCGCACGAGAAAGCGGTTCATCACGGTGGCGACGTACACGGGTGCTTCCTGTTGCGGGTAGTGCCCGGCGTTTCGGCACACCGCGATCTCCGCGTTGGGATACCACACGGCGAAGGTCTCGCGCGCGGTTCGCTCGGTGAAGGGCTCCATGTCGTATTCGCCAACAATGACCAGCATCGGGGTTGGATTACCGCGAATATTGTCGAGAAAGCCTTGTTCCGTCAGGTTCTTGAGATACCCCTGTTGGGCCGCGACCAAGCGCGATGCACGGGTCTGACGGATCTTAAAGGCGCGCCACTCCGCGCAAAGGCGATCGCCGGTCAGCGCGTCGAAGGCCTGGCCGAGCATCTCATTGCTCGTAATCGATCCCTCGATGATGGCGAAACCTTCCGGCGAAAAACTGAGGCCTGAAGCCGCAACCGGCGTGTTCAATATCGCGGATTTCACCCGCGTGCCGCCATCCAACACCACGCGCTGCGCCAGCATGCCGCTCATTGAATGCCCGACGATGTGAAAGCGTTCCCAGCCGAGGTTGTCGGCCAGCGCCAAGATATCCGCGGCTGCTTCCACCGGTGTGTATTTGCCCGGTATGTGCCTTGATTCGCCGTAGCCGCGTAGCTCCGTAAAAGCCCAGGTGAAACGCTGCGTGTCGAAGAAGTGACGCGCGAACACCCAGGTATCGCGGCAGCCGTAAAAATCATGCATCACGATGACACCGTCAGTGCCGTTGCCGTATAGCTCGTGTCCTAACACCATGATGGAATCCTCTTGTTGATTCGGTAAGTAGAGACACCCTACCTATTTCTTGGAAAAGGTAGGGCGTCTCGTTATTAAGGCTGTCCCCTAATCGTTTGCTTTTATTAGGGTGCCCCTAATTGTTTAGGAATTCCGTAAACCGCTCTGTCCAAAAACTTTACAAATCGGTAGGTGAAATGCCCTGTATATATAGGAATTTGTCAAGATTTTTTACAGTGCAGGGCGGCCTCCGCGGCGGTCGCGCGTGCAAGTTTTTGTTTGTAAATGCCTAAAGACAATAAAGAAAAATTGGTCTGAATTTTGCCAGCATAAATGCGCAAGCTAATCAAACACGAAACCGCCCCAGGGCACTGAACTATCGAGAAAAGCTACGGACTAGAGGAATCGCGGACGATCCTGACTGCGGTACCTGAAAAGCTACGTTTCTGCCACTCAACACACTGAGTAAAAATACTCAGTGCATTGAGTAAAACGAAAACAGTTCGTAAGGCGTGGCGGCCGCGAATCTATTTAGCTGGCATTACACGTGATGTATCCGTTGCCGGCACCTTGGGCTTCGTATCCGACAAAAACGGATTCATCAGCATGCCAAGCAAACGGATATCTCGTGGTGCTTGAAAACTAACCTGTCCGATTTGCATATGCGCGTGCCCTAGCCTTGGCGCATCGACATACGTGCCGAAAAGATGATCCCAGCACGAAAGCAGCCCGCCGTAGTTACTGTTGGTTTCTCGCGCCTCGGTGGAATGATGCGTGCGGTGCATTTCCGGGGTGATGAGCAACCGCCGCAGCGCGCGATCCCATCCGGCGTACATACGAATGTTGCCATGGACCCAAAACGTGGTGAGGGCATAGGCGAGCACGAACAGAATGGCGACCGGCACCGGCGGGCCGACCAGCAGCGTAACGACGAGATTGAGTCCGTGCTCCGGGATCGCTTCAAGCGGATGAAAACGTGCGCCGGTCGAAAAATCGAACTCCGGATCCGTGTGATGTAAGCGATGCACGCGCCACAAGAGCGGTATGCGGTGAAACGCGTAGTGAATGATGTAATGCCCGAGATCGAGTAACGCGATCGAGATCACACAGGTGAGCCAGAACGGCAGGTCCACCTGATTCAGCAGCCCCCAACCGTGCCCCTGTGCATAGGAGGCGGCACCGACACCGATGGTCGGATAGAGCACCCACAACAAGATCCCGTTGATGAGGAATAACGCGCCGTTGCCACCCCAGCGCGTGGCGGTGATTACACTCATCGCCCGCAGTGGCGCCGCCGCTTCCCAGCACAGCACGCCAAACAGCGTGCCGAAGAATAACCATGAGTACAGCGCATACGCCTGATCGGCAAGCGTCTGCGCGAAGCTCGTCATGGCCTTGTTGGTTACTTATTTTTTCTTGCGTAGGCGATGCACGATGATACCGGCCACGGCCGCTGCCGCCCCTAGCGACATCACAGAGGGTTCGGGCACGGTTGGCGCGAATCTGGCCAGCGCGTCTGCAATTGGCAGCACGGTTAGGGTGAGAACGTAGCCTAGCAGATCAATTCGGTTCTTAATTTTCATGAGGTTCCTCCACAACATACATTCGCGAAATGGTGCGTGCCGCCGACATCTCTTTGGGTGAGGGCCTGGCATGCGTATGGGCCGAATAATTCGCTGCAATTTTCAGGCCGCGGATTGAAATAATCGGCGATTACGCGGAAATTCTGCCCACTCCCGCGAATCCCTCGCTGCGACCTGTAAAATTCGTTGACAAATTCGTCGCGAAAAATCGCGAGTTTTGGGGCCTTTTGTAAAGATTCTTGACAACGGTTCCGTGCTCCGGGCTGTCGCCCGTGCCACACTGCGACGATGAAGGATTTGTCCTTGTCCCTCGAATCCGAGGCGCTCACCGTGACGTTGGTGGCGCTTGCGCTCGCCATGCTTTGCGAGATGCGGTGGCCGCGGCGCACGCTTGAGGCCGGGCTGGCGAGCCGTTGGCGTTTAAATTCTGTCTTGGCAATTGCCGGAATGGGGCTGGTGAGTTTTGCGTTGCCAATGTCTAGTGTGACCGTGGCGATCCTCGCTGAGTCCCGTGGACTTGGTTTTTTTCATTGGCTTGAGTGGGCACCTTGGCTGGCCGGCGTACTGGGTTTTGTGTTGCTCGATTTGGTCAAATATTTACAGCATTGGTTGATGCATCGAGTCAGCTGGTTATGGCGTCTCCACCGCGCCCATCATGCGGACTTTGACTGCGACGCAACAACCAGCTTGCGTTTTCATCCGTTCGAAATGTTGATCGCGCAAGCGCTGGAACTCGCCACGATCCTGGCCCTTGGCATCCCGCCGCTCGCGGTCGCGATATACCGGTTAATACGAACTGTCGTTAGCACCGTCGTTCACGGCAACTTTGCGTTTGCGCAGACGGTCGAGCGCGTCTTGTGCAAATTCGTCGCCACGCCGGATTTTCATCTCCTGCATCACTCGCAAGTTGCTCGCGAACAATATAGCAATCTGAGCGGTGGACTCACGCTATGGGATCGGTTATTTGGCACCTATATCGCCGAGCCTGCGCATGAGCTGACAAAGATGCGGCTAGGCATTGAAGATATCCCCGTTGCGCGCGCGACTAGTTTGAGAGCGATGTTGAATGTGTTCGACGGACGCGATTCTTGAAAAAATAGGGGAACAATACCTACTCCCCAAAGGTTGAAGGAGAACGCCATGAAGTTTGGGTTGCTGAGTGAAGGCGATACCCCTGATGGGATGACCAACTATCACCGTTACCACGAGGTGATAGAGGAAATGGCCTTGGCGGATTCGCTGGGCTTCGACTTCTGCGGGACCTCTGAGCAACATTTTTTTCCTTCGGCCGCGACGTTCTCGGCGCCGGAAACTTTCTACGGCGCGTTGGCAATGCGCACGCACCGGATAAAGCTACGGCATTTGTCCGTCATCATGTTGCCGTTCAACCATCCCATTCGCGTTGCTGAGCGGCTGGCCACGTTAGACATCATTTCAAACGGACGAGTCGAATTGTGTACCGCGCGTTCCAATTCACCGCTGACGCTCGACGCCTTCGGCATTAACCCAGACGACACCCGCGCGCAATGGCGAGAAAGCCTGGAAGTCACGCTGCGCGCGCTGACCGAAGATCCGTTCGAATTTAGCGGCAAGTATTACCAGATCCCGGCCCGTACCGTTGCGCCCAAGCTTTATCGCAAGGAGATGTTTCCGGTGTCGATGGTCGCAACCAGCCTGGAATCGTTCACGCTTGCCGGCAAAAGCGGCCTTGGCGCGATGTCCAACGACAATTACGCCGGGTGGGCGTATCTCGAGCGCGGTGTGGCCGCGTACAAAGCGGCGGCTAAAAACCCCGAGCCATTTGCACCGTACCCGATCAACAACGCGCTCGGATTCACAATCTTCGTCGCGAACTGCGATACTGATGTGGAGCGCGCGTATCGCACGTCACGGCATGTGGCGGAAGGATTTTGCGCGATCTGCCACATGGTCTACATGCCGCTCGCGGAGCGTTCGGAGAGCTATCGCGATTTCGCACAAATGCAGGATGTGTACGACCACCGCACGGATATCGACTACATGATGAACAAGACGCCGAGTATTGTCGTCGGTCCACCGGAGCGATTCATCACAACGATTAAGCGCCTGGAAGCGTTGGGGGTGGATGAAGTCTTGATGCGTATCGATGGATTTGGACATGAGCAGAACATGCGCTCGATCGAGATGATCGGAAAATATGTCATCCCGCATTTCAAAGCGCCGTCCGCGGTCCAGCCGAGCGAATATCGCACGCATCTTGGTGTTAAGAGCGTGCCGCAAAATATGTTGTGAGGAGTGTGCTCAAAATGCTTACTTTGCATCCGGCCGATCCGGCATTCCTCGAACAGCCGACGATATCGCGCTAAAGAGCACGTCAGTTTTACGGAAGGAGACCCATCGCCCGCCACACCGGAATCGAGACCACCACGGCGATGAGGTAGATGACGCCGTACAGCCATGCGAGCGGGCGCACTTGTGCGTGCGAAAATGCTTTTTCTTTGGTGCCAAAGTAAAGCGCGAGATAACAAGTACTCTGATACGGCAAGAACCACACGGTAACGCCGGTGCAGATGATGAGGATGAGTGGCAGCGGCGCGATACCGGCTTCCATCGCGATCGGCACAATCGTCATGGTCAGCAGGGACACCAGCGGAAAACTTGGCAGAATGAAACGCGCCGCAAAGACCGCGAGCATGGTAACGAACAGGAACCAACCGGGCGATGCCGCGAGAGGCTGCAGACGCGGCGCGACTTGATCGATAACCCAGGCGTCAATATGAAGTTCGCGCACCACGCTGGTCAGGCTCAGCACGGCGCCCAGGTAGAACAAGAAATCCCAATTGATGCCGGCGCGGAACGCGAGACGGTCCAATAAGTTCAGCGACAGGAGGCAACCGAGCCCGATCATCGCGATCCACGCAACGTCCACTCCGTGCATAGGCACACTGATCCAGCCCGCCATCGCGCCCACCACCACCGCGGCGTTGATGAGTTCGGCGCGCGACAGCGGACCTAGCGCCTCTATCTGCGTCTCGATCAAGCCGCGAGATACGGTCGGCTGAAATTCGGGTGGAAACTTCAGCATCGTCGCTATGAAGGCAAGTACGAACGTAGTGACCGCGAGCGGTAGCGCTGCGATGAGCCAGCCGCCCCATGTGATTTGCGTGCGTGCCGCCTCAGGAAGCAGGCTCCACGCGAGCAGATTCTCCGCCGCGCCAGTCAAGAAAAATGGGCTCATCTGACCGAACCCGAGCAGCGCGGCCATCGCGAGCCCCGCAGAGCCACGGCTGCGGCGGCGATATCCCAGCGAGTCGGACAAGGCCAGGATGATCGGGCCTGCGATCGCGGTCCCTGCCGTGGTGTCGGGGATGCAGGTGGTGATGCCGGTGCCGCTCAGCGAGAGACCGAGCGCCTGACCACGATAAGTTAGCGGAAATGCCCTCAGGATATGCAGTGCGAGGCGGAACAAGATCCCGGAGCGTTGCAACGACGCGGTCATGCCGAGCACGCCAATAATGAGAAAGAAAGGACTGGTGGTAAAGCCGGAGACGGCGACGGTGGGCGGGACAATCGCGAGCAGGATCCAGCCGAGGATGAGTCCAATGCCGACTACGAAATCCGGCAGCACATCGAACACCCAGAACACCACGGCCCATGCCAGTAACCCCAGCATGTGCATGCTGGTCGCGTCGAGACCTTGGAGTGGCGGCAGCGTGGCGAACGCGATTCCGCCTGCGATGCCCAGGATTGCGCCCATTGAACGGCGGCCGGTCGGGCTTAGCAGTCGATCCAGTCTGCCCGTGCTTGACGAGTCATCTTCTGCGTCGTCACCCGGATGCAAGGTCTCATCCAATCGTTCACGCAGCGCGGACAGCGCGTCAGCGTAAGGTGCTGGAAAGCGGGACAGCCAACCAAGTAGCGCATCCGGGTGCTCCGCGAGGAACGACTCATCCACGCGTGTGTTCAATAGCGTGAGCGCATCAGCAAACGCTTCTCCGGCAAGCAAATGATCCATTGCCCTTGGCCACTGATCCGCGCGCAGGTAGGCGTCAGCGGCTTGTGTATGCAGCGCAAAGATGCTGTCGGCGCCCACCTCCTGGGCGAGGCGAGTTGTTAGTGCATCCCGGATCGCCTCCGGATAATTCGGCACACCGTCGCGCAAGCTGACGAATGGCGTGTCGCGCGCAAGCCGCGCGAGCACCGCGGGGGCTTCCGTATCGCCCGTAAGTGCGGTCACCACCGTCGCGTCCAGCGGATGCAGCACCGAAGTCTTTAGCAGCAGACGCTGTTCCGCGGGCGTGCACGCCTTAAAGAAGAAATCCATCTGCGCGTTAAACGCGGCCTGGATTTTGGAAAGCTCCTGATTGCGGCCGTAGAGTCGATCGCTCAGTTCCTGCGTGAAATGCAGAATGAGCCATGGATTTTCTTCGATGAGACCGTCGAACTTCTCTTTCGTTAGTCGCCACAGTTCGACGTCGACTCGTGCCGTGACCGTGGCCGAGCGGCGCCGATCGACAAACAATGCGCGCTCGCCGAACCATTGGTCGGCGCCGATCACGGCCACGGTTTCGCGCACATCACCACCGCGGTTGACCGCGATCTCGAGTTCGCCGGACTTCACGATGTAAAAATCGTGCGCCTCATCACCCTCGAAACACACCACGGCGCCGGCCGGAAAATGTTCTTCGCGTAGATCCGCGATGATCTTCGCGAGACCGCCGGGCGGAAGCGCGGCGAATAACGGGATCCGGCGGAGAACGGTGGCAAGGGATTCCATTGACGATTTAACGGGAGCGCGGCGCGGTTTGTCGCTGTGGTGAAGGTTGCATGATACCTCATGGGGTTCGGTAACCCATGGCCAGATATCCGCGCCGCACCGTCGTCGCGACACATGCGGATAGCATGAGGTCGAGCGTGCCCAGCACAGGCGCTCACGCCGGCGGGGTGAAACTTTTGACGATCACCACGCCGCGATCATCGCCGGCGTATCTCGAAAACACAAAAACACCGCTGAACGGATCGATCACCGCACCTTGCGCACAGCTTAGTCCGGAAATAAATATTCGACGCGTCACGACGATGAGATCGCCATTACCATTAATCTTATACGCCGCGACGTGACCAAGCGACCACTCGCTAGCCAAAGTGCTATCGCGATCAAAACCTGCATTGTCGGCAGCGACGTAAACCACACCTTCGGGGCCGCCACCAATAAAGAGATTGATTCTGGCGAGCGTAACGTCATAGGTTCTGTTTCCGTCGGGACCGAATACGGCGTCGTACCAGGTGCTGCGAGTAAACAATACAATTCTCAGACGCCCACCGCCGGGCATGCCAGGCGGCACATATTGCGATAATACGATCGCGGACAATACGCCGAGAGAGGTGAGATCGATGAGACGGTCCTGGGTACTCGATCCTAGTTTAATTTGCGCTAGCTGATCATATAGCGATGATTCGAATCATCCACGGCGAATGTCACTCCGCCAAGACTCCAAATCGCACTAGGTGGTTCGCCGAGATCACGCTATGCGTAGTGCGTGGCGAAAGGCGCTTCGATGACAGCGGCCCATGAGTTCGCGGCGATAAAGAAACTGCAGAAAAACAGACGCAAAGGTTGCATTTACATATCCCTTATCATGAAACGCTCTCTCAGCCGTGCAGCAAACTAAGCTCCGCTGGCTCTGGGCCGTCACTGGCCGACTTACCGCTATTCTGCTATTGCTAGCGCGAACATCCGCGGTGACGCCATCCCAACCAGGCCACACCCGAGAAAAATAGTGGCAGCGCCGCCGGAAGAGGAACGGGCGTGACGCCAAATTGGCCCGATTCGCTACTGAGCGTAAAGCCGTTGATCGGCGTGGTGCCATCTTGGGCAAACACTTTGATGTTAAGGATTGCGGTATTGCTGAAATCGATCGACATCGAAGTTTCGGCATTGATGTCGCGCATGGACATGAACAACGCCGAGGTGATGTTAAAAACGGCATCGCCATGGTAGCCGTAAGTCGCGGAGATGACATCGTTGAGAATGACACCGTTGGTGTCATATGTCTCGTCGCCAAAGGTAGAAAGCTGACCCTCGGGGGCGACCAACAAAGAGGCTTGTGCCCGAGCATCCGTGCCGTCGACATCGAGCGTACCGCTTACCAACATTTCGACTGTGACAACGTAGGGGTCGTTCGTAGGCGCCGTAATGGTGATCGTGTCGGTGATGCGCGCATTCGCAAACAAGATCGCGCCTTCGTGATTACCCAACGCCCCGCCTGAGTTGCTCCACGAACCCGCCACTTGCAGCTTAGGCACGCGGATGTCCGCCGCGGCAAAATAGCTGAAGACGCCGGGTTGTGACGCCGCGACGGAAATGGCCGGCCGCACGAGTGGGTCGCCTTCTTCTTCATCGTGATCGGAAAACTCGCGGAAAAAATCCGCGTCGAGGTCGGCGCCGCCGTTGACTTCGAGACGTGCTGCCTGGGCATTCCCCAGTACCAACAACAGGGAGATAAGTACCGCTAAAGAAAAAATGCGTGACATGTCGAATCCCTCCATCGCTATTCCTTGCTAACGGCGAACGTTGCGTTCGCCGCTCCCGTACTGCCCGAACCGACGGGGATAGGGTTTCGCTAGCCCGTCCTGGGCATGATGCAGATTATGCGTCGTCCCGGGCGTGGGCCCCAAGCTGTTCGACTGAAAACCGGTAGTTTTACCGGATTTGGGTGGTGAGCGGCGCCCGACGCCTCTTTGCAATTACGAGTGCCAGATTTGAATCGCTGGCTGCTCGACTCCCGATATGGCCAGGTTTACTCTTCCGTGAAAGCGCGCATTCAGCAGGAAACAACCATATGAACGCTCGACGAGGTAACCGATGAATATTGGTCTGTTCTTTCCGTTTCGGAATCCTCCGCGTTGGCATCGGCCTTTTTCTGAATTTTATGCAGAGCAGCTCCGGCAAACGCAGCTCGCTGAGACGCTTGGATACGACACAGTCTGGCTGACTGAACATCATTTCACTGAAGACGGCTATTCGCCTTCTTTGTTGCCCATCGCCGGGGCAATTGCGGGAATGACACGACGGATCCGGATTGGAACGTTTCTCCTTCTCCTCCCTTTACATAACGCGGTTCGCGTGGCGGAAGACGCGGCGACTGTCGACGTCATCTCCAATGGCCGTCTTGATCTCGGTCTGGGCCAGGGTTACTCCCTCGCCGAATTCGAAGGGTACGGAATTTCCCGCTCGGAACGCGCATCGCGTTTGGAAGAGGGGATCGCAGTTATTCGCGGCATGTGGACGCAGGAGCCATTTTCATTCGAAGGCAAGCATTACAATCTCAAAGATATTCGAATGAGTCCCAAAGCCACGCAGACACCTCATCCGCCGCTCTGGATAGGTGCGGGCGCGAAGAAGGCAGTTGAGCGCGCTGCGCGGCTCGGATGTCACTTTTTGGGAACCGCCGACCGTGCAGCCCAGGAAACTTACGACGCAGCATTACGCGCAAATGGACATGACCCCAAAGACTTCAACGCCGCGCAGCTGCGCTGGACTTACGTAGCGCCTACCCGTGAGCAAGCTTGGGATGAGGCGCAAGATCATCTTCATTACATGCTGATGTGGTACGGCCGATGGCTTGCCGAAGCAAAGGATTTCCCCGGCGCGGAGCAATTTAATCAATTGCCATCACCGGCCGAGCTGCGAAAAACATCGCAGCAACATTTCGACGGCGATCAATATTCGCCCTACATCAATGGTCCGATCATCGGCAGCCCCGAAGATGTGGCACGAGAGCTTGAAAAGATGTCCAACAGTATCCGCACAACCCATTTAGTACTTGGCATGCATCTTCCCGGACTCGATCCCGCGAAAACTCAGCGTTCCATGGAACTTTTTGCGAGCGAGGTGATGCCAAATTTTCGGTGAATGGGAGGCAGGCTCCATTCGGCTCATGTTTAGCGCGCGTACCGGCTGCGTGTGTCGCAACGACGCTCCATCAATAAACCTCGTCATGCGCTATCGTGCAAGTTCTTTCGAGTGGGAGTATGTGAAGCGGCCGTCTGGCGAGGGAGAGTTTTCGAGACGAGTCGCTCGCTGTACTGCATTTTCCGGCGCTACCCAGTTTGCGTGAGCGTGAAGTGCGGCATCAGGGAGTTCACCTTCATACATGCGTCGTGCAAACGCCAATCGACGCTCTTGGCGGCTTAGGCCCGCCGGCAGAGAAGACTCAACGATTGTGCGTGCGGTGTCGAACATGGACGACGCAATGGACATGCGCTCGAGCGGAGACATACGGCGATAACGTTCATCGACGATGGCATCGAACGCGGCTGGCGTGTCGTTCATTTTCGGGCCTCCTCGAGCAGCGTCGCCACATCAAGTAAAGACGCCCAATGCTTCAGATAACTCCAATCGATTGATTCGTCCAAAAGTGACTGAACATCGCGTAACTGAAGTTCCGAGCGCGAATCAAGAGACCAGACCAACTTGGATAAGATGAGGTCCTCGCGACTCACGATCCAAGTCGCCACACCGCCCAGGTTAATGGACTTTCTGCGCATGAGCACCTTGGCGTCACCCGAATGAAGCGCAACTACGAAGTCAAGATCTCGCGTCATCCGCGGTCTGCCGTAATAACTTAAAGCGAACGAACCAGTCAGCATGAATTGCAGCCCTGCTGCCTCAAGCCGCTCACTGACAATTCTGAGTACATCGAGCTCTCGGTTCACACTGGCGAGTTTAGCCTGAACACTGTGATGCCTTACAGGCGAGGCGGAAATCGCCCGATTATTCCTCTATTGGCGAGACTGAGCAGCCATTCAGTCCGGTGCTGGCGAAGAAGCCGGATGCTACCCTCGCCATCAATCAAGCCCGCGGCATACGCCACATCGGCGACAGATAGATTATTGGTTTGTCGATAAGCCATCGCCTCGCTCCAGGCAAGTCATTAATCGAAGGTAATCCACCCCGCCCTGCGGCGGGGTGGATCTAGATTGGTGGAGGCGGCGGGAATCGAACCCGCGTCCGCAAGCCCTCCGCCGTCGGTTCTACATGTGTATCCGGTCTATTGTTTTAACTGGACGCTACCCGAC
>CAZKRY010000021.1:0-72590 GCA_964555355.1 uncultured Klebsiella sp.
GATCCGGGAAGGCGGTCGCACCGTCGGGGCCGGCGTCGTCGCCAAAATCCTTGATTAAGCAACACGTCTTCACCATGCAAATTTACCGGTGATATCAATTTACATTTTGAGATCACCGGTAGTTAATGCTGAAAGCGCATCGAAGCACATAAAGTAAAGGTTGTACGAACTGCAGGCCAGTAGCTCAATTGGCAGAGCGGCGGTCTCCAAAACCGCAGGTTGGGGGTTCGAGACCCTCCTGGCCTGCCACTGCGTTCGTCGTTAGCGGCTGCGTGCGTTACGCAAGAGAAATATCCGGGAACATGAATTCAAACGTAGAGACCTCGCAGGGCGCGTTAGATACCGTCAAGCTCGCAGTCGCGCTAATCCTGGTGCTCGGCGCGCTAGCGGCGTTCTACGTGTTTGCGGATATCCCGAAGCTCACGCGGGTGTTGGGTCTGCTCGCCGCAATTGGCGTCGCCGGATTCGTCGCGCTACAAACCGAAAAGGGGAGGGGCCTACTCGCCTTTATTAGCGATTCGCATACGGAAGTTCGAAAAGTCGTTTGGCCGACGCGCCAAGAGACCATTCAAACAACCTTCGCGGTGATGGTGGTGGTCGTGATATCCGCAGTGCTGTTGTGGCTATTCGATATGCTGCTCGGCGTACTCGTCAAATGGCTGATTGGATAGGAGAACGCTGGTAATGGCACTGCAGTGGTACGTCGTGCACGCTTATTCGGGTTTCGAAAACCAGGTTAAACGTTCGCTTGAAGATCGCGTCAAGCGCAGCGGATTGGAAGAGAAGTTCGGACAGATACTGGTCCCGACCGAAGAAGTCATCGAAATGCGCGATGGCCAAAAGCGCAAAAGCGATCGGAAGTTCTTTCCGGGCTATGTGCTAGTGCAAATGGATATGGATGAGTCTTCTTGGCACTTGGTCAAAGACTGTCCTAAGGTCATGGGCTTCATCGGTGGGACGAGTGACAAGCCAACCCCGATCACGGAACGAGAAGCGCAAACCATCTTGAACAGAATTCAAGAAGGGACCGAAAAGCCGAAACCGAAAGTGCTCTTTGAAGTGGGCGAAGTGGTGCGCGTGATCGACGGCCCATTCACTGATTTCAACGGCGTGGTCGAAGAAGTGAATTACGAGAAAAGCCGCCTGCGTGTGGCGGTCTCCATTTTTGGGCGCTCGACGCCCGTTGAACTCGAATTTGGGCAGGTGTCAAAAGACTGATACTGCTTTAGAAATGGGCAGCGCTGCAGTGAGCGCGAGTTCCCAATGGCAATCCAACTGGGGAGCCGTAAGGCGTTTGCACCCGAGGAGCTAACACATGGCGAAGAAGATTGAGGCCTACATCAAGCTGCAAGTGGCAGCCGGTAAGGCCAACCCTAGCCCGCCGGTCGGGCCGGCGCTCGGTCAACGTGGCGTCAACATCATGGAGTTCTGCAAGCAGTTCAATGCGCGCACGCAGGGACTCGAAGAAGGCATGCCGATCCCGGTGGTCATCACGGTGTTTTCCGATCGCTCGTTTACCTTCATCACGAAAACACCGCCCGCGTCCGTGCTTCTGCGCAAAGCCGCCGGCGTCCCGAAGGGCAGCAGCGTCCCCAATAAAGACAAAGTGGGGAAGGTCACGCGCACGCAAGTATTAGAAATTGCGAAGACCAAAACACCGGATTTGACCGCGGCAAGCATCGACGCGGCCGCGCGCACCATCGCCGGCACGGCGCGCAGCATGGGCATTGAAGTAGAGGGAGCCTAGACAATGGCAAAAGCATCCAAACGTTGGGCCGCGATGATGGCGAAGGTTGGCGAAGCGCATCGGCCGCGCGCACTCGACGAGGCGATTAAGCTCGTCAAGGAAATCGCCTCCGCCAAGTTTGATGAGTCGATCGACGTTGCAATCAATCTAGGTGTCGATCCGCGCAAGTCGGATCAAGTCGTACGCGGCTCCACCGTGCTTCCACACGGCACGGGCACAAAGGTGCGTGTCGCGCTGTTTGCAGAAGGGGCCGATGCCGAGAAAGGCCGTGCCGCCGGTGCCGACCTCGTTGGGTTCGAGGATCTCGCCGAACAAATCAAGCAAGGCAATATCAACTTCGACGTGGCCATCGCGACTCCCGCGAGCATGCGGTTAGTCGGTCAGCTCGGCCAAATATTAGGGCCGCGCGGTTTGATGCCAAATCCGAAAGTCGGCACCGTAACCGCCGATGTCGCGACCGCCGTGCGCAATGCCAAAGCCGGTCAGGTGCGTTACCGCACCGACAAGGCCGGCATCATTCACTGCCCAATCGGCAAAGTGTCGTTCGAACTCTCGGCGCTAAAAGAGAACTGTGAAGCGGTGCTGGCTGATTTGCGAAAAGCGAAGCCCAGCACGTCAAAAGGAATATATCTGCGACAAATCACCGTGTCCTCGACGATGGGGCCAGGGATCGCAGTCGATCGCGCATCGGTCGAAACGACCTAGCGCGAAGAGAAAAGGCTTTGGGGCACTGGGTTTTACCGCCCGGTGAACGTCAAAGACCGCAGGCCCGAAGTACTGCAGGCTTAGCATGCAAGCGCTTCGGTTAATCAACTGCGCAGTTGGCCTGCGTAGACGGTGCCTCCAACACAGGTAAACCCTGGGATGGACGCCGTTATGTGTCGCGACTAGCCATTAGGTGAAACGCGATTGTGAGGTGGGATATGGCGTCTAACGCCGTATCAATCCAGGAGAAATGTTGTGAGTTTGACTTTAGAGCAAAAGAAAACGGTTGTTGCTGAAGTCAATGCGATCGCGGCGACCGCGCAAGCGGCAATCGCGGCGGAGTACGCGGGCTTGACGGTTGCGCAGATGACGAATCTGCGCGTCAAAGCACGCGATGCTGGCGTGTTTGTCAAAGTGGTGAAAAACACCTTGGCCAAACGCGCGCTCACCGGTACGAATTTTGAGTGTCTCCATCCGAAGTTGAGCGGACCGCTGATCCTGGTCTTCTCGCAAGAGGACCCCGGCGCCGGCGCGCGCGTGGTGCGTGACTTCGTCAAGGAAAATCAAAAGTTAGTGCCGGTTGCGATCGCATTCGGGGGTGCCCTGCGTGGCCCCGAGGACCTGCAAGCGTTGGCGACCTTGCCAACTCTGGACGAAGCCCGCGCCAAACTGCTGGGAGTGCTCAAAGCGCCCGCCGGCAAATTGGTCCGGACGCTGGCCGAACCGGCCGCGCAGTTCGTCAGGGTGTTGGCGGCGTACCGCGATAAGCAGCAAGCAGCCTAATTCAAGTATTCGTATTTATCTGTTGTAGGAGAGCCCATCATGGCCGTATCGAAAGAAGAGTTGGTAGACATCCTAAGCAAGATGTCGATTTTGGAAGTGACCGAACTGGTGTCGACCTTGGAAGAAAAGTGGGGCGTGTCGGCCGCGGTAGCCGCGGCGCCGGTAATGATGGCAGCGGGTGACGCCGCGGCCGCGCCGGCCGAAGTCAAAGAAGACTTCGACATCATCATGACCAGCTTTGGTGAAAACAAAGTCAACGTGATTAAAGCGATCCGCGCAATCACGGGGCTTGGCTTGAAGGAAGCCAAAGACATGGTTGAAGGCGTGCCCTCGACCGTGAAAGAAGCGGCGCCGAAGGCTGAAGCCGAAAGCATCAAGAAGCAGTTGGAAGAAGCCGGCGCCAAGGTAGATCTGAAGTAACAGTGCTACCGGAGTACGTGCACAATTTTAGTTGCACGCGCCAAGGACCGCGAGCGGTAGCCGTACCGCTCGCGGTTGTCCGTATTTCCGTTCGCTGACGTTGACGCACGCGAGCCTTCCCGGCGCGCGGCCAAACCGACAAAACGAGGACGACTATGACTTATTCGTACACCGAGAAAAAGCGCATCCGTAAAGACTTCGGCAAACGCAGCTCCGTTCTCGGCATCCCGTACTTGCTCGAGACCCAGATCGAGTCATACAAGAGTTTCCTCCAAGAAGAGGTGCAGGCGGAAAAGCGCGATGAGAACGGCCTACACGCGGCTTTCAAGTCCGTGTTTCCAATCGAGAGCTATTCCGGCAACGCCGTTCTCGAGTACGTCAGTTATCGTTTGGGCGCGCCTATTTTCGACGTCAAAGAGTGCCAGGTGCGCGGCCTGACCTACGCGGCCTCCTTGCGCGTCAAGGTACGGCTCGTATTGTTCGACAAGGAATCCGGCACGGATAAAGCCATTAAAGATATCCGCGAACAAGAAGTTTATATGGGCGAACTGCCGTTGATGACCGAGAACGGTACGTTCGTGATCAACGGTACGGAACGCGTCATCGTCTCGCAATTACATCGGTCGCCAGGCGTCTTTTTCGATCACGACCGAGGTAAGACGCATTCGTCCGGCAAATTATTGTTTTCCGCGCGCGTCATACCTTATCGCGGGTCATGGCTCGACTTTGAATTCGACCCCAAAGACTTAGTCTACGTCCGAATTGATCGTCGCCGAAAAATCCCGGCCACGGTACTCCTGCGTGCGCTTGGGTATACGTCCGAACAGATGCTTGAGATGTTCTTTGAACGTGATTCCCTGACACTTTCGGCGAAGGAAATCCGCTTAAAGCTAATCCCGGAGCGTTTGCGTGGGCTTACGCTCGATTTTGATTTGACCAACAGCGACGGTGAGATCATCGTCGAAGCGGAACGACGCGTTACCGTCAAACACATTCGCGACATCCAAAAATCCGGCTTACAAGAAATCGCCGTGCCGCGAAGCTTTGTGGTTGGGCGCGTGCTAGCGCGCGACATTCGGCGCAAAGAAACCAACGAATTAATCGCCGAGTCGAATACCGAGATTACTGAGGAAGTGCTGAACAAATTGATCGCGGCCAACGTCGGCAAAATCGAAACGATTTTTGCCAACGACCTCGATCACGGTGCTTATATTTCCGAGACGTTGCGCGCGGATGGTACGCGCACGCAGCTCGAAGCGCAGGTGGAAATCTACCGCATGATGCGCCCTGGCGAACCGCCGACCAAGGACGCTGCCGAAAACCTTTTCCGCAATTTGTTCTTCACCGACGATCGCTACGATCTATCGTCGGTCGGACGCATGAAGTTCAATCGCCGAGTCGGTCGCCCGGGTGACGAAGTGCCAGGCGTGTTGCTGGATGGCGTTTATTTTTCTACGCAGCTCGAAACCAAAGACCTCAAAGACTTGCTCGAATCGAAAAGTAAAAAAGGCGAAGCGCGTAGCGAAGAAGACGTCGAGATTTCGGAAGACCGGGTGCCGGCCGAACTTCGTCGATTGCCGGGGGTAGTCGAACCGCTTAAAGCCAAGCATTCGATTTCATGGAAGAAGGAATTCCGGCCGGCGCTCGAAAAATACGGCTCGGATATTGTCGATGTGATTAAAACGCTGGTCGACATCCGCAACGGCAACGGTACGGTCGACGACATCGATCACTTAGGTAATCGTCGCGTGCGCAGTGTCGGTGAAATGGCCGAGAACCAGTTCCGCGTCGGATTGGTGCGGGTTGAACGCGCCGTCAAAGAGCGCCTCAGCCTCGCCGAATCCGAAGGTATAATGCCGCAAGAGCTTATCAACGCCAAGCCGGTATCGGCCGTCATCAAAGAGTTCTTCGGCTCGAGCCAGCTCTCGCAGTTCATGGATCAGAACAACCCATTGTCCGAAGTGACGCATAAGCGCCGCGTTTCCGCGTTAGGGCCGGGTGGGTTGACGCGCGAGCGTGCCGGTTTCGAAGTGCGTGACGTGCACCCGACGCATTACGGTCGGGTGTGCCCGATCGAAACGCCGGAAGGCCCGAACATCGGTTTGATTAATTCGTTGGCGGTGTTCGCCCGCACCAATAAATACGGGTTTCTCGAAACCCCGTATCGCAAAGTGGTGAACGAGCAAGTCACGGATCAAGTGGATTATTTGTCCGCGATCGAGGAAAGCCAGTACATGATCGCGCAGGCCAACGCGACGCTGGACGCGAACGGCCGCTTGGTCGATGGTTTGGTGTCGTGCCGACACTTGAACGAATTCACGTTGTCTTCACCCGAACGCGTACAGTACATGGACGTCTCACCGATGCAGATCGTGTCGGTGGCGGCGGCCCTCATTCCGTTCTTAGAGCATGACGACGCGAATCGCGCATTGATGGGCTCCAACATGCAACGGCAGGCGGTGCCGACGTTGCGCACGCAAAAGCCGTTGGTCGGTACCGGCATCGAGCGCGCAGTGGCGCAAGACTCCGGCGTCACGGTGGTGGCGCGGCGCGGCGGTGTGGTCGACTTAGTCGATGCCTCGCGAATCGTGGTGCGCGTTAATGACGACGAGACCAAAGCAGGTGAAGCCGGCGTCGATATTTATACCTTGACGAAATACACGCGTTCGAATCAAAACACCTGTATTAATCAACGACCGCTGGTGCGGCCGATGGACCGTATCGCCAAAGGTGATGTGTTGGCGGATGGACCGGCCACCGATCTCGGCGAGTTGGCGCTTGGGCAAAACTTGCTCGTCGCTTTCATGCCGTGGAACGGCTACAACTTCGAAGACTCGATCTTGATCTCCGAACGAGTTGTACAAGAAGACCGCTTCACTAGTATCCATATCGAAGAGCTCACCTGTGTGGCGCGGGATACCAAGCTTGGGCCGGAGGAAATTTCCGCCGACATTCCCAACGTCAGCGAAAGTGCGCTCTCGAAATTGGATGAATCAGGCATCGTCTACATCGGTGCTGAAGTTCACCCCGGCGATATCTTGGTCGGCAAAGTTACCCCCAAAGGCGAAACTCAACTCACGCCCGAGGAAAAACTGCTGCGCGCAATTTTTGGCGAGAAAGCGTCTGACGTAAAAGACACTTCGCTGCGTGTACCTTCAGGCATGAGCGGCACGGTTATCGACGTCCAAGTGTTTACGCGCGATGGCGTTGAGAAGGATGCGCGTGCACTCGAGATCGAGCGCGCTGAACTCGCGCGGGTCAAAAAGGACTTGGACGATCAGCTGCGAATTCTGCAGGATGACTTGTTCCAGCGTATTGAACGTCTGTTACTCGGCAAGGCGGTGCAAAAAGGCCCTAAAGGGTTCTTTGGCGAGAAGGTGACGCGCGAGGCGTTGGCGGCGATTAAGCGCGAACAGTGGTTCGAAATTCGTACCGCGGACGATATGGTTAACGATCAACTGGAACGCTTGGCCGCGCAGCTCGAGCAGCACAATGTCGATTCCGCGCGCCAATTCGAAGAGAAGAAGTCCAAGTTGACGTCGGGTGACGATCTCGCGCCTGGCGTGCTCAAAATGGCCAAGGTGTACTTGGCCGTTAAGCGTCGCTTGCAACCTGGCGACAAGATGGCCGGTCGCCACGGTAACAAGGGCGTTATCTCCATGATCGTTCCGGTGGAAGACATGCCGCACATGGCGGATGGCACGACGGTCGACGTCGTCCTCAATCCACTCGGCGTACCGTCGCGTATGAACGTCGGTCAGGTCTTGGAGACCCATCTTGGTTGGGCCGCCCATGGCCTCGGCAAGAAAATTCGCCATCTGCTCGATTCGATGCGCGACTCAAGCGAACTGCGAGGCTTCCTAACGCAGGTATACAACTCGAGCGGGCGACAAGAGGACTTGAGCGACTTCAGCGAAGATGAAATCAAAACCTTGGCGCGCAACTTGTCGGATGGCGTGCCGATGGCGACTCCGGTATTTGACGGTGCGCATGAAAGCGAGATCAAGAAAATGCTTGAACTTGCCGGCCTTCCGCGTAGCGGTCAAACCCGCCTATTCGACGGTCGCACCGGGGACGCGTTCGATCGCGAAATCACGGTGGGTTTCATGTACATCTTGAAGTTGAACCACTTGGTCGACGACAAGATGCATGCTCGCTCCACCGGGCCCTACAGCTTGGTCACGCAGCAACCGCTGGGCGGTAAGGCGCAGTTTGGCGGCCAGCGTTTCGGCGAAATGGAAGTGTGGGCGCTCGAAGCCTACGGCGCGGCGTACACGTTGCAGGAAATGTTGACGGTCAAGTCGGACGATGTGAACGGGCGCACCAAGATGTACAAAAACATCGTCGACGGTGACCACAGCATGGAAGCCGGCATGCCGGAGTCCTTCAACGTGTTGCTGAAGGAAATGCGTTCGCTCGGTATTGATATCGAACTTGATCGCGAATAACCGCGGTATTGATGAGCACAGCAGGCGTTAATCGTCTCAGGAGTATTCAGCGTGAAAGATTTACTCGATCTGTTTAAGGCCCATGGCCACGTAGAAGATTTCGATGCCATCAATATCGGGCTCGCGTCGCCGGAGAAGATTCGCTCGTGGTCTTATGGCGAAGTGAAGAAGCCGGAAACGATCAACTATCGAACCTTCAAGCCCGAGCGCGACGGTCTGTTCTGCGCGAAGATTTTCGGTCCTATCAAGGATTACGAGTGCCTGTGCGGAAAGTACAAGCGATTGAAGCATCGCGGCGTTGTATGCGAGAAATGCGGCGTTGAAGTCACCTTGGCAAAGGTGCGTCGCGAGCGCATGGGGCATATCGAACTCGCAAGCCCAGTCGCGCATATCTGGTTTTTGAAATCGCTGCCAAGCCGCATGGGGTTGTTGCTCGACATGACCCTGCGCGAGATCGAACGCATTCTATATTTCGAAGCGTATGTGGTGATCGATCCGGGTTTGACGGAACTGGAACGCGGCCAGCTACTCTCGGAAGAGTCTTATCTTGAAGCGATCGAACAGTACGGCGATGACTTCGATGCCCGCATGGGTGCCGAGGCGATCTATGAACTGCTTCGCACGGTTGACCTCAACCACGAGGTCAAGCGCATTCGCGAAGAACTACCAGACACGACTTCCGACACCAAACTCAAGAAGTTCACCAAGCGCTTGAAACTGATGGAGGCGTTCCTGCATTCGGGTAATCGTCCGGAGTGGATGGTCATGAAGGTGCTCCCGGTGCTGCCACCGGAGTTACGCCCATTGGTGCCACTCGATGGTGGCCGCTTCGCGACTTCGGATCTAAACGATCTTTATCGGCGCGTCATCAACCGGAACAATCGGTTAAAGCGGCTGCTCGACTTGAATGCGCCGGACATCATCGTCCGGAACGAAAAGCGCATGCTGCAGGAAGCCGTCGACGCGCTACTTGACAACGGCCGCCGCGGGCGCGCGATTACCGGCACCAACAAACTGCCGCTGAAGTCGCTTGCCGATATGATCAAGGGCAAGCAAGGGCGCTTCCGTCAGAACCTGTTGGGCAAGCGCGTCGACTATTCCGGTCGTTCGGTCATCGTGGTGGGACCCACCCTGAAATTGCATCAGTGCGGTCTGCCGAAGAAGATGGCGCTCGAACTCTTCAAGCCCTTTATTTTTAGCAAGCTAGAACGCCGCGGCATGGCGACGACGATCAAAGCCGCGAAGAAACTGGTCGAACGAGAAGGCCCAGAAGTATGGGATATCTTGGAAGAAGTCATTCGCGAGCATCCGGTCATGTTGAACCGGGCTCCGACGTTGCATCGCTTAGGTATCCAAGCGTTTGAGCCGGTGTTGATCGAAGGTAAGGCGATCCAGCTCCACCCATTGGTGTGCACGGCGTTCAATGCCGACTTCGACGGAGACCAGATGGCGGTGCACGTGCCGCTCTCTATCGAAGCGCAGCTCGAAGCGCGCACGCTGATGATGTCGACGAACAACATTTTGTCGCCGGCTAACGGTGATCCGATCATTGTGCCGACACAGGACGTAGTGCTTGGGTTGTATTACATGACGCGTGAATCAGCGAGCGCGAAAGGCACCGGCATGTGCTTCCGCGACGTCGCGGAAGTCCATCGCGCGCACGAAACCGGCGCCGCGTCGTTGCATGCCAAATGCCGAGTGCGTTTAACCCAAGTGCTGTTTGACGAACAAGGTAAGGAGTACTCGACGACCGGTGTTATCGAAACCACCGTAGGCCGGGCCTTACTGTCAACCGTGCTCCCGAAAGGGCTGCCTTTCGAATTCGTGAACCGCACGATGGACAAGCGCTCGATCTCGCGCCTATTCGACCGTTGCTACCGTTCGGTAGGTCTAAAAGAAACGGTCATCTTTGCGGACCGTCTGATGTACACCGGCTTCCACCAAGCGACGCGTGCCGGTGTTTCGATCGGTGTCGACGATATGGTGGTCCCGGATGAAAAAAGCAGCATCATCAAAACGGCCGAAGACGGCGTCAGAGAAATCGAAGAGCAGTATGCCTCGGGGTTGGTAACGACCGGCGAGCGCTATAACAAGGTCGTCGACATTTGGTCACACACCAACGATCAAGTGGCCAAGGCCATGATGGATAAGTTAGGGACCGAAGTCGTCACGACCCAGAGCGGCGCGCAGGTCAGACAGGCTTCGTTCAACTCGATCTACATGATGGCCGACTCCGGCGCGCGCGGCTCGGCCGCGCAGATTCGTCAGCTCGCCGGTATGCGCGGACTGATGGCGAAGCCTGACGGATCGATTATCGAAACCCCAATCACCGCGAACTTCCGCGAAGGCCTGGACGTACTGCAGTACTTCATTTCAACGCACGGTGCGCGTAAAGGGCTGGCCGATACCGCGCTTAAGACCGCGAACTCGGGCTATCTCACTCGCCGTTTGGTCGATGTGGCGCAAGACTTGGTGGTGACCGAGAACGATTGCGGGACCGAAGCCGGCATCACGATGGCGCCGCTCATCGAAGGCGGTGACGTCGTCGAAGCGCTGCGTGATCGCGTGCTCGGACGCGTCGTCGCGGTCGATCTGTGCCGCCCGGGCAGCGCCGAAGTAGTGGCGCCGGCCGGTACACTGCTCGACGAAAAGTGGGTGCAAAAGCTTGAGGACGTCGGGATTGACGAAGTCATGGTCCGTTCGTCCATCACCTGCGAAACCCGCTACGGCGTGTGCGCCATGTGCTATGGGCGCGATCTCGCGCGCGGGCATTTGGTCAACGTCGGCGAAGCCGTCGGCGTCATTGCCGCGCAGTCAATCGGGGAGCCAGGCACTCAGCTGACGATGCGTACCTTCCATATCGGCGGCGCCGCGTCGCGCGCCGCTGCGGTCAGCAGCATCGAAGTGAAATTTGGCGGCACCGTGCGGCTCCAAAACCTGAAAGTTTTGCGCCATGAAAACGGGACGTTTATTTCAGTGTCGCGTTCAGGCGAAGTGGTCATCATGGACGACATCGGTCGCGAACGTGAGCGATACAAGGTTCCCTACGGTGCGACCCTGACGGTCGCCGAGGGCGCTAGCGTCAAATCCGGACAGAACATCGCGAACTGGGACCCGCATACCCACCCCATCGTGACGGAAGTGAACGGAACCGCCCGTTTCAAGGACGTGGTCGAAGGCGTGACAGTCGCGCGGCAACTGGACGAAATTACCGGCTTGTCGAGCATGGTCGTGACGGATCCGAAGCAACGCGGATCGTCGGCCAAGGATTTGCGCCCGATGGTGCAATTGGTCGATGCCAACGGCAAAGAAATCAAAATCCCAGGTACCGAAATCTCGGCGCAATATTTCTTGCCGCCTAATGCCATCATCACGGTGGAAGACGGTGGTCAGGCGAAAGTCGGCGATATCGTGGCGCGTATCCCCCAAGAATCGCTGAAAACCCGCGATATTACCGGCGGTTTGCCCCGCGTGGCCGACTTGTTCGAAGCGCGTAAACCAAAAGAACCGGCGATCCTCGCGGAAGCCAGCGGCACCGTGTCCTTTGGTAAGGACACCAAGGGTAAACAGCGTCTGATCGTCCGGCTGGAAAACGGCGAAGAAATCGAAACGCTGATTCCAAAATGGCGGCATGTCACCGTGTTCGAGGGTGAACACGTTGAGAAGGGCGATGTCATCTGTGACGGCGCGGCCGATTCGCACGACATCCTACGCCTGAAAGGCGTGCCGGATCTGACCCGCTATGTGGTCAACGAAGTGCAAGAAGTTTATCGCCTGCAAGGCGTGAAGATTAACGATAAGCACATCGAAGTCATCGTGCGCCAGATGTTGCGTAAAGTAGAAATTGCCGAACCCGGCGATACCCGCTACCTGACCGGAGAACAGATCGAGAAGGAGCGGCTATTCGAGGAAAACGACAAAATGGTTACCGAGGGCAAGAAGCCCGCGACTTACCTGCAGTTGTTGCTTGGCATTACAAAGGCTTCACTGGCGACCGAGTCGTTTATTTCCGCGGCGTCGTTCCAAGAAACAACCCGCGTGCTGACCGAGGCGTCGGTGACGGGCAAGCGTGATGAACTGCGCGGGCTGAAGGAGAATGTGATTGTGGGCCGCTTAATCCCGGCAGGGACTGGCTTTACCTACCACAATGATCGCCGTCGTAAACGTCGCCAAGGCGCGGATGCCCCTAATTTCGCGTTTACGACCAGCACCAATGAGTCGGAATAATTCGGAAATCTTTTACCAGATCGACCGAAAGCGTTGACACTTTAAACAGGCGCTCCTTATAATTCCGCTCCTACGACAGGCCGGCTAACCCCGCGCCTGTCGTTTTTTTCACGCCGAGCAATCCCCACAGAACCTGCATTGCCGAAGTTGAAGGCGATGACGAGTGTTCGTCCCGGTTCTTGCGTACCCGCATGACGGAAAACGCAAGCCGTGGTGATGCCGGCGGCTGAGAAGCAACAAACTAACTTAATCACCACGACACCCTAGGCGCTCGCTTAGGTCTATGCGGTGAAACGAAATCCGGCTCTTAGAGCCGATGCGGTATTTATCAGATGGCTACGATTAATCAGCTCGTTCGCAGTCCGCGTCAGCGTCAGGTCAAAAAGAGCCCGGTGCCGGCATTGGAAGGGTGTCCGCAAAAGCGCGGTGTGTGTACCCGCGTGTATACGACGACGCCCAAGAAACCAAACTCGGCGTTGCGTAAAGTCGCCCGTGTGCGACTGACCAATGGCCAGGAAGTGACGACTTATATCGGTGGCGAAGGCCACAATCTTCAAGAACACTCGGTCATTCTGATTCGCGGCGGTCGCGTCAAAGACTTACCCGGCGTGCGTTATCACACGGTACGCGGCACGCTCGATACCTCCGGCGTCAACGATCGACGTCAAGGCCGTTCGAAGTACGGCGCGAAGCGCCCGAAGTCCAAGTAATCCACTCCGCTTACCCATCTTCACGAGTAGTCGAAACCTATGTCCAGACGTCGCGTAGCAGCCAAACGTGAAATCCTGCCGGATCCTAAATTCGGTGATCAGACCGTCGCGAAATTCATCAACATGCTGATGAAATCGGGCAAAAAGTCAGTCGCCGAAAAAATCGTCTATGGCGCATTGGATGAGATGAGCAAGAAGGGGCGTGGCGTAGCGCTCGATCTGTTCCGGCAAGCCATTGGGAACGTCGAGCCGCGCGTCGAGGTTAAATCTCGTCGGGTTGGCGGCGCTACCTACCAGGTTCCCGTCGAAGTACGTCCCAATCGCCGCAGCGCGCTCGCGATGCGCTGGTTGGTTGACGCCGCGCGCAAGCGCGGAGAGAAATCGATGGACCGCAGGTTGGCGGCGGAGTTTTTGGATGCCTCGGATAACCGTGGCACGGCGGTAAAAAAACGCGAAGACACCCACAAGATGGCGGAAGCGAACCGCGCATTTTCACATTACCGCTGGTAATTAGACGGATTAAGGACATTAGCAGTGGCACGTACGACCCCTCTTGAGCGCTATCGCAACATTGGTATTGCGGCACATATCGATGCCGGTAAGACCACGACAACCGAGCGCATCCTGTATTACACCGGTCGTTCGCACAAAATTGGCGAAGTGCATGACGGCGCGGCCACGATGGACTGGATGGAGCAAGAGCAAGAACGCGGAATCACGATTACTTCCGCGGCGACTACATGCTTTTGGCGCGGCATGGGCAATCAGTTCCAAGAACATCGCATTAATATCATCGACACCCCTGGGCACGTCGATTTCACGATCGAAGTCGAGCGCTCGTTGCGCGTGCTAGACGGCGCTGTCGCGGTGTTCTGCGCCGTGGGCGGCGTGCAACCGCAGTCGGAAACAGTGTGGCGCCAAGCGAACAAATACGGCGTGCCACGGCTCGCCTTCGTGAACAAAATGGATCGCGCCGGCGCCGATTTCTTGCGCGTCGTGCAGCAGATGAAAGACCGGCTCGCCGCCAAAGCGGTTCCGATTCAACTCCCGATCGGCGCCGAAGACAATTTCGAAGGGGTTATCGATCTGTTGCTCGGCAAGGCGATCTTTTGGGAAGAAGAATCGCTCGGCATGAAGTTTGAGTATCGCGACATTCCGGCTGAACTCGCGGCCGAGTGCGCCAAGTGGCGCGAAGGCGTGGTCGAAGCTGCGGCCGAAGCCACCGAAGAGCTGACGGAGAAATATCTCGAAACAGGCGATCTCACGCTCGACGAGATCAAAACCGGTTTGCGCCTGCGCACCGTGCGCAACGAAATCGTGCTAGTTCTGTGTGGCTCTGCATTCAAGAACAAAGGCGTACAGGCTGTACTCGATGCCGTCATCGAATACTTGCCGGCGCCGAACGACGTCGAAGGCATCAAAGGCACGCTCGATGATGGTGAAACGGAAGAACGCCGTTTTGCCGCCGACGATGCGCCGTTTGCCGCGTTGGCGTTCAAAATTGCGACCGATCCCTATGTCGGTACCCTGACCTTCTTCCGTGTCTATTCCGGGGTGCTCAATTCCGGTGATTCGGTCTACAACCCCGTCAAAGATCGTAAAGAACGCATCGGTCGGCTACTGCAAATGCACGCCAATAGCCGTGAAGAAATCAAAGAAGTGCGCGCGGGCGACATCGCCGCCGCGGTCGGCCTCAAGGATGTGACGACGGGCGACACGCTGTGCGATTTGAATAAGATCATTACGCTGGAGCGCATGGAGTTCCCGGAACCCGTCATCGCGGTCGCGGTCGAGCCAAAGACCAAGGCGGACCAAGAAAAAATGGGCCTCGCGTTGCAACGCTTGGCCGCGGAAGATCCATCGTTCCGCGTCGCCACCGATCAAGAATCCGGCCAGACCATCATCTCGGGCATGGGCGAGCTCCATCTTGAAATCATCGTCGACCGCATGCGGCGCGAATTCAAAGTCGAAGCCAATGTCGGCAAGCCGCAGGTTGCCTATCGCGAAACGATTCGTGGCACGGTTGAAAAGCAAGAAGGCAAATTCGTGCGCCAAAGCGGTGGCCGCGGTCAGTATGGCCATGTCGTCATCAAGCTTGAACCGAACGAGGCCGGCAAGGGCTTCGAATTCGTCAATGGCATCGTCGGCGGCGTTATCCCGCGAGAATACATTCCGGCCGTACAAAAGGGCGTTGAAGAACAACTGCAGAACGGTGTGATTGCGGGCTATCCGATGGTGGATGTCAAAGTCACGTTGTACGACGGCTCGTATCACGAAGTCGATTCGAACGAAATGGCGTTCAAGATCGCAGGCTCCATGGCGTTCAAAGAAGCCGCCCAAAAAGCGAAACCGGTACTGCTCGAACCCATCATGGCGGTCGAAGTAGTCACGCCGGACGATTACGTCGGCACGGTTAACGGCGATCTCAATCGCCGCCGCGGCATGCTCGAGGGGTCGGAAGAGTCGCCGGCCGGGCGTCTGATTAAAGCGCAGGTCCCGTTGTCCGAGATGTTCGGTTATTCCACCGATCTGCGTTCCGCAACGCAGGGCCGCGCCACCTACACGATGGAATTTTCCCGCTACGTCGAAGCGCCAAAGAGCGTCGCCGAGACGGTCTCGAAGCGGTCGTAATAAGAAACAGCTTTTAGTCAATTTTTAAACTCAACCGTCAATTGCGTTTGAAGAGGTAACGAACACCATGTCCAAAGAGAAATTTGAACGAACGAAGCCACACGTGAATGTGGGGACGATTGGCCATGTCGATCATGGGAAGACGACGCTGACGGCGGCGCTGACGGTGGTGACCTCACAGAAGTTTGGCGGGGAGGCGAAGGCCTACGATCAAATTGACAACGCGCCGGAAGAGCGGGAGCGCGGGATCACGATAGCGACATCGCACGTGGAATATCAGAGCGACAATCGGCACTACGCGCATGTGGACTGCCCGGGTCACGCGGACTATGTGAAGAACATGATCACGGGGGCGGCGCAGATGGACGGCGCGGTGTTGGTGGTGAGCGCGGCGGACGGTCCGATGCCGCAGACGCGCGAGCACATTTTGTTGGCTCGCCAGGTTGGGGTTCCGTACATCGTGGTGTACATGAACAAAGCGGACATGGTGGACGACGCGGAGCTGTTGGAATTGGTGGAGATGGAAGTCCGCGAGCTGTTGTCGGTGTACAAGTTTCCGGGAGATGACACGCCGGTGGTGATCGGGAGTGCGTTGAAGGCGTTGGAAGGGGACACGAGTGAGATAGGGGTGCCGTCGATCTGGAAGTTGATTGCGGCGATGGACAGTTACATTCCGGTGCCGGAGCGTCCGGTGGACATGCCGTTTTTGATGCCGATTGAGGATGTATTTTCGATATCGGGTCGCGGGACGGTGGTGACGGGGCGGGTTGAGCGCGGGATCGTGAAGGTGAGTGAGGAAGTGGAGATCGTTGGGATCCGCGCGACGACGAAGACGACGTGCACGGGCGTGGAGATGTTCCGGAAGTTGTTGGACGAAGGTCGGGCTGGGGACAACGTCGGGATCTTGTTACGCGGGACGAAGCGAGAGGATGTGGAGCGCGGCCAGGTGCTGTGCAAGCCGGGGAGTGTGAAGCCGCATTCGCACTTTGAGGCGGAGGTGTATGTGTTGTCGAAGGAAGAAGGCGGGCGGCACACGCCGTTTTTCGCGAACTACCGGCCGCAGTTTTATTTTCGGACGACGGACGTGACGGGTGCGGTGGAGTTGCCGAGCGGGGTAGAGATGGTGATGCCTGGAGACAACATCAAGATCGCGGTGAAGTTGATCAATCCGATCGCGATGGAAGAGGGATTGAGGTTTGCGATCCGGGAAGGCGGTCGCACCGTCGGGGCCGGCGTCGTCGCCAAAATCCTTGATAAATAATCACTCAGGAAACAGCAAAGTTAAGCGCGGCAATTTGCCGCGCCGGCAGACGAGCCACGGGCCAATGCAAGGGCAACAGCAATGAACCAACAGGTCATCAGGATACGACTCAAAGCGTTCGATCATCGTTTGATCGATCAATCGACGCGCGAGATTGTCGAAACCGCCAAACGCACAGGAGCCCAGATCAGAGGCCCAATCCCGCTGCCATCCAGGCATGAGCGGTTCACCGTGCTGACCTCGCCGCACGCGAACAAAGATGCGCGTGATCAATACGAAATTCGTACCCATAAGCGCTTGCTCGACATCGTCAACCCCACGGATAAAACGGTCGACGCGCTGATGAAACTCGATTTGGCCGCGGGCGTAGACGTCCAAATCAAATTGAGCTGAGACCAGAGGCAACGAGCATGGCACTAGGACTCATTGGAATTAAACGCGGCATGATGCGTATCTACGCCGAGGACGGCGCGGCGGTGCCGGTTACCGTGATTGAAGTCGATCCGAACCGGGTTACACGCGTCAAGTCGGCCGCACGCGATGGGTACCGCGCGGTGCAAGTCACCGCCGGCACTAAGCATCGCAATCGAATCAACAAGCCCGACGCCGGCGTGTTCGCCAAGGCCGGCGCGGATGTCGGCCGCGACCTTTGGGAATTCCGTCTCGGCGACGACGAAGGTACCGATCTCGCGGCGGGTGGTGAAATCAAGGTTGATTTGTTTAGCCAGGGCCAGTTGGTGGACGTTACCGGCATTACGATTGGCAAAGGATTCGCGGGCACCATCAAGCGCCACAATTTCAGCATGGGCGATGCCACGCACGGAAACTCGCTGTCGCATCGCGCGCCGGGTTCGATCGGGCAGCGTCAGACGCCAGGTCGCGTCATCAAGGGCAAACGGATGTCTGGTCATATGGGTAACGTGCAGCGCACGACTCAGCGTCTCGAGGTGGTGCGCGTCGATACCGAACGTAATCTCCTGATGATCAAAGGTGCAGTGCCGGGCGCCAAAGGGGGCGACGTGTTGGTCAAACCCACAGTCAAGAAACGTAAGTCGCAACAAGGCTAACGCGCATGGAACTTCCAATTCATTCTTTTACGAATGGCAGCGCCGCGGGCAATTTGGCGGTGTCTGACAGCGTATTCGCGCAACCTTATAAAGAAGCGCTAGTGCACCAAGTGGTGACCGCGTATTTCGCTGGCGCACGCCAGGGCACCAAGGCGCAGAAAACGCGTGCCGAAGTGAGCGGCGGCGGTGCCAAACCCTGGCGTCAAAAGGGGATGGGCCGCGCCCGCGCAGGTACCACCCGTGGCCCGTTGTGGCGTACGGGTGGCCGCGCCTTTGCCGCGCGCCCACGTTCGTTCGAGCAAAAAGTGAATCGAAAAATGTATCGCGGCGCATTGCGCTCGATTCTCTCCGAGCTCATCCGTCAAGACCGCCTACTAGTGGTTGATCAGTTGGATGTGCCGGAGAAGAAAACCAAGCAGCTCATCGCGCTGTTGAATCAATTTAGCTTGAACGATGTGTTGCTGGTCGCCGACGACGTCTCGGATACGTTGTACTACTCGGCGCGCAACCTGCACTGGGTGGGGCTCGCGGATGCGGAAGCGGTCGATCCGGCGCTGCTCATTTCGTTTGCCAAAGTCGTGATTAGCCAAGCGGCGCTGAGTCGCTTGCAAGAGCAACTGTCATGAATCAAGAACGCATTCTGCAATTGTTGGTTGAGCCGCAGATGTCGGAAAAAGCGACACGGATTGCCGATCAGCATCGCCAATACGTTTTTAAAGTGCTGCGTGACGCCACCAAGCCCGAAATCAAGTTGGCGGTCGAACAGCTCTTTAACGTCAAAGTGGACGCGGTGCGGGTTTCCAACGTGCGCTCGCGCACAAAAGCATTCCGCGGCCGTTTAGGGGTACGTCAGGCTTGGAAGAAGGCCTACGTGAAGCTCGAAGAGGGCTTCAGCATCGATTTCTTGGGCGCGGCCTAACAGAGCCGCTCGCGCTTCAATAACCAGGATCGTAATCCATGGCGCTAATTAAGACTAAACCCACTTCCGCTGGCCGTCGCGGCATGGTCAAAGTGGTTTCGCCCGATTTGCACAAAGGCGCACCGTTCGCGCCTTTGGTCGAACGGCAGCTCCAAAATTCGGGCCGTAACAACAACGGCCGAATAACGGTGCGTCATCGTGGCGGCGGACACAAGCAGCACTACCGAATTGTCGATTTCAAGCGCAAGAAGGACGGGATCGTCGCCAAAGTCGAGCGCTTGGAGTATGACCCGAATCGTTCGGCGAACATCGCGCTCTTGCTGTACGCGGATGGCGAGCGCCGTTACATCATTGCGCCGAAGGGACTGGAAGCAGGGCAAATCTTACGCTCGGGCAGCGATGCACCCATTCAAGTGGGTAATTGCTTACCGCTGCGTAATATCCCGGTCGGGGCCACGATCCATTGTGTCGAACTGAAACCCGGCAAAGGCGCGCAAATCGGACGGAGTGCCGGTGCTGGTATCCAGTACGTCGCGCGCGAAGGTGCGTATGCGACGCTGCGGCTGCGGTCCGGTGAAATGCGCCAAGTCCCTATCGAATGCCGCGCAACGATCGGTGAAGTCGGTAACTCCGAACATTCGCTACGCCAACTCGGCAAAGCCGGTGCCAAGCGCTGGCGCGGCATCCGCCCGACGGTACGCGGTGTGGCGATGAACCCGGTCGATCACCCGCATGGCGGCGGCGAAGGCCGCACCTCTGGTGGTCGCCATCCGGTGAGCCCATGGGGCCAACCCACCAAGGGCTACAAGACTCGAACCAACAAGCGCACCGACAACATGATCGTGCGTCGTCGCGACAAGCGCTAAGAGGGAGCCATGTCACGTTCTATCAAAAAGGGCCCATTTATCGATCACCACCTGCAGAAGAAGGTGGATACCGCGCGCGCCAATAGTGACAAACGCCCGATCAAAACCTGGTCGCGTCGTTCGTTGGTGGTGCCGGACATGATCGGATTGACGATTGCGGTGCATAACGGGCGCCAACACATGCCGGTGTTCATTACCGAAAACATGATTGGCCACAAGCTGGGCGAGTTTGCGCCGACGCGGACGTTCCGCGGCCACACCGCCGACAAGAAAACGAAGTAAGCGAGCACTAGGACGACACTCATGGGTACAACCGCCAAGCTGAGACAGGCGCATATCACTCCCCAGAAGGCCCGCTTAGTGGCCGACCAGGTGCGTGGCTTGCCGGTCGAACGCGCGCTCAATATCTTGAAGTTCAGCAACAAAAAAGCCGCGGCCATTATCAAGAAAGTGCTGGAGTCCGCGATCGCGAACGCCGAACACAACGATGGGGCGGATGTCGACGAACTCAAAGTACAGACCATCATGGTTGACGAAGGTCCGATCATGAAGCGCTGGATGCCGCGCGCCCGCGGCCGCGCAAACCAGATCTTCAAACGCACCAGCCACGTGACGATTGTCGTCGAGGCGAAGGCATAACGGCCGGTCTCAAGCAGAACTCAACGAGCGAGCAATATGGGTCAAAAAGTACATCCCTACGGAATTCGCCTAGGCATCATCAAGGACTGGACTTCCACTTGGTATGCCGACCGCCGCCGCTATGCGGACTATTTGAATACGGACATCGCGGTTCGCAAGTTTTTGCGCAAAAAGCTCGCGCACGCGTCCGTCAGCCGCATTCAAATCGAACGGCCGGCACACAACGCACGGATCATCATTCACACCGCGCGTCCCGGCATCGTGATCGGCAAAAAGGGCGAAGACATTGAGTCGTTACGCAAACAAGTCTCGCGTCTGATGGGTATTCCGGCGCATTTAAGCGTCGAAGAAATTCGTAAGCCAGAGCTCGATGCGTACCTGGTCGCCGAGTCGGTGGCCCAACAGCTCGAGCGCCGCATCATGTTTCGTCGTGCGATGAAGCGCGCCGTGTCAAATGCGCTGCGACTTGGCGCGCAAGGAATCAAGATTACCGTCGCCGGCCGCTTGAACGGCGCGGAAATCGCGCGTACCGAATGGTACCGCGAAGGTCGGGTACCGCTGCACACGCTGCGCGCGGATATCGACTATGGCGTCGCTGAAGCTGTCACCACGTACGGTGTCATTGGCGTCAAAGTTTGGATTTTCAAAGGCGAAGTCATGAGTCGCGCCGAAGAACACGCGGCGGAAATCATGGGCGAAACGCCGGCGGCGAGCTAGGAGAATAATCGTGTTGCAACCAAAAACGACCAAGTATCGCAAGCAACATAAGGGCCGCAACGAAGGCATCGCGTGGCGCGGCGGCGCCGTGAGTTTTGGCGAGTACGGCTTGAAGGCCGTGACCCGCGGACGTTTGACGGCGCGACAAATCGAAGCCGCCCGCCGCTGCATTACTCGCGCGGTCAAACGCGGCGCGCGTGTGTGGATCCGCGTGTTTCCGGATAAGCCGATTTCACGCAAGCCCTTGGAAGTTCGTATGGGCAGCGGTAAGGGTAATGTCGAATACTGGGTGGCGCAGATCAAACCCGGCATGGTGCTGTATGAAATGGAAGGGGTGGAAGAGTCTGTGGCGCGCGAAGCATTCCGCCTCGCCGGTGCCAAGCTCCCGATCCTGACTACGTTTGCGTCGCGGAAGGTGATGTGATGAAAGTGAGCGAATTGCGCGCCAAATCGGCCGCCGAGCTACAAGCGCTGCTGCTCGAAAAGCGCAAAGAACAATTTAACCTGCGGATGCAGCGTGGCTCAGGTCAGCAGATCCGTAGTCATCAGGTGCGCGCCGCGCGCCAAGATATCGCCCGGATCAAAACCATCTTGGGCGCGCAGAAAGCGAGTGCGCAATGAGCGAGCAAGTGGCATTGAAGCGAACGCTGGTCGGCGAAGTGGTCAGCACCAAGATGGATAAGACCATCGCGGTCAAGATCGAGCGCCGAGTCGAGCATCCGATTTACAAAAAGTACATTCGGCGCTTTACCAAGCTCTTAGTGCACGACGAGAACAACGAGTGCAAAGAAGGCGATACCGTCGCAATCGAGGAATGCCGTCCGCTGTCCAAGCATAAAGCCTGGCGCCTGCAACGGGTTATCGAACGAGCGATCGAGCTGTAATTGGCGACGTCAGCGGAGACTTTCTCATGATTCAGATGCAAACAATGCTCGACGCGGCGGACAATAGCGGTGCGCGGCGGCTGATGTGCATAAAGGTGATCGGTGGTTCGCACCGCCGTTACGCCCACATTGGCGATGTCATCAAAGTGAGCATTAAAGACGCCATCCCGCGCGGCAAAGTCAAAAAAGGCGAAGTGTTCAACGCAGTAGTCGTGCGCACCCGTAAAGGGGTCCGCCGACCGGACGGCTCGCTGATCCGCTTCGACGGAAACGCGGCCGTATTGCTCGATAAGCAGCTACAGCCGATCGGTACCCGCATTTTCGGGCCGGTCACCCGTGAGCTACGCGGCGAACGCTTCATGCGCATCGTCTCGCTAGCGCCGGAAGTGCTGTAGCCGGGAGACAGGATCAATGAAGAAATTACGAAAAGGTGATCAAGTCACGATGATCGCCGGCAAAGATAAGGGAAAGCGCGGCGTGGTCACGCGTGTCATTGATGACGAGAAAATCGTCGTCGAGGGCGTCAACATGATCAAGCGCCATACCAAGCCCAATCCGACGATCGGTACGCCGGGTGGTATTGTCGAAAAGGAAGCGCCGGTACACGTGTCGAACGTGGCAATTTTTAACCCGGTAACCTCGAAGCCCGACCGCATCGGTTTCAAGTTGCTGGAAGACGGCCGCAAGGTTCGGATCTTTAAGTCCACCAAAGAAGTCGTGGACTTGTAATCAAGCGAGCGCGAAGAGCATGACTAGATTAGAAACTTTTTACCGCGAGACCGTGATCAAGCAGTTGATGGAGAAATTCAACTACTCGTCCGTCATGCAGGTCCCGAAGATCACCAAGATTACGATCAACATGGGACTTGGTAAGGCGATCGGCGACAAGAAGATCCTCGAAAACGCGCTCGCCGATATGACCGCTATTTCGGGGCAAAAGCCGGTTGTCACCAAAGCACGTAAGTCGGTGTCCAACTTTAAGCTGCGCGAAGGATGGCCGATTGGTGCGAAGGTCACGCTGCGGCGCGATCGCATGTATGAGTTTTTGGATCGCCTCATCAATATCGCGATGCCGCGCATCCGCGACTTCCGTGGCGTTAACGGGCGTGCGTTCGACGGGCGCGGCAATTACACGCTGGGCGTCAAAGAACAGATCATTTTCCCGGAAATCGAGTACGACAAAATTGACGCGCTACGCGGCATGGATATTTGCATTTCGACCACTGCGCGCACCAATGACGAAGGTCGCGCATTACTCACCGCGTTCCGTTTCCCGCTGCGAGGAAATTAAGCTCATGGCAAAGACATCGATGATTATGCGCGAGATTAAGCGCGCGAAACTCGCCAAGAAGTACGCCGCCAAGCGCAATGTACTGCGCGAGACGATCAAAGACCCCAAGAAGTCTTTCGAGGAACGCGAACAAGCGGTGATGAAACTGCAGCAGCTACCGCGCGATTCGAGCCCTATCCGTGGTCGTAGCCGTTGCCGCCTAACCGGTCGCGCGCATGGCGTCTACAGCAAATTCGGTTTAGGGCGCAGCGAATTACGTCGGCTCGCGATGGAAGGGCATGTGCCCGGCCTCGTGAAGGCGAGTTGGTAAGAGAGCAGGTATCTACATGAGCATGCAAGACCCCATAGCCGATATGTTGACGCGCATCCGCAACGCGCAGGCCCGTGCCAAACGCGAAGTCGTGATGCCCGGCTCGACGCGTAAAGCGGCGATCGCGGAAGTGCTGAAAAACGAAGGCTATATCGCCAACTACGCGGCCACGTCCGAAAACGGCCGGCCGCAATTGGTGGTCGAACTGAAGTATTACAACGGTCGTCCGGTGATTGAAAAAATTGAACGCGTAAGCCGACCGGGCCTCCGCGTCTACCGTACTCGCGATGCGCTGCCGCGCGTGGTGGGTGGCTTGGGGATCGCGATAGTGTCTACTTCGCGCGGCCTCATGACCGATCGCGCCGCACGGGCGCTCGGCATTGGCGGCGAAGTCATTTGTTCGGTGTATTAGGAGCGCACGATGTCTCGCGTTGCCAAAAAACCTATTCCGGTGCCGAAGGGCGTGGAAATTAATCTCACCGCGCAAAGTGTCGTGGTCAAGGGGCCGAAAGGAAACTTGAGCCGGGACGTGCATCCGCGCGTCGCGATCGCGGTGGCGAACGGTGAAATCACCGTTGAGCCCCGTGACGCTTCACAAGATAGCAACGCGCAAGCCGGCACCGCGCGCGCGCTGCTCAGCAACATGGTGGTCGGGGTTGCGAGCGGCTTCGAGCGTAAGTTGGAGATCACCGGCGTCGGCTATCGTGCGCAGGCGAAAGGCAAGATCATCAATCTCTCGCTCGGCTTCTCGCACCCAGTGGAATTTGAAGTGCCCGAAGGGATCACGGTGGAGACTCCTTCGCAGACCGAAATCTTGATTAAAGGGATCGACAAACAGCTCGTCGGCCAGGTCGCGGCGAATATCCGTGCGTATCGCCCGCCGGAGCCGTACAAAGGCAAGGGCGTACGCTATCAAAACGAGCAGATCCGGCGTAAGGAAGCGAAGAAGACTTAAACCAAGTACCCGCGCCCGATGGGCGTGGGTCACTAACGATTGTGAGTGGACCAGTGACGATGAACAAGAAACAAGCTCGTATGCGCCGCGCCAAGGAAACTCGGCGGCACATCAGAGAACTCGGCGCGGTGCGCCTGTGCGTCCATCGCACCCCGCGCCACATCTATGCCCAGGTTGTTTCGGACGACGGTGCGCAGGTGATCGCGGCGGCATCGACGCTGGAAAAAGACCTGCGCGAATCGCTCAAGCACGGTGGCAACGCCGAAGCCGCGGCAATCGTTGGCAAGCGCGTCGCGGAGCGCGCGGCGGCGGCAGGAGTGGCGCAAGTCGCATTCGATCGCGCCGGCTTTAAGTACCACGGCCGAATCAAGGCGCTGGCCGATGCCGCGCGTGAAAACGGTCTGAAATTCTAGGAGAGTCGAGTCCATGGCCCTAAGCGAAGGCGTCGGCGATAGCCCAGAAGGCTATCTTGAAAAGTTGGTAGCCGTGAATCGTGTTGCCAAAGTGGTCAAAGGCGGCCGCATTTTTGGCTTTGCCGCGCTCACCGTGGTAGGTGACGGCGCGGGCCGTGTCGGCATGGGCCGCGGCAAGGCGCGCGAAGTGCCAGCCGCAATCCAAAAGGCACTGGAAAATGCGCGCCGTAACATGACCGCGATAGCGCTCAAGGGTGACACGTTGCAGTACCCAATCACCGGCGAACACGGGGCGGCCAAGGTGTACATGCAACCGGCCTCGCAAGGTACCGGCATCATCGCCGGTGGCCCGATGCGCGCGGTATTTGAAGCCCTCGGGGTGCATAACGTGCTCGCGAAATGTATCGGCACGTCGAACCCGATTAACGTCGTGCGCGCCACGCTGAACGGTTTACGTCAAATGACGACGCCGGAAGAAGTGGCGAGCAAACGCGGCCTGTCGGTGGAAGACATCAAAGGATAACGTTGTGACAAGCGCGAAGAAAATCAAAGTGACATTGGTCAAAAGCGTCGCCGGGCGACTCGCCGCGCACCAAGCCTGTGTGCGTGGTTTAGGCTTACGACGCCAACGGCACACGGTTGAAGTCGCCGATACGCCGGAAGTCCGCGGGATGATCAACCAAGTTTCTTACCTGCTCGCAGTCAAAGAGGCCTGACATGTATTTGAACTCGATCCATCCGGCAGCGGGTGCGAAAAAAGGTAAAAAGCGGCGTGGACGCGGGATCGGCTCCGGCCTCGGCAAGACCGGCGGCGTCGGCCACAAGGGCCAGAAGGCACGCGCGGGCGGATATCACAAGGTTGGCTTTGAAGGCGGTCAGATGCCGCTCCAGCGCCGCTTGCCCAAATTCGGTTTCCGCTCGCAAGCAGCGCTCACACGCGACGAAGTACGCTTGCATGAACTCTCCAAAGTCACGGCGGAAGTCATCGACTTGCTAGCGCTCAAAGCAGCCGGCATCGTGCGTGGCGATGTGCTGGACGTCAAAGTTATCGCCAGCGGCAAATTAGCGCGCGCCGTCACCGTGCGCGGACTGCGCGTCACCGCGGGTGCGCGCGCCGCGATCGAAGCGGCCGGCGGTAAGGTCGAAGACTGAGCAACGCGATGGCAACGGCACTCAAAACCAGCACGCCCGGCGGGATCGGCAGCTTAAGCAAGCTCACCGAACTGCGCCAACGCCTGCTGTTTTTGGTGGGCGCGGTTGCCGTCTTTCGGATCTGCACGCACATTCCGGTCCCGGGGATTAATCCAACTGCGCTCGCCGAGTTGTTCAACTCGCAGAGTGGCACGATTTTGGGCATGTTCAACATGTTTTCGGGCGGGGCGCTACAGCGTTTTTCGGTGGTGGCGCTCGGCATCATGCCGTACATCTCCGCGTCGATTATTTTGCAGCTGCTGACCCTGATTCACCCCAAGCTCGAACAACTCAAAAAAGAAGGGGAATCCGGTCGACGCAAGATCAACCAATACACACGTTACGGCACGGTGGCACTGAGCCTGTTCCAAGCGACCGGTATTGCCATCATGCTCGAGCAGCAGACGAATGCCGGCATGCACCTGGTGTTGTTCCCAGGACTCGCTTTTAAGATTACGTGCATCACGACATTGGTGAGCGGAACGTTGTTCCTAATGTGGCTTGGTGAGCAAATCACCGAGCGCGGCATCGGCAACGGCATCTCGATGCTAATCTTCGCCGGCATTGTCGCGGGCCTGCCGCGTGCGATTGGCGGCACCTTGGAACTCGCGCGCACCGGCGAATTGCATATCTTTTTGGTACTTGCGCTGTTCGTCCTCATTGTCCTGGTGACGGGGTTGGTGGTGTTTGTCGAACGGGGTCAGCGCCGCATTACCGTTAACTACGCCAAGCAACAGCGCGGCCGGCAGATGTTCTCGGCGCCCTCTAGTCATTTACCGCTCAAGCTCAATATGTCCGGCGTCATTCCGCCGATTTTCGCCTCCAGTATTATTTTGTTTCCAAGCACGGTCGCCGGCTGGTTTGGCAGCTCACAAGGGTTGAACTGGCTGCGCGAAATCGCAAGTGCTTTGTCTCCAGGCCAACCGCTGTACGTGGCGTTGTATGCAATGGCGATCGTCTTTTTCTGCTTTTTCTACACGGCGTTGGTGTTTAACCCAAAGGAAACGGCAGACAACTTAAAGAAGTCGGGCGCGCTGGTGCCGGGTTTTCGACCGGGCGATCACACCGCCAAATACATCGACGGCGTCATGACGCGGCTGACCGCGGCCGGTGCGATCTATGTCACGCTGGTGTGTCTGTTACCTGAATTTCTGATCCTAGAATTCAACGTGCCGTTTTACTTTGGTGGCACATCGTTACTCATTTTGGTCGTGGTAGTGATGGACTTTATGGCGCAGATCCAAGCGCATCTGATGTCTCATCAGTACGAAGGTTTGTTGAAGAAGGCCAACCTGAAAGGGTATGGCCGCCGGCCGAAGTCTTAAACGGAAAGTTATCGACATGAAAGTACGCGCATCGATTAAGCCGATTTGCCGCAATTGCCGCATCATTCGGCGCAAAGGGACGGTTCGAGTGATCTGCAAGGATCCTCGGCATAAGCAACGTCAAGGTTAGCGTTTAGATTCAAGAAAGAGCGAGGCACTAAAGTTATGGCGCGCGTTGCAGGTGTAAATATTCCGGATCGCAAACATGCGGTCATCGCGCTCACACACATTTATGGCATTGGCGATACCCGCGCATACAAGATTTGCGTGGCCGCCAATATTCCGCCGAACGCGAAAATCAAAGATCTGTCCGAAGATCAGCTCGAAGCGTTGCGAACGGAAGTCGGTAAGTTTGCCGTGGAAGGTGACTTACGCCGCGAAGTATCGATGAGCATCAAGCGTTTGATGGACCTTGGCTGCTATCGCGGTGTGCGTCATCGCCGCGGCCTCCCAGTGCGTGGTCAGCGTACACGGACTAATGCACGTACGCGCAAAGGCCCCCGCCGTGCGATCAAGAAGTAAGTAGGTAATAATCGATGGCAACCGCAAATACACCGGCAAAGCCGCGTAAACGCGTCAAGAAAACCGTGGTGGACGGCATCGCGCATATTCATGCGTCATTCAACAACACCATCATCACCATCACCGATCGTCAGGGCAACACGTTGGCCTGGGCGACCGCGGGTGGGAGCGGTTTCCGTGGCTCGCGCAAAAGTACCCCATTCGCCGCGCAAGTCGCCGCCGAGAAGCTATCGCATGTGATCGACGATTTCGGGACGCAGTCGCTCGATGTGTTCGTCAAAGGCCCCGGCCCAGGTCGCGAATCCGCCGTGCGCGCGTTGTATGGCGCCGGATTTAAAATCACCAATATCACCGACGTGACCCCAATTCCGCACAACGGCTGCCGCCCGCCGAAAAAGCGGCGCGTATAAAGATCGAGGATAGTGCATGGCCAGATATATCGGACCGAAGTGCAAGTTAAGTCGCCGACAGGGCACGGATCTGTCGTTGAAGAGCCGCGCGCGGGGCATTGAATCCAAATGCCAGCTCGAAAAGCCGCCCGGCCAACATGGCGACAACCGTAATCGTCGGCAATCGAACTACGCGACACAGCTGCGCGAAAAGCAAAAGCTGCGTTACATCTATGGCGTATTGGAACGCCAGTTCAGCAATTACTACAAAGAAGCGGCGCGCCTCAAAGGTGCGACCGGCGAAAATCTCTTGAAGTTGCTTGAATCCCGCTTGGATAACGTGGTCTATCGGATGGGGTTTGGTGTGACCCGCGCCGAAGCGCGACAGTTGGTGACGCACAAGGCAATCATGGTCAACGGTGGATTGGTCAATATCCCGTCTTACCAAGTAAGTGCGAGCGACACGATTACGGTGCGCGAACGCGCCAAAGCGCAGACTCGTATTCAGGATTCACTCGCGATCGCCGAACAAATCGGCTTTCCGGAATGGCTCGACGTCAACGTCAAGAAAATGGAAGGCGTCTTCAAGAGCGCGCCTGAACGCGGTGAGTTGCCGGCCGACATCAACGAGTCGCTGGTCGTTGAGTTGTATTCGAAGTAAGCCTCAAGGTTTAAAGGAGAGACAAGTATGGCGGCTGCACTAAGCGAAATGCTGAAGCCCAAAATCGTCGACGTACAGGCAGTTGGACATAATGCCGCGCGCATTACGATCGAGCCCTTAAATCGTGGCTTCGGACATACGCTTGGCAACGCGCTGCGGCGCGTGTTGTTGTCGTCGATGACCGGCGCGGCGGTGGTTGAAGCTGAGATTGAGAACGTCCTACACGAGTACACGACGATCGAAGGTGTGCAAGAAGACGTGACCGACATTCTGCTGAATTTGAAAGGTCTCGCGATCAAAATGCATGCGCGAGACGAGGCGACGCTGACGCTGAACAAAAAAGGTCCAGGCGCTGCCAAGGCGGCCGACATCGTGCTTGACCATGATGTCGAAATTATCGAGCCGGATTTTCATATCGCGAACCTCGGCGCCAACGGCGAACTCAACATGACGTTGAAAGTTGCGCGCGGTCGCGGCTATCAGCCATCGATGGGTCGCGAGACGCCAGGCGAGGAAGCGGAGCACGCGATCGGGCGCTTAAAGCTAGATGCGTCATTCAGCCCGGTACGCCGGGTTGCCTATGAGGTGTTAAGCGCGCGCGTCGAACAGCAGACCGATTTGGATAAGCTCATCATCACGATTGAGACCAACGGCACTATCGATCCCGAGTACGCCGTACGCGAGGCGGCAGGCATCTTGCGCAGCCAGCTTGCGGTATTCGTCGACCTGAGTGGTGAACAACAAGCAGAGCCGTCGCGGCGCGATGACGTTGAAATCGACCCGATCCTACTGCGGTCGATCGACGACCTCGAGCTGACCGTGCGTTCCGCCAATTGTTTAAAGGCGGAGAGCATTTATTACATCGGCGATCTGATTCAACGCACCGAAGTGGAATTGTTGAAAACACCCAACCTCGGTAAAAAGTCGCTGACGGAAATTAAAGACGTGCTGGCCGCGCGTGGCTTGTCGCTCGGTATGCGCTTGGAAAATTGGCCCCCGAAAGGCCTCTACGATCACGATCGGGCGGCGGGTTAAGCTGGCTCGGTCAAGAGGATTCGATCATGAGACATCAAAATGCCGGCCGTCACTTAGGTCGGACCAGCTCGCATCGCAAAGCCATGTTTCGCAATATGGCGGCGTCGCTGTTCCGACATGAAATCATTCGCACGACGCTGCCGAAAGCCAAGGAATTGCGGCGTGAAGCCGAGCCGCTGATCACGCTTGCGAAGTCGGACTCGGTGGCGAATCGGCGGTTGGCCTTCTCACGCTTGCGAGATCGCGAAATCGTCACCAAGCTGTTTACGCAGCTTGGGCCGCGTTTCATCAAACGTCCGGGCGGTTACTTGCGCATTTTGAAGTGTGGGTACCGAGCGGGAGATAACGCGCCGATGGCGATTGTGGAATTGCTCGATCGACCGCCGGAAGAAGCGACTGCCGGAAACTAACCTGGAAGTTCTTTAAATCCCTAAAAAGCCCCCGCGATAGGGGGCTTTTTTATTGCGGCAATCTCGAGTTTAGGCGAGCTTAGGGTTCGCGTAACTTGCGTTGCAGGATTTCATTGACGAGCTGAGGATTCGCTTTGCCGCGCGATTTTTTCATGACGTTACCGACAAAGTAGCTAAACACTTTGTCTTTGCCCGCACGAAATTGCGCGAGCTGCTCAGGGCTTTCCGCTATCACGTCATCGATGAGGACTTCTATTTCATCGTTGTTGGAAACCTGACGCAATCCCTGTGCATCAATGATGGCGTCGGCGCCGCCACCGCCGTGCCACATCGCGTCGAATACTTGCTTCGCGATGGTGTTCGAGATGGTTTTGTCGCGCACGCGGTTGATGAGCGCGGCCAACGCTTCTGGTGCGAGTTTGACGGCGGTGAAAGGTAACGCATCACGATTGAGCGCGGCGAATACCTCTCCCACAATCCAATTCGCTGCCTGTTTGGGATCGTCGATCAGCTTACTCAAACTCTCGAAGTAATCCGCTACCGCGCGCTCGCTCGACAGCGCTTCGGCGTCTTCCTCACTAAGTTTATATTCATCCCGATAGCGCGTTTGCCGTCGTTGGGGGAGCTCGGGGAGCGCGGCGCGCGCCGATTCAATCTCGGCGTCGGTGACGACCAGCGGCAACAAATCCGGATCGGGGAAATAGCGATAATCGTGCGCGTCTTCCTTGCTTCGCATGCTACGCGTCTCGTCGCGCTCGGCGTCGTATAAGCGGGTTTCTTGGACCACCGTCCCGCCACTTTCTAGAACATCTATTTGCCGCGCAATTTCGTAGTTAATCGCTTTCTCGATAAAGCGAAAGGAATTGAGATTTTTGATCTCGGCGCGTGTGCCTAAAGGAGCGCCCGGCCGACGCACCGAGACATTGGCATCGCAACGAAACGAGCCCTCTTGCATATTGCCGTCGCAGATCCCGAGAAATTTTACCAGCGTGTGCAATATCCGCATGTATTGCACGGCTTCCGTGGCGGATGCGAGATCGGGCTCGCTGACCACCTCGAGCAACGGCGTTCCGGCGCGGTTGAGATCGAGCCCGGTGCTGCCGGGAAACGCATCGTGAATCGACTTGCCGGCGTCTTCTTCCAGATGCGCGCGCCGGATGCGGATCCATTTCTCACTGCCATCCGCACACGAAATATTGAGCCTGCCGTGCGCGACAATGGGGTCGTCGAATTGGCTGATCTGATAACCCTTGGGGAGATCGGGATAGAAATAATTTTTGCGCGCAAAGATCGAGTGGCGGGCGATTTCGCCTTCAATCGCAAGGCCGAACAGCACGGCCATCGAGACCGCGCGCGCGTTTATGACCGGCAACACCCCAGGCAATCCCAAATCGACGGCACAGGCCTGCCGATTGGGTTCCGCACCAAAGGCCGTGGGAGCGCCGGAAAAAATCTTGCTCGCGGTCGCGAGCTGCACGTGAATCTCAAGCCCAATAACGGGTTGCCAACTCATGCCGTAGCTCCCAGGACCGGCACGCGCCGGTGCCAATCGGTCGCCTGTTGAAAGCGATGGGCCACATTGAGAAGGCGCGCTTCATCAAAATAGTTACCGATGATTTGCAGCCCAACCGGTAAGTCCCGCTCGAAACCGGCCGGGATAGATATAGCCGGCAGCCCCGCCAAATTAACCGCCGTGGTGTAAATATCGGACAAATACATCTCAATCGGATCGGCGGTTTTTTGCCCAATCCCAAACGCCGTCGAGGGCGCGGTGGGGCCGACGACGACGTCCACCGTCTCAAACACGCGCATGAAGTCGTTTTTAATCAAGCGCCGCAACTTCTGGGCTTTCGCGTAATAAGCGTCGTAATAGCCGGTCGATAATGCGTAAGTTCCCACCATGATGCGCCGCTTAACCTCGGCACCAAAGCCTTCGGCGCGCGAACGAACGTACAAATCAGTGAGATCTTGCGGGTTTTGGCAGCGATAACCAAAACGGACGCCGTCATAACGCGAGAGATTGGATGAACACTCGGCGGACGCGATGATGTAGTAAGCCGGTACGGCATATGCGGAAGTTGGCAACGATACTTCCACACAGCGCGCGCCGAGCTTTTCAAGCTCGGCGATCGCGGCATGTATGTGAACCGCAATCGCCGGATTTAACCGCGCATCGAAAAACTCTTGCGGCAAGCCAAGGCGCAAACCCTGCAGTGGGGTTTCCAGTGTCGCGGTAAAGTCCGGCACGTCGACACGGGCAGAGGTGGCATCGCGAGGATCGAATCCGCACATGACGTTGAGCGTCAGTGCCAAGTCTTCCGCCGTGAGTGCCATCGGGCCGCCTTGATCGAGGCTCGAGGCAAACGCCACCATGCCGTAGCGCGATACGCGGCCATAAGTCGGCTTAATCCCGGAAATACCACAATAAGCCGCCGGCAAGCGGATCGAACCACCCGTGTCGGTGCCAGTCGCGAAGGGCACCAATCGCGCCGCCACGGCACTCGCCGAGCCTCCTGACGAGCCACCTGGCACGGCGTTTAAATCCCACGGGTTGCGGCACACGCCGTAGTAGCTCGTTTCGTTCGACGAGCCCATCGCGAATTCGTCCATATTGGTTTTGCCCAACATGACGAGTCCGGCCCGGGATAACTGTGACACCATCGTTGCATCGTAGGGTGCGATAAATGTATCCAGCATGCGCGAGGCACAACTGGTACGAATGCCACGGGTGCAAAAGATATCTTTATTGGCGTAAGGAACGCCGCATAACGGGTGTACGCGGCCGTCGCGACGTGCGTGGTCTGCCGCATCGGCGGCGGCAAGCGCGGATTCCGCAATGACGGTAATGAAGCTATTGATGCGCGGATCGAACTCGCCGATCCGCGCGAGAAAGTGCTCGGTCAATTCGCGGCTCGAAAACGCGCCATTGGCAAGCCCGCGGCTCAACTCCGCTAGGGTGTGCGGTACAGTCATTGTTTATTCGATTACCCGCGGTACGAGATAGTAGCCGTCGGCCGCAAACGGTGCGTTAATCTGGAATTCGTCGCGTTGATCGGATTCGGTCACGATATCTTCGCGCCGCCAGGCAACGGGTTCGAGCGGGTGCGCCAGTGGTTCAACGCCATCCGTCGCGACCGCGTTCATGGCTTCCACGAGTGCCAAGATGCGCGTCAATTGCGTGCGCATCGTGGTTTCCTCCGCAGGCTCGAGGCGAATCCGCGCGAGCCTTGCAATTGCGCGTACTTGAGCTTCGTCCAACATGCTAAAGGTTAGTCTTATCCGTTGATTGGGAAAGAAAAATCGCGACTGCTCGCGGCTTGCCGAAAGACTGGGCCACTGCTACATTAGCGCGCGATTTTAAAAGGCCAGCGTCGGACGCATCGTGCCACGATCGCACGCTTCCGCCCGCAGTCCGGCGCGAAGTTTATCACGATAGTTCCCGATCAGAGGGACACTCCCGCCGCCGCGTCCTTTGCCTCGGCATCGATGCACGCGTTTTCGGGGTAGAGGACCGATATAAATGTTCAAACTGTTACGCGGCGTGTTTTCCAACGATCTGTCGATCGATTTGGGAACCGCCAACACTCTCATTTTTGTGCGCGGCCGCGGCATTGTGCTGAACGAACCCTCGGTCGTGGCGATTCGGCGCGGCAAGGATAGCGGTTCACAACAAATCGCCGCTGTCGGTATCGAAGCCAAACGTATGCTGGGCCGCACGCCGGGTCATATCGAGGCGATCCGTCCGCTCAAAGACGGGGTGATCGCGAATTTCACCGTGACCGAGAAAATGCTCCAGCATTTCATTCGCAAAGTGCACGGCAATTCCATTTTTAAACCGAGTCCACGCGTGCTGATCTGCGTGCCCTGCGGCTCGACGCAGGTCGAACGTCGCGCCATCAAAGAGTCCGCCGAAGGCGCCGGCGCGCGCGAAGTATTCCTCATCGAAGAACCAATGTCGGCGGCGATCGGTGCCGGCATGCCGGTTAGCGATGCGCGCGGTTCGATGGTGCTCGATATCGGCGGCGGCACGACCGAAGTCGCGATCATCTCGTTGAACGGTATCGTTTACTCGGACTCCGTGCGTGTGGGGGGCGATCGTTTTGATGACGCGATCGTCAACTATGTACGCCGTAACTACGGTAGCTTGATCGGCGACGCCACGGCCGAACGCATTAAAGTTGAAATTGGCTGTGCGTATCCGAGTAACGAAGTACGCGAGATCGAAATCAAAGGTCGTAACTTGGCCGAAGGTCTGCCGCGTAGTTTTACCTTGAACAGCAACGAAATTCTCGAAGCATTGCAGGAGCCACTTGCCGGTATCGTGCAAGCCGTCAAGACCGCGCTTGAGAAGACGCCGCCGGAACTCGGCTCGGATGTCGCGGAACGCGGTATGGTGCTGACCGGCGGCGGCGCTTTGTTGCGTGACCTGGATCGCTTGTTGATGGAAGAAACAGGGCTACCGGTCATCGTCGCCGACGATCCGCTTACTTGCGTGGCGCGCGGTGGCGGTCGGGTGCTCGAGATGATCGAGGAGTACGGGGCGGAGGTGCTGGCCTTAGAGTAGTCCGTTCCGGCATTTGATCCGCGGAGGTTGTTCCAATCAAAGCGCTGTTCCTCGACGCGCCATCGCCCACCACGCGCTTTGTCGCGTGTGTGGTTCTATCTTTTGCCTTGATCTCGATCGATCGCGAACAGCAACACCTTGCACGGCTCCGCGCGGGGTTGTCGATCGCAGTTTATCCCGTTCAGTATGTTGTGGGGTTGCCGGTTCGATTAGTCGATTCGCTCGCCAGCGCGTTTACGAGCCGGCGGGCGCTCACGCTCGATAACGAGAGCCTGCGTCGTGAAAACCTTTTGCTGCGCAGCCGCGCGATGAAATTTGCCGCGCTGGAAAGCGAGAATCGGCGTTTGCGCGCGATGTTGGATTCGACCGCAGAACTCGGCGAGGACGTGCTGGTCGCCGATGTGCTCGCGGTCGATACCAGCGCCGCGCGCCGTCAGCTAGTCATCAATAAAGGCGCACTCCACCATGTGTATGTCGGGCAGCCGATTGCGGACGCGTATGGCATCCTCGGTCAAGTCGTCGAAGTTGGTCGATTCTCAAGCACCGCGGTATTGATTACGGATGCGCGCCACGCGTTACCGGTGCAAATCAACCGCAATGGGCTGCGGGCGATAGCGAGTGGTGGTGAGACCGGCGATATGTTGGCGCTGAGTTTTGTGCCCACCAATGCAGATGTAAATACCGGCGATTTGGTCGTAAGTTCGGGACTCGATCATCGCTTTCCCGCGGGTTACCCGGTAGGCGAAGTCGTCACGGTGGCGAGCGTTCCCGGCGAGCCGTTTGCGCAGATTCTGGTCAAGCCGGCGGCCCGTGTCGCGCAAGCTCGCGAAGTCTTGCTGGTTTGGCCACATCCGACCGCCCCTGCCGCCGCTCCGCGAGTAGCGCCGAGCGCACTTAACTAGCGCGCATGAACGACACATTCCGACGCTCGGGGTTGGTGTATTTGGCGTGGCGACGGATCGGCGCCGTGGCGCTCACCTTGATGCTGGCCTTCATGCTTGCGGCACTGCCGCTGCCGGATAGTTTGCAAGCGTGGCGACCCGCTTGGGTGGCGTTGGTGCTTATCTACTGGTGCATCGCCATCCCGGAAAGAATCGGCGTATTCACGGCCTGGAGTGTTGGCATCCTACTCGATGTACTGCACGGCTCGATTCTCGGCCAACACGCACTCGGGCTCGCGTTCGTCGCCTACGTCGCGCTGCTTTATCACCAACGTATTCGGGTTTTTCCGCTATTTCAGCAATCGTTGGTTGTGGGCTCGCTGGTGTTTCTGTATCAGGCGTGGATGCTAACCATTTATAACCTACTCGGCACTCGCGCTTATTCAACGTTATATCTGGTGGGCGCGCTAATCAGCGCGTTGTTATGGCCATGGGTGTTTATTGTCTTGCGGGACATTCGCCGCAACCTGGTGCAGTAGTGCGAGAGTTGAAGCGCTGACATGGGTTCGCAATCACGCCAGAAATTTTTCGGATGGTGGCGCGGCGCCGCGCAACTTAAGGAGCAAGCGCGGGAATATGCGGCGTTCGAACGTCGCGTGTGGATTGCAGTGGCCGGGATGTGCGTACTCACGTTCGTTTTGGTGATTAGGTTAATTAACCTGCAGATTGTTAATCATGATCACTACACCACGCTCTCGCAGGAAAATCGACTCAAAGTCATCCCGACGCCGCCGAAGCGTGGTTTGATTTATAGCAGTGATGGAGTATTGCTAGCCGATAACCGACCATCATTCGCGCTTGAGGTCGTGCCCGAGCAATCGCCCAATCTGACGGCGGCGTTGCTCGAAGTTCGGAAGTTTTTGCAGTTGAGTGACGAACAGATCGCAAGGTTTCAAGAAGAGCGAACGCAGAAGCGGCGCTTTGACGCCATTACATTGAAAAACAATTTGACCGAAGAAGAAGTCGCGATATTCGCGGTCAATCGCCATCGTTTCCCGGGCTTTGAAATTAACGCGCGGCTATCGCGTTACTACCCGCTCGGCTCGCAGTTCGCGCACCTTGTCGGCTACGTCGGGCGCATCAATTTAGAAGAATTGAAATCGATCGATCCGGGTAATTACAACGGCACGACACATATCGGCAAGGAGGGTGTTGAGAAGTCGCGCGAGGATGTTTTGCACGGCAAGGCGGGTTATCGCCACGTCGAAGTCAACGCGCAAGGTCGCGTGTTGCGCGTAGTGACGAGCGTGCCGCCGGTGCCAGGCGCCGATCTCCACCTAACGGTCGACAGTCAACTTCAAATGGCGGCAATCGAGGCCCTTGCCGGGCAGCGCGGTGCGATTGTGGCGCTTGAACCGGCTACCGGCGCGGTGCTCGCGTTTGTCAGCAATCCGGCGTTTGACCCCAACGAGTTCGTGAACGGGATCAGTACCGCCGCTTATTCAGCGCTGCGCGATTCACCGGATCGTCCCCTGTTCAATCGAGTGTTACAGGGGCTTTATCCGCCGGGCTCGACCATAAAGCCGGCGATGGCGGCCGCGGGTTTGGAGTACGGCGTCAGAGAACCCGAGCACGCGACGTGGTGTCCGGGCTGGTTGCGACTTCCCGGACAAGCGCACAAATATCGTTGCTGGAATAAGTCCGGCCATGGCTCGGTCAATCTGGTGCGCTCCGTTGCCGAGTCTTGCGACGTTTACTTTTACGCGCTGGCGAAAGATCTAGGGATCGATCGCATGCATGAATTCTTAAGTCGATTTGGCCTTGGCCAGCCGACCGGGATCGATCTTCCCGGTGAACTCGGCGGCTTATTGCCCTCGCGCGAATGGAAAAAGCGCACTCGAAAATTGCCGTGGTATCCGGGCGAAACGTTGATCAACGGCATCGGTCAGGGATTCATGTTGACGACACCTCTACAGCTCGCGCAGTTGGCGACGGTGCTTGCCAATCGCGGTCAAGTCAACGCGCCTCACACGGTTGGTTACTTCGAGGATCCCGAGACCAAGCAGGTCGAACCCGTGGTCCCTTTCACGCGCGCCGCGGTGTCGCTTGCTCGCGCGGAACATTGGGAAGCGGTGATTGAAGCCATGCACGAAGTCGTCCAAGGAGAAAGAGGCACCGCGCGCGCCTCCGGCGCGGGTGCGTTGTATGCCTTTGCCGGTAAAACTGGCACCGCGCAGCTCTTTCAAATTGCGCAAAATCGCACCGTCAAAAATGAACAAGTCACCAAACATTTACGAGACCACGCGCTATTTATCGCGTTTGCGCCATTAGAAAATCCCACTATCGCGCTTGGCATCATTGTTGAGAACGGCGAATCCGGCAGTCATACCGCGGCACCCATCGCGCGGCGCCTTTTCGATTTTTACCTGCATGGCATCGAGGCCGATCCGGATGCGAACGGCTAGCGAACAAGATCTATTGACGCGCTTGCATATCGACGGCGCGTTGCTGGGTGGCACCTTCCTGGTGTGTGGCTTGGGGTTGATGGTGCTCTATAGCGCCTCAGACGAATCTTTCGACGCCGTATTGCGCCAAGCGGTGCGTATGTTGTTTGGACTGGCCGCGATGTTAGCCGCGGCCCAGATCAGTCCGATGCGGCTCGCGCGCTGGTCGCCGCTGTTATACGCGGTTGGGTTACTCTTACTCATGGCGGTGTTTCTGTTCGGGACAGGCCGCGGTGCGCATCGTTGGCTTGATCTCGGCCCGATTCGGTTTCAACCGTCCGAAATCATGAAAATCGCCGTGCCGCTGGCCGTCGCGTGGTTCCTGCGCGACAAAGTATTGCCGCCCAAATTTTCAATTGTATCGGTGGTCCTGGCGGTCATCGTGGTGCCGGGGGCATTCGTCATTGAACAGCCGGATCTCGGCACCGCGATCCTCATCATGGTCGCGGGATTTTTTGTGCTGTTTTTCGCGGGCTTAAGTTGGCGCTGGATGGGTCTCGCCGGCTTGGTCGCGGTGGTCTGCGCGCCAATCGGCTGGTACTCGATGCACGACTACCAACGACAACGGATCCTAACTTTGTTTGATCCGACCGAAGATCCGCTCGGGACCGGCTATCACATTATTCAATCGATGATCGCGGTCGGCTCCGGCGGATGGTCGGGGAAGGGTTGGTTGAACGGCACTCAATCGCATTTGGAATTTTTGCCCGAGCGGGCGACCGACTTCATCTTTGCGGTGTACTGCGAAGAGTTTGGTTTGCTAGGAGTGTTGGTTTTATTGGCGGCTTATTCGCTGGTCCTTGCGCGCTGCATGCTGATCGCCCTTAACGCGCAGGACACGTTTGGACGACTTGTTGCGGCTAGCCTCAGCGCTACGTTGTTTCTGTATATCTTCGTCAATATGGGCATGGTTATCGGGCAGTTACCGGTAGTTGGCGTGCCTCTGCCTTTAATTAGCTTCGGCGGCACGTCGATAGTCACGTTGATGACGGGATTTGGAATATTGATGTCGATACAAACCCATCGTCGGTTTATTGTAGAATCGCGCTGACTAAAGCGAGCGTTAGCGCACCTGCTTGCGCGTGGTGCGTAACCCGGAATGTATACGGTAAAAAACTTACAGCCAATCAATTCCCTTGCGCGGTTTAGCATACTTGTCTCGTATGCGTTGAGCTGTCTATGCGCCGCCTCCTCGCCCGCATTCGCGGCGGGACTCAATTCTGATCAGGTGGATAAGTTCGCGCGCGAAATGCACGCGAAGCACTCATTTAACGCCAAATCGCTCGTGCAATTACTTGGGTCCGCGCAGCGTATGGATTCTATTTTGGCGGCAATTGCCAAGCCTGCCGAATACAAACCTTGGCACGCGTATCGGCCGATCTTCATTACTGACGCGCGTATCCGCGGCGGTGTCGCGTTCTGGCGTCAACACGAAGCTGCGCTTGCCGCGGCAACGAAACAATACGGGGTGGCAGCCGAAATCATTGTCGCCATCATCGGTGTCGAAACCGCTTACGGCCATAACACCGGTAACTATCGGGTGTTGGATGCGCTGGCGACATTGGCGTTCCACTACCCGCCGCGCGCAGCGTTTTTTCGCGGTGAGCTGGAGAAGTTTTTGTTGTTGACCCGCGAGGAAGCGGTCGTGCCGACGACGCCCAAAGGATCCTATGCCGGCGCGATGGGCATTCCGCAGTTCATGCCAAGCAGCTTTTTAGCGTACGCCGTCGACTTTACCGGCGATGGTCACCGCGATATCTGGAACAATCCGCAAGACGCGATAGGAAGCGTCGCCAACTATCTCAAGGTGCATGGCTGGCAACCCGCGCAGCCGATCGCGTTGCGCGCGCTGGAAAGCCCTGCTAATGCAACCCAAAAGAGCGACAAGGTTGAATTGCAGCGGCCGATCGACGAATACGCCGCGCTTGGCGTAACGCCCGACGGACAAGCCGCGCACGATGCGCGCGCGGTACTGCTTGCGTTCGAGGGTCTAAACGCACCGGAGTATTGGCTCGCGTTACAGAATTTCTACGTCATCACGCGGTACAACCGCAGTCCCAAGTACGCGCTTGCGGTATTTCAGCTCGGCGAAGAGATCCGCGCGGCAAGGACCGCCCTTTGATCCGATCTCGCTCGCCCATAGCCCCCATGCGGTGTCTGCCTGCGTGGACATTGCTGGCGTTGTTAATGCTGATGCTCGGGGGATGTACGTGGTGGCATAGCGCGCCGCCGGTTGAATCCCGTTCGACCAAGCCCGCGCCAAGCCGGCAGGCGACCGAGTTCACGCCCGAACCACTCAGTCGCTATGGCAACCCGGAGTACTACGATGTACTCGGCAAGCGCTATTTCCCATTAAAAAGCGCGACGGGTTTTACAGAGCAAGGCATCGCCTCATGGTATGGTCCTGATTTTCATGGTGGACTTACCTCAACTCGCGAGCCTTACGACATGCACAGCATGACCGCCGCGCACAAAACACTGCCGTTGCCGACCTGGGTCGAGGTCAAAAATCTGACCAACGGCCGCACCGCACGAGTGCGCGTCAACGACCGCGGCCCTTTTAAAGACAATCGAATTATCGATTTGTCCTATGCTGCGGCAACGGAACTAGATATCGTCAAACCGGGAACGGCGCTGGTTAAGATCCGTGCCATCAATTCTCCGGACGTGCCCGCGCATTTTCCGCAGTCAGCGCCGGCGGCACCACAAATGTTCATGCAGATTGGCGCTTTTGGCGATCGTTCCAATGCCGAGCGCATGCGGGACCGCCTCGCCGAGAAATTCGGAGCCCAGGTGCGGATCCTCGAAGATTCGGCAACCGGTGCGCCGCTATTTAAAGTGGCGCTTGGACCGATCAAGGATGTCGCACACGCGGATCGCACCGCCGCCGAACTCGCGACCTTGGGCATCAATCAGCATCAATTTGTGAATCATCAATGATGAAAGCGGCCGTTTTTGTTGTTTCGTTGTGGCTTGCGCAGGTCGCCATCGCGGCCGATGTTAGCGTCATTCCGGATCCGCCGACTTTACCGGTGAAGGGTTACTTGTTGATCGATTTCGCGAGCGGTGCCGTGCTCGCCGAGCACGATGCCGATACCCGGCTCGAACCCGCGAGCCTTACCAAGATCATGACGATTTACACCGTCGCGGACGCGCTCAAGAAAGGACTCATCAAACTCGACGATCAAGCGACGATCAGTGAACACGCTTGGAAACAAGAAGGGTCACGCATGTTCATTGAGGTCGGCAAGCAGGTGTCGGTCGACGAACTTCTACACGGCGACATTATTCAGTCCGGCAATGACGCGAGTGTCGCGTTAGCGGAGCACGTGTCGGGTACCGAGGAAGCGTTCGCAAGCGTAATGAACAGTCACGTCAAGCGGCTGGGCATGACAGCCAGCCGATTTGCCAATAGTACCGGGCTGCCGAATCCGGAAACCTATACCACCGCGCGAGATCTGGCCGTGCTCGCGCGCGCGTTGATCACGGATTTTCCCGATATCTATCCGATTTTCGCGCAGCGCGAGTACACCTATAACGGCATTACACAACGCAACCGTAACGGGTTGCTCGGCAAGGACCCGACGGTGGATGGCATCAAAACCGGGCACACGGAAGCCGCGGGCTATTGCCTAGTCGCATCCGCGCAGCGCGATAGCATGCGCCTTATTTCGGTGGTGATGGGGGCGGAGTCCGACGGCGGGCGCACGCAAGCGAGTCAAGCGCTGCTGAATTACGGATTCCGATTTTACGAGAGCAAGGCACTGTACGCGGCGGAGGCCACCGTCACGCAGGCGCGCGTTTGGCAGGGTGTAACCGACCAAGTCGCGGTCGGGACCACGGGAGATGTGGCGGTGACGGTGCCACGTGGCATGGAGCCGCAGAGCTTAAAAGCCGTCGCCCATGTGCAGAAGCCGTTACTTGCGCCACTCGCGGCGCACCAACCCGTTGGCGAGCTGGTGGTGAAACTAAAGAATAAGGAATTAGCGCGCATCCCGCTGGTCGCGCTGCAAGCGATCGAGGCAGGTCCGTGGTGGCGGCAAGCCATCGATGCCGGTCTGCTGCTTTTCGAATAGCGAGCGCTCGCGTGTCGGTATGTTTCCTAAACGACGAGTTCTTGCCGCTGCAAGAGGCGAAAGTTTCAGTACTCGACCGAGGTTTTATTTTTGGCGAAGGCGTCTACGAAGTCATTCCAGTATTCGCGCGTCGACCCTTTCGCTTAACCGAGCATTTGGCGCGTTTCGCGCGTAGCATGCAGGCCATCGGCCTCGACAATCCGCGCGACCTTGCAAGTTGGGGAAATTTGGTCAGGGAACTAGTCTGCCGCGATGCCGAACCAAACCTCAGCGTTTATCTGCAAGTCACCCGCGGCGCAATGCCGCGCAATCATGCGGCCCCGGTTCACTCTGTTCCCACGGTGTTTGGTATGGTATCGCCGCTTGTTAGCGCTAACCAGGCGAGTGTCGACGTCGTTTCACAGGAGGACATTCGCTGGCAACGTTGCGATATCAAAGCGACCGCGCTGCTTGCTAACGTAATGGCGCGCACAGCGGCGGCAGCGGCTGGCGCCTATGAAGCTATCCTATTTCGCGACGACTTATTGACCGAAGGTGCGGCGAGCAACGTGTTCGCGGTGCTCGAGGGTCGCATCCTCACGCCGCCGTGCACGCCGGCGATCCTTGCGGGCGTGACTCGCAATGCGTTCATTGAAGCGCTCAGTGAGAGTGACGAGGCGGTTTGCGAGCGTGACATTACGCGCGAGGAGATAACGCGGGTACAAGAACTGTGGCTCACCAGCTCCACGCGCGATTTGGTCCCTGTGGCGCGGCTCGATGGGCAACTCGTCGGAACGGGCGAGCATCCCGTGCTCGCGCGGGTGATGCCGCGTTATGCCGCGTTCAAGGCGCAATCGCTCGCATCCACGCCGCCGATCGCGTTCACACCCTAAGCGCGCAGCCCGACGCCTCGCTCAAGCATCCATAGACAGGCGATAAACAGCGTGACGATAAACAACACAATGACGGTAAACGCGAGCGTTGTATCGATATCGCTTACCCCTAGCATGCCCTCGCGAAACGCATTCACCATATAGAGGATCGGATTCGCCAAGGACAGTTGTTGCCACGTCTTTGGCAGCAAATCCATCGAATAAAACACGCCGCCAAGATAAGTCAGGGGCGTTAGGATAAATGTCGGTACGATCGAAATATCGTCAAATTTTTTGGCGAGCAACGCGTTGATGAAACCCGCGAGTGAAAATAACGTGGCGGTCAATATCACGACGGAGATCGTTATCGCGAACGAGTGGACGTGGAGATCGGTAAAGCAGAGCGCCACCAAGGTGACAACCAGGCCCACGATCATCCCGCGCGCCACCCCGCCCGCGATAAATCCCGCCACGATGACAATATTCGGAACGGGCGCCACGAGGATCTCTTCAATGTAGCGTTGAAATTTTGCGCCGAACAACGACGATACGACGTTCGAATAAGAATTCGTAATCACTGACATCATGATGATCCCGGGGGCGATGTACTGCATGTACGGAAAACCATGCATGTCGCCGATCCTTGGCCCAATGAGGGATCCGAAGATCACAAAGTAAAGGCCCATCGTGATCGCCGGCGGCAATATCGTCTGCAGCCATATGCGCATGAAGCGATTGATTTCTTTACGCACAATAGTCAAGAACGCCGCGCGGTAACCGAGTTTTTCCGAGGCGGTTCGCGTCATGGGCGGCGCTCGTTGTCTTGAACTAAGTTGACGAATAATTCCTCGAGGCGATTTGCTTTGTTGCGCATGCTCAAGACTTTAATACCGTCGCTAGACAAGAGCTCGAACAACTCGTTGATGGAATATTCCCGCCGCACGCTCACTTCCAAGGTATTATCATCCAGGCGCGAAAAATCGAAGCTCGGATGATCAGGAAGCATCGCTAGCGGAGCCTCGAGGTCGAGCACGAAGGTTTCCGTATGCAATTTTGCAAGCAAGTCCTTCATCCCGGTGTTTTCGATGATCCGGCCCTGGTCGATGATGGCGATATTTCGGCACAATCGCTCGGCTTCTTCCAAATAATGGGTCGTCAGGATGATGGTGGTGCCTTGTTGATTGAGCGCCGCCAAGAACTCCCACATCGAGCGCCGCACTTCGATGTCGACGCCGGCGGTAGGTTCGTCCAGGATTAGCAGTCGCGGTTCGTGTAATAGCGCGCGCGCGATCATCAGACGCCGCTTCATGCCGCCCGATAGCGTGCGCGCGCGATCACGACGTTTTTCCCACAAACCTAATTGGTGCAAATAGCGCTCCGCGCGAGTCGCCGCGAGCGTGCGAGATAGTCCGTAGAAGCCACCTTGGTTCAGCACTATTTCCCACACGGTTTCGAATTGCGAGAAATTAAATTCTTGCGGTACCACGCCTAGGTAAGACTTCGCACGCGCGAAGTCGTGGTCAATATCAACGTCGAAAATCCGTACCGTACCGCTGGTCTTTGTCACGAGTGACGTCACGATACCGATGATGGTCGATTTGCCCGCGCCGTTGGGTCCAAGCAGCGCAAAGAACTCGCCTTCGTTAACCGTGAGATCGACCCCTTGCAACGCGTGTTTACCGTTGGCGTAGGTCTTGGTCAGCGCGGAGAGTGCGAGTGCTTTCATGCATGAACCCGGCTAGACGTGGCGCGGAGCGCGCCACGCGTTCACCAATCGGAAGATTTTCCGATCGCCTCGACGATCTTTTTCTGCTGTGCCGCGCCAACGGCCTTGAGCGCCAGCATCAGCTTGTTATCGTGGTTGATGATGAGTTGAAAGTACCGCTTGGGCACGCGCACCAGCACGGCCTTTTCGTCCGCGCGAACGTTTGCGTTACGTTTGCCCGAGCTATTCGGAAGGAGGGCCTGCTCCCCGAAATAATGGCCCCGGGTAAGGTTGGACAGCACTATTAACTTTCCGTCATCGTCTGTCACAAAAACTTCCACCGACCCATCCAAGACGACATACATGTAGTCGCCTTCCTCGGCTTCGCGCACGATGATATCGCCCGCCCCGTAGGTGACGACTTCGGTCCAATCGCCGACCCTGTCCATGTCGCGACTGGATAGTGCGCGAAACAGTCGCACACTTTTCAGCATCATACGCACGCGCTCTTCGGAACCCGGGTCTTCATCGCGGAACGATTCACTCGGTAAGTTCTCGGCGCTGCTCAAGCCGAGCGCGGCATCCGAGCGCGCAATTCTAAACAGGCGACAGGCTTGCTCCGCGCGCACGGTCGCGTTACGGCGCCCACTCGAACCCGGTAGCAGCGCTTGTTCACCGAAAAATTCGCCCTTTTTCAACGTGGCGATCGTGATCTCACGGCCGCCGACGGCGCGAATTCGCACGTCGACCACACCGTCGAGGATGACGTACATACAATCGCCGATTTCGTCTTCCTCGATAATTGGCGCCAATGGCGCGAAATCGACAATGCCGTTATGGGGCGAATCGATGACGCGCTGCAGCTCCGCGTCCGATAGGCTGCTGAAAATCGGCACGTTGCGTAAAAGTTCGACGGTAGCGCGCAATTTCGCCATGACTTACTTAGAAAATGCCGCATAGGCGGCGGCTGGCAATATTAGCGCGGCGCGCGCGCGCGACATAGGGCTCAGCACCGAGCACGGGGTGATCTTAGCCCGCGAATTTGCCCCAAAGCGTCCTTAAGGCGTTGGTAAAAGGAGGTCCTTAGCCAAATACGCGGGCGAGCAAACGTTTGAAAAAGCCAAGTTCGGGCGGGCTTTCCATCGGAGGAGGGGACGGGAGCAGTTGTTCGACGATGCGTAGTGCCGAGGTTTCGGCGTCGGCGCGGAGTGCCTCGACGGACAATTCGAAGCGGCGCTCAGCGTGATCCATGACTCGGCGCAGAATCAAACGATTATCCGATTTGCAGGCTTTGAACAATTCGCGCACTTCCTGGCGCACGTAATGCGCGACCGCCGCCGGGTTCAAGGTGCCGGACGGTTTACGCACGATCTTGAAGATCTGTTCACGTCCGTAATACGCGTGAAAGGTCACAATGGAAATGAGGAGGTTGCGGGCCGCGAGCAGCAGCAGCCCATCAATGTGTTGGGCGACGAACGAATTGCCGATTGCGTTAAACAGCACATTGACGCAGGCAATGATCCGATTGGTCGGCACGAACATGACTTCGCTGTCGACCAAAAACATGCCATCCGGCGCCGTATGCGCGGTGCACAGTTTCTGATTGATTTCGTTTAACTCCCATACCGCACGCTCGACGCCGCGAATGAGGTGGGTACCGAGTAAGACATTGACGCGCTCGAAGCGCGTACGTGCTTCAAGGAGTATTTTGTTGAGTTCCGAGAGTTCCTCCGCAGTGAACCCTTGCGTGAGGTTGGTGCGCAGATAATCGTTGGCATGCAGTAGCGCGGCGTGGATCTGATCTCGATAGGATTCGAGGACCGCACATTCCTCGGCCGATAGCGCAACAGTCGAGCCTTCCGCCGAGGAGAACAGTTGATACGCCGGCGAATAGCCGTTGAGAAGATCGTGCAACGCCGAATAACTGCCGATGGTTTCCGCAAACAAAAAACGCTGTCGCAGATCGGCGTGTTCTGGAGTGTAGAGGCGTGCCACGCGACGCAGCCTGACATCGAGTGGATCGATCGCGCTATCGGCGAGCACGTGCAGGGTTTGCTGGAAGAGTTCTTGGGTGCGATCCGCTTTGAATTCGACGTTGATCCGCTCGCCACGCGGCACCTGGGCAAGTCCGTTCAGATCGAGCGTCATTTCGAAGCGCGGCGCGCCCGGTTCGACGAGCACGCGTGCGGTCGCGGTGGACATTAGCGACACCTCGCTGCACATTGCGGGTGCGGCGGTGGAATAGGCATGGTTGGTTCAGTCACGCTTAAAGTGGACGGCCGTATAAACTTATAGTCGGCGCGCCGCGGCACCGCCCGCTCCGCGCGCTAACCTGCGACCAAGGTCACGCAACGCATGCGCCAAGCGCTAAAAAACCTAGATGAAGGGGCAACGCCGAATGAGTGTGATGACCAATGCGACGGTGTGGCTGATGCGCCACGCAACGGCGCGAGAGAAGGCCCCCGGTCAAAGTGACTTCGACCGGCCCTTGGCGCGTGAGGGCGTCGCGGAGGCGGGCGCGATTGGCCAATGGTACGCCAATGAAATACCAGCCCAGCTTCGCATAATCGCCTCCCCGGCACTTCGCGTACGCATGACATTTGAAGGACTCGCGCAATGGTGTCTTGGGATAGCGATGCCGGCGTGGGAGCCGAGTCTATATTTGGCGGAATTGCCGGGTCTCGTCGACCAACTCGTGATGCATGGTGAACAAACGCTATTACTGCTCGGACATAACCCCGGTTTCGAAGCGCTATTTCAGCATCTGGTGGCGAACGTTCCCCGCGAAATTCACAGCGCGGGACTGATGCCGCCGGCTGCCATCTATCGCATTGATTATGTGCGCTTAGCGGACGGCGTGCGCGCGAGAAGCGGGCGGATTGTGCACCATACGCGGCCGGCGTGGCTGGACGCACCGCGTAACGGCTAGCTGAACCCTACAAGAACAAGACCACCGGAAACACCAGTACGGCGATCACATACACTAGCCACTCTAAATTGCGTTCCGCCAACCACCCCGTGTAATGCAGGATGACAACCGAAATCGCGATGACATAGAACAAGCCGAAGAGAATGTTATTCAACGCTACGCCCCTACTCGCGAGTTGCTTTTTTTCATTGGCATGGCGCGCGGTTATCCGTCGCATGCCACCGGCCCGCAGCCGCATTCTAGCAAGCAGAAGATGGCTTGCCAGCCGCCACGTTGGATAGGACCGGTTGTGGCATGACGGCTAAACGTTCGCTGCTGGAGATATTCAACGCCGAACGCGGTGTGGTGTGCTGCGTGGGCGCGGGGGGCAAAAAGAGTACGTTGTATCGTCTCGCCGCCCTGCATCCCGGACGCGTCGGGATGACGGCGACCGCGCATATCGAGCATTTCCCGCGGCGGTTGGCGGCCCAAACGGTAGTCGCGGAGGCACCCGAGCTTTTATCCGAATTGCGCGCGCTCGCGCGCACGGAGCGTCGATTGTACTTTGCGCGACCCTGTGATCTTCCGGGCCGTTACCTGGGCGTGCCGTACGAAGATTTGGCCGAGATCCGGCATGCGCTCAACTTCGATGTCTGTTTGATTAAGGCCGACGGCGCGCGCAATCGAATCGTCAAAGCGCCCGGGCCGCACGAGCCCGCGCTGCCGCCCGGAACGACCACGGTCATTCCCGTCGCTTCAATTCAATGCGTGGGACGCGTGCTCGATGCGCACGTTTGTCACCGGCCCGAGCGATTCGCGGCGATTACCGGCGCAACGGTCGGCGAACCAATTGAGGCTGGGCACCTCGTACACTTGCTCACGCATGAGGCCGGTAGCCTGCAGGGCGTGGGTGATGCAACGGTTATCCCGCTTATCAATATGGTCGATACGCCGCACGAAGAGCATCTGGCGCGGGAAATCGCGAGCCGCGCATTAGCCGCCTCGCCCTGCTTTTCGCGAATCGTATTGGCGCGCATGCGCGATGACGCGCCGCTCGTCGCCGTGATCGAGCGCTAGGAGGATTTTTGATGGCTGACGAAGATGGCCCACTCAAGTTTCCTTGCGCCTTTCCGCTTAAGGTCATGGGCCTCGCGAGCGATGATTTCGATGCCCTGGTGTTCGAGATCGTGAGTCGCCATGTGGCCGAGTTACGGGCGGACGCAATCCAGCGACGGGCGAGTAAAGAAGGTCGTTACGTGTCACTCACCATTACGATTGAGGCACAAAGCCAGTCCCAACTCGATAATGTCTATCGGGAACTCAGTGCACACACCCGGGTGCTGCTCGTGCTATGACGGCCGCCGGTGCCACCGTCCCCCGCGTTCCCGGGCCATCGACGCCATCTAGTGACGTCAACCTGCCGTTTAAAGTCACCTACTTCGGATGCGTGGATTACGCGGAAATTTGGCAACGCATGCGCGAGGCGGTCGCCGCGCGCGCGCCGGCCGACGCCGATGAATTATGGCTGTTGGAACATCCCCCGGTTTTTACACTTGGGCTCGCGGGTAAGCGCGAACACTTGCTAAGTCCGGGCGACATTCCGGTTATTCACTGTGATCGCGGCGGGCAGGTGACTTATCACGGTCCGGGACAGCTGGTGGTCTACACGCTACTGGATCTCAAGCGTCTTGGCATTGGGCCGCGCGAACTGGTGCGCGAATTAGAACAAGCCATCATCGACACGTTGGCGAAATTTGGACTTTCCGGGGTCCGCCGGGTGGGCGCACCTGGGGTGTATGTCGATGGCGCGAAGATCGCGGCGCTCGGCTTACGAGTCCGCAATCATTACACCTATCACGGTATGGCGCTCAATGTTGCTCTAGACTTGGCGCCATTCTCACGCATTAACCCTTGCGGTTATGCGGGAATGGCCGTCACGAGCTTTACCAAGCTTGGTCTCGCGGTGGCACTCGACGAAGTCGCGGCGCCCCTGGTGCAGGCGCTGGCGCACCGCTTTCAAAGCGCAAGTACGCGGGCGGCCAACGCTGCCGCTATGGTGGATGAGGTTACGCAACGCGGAGAATCGTTATGACCGAGTTGACCCGAGCACAGCGCGGCGCGGCCAAAGTCGCCCGCATCCCCGTTAAAGTTGAGCCGACGACGGGTCCGCTTCCGCGTAAACCCGCGTGGATCCGCGCGAAAGCACCCACCGATCCGCGGGTCATCGCACTCAAACAGCTATTGCGTGAAAAATCACTACACACGGTATGTGAAGAGGCGTCATGCCCGAATCTCGGCGAATGCTTCGCACACGGCACGGCGACCTTCATGATTATGGGTGCTTTATGCACACGGCGCTGCCCATTTTGCGATGTGGCGCATGGCCGACCGCTCCCACTTGACCCGGCGGAGCCCGCGCATCTCGCCGAAGCCGTGCGGTTGATGAATTTGCGATACGTGGTTATCACGTCGGTCGATCGCGATGATTTACGCGATGGGGGTGCTGCGCATTTCGCGGCATGCATCGCCGCGGTGCGCGCCGCGCAACCCAACATTCAAGTGGAAGTCTTGGTGCCGGATTTTCGCGGTCGCATGGAAGTCGCGCTGACCGAATTGCTTACCGCGCCGCCTGACGTGTTCAATCACAATTTGGAAACGGTGCCGCGCCTTTACGCGGCCGTGCGGCCCGGCGCCGATTTTGCGTGGTCGCTCAAACTCATTCAGCGCTTCAAGGCGCTGGCGCCGAACATACCAACCAAGTCGGGAATTATGCTGGGACTCGGGGAGACCATCGACGAAGTTCATGAAGTCATGCGTGATCTACGCAGTCACGCCTGCGATCGATTGACGATCGGCCAGTACTTGCAACCCAGTCGGGCGCATCTGCCGGTCGCGCGCTTCGTCGAACCCGCGGAATTCGCCGCCTTAGCGCGTCACGGCGAGGCGCTCGGCTTTGACAACGTGGCCAGCGGTCCCATGGTGCGGTCTTCATATCACGCCGATCGCCAAGCCGCGGGTGAAGTGGTGAGCTAACATCGCGCGACCGCGACGGTAAATCTGCCCAATGCCCGCGTGCGGGCATCAAATCATTTGTAACATGGACATCGCCATCGGCTATCTGCTTAAAGCGCTGCTATTGCCGCCGTGCGGGAATTTGTTGCTGGGCTTCGCCGCGTGGAAGTCACGCCGGCGTTGGCCGCGTGGCGCACGCGCACTTTTATGGCTCAGTTTCGGTAGCTTGTTTGCCCTGACCATTCCGTTGGTGTCGACGATGTTAGCGGCACCACTTGAAGACATTCCGGCATTGAATCTCGCCGAGGGCGTGCAAGGCGCCGAAGCCATCGTGGTGCTAGGGGGCGGTCGATACGATCATGCGCCGGAATACGATGGTCGCGACACAGTGCATCCCCGTACGCTCGAGCGTCTGCGTTACGGCGTTTATTTACATCGCGCGCTGGGACTCCCGCTCGCGCTGGTTGGGGGTACTGTTGCGGGCGATGCCGCCGCCGAAGGCATGTTGATGTTCGATACGGTGAACGAGGCGTTCAAAGTCCCGGTGCAATGGATCGAAACCGGTAGCCGCAATACCGCGGAGAATGCCGAGTACACGCGCTATCTGGTGAACGTCAAGCGAATCGTATTAGTGACCCACGCACTGCATATGCGTCGCGCCATGATGATGTACCAGGCACGCGGCTTTGAAGTCGTGCCGGCGCCGCTGGGGTATCGAGCAACCTTCGATCCCAGCGAAATGACTGTCTTCGATTTTGTGCCATCGGTGGAGGCGCTCGCGCTTTCTAGCGCGGCGCTCCATGAATACATCGGAAACCTGTGGTATCGCATCCACTATTTGTAGGGTTTGTTTAACTCTCAGGTTCGATGTCCTCGACACGCGCACGGAATTCGCCATGGCCCACTTGCGCGCTGATCAGGCTGTCGCGATTGAGCTGATCCGTGTTGCGCACAATCACGCCGTGCTCGGTGGTGATTATGGCGTAACCCCGCGCGAGCGTTGCCGGCGGGCTGACCGCGCGTAGGGTTTGCTCGGCGCGCGTCAGGCGCGCCTCGAGCACGCGTAGACGGGTGGTGGTCGCGAACGGTAAGCGGCGGGCGAGCGTCGCGAGTTGGTGCTGTAGATTCACCAAACGCGCCGCCGGCGCTTGCGCATACAAGCGTGCATGTAGCGACGCGAACGCCGTGCGCCGTTGGACGAGCAGCTTATCGAGCGCGCGCGGTAAACGGCGACTCAACTCATCAAGCCGCTGCGCATGTTGTTCGAGGCGTCGGCCGGGGTGCATCAGACGTTGTTGCAAATGTTGGTGGTGCTGGTGCAGTCGTTGCAAGTAGTGATGCATCGCGCGCAGCAGTCGCGTTTGCGATTGCGCGAGATGGCGCAGCACCGCGCGCGTGTCCGGCGCGCACAGTTCGGCGGCGGCGGAGGGCGTTGGCGCGCGCAGATCGGCAACTAGATCCGTGAGGGTGATATCCGTTTCGTGGCCCACTCCGCTGATGACCGGAATGACCGACGCGTAGATCGCGCGCACGACCGCTTCTTCGTTGAAAGCCCACAAATCTTCGAGCGAGCCACCGCCGCGCGCGATGATTAAAACATCGACCTCCGCGCGGCGATTGGCGGATTCGAGCGCGGCGACGAGGCCCGGGATGGCGGCCGCCCCCTGGACGGGGGTGGGATACACGATGACTGGAAGGTTCGGACAGCGCCGGCGCAAGACCTGCAGGATATCGCGTAACGCGGCGCCGGTTGGCGAAGTCACGACGCCAAGCGCGCGCGGTTGTGCCGGCAACGGTCGTTTGTGCTCGACATCGAATAATCCGGCGACTGCGAGGCGTCGCTTTAACTCATCGAATCTAAGTCGCAACAGCCCCTCACCGGCAGGTTCCAAACGTTCGATCACCAGTTGAAACTCGCCGCGCGGTTCATACAGCGAGACCCGCGCATACGCCAATACTTGGGTGCCGTTCTCAGGCCTAAAGCCGAGCAGCGCGTTGCGAGCCCGAAACATCGCGCAGCGCACCTGCGCGGTGGGGTCTTTCAAGCTGAAATACCAGTGCCCGGAGCTGGGTTTAGCAAGATTCGAGATTTCGCCTTCGAGCCACACCGCGCCGAAGTGGCCTTCCAAAAGGCCACGCACCGCGCGATTGAGGGCGCTGACGCTTAATATTTCACCGGTATCGAATTCCATGGTGACATTAGAACCCGCGCGCGACGGACTCGCTAGCTTGCGCGCGAACGTTTACCGCCGAAGCGCCATCCGCCTATAATCCGCCCCTTAAGCTCGACACGGAACCTTTCATGCGCATCGCCGGCGATGGCCTCACCTTCGACGACGTTCTCTTAGTCCCTGACTACTCCGAAGTGCTGCCACGCGAAGTGAGCCTGCGCACGCGGCTGACTCGCACGATCGACCTGCAAGTGCCCTTGCTGGCCGCGGCGATGGATACGGTGACCGAAGCGCGACTCGCCATTGCGCTCGCGCAAGAAGGCGGCATCGGCATCATTCACAAAAACATGACGCCTGCCGAGCAAGCCCAACAGGTTGCGCAGGTCAAAAAGTTCGAAGCGGGCGTCATCCGCGATCCGATTACCGTCGATCCCGACATGAGTATCGGTGAAGTCCTCGCCTTGACCCGCGCGCGCCGCATTTCCGGCGTACCCGTGGTGGACGATGGCGAACTCGTCGGCATCGTGACCAGTCGCGACTTACGCTTTGAGACGCGCTTCGATCATCCGGTACGCGCGGTCATGACGCCGCAGAATCGTTTGGTGACGGTCAAAGAAAATGCCGACAAGGCGGAAGTCATCTCGTTGCTGCATAAGCATCGAATCGAAAAAGTTCTGGTGGTCAACGATAAATTCGCGCTCAAGGGTTTAATCACCGTCAAAGATATTCAGAAAGCGGACGAATTTCCAAACTCGTGCAAGGATGCGGACGAGCGTTTGCGGGTTGGCGCCGCCGTTGGCACGGGACCCGGCACGCATGAACGCGCGGCGAAGTTGGTGGAGGCAGGCGTCGATGTCATCGTCGTCGATACCGCGCATGGACATTCGAAAGGCGTCATCGACACCGTCAAATACATCAAGCGGAATTATCCGGATACGCAGGTTATTGCCGGCAATATCGCCACGGGCGCTGCCGCCACCGCCTTAGCGGAGGCTGGCGCGGACGCGGTAAAAGTGGGTATCGGCCCGGGATCGATTTGCACAACCCGGATCGTGACCGGAGTTGGTGTGCCGCAGATCACCGCGGTATCGGAAGTCGCGGCAGCGCTCCGCGATTCCGAGGTCCCGCTCATCTCCGATGGCGGTATTCGTTATTCCGGTGACTTGGCCAAAGTGATTGTCGCCGGTGCGCACGCGGTGATGTTGGGCAGTCTTTTTGCCGGGACCGAAGAAGCGCCAGGCGAAGTCGAGCTTTATCAAGGGCGCTCATACAAGTCCTATCGCGGTATGGGTTCGTTGGGTGCGATGTCGCAACGGCAAGGTTCGTCCGATCGCTACTTTCAAGAAGGCAGTGAGATCGAAAAGCTGGTTCCGGAAGGGATCGAGGGCCGCGTGCCCTACAAGGGGCCGCTGCGTGCGATCGTTCATCAGCTGGTCGGTGGTTTGCGCGCGGCGATGGGTTATACCGGCTGCGCCAACATTCAGGAGCTGCGCAGCAAGCCAAAATTTCTGCGCGCCACCACGGCCGGCATGCGCGAAAGCCATGTGCATGATGTACAGATCACCAAAGAAGCGCCCAACTATCGCGTCGATTAGTCGCGCGCGTAACCGATTCCAAAGTGACGCTGCCTCGCCGGGCCGCGCATGTGTCGTTCTCTAGAGCCAAAACTCCATGTCGCGCCCCGATATTCATCAAGATCGAATTCTCATCCTCGACTTCGGCGCGCAGTACACGCAATTGATCGCGCGGCGTATTCGCGAAGCGCAGGTGTACTGCGAGATTAAACCATGGGATATCAAGGCCGACGCGATACGCACGTTTGGCGCGAAGGGCATTGTACTGTCGGGTGGTCCGGAATCGGTTACGGCCGCGAATGGCCCGGCCGCGCCCGCGGTGGTCTTTGAACTCGGCGTGCCGGTACTCGGAATTTGCTACGGCATGCAGACCATGGCCGGACAATTAGGTGGCCAAGTCGCCGCCGCGCACAAACGCGAATTCGGCTATGCCGAAGTGCGTGCGCGCGGTCACTCACGTTTACTGCGCGGGATCGAAGATCGCGTTAATCCGGAAGGTCATGGGCTACTCGATGTATGGATGAGCCATGGCGATCACGTTACCGAGCTGCCGCCCGGCTTTAAATGCATTGCTTCTACCGCGACTTCGCCAATCGCGGGCATGGCGGATGAATCGCGCGGTTATTATGCCGTGCAGTTTCATCCAGAAGTTACTCACACCAAACAGGGCGCCGCGATTTTGAATCGCTTCGTGCACGACATTTGCGGCTGCGCCAGCCTGTGGAATACCGGCAATATCGTCGATAATGCGATTGCGCGTGTCTGTGCCGAAGTGGGGCAAGATCAAGTCTTACTCGGTTTATCCGGCGGCGTGGATTCATCGGTGGTGGCGGCGCTCTTGCAACGCGCGATCGGAGATCGTCTCACTTGTATTTTCGTCGACAATGGCCTGTTGCGCTGGCAGGAAGGCGCACAAGTCATGGCGACCTTCGCCAAACACCTAGGCGTCAAGGTTATACGTGTCGATGCCGCCGAACGGTTCTTGTCCGCATTAAAAGACGTGGCCGATCCGGAACAGAAACGCAAAATCATCGGCCGCGAATTTATTGCGGTGTTTGACGAAGAAGCACACAAACTCGCCGGTGTACGCTGGTTGGCGCAGGGCACCATTTACCCGGATATCATCGAATCCGCAGGCGCCGCGTCCGGCAAGGCGCATGTCATCAAATCGCATCATAACGTTGGTGGTTTGCCGGCCGATATGAAGTTCAAGCTCGTCGAACCACTAAAGGAACTGTTCAAAGACGAAGTTCGCCAATTGGGTCTCGAATTAGGGCTGCCGCGAGACCTGGTGTTTCGCCATCCATTCCCGGGACCTGGTTTAGGCGTGCGTATTCTCGGCGCAGTTGAGCACGCGTTTGCCGAGTGTTTACGCCGCGCTGATGCAATATTCATCGACGAACTCCGTGCGCACCAGCTCTACGATCGCGTGAGCCAAGCGTTCGCGGTTTTCCTCCCCGTCAAGTCCGTCGGTGTGCAAGGCGACGCGCGCCGGTACGAGCACGTCATCGCACTGCGTGCGGTGGAAACCGTCGACTTCATGACCGCGCACTGGGCGCACTTGCCCTACGAGTTTCTCGATCTCGTGTCTCGCCGCATCATCAACGAAGTGCCCGGCGTATCGCGGGTGGTATATGACATCTCAGGTAAGCCGCCGGCAACGATTGAGTGGGAGTAACAGGCCTAGTCTGGACTCGCCGCTCATAGTGGGTTCGTAGAACAGAATCAGTGCCGCGGTCTCCACTGTTCAAAGGAGGGCTGCATGTTGACTGATGACACACGGCGCGCTTTCGCCGCACGCGTACGGCGGCGCGAATTGACCATCGCGCCTGGGGTGTTCGATATGATTTCGTTGCGCGTGGCGGATCGACAAGGTCATGCGGCGCTATACATGACCGGCTACGGAACCGTGGCATCGCACCTCGGCTTACCCGATGCGGGGCTAGCGGGTTTCGCCGATCTTTGCGAACGCGCTCGACTCATGGCGAGCGCGGCGATTACGCCACTCATTGCCGATGTGGACACGGGTTTTGGCGGTCTCTTGAATGTTGCGCATACCGTGCGTGGATATGAAGCGGCCGGGGTAGCCGCGATCCAGATTGAAGATCAAATGTTCCCAAAGAAGTGCGGGCATACGCCGGGACGCAAGGTCGTGCCGACAGGCGAGATGGTGCGCAAGATTGAAGTGGCTTGCGCGACTAGATGCGATCTTGATTTTTTGATCATCGCGCGAACTGATGCCCGCACGGAGCATGGAATCGATGCGGCCATCTCGCGTGCGCGCGCTTATCGTGCGGCTGGTGCGGATGTCATTTTTGTCGAGGCGCCGGAATCGGCGGCGGAGTTCGCGCAAATCGCCGCAAGCGTCGATGCACCGCTGGTGGCTAACATGGTCGAAGGAGGGCGTTCACCGCTGCTCTCTGTCGCAACCTTGCGCGAACTTGGGTACGCGATTGCGATCTATCCGGGTAGCGGCTTTTTGGCAGCGACGGCGGCGCTGGAGGCGATTTATCGTGAGCTGCTGGATACAGGAACCACCGTCGGCGCGTCAACGCCACTCTTTCCGCTCGCCGGTATGCATCGCTTGATGGGATTCGAGGAGGTATGGGATTTCGATCGCCGCTGGGCCGAGGATGAGGCATCATGAACGCCGATGATATCGACGCGTGGCGACGCGCGCATGTCCCGCTTTTTAACGACAATCGCATGAAGATCGGGGTGTTCGGCACGAACGTCAATGGCGGCGGCACGATATCCCGCGCGCCGACGAGCTTCGAACCCACATTTGCGCACAATCTCGAAATCGCGAGACAGGCGGAGGCCGCGGGTTTCGAGTTCCTGGTGCCGTTCGGCCGTTGGAAAAGTTTTGGCGGCGACACCGAATACAACGGTAAATGCATGGAGGTATACACCTGGGCGGCTGCGCTCGCGGCGCGCACCGAACGCATCATGCTGTTTGCGACCTCGCATGTCGGCACCGTGCATCCGCTGTTCGCCGCCAAACAGGGCGCGACCATCGATCACATCTCGAACGGACGTTGGGGTCTCAATGTCGTCTGTGGTTGGTATACGCCCGAGATGGAGATGTTCGGCGCCACACAACTTTCGCATGACGAACGCTATGCACGCGCCGGTGAATGGGTGGAGGTGATCAAGCGATTGTGGAGGGAAAACCATTTCGATCATCATGGCCGATTCTACAATCTCAACGACGGTTACCTCGAGCCCAAACCGGTGCAGCGCCCGTATCCCGTGATCGTCAACGCGGGTGTGTCGGACGCGGGGCGCGAATTCTCCGCGCAACATGTCGATTTCAACTTCATCACGATGGAGTCGCTGGAATCCGCCGCCGCGCTCGCCAAGGACGTGCGCGAAAGGGCGCACCGTTATGGACGGCAAATCGGCGTGCTCGGCAATGGATTCATTTTGGTCCGCGATACCGAGCGTGAAGCACGCGAAGCGCTTGAGGCGATCATCGAAGCCGGCGACTGGGAGGTCGCGCGTAACATCATGCGGGTTCTCGGGATCGAAAGCGCATCGTTTAACGCGCAGATCCAACAATTTGCGCGGCGTTTTGTCGTCGGCTGGGGCGGATATTTACTCTGCGGCACCCCAGAACAAGTCGTCGATCAGTTTCTTGCGCTCGAGCGCGCCGGCGTCGAGGGCATGGCGCTGATCTGGCAAGACTATGCGGTCGAAATTCCGTATTTTCGCGAACGCGTGCTACCGCTGATGTGGCAGGCGGGGTTGCGGTGTAGATGACATAACGCGAGGTTGATCAAGATGCTAAAAATCGCGCTTGCGCAGATGCAATCGTCGCCCGATAAGCAGCACAACTTACGTCAGGCACTTGCGCGCATCGACGAAGCCGGCCAACTCGGTGCTCAACTGATCGCTTTTCCCGAGTTCCTGATGGCGTATTCACCGGCAGAGCAAACCGCCGCGGAATTGTGCGCTATCGCGGAGTCTATCGATGGCCCGTTTATTTCGGCGCTGAGTGTTGCGGCCCGCGAGGCGCACATTCAGGTGCTCGCGCCAATCTATGAGACGTGCCCAATCCGGCAACGGGTTTATGACAGCGCCGTTTGGATCGACCCCACCGGCAAGGCCGTTGCGACGTATCGCAAACTTCATTTGTACGATGCATTCGGATTTAAGGAGTCAGCCAAGTTTTTTGCCGGAAGCGAAGTTACGCCGCCGCTGTCGGTTGGCGTCGCGCATGTTGGGATAATGATTTGTTACGACCTGCGGTTCCCGGAAATGGCACGCATGTTGGCGCTACAAGGCGCTAATGTGTTACTCGCGCCGTCCGGATGGGTGCAAGGGGAACTTAAAGTCGAACACTGGCAAACGATGATTAGCGCGCGTGCGCTCGAAAACGGCTGCTTTGTGGTCGCGCCGAATCAGGTGGGCAATGTTTTCACCGGCCATAGTATGGCGGTCGACCCATTGGGGCGACCGCTGGTTCAAATGGCGTCCGAGGAAGGGCTTGCCGTTATCGAATTGGACTTGTCGTTCGTTGACGAAGTCCGTGCCAAATTACCGTTGCTCCAGAATCGCCGACGCGATGTTTATGCAGCGTTCTGGCGAAGCGGCGACGATGCTGGGCGCGGCTAGTTCTTTGGTCTATCGATGTTGAGCGCGAATTCCGCGATGCGCCATCCCGCCGCCGTCTTCGATACTTGAAAAGTGCCGTCGGCGGTGGCCACAAAACTTGGCCCGGTCGCTACCTTCAGCTTGATGATATAAAACTTGACCACCGCGTTTGCGCCGGTGCCCTTCACCACGAAATTCGTGACGAAATGGCGGACGCCGTCTTCTTGGCCTGCCGCAATATGATCGGCCATGAATTTTTCGACGGCGGCATGTCCTTTGAAGTCCCCATAGGGCGCGCGAAACACGCCGTCGGCGGTGAAGAGTTGCGCAAAGCCCGCGGCATCTTGCGCGTCGATGCGAAGATAAAGATCGGTAATTAGCTCATGGATGGCGAGTTTGTCGTCGGCATTCAGCGTCATGGTAGGTCTCCTTTGGTTCTAGATTGGCGGCCACCCGGGTATTACGCGCGCATGATCCCCGTTAGGCGTGGGCAAGAAACTTGGTCAGGTAGTCGTTGAATTCAGGATTCTTAAACTGCACTGCATGGGTAGCCCCCGCGATGACGCGGAAGTCAGCGCCAATCAACCGCGCCAGGCGCGCGGCGATCCCACCAAACGCCGCGCTCCAATCACCGCACACCACGGACTTCGGGTAACTGGCGTCGGCGATCGCGCCGACCGGTACATCGCAGCGCCATGGTCGTTCGGTGGTTAAATTGCGGATGGAAATTTCCAGTTCGCGGGGTAAAGGCGTTGGCAGCGCCATCGAATATTTCAAAGCGGCGAGAAATCCGGTAGCGAATTCGGGCAGCTGTGTCGGATTTGCTTGCGTCCAGTGTTGCTTTAGCGCGTGTGCGACGTCGGCTACTTCCGGCAGGTCCAGCGCGAGCGGGAACGCCGGCGGTTCTATTACCATCAACGAGTGGACGGCCTCCGGTCGTTGCGCGGCGGCAAGCATCGCGACAATTCCACCCATCGACGTTCCGATGAGGTGTGCGCCGCCCTCCATCAACTGCAATACGTCGCGCGCATCGAGTTCGTTATCGACGCGCCCAATGGGCGCGTTATCGCCATATCCCCGTCGATAGGGCACGACCAAGCGATAGCGATCGGCGAGTACTTTTTGCTCGGCAAACGCCGCGGCACCGGCGCGCATACTGCCATGCACGAGCACAAGCCGCGGACCGGTGCTCCCCCAACGTTCGGTAATTAATGTCATTGCTTGCTCCTTGAGCGCCGCGTGCGTATCGCACTCTGCATTACGGCTGACAGTGCGTTCGCTACTTCGCGTAATAGTGGATTTCGAGCAACGTACAACCGGATACGCTCTTGAACGGCCCATGTAAAACACCCGGCGGGCGGCACGCATACGTCGGCGCCCGGAAGGCTTCGCCGCCGTGGCCCTGCGCGTCGTTCCCGACAATGAGGTCGCCTTCCATTAAATACACTTCCTCCCAATGGTCGTGCACAAACGGCGCGGTGCTGAAGGTTCCGGGAGTAAGTTTGAGGAGTCTTGTGCGCGAGCCGACCTTGGCGATCTCATCCAGATCGCTTGCGAGAATCTTCTGTTTGAAGCCCGTAGGATATCCGGGCGGGGTCTCCCACCCGACCGCTTGGTCAAGCGTATGAAATTCTCGATGCGGCTTACCGCGCGTTGAGTTTGCTCGCCATTCAGTTGACATGATTCACTCCTCTCACGCGGCCAACGGATCCGGATAGCTATCCATCAGCCGATCTACGATTGCTTCTAGTTCGCCCCACGGACACTCACGGTCATTGTGGTTTTTGATGACGAAGGGCGCACCGGCGTAGAATTTTTCGTACTGGAAATGGCGACTCGCGAACTCCGTGCCTAGCAAGTCCCAGGCGAGCTTGAATAGCTTCATTCTCGCTACCGCGTCCTGCTGCGGCGTGCCGAAGTACCGATTGAATTGCACGGCCAACTCTTGGTCTTGCAAGACGCTGGAGTCCGCCGGCATCTGAAACATGCCGCCGCCAAGGAGCTCGCGCACCACATTGCTGATCTCCCAGTAATTACGGGTGCAGTAGTCGAGGGCGGCGTACATGTGCCGCCGATTAAAGCAGACGTAACCATCTGGCAGTTGCTCGCAGTTCTGAATTTGCCCGTAAATCATTCCCGACAACGCTGCTTCGTGGGCCGCGAGATCACCCAGAACGGCTCGCACCGCAGGGTTATCTCCGGCCGCATTGGCCTTGGCGATTTTGCTGGCCAAGCCCACGATCAGCCTGAGTTTCGTCCAGAAGCGCACATTGGATTGGTGATTACCGAAGGTATGCGCCGCCGTTTCCAAGTAGATATTGCGCGAGCGCTCGATATCATCATGGGTGAAAACGTTCTCCCATGGCACGAACACGTTTTCGAAAATCACCAGCGAATCGGTTTCGTCAAATCGATGCGCGAGTGGACGGTCGAATTCCGAAGCGGCTTCTCGCTCATAAGAGGTACGTGACCAAAGCGAAAGCCCCGCGGCGTTAATCGGTACAGTGCAGGTAATCGATGACTTCGCTTGATCGGGTTTCAACGGGAAGATATTGCCGATCCAAACTTCGTCCGCAAACACGGCGCCGGTGGCCAGCATTTTCACGCCGTTCAAGATTACTCCGTCGTCGCGTTCGGCCGTGACCGTCAAGTTGTTGTTGGCGGTCTGGTTCGGGCCCGAGGTCCGCGCGCCTTGTGGCGGGATGATCGCGTAACAAACATAGAGATCGTCGCGTTTGATGCGTTCGTAAAAGCGCACGATATTTTGACCGAAGGCTCGCGCCCCGGAATTGAATGCCTGTGGCTGCATCGCCATACCGGTCACAAAACTCGCGACGTGATCGGGTGAACGACCAAAAAGTCCATGCGTTCGTTCGGCGATGAGGCGATGTGCGTCCATCCGGCGTACCAAATCGTCTCGATTCCGAGGCTTTAACAGATAGGCTCGATAGGGCTCCGTATCATCGACGACGATGACTTCGCGCGTTGCCGAATCAAAAGCAAGATCGAATAATCCGGCAACCGTGCGAGCAGCATTGCAGAACGCCGGATGCGCGGCCACATCTTCGACGCGCTCCCCGCCGATGTAAACGCGCCGACCATCGTGCAGAGAGGCAAGATATTGTTGTCCATTCCTTAGCATTTGCTTGCTCTCAGTAGTGACTTACGCGGCAATCGGTAACGCGTTAATCCGATAGCGGTGGCTTAACACGCGCCGCGTGACAGGATCTTCTAGCTGTAACTCGAAGCAATCGCCGTATTCGATATCACCATGAAGGGCGAGGGTGCCGCAGGACATCGCGGTCCCTGCCGCGAATTCGCCCTGCGACTGCGCAAAACGCTCGAGTAAATCGCGTGGCGCGAGCATTTTGGTCACGGTTCCTTCTTGATAAAGTCGGCGCCGACCGCTGCGATAAGAAAACGAACGTAGGAGCAACCGATCCCAGTGCGCCTCGACCGAAGCAAAGGTCCACGCATTAGGCGCGATAGGTTTAGGGCACACTTGTTTCGAGTGGTGGACGGAGACGGTTTCCAACCATCGGTCGGTATGGTCCGAGCCGACACTCACGCACAAACCTTGTGCCGTATTGAGGAGGACGAACTCGACTTCTCCGCTCGACTTACCGCCAACTACGGTGATGTCGGCCGCCGTGGTCAGTAGCGCCGGGTTCACTTCATAAAACACTGGCACGGTGCTCGGTGGCGTGACGCCAATCGCTTTTAACTCATCGATGTGTTGCTGCACGGACGCGGCGTCACGCCCGGTCCAGCCCGCGATGATAAATCGGTGCATGGAGTCGAGTGGCGTCGCAAGGTCTGGGGCGGTGGGAATTTGCGTCATAAGGATGCCGAGGTGAGCATTCCATGTGGTGATAAATACTTTATAACGTAAAATAATTAAAAAGCAACCGGCTCGTGGAATGAACAGGTGCCGACCGCCATTCGGACCTTGCGCGTCGGCGTGAACCGTGTCGGCCATACGGTTACACTACGGATGCCCGTCACGTGAAAATAAAGTCCTTGGTCGTGACCTTTGCGGGCGCTAGTACGGAGTAATTTTTTGCGTAAGCAGTCGAAATCCAAGAGCAATCAGTCGCGTGTGGCGGGGAAACACGTATCGCATCCGCTAACCGTTACACGGCAGGCGCTTTTAATAGACGGAAGTGATGCCGCATTCAGACGCTTTCTACATAATTTTTTGGCGTTTTCCGGACGCGTGGAAACCATTCGTAATGCCTTCGGGAAACTTGTCGGTTTATCCGGTGTGCGTTATTCGGTGTTGATATCCGTCTTTCATTTGCAAGATGCGCAAGGCGTCGCGATCGGTGCCGTTGCCGAGCATCTGCATTTGGGACTGGCCACGTTGACGGTCGAAACCAACAAGCTGGTCGAGCTTGGGCTCGTGACGAAGCAGAACGATCCCGCCGATCGTCGCCGGGTGTTGCTCAAGCTCAGCCGGCAAGGCGAGCGGCTGCTCGTCGAGCTCGCGCCAACGCAGCAGCAAATTAACGATGAGCTATTTTTAGCGTTGAGTAGGCGTGACTTTGAAAATATGGCGGCGCAATTTCAAGAACTCGTTGCCTGCGGTGATCGCGCGGTGAGCAAGCTGCGGGGTTTCGCGCGCGATGATTCGACTGCCGCCAGTGCGATTGTTGCGCGGCGTGCGGCGGTGCGAAGACCCCAACGCCTGAAGATAACCGCGCGTTAACACTTACCGCCTTGCCTAAAGATGAGTTTGCCCAGCGATTTGAGCTTCATGCATCACGCGCTCGACCTCGCTCGCCGCGCGCAAACGCAGGGTGAAGTCCCTGTTGGCGCGGTGCTGGTGCGTGACGGTGAAGTAATCGGCGAAGGCTTTAACCAACCGATCGGCTTGCATGATCCAACCGCTCACGCGGAGATTGTGGCATTGCGCGCGGCGGCGCAAAGTCTCGGCAACTACCGCCTCATCGGCAGCACACTGTATGTAACGCTGGAACCGTGCGCGATGTGCAGCGGTGCATTGATGCACGCGCGCGTCGCGCGCGTCGTGTTTGCGGCGAGCGATCCGCGCGCCGGTGCCGCGGGCAGTGTGTTTAATGTGTTGGACAGCGAACGCCTCAATCATCAAATCACGATTGAGCGCGGCGTGTTGGCGGAGGACGCCGCGCGGCTATTGCAGAATTTTTTTCGCGCGCGGAGGTAAATTTAATGGAGCCGATCGCCGAAAATGATTTATACGAACTCGCGGCCCGGCTCGGTGCGTTGTTGCAAGAAAAGGCCATGACGATCACTACGGCTGAGTCGTGTACCGGCGGCTGGGTGGCACAGGCGATTACCTCGAAAAGCGGAAGCTCAGCGTGGTTCGAACGGGGCTTTGTGACTTATTCCAACGAGGCTAAGCAAGAAATCCTGGGTGTGTCGGCGGATACCCTCGCCGTTCATGGCGCGGTAAGCGCGGAAACGGCGCTCGCCATGGCAACCGGTGCCTGCCGCATTGCCAAAGCCGGTTTCGCCGTCGCGGTCACCGGCATCGCGGGCCCCACCGGCGGCACGGCCGGCAAGCCGGTCGGGCTTGTGTGGTTCGGTTTTTGCGCGCCGGGGCGCGATCCGTTAGCGCGAAGTCAGGTTTTCTCCGGTGATCGACGTGAGATCCGCGCGCAAGCCGTACGGTATGCCCTGTCTACCTTACTGGAGCTCATCACGGTAGCGCCTGCCCGCCAGCCTTGAGCCACCTCATGCACAAATACCTCGCTCTAGTGGGGCCGCAGACGCGCATCTCCCTTTAGTCCAGCCACCAATTGGACGCTATTGCGTATAAGAGCCTCTGGCAGGGCGGGACTGCAGCGGCGCCTCCATCTCAAACGCAAGGGTAGGTTCGATGCCTCAACGTATGCTGTATTTTTTGGTTCCCGGCACCAATATCAGTCCGTTCGACGTCACGATTGCGGCCGATGCCGGTTTCGACCAAGTCATTCCGCTCACCAATATCCGCGCCCGCGACGTGCCCGGGCTAGTTCAGGACGCCATCTTCTGCCGACCGCCGAATCGCTATAACGACACGGGGATTTTCATTGGCGGGCGGGATGTGCATATCGCGACCGACATGTATCAGGCGGCCGCGAAAGCGATGGTCGGAGAGTTTCAAGTGGGACTTTTCGCCGACCCGAACGGTGCGTACACCACTTCCGCGAGCGTGGTCGCGCTGGTCGACGATTGGCTGAGCACGCGCCACTGCGCCGGGATTGCCGGGCGTCGCGTGGCAGTATTTGGCCCAGGGCCTGTCGGCCTCTGCACAGCCGTTCTGGCAGCGAAGCAGGGGGCTAAGGTGACACTCTGCCAGCTTACGATTGACGATAACGAACGGGTCGCGCAGCGCTTCGGCGAACGCTTTGGGGTCGAATTTAAATGGGCAGCCGCGGAGAGTCCGCGCGATCGCCATTCGATTGTCGCAGCCCAGGAAGTCGTGATTTCGACCGCTCGCGCGGGCGTCCGGATCCTGGAAAAGGAACACTTGGCGGTTTCGAGTGGGCTGCTTCTTACCGCCGACACCAACGCCGTGCCGCCCAGCGGTATCGAAGGTATTGAGCTGCAGGATGACGGTGCGCACCCGGCGGACCGACTCTGGGCCAGCATCGGTGCGCTGGCAATCGGCGCTTTGAAGTACAAAACCCAGCTCGGGTTGTTTCAGGCGATTCAAACCAGCGCCACGCCGGCGCGCTTTGACTTTACCGAAGCCTTGCATTTTGCCCGTGCCGAACTTGCGTCCCACCGCAAGACGGTGTTGGCGGCCTAACCCCCGACTCCCTGCTGATCGGACGGACTATTCGGCCGTCCGCCAACCCCTCGCCAACAGCTTTTTTCCGTCCGCTCGCGGTGAAACGCGAGAGCCTCCTGTGCCATAATTCGACCGCCAAATACCTGGCCGAACAGCGTGGTGCTGCGGGGCCGACTAGGCGCATGGAGGCGCCACCTCTGCCCGGGCGGGAAACCGCCCGCGGCGATCGACGACTCACCCAATAACATCTTGACTAGAGGGACTTTTACAATGGACGAAAATCGGAAAAAGGCGCTCGGTGCGGCGCTGGCCCAAATCGAAAAGCAGTTCGGCAGCGGGTCGATCATGCGCTTAGGCGACGCGGGGGATACCCACGACATCCAAGCGGTTTCGACCGGCTCATTGAGCTTGGACTTAGCGTTAGGCGTCGGCGGCTTGCCGCGCGGGCGCATTATCGAAGTGTTCGGGCCGGAATCTTCCGGTAAGACCACACTTGCCTTGCACGTTATCGCCGAGGCGCAACGTTTAGGCGGTACCGCGGCATTTGTCGACGCTGAACATGCGCTCGATCCGCTGTATGCGGGTAAGCTCGGCGTCAATGTCGAAGATCTGTTGGTGTCGCAACCCGATACCGGCGAACAAGCGCTCGAAATCACCGACATGTTGGTGCGCTCGGGCGCGGTGGATGTCATTGTCATCGATTCCGTGGCGGCGCTCACGCCGAAGGCCGAAATCGAAGGCGAGATGGGCGATAGCCATATGGGTCTGCAGGCAAGATTGATGTCGCAGGCGCTGCGCAAATTGACCGGTATCGTCAAACGCGCGAACGTGCTGGTTATCTTCATCAACCAAATCCGCATGAAGATTGGCGTCATGTTCGGCAACCCGGAAACCACCACGGGTGGTAACGCGTTGAAGTTCTATGCGTCAGTGCGCATCGACATTCGCCGGATCGGTTCGTTAAAGCGCGGCGAAGAAATTATCGGCAACGAGACACGTGTCAAAGTGGTGAAGAACAAAGTCGCGCCGCCGTTTCGCCAAGCGACCTTCGATATCCTGTATGACCTTGGTATTTCGCGCGAGAGCGAAATCATTGAGCTTGGCGTAAGCCAAGGTCTGCTCGATAAGACCGGTGCGTGGTACAGCTATCGCGGCGAACGCTTAGGCCAGGGCAAGGACAATGTCCGTACCTACCTCAAAGAGCATCCGGAAATCGCGCAGGAGCTGGAAGCGAAGATCCGCGCCACCGCGCTGCCGGCGCTCGCCGGCGCGGTGGATGCCGATAGCGAATTGGAAGCCGAAGCCTGAGCGAATCGACCACGCGCCTAAAATCGAAAGCGCTCGCGGCGCTCGCGCGTCGCGAGCATTCGCGCGCGGAATTAACCCGCAAGCTCGCGCCATTTGGCGACCTGACGGAAATTGGCGAGGTATTAGACGATTTGGCGCTTGCGCGTTTGCAGAGCGATTCGCGCTATGTCGAGTCCTACATCCGCGCGCGTGCCGCGCGAGGCTACGGACCTAAGAGAATTGAAGTTGAACTAAAGCAACGTGGCGTCGCCATTGACGAAGTGCGCGCCGCGCTCGGCGCGACGCAAGAGGATTGGGTGGCGCATGCAATACGCGCCGACCGTAAAAAGTTTCGCGAGGTTGCACACGATAGTCACGCACGGCTCAAGCGGCGCCAACACTTGGAATATCGTGGTTACCGACTTGATCAGATCAAAGCCGTTTTAGATGAGAGTTTGGATTAAGGCATGAAGAGCAACGCAATTCGCCAAGGTTTCTTGGACTTTTTCGCGAGTAAGGGGCATCGCGCCGTCGCGAGCAGTCCACTGGTACCAGGCAACGATCCCTCGCTGCTTTTCACCAACGCCGGCATGGTGCAATTCAAGGATGTGTTTTTGGGGCTGGAAGAACGCGACTACAAGCGTGCGGCGAGTAGCCAGCGATGCGTGCGGGCCGGCGGCAAACATAATGATCTGGACAATGTTGGCTATACCGCGCGCCATCATACCTTCTTTGAAATGCTGGGAAATTTCAGTTTCGGTGATTACTTTAAACGGGAAGCGATTGAATACGCGTGGGAGTTGCTGACCCAAAAGTTTCAATTACCTCCCGACAAGTTGTGGGTCACGGTGTTCGAAACCGATGATGAAGCAGCCGACATTTGGCTGAAGCACATCGGAGTCGATCCGAAACGTCTGACGCGCTGCGGAGAAAAGGACAATTTTTGGATGATGGGTGACACCGGACCCTGCGGCCCGTGCACCGAGATTTTCTACGACCACGGCCCGCATATCGCGGGCGGGCCACCCGGTTCACCGGATGCCGATGGTGATCGTTACATCGAGATCTGGAATCTCGTATTCATGCAATTCGAGCGGGATAGTCGCGGCCAGCAAAAGCGGATCCCGAAGCCTTCCGTCGATACCGGTATGGGCTTGGAGCGGATCGCGGCCGTCTTACAGGGTGTGCATGACAACTACGATATCGATCTCTTCCGGAATTTGATTATGGCGATCCGGGCGCTGGCGCCACGCGATGACTTGGTCGAGACCTCATTGCGGGTGATTGCCGATCACATCCGCGCCTGCGCATTCCTCGTCATGGATGGCGTCATTCCCTCTAACGAAGGACGCGGCTATGTGCTGCGCCGGATCATGCGGCGCGCGCTGCGCCATGGGAATAAATTGGGCTTTACCGAGCCATTTTTCCATAAATTAGTGAAGCCGCTGGCGCGCGAGATGGGTGCTGCGGTCGTTGAGCTCGAAAGTCGCATTCCGCGTATAGAACAAATCCTGCTGCAAGAAGAAGAACGCTTCGCGGAAACACTGGAACAAGGCTTGAAGATTTTTGAGTCCACCGTGGCACAGCTCTCGACGTCGACAATCCCAGGCGATGTCGCGTTCAAGCTGAACGACACCTATGGGTTCCCCGTCGACTTAACCGCCGATATCGCGCGTGAGCGTGGTTTGAGCATCGACATGGCGGGCTATGAATCGGCGCTAGAAGCACAACGTACGCGTGCACGGGCGGCTAGCCAGTTTGCCAATGTCGATACCGCGAATGCGATCAGCGGCGAAGCGTTGGCAAAACTAGGCAACGAACAGGCATTTACAGGGTATGACTGTACCGCGGAGACCGCTTGCGTGGTTGGGCTCTTCGCCCAAGGCACCGCTGTTGATGTACTGGAAGCCGGCGTGAGCGGCGCGGTGGTGCTCTCGTCCACCCCGTTTTACGCCGAGTCCGGAGGTCAAGTAGGCGATCACGGAAAACTGTTGAACAGCAACGCTGTTTTCGAAGTCAGCGATACCCGCAAACAGGGCGGCCTTCACTTACATGTGGGTGTGCTCAAGCTTGGCAAGATCACGGTGGGTGACGAGCTACGCGCGGAAATCTTGAATGACAGAAGGCAAGCAACACGCCTAAATCATTCCGCGACGCATTTAATGCACGCGGCACTACGCAAAGTCCTAGGTACGCACGTCGAACAGAAAGGCTCGCTGGTGGATCCCGAGCGGCTGCGGTTCGATTTTTCGCATACCGGCACGGTGACGCCCGCGGAACTCGCGGAAGTGGAGCGGCTGGTCAATGCAGAGATCCGCGCCAATCACGCGGTAGGCGCGGAGGTCACGGATTATCGCGCGGCGCTGGAGCGTGGCGCGATGGCGCTGTTCGGCGAGAAGTATGGCGAGCGCGTACGGGTCATCCGCATGGGCGATTTTTCGGTGGAGTTATGCGGCGGCACGCACGTCTCGCGCACCGGCGATATCGGTGCTTTTCGCATCCTCTCCGAAGGCGGTGTGGCGGCAGGCGTACGGCGTATTGAAGCACTGACTGGCGCCGCGGCCGTAGACGAAGGTCTGCGAGCCAATGAGACGCTGCGCAAGATTGCACAACTCGTCAAAGGCAACATCAGCGACGCGCCCACCAAAATTGCGCAACTGGCAGAGCGCAACAAAGCGTTGGAGAAAGAAATCGCGCAGCTCAAGGGTAAACTCGTGAGTGGGCAATCGGGTGGAGATGACAGCAGCGCCGGCGCGATCACCATTGGGGACGTTCAATTACTCTGTAAAGTTTTGGACGGCGCCGATGCCGCTGCGCTGCGCGAAGCGATGGATCGGCTGAAAGATAAGCTCGCGCGCGCGGTACTGGTATTGGCCGCGGTGGAGGATGGCAAAGTCCGGCTAGTCACCGGCGTCACCAAAAATCTTACCGAGCGTGTCCACGCTGGCGAACTCGCAAATTTCATCGCGCAGCAGTTGGACGGTAAGGGTGGTGGGCGGCCGGATCTCGCGCAGGCCGGCGGCACCAAGGTTGACGCGCTGGAGAGCGCACTTGCCAGCGTACGCGCCTGGGTTGAGCCTAAGCTCGCTTAGTGCAATTAAGGCGTATCGTCTGCCCGCACTTTAAGCCGCGCACTCATCAGTTTCGTTATCTGAGGATCAATCGGACATGAGTTTAATTGTCCAAAAGTATGGCGGCACCTCCGTCGGTACCGTCGAGCGAATCCAAGCCGTGGCCGAACGGGTCGCACGCGCCAAAGCCGATGGCCACCAGCTCGTGGTGGTGGTCTCCGCGATGTCGGGCGAGACCGATCGGCTCCTAAGTCTCGCGCGCGCGATTGCGAACCCGCCACCGGCGCGTGAACTCGACGCGGTACTCGCGACCGGCGAGCAAGTCACGATCGGGTTACTGGCAATGGCACTCGAAGCGCGCGGCGTTCCGGCGGTGTCTTATACCGGACCACAGGTGCCAATTCGTACGGACTCGGCGTACAACAAAGCGCGCATCGAAGAAATCGACGGCACGCGCGTGCACGCCGAATTGGCGGCCGGTCGTGTGGTGGTCATCGCGGGATTTCAAGGTATCGACCCCACCCACAGCGTTACCACCTTGGGCCGCGGCGGTTCGGATACGACGGCAGTCGCAATGGCCGCCGCATTGAAAGCCGATGAATGCCAAATTTATACCGATGTGGACGGCGTCTACACCACCGATCCACGCATCGTGCCCGAGGCACGCCGACTCGCGCGCATTACTTATGAAGAAATGCTCGAAATGGCGAGCCTGGGTGCGAAGGTGCTGCAGATCCGCTCGGTGGAATTTGCGAGCAAGTATCAAGTGACGTTGCGGGTGTTATCGTCGTTTGTCGACGGTCCCGGGACATTGATTACGACAGAGGAGAACATCATGGAAGCCGCGTTGATATCCGGCGTCACCTTAAACCGCGACGAAGCCAAGCTCACCATCCTAGGCGTGCCTGATCGGCCGGGCGTGGCGAGCACGATTCTGGGTCCCATCGCGGACGCCAATATCGAAGTGGACATGATTGTGCAGAACTCGGGCGCCGATGGCTCGGCTGATTTTACGTTTACCGTCCACCGCAACGACTACGAAAAAGCGCTAGGGATTTGCCAACGAACCAGCACAGAGATGAAGGCTCGCAGCGTCGAAGGCGACAAGAAAATCGTCAAAGTCTCAATCGTCGGCGTGGGCATGCGCTCGCACGCGGGGATCGCGAGTCGTATGTTCCGCGCGCTTGCTTCCGAGAACGTCAACATCCAAATGATCTCGACCTCGGAGATCAAAATTTCGGTGGTGGTGGACGAAAAATATGGGGAACTCGCGGTTCGTATCCTACACAGTGAGTTCGGGTTGGCCGCAGGCTGATCATCCTCCGATACTTTGTTTTAACTAATTAACGGTTGAGGCGAGATTTTTTCCTAAGCCGCGATTAGACTCTTAGCGGGGTAGACAAAACAAAAAACGCCCGCAAGGGACGCTAGAGCGGAGAAGGTGTGGATTAAGCATCAAGCAGGGTTTGGAGAACGGAAATGCTCATATTGACCAGAAGAGTTGGCGAATCGCTCATGATCGGTGACGAAGTCAATGTCACCGTCCTTGGTATCAAAGGCAATCAGGTGCGGATTGGGGTGAACGCGCCGAAAAACGTCGCGGTGCACCGCGAAGAAATTTACCAGCGTATTCAACAGGAAACATCGGACAAGGTGGCAAGCGGCGGCGAATAATCAAGCGCTGGGCTGGATTGCCTTTACGGGACAGCGGCACCCCGCTATTCTGCGCGCTTCCGGAGAGATGGCCGAGAGGCTGAAGGCACTCCCCTGCTAAGGGAGTATGGGCCAAAAGCCCATCGAGGGTTCGAATCCCTCCCTCTCCGCCAAACTAAAATGCCCCGTGAGGGGCATGTTAGTTTGGCGGAGCGGGCGAGGAGAGAACCCTTCGGTTCGACTAACTCGCGCAGCGAGTTGGACGCCTGCAGCGAAGCGCAAGGCGCCCGCAGGGCGAGGAAACGCGAGAGCGTTTCCGAGTCGATCCCTCTCGCAACTTCCAGAAAGATATCTTGTTGGCGATTTCAAACCCTTCGGTTCGACTAACGCTAGCCGCGAGCGGGGGGCGCTACGGCGGGTAGAGAACCGACATCGCGTAGAGAAAAATTGAAGC
>CAZKRY010000022.1:0-67447 GCA_964555355.1 uncultured Klebsiella sp.
AATCACAAACAGGTTTCGCCTATCCGTCATAAAGGGTCCTTCGCGGTATAACGATTCGCATATGGCGCGCGGGCCACCGAAGCGGAACCTCGTTGGCGCCGTTTCACCGCGTCGGCCATGATGCGCTTGTTATGTGTCATCTGCACCAGTGCTGCCATGTGCGTGCCCTTCAACTGCGCTTGTGCCTGATTCAACGTTTGTATCTGAAGAGAATACCGCTGCAAGGAAAATATACTCAAGAAAAGGCATACCGGGACGACGCTTCCGAGGCAATTCGCCGTGCAGCACGGCAATGCAAATTGCGGGACCTAAGATAGGAAGTAGCCAAGCCAAGGCGATGATCGCGATCTTCTGATTCGCGGTGAACTCATCTGCAGGTACTACGTGATAGGTGACGAGCGCTGCACCGTAAACGGCGAGTGCACTTAGAACAGCCACAACGCAGATCGCAAAGTATTCCATCTAGATGGCTTTATGACACATAACAGTTTAAGTAGACGTCGTTTTGACGCGATCGAATGCGTCAAAGTGACGTGTAATGTTCAGGGATTTTTCCCGTCTTAGCCGGTTCTTCATTCGCGGCCTCCGGTAACCTTTTGCAGTGTTTAGTGTTTTCTAGCATTTTCGGCTCAGTCTTGCCAGTTAACGGCATCATTTGGCGGGTCAATTGCGTCAAGTTGACGCCTAACACGCAACCTACCGACCGGCCGCTGAGATGCCATCGAGACGCGGTGAAAGGCGAAGGATCTATTCAGCAAACGGAAGGACATGGATGTGGCTTCCCCTTTTCTCGAGCAGGTGCGTCGTGCGATCCGCGTTCGGCACTACAGCATTCGCACGGAAGAGGCATATCTCTCGTGGATTCTCCGCTTCATCCGGTTTCATGGCATGCGGCACCCGGCGGCGCTGGGCGAGCAGGAAGTGGCTGATTTTTTGTCTGATTTGGCGCGCGATAGAAACGTCGCACCGGCCACTCAGAATCAGGCGCTCAACGCATTGGTATTTTTGTTTCGCGTTGTGCTCGAGCAACCGCTCGGCGAATTAACCGGGATCACCCGCGCCACGGCGCGTAAGCGTTTGCCGGTGGTGTTAACGGTTGGGGAAGTAGGCAGCATTCTCGCGTCGCTCCGTGGGCGGCTCTGGTTGATCGCCTGTTTGCAGTACGGCTCCGGCTTGCGCCTATTGGAAAGCATCCGCTTGCGCGTCAAAGATATCGACTTTGAACATCGCGCGATCTTGGTCCGCGATGGTAAGGGCGGGAAAGACCGCGTGGTTACCTTGGCGGATGAGTTACTCGTTCCGTTGCAGCGTCATTTGCAAGCGCGGCGAACATTATTCGATCGTGATATCGAGAACGGGGTGGGAAGTGTCTATCTGCCGTATGCGCTTGAACGTAAATATCCCAACGCCAGCACGGAGTGGGGTTGGCAATATGTATTCCCGGCGGACGGACTTTCTTACGATCCGCGCGGCGGAGGCTTGCGGAGGCATCACATTGGCGAGCAGCGCGTACAACGTGCCGTGCGCCGCGCGGTCAAAAACGCGGGCATTACCAAACCCGCCAGTTGTCACACCTTACGGCATTCTTTCGCAACCCACCTTTTGGAGCGTGGCGCCGACATTCGCACCGTGCAAGAACAATTGGGTCACGCTGACGTACGCACCACGCAAATTTATACACATGTCATCAAACGTGGTGGAAATGCCGTCAAAAGCCCGCTGACCGCGGCGCTATCGCGCCCCAATAGTGAGTAAGGCTCCGCTACCACGCCCTGGCCCTCACGGCTTCCTCCCGTAACCACTCCGGACTTCCCAGCAACTGCCGATTAAGTCCAATACGTTTGAACCAATAATGCAGCCCAAGGAGATCCGTGAAGCCCACGCCGCCGTGCACTTCGGTCGCGGTTTTGGCGACAAATTTTCCGACTTCCGCGAGATGTGCTTTGGCGTGGAGGGCCGTTACGTGCGCATCGGTGGTCGCAGTGTCCAACGCATGTGCGGCGTACCACACCATGGCGCGGCAGGGTTCCAAATGCGCGGCCATTTCCGCACAGAGATGTTTTACCGCTTGGAAGGAGCCAATCACCCGGCCAAATTGTTTGCGTTGCGCGGCGTAGGCCACCGCCGCATCCAACATGTATTGCGCGGCGCCGAGTGTATCCGCGGCGAGCAATACACGGCCCCGGTCTAACACTTGACGTAGCGGTTCGCCGCCCGCGCTCGCGGCGAGTGAATCCGCGGCGACGCCATCAAAGCGCAATTCACCAAGTCGACGCGTGCGGTCGATCGCGATCAAGGTCTGCCGTGCCAAGCCGGCGGCGTTCGCTTCCACAAGATGAAGTATTCCGGCCGCATCCGCGACAAGGTAAACGTCCGCCGCGAAATCGAGCACGAACAACGCACGTCCGTAGAGCTTGCCGCCTTCTAAACGCACGGCGGCATTTTCTTTTGCGCCGGTGTGTTCACTGGCGGCAAGACCGGCAACGATGGAGCCGTCGGCAATCCCGGGCAGCCAGCGCGCGCGTTGCGCGTCACTGCCAACCTCATGAATGGCGAGCGGGACCACGATGTTACTCGCATGGAAAGCAAAGGGTGCCGCGTGTTGGCCGAGCGTTTCGGCGGCCAGTGCCGCGTCCAGAATGCCAAGCCCCGCACCGCCGTAAGTCTCCGGGATCACAAGACCGGTGAGGCCAAGTTCGGCGAGTGTCGCACGGACATCGCTCGCATGATCATCCAAGTCATCTGCAAAGCGACGCACGCGCGCAAGCGGTGTCGCGTCTTTCAATGTGCGCGCGAGGCTGTCCTGAAACAACACTTGTTCGGAAGAGAGACCAAAATCCATACGCTACGCTCCCGCTAATTTCGGTTCGCGCGGCATGCCGAGTCCGCGTTCCGCGATGATGTTCTTTTGAATTTGCGAGGTACCACCGCCGATGATGAGACCCAAAAAGTACATGTGATGTTGCTGCCACATGCCTTGGTCGCGCAGGTGTGGACTACCGCGATACAGCACGCCGAGCTCGCCTAGTGCGTCGATCGCCAAACCTTCCAAGTCGTGACGGAGTTCGGTGCCTTGGAGCTTGACCACCATACTGGCAAGTGCCGCGGATTGTCCGTTGATTCGCGCCGAGAGCGTCCGCAGATCGTTGCAGCGTAAGGCCAGCATGCGGCCTTCTATTTTCATTAAGCGATCGCGCCAAACAGGGTTATCGATCAATCGCCGGCCGTCGATCGTTTCTTGTTTCATTAATTCCACCAGCGCATTAAATCGCTGTAATGTGAGATTGGGACTGCCCAGCATGCCGCGCTCATGGCCGAGCAAGGCATTGGCGATTTTCCAACCGTCACCGCGCTTCCCCACGATCTGCGCGGCCGGCACGCGCACGTCGGTGAAAAAGACTTCGTTGAAGCTGGCGTCCCCCACCATCGTCACCAGTGGTCGCACTTCAATACCGGGCGTGGTCATTTTAAACAACAGGAAACTAATGCCTAAGTGTTTGGGTGCTGTGGGCTCGGTGCGCACCAGACAGAACATCCAGTCCGCGAGGTGCGCGGTGCTTGTCCAAATCTTTTGGCCGTTGATGATCCAAGTGTCGCTGTCCAACACCGCGCGCGTGTTAAGACTCGCCAAATCGCTACCGGCATTCGGCTCGGAATAGCCCTGGCACCAGATGAGCTCACCGCGTAGTGTCGGCGCGATGAACTGCACGCGTTGTGCTTCCGTTCCAAACTCAAGCAGCGTTGGGATCAACATCATGATCCCTTGGCCAGCGAGGCCGGGGAACACCTGTGCGGCGGCAAACTCCTCCGTGATAATGCGTGCTTCCAAGATGTCCGGTTCCGCGCCAAAGCCGCCGTACACTTTGGGGATCGTGCGGCCGGCATAACCGTGTTCGAGCAAAAGCTTTTGCCAAGCGAGTGTGGCCGGCGCGCGTAAATCGACCGGCGCTTGCGGCGCCTGCGCACCAAAGCGCGCGAGAAAGTCGCGCACTTCGTCGCGGAATGCGATGTACCGGGGCTTGAGCGAAATATCCATCGGCGACCTCATGCTGATTTGTCGGGCATTAGCGGCAGGCTAACAGCAGCGCGCCAGGGGAAGAAAGCGGGGGGTGAAGAAATGCCCTCCTCGTCGAGTGTTGCAGTGCACGTGAGTTTGCCTGCGCGCTTTTTCCATGCAAAATCGAAACTACTCCCGTGCCAACCAAGGAACGCCGTCATGTTCGTCAAAAACTGCTGGTACTGCGCCGGCTGGGATCACCAGGTCAGTCAGAGCGCGCACTCACTCGTCACCAAACGCATCGCGAACGAGAACCTCATTATGTATCGCAAGCCGGATGGCGGCCTGGTGGTGATGGAAGACCGTTGCTGTCACCGGCAGGCGCCCTTGAGTCTTGGCCGCAAAGAGGGCGACTCGTTGCGCTGCGGTTATCACGGCATGTGTTTTGGCCCGGATGGTCGCTGCAAGGAAATTCCCGGGCAAAGCATCATTCCGCCGCACGCCAAAGTCCGCACCTACCCGGTGGTCGAAAACGCCAATTGGATTTGGATCTGGATGGGCGCGCCGGAAAAAGCAGATCCCAATTTAATTTGTTTTTCGCGCGGACCGGACGATCCTGAATTCAACATCAAAACCAGCCAAACGCGGATCAACACCAACCTGAAATTGGAGATCGCAAACTTAATGGATTTAAGTCACGTGGCATGGATTCATGCCAAGACCTTAGGTGGCTCAGCCGGTTGGTATGAAGCCAATCCCCAACATACGATGCGCGAACGCGGGGTGCTCACCGAACTCTGGATGCCGGATTCACCGGCGCCGTTTTTTGCGAAGCATCTGTTCCCGGCGGAGTTGCGCTTCGACCTACTCGCGTCCTATGAAATGAGCCTGCCGTGCAATTTCATCATGCACTTTCAAGTGTGGTCGCCGGGGACCGCGGCACGCGGGAAAGAAAACGGCCAGCTATTGCTCGATACTTTCTCCTCGCAAGCGGTCACGCCCAACGATGAAGATTGGGTGGATTATTACTACTCCTGGGGCGCGCATCGCTCGCACGACTTCCCTGGGTTAAGTCAGATGTTATTGGACGCCACCGATGCCGCGTTTCAAGAAGACAAGATCATGTTGGAAGCGCAGCATCGCAATATGAAAGAACGACCGGATGGCAATTTAGTTGATATTCGCGCCGATACTGGTCCCAACAAACTTTTATTCCTGTGGGATAGGTTGCTGAAAGAAGAAGCGGCGGCTATGGCCGGCGCGCGGCAGCGAGTGAGTTAGCTTATCGCGCGTAGTTGCGCGGAGACCCTCACCCCTGCCCTCTCCCGCGTGCGGGAGAGGGAGTGAAAAACTGCGCTTTCTCGGTTGTGGTCAAACAAATATTGCACCTCTCCCATCGGGAGAAGTCGGCGCGCAGCGCCGGGTGAGGGGCAGCTTAACTATTGCCACGCACGCTTAAAAAAGTCGACCTTGACCGCGTTCCAAGTCCAGCAAAAACTGCTTCGCGTTGACGCCAAGCTCGCTCGAATATCCACCCAGCCATTGCGTGCCGACGATGCGGTGGCAAGGGATGACAATGCCGATCGGGTTTTGCCCACAAGCCTGTCCAACCGCCTGCGCGGGAACGTCCAACCGGCGAGCGACTTCACCGTACGTCAACGTTTGTCCAAAAGGGATCTCGCGCATGATGGTCCACACGGCTTGTGCGAAGTCGCTACCTCGCGCAGCGAGCGGCAAATCAAAGTGCGTCAGGCGACGCTTGAAATACGCGTTGAGTTGCGCCACGGCTTCCGTTGTTAGCGGCGATGATTGAGTGGTGACCGGCTCACGCGCACGCCAGTAGACCTGCGTGATCGCTTGGTCATCGGCGGAAACTTCCACCCAGCCGATAGAGGTGGTAAGCACTTCACAATACATAAAATGTGTTTGTGCCTAGTTCAGAACCAGTTGTAATTAAAACTAATGCTCACGCGTTCACCACGCGCCGGATTGGGCGGTACTTCATGCCGTAACCAGCTTTCGAACAACACCAGTTCGCCCGCGCGCGCCGGCACTGTATGCCAGCCGCGCGATTGTTGACGGTCGGCCGTCTGCGGCGGCACCGCCATAAACCGATCGAGACGCGGATCTTCAAACTTTAAACCGGTGCAACCGCGCGGAGTTTTGACGTAATACGTGCCGCTGATCGTCGATAGCGGATGCAGGTGCAAGGAATGGGAGACATGAAACGGCATGACATTGACCCAACAATCCGTCATCGCTAATTCCCGGCCGTCTAAATCAAGTTCGAGGGAGCGTGAAAACGCATTGACGTGTCGGGCCAGTCGTTTCGCGAGTTCGGCAAAGGTCGGCGAGAACTCATGCATCCGGCACACTGAGTTATAGGAGGTATACCCGCCAGGATAATTGCTTCGGGACCAGTGCTGGCCGGCGCGGTCCTGCCGTGCAAGCTGGCGGCATTCCTTAAGTATGCGTTCGTTTAGTTGTGCGTTCGCCGAGGGGGCAAGTTTCGCGGTGTAAATCAGGGTTGGGAACAATGCATGCGCGGGCATAAAAACAGTTGCTTTTGCGAACCAGGTCTCATCCTCGGCTGACCGCAAAATAACTGTCAACCGATTTCTGGTTCGACCGTTAATGTGAGGTACGGGCGAGACTTAGCCCGATTCCGCAAACGACAAAGGAACGTACGATGAAAATCTCGCTTTTAGCCGCCGGTACAACCATTGCCCTTCTACTTTCTGGTCCCGCGCTTGCCGGCAACGTCGAAGGCCGACTGGATGCGCGTGGCGACCGGGTCGAGAACCGGTTGGATAATCAGGGCGATCGGATCGAAGCGCGTAAAGACCAGCGGGGTGACGTCATCGAGGAACGGCTCGATCATCGTGGTGATCGCATCGATTCGCGCTTGGATGCGCGGGCCGATAGGGCTGCGGCTGCCGGCCACGATGTGCGTGCGGCACGACTGGATGCAAAAGGCGATCGCATCGACCATCGATTGGACGCGCGCGGCGAGCGTATCAACGCCCGGAAAGATCGTGTGGGTGGTAACATCAACGATCGGCTCGATGATCGCGGTGAGCGCATCAATAATCGCCTTGACCGTCGTGGGGAGCGCCGCCAAGCACGCCGCGACGCGCACTAAGTCTTTAGCACGTGGCTTGAGATGAGGAGTTTATTCTGGGTAACGACGCCGAGCTCGCGCGCTTTCTCGCCGCCACCGAACAGCGCGCGTTCAAAATTGCCGAATACGGCGTCGGTAACACGGCTGATGCACTCGATATCGTGCAGGACGCGATGTTAAAACTCGTGACCCACTACCGTGCGCGCGCGCCGGAAGAATGGGCGCCGCTTTTCTATCGGATTTTGGAAAACCGTCTCCAAGACCACCACCGGCGACGTTCGCTGACGGATCGCTTGTTTGCATTTTTCGGTTTCGGCGATGACGAAGACTCGCCATTGGATACCTTTCCCGCGCCGCGCGCGGCAGAACCCGACGCGCAACTGGATACGGCGCAGGATTCGGCCGAACTGCGAGCGGCGCTCAAGAAACTCCCGCTGCGTCAACAACAAGTCCTGTTGCTGCGCGAATGGGAAGGGTTGGATGTGCGTCAAACCGCGCGCGCGATGGGCTGCTCGGAAGGCAGCGTTAAAACGCATTACTCACGTGCGGTAACGACACTACGTGCGTTGCTGAGTGGAAAACGGCCATGACTAATGGAGAAAAAAGGGGGCTGTCCCCATTTTCATTACGCCACGCGCTGAACGAAGAAATGGCGGCGCTAAGTCCCGATATTCGACAGCGCTTGCAACAAATGCGTAGCGACGCGCTCGCCTCGATTCCGCCGCCGCGCGTCTGGTCTTCACTGGGCCCGACCGCCGGTGTGCTGGCGACCGCGGTGCTGTTTTTGGTATTGGCGGCGCGGACGATTCAACAATCGAAGGAATATCCCGCGCCCCATGCACTCGAGTGGCTGACGAGCGAAGGACCGTCGGCGGAACTTGAGATCGCCGAAGATCTGGAATTTTACCAATGGCTTGCGGCGCGTGACGCGGGTTAACGCATGTCGTGCACTCATCGTGTTATCCCTTGCCGCAAGCGCTCACCCGACGCGGGCGACGGATGCGCAACCACCGCCAACGCTGGAGTTGCTCGAACATTTGGGCGAGTGGACGGACACCGCTGGCGCCGAGGTCGAATTGGAATTATTGCTGGATGCGGATGCGACACCCTCATCGGCGGTGGATACTGCGAATGATTAATTCCCTGCGATATCGGTGGCTTGGCGGCGCACTCTTCTGCCTTGCGATGGCGACATCGAGTGCCGAGCCCGCCCCTACCCCGTGGGAGGCATTGAGCCCAACCGAACAACAACTGTTGGCGCCGGCACGTGACGCTTGGTCAACTTATTCGCCAATCCGGCAAGAACGGCTACGGCGTGGTGCTGCGCGCTGGCACACCATGGATGCCGATAGGCAAGCCATTGCACGTAGCCGGTGGGAACGCTGGCAACGCCTGCCGCCCGCGCGCCAAGCGGTGCTGCGTGCGCGGCTCGAGAAGTTTAAAGCGCTACCGCCCACCACTCAGCAACGATTGCGCGCGGCCTTCCGGCACTATCGCGATTTACCGCGGGTCGAACGCCGCAAACTGCGCCGCGAGTGGCGCGAGTCACGCGCGGCGCGGCGACGCGATTAAACGCGGCGGCGGACTTCGCGCAAAACGCTAGCCTTGTCGTCGCCGATATTCCCCCGGCGAGACACCGGACCAGCGTTTAAACGCTTTGCCGAAATTCGCAGGGTTAGTGAAGCCGAGCGCCGCCGCCACTTCTTTGATCTTGATACGATCGTTGGCCAGCAATTCCACCGCGCGACTTCGCAGAAAATCGTCGATTAAGCGCTGATAGCTCGTGCCGACGCGGTGCAGATGACGAATGACGGTGCGCGGTGTGAGATGAAGCATGGCGGAGACTTCTTCGAGCGTCGGCAACGGACGCGCGCGATGCGGTACCGCAAAGGCTTGATTCAAGCATTGCCGGATGCGCCCGAGTGTCGATCGCTCGGGCGAAGACGCCACTGTCGATTCGCAGTGTGCCACCGCATGCGCCCAAATGGATTCGACGTGATCGAGGTTACGCATCGCCCGCCACGCCATTGGAATGACCAAGGCATGGCGTCCGGCGTCAAAACGTACTGCGGGTTTGAAGTAGCGCGCGTAGCGAGCCGCGTGCGGCGTCCGTGGATAGTTGAGATCTATCCTCGCGTCCTTGAAATCAACCGCATGCACCGTTTCCAGATACTGCTGCAGGATAATGATCGGCGTTTCGATTAAGAGTGGGGTTGCGTCGCCTAAATCGATCAGAGGACATAGCTCGGCGATAAACCTAGCGCCTTCCGTGCGTCCTTGCATGTGCATGTAAGGAATACGCCCCGGGAAAAAGCGCAAAAACATATCGAGCCCGGCGCCTAACGTCGGCGCACTCATCAGCGCGGCGCTCACGGATCCGTGAAAATGATCGGAGAGCGTGAGTGCCCACGCCAAATACCAATCCGGCTCGGTGGCCAAATCGAGCGTGTTACGGATATAACGCAGCGCCTGTTTGACGGAGATGCGCCGCGCCTCATCCTGCAGATCAGTCGCGGTGAGACCGGTCCCAGCCAGCAGCGCGCGCGCGTCGAAGAGGCGCGCGAGGTGTCGCCCGTAGGTGGCCGGCATCAGCAAGTTTTCGATTGCCGCGCGATCCACCGTGCCTCCCCGTCATTGAATCGATCTGTCACCAAAGTAACAGAATTTACGCAACGCGTCGCTTGCGCGGGGGACGAGTCAGCGCGTGACCCGCAATCTCACCCCCGCGCGGCTGCTACCATGCGCTTCACCGCAACTCACCGGGAGCCGCCGCATGAAATGGGTATTGATAATCGTCGCCGTCACCGCCAACGGTAGCGACTTAGTGATCGACAAGACCGAGTTTGAAAGTCAGGAAACCTGCCTGGCCGCGAAGACGGAAGTGCAGAATGTGAACAACACGGCCATTGGCTCCAACGCGCGGGTGGAGTCCATGTGTGTGCAAACCGGGATGTTCTAGAGTCTTCTCAGGAACATCCTCGGCTTAGTTTAGGCGCGGCTAGAGTTTAGCCGTTTGCACCGAGTCGCCCGCGTTGTGCAACAGAAGATCAACTTCCTGGGCGGCACGGGCGCAGGCGCTGGTCGTCGTCAGCACGCGCAGCTTGAGATCCCAGCCCGGTGCCCGACCTTCGGCGCGCGCGACCGCGGCTTCGTTCAGATGACGGCAGACTTCCGTCATGCGTGCATCGGCCGCGACCAATATCGGATCGGGATTTGAGGAGCCTGCAAGTTCGAGTTCGGCGAAGCGGTCCATGACGCCGCTCGCCATCCTGCTTTGATACATGAACACGGCTTCGGTATCCGCTGCGTAGTCCGTGTTAGTCGTGGATTTTGTAGGGACGCTCAAGTTGGCACAGCCCACCAACAGCGCCGAGTTCATTGTCACCAGCATCGCCGTCCGCGAGATACGGGACAGCGTCGTCCGCGTAATCATTTCTCTTTTTTCCATTCCCGGGCACCGCGGCCCGTGGTTGCGTTATTTGTAGCCGTTACAGCGGTCGGTCTCCAGCGAACTTGAGAACTAGTCACGAAAATAATTGGCGGCTTTGCGGTGGTGTGATCCCCTTCACAATCCGTCGGACGGTGGTGCGGAACTTTCTTAGCTTCCGCGCCGCGTCATCAGCGTATTAGACGGCAAGGTTGGGGTCTGTGCTTTGCGCGCGCATTCGGCGCCGGCCACCGGCAGACCTTTGGGATCGATTAGGCCAAGCTGCACCAGTACCGAAGCTTGATCCCAGTAAATGTGTTCGTAGGCGAGCTTGCCCTCGCGAAAATGCACAATCGCGACCAGCGCAACTTCCACGCGCCGGCCAGTCGGCGCGACGCCGGGAAGCATCCAATCCATTTCGATTGTATGCGTAAACTTAAACAGCATTTCGTCGACCAATCGCTCGCGGCCGACGGTGCGGGATAACGGCACCATCTCGGTATCCGGCGGCATCTGCGGAATGAAATGTTTGGCGTAGAACTCCCGCAATGCGGCTTTACCAACGCCGCCCGTCATCACCGGAATGTGGTTGACGTAGGCATCCTCGACCATCGTCGCTAAGGTGTCTTCGGTGTTCGAGGTTTCGAATTCGTACTTGATGTGCTCGGCCCACAGCGCTTCGAGATCTCTCGTCATCGTTGCCTCCGTTTATGCGTTTTGGATCAAGGCCACGGCCGCGGCCGCGATGCCTTCGCCGCGGCCGGTGAAACCCATCTTCTCGGTAGTGGTGCCTTTGATGCTCACCTGATCGATCGACACGCCTAGATCCTCCGCAATCAACGCGCGCATGGCATCCACATGCCCCGACACGCGCGGTCGCTCGCAGATGACGGTGGCATCGACGTTGCTCACCTGATAACCGGCGTTCGCCAGTAATTCACGCACCTTGCGTAATAAGATCCGGCTGTCGATACCTTTGAACGCGGCGCTCGAATCCGGAAAATGACGGCCAATGTCGCCAAGCGCCGCAGCGCCCAACAACGCATCGCAAATGGCATGAATCACCACATCACCATCCGAATGCGCGGCTAATCCGCGTTCGAACGGAATTGTTACCCCGCCCAGCACGACAAAATCACCGTCTTTGAATTTGTGGGCGTCGTACCCCTGACCGATTCTCATAACCTTGTACTCAAGTTGAAATCTGTTGCGCGCGCAGGAAAAGTTCGGCGAGCGCTAAATCTTCCGGGCGCGTCACTTTGAGATTGTCGCCTCTCCCTTCTACCACACGGGGAATTAACCCCATGGCTTCGACGGCTTGCGCTTCATCGGTGACCAGCGCGCCCGCCGCCAGCGCCCGGCTCAGTGCTTCGCGCAACACGCTTAGCCGAAACATTTGCGGGGTCAACGCATGCCACAACCGAGTGCGATCGACCGTCGCCTCAATGGTTGATTGGTCATCGCAGCGCTTCAACGTATCGCGCACTGGGATCGCGAGAATGCCGCCGACGGGATGCGCTGCGAGCGTATCGATCAAACGCGAGACATCGTTCGGATGCAGACAAGGCCGTGCCGCGTCATGCACGAGCACCCAATCGTCATCCGCGGCATGCGCGCTCAATGCACGCAGCGCATTCAACACGGAATGACAACGCTCGGTGCCGCCAATCGCGGTAATGACGGAAGGGAAGTTGGCGCGCATCTCAGGCCAGAGATCATCATCCGCAGCGACTGCGAGCGCGACGCCGGCGATGCGCGGATGTGCGGTGAGCCGTCCCAGGGTGTGTTCGAGGATCGTTTTACCAAACAGTTTTAAATACTGCTTCGGCAGCTCAGATTGCATCCGCGTGCCCTTGCCCGCGGCCGGCACGACCGCCCAAAAGCGCGGCGCGGCGGTTGAAATCAAGGCGCCGAATTCTCCGGGACGGCCTCGGCCGCCGCGACCGTCCCCGGCGCCGGTTCCACCAATTGATAAAACACTTCGCCGCTGCGAACCATGCCCATTTCACTGCGCGCTATCTCTTCGACCGCGTCCAAACCCTCTTTCAGATCCATGACTTCCGCGGCGAACGAGCCATTACGCGTGCGCAACGTATCGAGCTTGCGTTCTTGCGCGGCGATCTGATCTTCGAGCTTCGATGCGTCTCGCAAGCCGCCTTTGCCAAACCACCATGCCCACTGCAGGGCGAGGAGCAGCGCCATCAAGACGGATGCGAATAGACGTAGCATTAGGCGAGATTATAAAACGCGTTGCGACCGGGATAACTCGCGCGCGCGCCGAGTTCATGCTCGATGACGAGCAAGCGGTTGTATTTGGCGATGCGATCGGAACGCGACAAGGAGCCCGTTTTGATTTGCCCGGTGCTTTTGCCGACGGCGATGTCGGCAATCGTCGTGTCCTCGGTTTCACCGGAACGATGCGAGACCACCGCTGTGTATTTGGCATTGCGTGCCATGTCGATAGCGGCGAAGGTTTCGGTCAGCGTGCCGATTTGATTCACTTTGATGAGAATCGAGTTTGCGATGTGGCGATCGATGCCTTGCTGCAGGATTTCCGTGTTGGTCACGAATAGATCATCGCCCACCAACTGCACCCGCTTGCCGATCGCATCCGTCAATATCTTCCAGCCCTCCCAATCGTTTTGATCCATGCCGTCTTCAATTGAAACGATGGGGTAGTCACGACTCCACGTCGCCAACAAATCCGCCATTTGTTGACTCGACAGTTGGCGCTGCTCGGAGGCGAGGTTGTACTTGCCGCTCTCATAGAATTCGGAACTCGCGACGTCCAAGCCCAACACAATCTCCTGTCCCAGCTTAAAGCCGGCTTGTTCGATGGCGCGCGCGATCAAATCCAACGCGGCTTGATTGGACGGTAGGTCCGGCGCGAAACCGCCTTCGTCCCCCACCGCGGTACTCGCGCCCTGCTTATGCAGCACGGCTTTCAGCGCATGGAAAATCTCCGCGCCGTAACGCAACGCTTCCGCGAAGCTCGGTGCGCCCACCGGCAGAATCATGAATTCTTGAAAATCGACGTTGTTACTGGCATGCGCGCCGCCGTTGATGATGTTCATCATCGGCACGGGCATTTGATAGGAATCGCGACGGCCAAAGGTCGCATACAAAGGTAGTTTGGCTTCCGCCGCCGCCGCATGCGCCGCCGCCATCGATACCGCAAGCGTGGCATTGGCGCCTAGCCGCGCCTTGTTCGGCGTGCCGTCCAAATCCAACATCGCGCGATCGAGTCCGGCTTGATCGGCGACTTCGCGCCCGCGCACCAGGGGTGCTATCAAGTCATTGACGTGTTTGACGGCATTCAACACGCCCTTGCCCAAGTAGCGCCGCTTGTCGCCATCGCGCAATTCCAGCGCTTCGCGCTCACCGGTCGACGCGCCGGAAGGGACCTGTGCCACCCCTTTGGCCCCGGTTGCGGTTTGCACTTCCGCGCGGACCGTCGGGTTGCCGCGCGAATCCATGACTTCCAGGGCGACGACACTCGTGATTTCAGACATACATGCTCCAACCAATAAGACTACGTCGCCGCCTCAACGTGCATAACGCCTGCACGTTTGACGGCTTCGTCGATCGTTTTCAATGTTTCCAACAGCTCACGCATGCGCCCAAGTGGCCAAGCGTTCGGCCCATCGCTCAACGCGCGCGCCGGATCGGGATGCGTTTCCATGAAGATACCGGCGACGCCCACCGCCGCGGCGGCGCGCGCCAACGCCGGCACGAACTCGCGTTGACCGCCGGAACTCGCGCCTTGCCCGCCCGGCATCTGCACCGAATGGGTGGCGTCGAATACCACCGGCGCGCCGGTCGCACGCATCACCACCAGTGAACGCATGTCGGACACCAAGTAGTTATAGCCGAAAGACGCGCCGCGCTCGCAGACCATGATGGCATCATTGCCTACGGCCTTGGCTTTAGCGACCACATGTGTCATATCCCAAGGGGCCAAGAACTGCGCCTTTTTGATATTGACCGGCTTACCTTGGCGCGCGACTGCTTGGATGAAATTGGTTTGCCGGCATAAAAACGCCGGCGTCTGCAACACATCGACCACGGCGGCGATCTCGGCGAGCGGTGAGTCTTCGTGCACATCGGTCAACACCGGCACGCCAAGCGTGCGTTTGACTTGCTCAAGCACCTTGAGACCCGTCTCCATGCCAGGGCCACGGAAACTTTCATGCGAAGTGCGGTTCGCTTTATCAAACGAGGATTTGAAGATGAACGGGATACCGAGCTCGCGGGTTAATTCTTGAAGCGTGCCGGCGGTCTCCATGCACAGCGTTGCGGATTCGATGACACAGGGACCCGCGATCAGAAAAAACGGCGTCTCCCCGCCGACCTCGAAATCACACAGCCGCATCAGTCACGGCCGTGGCGGATTTTTGTTTGAAAGTGAGTGCGGCCCGCACAAAGGACGAGAACAACGGATGGCCATCGCGCGGGGTTGAAGTGAACTCCGGATGAAACTGGCAGCCGACGAACCACGGGTGGCTCGGGATTTCGACAATCTCGACCAAATTGCCATCCATCGATCGGCCCGAGAAACGCAGGCCCGCCGCTTCCAGTTCCATCATGTAAGTGTTGTTGAATTCATAGCGATGGCGATGCCGCTCGACGATCGTTTCCGTGCCGTAAGCGCGCGCAACGATGCTCTCGGGTGCCAGTTTGCACTGTTGTCCGCCGAGTCGCATGCTGCCGCCCTTGTCGTGCGCTTCGCTGCGTCGCTGTACTGCACCGTCGGCACCCTTCCATTCCGTAATCAGCGCGATTACCGGGTACGGCGTCGCCTTATCAAATTCAGTGCTATGCGCATTCGGCAGGCGCGCACAATGACGCGCGAATTCGATGACCGCCACCTGCATGCCTAAGCAAATCCCAAGATACGGCAGGCGTTGTTCTCGCGCATGCTGGGCGGCGATGACTTTGCCTTCAATGCCGCGCTCGCCGAAGCCGCCTGGCACCAAAATCGCATCCATGCCGGCGAGGCAGCCCACGCCCTCGCGTTCGATGACTTCCGAATCAACATAGCGAATATTGACCCGTGTCCGGGTGTGAATACCGGCGTGGGTCAGGGCCTCGGACAGCGACTTATACGATTCCGTGAGATACACATACTTGCCGACCATCGCGATGTTGACTTCGTTCTTCGGGTTGGCCTGTGCTTCCACCACCGCACGCCATTCTTGCAGGTTGGCGAGCGGCGCTTGGATGCCGAGCTTCTCGACCACGATATCGTCCAAGCCCTCGTCGTGCAGCATCATCGGGATTTTGTAGATCGAGTCAGCGTCGATGGCGGAGATCACCGCGCGTTCTTCGACATTGGTAAAGAGCGCGATCTTGCGCCGCTCGGAGGCCGGAAGCGGGCGGTCGGCGCGGCACAGCAACACATCCGGCTGGATACCGATCGAACGCAGTTCTTTCACCGAATGCTGCGTCGGTTTGGTTTTCATCTCACCGGCCGAGCCGATGAACGGCACTAGCGTCAAATGAATATACAGTGTGTTCTTCGCGCCGTGCTCGACGCGCATTTGACGAATGGCTTCCAAAAACGGCAAGGACTCAATGTCGCCAACCGTACCACCGATTTCGACCATCGCGATTTCGGCATCGCCCGCGCCTTGGCGAATGCAGGCTTTGATTTCGTCAGTGATATGCGGGATGACTTGCACGGTCGCACCTAGGTACTCACCGCGGCGCTCCTTACGGATCACACTTTCATAGATGCGACCGGTGGTGTAATTGCTGTTCGCGCTGGTGCGGCAACGCACGAAGCGTTCGTAGTGACCGAGATCGAGATCGGTCTCCGCGCCGTCTTCGGTGACGAAAACTTCGCCGTGTTGAAACGGGCTCATCGTGCCCGGATCGACATTGATATAAGGATCGAGTTTGATCATCGCGATCCCCAAGCCTCGAGCCTCGAGGATGGCCGCGAGCGACGCGGAAGCGATGCCTTTGCCGAGTGACGAAACGACGCCGCCGGTAATGAAGACGAACTGAGTCATTAAATGCTTTCGCGTCGGTTCTAAGGGGAGCCGCACGTGAAGCCCCAAAAAGGCACCGTTTTCGGCTCCGTATTCGGGACACGAAAGTACCAGAAGCAACCCCCCTTCTCAATCCGCAAGCGGGCTTCGGCGACGGATTAAACGAAAAGTATTTTTGTCAATTGGATTGACAAGCTTGTCTCGTCGCCGGGTGGCAGGCTTCAGGTTGTCTCGCGCCGCGGCCAAGCACGGGTTGCGTCACGCACGATGATGCGACAATCTCACACGTCATTGCAGTTACGAGGACGCCGCCATGCAACCGACCCGCCCGCCGCTGACATCTCTCGCCATCGTGACTTGGATTGGGATCGCGGTGCTAGGTGCCGGCGCGCTTGGCGGGATCGCGCTTCATCGCGGTGAGTCGATCAATAGTTTCTGGTTTGTGGTGGCGGCGATATGCGTGTACGCCATCGGCTATCGCTTTTATAGCCTGTTCATCGCGACCAAAGTGCTGCTACTCGATCCGACACGTGCGACGCCGGCTGAACGTATCAATGACGGTCGCGATTTTGTGCCGACCAATCGCTGGGTGGTGTTCGGTCACCATTTCGCGGCGATCGCGGGGCCTGGGCCATTGATCGGTCCGACGCTCGCCGCGCAGTTCGGTTATCTCCCAGGCACGCTTTGGATTGTGCTGGGCGGTGTGCTTGGCGGCTGCGTGCAAGATTTCGTCGTGTTGTTTTGCTCTCTGCGTCGCAATGGTCGCTCGCTTGGGCAAATGGCCCGCGATGAGCTCGGGGCGCTCGGCGGTTTTGCCGCGATGCTGGGCGTGGTGTTAATCAGCCTTATTTTGATCGCGGTGCTGGGCTTGGTTGTGGTCAATGCCATGAAACATAGTCCTTGGGCCACGTTTACCGTTGCCGCGACCATTCCGATCGCGCTGTTGATGGGCGTTTACATGCGAAGTTTGCGCCCTGGTCAGGTGCTCGAGGGCACGGCGCTTGGGGTGGTGTTGTTGTTCGCTGCGGTGGCCGGTGGCGGCGTCATCGACAAACTGCCCGAGGTTCGCGTGTGGTTCGATTACGATGCGCCCACGCTTGCACTCATGATTATCGCTTACGGCTTCACTGCCGCCGTTTTGCCGGTGTGGTTGCTGCTTGCCCCGCGCGACTATCTCTCGACGTTTATGAAAATCGGCACCATTCTGGCGCTCGCAGTCGCCATTCTGATTCTGCGGCCGGTGATCCAGATGCCGGCCTTGACGCAATTCATCGACGGCACCGGCCCAATCTTCTCAGGCACCCTCTTCCCGTTTGTGTTTATCACGGTAGCGTGCGGCGCGATTTCCGGTTTCCACGCACTGATCTCATCCGGCACCACACCTAAGCTGCTCATGAACGAAGGTGATGCCCGCATGATCGGCTACGGCGCGATGATGATGGAATCTTTCGTGGCGGTGATGGCGATGATCGCGGCGTGCGTGCTTGATCCTGGCGTTTATTTCGCAATCAACAGTCCGGCGGGCGTGGTGGGCAAAGAAGCCGCGCAAGCGGTGGCCACAATTAGTAGCTGGGGCTTCCCAGTCACGGTTGCCCAGATGGAGAGCCTCGCGCGCGAGATGGGCGAAGCCACGCTTTTCGCGCGCACCGGTGGCGCGCCGTCGCTCGCGGTCGGTATGGCGAATATATTTTCGCAATTTTCCGGCGGCGGCTTACTCGCCTTGTGGTATCACTTTGCGATTATGTTCGAAGCGTTGTTCATCTTAACCACGCTCGATGCCGGCACGCGGGTCGCGCGTTTTATTCTGCAGGACTTTCTCGGCACATTCTTTGCGCCGCTTGGCCGTACCAGTTGGTATCCGAGCGTGTTATTGAGCAGTGCGCTCGTCGTCGGTGCGTGGGGATTTTTTCTGTATCAGGGAACGATCGATCCGTTGGGTGGTATCAACAGCATGTGGCCGCTGTTTGGGATCGCCAATCAAATGCTCGCGGCGATTGCCTTATGCGTGTGTACCGCGGTGCTCGCCAAATCCGGTAAGTTTCGCTATTTGTGGGTGACCGCCGCGCCGCTGGCTTGGTTACTCATCGTCACCACCACCGCCGCGCTTCATAAACTTTTGAATCCGGCACCGCGCATCGGCTTTTTCGCGCATGCCCGCGACTTGAGCGAGAAAATCGCAAGCAATGCACTGCCGCCGGAGCTCGCGAGCCAAGCCCCGCAACTCATTTTTAACGATCGTTTGAACGCAGCGCTGACGATTCTTTTCATGTGCTTGGCGTGGATTTTGGCGCTCACCACGGCGCGCGCCTGCTATCGCGTATGGCGCGGCGAACCCCTCTCGCCGCTCGCCGAATCGGCCTACGTCCGGAGTGCTTATGCTGCTCGTTGAAAATCGCGTGTTTAATTTACTTCGACGATCCCGTTATGCGCGGCTCTTCCGTCGCGTGCAAACGTGCTGGCAAATCTTCGTTGATTATTGGCGCATTCTGAATGGCGACACCGCTTACCATCGTTATCTCGCGCATTGGCATGCGCATCATTCAGATGGCGGCGCGCCGCTGACGCGCGCGGCGTTCTTTACCGAAGAAATGACACGCCGATGGGATAGCGTACGTCGATGTTGTTGAAGAAGCGCAACCAATAATCCGCGCTTCATCGAACACTCAGTCGTTGTACAGATTGAGATCGTCGATCAGCAAGCCATCGCGCGTCGCGTAGCTCAACACGCGCACCAAACCCGGCATCGCGGTTTGATCCGGATCGGTGACACTCAATAGATGCGTGGAATGCCAGATTGCCAGGAGTTCACTGGCGGCTTCGACATGGCTGCCGTAATAGGCGCTTGAGCCACCGATTTCTCGATGTCGCATCCCAAGCTCCGCCGCCAACGCGATGGTTGCGCTATTATCGCGGCCACCGATGCTCAGCAAGTCGCAGACTTGCAGTCCCCATAACGGCAGGTTGAGCGCCACATAGCGCTTAAAGCGCGCTTTCCAGTCGTCGGCAAGTAAGCGCCGCGATGGATCGAAGATAAGAAGTCGCGCGTTCTTCAATGTGCCAAGGGCGAGTTGCCAGACCGCCGGAAGCGCGCAATTCGGCGGCGGTTGCCGGAATAACGCGGCGATTTCGATGTCCGTAAAGGCGTCTTTGTCACAGCCAAATCGTGCGATCCGAAATTTGAGTTCGGCATTGGCGCGTGCGTATTTGAAAAAATCTTGCACATATTCACCGACGACTTTGATCGGTAAACGTTGACCTTCGCTGCTACGAAATGGAATGCCGTAGGCATTTCCCGAGCGACCGCTCCACGCCTCCGCGGGCGCTTGATGAAAGCGCTGAGCAAGGGCGGCAGTAGTCTCCACAGTTGACCCACTGATACAGCTGCCGAACACATACACCGGTTCCACGAATCGGGCTGGAACGCATTCCGCGACTGCATTCATGTAGACCTCGCTTAATTAATGAGGGGGATCCGCTTAATCGTTCTGGTTATCGGCGGCACTTGTCGCGGGTTGAGGCGGCTCGGCCTGTTGCTGGAACTTAAGCGGGAGCGAGATATCGAAATGAATATCAACGAGAAGATCACTTTGTGGCTCGCGCACTTCAAAGATGTCGCAGGGCACGGAATTCGCGCAGGTCGCTTCGCGGCGCCCGCCTAATTCAAACCCATGACGCACAAGGTAATAAATTTCTTCATCGGTCGAGATGACCTGGCAAGGTCGGTCGAGAGATTGACCTTCATCCGGGCCGCACACCGATTCATACAAGCGATCGGCAATCCGGCGATGAAATGCCGCTTTATCGGCCTGTTGTTGGCCATCATAGGCACCGGCCGCGCCGAGGTGCGCAAAAGGATTCAGATACTGCACATCTAGCCAGCGTTCGGCATAAGCAAGCGCGGCGTCGAAGCGCTTTTCCTCCAGCGCCTTTTGCACCTGATCGCGCAAGCCGAGCCCCTTGGTTGAAACGGGCGCGTATTGTGGGGATGCGGCATAGGCGAGCCGTAGGGCTTTGAAATCGACCGTAAAGTCACCGCCCTGTAAACGTTTGACCATGGCCTCGTAAGCTTCCGTGGCCGCCGCGCCGGAAACGGCGGACAGACACACAAGAAACATCAGAATCGCTGATATGTTCACACTGGCTCTCAAAAGTTCAGGCTGTGGCTAATCGTCGCGCGGTAGTCGCGATCAAACGACTTGCGTTGTCCACGTGCGCGGCGGTGGTTTGTGGCTGACCCACGCAAAAGCGCAGCACGAACTGCCCCTCGAGAACGGTATGGGAAAGATACAGCGCGCCGCTCGCATTGAGTGCCTCCATTAACGCCTGATTGAAGGCGTTATCGGCACGATAGCGGAAACACACGAGATTTAGCGCGACGGGCGCCACGATTTCGAAATCGGGCTCGCTGGCAAGCACTGCGGCGAAGCGCTGCGTGAGCGCGATATGACTTCGAATATGTTCGCGCAATCCGGCGAGGCCAAAACGCCGCAATACAAACCACAATTTAAGCGCGCGAAAGCGCCGGCCGAGCGGAATTTGCCAATCGCGATAATCGAGCACGGTACCCGTGTCGCTCGCGTCATTGCGCAGGTATTCGGGCGTGATTGATAGGGCATTGATGAGCCGCCGACGGTCGGCGAGATAGAGGCAACTGCAATCGAAATTGGTCAACAACCATTTGTGCGGATTGAAGCAATAACTATCGGCAAGCTCGAGTCCGGCGAGCAGGGGTTGATACTCGGGACACACTGCCGCGCTGCCGGCGAGCGCCGCGTCAACGTGTAGCCACACCCCGTAGCGGGCGCAGATGTCGCCGATCGCCGGCAGTGGATCGAAAGCCAGTGTGGAGGTCGTGCCTACCGTGGCACAGACCAGTGCCGGCGTGAGTCCGGACGTGAGATCGGCTTTGATGGCCGCTTCGAGCGCCTGCGGGTTAAGCGCATACGTGGCATCGGTCGCGATTTTACGCAGCGCCCGCCGACCGAAGCCCGCGATCATCACGCCTTTATCGAGTGACGAATGCGCGTGCGCCGAACCATAAATCGTGAGCTTGCCTTCATAACCGAATTCGTTCGCGCGATTGTCACTCGCGTGTTCACGCGCGGCGAGCAAGGCGCACAACAACGCGCTCGAGGCCGAGTCTTGCAATACACCGCCGCCCTGCCCGGTTGATTTGAATTTGGCCGGTAACCCGCACGCGCCAATGAGCCAATCGAGCATATGGGACTCAAGCTCGGTGCACGCCGGACTCGTAACCCACAGCATGCCTTGCACACCGAACACCGCCGAGACCAGCTCGCCCATAATCGAGGGCACGGAGTTGTTGGCTGGGAAATACGCGAAAAAATTCGGCGACTGCCAATGCGTCAGCCCCGGCACGATCAGGCGTTCGAGATCCTCAATCAACGCGCTGGCGTCTTCCGGCTGTTCCGGCGCGGCGGTCGGCAATTGTGCACGCAAGGCGCCGGGCGCAACTTGCGCGCGTACCGGTAAACGTTCGAGATTGGAAAAATAACTGGCAAGCCACTCGACAAAGGCATTGGCTTCCGCACGAAAGGTGGCGGCGTCGTAACCCACGGCCATTGGCGGCTCCCGGCGAGTGAGTTTGAGCAGTGCGGCGCGCTGAGCGCGCCGCACCTTAGGCTTCAGGATTTACAGATTAGCGAGGATGTGCTCGGCCGAGCTGACTTTGAATTCCATCGGCGCTTCGATAAACACGTGTTTGGCAACACCGTTTTCGACCACGAGCGCAAATCGCTGACCGCGTTGACCCATGCCGAAGCCGCTCGCGTCGAGTTCAAGCCCGAGCGCCTTCGTATATACACAATTTCCGTCCGCGAGCATGGTGACTTTGCCGTCCGCGCCGGCTTGCTTACCCCACGCGCCCATGACGAACACATCGTTGACCGCCAAACAGGCCACGGTATCAATCCCTTTGGCTTTGAGCTTATCGGAATTTTCCAGAAAGCCCGGTAGATGCTTGGCGGAGCAGGTTGGCGTAAACGCGCCGGGAACGGAAAAAAGCACGACCTTCTTGCCGTTGAACAATTCGTCGCTTGTGAGTTGGCTTGGACCTTTGTCGGTCATGACACCGAATGTGCCTGCGGGCATCTTGTCGCCAGCTTTAATTGTCACGGGGGCCTCCTGATGGGTTCTGGTTAGGGGAAAAGAGAGCGGCATTGTGCCACTCCACGGATCGGCCGAACAGCGGCGACGTGCTGCTACCGCAACGCCGCGGCAAGATCGGATTCAATATCTTGGACATCCTCGAGCCCAATAGACAAACGGATCAAAGTATCAGTCACGCCCATTTCGGCACGCGCAGCGGCGCTCAAGCGTCCGTGCGTGGTGCTCGCGGGATGGGTCACGATGCTCCGGGTATCGCCTAGATTGCCGGTAATCGAGAACAGTCGGAGCCGATCGATGATCTGCCACGCGGCATCGCGCGTCCCGTCGACGGTAAACGACACGATCCCACCGAACCCGCTCTGTTGGCGCGCAGCGAGCGCGTGTTGTGGATGCGAGGCGAGCCCGGGATAAAACACCTGACACACGCGCGAATGATTGGACAGCCATGTCGCGATCCGTCCGGCACTTGCGCAATGGGCTTGCATGCGGAGCGTGAGTGTTTCCAATCCCTTCAAAAAAACCCACGCATTGAAGGGGCTGAGCGATGGGCCGGCGGCGCGCAGAAACGGGAAAAATTTATTTTTGATGCGCTCGGCGGTGGTCACGATCGCACCGCCCACACAGCGCCCCTGGCCATCGAGATATTTGGTCGCGGAATGCACCACGATATCTGCGCCAAGGCGCAACGGCCGCTGCAGCGCCGGCGTGCAAAAACAATTATCGACCACCAACAAACAATCGGGGTGCGCATGCGCGAGTTGCGCGAGCGCGGCGATGTCGGCCACTTCGGTCAGTGGATTAGACGGTGTTTCGACAAACAACAGCCGCGTGCGCAGGGTGATGGCGCGTTCCCACGCGCCAATATCCGTTAAGTCGACGAAGGTGGTCGAGAGTTGAAATTTGTCCAGCGACTGCAGCAAACCGGTTGTCGTGCCAAACACACTCCGTGAGCTCACGATGTGATCGCCCGCCTGCAGCAGCGCAAGAACCGTCGTTAGGATCGCGCTCATGCCCGAGGAGGTCGCGATACACGCTTCGCCGTCTTCCATCGCCGCCAGACGTTCTTCGAACACACGCACCGTGGGATTGGTGAAGCGCGAATAGATATTACCGTCCGCCTCACCGGCAAAAACCGCCGCGGCCTGCGCGGCGGACTCGAAACAAAAGCTCGACGTCAAATACAGCGGATCGCTGTTTTCAAGTTCAGCGGTTTGATGCACACCCGCGCGCGCGCCACGGGTCGCGAGCCCCCACGGGCCGGATGAGAAGTCGGATGTCATGTAAGCCTGTGCGAAATTGGCGATTGGGGTGGCGCGAGGCTAGCCCGCGTCTGTCACCAAATCGTCCGTAAAACTAAGGTCCTGCAGCGCATTGTTGGCGGCCGCGCGCTTGGCTTTGGCTTCGTCCGAACGTTGCGCTTCGACATGATTCAGATACTTCTCGCTGACGTCGCCGGTGACATAACAGCCGTTGAAGCACGAGAGGTCAAAGCCCTCGATCGCGGGATTACCGCGCTGCGCGCAATCGACTAAGTCGGCGAGATCCTGATAGATCAATCGATCCGCGCCCAACAACACACACACTTCCTTTTGCGTGCGTTTGTGCGCGACAAGTTCTTCACCGGTTGGCATGTCAATGCCGTAGACGTTTGGGAACGCGACCGGCGGGGCGGCGGAGGCAAAGTACACGCGTTGCGCGCCGGACTCCCGCGCCATTTCGATAATCTGCGATGACGTGGTGCCGCGCACGATCGAATCGTCCACCAGCAATACCCGCTTACCTTCGAACTCGAGATCGATCGCGTTCAATTTTTGACGCACCGATTTCCGGCGGAGCTCCTGTCCCGGCATGATGAAAGTGCGCGGGATATAGCGATTTTTGATAAAGCCCTCGCGATAATCGACGCCCAACGTATGCGCGAGTTCCATCGCCGCCGTGCGCGCGGTATCCGGGATTGGGATGACGACATCGATATCGTGATCCGGCCACTCGCGCTGGATTTTACGTGCGAGCGCTTCGCCCATCCGCATTCGCGCTTTATGCACGGAAATTCCGTCGATGATCGAATCCGGCCGCGCCAGGTACACGTGCTCGAAGATGCACGGCGTTAGCATCGGTTGATCGGCGCATTGACGGGTGGCGATCTCGCCCGCCTTACTGATGAATACCACTTCGCCCGGCGCGATATCGCGGATGAGCTTAAAGCCTAGAACATCGATCGCCACCGATTCCGAGGCGATAATGTATTCCGTGCCCTTAGGCGTTTCGCGCTGCCCAAAGACGATCGGCCGGATCCCGAACGGATCGCGAAAGCCGATAATGCCGACGCCGGTGATCATCGCGATCGCCGCGTAGCCGCCGCGACAGCGGCGGTGCAAGCGCGCCACTGCTTCAAAAATATCTTGCGCGTCGATCCGGCGTTTGCCGAAGCTTTGCAGCTCGTGCGCGAAGACGTTGAGTAGCACTTCGGAGTCGGAATCGGTATTGATGTGGCGCAACCCTTCTTCGAACAACTCGCGCTTCAATTGCTCCGAATTGGTCAGATTGCCGTTATGCGCGAGCGCTATTCCATAGGGTGAGTTGACGTAAAACGGTTGCGCTTCGGCGGTCGACGACGCACCGGCCGTGGGATAGCGCACGTGGCCTATCCCCATGCGACCTTTAAGGTTAATCATATGGCGGGTGTGGAAGACATCTCGCACCAGCCCGTCCGATTTGCGCAGGTACATGCGGCCGTCTTCGTAAGTCGCGATACCGGCGGCGTCCTGGCCGCGATGCTGTAACACCGTCAACCCGTCATACAGACCTTGGTTGACGGCGCTTTTGCCGACGATGCCGATGATGCCGCACATAAATTTGCTTCTTGCGCTTTACTTACCGCCAACCGGTCAGGAGGGCGTTGGGGGTTGATAGGTCTCTAACCGGCCCGGATCGTAGTCGAAATGCTTGCGGAATTCAGGCGGTAACCAGTCGATCGCCAACTTCGCCAACGCTTCGAAGTGGGGCAGGAACATCGATTGGCGCCACCACGGATCTTTCGGCAGCGGTGTGAGGCCCGCAAACATGACTAATACCGTCACGATCGCGGCGCCGCGCACCGCGCCAAACACCATCCCGAGCATGCGATCGGTGGCACCGAGCCCGGTGCTGTCGATCAACTTTCCGAGCAGAAAATTCAGGATGCCAAAAACGAGTAACACGCCGATGAGGATCCCGACAAACGCCACCGCAGTGCGCATCGACGGCATCGTGATGGCGTTGCCGAAAAGCTCGCCGACCGGGCCTGAGAATTTAAACGCACACCAGCCAGCCACGATCCAGCCGACCAGCGAGAGAACTTCGCGCACCAACCCCCGAAATAAGCTCAAGAGCGCGGAGATACCGAGCACGATCAGTACAAAAATATCGACCCAGGAAAGTCCGTCCGTCCCCGTCACGGCGCCTCCTCTCGCACCAAAATACCGGCATAGCCGGTCTGTGCGGTAAGCCGTTTGTGTAGCGCCGTGACTTCCGCGCGTGTTCCGGCCTCACCCACGCGCACGCGATAACTCTGCTTACCGCCTTTGTCGAGCGGCGAAATGCTTGCCTTGAATCCCGCCGTCTCCAGCTTAGCACGCAGCTTGTCGGCATTTTGGCGCGTCACGAAGCTGCCAAGCTGTAAACGCCAGCGGCCAGCCATAGCCGTGGTTTGTACCGCCGCGGGTGTCACCGCGGTAACGGTCGCGAGCGGTTTAGCGGCGCTTGGGGCCGCCGCCGGCTCGGATAGGTCTTCGTCCGCGGGTAATTCGCCGAGCTGTTGTCCGAGTTCTTCGCTCGAGGCACGTATACCCGCCTCGACTTCCGCCACGACGGTGGGATCGACCGGGACCGCGGCGGGCGGAGTTGGGGTGGCCGGTAACGGCGCCACATCGCGTTGCGGCAGCGACGGCGGTGGCTCGCCTTGTTGCAAAAACGGCGGGATAAAAATAATCGCGAGCGCGAAGAGCACGGCGGCCCCGACGATGCGTTGTTTGAGCTGTGGATCCATTGTCGTTATACCGCCGCGTGCGCTTCGCGCGCCGCGAGTACTTCGCCGACGGTTATAAATGAGCCGACGACCAAAATCCGCTCGCCGGGCCGCGCCGCGCGCCATGCCCCTTGATAAGCCTCACTCACCGAAGCATAACATTGCACGGCGGCGCGCAGCTTAAACTTCCGCCACGCTTCCAGTAGCGCGGCGCTCGTCGCGCCGTGCCTTGAAGTGACGGTGGCGAGATGCCAATCGGTGACAACCTTGGCGAGCGCCTGCATCACGCTCGCGTGATCCTTGGTCGTTAGCATCCCAAGTACCACGTGGGTGCGGGTGACGGCCGGCAGCGCCGCCAATGTCGCCACGAAGTTCTCTATCGCTTGCGCGTTATGCGCGACATCGAGCACCAGTTCGACCTCGCCAGGTATACGTTGAAAGCGGCCCGGCAATTCCGTGCTCGCGAGCGCGCGTGCGATAACGGTTTCGTTTACCGGAAAGCGCGTCTGCAGGCACTGGACGACCTTAAGGACGCCTGACGCGTTGCGTAATTGATAGCTGCCGCTTAACGAGGGCTTGGGCAGATCGTCAAACCGTGCACCCACCGACCACCAACTCCAACGTGCGCCACGATCGGCGAAATGGAAGTCGTGTCCGAGCAATGCGAGCTCGGCACTGGTCTCGCGTGCGCATTCGAGCAGCGATTGCGGCACAGCCGGATCCGAGCAAACCGCTGGCCGCGCGGCGCGGAATATGCCGGCCTTTTCGCGCGCGATAGCTTCGCGCGTATGCCCCAGCCATTCGACGTGATCGATATCGAGGGTGGCGATGACCGCGACATCGGCATCGACGATATTCACGGCGTCGAGACGTCCGCCCATGCCGACTTCCAAAATCGCGAGATCGAGTTGGGCATCGCGAAAAATCTGTAAAGCCGCCAATGTCCCAAACTCGAACACCGTGAGCGGGATGTCGCCGCGTGCCGCCTCCACGGCAGCGAACGCCGCGCAGATCTGCGCGTCACTCGCGCTTTGATTCATGACCTTGATGCGCTCGTTGTAGCGCAGGAGATGTGGACTCGTGTACGCCGCGACCCGATAACCGGCTTCGCGGTAAACGCGCTCGAGCATCGCCACTGTCGAACCCTTGCCATTGGTACCGCCCACCGTGACGACCGCGCACGGCAAGGGCAGTAAGTGCATGCGCTGCGCGACCGCCCGGCAACGTTCCAAACCAAGTTCGATATCCTTGGCGTGTAACGTCTCTTGCCACGCCAACCACTCGCGCAGCGTGCGCGCCGGCCGGTTGGTATCCGGCACTGCGCTAGGAAATGTCGACATTTGCTGGGTGACTCACGTAGGCGGCGGCAGGCGCGGTTGGGCTCCATGCACCAACACGCTCAGCATGCCGCTGACGCGTGCTTTTAACTCACGCCGATCGCAGATGAGATCGATGGCGCCGTGGTCAAGCAAAAATTCACTCCGTTGGAAGCCTTCGGGCAAGACTTGGCGCACGGTTTGTTCGATGACGCGCGGCCCGGCGAAGCCAATCAGCGCGTTGGGCTCGGCTACGATGATGTCGCCTAGCATCGCAAAGCTCGCCGATACGCCGCCGGTAGTGGGATCGGTTAACACCGAAATGTAGGGTAGGCGTTGCGCGCGCAGATTGGCGAGCGCAGCGCTGGTCTTCGCCATCTGCATCAGTGACACCAAAGCTTCTTGCATCCGCGCCCCGCCGCTCGCGCAAAAACAGACAAACGGCACACGATCGTCGATCGCGCGGCGCACCCCGCGCACGAAACGCTCACCGACCACCGAGCCCATCGAGCCGCCCATGAAATTGAATTCAAACGCCGCCGCGACGAGTGGCACCCCGGCCGCGGTGCCGCGCATCACAATCAGCGCATCGGTTTCACCGGTTTCTTTCTGCGCGGCGAGCAAACGATCGCGATAACGTTTGGAATCTTTGAATTTCAAAAAGTCGGTGGGCGTGACGTTCTGGCCGATTTCGACCGCCGAACCGGCATCCAAAAATTGCTGTAAGCGCTTGCGACCCGGCACACGCATGTGATGGCCGCATTTGACGCATACCTCCAAATTACGCTCGACTTCCGCGCGATAAAGCACGGCCTTACAGTTGGGGCAACTAGTCCAAACGCCTTCCGGAATGGATTTTTTTGCGGTGCCTTGCGTGCGAATACGCGAGGGCAGCAGCTTTTTAAACCAATTCATCGCGCCGCTCCCAAAGTGGTCGATCGCACCGCGTCCATCGCGTGCCGCAATTGGCTTGTGAACGCCTCAAGGTCGCTGGCGACTTGGGTGGCCGACGCGCCGCGCTCAATAATCTCAACCAGTGCACTCCCGACAATCACGGCATCCGCGATGCAAGCGAGTTCGGCCGCGGCGTCCGGGGTCCGTACGCCAAAGCCGACACCGACCGGCACCGAACTATGCGCTTTCACAAGCGCGATACGCGCCGCGAGCTCGTCGGTCGCAAGCGAAGTGCCACCGGTCACGCCTTTGACGGATACGTAATAGACAAACCCGGTGGCTTGCGCGCAGACCTGGATCACGCGTTCATCGCTAGACGTCGGCGCGAGCAAATAAATCTGCGCGAGTCCATGCGCGCGCAACGGCGGGGCGGCGGCAGCGGATTCTTCCGGCGGCAAATCCACCGTCAACACACCATCGACGCCGGCCTCTTTGGCGGCCGCGGCAAAGGCGTCGACTCCGAATCGTTCGATTGGATTTAAATAGCCCATCAAGACGATTGGCGTCGTGGCATCATCGGCGCGAAAAGCTTTGACAAGCGCGAGCACGCCGCTAAGCGTCATGCCGCCGGCCAGCGCCCGCTCACTCGCGCGCTGAATCGTCGGCCCATCGGCCATCGGATCAGAAAACGGCACACCGAGCTCCAGCAGATCCGCGCCACCGCGCACCAATGCGTGCATGGCGGCGAGTGTCACCGTGGCATTTGGATCGCCCGCGGTTATGAAGGTCACCAAACCCGCGCGGCGCGCGGCGGCGAGCTTCGAAAAGCATTGCTCGATACGGTTCACAGTGTCATGCCTTCGCGTTTGGCAATCGCCGGAATGTCTTTATCACCCCGGCCGGATAAATTGACGACGATGATCTGATCACGCGCCATCGTTGGCGCGACACGCTCCACATACGCGAGCGCATGGCTCGATTCGAGCGCTGGGATAATGCCTTCGAGTAAGGTAACTCGGTGAAATGCCGCGAGCGCCTCGTCATCGGTGGCGGTGTCGTACTGGGCGCGCCCGGTGTCTTTCAACCAGGCGTGCTCGGGTCCTACCCCGGGATAATCGAGCCCCGCGGAAATCGAGTGTGTTTCGATGATCTGCCCGTCAGCGTCTTGCATCAGATACGTACGATTGCCGTGTAACACGCCCGGTGCGCCGGCCGTCAACGGCGCCGAATGCCGGCCCGTTGCCACGCCGTCACCCCCCGCTTCAACGCCGATCAAGGTCACCGCCGAGTCCTTGAGGAATGCATAGAAAATTCCCATCGCATTCGATCCGCCTCCCACGCAGGCGACGACCATATCCGGGAGTCGTGAGGTTTGTGCCAAGCATTGCGCACGCGCTTCGCGACCGATCACCGCTTGAAAGTCGCGCACCATGGCGGGATACGGATGAGGTCCCGCGACCGTGCCGATGATGTAGAAGGTATCATCAACATTCGTGACCCAGTCGCGCAACGCTTCGTTCAACGCATCCTTCAATGTCTTTGAACCAGAAGTCACCGGTACTACTTCCGCGCCCAGCAATTTCATGCGAAAGACATTGGGCGATTGACGTTCGATATCGAGTGCGCCCATGTATACCCGACAGTTCATCCCAAGTCGCGCCGCGATGGTGGCGGTGGCCACGCCGTGTTGCCCAGCACCCGTTTCGGCAATCACCCGGCGCTTGCCCATGCGGCGCGCGAGCAGTGCTTGACCGATAGTGTTATTAATTTTGTGCGCACCGGTGTGATTTAAGTCTTCGCGCTTTAAATAAATGCGCGCACCGCCCAGCGTGTCGCTCCAGCGACGCGCGTAGTACAGCGGAGATGGGCGGCCGACGTAATCTTTGAGATCCGACTCGAACTCTTCGATGAATTCAGGATCCGCGATGTAACGGCGATAGGCGGCCTCGAGTTCGGTCAGCGGCCCCATTAGTGTTTCGGCGACAAACTTGCCACCGTACGGGCCAAAATGGCCGCGCGCATCCGGTAGCGTTGAACCGTCCTCGCGTACAGTATCGTTAATCATTGCATTCAACTCTGGCTACCTCCGCGATGAACTCGCGTATTTTTTCTGTGTCTTTGATGCCTTTGCGCGATTCTACGCCGCCGCTCACATCCACCGCATAGGGTCGCGTAAGCGCAATGGCGTGCCCAACATTCCGCGCGTTGAGACCGCCCGCCAGAATTAATGGTTTGGCGCGCAGCGCCGGCAGACATGACCAATCAAAGGTCTGCCCCGTACCGCCGGCGAGCTCAGGGTGATACGTGTCGACCAAAATCCCTCGCGCCGCTGCGAATTCCTCGCAAAGTACCGTGTAATCGAAACCCGGCTTCATCTGCGCGGCTTTGATATAGGGCCGAGAGCACTGCGCGCAGTAATCGCCGCGCTCGGCGCCGTGAAATTGCACCATCGACAAATTGGCTTGCACGCTCACGCGCTCGACTTCCGTAAGCGGTGCGTCGACGAACAATCCCACGGTGGCGACAAACGGCGGCAATTGCATCGCGATTGCCCGTGCGGCCTCCGGCTCGATCCAGCGTGGACTCTTGGCGTAGAACACAAAGCCCAGCGCATCAGCGCCCGCGGCGACCGCGGCCAACGCATCGTCGAGACGAGTGATGCCGCAGATTTTCACGCGGGTATGTGGCTTCATGCTGAACGAAGATAGGCGGGCGCTCGCAAAGTGCGATTATCCCACTGCGCGGGCCTCACGGTATAGAGCGGAACACCTTTAGGCGAACGGCAGCGGCGGAGGCAACGGCAATTCCCACCGGGGCGGGTAATCGACTCTCACCAGATAAAGGCCATCGGCCGGCGCCGTCATGCCGGCCAGTCGGCGATCGCGGTGCGTCAGCACTTCGTGCAGCCAGCGCGTTGGCCGCTCTCCGCGCCCAACTTCGAGCAAGCAACCAACGATATTGCGCACCATGTGATGGAGAAACCCGTTCGCTTTGACATCGACCAGCACGAACTCCCCGTCGCGCTCGACTGTAAGCTTGGTTAGCCGGCGGATAGGCTGTTTCGCCTGACAGCCCGCGGCTCGGAAACTGGTGAAGTCATGTTCGCCGAGCAGAGGAGTGGCCGCTTCCGCCATCGCGACCGCGTCGAGTACGCGGCATTCCCAGGTCACCTTGTGCGCCCACAAGCCGCTCCGCGCCGGTCGATTCAAAATGACGTAACGATAGGCGCGTGAACAGGCTGAGAAACGCGCATGAAAGTCGTTATCGACGGGTTGCGCCCAGCGCACGGCCACGTCACGCGTCAAATTGGCGTTGGCGCCGAACACCCAGCCGCGCATCGGCCGCTCGACTTCGCTGTCAAAATGCGCGACCTGCGCGGTGGCGTGCACGCCGGCATCGGTGCGGCCGGCGCATACCAACGTAATCGGCTGGGCTGCGACTTTAGACAATGCGCTTTCGAGTTCGGATTGGACGGTGCGGGCATGCGCTTGGGTCTGCCAGCCGCTGAACGCGCTGCCGTCGTACTCGATACCGAGCGCAACTCTCATGCGAGGTAATGTAGGATCAAGTTGGCGCGGCGGATTGCCGCCAACGGCCACCAAGAGCTGGCCGCTGGCGAAGCCGCGCGACCAGGCGCGGGCGCCGGTCGCGAGGTATTTAAGTCAATTGCTGCAAAAGTTTGCGCGCTTCATCCTGCTGTGCGTCGCTGCCATCGGCGACGACTTCCTGCAAGATGGTGCGCGCACCTTCACTGTCGCCAAGTTCGATGTAGGCTTTGGCGAGATTGAGCTTGGTATCCGTTTCGTCGAGCGCGCTTTGGAATTCGGTGTCCGGATCGCGCGGGATAGCCACGGTTTTATCGGCGATGGCGTCGGCGGCTTGCCGGAGTTCTTCCGGATCCAACGCCAATGTATCGAGTTCGTTCAGCGCCATGTCGTCATCTAGGCCGAAATCGATGTCAAGCCCATCGGCGTCTTCCGGCTCAAGCGCAATATCCAGCACGCTATCGCGATCGTCATCGAGATCGAGTCCCGCGATCGAGGCTTCCATCGAGCGCGTAAGGTCTTCCAACGATTCGCTGGCCGCATCTACGGGCATCATGCCCGCGCGCGCCGAATTGGACTTTGGCAGCTCAAGCGTGTCATCAATGGCAAGATTTTCGAAATCCGTGGTGTCTTGTAGCGCGAGGTCAAACTCAACGTCCGACTCCGAGCTTGCCGCGGACGGTTCGGCGATATCGAAATCGAGACTGTTCGAATCCTGTAGATCAAGATCAGCGGTCAAGTCTCCCGCGTCACCAAGTTCAAGCTGAGCGTCGGTATCGGCATCTAGCGTGAGATCAAAATCGTCGAGTGACGCATCCTCGGCAGCAGCCGCAACGCCGCCGGCATCGAGTCCGCCGATGTCAAAGTCCAGGCTGACCTCATCGGCATCACCGGCCGGTTTGGGCGGCGGCGCGACGGTGTCGCTGATATCGAATTCTTGATCGAGCGCATCCGCCACCGCGTTGATAGTGGAGGCCTCGGCGGCCTCGGCGCGCGGGGTGGTGACATCGAGAATGTGCTCATCCGACGGTAAGCCGCTGTGACTGGTTTTCGTGACGTCCAACAGATCGAGCGGATCGGCAGCCACGGTGCCAGCCATGAGTTCGTCGCCTGAAATATCGAAAACGCCGTCTTCGTGGGTATCCGCGAGATCGAGTCCGGCGGTCAGGTCGAGCATTTCTCCCTCATCCGCGTCGCTCTGCGCGGTCAGGTCGAGCATGTCGTTTGCCGCTTCCCGTCCGCCGTCCGTGATGTCCAAGACCGGTGCGGTCTCGGCGTCTAAAGCAAGACTATCGCTGAGGTCGAAGTCGACTTCTGCGGCACTCCCGTACTCGTTGGTAAGACCCACTTGCGTCGAAGCCAGCATGTCGTCGCCGCCGGTCGGCAGCGTCATGGTCGCGCTCGAACCCTCATCGGCGGTGATATCGACGAACGCATTGGCGGCCGTATCCGACAGCGAGGCCGCGGCAACCGTTGCCGCCGCCGCGGCCGCCGGCGCGAACAGCGCGCGATTCGGTGACATTTCGTTCCACATCGCCACCGCGCTTTCCCACAACGGACTGTTTTCGCCTACTTCGTCGTGTAGCTCGCGCGCGGCTTGTTCGTACGCCGGCTGGTTGCTCGCCGAGTAGTAGATTTCGAGAAGCCTGAGTTTGTATTTCGGCTCGTTGGGATACTTTGCGATGACATTACGAACCAACTCTTCCGCCTGGTCAAAACGTTCATAAGCCAAATAGACGTTGACTTCTTCGAGCGGATCTTCTTCCGGAGCGGCCGGTGGCGCGGCGGCGAATTGTTCCTTCGTGCCTTCCATCGTGCGCTGAAACTGTTCCGGATCGACCTTGCTTGAGTCGAACGCCGTCAGGTCTTCGCGCGTCGCCACCATGGCGTCCGCCGCAGGTGCGGCCGCGGCTGCCGGCGCGGTTGGTGCAGCGGCTGCGGTCGCGGCGCGCGGTTTAGTCGCGACGATGGCCTTGTCGCCGCGGCCACTCAGCGCCTTGCTGAGTCCCACCAGCAACAAGGCAACGAAAGTTCCGGCAATCCCAAAGATGGTCAGCGCGCCGCCGGGGACCGCTGAGCGTAAATGCTCCGGAAGGAGGTTATTGAGAGAGGCTTGCCAACCGCTTGCTGGCGGTTCCGGCGCTTGGACCACGGGTTCAGGCTTAGCTGGCACGGGTTCCGATGTGACGGGAGGTGCTGGCGTCACAGGCGGCTCAGGTGTGGGGGCTGCCTCAGTGACTGGCGCCGTCTCCTCTGATGTGACTGGTGGCGCGGCTTCCGCTTCCGAAGCCGGCGGCGTTGGCGTCACGGCGGTATCCGCGGGCGCGGCGTCGGTGGACGCATCAGGCGCCGCGCTTTCGCCGCCGAGCCGCGCCTGTAACGCCGCAAGCTCTTCGTCTTTGATCTGCACTTGGCGTTGGAGCAGATCAATAATCTGATCCGCTTCTTGCAGCTTGGCCTTGAGATCGGAGTTCTCTTGCGCTTTCGCGTCCAAGTCTTCCTTGGCGAGCGCCTCGTCGGCGCTGCCGCCGGCCTCACCGCCTGGTGTTTTAATGGCCTCGCCGTCTTCCGGCGCGGCAAGTTCTAAACGTGCGTCATCCGGGGTTTTGCTTTCAGCAGGCTCCGTGCCGGCATCGCCGAGCAAATCTTCGGCGGAGTCCGCGGAAGGTTCGGCGGCGACAGGGGCCGTTGGCGCACTCGCGACGCCCTGTCGATAGTCCTGCCAAAGTTGGTGCTGGCGCTGAATCTCAGCCACCGCTTCGCTTTGCGAGATCCCTGCAATCTCATTGGCACTCGGAATGCGCAAGATCGCGCCGCGGCGCAATTGATTCACGTTCTCCTGGATGAAGGCTTCGGGGTTGGCGCGCAACAGCGCGAGCATCATGCGATGGACCGAAATCGACTGATCCGGTCGATGGGTAAGCGCCAAACCCCACGCAGTGTCGTTCGCGGTCACCGGGCCAGTGGTACCGGCCGGCGCCGCAACGGGGGCGGTGGCAGTGGACGGCGCCGCGATTGGTGACGCGGCTGGCGTACTCGTACCCACGGCAGCGGATGGCGGAGTAGTGGGCGCCGCTAAAGGCGCGGGCGCACGTACACGGTTCCGGTCATAAGTCGGCGGATCGAGCAGGATGGTGTATTCACGCACCATGCGCCCATTCGCCCAATTCAGCTCAAGTAAGAAGTTAAGAAACGGCTCGCGCACCGGGTCCTTGGTCGTAATCCGCACGTAATCGGAACCGGATTCAGAGGACACCACCTCAAACTTGAGGTTCAGCAGTACCGCGGCGCGCTCCACGCCTGCCCGGTCAAACTGGCGGCCATCGGCAAGCTGGACGGATAACGAATCAAAATCCGTCGCGGTCGCGCCAACGATATCAATGCGTCCGTCGAACGGTTCATTCAGTGCGGATGTTGTTTTGAGCGTACCAAGGCCGAGTCCGAAGACCTGGGGACTTAGCAAGGCCGTCAGGGCAACGGCAATAGCTCTCTTCCGTAGCATGCTGCGCTTCCTTAATCGAGCGTGGCTTCAGGTTTTTCGCGTAAGCAGGCCGCGGGCGCTAAGTGCGTTAAATATTCGGCACGGGCACTCGCTGCTCAACCTACGAACGAACTTTATAAAACTAGGTTAACTTTAGCTTATAAATGGCTTTTTACCAACATCTCCGCGATCTGGATACTGTTTAAAGCCGCCCCTTTTCGGACGTTGTCGGCCACCACCCACAGATTGAGCCCGCGCGGATGGGAAATGTCTTCGCGAATACGCCCGACAAATACATCGTCGGCGTGCGCCGCCTCGGTCACCGCCGTGGGATAACCGCCATCTTTGCGCTCATCGAGGACCATCACACCCGGTGCGGTGCGCAGCAACTCACGTGCACGCTCGGCACCGAGTTTCGCTTTGGTCTCGATGTGCACCGCTTCTGAATGGCCGTAGAACACCGGCACCCGCACGGTCGTGGGATTCACGAGAATGGAGGGGTCACCCATGATTTTGCGGGTTTCCCAGACCATCTTCATTTCTTCCTTGGTATACCCGTTGTCCATGAAAATATCGATGTGCGGCAGGCAGTTAAAGGCGATTTGCTTGGGATAGACCACAGCTTCAATCGGCTTCCCGTTGAGCAAATTGGCCGTTTGGGATGCTAGTTCCTCAATCGCTTCTTTACCGGTACCCGACACCGCCTGGTAGGTGCACACATTGATGCGTTCGATCCCGACAGCGTCGTAAATCGGCTTGAGCGCGACCAGCATCTGAATGGTCGAGCAATTCGGGTTGGCGATGATGCCGCGCTGCTGATAGCGGCCGATGTCGTGCGGATTGACCTCCGGCACGACGAGCGGGATGTCGTCGTCATAGCGAAACTGTGAGGTGTTATCGATCACCACACAGCCGGCCGCCGCTGCCTTGGGCGCATAGATTTTCGATACCGATGCGCCTGGCGAGAAAAGGCCAATCTGCACGTTCGAGAAATCAAAGGCCTCCAAGTCTTGCACGCTGAGGTAAGACCCGGCGAATGGCACACGTGTGCCGGCCGAACGCGAACTCGCGACGGCATGAACTTGGCCGACCGGGAACTTGCGCTCCGCGAGGATTGAAAGCATTGCTTCGCCGACCGCCCCGGTGGCGCCGACAACCGCGACATTGAACTTCCTGGCCATAACTGCTGCTCTGACTAGATCCGATGATTAAAAAATTGCTTATCGCAGATTCGCGATCACTTGCCGGCCCATCTCACGTGTGCCGATGGTGCTCTGCCCTGGTTTTGCGATGTCCGCGGTGCGCCAGCCCGCGTCAAGGACGCGGCCAACCGCATCTTCGACCCGCATTGCCTGCGCAGGTTCGTTTAGCGAATGACGCAACATCATCGCCACCGACAAAATGGTTGCGAGCGGATTGGCGATATCGCGACCCGCGATATCCGGTGCGGATCCGTGAATCGGTTCGTACATGCCTTTGTTGCGTGCATCAAGCGAAGCCGACGGCAGCATCCCGATTGAACCGGTCAGCATCGATGCCAGATCCGACAAGATATCGCCGAACATATTGCCGGTGACCATGACATCAAATTGCTTCGGCGCGCGCACCAACTGCATGGCTGCGTTATCGACATACATGTGCGTGAGCGCAATGTCGGGATAATCGCGCCCGACATCGGTCACGATCTCGCGCCAAAACTCCGTGGCTTCCAACACATTCGCTTTATCTACCGAGCATACTTTGTGGTTGCGTTTGGTGGCGATCTTGAATGCCGCGTGCGCGATACGTCGAATTTCGGGCTCGCTGTACACCATGGTGTTGTAGCCGTGGCGCTCGCCGCGCGTGTTCTCCCCGATGCCGCGCGGCGTGCCGAAATAAATGTCGCCGGTCAATTCGCGTACCAGCATGAGATCAAGGCCGCTCACCACCTCGGCGCGCAAAGTCGACGCCTCGGCGAGCGCCGGATAAAGCAGCGCCGGACGCAAATTGCAAAAAAGATCGAGACTTGAGCGGAGTTTTAGTAAGCCTCGCTCTGGCCGTTTAGCGCGTTCTATTTGATCCCATTTCGGCCCCCCGACCGCGCCGAGCAGGATCGCGTCCGCGGCTTCGGCAAGTTTTAAACTCGCATCCGGCAAGGGTTCGCCGGTGGCGTCGATGCCCGCGCCGCCCATCGGTGCCGACTCAAGCTCGACGCGCAGACCGAACCTTTCGCGTAGCGCTTTGATGACTTCCTGCGCGGCACTGACAATCTCAGGCCCAATCCCATCGCCCGGGAGCAATAAAACTTTATGCGTCATCGCGGATCTCAAGCCTTAGTGGGCGCCAAAAAAAGGGCGCAAAGGATACCCGAATCAAGCCGGTGACGATACCAATGTCAGGCGGTATACGATTGCCTATACTAGCCCGCCGCAACTGCCGAACCTCCTCCATGAACCCCGGTTTCAATTCGCTACAACCCTATCCGTTCGAACGCTTGGCCGCCTTGCGCAAGGACCTGACGCCGAACGCCGAATTGACCCCAATCAATCTTTCGATCGGCGAACCGCAGCACCCTACGCCGCGCTTTATCCATGAAGCACTCATCAACGCCCTAGCCGGCACTGCGCGCTATCCCGCGACCAAAGGCAGTGATGAGTTGCGTACCGCGCTCGCGGGTTGGCTCACACGCCGCTTTCGCTTACCGGCCACGGCGGTAGATGCCGAGCGCATGGTGTTACCGGTGAATGGCACGCGTGAGGCGCTGTTTGCCATTGCGCAGGCGTTGGTCCCTCGGCGCGCCGATCGCGACCTCGTGTTGATGCCGAATCCGTTCTATCAAATCTACGAAGGCGCGGCGTTGCTCGCCGGCGCGACCCCGTATTTTTTGCCCTGCCCCGCGAGCAATGCGTTTTTGCCCGATGTTGCGACGGTCAGGCCTGAAATTTTGCGCCGCTGCACCCTGATGTATCTCTGCTCGCCGTCGAATCCCGCTGGCTCGATACTGACGCGCGCGCAATTACAAGAATGGATGGAACTCGCCGTACGTTACGATTTCACGTTGGTGGCGGATGAATGCTATTCAGAACTGTATTTTGACGAAGTATCGCCGCCGCCAGGATTATTGGAAGCGGCGTGGCTCGCCGGCAATCACACCTTCAAGCACTGCCTCATCATGCACAGCCTGTCTAAACGATCGAGCGCCCCGGGTTTGCGCTCGGGGTTCGTGGCGGGTGACGCGCAACTCATCGACGCGTTTTTTAAATACCGCACCTATCATGGGTCCGCCATGCCACTGCATGTGCAAGCGGCTAGTATCGCCGCGTGGAACGATGAGACGCATGTCATCGAGAACCGGCGACTGTATCGTGCGAAATTGCAGAAGGTCGCGGAAGTTTTGGGCACCTCACTGTCGTTATCGATCCCGGCGGGTGGCTTTTATTTCTGGCCGGAAGTTCCGCTCGACGATCTCGAGATGTGCCGTCGTTTGATCGCGAACGCCAACGTTACGACATTGCCCGGTCAATTTTTAGCGCGAACAGTCGACGGTGAGAACCCAGGGGTTCGCCGCCTGCGCCTTGCGCTGGTCGCGGAGCTTGCCGAATGCGTCGAGGCCGCGACCCGCATTAAGAATGTCATTAGCCGTTTGTAGGAGCACGCATGCAACACCTAAGCCCCATCATCGAAGAAGCGTTTGATCGTCGCGCCGAATTCACACCGGCGAGCGCGGCGACGCGTGAACGTGCCGCCGTGCAGGAAACCTTACAACTTCTTGAGATCGGCAAGTTGCGGGTGGCCGAAAAACGTGACGGACGTTGGCATGTCAATGAATGGGCTAAAAAAGCGGTGCTGCTTTCATTCCGGCTGCACGACAATCAAATCATCGCCGGCGGTCACACCCAGTACTTTGACAAGGTTCCACTCAAGTTCAGCGACATGACCGAGGCTGAGTTCCGTCAAATCGGCGCACGGGTCGTGCCACCGGCCACTGTACGACGCGGTGCCTTCATTGGTAGCGGCGTCGTACTCATGCCGAGTTACGTCAATATTGGCGCCTATGTCGACAACGGCACGATGGTCGACACGTGGGCAACCGTCGGTTCATGTGCGCAGATCGGCAAAAATGTGCACCTGTCCGGCGGGGTTGGCATTGGCGGTGTGCTCGAGCCATTACAAGCCTCCCCAACCATCATCGAAGACAATTGCTTTATCGGTGCGCGCTCAGAGATCGTCGAAGGGGTGATCGTGGGCGAGGGTTCGGTCATTTCGATGGGTGTCTACATCGGGCAGAGCACCAAAATATTCGATCGCGCCACCGGCCAAGTCAGCTACGGCGAGATCCCACCGGGCTCGGTGGTGGTATCGGGGAATTTGCCGGCCGCCGACGGTAGCCATAGCTTGTACTGCGCGGTGATCGTCAAGCGCGTGGACGCCAAAACGCGCGAGAAGGTGGGGATTAATGAACTTTTGCGGGGCGTCTAGCGGGTCCAAATTCCGCGAAAAGAGCGAGACCGGGCTGCAGATGGCTTGTTTGGGGACCGTGAAAATACAGGATGTATTTTCACGAGCCTACAGGGACGTACTCGTCGCGTGTCCCCAAACAAACCATCCCTAGCGCGGCCGGACGCTCGCACTGACTGACCAAGAATTCCGAACGGCGATTCAGCTCATGCAGCGCAGGATTGAGCGGCCGTATCGCCAACGGCAAGGCGGACAGCACTCGCGAGCTCTTCGGCAACTTGTCGCACGAAATCTGCCTCGACCCCTTCCACCATGACGCGCACCACGGGTTCCGTGCCGGAAGGGCGTAACAACACGCGACCGCGCGTGCCAAGTTTACGTTCTGCTTCGATCACGGCCTGCTTCACCGCCGGGTGTTTGGTGACATCCTGTTTGTTCTGTAAACGCACGTTCACCAACGACTGCGGCATTTTGGTCATGCCGCTTTTTAGTAGCGCCAGTGATTGATCTGACCGGGCCATCGCTTCGAGTACTTGTAACGCGGAAATGATGCCATCACCGGTAGTGGTCAAATCAAGACAAATGATGTGTCCGGAAGATTCACCGCCCACCGACCAGCCATGGTTATTCAAGATTTCCATGATGTAACGGTCACCAACTTTGGCGCGTTTCAGTTCGACGCCCAACGTCCGTAGCGCAAGCTCAAGGCCTAGGTTACTCATCTGCGTGCCGACGACCGCACCGCGCAGATGCCCAAGCTGTAAGCGATGCCGCGCGATAATGAAGGTTAATTCGTCACCGTCCACGACCTCACCGTTGCCGTCGACCATGATCAAGCGATCGCCGTCGCCGTCGAGCGCGATACCGAGATCGGCGCGCTCTTCGAGTACTTTCTGCTGCAACGCCTGTGGCGCCGTGGCGCCGACTTCCTCGTTGATATTGAAACCATCCGGCTTGTTACCAATGACCGCGACTTTGGCGCCGAGCTCTTCCAACACGGCCGGCGCGATGTGATAGGTCGCCCCATGCGCGCAATCGACGACGATGTTGAATCCGCGTAAGTCAGCCGCGGCTTTGAGCGTGCTTTTGCAAAATTCTATATAACGCCCGGCCGCGTCGGTCACGCGATGCGCCTTGCCCAATTCGCGCGAGGCCACCGTTTCAAACGGTTTGTCGATCTCGGCTTCGATTTCGGCTTCGACTTCATCCGGCAATTTTTGCCCGGCGGCCGAAAAGAACTTGATGCCGTTGTCTTCGAATCCGTTGTGGGATGCGCTGATGACAATTCCGGCGTGCGCATGAAAGGTACGCGTCAAATAGGCAATGCCGGGAGTCGGCATCGGCCCCAACAGATGGATATCGACGCCGGCGGCGGAAAGGCCAGCCTCCAGCGCCGATTCGAACATATAGCCGGACACGCGGGTGTCCTTGCCGATTAAAACCTTCGGTTTTGTGGTCGCGCCACGTGCCAGCACGCGGCCTGCGGCCCAGCCTAGCTTCATGACAAAATCCGGCGTAATCGGCGCCACCCCGACCTGGCCGCGGATGCCGTCGGTGCCAAAATATTTACGCTGCGTTGATTTCCCCATTTACTTATCCTTGTTCGCGCATCGCCTGCGCATGCTTGTAAGAGTAGGTCCAAGCGTCCTTTAAAAAACGTGCGCGGGTTGGCAGCGCACGCTTTTTGACGATCGATACCTGTCACATATGCGGCAGATATCGGCTTTTCGTGCCGTGCGCTTGAGCCGTAGCTGCGCTAGCCCTGCGTGGCCGCCGGGCCACCGATGGCGCTGTCCCCAGTGCTCGTGCTCTTAGGCGTGGCTGGTGTCTCGGCACCGCCGCGATCATCGTCATCGTCCCAATTTTTCGGCGCGCGCGGCGCTTTGCCGGCCATGATGTCGTCGATCTGCTCGCTATCAAGCGTCTCATATTTCATCAAAGCCTCGGACATGAGATGCAGCTTGTCCATATGCGTCTCAAGTATCTGACGTGCCCGGGCGTAATTGCGATCGACGATCTGGCGCACTTCTTCATCGATTAAGTGGGCCGTTTCATCCGACATCAATTTGTGTTGGGTGACCGAATGTCCGAGGAAGACTTCGCCTTGATCATCACTATAGGTCATGGGGCCGAGACGTTCAGACAAGCCCCAGCGGGTCACCATATTGCGCGCGATATCGGTGACGCGTTCGATATCGTTTGACGCACCGGTGGTTACCGACTCTCGCCCGAACACCAGCTCCTCGGCCAAGCGGCCGCCGAATAAGCTGGCAATTGAACTCTCCAGTCGTTCCTTGCTGTAGCTATGCCGATCTTCTTCCGGCAGGAACATCGTGACGCCAAGCGCCCGCCCGCGTGGAATGATCGAGACTTTATAAATCGGATCGTGTGACGGCACACTGCGACCGACGATGGCGTGTCCCGCTTCGTGATACGCGGTCAAACGCTTTTCGGCTTCGCTCATCACCATCGAGCGGCGCTCGGTGCCCATCATGATCTTGTCTTTGGCCTTTTCAAACTCTTCCATGTCGACCAAGCGCTTATTGACGCGTGCGGCGAAGAGCGCGGCCTCGTTGACTAGGTTCGCGAGATCGGCGCCGGAAAATCCCGGGGTCCCGCGTGCCAAGATGCTTGGTTTGACATCATCCGCGATCGGTACCTTGCGCATGTGCACTTTTAAAATCTGCTCACGCCCGCGCACGTCGGGTAGTGGCACTACCACTTGACGGTCAAATCTGCCGGGCCGTAGTAAAGCCGGATCGAGCACGTCCGGACGGTTGGTGGCGGCGATGACGATGACGCCTTCGTTGCCCTCAAAACCATCCATCTCGACCAGCAATTGGTTCAAGGTTTGTTCGCGTTCGTCATGCCCGCCGCCCAAACCCGCACCGCGATGGCGGCCCACCGCATCGATTTCGTCGATGAAAATAATGCACGGGGAATGCTTCTTCGCTTGCTCAAACATGTCGCGCACGCGTGACGCGCCGACGCCGACGAACATCTCGACGAAATCGGAGCCCGAAATCGTAAAGAACGGCACTTTGGCTTCACCGGCGATCGCCTTAGCCAGCAACGTCTTGCCGGTGCCGGGTGATCCCACCATCAAAACACCGCGCGGGATCTTGCCGCCGAGTTTCTGAAACTTGCCCGGATCGCGCAGAAAATCGACCAGCTCTTTGACTTCTTCTTTGGCCTCATCGACCCCGGCCACGTCATTAAACGTAATTCGTACCTGATCTTCGCTCAGCATGCGCGCGCGGCTTTTGCCGAACGACAAGGCGCCGCGGCCACCGCCACCGCCCTGCATTTGACGCATGAGGTAAATCCACACGGCAATTAACAACAAGAAGGGGAACCACGAGATAAAAATCTGCATCAAGATCCCCTGCCGATCCGGCGGCTGGGCCTCGATGCGCACGTTGTGGTCGAGAAGTAACCCGATCAACGCGCCGTTGTCGGATTCTGGGCTGTAAGTGAAGAGTTCCGAGCCATCCTGCAATTTGATTTCAACGGTGGGGCCGTCCAGCCGAACCTTTTCCACCTGGCCGCTTTTCACCGACGAAATGAAATCGGAGTAATCGAGCGGGCGCGTCACGCCATGCCGTGGCGCGAAATTTTGAAACACCAGCATGAGCACTAGGGCGATGACCGCCCATAACGCCAGATTCCTAGCCATTTATTCCTGTTTCCTTTCGTTACGACAAGCGCGTTCGGATGGCACGTTGCCCTGCTTTCGCCATGACTATAGCCCAAATCCGCTCGCGACTAGATAAAACTCCCGGGACTGCGCGCGAGAGGCCGCCGGTTTGCGCCGCTTAATCGACGCAAAACATGGTTTGACTTCGCGGATGAACAATTCGGTGTCATTGTGTTGGAAGAGCTTAATTACCATAGTCCCTCCCTTGGCCAAAAAGTTCTGTGACAGGCTTAACGCGTGCTCGGCAAGGCCGATGGAGCGCGCCTCATCGACTGCCTTGATACCGGTTAGATTGGGGGCCATGTCGGATAAAACAAGGTCAACCGACCGACCGGAGAGTTCGCTTTTGATTGCTTCTAGCACCGATTCATCCGTCGCATCCCCTTGGATGAAGGTCACGCCTCGTAAAGGGACCATAGGTAGAATATCGACCGCCACCACCAATCCCGCAGCGCCGACACGTGGCGCCACGATTTGGCTCCAACCGCCCGGACTCGCCCCAATGTCCAGAATCACCTGCCCGGGGCGACATAGTTTCTCTTTGGTCAGTAGCTCTTCCAGCTTAAAAGCCGCACGCGAACGCAAGCCTTGCTGTTCGCGGCGCTTGACGAAGGGATCGCTCACCTGTGCTTTGAACCAACGGTGGCTGGACGAACGACGACTCATGGCGGTGGTTATTAGAAAAAATTCCGCGCCGACCTCTCCCGTTGGGAGAGGTATATCAAGACTGCGCCCGGGTGCTGGTGGCCCGGAATCATCATTCGAAGACAGTTGATGGGCGGGCTGCGCTCAAACGTATTTGACCGACAGGATTTCGTACTCGACGGTGCCGCTCGGCACCTTGACCGACACTTCATCGCCGGCTTGCTTGCCGATCAACCCGCGCGCGACCGGTGAATTTATCGATACCAAGCCGGCTTTGATGTCGGCCTCGTCTTCGCCGACGATTCGATAAGCGACTTCTTCGTCGTTCGCCAAGTTCAGCAACGCGACCGTCGCGCCGAACACGACTTTGCCGTGCGCGTTGACTTTGGTGACATCAATGATTTCAGCGTTTGCCAGTTTGTGCTCAATCTCGACGATGCGTCCTTCGGCAAAACTCTGCTGTTCGCGTGCGGCGTGATACTCGGCGTTTTCCTTCAAGTCGCCCAGCGCACGGGCCTCCGCAATCGCGTTCGTGATCCGGGGGCGCTCCACGGTCTTTAAGCGGTGAAGTTCCTCGCGCAGACGTTGCGCGCCTTGCGCCGTCATTGGAGATTTCGTCATGAGTTCAATTCCTCGTGCAAAAGCTGCAGCCGACGGACCTTCTCTTCCGCCTGCGGCGCCGCGAGCGCCATAACCGCCGCCGTCGCCCCGGCCATCGTCGTGGTGTAAGCAATTTTGTGTTGCAGGGCGCTGCGCCGAATCGCGAACGAATCCGCGATCGCCAATTCGCCTTCAGTGGTATTGATGATGAAATCGATCTCGCCGTTTTTGATGATATCGACGATATGCGGCTGGCCTTCCAACACCTTGTTAACAGCCTGGCACAGGATCCCGGCATCGTTCAACGCGCGCGCAGTACCACGCGTTGCCACGATTTTAAAGCCCGCTTGCACCAAGCTCTTGGCTAATTGCGTCACCTGCGGCTTGTCGCGATCACGCACACTGATAAACGCGGTGCCACCGCTCGGCAACGTCATGCCGGCGCCTTGTTGCGATTTGGCGAATGCTTCGCCAAAAGTTTGCCCGATGCCCATGACTTCGCCGGTCGACTTCATCTCCGGCCCCAATAGCGGATCGACGCCCGGGAATTTCACAAACGGGAAAACGGCTTCCTTGACGGAAAAATAATCCGGTGTGCGCGCCTCGGGCGAACCCTGCTCACGTAGCGGCTTACCTATCATGCACAAGGCCGCTAGCTTGGCCAGCGGCAAACCGATGGCCTTCGAGACAAACGGCACGGTGCGCGAGGCGCGCGGGTTGACTTCGAGGACGTAGATGTCGTCGCCTTGAATCGCAAACTGCGTATTCATGAGGCCGACAACATTAAGTCCACGTGCCATGAGTTCCACTTGGCGCGCCAATTCGGCTTGGCGGGCTGTCGATAGCGTATGCGGCGGCAACGCGCAGGCCGAGTCACCCGAATGAATACCGGCTTGCTCGATATGCTCCATGATGCCGCCAACCAGCACGCGCTCGCCATCGCAGAGCGCATCGACATCGACTTCGATCGCGTCGTTTAAAAAGAGATCAAGCAACACCGGCGAATCGTTTGAAACAGCGACCGCGTGCCGCATGTATTGGGCGAGCTGTGTTTCGTTATAGACGATTTCCATCGCGCGACCGCCCAACACATACGACGGCCGCACGACCAGCGGGTAACCGATCTCTTTGGCCGCGCTGAGCGCGGCTTCCGACGAGCGCGCGGTGCGATTGGGTGGTTGTCGCAAGCCTATTTCTTGCAGAAACTTTTGGAATCGTTCGCGATCTTCGGCCAGATCGATCGAATCCGGCGTGGTGCCGACAATCGGCACGCCGGCCTGCGCCAAGGCTTTCGATAACTTGAGCGGCGTTTGCCCGCCAAACTGCACGATGACGCCAAACGGTTGCTCGAGATGGACGATTTCCAGCACGTCTTCGAGTGTCAGCGGCTCAAAATACAAGCGATCAGAGGTGTCATAGTCGGTCGACACCGTTTCCGGATTGCAATTGACCATAATCGATTCAAAGCCGGCGTCGCGGATCGCATACGCGGCTTGCACACAGCAATAATCGAACTCGATGCCCTGGCCAATCCGATTGGGACCACCACCGAGCACGATGACTTTGCGGCGATCGGTCGGGCGCGCTTCACACTCTTCTTCGTAAGTGGAATACATGTACGCGGTGGTGGCATCGAACTCGGCCGCGCAGGAATCGACCCGTTTGTAGACCGGTCGAATACCGAGCGCATGCCGGTGCGCGCGCACCGCGTCTTCAGTCACGCCGAGTAGACGCGCGAGGCGCGCATCGGCAAACCCTTTACGTTTTAGCCCGCGCAGTCGCGCCGAGTCGAGCGCCGCGAGTTCGGTGCCGCGCAGTCGATCTTCCTCGGCCACAAGATCGGCGATTTGCACGAGGAACCAACGGTCGATATGCGTCAGTTCGAACACATCGTCCACACTCAATCCCGCGCGGAATGCATCGGCTACGTACCAAATGCGCTCCGAGCCGGCCTGCGAGAGTTCGCGCGTTAATTTGCCTTGATCACGCGCTGCGGTCGCTTCCACTTTCTCATCGAGCCCGGCGACGCCGGTCTCGAGTCCGCGCAGCGCTTTCTGGAACGACTCTTGGAACGTGCGCCCTATCGCCATGACTTCGCCGACCGACTTCATTTGCGTGGTTAGGCGGTCCTGTGCCTGAGGAAACTTTTCAAACGTGAAGCGCGGGATCTTGATCACCACATAGTCGATGGTGGGTTCGAACGACGCGGGGGTGGCTCCGCCGGTGATCTCATTGGCGAGTTCATCGAGCGTGTAACCGACGGCCAGTTTGGCCGCGACTTTGGCGATCGGAAAACCAGTCGCCTTGGACGCGAGCGCGGAGGAACGCGATACCCGCGGATTCATCTCGATGACCACCAAGCGGCCGTCATCTGGATTGATCGCAAACTGCACATTGGAGCCACCGGTTTCAACCCCGATTTCGCGCAACACCGCGATCGACGCGTTGCGCATGATTTGATATTCCTTGTCGGTCAGCGTTTGCGCCGGCGCAACCGTAATGGAGTCGCCTGTATGAATCCCCATTGGGTCGAGGTTTTCGATCGCGCAAACGATGATGCAATTGTCCTTGCGATCACGCACGACCTCCATTTCGAATTCTTTCCAACCAAGCACGGACTCTTCGATCAGCACCTCGCGCACCGGCGAGGCATCGAGGCCGCGAGTGACAATCTCGGCGAATTCTTCGCGGTTATACGCGATTCCGCCGCCAGTGCCGCCGAGCGTAAACGACGGTCGAATGATGACCGGGAATCCTAGCGCGACTTGGGCGCGTTCGGCTTCTTCCAGCGTATGGGCGATTGAGGCCGCCGGCGTCGCGAGGCCGATCCGCGTCATCGCGTGTCTGAATTGTTCGCGATCTTCCGCCATTTGGATCGCGCGTTCAGCGGCACCGATGAGTTTGACGCCGAATTTTTCGAGCACGCCTTCACGTGCCAAGTCGAGTGCGCAGTTGAGCGCGGTCTGCCCGCCCATGGTCGGTAACAAGGCATCCGGCCGTTCAACTTCGATGATCTTGGCCACCGTTTCCCAGCGTACGGGTTCGATGTACGTGGCGTCCGCGGTGCTGGGATCGGTCATGATAGTCGCGGGATTCGAATTGACCAATACGATCCGATAACCCTCTTCGCGCAATGCGCGACAGGCCTGTGTGCCGGAATAATCGAATTCGCATGCCTGGCCGATGACGATCGGCCCTGCGCCTAAAATTAAAATGCTTTCGATATCGGTACGTTTGGGCATGGAGATTCCGTGGTCACGCGTGAGGGCGGCGCCGCATCAACTCGATAAACTGATCGAACAGGCCTTGGACATCATGCGGGCCGGGGCTTGCTTCGGGATGCCCCTGAAAACTGAAGGCCGGCGCGCGGGTATGGGCGATCCCTTGCAGCGAGCGATCAAACAGTGACCGATGGGTCGCGACGAGACTTTCCGGCAAACTCGCTTCATCGACCGCAAAGCCGTGATTTTGGCTGGTGATCAGAACCTGTCCGGTGCGCAGATCTTGGACGGGATGATTGGCGCCGTGATGACCGAATTTCATTTTGACAGTGCGCGCACCGCACGCGAGTCCGAGTAATTGGTGACCGAGGCAGATGCCAAAAGTCGGTACGCCGGCGGCTAAAATTTCTTGAATGTTAGCGATCGCGTAAGCGCAGGGCTCAGGATCGCCCGGACCGTTCGATAAAAAAACGCCATCCGGTTTCGTCGCGAGCAAAGTCTGCGCGGGGATTGTCGCCGGATAGACTTCGACCTCGCAGCCGCGATCGGTCAACAACCGCAGGATGTTGCGCTTAACGCCATAGTCATAGGCGGCGACGCGAAACTGCGGCGAACCCGAGGGCGCGAAGCCGTCGTTGCCGAGCTGCCAGACGCCACCTTGCCAGGTGTATTGCCGTTGAGTAGTCACTTCCTTGGCGAGGTCGAGACCTTGGAGTCCCGGGAAAGCACGTGCAGAGGCGATCGCCTTGGCAACGTCCGGTGCAGATCCCGCCATGATGCAACCACTCTGTGCGCCGCGATCACGCAGTATGCGGGTCAATTTACGGGTGTCGATGTCGGCAATCGCCACCACATTCTGCGCGCGTAAATATACATCCAATGGCGCAGTCGCCCGCCAGTTGCTGACCACCATCGAATGATCACGCACGATGAGGCCCGCGGCGTAGACGCGCGCGGCTTCCGCGTCGCCTTCGTTGACACCGACGTTGCCGATATGCGGATAGGTCAACGTCACCAGTTGCTGGGTGTACGAGGGATCGGTCAGTATCTCTTGGTAGCCGGTCATCGCCGTATTGAACACGACTTCGCCGGTGGTCATGCCATCCGCGCCTATTGCGGAGCCGTAAAAGACCGTCCCGTCGGCGAGCGCTAGGATTGCTGATGTCATGACTTTGGTAGTATCGGGCCAGGGATCAAGAAGTTGCGCGCAGTTTGCCGCGCGCGGGTGCATTGTACTTGAAGCCCGCGCGGCGACGAAAGCGAAATTAGCCATGCGCGCGAATCACGAGGGAATTTTTGCAAGACGCATTCTTGATGCGCGAGGAAGCGGTACCCGAGGCGGGTGCCATCGGCCACGAATGCGCGCTCGGCACGCGCGAGGCGTCGCTCATCTTACTTCGACACGACGGCCGCATTCGGGCCTACCTCAATAGCTGTCCTCATACCGGCGTGCGGTTGGAGTGGCGGTCGCATGAATTTTTCGATGCCGATGGTCGTTATTTGCAGTGCGCGACACATGGCGCCTTGTTCGAACCCGGCACCGGTCAGTGCGTGAGTGGACCGTGTCGGGGACACACGCTCCTGTCAGCGGCGGTCTCGGTGCGGCAAGGTGAAGTATGGCTGACCGCGCCGGCTACGCTGCCGAATAGCGCCAAAGTGCGCCGATAATGCTTATCTTGCGCTTATCGTTCGCGTGCCAGGATTGCGCGCCCGGATCTGTTGGCTAATCGCGACGGCTACTTCCAATGCCCGCTTGCCGTCTTCACCCGATACGGTGGGCGCGCTGCCGTGACGAATGGCAGCCACGAATGAGGAAATTTCATCCATCAACACATCGGTCCGCTCGAGACTCTCTTCCTCAAAATTGAGTTCGACGGCGCGCTCGGCGGGGTCGCTTTGTCCGTGCGAGCCCACCGATAAAGTGTGATTCAAATAATCGACCGATAAGTACGAATCCGCCTGATAAACATTCATCGCCCGCACCGGCTCGCGATTGACTCTACTCGCCGTTAACTCGGCAACACAGCCGTTGTCGAATTGCAACGTGGCGTGCGCGACGTCGATATCACCAGAGACGACTACCGAGCCTGACGCATGGATCGAGACAAGCGCGCTTGGGACTAAGCTCAACACGATGTCGATATCGTGAATCATGAGATCAAGCACGACATCCACTTCAGTGCCGCGTCGTTGGTATTTGGAAAGTCGTCGCGCCTCGATATGGTGAGGCGTTGAAATACGGCGTCGCACGGCGATGACTGCGGGGTTAAAACGCTCGAGATGGCCGACCTGAAAGATAAGCGAACGTGCCTGCGCCAGTTCGATTAGCGTTTGTGCTTCAGTGACGGTTTCGGTCACCGGCTTTTCGACCAGTACATGAACCCCACGTCGAAGGCATTCGGCCGCCGCGGCATAGTGATGCTGCGGCGGGGTCACGATAGACACAAGGTGCGTGTGATCGAGCAGAGCGTCTAGGGAGGCAAAGCCGCGTACGCCGTATTTTTTTGCGATCTCATCTTGTCGCTCACCGTTCGTGTCGAGCACGCCGACAACTTCGACTTCAGGGATGCTCAGGTACTTCTGGACATGGAAATTTCCGAGATACCCCACCCCGATCACTGCTGCACGAAGCTTGCTCATCTTTCCACAGCTGGTCTGCCGAGACCTTGCAAAGGTGCGCCCGATCGCGCGAGTGCACCTTAACAATCATGCCTTAGCTTGTATACCGTAGGGGCCGGCGGTGGGTCGTAACAAGCGCCCGCGCAGACGCATCGACTTACCAGCGACGAGCGTCGCTGACCTTGGTGGTGAGGGAAGCCGAGCCAGCCGGCTCGGCGAACACCACATCGCGCGAGAAGCGCAAGTGGCGCAACGCGGCCATCAATTCTCCGGGACTCATTTGGCGCAAAAAGGCGAGCTTATAGACGCCTTGAGGAGTCGGACCTTCGACCACCACAGCGCCCACGGCCAGCACCAGCGAACGCATTTGTCGTTCGGTGATGTCGTCGTAGAACATCAGATTGACCTGTGGCCCGAGCGCGACCGGCTCCACGAGTTCGGGTACCGCGCGCATGCTAAAACCAGCATTGCGCAGCCACGCGGTGCTGACTTCCGCATTGTGTGCAACCCACGCCGACATGCTCGTCACAATTGCGAGCATCGCGACAGCCGCCCACGGGATCTGGCGCGGAGGCGCTGCTTGGGCGTCTAGGCGCTGGGCCAATTTACGGAGCGCGAGTTCACATTCGTCGTTCGCCTGAGGCGCCGCGACATGTTCCGCAAGCGCACGCAGCATCTCGAGCTCACGGCGACAAGTCAGGCAGGTTTTGACATGTGCATCGACGCGCGCATTCTGCTCATGGCTCAGGGTGCCATTACAGAACCACGGCAAAACAGCCAGCACGTCGTCGTGCAAGGCGAGATTGGGCTGATGATTGTTGTCACTCATTTGGGCAATTTACCTAGCAATAAACCGCGCGCGCATGCCAGCTATGGCCGAGCGCTTACCAGTGCGGCCAGTAATCGGCGCAAATGCGCGCGTGCATGAAACATGCGGGTCTTTACCGTATTCAACGGACAGCCGACGATTTCCGCGATCTCCTCATACGAATAATCCATCAAGTACGTCAGCTCCACGACGCTGCGATGCGCCGGTGTCAGGCGTTCCAACGCGCGATCAAGTTGTCCGCGCAGTTGCGCCAAATCAACCTCACCCGCCGGATCGCTATCGGCCTCAACGTCATAAACTTCGTCTAGCGTCTCGGTCAGATGCCGTTTATCACGACTTAACCGCTTCAACGCCTTTTTGTACGCAATGCCGAACACCCAGGTTGATACCTTGGAGCGGCCGGCAAATGTCTTTCCGGCAGTCCACACCGTGTACATCGTGTCGTTGACCACTTCCTCGGCGATGGCGCGGTCATTGACGACGCGGTTCAGGAAATCCATCAGCCGCGGGTAATAGCGACGGTACAGTTCGTCAAACGCGGGGCGCTCGCCACGCACGATGGCCGCAAGTGACGCACAGTCCTGGGCGTCGTTGGGCGCCGCCCCGACAGGTGCGATTAATGGCACCACTTTCTCATCCATCACTGAGTTTCTCTCCTCGGTCGCCGCCCCGTCGCAACGCAGCGTCAGGGCGGTTATGGCATTAGTTCTCGCGCCTAGGCGCTTGGTTCAATATGCGCGCGCGACTAGTCTCCGGCAAGAGGTCGGTGCGAGTTTGGCAATTGCTGACAATTGCTTAAGAAGCTTCAGCCGCGTAGGCCGAGCACGTCCTGCATATCGTATAACCCGGGACCTTGCGTACGCAGCCAGTGCGCCGCGCGCAACGCGCCGCGCGCGAAGGTTGCGCGGTTTTCCGCCTTATGCGTGATTTCAATCCGCTCCCCGGCGCCGGCGAACAGTACGGTGTGATCGCCCACGATTTCACCGGCACGGACCGTGGCGAAACCAATGGTTTTGCGGTCGCGCGGGCCGATTTGGCCCTGCCGGCCATACACCGCGTCGGTGGTCAAATCACGGTGCAAAGCGCGCGCGACGACTTCGCCCATGCGCAACGCCGTGCCGGACGGCGCGTCTACCTTATGCCGATGGTGCGCCTCGATGATTTCCACATCAAATTCGTCGCCGAGCACGGAGGCGGCGAGTTCGAGCAGCTTGAAACAAAGATTAACGCCGACACTCATGTTCGGCGCCCATACGATCCCGACGGTACACGCTGCCGCTTCAATCACCGCACGTTGCGCACCGCTCATGCCGGTGGTGCCAATGACAATGCCTCGCCTGTTGGCGGCACAAAATTCAAGATGCTCGAGCGTCGCTGTCGGCGCGGTAAAATCGACCAGCACGTCAAATTCGCTGGCGGCGAGCGTCGTTGTCAGCGGTACGCCAAGCGCCGCTCCGCCCGCCACCACCCCGGCATCTTGTCCGAGCAAGGGACAATCGGCCCGTTCAAAGGCAGCGGTAACGGTTAGCGTTCCACCGCTCGCCGCCGCGAGTTCAATTAATGTCCGGCCCATCCGACCGGCGGCGCCGGCGATCGCGACTTTCGTAGTGGCAGCGCCCATGGGCCGAATCCTCTAAGAAAACTTCATATCGTCAAAGAATTTCTTCACCCCATCTAGCCACGAAGTGGCGCGCGGGGTGTGGCGCTCGGTCCCTTCGGCCAGGGCATCACCAAACGCCCGCAGCAAATCTTTTTGATGCTTGGAGAGATTGACTGGGGTTTCGACCGACACACGGCAGATAAGATCGCCCACCGCACCGCCACGTACCGAGCGCACGCCTTTGCCCCGCAGCCGAAACATCTTGCCGCTCTGGGTTTCGGCGGGGATCTTAAGCACCACGCGGCCTTCGAGCGTCGGCACTTCAATTTCGCCGCCTAGCGTGGCCGAAACAAAATCGATCGGCACCTCCGAATAGAGATCGTTGCCCTCGCGCGTGAAGATATTGTGCTCGCGCACGACCACATTGACATATAGGTCGCCCGCCGGCCCACCGTTCTGCCCGGTTTCGCCCTCGCCGCCCAAACGAATGCGGTCGCCGGAGTCGACCCCGCCCGGCACTTTGACTGAAATGGTCTTATGACCACGCCCCTTGCCCGACCCACCGCACGCGCCGCACGGATCGCGCACGGTTTTGCCTTTGCCGCGGCAACTCGGGCAAGTTTGTTGAACCGAAAAAAACCCTTGCTGCATTCGTACTTGCCCGGCGCCGTGGCAGGTGCCACAGGTATCTGGACTCGCGCGCGAGCGGCTGCCGCTGCCTTCGCAGACTTCGCATTTAATGACCGTGGGCACACGGATTTTGACTTCGGTGCCGCGCACCGCGTCTTCTAGCGACAGTTCCAGGTCGTACCGAAGGTCGCTCCCGCGATAGGCGCGATTGGACTGCCGTCCACCGCCACCCCCAAAAATATCGCCGAACACCGAGTCGAAAATATCGCTAAAGCCCCCCGCACCACCAAAGCCGCCGGCACCCGTCGCCGATGGGTCGACCCCGGCGTGGCCAAACTGATCGTAGGCCGCGCGTTTGCGCTGATCGCTTAAGACCTCGAACGCTTCTTTTGCTTCTTTGAACGATTCTTCGGAGGCGGCATCGTCGGGATTGCGGTCCGGATGGAATTTCATCGCCAAGCGCCGATACGCCTTTTTGAGATCGGCTTCGGACGCGTCGCGTTTAACGCCCAATACTTCGTAGTAGTCTCGCTTGGCCATCCGCGCTGTTGCTCACCTTACACGCAAAGCGGCCCGCTACGGGGGATCCCCGTTCGGGCCGGCTCGATTGAGGAAATCGGCGCGGGCACGCCCGCGCCGAACCGCTATTACTTTTCTTTCACTTCTTCAAAATCGGCATCGACGACATTACCCGACTCACCGCCTGCGTTATCGTTCGGCGCTTGCCCGCCGGCCGCGCCGGCATTGGCCTGTTCCGCCTGATACGCGCGCTGCGCGAGTTTACCCGATAGCTCTCCCAGCTGTTGGGTCTTACGCTCGATGTCTTCCTGATTGTCGGTTTTGACCGCCGCGCGCAGCGCTTCAATCGCGGCTTCAATGTCTTTGCGCTCCTGCGCTTCGACCTTGTCGCCGAGATCGTCCAGCGATTTCTTTGATGCATGCATCAGCCCATCCGCCTGGTTGCGCGCGTTGACGAGCGCGTGGAATTTGCGGTCTTCCTCGGCATGCGCCTCGGCGTCTTTGACCATGCGCTGGATCTCGTCATCCGAGAGACCGCTTGACGCCTTGATGATGATCGACTGCTGCTTGCCAGTCGCTTTATCTTTTGCCGACACATTCAAGATGCCGTTGGCATCGATGTCAAAAGTCACCTCAACCTGCGGCACGCCCCTTGGCGCCGGCGGAATTTCGCTCAAGTCAAAGCGGCCAAGCGATTTATTCGCCGCCGCTTGCTCGCGTTCGCCTTGCAGTACGTGCACGGTGACCGCCGTTTGATTGTCGTCGGCGGTGGAAAACACCTGCTGCGCCTTGGTCGGGATGGTGGTGTTCTTTTCGATGAGCTTAGTCATGACCCCACCCAGCGTTTCAATGCCGAGCGATAAAGGAGTCACATCGAGCAGTAACACGTCTTTGACGTCGCCCCCCAATACCCCGCCTTGGATCGCCGCGCCAACCGCCACGGCTTCGTCGGCGTTGACGTCTTTGCGCGGCTCGCGACCGAAAAACTCTTTGACCACATCCTGTACTTTCGGCATGCGGGTTTGTCCACCGACCAAAATGACGTCGTCGATTTCACTCGCCTTGAGGCCCGCGTCTTTCAACGCCACACGGCACGGCTCGACCGTGCGCTGAATCAGATCTTCCACCAGTGACTCGAGCTTGCTGCGCGTGATCTTGAGGTTCAAATGCTTTGGGCCCGTCGCATCCGCCGTGATGTACGGCAGATTGACGTCCGTTTGTTGGCTGGACGACAGCTCGATCTTGGCTTTTTCAGCGGCTTCTTTCAGACGCTGCAGCGCCAGCGGATCATTGTGCAGATCGATCCCTTGATCTTTTTTGAACTCGGCCGCGAGGTAGTCGATCAAACGTAGATCGAAGTCTTCGCCGCCCAAGAAGGTGTCACCGTTGGTCGATAGCACTTCGAACTGATGCTCGCCGTCGACTTCGGCGATTTCGATGATCGAAATATCGAAAGTCCCGCCGCCCAAATCGTAAACGGCGATCTTGGCGTCGCCCTGGCGCTTATCCATGCCAAAGGCGAGCGCGGCGGCGGTCGGCTCATTGATGATTCGTTTGACTTCAAGGCCGGCGATGCGTCCAGCGTCCTTAGTGGCCTGGCGTTGCGAGTCGTTGAAGTAAGCTGGCACCGTAATGACCGCTTCTTTGACCTCTTCGCCAAGATAATCCTCGGCGGTCTTTTTCATCTTCATCAACACGCGCGCGGAGACTTCCGGTGGTGCCATCTTCTTGCCCTTGGCTTCCACCCACGCGTCGCCGTTACTCGCGCCGACGATTTTGTAGGGCACCATGTTGATATCGCGTTGAACGACATCGTCTTTGAACTTACGACCGATAAGGCGTTTCACCGCAAAGAGCGTGTTGTGCGGATTGGTCACGGCCTGGCGTTTGGCCGATTGACCAACCAACACTTCGTCATCGTTGCCAAAGGCGACGATCGACGGCGTGGTGCGCGCGCCCTCGCTGTTCTCGATGACTTTGGGCTTGCCGCCCTCCAGCACCGCCACGCAGGAGTTGGTGGTCCCAAGGTCGATTCCGATAATTCTTCCCATGACTTAAACCTTTCTTAATCGATTGCGCGGCGGCGTTAGGCCGCCTCGGATACTTGCTGGTGAATATGGGGACACGCGGCGGATTCTCAAGTCCAATCGCCCTAACTTGCGGCAGCGGCGCTGCTGCAACGCGGCGTTAGGATGCCTTGGCGACAATTACCATGGCCGGGCGAATCAAACGGTCGTTGAGCGCATACCCCTTCTGTAACACCCGGAGCACGGTGCCCGGCTCGACGGTTTCACTCGGCTCGGCCATAACTGCCTGATGCTGCTCCGGATCGAACCGGTCGTCCTGGGGATTCACCACCGCCACCCCGACTTTATCCAGCACGCCATTAAAAAGCTGCTGCGTAAGTGCCATGCCTTCTTGTAACGACTTGATTTCCGTGGCGGTTTGCGCGGCGTCGCAGCCAAGATCGAGGCTGTCTTTCACGGGCAACAAGGCGTCGATGAATTTGTCTAGGCCGTATTTGTGCGCGGCTTCGACATCGCGTTGCGCACGTTTGCGAACATTGTCCATTTCCGCCCGCGCGCGGAGCGCGTCTTCCCGCAGCTTGTCCATTTCAAGCTTCATGGTTTCAATCGTCTCGCGCAGCGCGGCGACGGTCGTGGCGTCATCCGAGGCGGTGAGGTTCGCGGCATCCGCCGGCGTCACGCTAGTTTCTGCTTCGTTCACGGCATTCCCTATAGTCAAAGTTCAAGACTTCCATCGGCGCCCTGTGGCGCGATAGCCAAAGTTGAGTCGGGTGATATGGGGCTTAGCGCGACGAATTCAAGGCCGAGGTAAGCATTTTAGCGGTCAGGTCCACGATGGGGATGACGCGCTCATAGGGCATTCGAGTCGGCCCAATGACCCCAAGCACGCCCAAAATTTCGCCATCGTCACCATAAGTCGACGTCACGATGCTGCAATCGTCAAAGGCTTCGTAGCCGGCTTCTTCGCCGATAAAAATCTGCACCCCGTTGGCGCCGAGCGCTTGCTCCAGCAGATGCAAGATGTCGCGCTTGCGGCTGAATGCTTCGAACAGATTGCGGAGCTTTTCCAAGTCCGATAGCTCGTTGATCTCCATCAAGTTCGTCTGCCCGGCGAGCACATAGTCCTTACCTGGGTCTTCTTCGGAAAACGCCTGCTGGGCCATGTCGATGACGGTCGCCATCATGCGGTTCATTTCGTCGCGCGTGGCGTTCATATCAGCCAACAATTCGCGTTTCACTTGGCGGATGTCACGACCGGCAAAGGCGGAATTCAAGTAATTGGCGGCTTCCGTGAGTTCCGACGCGCTGTAACGTCGCGCCGTTTTGATAATCCGGTTTTGTACTTCGCGGTCGTTGATGACAACAATAACGAGCACACGATTATCGTTCAGCGGCAGGAATTCAACCTGGCGTAATGCCTTGTATTCCACCTTAGGCAACATGACAAGGCCCGCGAACTTCGTGACGTCCGACAGTAGGCTCGAAGTCTTTTCGAGCAACCGGCGCAGATCCGTTTCCTGCCGCACGCCGTCCAATAATCGCTGCATTTCCGCCGTCGGGGGTTGCCGGTAAGTCAACATGCTGTCGACGAAAAAACGGTATCCGCGCACGGTTGGGACGCGGCCGGCGGAGGTGTGCGGCGAGCGGATCAAGCCTAAATCTTCCAGATCCGCCATGACATTGCGGATCGTCGCGGGGCTTAAATCGAACCTGGCTTCACGCGCCAGCGTACGCGAACCGACAGGTTGACCATCGGCGATGTACCGTTCCACTAAGGCTTTGAACAGATATTGCGCCCGCTCGTTGAGTTCAATACCGTGCAAATGTTGCTCAGCCATGCGCTGATGTTCGCGAAAAAGTTGAGTGGACTGGAATCTAACACCGCCACCCTGGGCTTGCAAAAGCGGCCGCGGGATATTGTGGGAATGCCGGACATTGTTAACCGCGATTACCGCCATTAGTGGCCGATCGTCGCCTTCATAGGAGCGTTGAATAGGCGTGTTTCAAAAATTGGGCATTGTCACCAAGGGCGATGAGGGCGCGGTACTCCAGGCGCTGGAGGCGATCGTCGCGGTACTGCGCGCGCGGCGCACTGATTTCCGCATCGAGGGCCTGCCATCGACAATCTGCGCCGCGCACGGCTACCCCTATGCCGACGCCGCCAACGTGGTAGCAGCGCGCGATTTGATCGTAGCCGTTGGCGGCGACGGCACGTTGTTGCGGGCGGCCCAGCTTGCGTTTCCGCTGAATGTGCCACTGCTCGGAATAAATTTAGGTCGCTTAGGATTTTTGGCCGATCTAGCGTTGCAAGACATCGCCACCGGCCTCGGCGCCATTCTTGACGGCGCCTACGCCGCCGAGGAGCGCTTTGTTCTGCGTTGTGAAGTCCGCCGCGGTGGACGCTTAGTCGCGCAAGCACATGCCTTGAATGATGTGGTGATTCAGCGCTGGAACACCACGCGGCTCATTACGTTGCACACCTATGTCGACGGCTGTTTCGTTCATTCACAACGCGCAGACGGCATGATCGTGGCAACGCCGACTGGATCGACCGCGTATGCGCTCTCAGGGGGCGGACCCATCCTATCGCCATCGTTGCCGGCGGTGGTATTGGTGCCCATCTGTCCGCATACGCTAACCAACCGCCCGATCGTACTGCCGCATACCTCAACGATTGAACTTGAAGTTGCCGATGACCGTACCAACGGTGACCACACGCGTGTTATGTGCGATGGCAACACCTTGCCGAGCGTCAAAGTGGGCGACCGCATTCGTATCACTCGACACGATCAAGTCGTGCGTTTGATTCATCCGGCGAGTCACGATCATTACGCGATCCTGCGCGCCAAACTGCAGTGGGGCCAGGGACCGTGCTGAAAGCCCTGACGATTCAGGATTTGGCGGTAGTTCGTCATCTCGATCTGGAATTTAAGTCAGGGTTGACGGTCATCACCGGCGAAACCGGTGCCGGCAAATCGATACTGGTCGACGCACTCGGCCTCGTGCTCGGCGATCGCGCCGAGGCGACGCTGGTCCGCGCCGGCGCCACCAAGGCCGTGTTGAGCGCGTGTTTTGCATTACAGACTTTACCGGCACTCACCGCGTTTCTCACCGAACAGTCGCTGAATGACGGAGAAGAATTGCTGCTGCGTCGGGTCATCGGCGCCGACGGCCGCTCGCGCGCGTTTTGCAATGAGACGCCGATCACGGCGCAGAGCTTGCGCGAGATCGGCGCCTATCTGGTCGATATCCATGGTCAGCATGAGCATCATTCGTTGCTTGAGCGGGCCGTGCAGCGCGCCTTACTCGACGAATTCGGCGCTTACGCATCGCTCTTGCAGGAATGCGCAGAGGCGTATCGCGCATGGGCCGGCGCGCGCGCGGCGAGCCAACGCCTGACCGCGCAAACCGGTGGCGAAGCGCGTGCGGATTTTTTACGTTTTCAGCTCGACGAGCTCGCGCAAGCGGGCCTCGCGGCCGACGAATGGAGCCGATTGGAAGGCGAACACCGGCGGCTCGCGAATGCGCAGCGTCTGCAAGCGAGCGCGGACGAAATTGCGCAAAGATTGTTTCATGGTGAGCGAAGTGCGGCACGACAGGTGACCTTTGGGGCCACCGCTGCCGCGGAATTAACCACCGTCGATCCACAATGCCGGGAGCTCCAAGAGCTACTCGAGCAGGCGCGCATCAACTTAGACGAAGCGCAGCATGCGCTTGCGCGTTATCGCTCATCGCTCGCGCAGGACGGCAACCGGGATTTTGCAGAGATCGAACGGCGTATCGGCGTGTTACATGACTTGGCGCGCAAACATCGCTGTTCGCCAGATACCTTACTCGACGTGCAGATGCGTTTGCAGACCGAACTCGACGATATCGAGAGTTACGCCACACGGTGCGCGGCGTATGCGCAGGAAATTGCGCGTGCGCTGCGTGACTTTCAAGCATCAGCGGAGAAGCTGTCGGGCGCGCGGCGGGCGGCGGCCGTACAGTTAACCGCGCGCACCAACGAGGTGCTCCACCAGCTCGGCCTGCCACACGCGAGAGTTGAAATTCACTTCGAGCGCGCGGATGAGCCGCACGCGTATGGCACCGATGAGATTGAGTTCATGGTGAGTACGAATCCCGATCTCCCCCCACGCTCGCTGCGCAAAGTAGCCTCCGGCGGCGAGCTATCGCGAATTTCGCTCGCCATTCAAGTGGCCACGGCGGACACCGTTCACGTGCCGGTACTGATCTATGACGAAGTCGATAGTGGAATTGGTGGGCGCGTCGCCACCGTGGTCGGCCAACATTTGGCCGAGATCGCGAAGAATCGCCAAGTCCTGTGCGTGACGCATCTCGCGCAGGTGGCCTCGGCCGGTACGCATCATTTATCGATTCAAAAATCGGTCGAGCAAGGATATACGCAGACGTCCGCCGGTTATTTATCGAAGCAGGCGCGCGTCGATGAGATTGCGCGGATGCTGGGCGGCGCCAGCACCAGTGCCCGCGCACATGCACGTGAGTTACTTGCGGGGTGACGCGGTAGATTCCGCGTTACTTGGAAGTACCGCGTTTCACGTAGAGGACCAAGCTGTGATCGCGCAACTCGAAGCCGTGTTGGGCCGCGATCTCTCGCTGACGCCGTTCGATTTCGTCGTCAAAAAATTCAATGACCTGCCCGGTATCGAGACAGACCATGTGATCGTGATGCGGGCCGCGCGCGATCTCGAACACCGCATGCGTGCCATCGAAGTTGTGGCGTTCGACTATGCCGGCGGTCTCGAATTGGGTAAGCACGCGATAAACGGTAGCAAGCCCAACGTCCTCGCCCGCATCCAGTAAGGCCCTGTACAGGTCTTCGGCGCTTAAATGCCGATCGCCGCTGCGCTCGAGGATTTCCAAAATGCGCAGGCGGGGCAAGGTCGCCTTAAGCCCGGCTTTCTTTAATGCAAACGTATCCACTAACGCTCCCAATCGATTGGCGCTCCGGCCCGTGCAGGCGAGTTCGCGGCGTTAGGGTCCCTGGGCTATACTGCCGCCAACGCCCTCGCGCGTCTTTGCGCTGGCCAGTGTATCACCATATCTAACGCCTTAATCCGCTTCGGGCGACTCACTCAACGCTAAAGATCCCATGCAGTTAAAGACTTACATTTCGTCCGGTTTAATCCTCTGCTGTGGGTGGCTCGCGGGTTGCGCGACGACCGATATCCCACGGCCACGCTTGCCCAGCGCGGAGAGTTTGCCGTTTGTCCACAAAATCGACATTCAACAAGGCAACGTCGTCACGCAGGACATGATCGCGCAGCTTCAGTTGGGGATGGATAAGAAAAAAGTTAATTTCGTCATGGGATCGCCCATTATCCAAGACACTTTTCACGGCAACCGCTGGGATTATCTCTACGTCAATCAAATCGGCGGCAAGCAGGCCAAACGACGCCGTATTACGCTCTTTTTCGAAGACGACAAACTCGCGCGGATAGAGGGCGACGTCAAACCGGCGGAAGGTCGTTTGGTGGTCGATACCCGTCAAGACACGACGGTCGAGGTTCCGCAAACACAAAAAGAATCGCTAGTCGCAAAAATCAAAGACACGATCCCATTTGTCGGTGACGACGAATCGAATAAGAAATCAGCCAAAGGCGATAAAAAGAAAACGCAATCCGCGCGCGTTGTCCCAGAGAGCGACGACTTGCCGGTGGCCGCGGCAGTGCCACCGCCGCCCGAACTTACCCCCATCGAACGCGCGGCCCTGGAAGAAAAGCCCGGCCCAGGGGTGCTCGCAAAATTGAAGGACGCGATCCCGTTTACGGGTGACGAACCTCCAGAACCATCGAGCGCCGCGCGCGAAACGCCGGCGAAAGCCCAAGAAGTTAAAGCCGAGAAGGCAGCCGCGAAGGACGAAGAGGAACCGGCATCCGCGTCCGATGCATCGCCCGGATTGCTCGCCAAACTCAAATCAGCCTTTGACGACGAACCCGCGAAAAACGAGCCAGCGCCGCGGAAGCCGAGCGCCGAGAAGAAGACGCGGGACGTGGAGATAGCGGAACCCAACGACGCTGAACCCACCGACGAGCAAGCGCCGAGCGTTGAACGTGCGCGCAGTGCTGAGACACGCGACACGGCCGAAGATGTCCGCGAGCAAGCTGACGAAGATACGGACTCATCCGTTGACGAATCACACGAAGACAGCGGATTTGCGGATGATGAGGAAGCCTACGACCGCAAATATTTCGGCGACGACGATGAAGAGGACGAAGAAATTCCCGCAACGGTGGTCGCCGCGCCGCCGCTCGCGCCCACCGCGGTACCACTAGAAAATCAGATCGAAACGGATGATCAACGCGCCGCACGCAAGGAGGTCACGGTGCCGGCAAGTGCGCCCAAGAAGGAGAAACGGGGCTTTTTCGCACGATTGTTTAGTCGCGACGAAGATGCGCGAGATAGCGATCCGGACAATCGCGAACGGAAACGTTATCGGGATATCTCGTCGCCCGACGAGTAGCCGCAAAACCGCGCCACGCGACCGGATTAGCCGCTTAGTCTGGGCTTAATTTAACGCGTGCCGCGCGTCGCCGTCGTGCCTCTTTGGGGTCAAATCGGAGCGGACGATAAAGCTCCACCCGATCGCCCTCTTCCACTAACGTATCGATATCGACCGTCACGCCGTTGATGCCCACTGCCAGTGGACGCTCCGCAAGCTCCGGGAAGCGCTCAACGACTCGTGCGCGTTCCAGCACATGCCGCGCGCTCGCCCCTGGCGGCACACGCAGGGTTAACAATAGCTCCTCATGTGCCTCGACATACGCCACATCCACGTTTAATAGCTCAGCTCCCGCCATAGAGTTGCCGTGCGCGATCTTTAAACGACTGCACCAAGGACCCCGTCACTGCTTTAAAGAGCGGCGACAGAGTCAGACCAAGTAACTTGCTTGCAAATTCATAGTCGAGGTCGAAGCAGACCCGACACCCGAGTGGGTTATCTTCGAACCGCCAAGTGCCGTGTAATCGTTTAAATGGGCCATCCACCAGCGTCATTTCGATTCGATACGGCGGCTGTAAGCGATTATCGGTGGTAAACATGTAGTGCAACTTGCCCTTACGCACGAATAAGCGCGCGCGCATGGCGGTGTCTGACTCGCTGAGCACCTCGGCACGTTCGCACCACGGAAGGAACTCGCCATAGCGCGCCACCCCGTTGACTAGCCCAAACATTTGCGCGGCGTTAAACGGCACGATCGACGCTTGATGGATTTCTGCCATAGGGCGCGCATCAAAGCGCCCGTGCCGGGATTCGTCAAGCGCCACAGGTAGGAGCTCGCGATACCTCAAGTTCGCCCAGCACGCGCCGCTAGCCGAGGGGCTAAAAAGATTTCCCCAATTCTCATGGCGCAACCTGCGACAGTCACCCAGAACATGCCACCGGCGATCGGCCGCTTTAAGCCCCTGCGCGTGCTTGGCCGGGGCGGCCAGGGCGTAGTTTACCTAGCGCATGATCCCAAGCTCGGCCGCGAAGTGGCGGTCAAGACATTGGTCCAAGGCAAGGTGGCGTCAGAGCGTTTGATTACCGAAGCGCGGAATGTCGCGAAGCTCGATCACCCCGGTATCGTGCCGCTGTACGAAATCGAGCTTGGCGAGAGTAGTCAGCCCTATCTTGTCTATCAGTTTGCGGAAGGTCGGCCGCTTGCGAGTTTAATGGAAAACGGCGACAAGCTGCCGGTGCATCGTGCACTGAAGCTTGTCATCGACGTGCTCGACGCGATTGGCTACGCGCACCGTCAAGGGATCGTGCACCGTGACTTAAGTCCCTCCAATATCCTGGTTGATGGGCAGGATCGAGCGCGCATTTTGGATTTTGGCGTCTCCACGATGATTGCCGCCGCGCCGCAGAAAAACAATATCGTCGGCACCGTAAATTATTTGCCGCCTGAGTGCGTCTCCAACGGCGAGATCGGACCGCATTCCGATCTGTACTCGTTGGGCGTCATTCTGCACGAACTGCTAACCGAGCGGCGCTTGTTTGCGGCCGAGAACTCGATGGCGGTCATCTACAAAATTCTGCACGAGAAGGTGCTGCCACCATCCTCGTTCAACAACACGATCGACGCGCCATTGGATGCACTGGTCATGCGCGGCGTTGCCCGCGCACCGGCCGAGCGCTTTGGCTCGGCGCAAGAAATGAAAGAGGCGCTAGAGGCGTACTTGAGTCCGACGCAAGCACAGGAAGTTGCCAACAAACAAACCGGCGCGTTGGAATACCTGTTACGACGCATCACGCGTAAACCGGATTTCCCGGCGGTGTCGCGCCTCATCGCCGAGATCAATACCAAGTCCGGTCGTCCCGAGAGCGATGACGTCAACGAACTCGCCAATGTCATCCTCAAAGACTATGCGCTGACGACCAAACTGCTCAAGCTCGTCAACTCGGCGGTGTACGGTCAGTACGGCGGCACCATCACCACGGTCAGCCGCGCGGTCTTGATTTTGGGCTTTGACGCGATCCGCGCCGCGGCGCTCAGCATTGCCGTGTTTGAGCATTTGAAAAGCGGCACGCAAGCCGATGCATTGAAGGATGCGGCGTGCGGATCGTTTCTAAGCGCGGTGTTGGCCAAAGATTTGTCCAAAAAAGTGAAAGAAGTGGACGCGGAAGAAGCGTTCATCGGCGCGATGTTTCATCGCTTGGGGCGCCACCTCGCGATTTATTACTTCCCGGAAGAGTTCGACGAAATAAAGACCTTAGTCGCGCAGCGCGGGCAACCGGAAACGCAAGTCGCGCGCGAAGTCTTAGGCACGGGCTACGCCGAATTCGGCATGGCGGTCGCCAAACAGTGGAACTTCCCCGAGAAATTGCAACTTGCGATGGCACCGCAACGCGACGGCAAGATCCCCGCACCGACTTCGGCCGCGCAAAAGGGCGCGCAGCTCGCGGCGTACGCGAATGAAGTAGCGGAAGCCATCGCACAATCACGCGACGATGAAGATCAAGAACTGCGCTTGAAGAAACTCGCTGATCGCTATGACGCCTGCGTCAAGCTACCGGCGGCGGACTTGCGCGAATCGGTTGGCCGTGCGGTCGAAGCAACCCGCCTGCACGCGAATTTGCTCACGGTGGACGTCCAGACCAGCGGATTTTTCAAACGCGTGGTGAATCGACTGAACGGCGTGTCCAATCCGGACAAGACGTTGCCGCCCACCCCCGCTTCGGCGCTCAAAGGCGAGCCGGCGGCGGCGCCGGTAGACAACGCCTCCGACACCGATCGCCGTAATGTGTTGGTCAATGCAGTCACTGAAGTCACCAATGCGTTGATCGAACAAACGCCGGTCAATCAGATTTTCGGCATGGTGATCGAAGCTTTTTACCGTGGCGTGGAATTCTCGCGGGTGATTTTGATGCTCCGTGATCCCAAACGCCACGCCATGCAGGCGCGAATCGGCTTGGGAAACGATACGCAAGCGTTGTTGCCAAAATTCGGATTCAAGACCGAGGATGCCCCGGATATCTTTAATGAAGCCGTACGCAAAGGCCGGGATTTCGTGGTGCTGGATGTCAATGCGGCGCAATACCAGGGTCGGATCCCGGGCTGGTGTCGCACGCTAACCAACCCTTATTCGGTGTTGCTCTTTCCGCTAGTGGTCAACAAGGCCTGCATCGGCCTCATCTATGCCGACCGCAGCGAGGAGCAAGTAGTGTTTAGCGTACAGGAACTAAAACTGTTGAATACGTTGATTAAACAGGCGTCACTCGCGTTCAACCAGCGGCGCTAAAACTCCTTCTCGTTTTCACTCGACGGGTCATCGAGCGCGGGCAAGCGCGGGACATTCGTTATACTCCCCGCCTAGCTTTAACTCGCGTTACCCATGTCCACGCCTAAAAAACAATCCGCCACTACCGATAGTTCCATTGCGCAGAACAAAAAAGCGTTTCACGACTTTTTTATCGAGCAGCGCTTCGAGGCCGGACTGGTGCTGGAGGGTTGGGAAGTCAAGAGCCTGCGCGCCGGACGCATCCAGCTCCGCGATTCGTATGTGTTATTGAAAGACGGTGAAGCGTTCTTATTTGGCGCGTTGATTAGCCCACTGTCGTCGGCATCGACACACATCGCGCCGGATGCACAACGCACCCGTAAGCTATTGCTGCATCGGCTTGAAATCGCGCGACTCATCGGCGCCATCGAACGCAAAGGCTATACCGCAATCGCGCTCGCGATGTACTGGAAGAAAGGCCGCGCCAAATGCGAGATTGGGCTCGCCAAGGGCAAGAAGCAGCACGACAAACGCGATACCGAGAAAGAACGCGATTGGCAGCGCGACAAGCAGCGGATCATGAAGGGAAGGTAAAAAATCGCGCACGGTGTCATGTTGAGTTGAAAAAGACATGGCCTGCCTCCACTTAACAACGTATGCTTGGACCTCACCTTGGGGGCGACATGGATTCGACGTGGGTCGCGAAACCGAAGGGGCATGTCGAGGTGCAAGATCCTCGTAAATCCACTTGCAAACTTTTAGTTGCCAACGACGACAACTACGCACTCGCTGCTTAATACCCAGTAGGGTGCCGTCCGACTGAAGCCGTGCTGGTGCGTTCAGGTTTCGGGCGTCATATCTCACCGGATCGCGCAGCGGCTCGTCCGTGGCCAAAGCGCTAAACCTAAGCGGACTCGCTGGCCGTTTTCCCTGCCTGTCGGGTAGCGTCCAGTTAAAACAATAGACCGGATACACATGTAGAACCGACGGC
>CAZKRY010000023.1:0-60940 GCA_964555355.1 uncultured Klebsiella sp.
TCGACGACGGGCGATTAGCTCAGCGGGAGAGCACTGCCTTCACACGGCAGGGGTCAGTGGTTCGATCCCACTATCGCCCACCAATCAAATCAGAAACTTAGAATCGCGCAACGCGCGGTTTTGGTTATCTGAAGGCGACTTGCCACAACGCTGCCACACTCGAATCCGAATTGGAGGCGAGTTGATATGGCGAATTTCAGAAAACGTGGTCCTTCTCAATGGCAAGCACAAGTGCGCGTCCGCGGGTACCCGAGTCAAACCAAAACGTTCAGCACACGCGCTGCTGCCGAGCGGTGGGGGAAGTTGACCGAAGTCGAAATGACTCAGGGCACGTTTGTGTCTCGCGCCGAAGCCGAGTCGACCACGCTAAGTGAATTGCTGGAGCGCTACGCGGCCGAAGTTTCGCCGACGAAGAAGGGCGCCGCGACGGAGATCGTTCGGATTAAGGCACTTTGCCGCAACTCATTAGCTGATCGCTTCCTCTCGACGATTCGGGGTGCCGACATCGCGCGTTACCGCGACGAGCGTCTTAAAAGGGTATCGTCGGCGACGGTTCGGCGCGATCTAGGCGTGCTGTCTCATGTATTCGAAATTGCGCGCAAGGAATGGGGGATCTATGTTCTCAATCCGGTAGGTGATATCAAAATGCCCGCCAATGGGAGGGCACGGGATCGGCGGTTGCGGACAGATCCTTCAGAAGCCGAATGCGAAAAAATTCGACTTATCGCGGCCTGCAAAAAGGCCCGGAACCCATATCTGCTGCCGTTCGTGCAACTGGCACTGGAAACAGGGATGCGACGAAGTGAACTCCTTAATCTTCAATGGCGGTTCATTGACCTTGCGCGCCGGACAGCTTTTCTACCCGATACAAAGAACGGAGAGGCGCGTACCGTACCGCTGTCAAATGCGGCAATCGAGACATTAAAGTCCCTTCGCAATGGAGGACAGGGCGCGGTATTTGAGCATTTGAGTGCGGAGGCACTGAAACGAGCCTTCGCGCGGGCCAGACAGCGCGCGAGGCTCCGTGACTTTCACTTTCATGATTTGCGCCACGAAGCCACATCGCGCTTTTTCGAGCGGGGGCTCAATATCATGGAAGTTGCCAGTATCACCGGTCACAAAGATCTGCGAATGCTTCGCCGGTACACGCATCTGAAGGCCGAAGATTTGGCGATAAAATTGGATTGACGTTGAAGAACCGATGAAGCCGATCGGAAGCGTTCCCAAGACGGTAAGTGTTGATGAGTAATTAAAATTTCCGTGGTGCAGATTGCCCTAACATTGAACTATATGGCGTCGCACCGAACGACCGAGCACTTTGGAGATGCTTGCGCGTTAGAGATACGCATCCTCGTTAAACCAATTCTCGAATAGCGAAAATTACCCAGTGCGTTGCCGAAAATTGTTTCAACATCTTTCTTGAAGAAACGATTCAATTTACGGCCAAGTAATCCTCGCCCTCGTCGAAGAGGCGCGTCACGTTCGAGGGGCGTGCAAGTACTGTTGAAAAATATCGTCCTTCGCGGAGCAGAATAAAGTGCGCTGCCTTTCGTTTTGATTTCTTCTAGCCACTAAATCGACGCTACGTTAATAGTGGGCGACATCACTGATTTCGAGATCGAATGGGGATATATCGTGATTCCAGAACGCCCGAATGCCGTTAATCATTATCTCACTGACCAACAATTCGCGTCGCTACTTGGTATTTCGATCGAACGCCTCAGAAACAAGATCAGTGCCGGGGAACCTTTGCCCCCATACATTCAGCCCCCGGGATGTCGAAAGCGATTGTGGAATCTGGACCATGTTAACGAATGGTTAGCGCGCTTCACAATCGCCGGCCACGAAACGATTGGAGCTGCCGGTGAGAAGAGAGCGCGTCGCCCGATTAGGCGCCGTGGCTTGAATACCTTAACGCGATTTTGAAAAGCTCACGCGCTGTGCGCGTCGGGACAGTGTCCGGATCGTTGCTATCCAAAAGCTTACGTGATCGCGCGTCGACTGGGGTTTGCGATGTCAACAGCGAAACTGATTTGGCGTCCGGCACGGAGTGGCGATCGTCAAGGGTGCTGAGCATGTCGCTAAGTTTCTAGTGTTTGCTTTGGTCATACTTTGCGGCTTTCTCGATCTAGGCAATGGAGTGCTTGGTGTCGGCCACGGATTAGGCATTCTTCGTTTACTCCTGCCCCACTTCTCAGTGACGTTTCTGACTAGGTGGGTGGGGGAAATCTTCCAACAATCTCCACGCAAGTGTGCGACAACGTCGCCAAAGCAATTAGGAAAAATCGCAAAGCACTGTACAAAATATGGTTAACAAAGGGCACAATTCATGTATGAATTACGCTTGGGCGTGAGCCGCTCTAAATTCTTAATTTCAAAGTAACTATATGAAAAGTAAAATATAAACTCGTTGAGTTCATATATGGCACAGACCTTGATATCTCCAATTCGTGTTCAATCTCGACACCGAACAGAGGAGTATCAAATGAACTGGCTCACCCGCCTATCGGTGACCTTAGGCTCAAGCATTGAGCGCGTGGTCGCCCCACTCGAAAACCACGATGCTGTCGTGGACGCGACGTTAAGAGACGCGAATCGCGCACTCGCGCGCGCCAAAGTGCGGCTCGGGGGGCTGCAACGGGAATCGACGCAACTCGAATCTGACTTGGCACGACTCGAGGAGGAATCCGGACGCTGGACCGCACGGGCGAAGGAATTCGCTGCAAGTAACCAGGATGCAGCCCTCGAAAGCTTGAAGCGCCGACGCGCGCTTGATGCTCGTGCACAAACACTGCGTGCTGCGATTTCGAATCATGCCAAGACGACGGCGCGGCTGGTCGGCGATATCGCGACGGCCGAGCAGCGGATCAGCGTGCTTAATCAACAACGACACCTTCTCCGAACGCGCGAATTCGCAGCGGACGCACTTAGCCGCGTCGCCGGCGTCGGCCTTCCTATGGACGATATCGCGCAAACCCTCGAACGCTGGGAAACCCGGATCGCGGAAACAGAGCTTGCCGCCGGGACGGCGGGGTCGCTCGATCCACTCGAGCGCGCCTGCGTCGCGATCGAGGAACGCGCGTCATTGCTTGCCGAACTCGAAGCCTTAACGCATTCGGAGGAGAGCCAGCATGTCGGCTAATCCACAAGCCCTCAATTTCGGTACGACGCCTCAGGCCGCGCGGGAAACTGCTGACGCCAACCCTTTAAGTAAACTCCCGAGGTTGCTGCGGGGTGTCGGCGCGACTGTGCTCCTGACGTCAGTCTCAATTTTTCTATTTCGGGGCTGGGAAGGCGGCGACGATGTCTATCGTTACTGTTTGCTCCTCCTCCAAACCGCTGGCCTTGCCGCATTAAGTTTGGTGACCGCACACTTCATCGGCGAGGGCAAGGGCGCGCGATTGCTGTACATGTTGGCGCTCGCCTGTGTTCCCGCCAATTTCGCGATCTTAGGTGGCTTTCTGTACGCGACATTCGGGAGCGGGCCGTTCACGGCCGTAACCCCTGAGATGTTTAGTTGGTCGACTGCGAGTGCGACGAGTGCGCTTCTCATCACGGGCTTCAGTACGCTGCTCTTGTTGCCGCTCGCGGTACTCGGGTTTCGTGTCCTGACGCGCTACTCCTACGCAAGCCTCTCACAGCTTTTTCTCATCGGGAACTTGGCGTTACTCGTGCCGTTGCGCGTGCCCGCCCTAGTCGGGATCGCCGCACTCACGATGTGCATCGCCGTCCTATTCCGTCTTGCCGCTATTAAGCAAACCGATCGAACGCTGTCGTCTATTGATGGGGTCATCGCGCGCGTCCTAGTATTTGCACCCATCGCGGTGTTCGTCGGACGCAACCTCTGGATCCATCACGCGGATAGCGCCTTGGTGATGAGTCTTGCGCTGATGGCGTATAGCCTGTTGCGGTATTTGTCGATGGAAATCGTCGTGCAGCCCCAGGCTCGGCAAGTGCTTGAAGTCGCTGCGGTCGGCGCCGCGCTGACGGCCGCCGGCGGTGCGATGGGGATCCTTGAGCCGACGTCCGATCTCACGTCGGCGTTCACCTTGCCGGTGGGCGGCCTCGTGTGCTTCGCGTTGTTGTCTGAACTTGGAACGCGCGCGAGTGCTCACCGTGTCGGTTACCGTTTACTCGGCAGTCTTATTCTCGCGTCCTTGCTGCTTGCCAATGTTGTGTTGATGCACAGTGTGATCGCCGCGGCAACGTGTATCACTTTCGGGCTACTGCTGCTTGGCTATGGCGCGATGGCGGGTCAACGCGCGCCGTTTCTTGCGGGTGCCAGTTGTGCTGTGGTTGGCGTCAGCGATCAATTGCTTCATGTCGTCCTCAACTTTGATCTGGGCAGCTGGGGCACGCTGGGTATGGTCGGGATCTCCGCCATTCTCCTTGGCTCGGTGCTCGAACGCCAAGGTGCCGCACTAAGAGCCCAATGGATCGCGATGCGCGGGCGTTACCAGGCCTGGCAACTCTGACGGTGAGTGGAGGCCGGGTTCCCATGGGAACCCGGTCTTCATCCTGCAGAAACCTTAACAACCACTAGTACGTTCAACCGAGATCCCCACCATGTCAGCGCATCAACACTTGAGCCAGGAAGAACGACACTTTTTTAAAACAGTGACGAATGCGATTTTTGCCAATCCCTTTTCCGTCGGCACGCGAGAGATCAGCGCAGTGCCGGGGACCGAAGTCCCTGAGGAGATCCCACCCGGCATGCACGCTTTTGAAGTCGTCACGCCCATCGTGAACGCAAGAGTTCAGCAACTGGCCAGCCGCGGACTGACGGGATTGGGTAACACCACCGGTGCCGATCGCGAGCTCCTGGAGCATGTGTTTCTCTACCTTGTATTCGATTCGTTTCGGGAAGACATGGACGCTCTGATACGGGCGCAGCTGCTCGCGCCGGCGCAGTCACTACCGGTGCCGTACGCAACCCGTATGGTTGCCGAACTTTCTCGCGTCGGATTCACCGAAGATGAAGTGCCGCGTTATGTCGCACTACTGTTCCAATTGCGGCGTGCCTACTACTTCATTGCGGAGGCACTGGTAGGGGACAGCGCGCCGATGCGCACGTTACGGCATGCGTTGTGGAATAACGTCTTTACGTCCGATGTTCGCCGGTATGCCCGGCACCTGCTCGAACGGATGGACGACTTTTCGTTGCTTCTTTTAGGCGAAACCGGTACCGGTAAAGGCGCGGCGGCGGCCGCAATCGGCCGCGCGGGCTTTATCCCGTATGAGTCGAACAAACGCCGCTTCGCGACGAGCTTTGCAAGCACCTTTCACGCGTTCAATCTCTCCGAGTTTCCGGAATCTTTGATCGAATCCGAGCTGTTCGGCCATCGCAAAGGGGCGTTCACGGGGGCGATTGAACAGCATGACGGCATGCTTGCGCAGTGTGGTCGTTATGGCGCGTTGCTGTTAGATGAGATCGGAGACGTCTCCGTGCCGGTGCAAATCAAACTGCTGAACGTTTTACAAGCCAGACGCTACGCACGGGTCGGTGAGCATGTGCCGCAACGGTTTGAGGGGCGAGTGATTGCGGCGACCAACCGGGATCTCAATGCGTTGATGCGGGAAGGACGTTTCCGGGAAGATTTTTTCTACCGACTCTCGTCCGATGTCATCACCTTGCCGTTATTGCGAGAGCGGATCAGTGCCGAGCCGCGCGAACTCGAGCAATTGACCCAAGCGATCATCGAGCGCTTAACGGGGGCGGCAGATCTGGCGCTCATCGAACAAGTACTGAGCGCCCTACGGCGCGATTTGCCACGGGACTACGCGTGGCCCGGCAATGTGCGTGAACTCGAGCAAGCGGTGAGACGGATATTAATCAGCGGCAGTTACCGTGGTCGCACGGCGGACGAGTCGACCACCGAACCTTGGCTTGTGCGCGCACAACGCGCTGACCTTACGGCGGATGAATTACTCGGCGCCTATTGCCAGATGTTGTACCGCCGTTTCGGAACGATTGAGGAGGTCGCACGGCGTACCGCGCTTGATCGCCGCACCGCCAAAAAGTATCTGACGTCGCGTGAGCACCCCTAAAACAGTCACCAACAATCAAGCGCGAAAGCGCCTCGTTAGCGTGGCGTTTTCGGGGAGTTCCGATTTGAACTTGTTCATTACCATAACCGGCAACCGAAAGGGCGGTTGATTCCGGTCGGGCGAAAGCCGAGAACCGTATAAGAATGGAGGGAAGGGCGCGCATGGAACTCGATTTTTCCAAATTGAATCTTCAGTACCTGTTACAGGTCCGCGATCTCGCGCGACGAGACGCGCCGGCCGCGGCGGCGTTACTCGGGATCTCTAACGAATTCGCGGTTCTCCTCGGGCGCATCGCGGATGAGCACTTCGCACCGCTCGCGCAAATTAAAGCACCGCTCGTGCTGCCACGCGGCGATCTCTGGTGGTGGGGACGCTTGTTCGAAGCCTGTGAAGCGGGGGACATTCGCGCCATCCACGCCACCGTCGCGCATGCGAGCTTGGTCCTCGCCGCATAGGGTGGCAACGCCACGCGCAGTCGAGCGACGCATCATGTTTCCGGCAACGGCCTCGCAGTCGAACTCACCCGCCTCTACGGGAAGTCAGCTCTATCAGCAAGCGTGTCGCGCATTGGAGGCAGTCCGCTTGATCGAACTGGGCGCGCGGGCGACGCTGGTGCGACAACTGACGGGTCTCGAGCGCAACGTCGTCAATCGGCTGTTTCGCGAATGCTGTGGGAGACCCTCGCCGCCTGGCCTGCTACCGTTTACCGATCGCTGGTATCTGCAAACCACGCATCGGTTACTGCAAACGGCGGTGATCTGGCGGCTGCACTGTCGCTTGCGGATCGCGGGCAGGAGCGCGGCGCGCGCTTTGATCGATGTGTATGAAGGCTATCTTGCGATGGTGCACGCGCCGGTGCTTTGCTTAACGCGCGCCGCCTTCGTTCCACGGCTGGTCGAGATCATGGCATGGACGGAACGGCCTTGCCGCGAGTGTGGGCTGCTTTATCTGCAACCAAGCTTAGCGCGCGAACGGCTCTGTCCCGGCTGCCGCGACTATCGGCGGTTCATCGCGCGTCGTGCACGAAGCGAAAGCGCGACCTCCCGCACGAATCGGATAAGCCGCTTATGTCAGGCGTGAAGCCATCCGCCGCGCACAATGCACCGCTCGCAGGCGGTGAGAGCTTGCTGCTTTCCCTAGATCAAATCCATGCCTACGAGCGCGATCCGCGCCACAGCCCGAATGCGGAATACGAGCGGATCAAGGCGTCGATCCGCGAGACCGGGATGGACCAGCCCTTGGTGGTGACGCAGCGCCCAGGTGCCCCCGACTATCTCGTGGCGGCGGGGGGTAATACGCGTCTACGCATTTTGAAAGAACTCTACGAAGAAATTCCCAATCGCGAACTTCAACGCGTTCACTGTATCTATCGCCTATGGCGTGGCGAAGCCGACGTGCTCCTCGCACATCTGCGCGAGAATGATCTGCGGGGCGCGCTTACCTTTATTGATCGGGCACGCGCAGTACGCGACTACCGCGAGTTGCTGGCGAACGAACGCGGCGCGCAGGCGCCGACACAACGCGAACTGACCGAGCAGTTGCGACAGCGCGGCTACGCCTTAAGTCAAGCCACCGTCTCTCACATGGAATACGCGGTAGACGTATTGTTCGCGCTCATCCCCAAGGCGTTGGCCGCTGGCCTTGAACGACGTGCAATCGAAAACATTCGGAGCTTAGAGCGCGCACTCCGCCGGCTGTGGGAACGTCGAATGCCCGAAGCCGTCGATGAGTTCAACGATTTTTTCAACACCCTGTGCCGGCGCTTTGATAGTCCGGATTGGGATCTGCAATCGCTGCGACATGCTTTAGAGGCCGAACTCGCCGAGCGCTTGAATCGCAGTGTTCAAGCGGTACGGCTGATGCTCGAAGCCGAACTGACGGGCGCCCCGGGTGAGGATTTCGACATCCCGGAAAGCGAACCCTGGCCGAATGACGAGCCCGATGATGCGGAAGATTCTGATTCGAATGATGACAGCGGTGTGACTTCGCGCCGTAATCCGACGATCCCCAAACAGGGGGAAGCGCAAATTGTTAGCGCGTTAACGGGCGGCGCGAGTGTGCAGAGCACACCAGAGACGCCCGAAGCGCTCGTATCCGAGGGTTCAACAACCATCGCGCCCGCAAAACCGGCAATACTCGCAGTTCAATCGCCTGAGAAGCCGACAATCGAGTTACCGGCACTACGAGTAGAAGCCTATCGGCTCGCCGTCCAGCTCGCTGAACGTCATGGCCTGCACGATCTTGTAACGCCATTGGTCGATGATGGCTGTGGCTTCCTTGTCCAAGACGTGCCGAACGCGGCGTTTCTCGCGCAACTCGATGAAGAAGAACTTGGCACGGTCTCAATGCTGTGGTGGCAGTTGGTCGCGTGTGCCGAACTGACTGTCGCGCCCCTTCCATCACTACTCCCACACCTCAATCCGTCGTCGCTGGTGTATCAGGCGCTCGACACCCAAGATCCGAAGGAACTCTTCCGGGGTGTCTGGACGCTCGATCCAGGCCAAGTCGGTTATCGCCTGTGGCGGACGCTCGGGGCGGACGATTGGTCCGATTTGCTCGCCTTAATGACGTGTTATCGGTCGCTCCATCACGCGGCAGGTGCGGCCCAGCGTCCGTTATGGAAAGGTGCCGCATGAGCGACGCGAAAGAAGCCGATCTCATCACCGCCGTGTTGCTCTATGCCGTGCGCTGCCTCGCCGATGGTGATCAACACGCGTTAAATGAAATGAATTTCGGGCCCAAGGAGATGGCGGCCTTGCATGAACTCTCGATGGGCGATCTCTATCGCGCGCGGGCGTTGTATGGCCATTGCTTGCAGATAAGACTCAATCGCGAGGTCTACTGGCCCATGCTCGCCTATCTGCGACGTGAACGGGAAGCCGCCGCCGTGCAACAGGAATTGATCAAAGGTGACGCGCCGTTGGAGATGATGCAGATCCTCTGCGCGATGAGCCCACGGGAGTACACGCGACTGCGCCGGCTCTTGACCCTTAACCCAGGCGTCGGTCGCACCCCAGAGCCCGGCGAAGCCACCTCAGCGGAAGTCTGGCGCGCGTGGCGCGCACGCGTTGCGGACGCCGAAGACTCCAATCTAACGCCAGAAGATTATCTCGCGTTGCACCGTGAGACCGGTGCCTCGTTGCGCGCGATTTGGACGCTCGTGCAGCGCTGGCACACGTGTGGTGAGTTGGGCGAATACCACGGTCCCGATCCGAGCGCCCGGGAGCTCTCGCCGTATCAAACGTGAGCGAGGCCGCACGGTCAGTGTCGCGCGCATCTCCACCCACCTCCCCAACCCTGCAGCGCTTGATCGCAAAGACGATCGCGCAACTGCGCCATCGGATGACCGACGGCGATGGCGACGCGGTCCTGTGCCTTGGCCAGCGTCATCAAGCATTTCCAACGTCCGTTGTGATCGATCCGGTGCTTGAGCCCGTGGATAAAATCATCTGGATGGTGATCTGGCAACAAGGTGCGGCGGCGGGCTCGGCGGCGGCGTTTCCGAAGATCAGTGAGATCGCGCATCAAGCCAACGTCGGCTCCGACAGCACCGTTAGTCGCGCGCTCGCCATCCTGCGGGCCACCCGTTGGCTCTCGTTGTGCGCGCGGGTGCGCGGCACCAATGGTCGCTTTCGCGGCAATGTCTATGCGCTGCACGATGAGCCCTTACCGTTGCTCGAGACGCTGACGCTTGATGCCGACTACATGACGTTTCTTGAGCGCGCAGCGCGCCATCACCATGCGCGGGTCCGCGCCGTCGCGGCGGGTGTCTTAGCATCGCTCGATACGGATATTCGAGCGGGTGTTGATGTCACCGAAGTCGTGCCCGTCATTGAACGCCGACTCGCGGCGGAGGCGGCGCTCGCCGACGAAAGCGGAGGGCGTTACTTTGCGTTCACGTCAGAAGTCTTGAGATCGCTCTCGAATGCCGACGTTAACGAGCCCGCCACACACCAGCACCAAAATTTGGTGTCGGTGGATGACCACAACCAAAATTTAGTGCCACAAAATTCAGTGATGGGTAGTAGTTGTAGTAATAATATAAAAACAACAACAACGGATCAGTCTCTGCTGGATGAACCACGCGCCGCATCCGAAATCGCGTCGGAACTCATCTATCCGAGCGCTTTGACGCTCAACGAGCGTAATCTCGCGGCCCGTTATCTGGCGCAACTCCCCCACGCGCAGCGCCAGCCGGTGCTGGATGAACTCGAAGGACGACTGCGCGCGGCGCGCCAAGGCGCTAAACCCGTGCACAACGAGCTACGCTACCTGCAGCACTTGTGTAAGTTGGCGCTCGCCGGTGCATTTGAGCCGACACTGGGACTCAAAGTGGAGGCTGCGCGTGAGCGACAGCACGCGTTTAAAGCGGCGGGCACCGCGCCAACGAACAATCCGCCGGCGACCGAAGTGTCAACCTCGCGGATCCGCGCCAGTGGAGAAAACCCAGTCGCCGCCATTCGCAAGAAATTTAATCTTCGCTCCAGTCTGCCAGTCGCGTGATTCAAGGGCTTTTGCCTGTGGATAAAATATTCACGGTGAATATTTTATCCACAGGGCGCCGCAGCAAATCCTTCAGTGCCCTGCGGGATTAAGCCTTGATGAAAAAACGTCGACTTGAACGCCGATCTCTCCGTATTACGCGGGTGCGCATGAAGCGCGTTGGTTCAGCGACGATCATTGCCGTCGAATAGGTTTTAGTCTTGTCATCAATCGACGGTGAGTCGTACAGGCTTACCCACCCGGCTGAGCATTTCTACTAACGCATCGATGGTGAACTTCGCCGTTTTTTGGTTGACCACATCCGACACGCGCGGGCGCGACACCATCAAGATCTCGGCCGCTTCGGTTTGCTTCAATTGATGATCGGAAATCCAAGTAGAAAGTTCGCCCATCAGCTGCTGCTTCAAAAGACGCGTGTCTTTGATCTGCTTGCGCGCGGCGGCCTGCAAGCGCTTGGCCTCGGCGGGCGCGAAGCCGAGATCTAGAAATACGTTTGCGCCTCGTTTTGTCACATGGCGGATTTTGGTGTCGACGGTCATTTCGGTTCCTTTCTCGCCCTAATTACGGCGCGGTAGCGCGTCTCAGCAATGTCCTTGTCCTGCTTGGCAGTTGCCTGGGTTTTCTTTTGGAAGCAGTGCAGGACATAGACTGCTTCTTCGAATTTAGCGACATAAAGCACCCGGTAAACACCGTCTGCTTCCCGAAGACGAATTTCGCGGACCCCGGCGCCGAGTATTTCAAACGGCTTCCAGTCATCCGGGTCTAACCCAAACTGTACTTTGCTCAGCTGAAAACCGGCCTGACGGCGGGCGTCGTCGGGGAAAGCCAGCAGGTCATCGTAGGCGGTGCCCACCCAACGAATTTCTTTCTCATCACGCATGATTCATCCTGTATAAAATTTTATACGCACCAAAATGACGATTCAAGTGCGTATCGCACAGTCCCGCTTAGACGGCGTGGCTGCGCGCGGAACAACCGAGTAGGCGCCCGCGCGCCGGGAAAGCCGCACACGTTTCGGCAAAAATTTCGTCCGGCGCGGCCGCGAATTGCAGAAACCACGGCAGTTGCGAGCGTCATTTGTTGTAGGCTCTGCGCGCACTTCCATGGATAAATCGCCTCACCGCCGCAAACCCTTCGTTGCCGGCCTAAGGAGATCCCGCGCATGGTTGCAACGCATGATGCCGCGCCCGTAGAACTCGCCGCCGAACCAACACGCGGCACGCGATCTAACGCGCGGCCGCGGCCCGGTGCCTTACGCGGATCTGCCGTACTGACGTTGCAAACGGTCTTCGCCCACGATCTGGTCGTGGGCGGTCGCCGAGAAGCAGGCCGGCCGCATGTCACTGGGCTCCTCGAATTTGCGGCACGCCTGCGCGTCATCTGGCGCGGGGCTCAAGCGGATGATCCGATTGCGGATTGGTGGCTGCTTAAGATCGATGCCGCCTTCACTCGCGCCGAGCAAACGCTCAGTGATCTGAAAGCCGCGCTTTTACAGCAATTGAACGCGAGCGATGGCCTCATGGTGTCTCCTGCGGTGTCGCGCCAGCCTGTCGGGGTCGATCTTGATTTCAGTACCCCGTATGGCTTTCTCGGCGCGCGGCTCATCACGCATTACGACAGTGCGATTTGCCTCATTCTCACAGCCCGGCATGTTGGCGTGGTGACGCGCCAAGTGAGCGATACGCTCATTGCGCGCGCGGGACGTCCGACGCGCGCAGTTTTCGCGACCGTGCTCGGCTATCGGGAAACGGGATTCACGCGCGCGCAGATTGCGGCGCTAACTCATGACAGCGCGCTGCGTGAACAGTTAAGTGCGATCCCTCCCGCAGTGCTGGACGGTAGCCTGCGTTCACCTCATGCGCCTTTGCGTCTGCATCCGCAATCGCCCAGCGAAATTACGGGCGTACAGGAAGACACGGACTCGATCGCTGGCCTCGCCACCGCATCGCCGGCAGCAAGTTCAGATCTCGCGCTTGGAGACGCTTCGTTGCTAAGTGCGCGCGACGGTGAGATCACGTAAGGCATGTCAGCCGTACATTCAAGTTCTCAACCACCCGCACGGCAACGCGTGAGCGCAACGCTCGATCGCAGCGTATTGATCGAACGCTTGCTGCTCAAGCGTTGGGAGAGTCTTTCGCGCAATTCTCAACCAGGCTGGTTACGGTCCTTGCTGGTGCAAGGTTTCATGGTCGAGTGCGCGTGGCTACGCGCTGCAGAGGGTCGCGAGCAATCAGACAATGCGAGTCGCAACACGGCGATTACGCGCAAAGAGCCGGAATCACGTTACAGCGACTGGTTAAGCGAACGTTCCACGAGAAACGGAGTACGTGGCGAACGCTATGCGCCAACGCCTTCGTCAATGCTCGTCTCCACGCAAGCCGACAAACCGTTCGCCCATCTGCGACGCGTGATCGGTTGAACCAAATGATCACAGGTCACCCTTAATGGACCCCGCGCCGCACACGGTTATCACGATCGGTCTCGATGATGGCTATGCCTATACGAAAGTGGCCATGCCCGATGGCCGCGTTTTCGCGGTGCCATCGCGTGGTCGTGTGGGCCACGCGAATGTTACCTGGCTCGATCACGCGAAACGCACCATTCAGGAATACGAAACTGAGGGCCAAACGTATGCGGTCGGCGACATTGATGGCGAATCCACCGAGTACGATGCGTATCCGTATTCGGGCCTCAATCGCGCAATCGTCCAGCACGCCCTGCAGACCGCCGGCCTCGCCGGGCTCACAGTACACGCGATCTCGGGTTTGCCGGTGAGTGCTTTTTATTTCCGCGACGGGAACCAACGGAGCGAGAGCATTCATCGCAAGGCCGAGAATCTCAAGAAGCCGGTGCAACCGACCGACGGCCGGCTGGCGGCCGGGATCGCCTTTCACGACGTGATCCCCGAAGCCCTCGCCGCCTGGTATGACTACGTCATCATCGAGTCCGCGGACGGTGTCACGCTGGATGCCGATCGCGCATCAGCCCCGGTGGCAGTCATCGATATCGGGGGACGGACGACGGACTATGTGGTCGTCGCGGATCACGCCGTCCAGCACGATTCCTCCGGCTCGCAGCGTTGCGGCCTGTTGGACGTGCGACAACATATTGCTAACGCACTCCGCGCCCGTTTTGATCTCGACCAAATCAGCGAGCGCATGCTGAGCGAGAGCTTAGCGGATGGCACCGTGCGTCTGTACGGGATCGGACATGACATCTCCGCGATCCGGCGTGAGGCGATGGCGGAACTCGTCGAACGTATTCACAGCGCGACGCGCCGGCATTTGGGTCGCGGCGCTGATCTAGAGCGCGTGCTCTTTGTCGGCGGCGGTAGCCTCGTGCTTGCGGAGCAACTGCGGGACTGGTTTCCGAATCAAACCCTCGCGCCGCTTCCCGCCTTCGCGAACGCGCGGGGCATGCGGAAATATCTACAGTACGTCTGTCAGGGGCCCGCATGCTGAGCCTCATCGCATTTATCCGTCGTCGCTGCGGTCTCAGCGACACCCATGCATCATCGGACCGTGCAATTGGTGCAGGACTTAACGTCGTAAGACTTAAGTCTTCGGTCTCTCTCTCGGAAACGCCTATCGTTTCCGTATTTACCACCCTGTCGGGGAAATCACCTCGGCAGGTGCTTTCTCCCGCGTGAAAATCGTCAAGGAGTCAGCCTCATGTCTAACGCTGAAGTGAAGTACTTTGATCTACAAACCACCGGCATCGGTTATCTGAACCGCATCCGGCAAGTCACCCCCGAGACGGGAAATCCGTTCTGGAGTGTCACTATCGCGGCCTTACGGGGCAGCGTCGACAACGCCCAATACACCCACGTTGAGTGTCGCGTGTCCGGTAAAGAAGCGCAGGAAGTCGTGCGCCGATTACAACCGGCCGTGGAGGGCAAATTGAAGGTCTTGGTGGGGTTCACGTTGAGTGATCTCAATGTCGAGACCTTTACCTATAAGCAGGGCGAACGTGCTGGCACCCTTGGGTTCAGCATCAAAGCGCGTCTGCTGCGGCTCGCGTGGGCAAAAGTTGACGGGCAACCGTTCTTCTCCGCGCGCGCCGCGTAAGTTCACGCTCGACCGGGTGCGTTAAACACCCGGTCGCTTTATTTATCCCTTGGGGAGATCTCCCCAAGGGGGCGATCTCCCCTCTATGCAGGAGATCACTGATGAATTCGTCATCGCTTGAAACAACGAGGAGCGCAGATCGCTTCGCCGATCTCACCCCCTCCGATTTAAACCAGACGGAGAAGGAAACTTTGGTCGCGCTCGCCATCGCGGTGCTCGCGGCCCGTCATCGACGCGGCTGTGAGTTGCAGAGCCCGGATGCCACCCGCGCGTATCTACAACTTACCTGTGCCGACTATCGCAACGAAGTCTTTGGTTGTTTGTTCCTCGATACACGACATCGGATTGTGGATCGGGCGGAGCTCTTCCAAGGCACCCTCGATGCGGCAACGGTGTATCCCCGCGTGGTGGTGCAACGCGCATTGGCGGCTAACGCCGCCGCCATTGTCGTCTTTCACAACCATCCGTCCGGCGTCGCTGAGCCCAGCCAGTCGGATCGTGCGTTGACCCGCCGATTAACGGAGGCGTTGGCGCTCATTGACGTTCGCGTGCTCGATCACTTTGTGGTGGCCGAGGGTGAGAGTGTGTCATTCGCCGAGCGCGGATGGCTTTAACCCCTTTGTTTGTTTTAAACCCAGTGGTCGGGGAGATCTCACCTCCCCGACGGGGACGGGGATCTGCTCAGGCCGCACTATTGCAAGGAGATTTCCGATGTCAAAACTCAACCCCGATTGTGACGCCGTATTCGGTCAAGTCATTTATCGTTATACCCGCGCCCAGGCCATCGCCGACGGCGTTCTGATTGATGTCAGCGCGACGGCAAAAGAAGCCGGCTTCCGCTGGCCGGTCGCAATGACCGAAGCAGCTTGGCTCGACAGCGTGGAATGGACCACTGCGGACACTGCAGCGCAAGGTCATCAAGACGAAGCGGGGCGGCTGTGGGATGTGTTGGTGATGGCGGCCCACGCCGCCCGCACCGCGTCTCAACCGCGCGAACAATTGCTGTTTAGTCTGTATCGCGTCCCGCGCGATGGGCGCTCGCAGCAAGCGCAGTTAACGACACTCAAGCTTATGCTGAGCACGGGTGACGAAGGCGAGCCCGTCATCACCTTACTCCTGCCACACGAGGACTGACGCAGCCCTGGCCACTTGGGATAAAGTGGCTTCTCACCTCACGCAAACTGATTTCTGCTTCGCGTACGCGTCTCACGAGAATCAGACCAGTTACCGCCAATCGCCACGAAGTTCGGCCACCGCGCCCTGCAATCGTTCTGGGGTGGCGTCACTCGCCGCGAGGGGTGCCGCGATCGCTAATTCAATTCGCGTGAAGAGCCCGCGCCGCAAGGGCTTCGTCATCGCAGGTCCCCCCAGGCGTGAAAAGAAACTGCCCCACATCCCGCGCAACGCCATCGGGATCACCGGCACCGGCGTGCGATTCAGAATGCGCGTGATCCCACCCTTGAAGGGATAAAGCTCACCCGTATCCGTGATCCGACCTTCCGGAAATAAGCCGATGAGTTCGCCCGCTTCCAAGGCATGCGCGATCTCGTCGTACGCGCGCTCAAGCACCACCGGATCTGCCTTGGCCGGCGCGATCGGGATCGCACGCGTTTCCTTGAACACGAAATTGACGATGGGCGTGCGATAGATCTGATGGTCCATGATGAAGCGGATCGGGCGCGGGCAGGCGGCGGCGATGACGAGCGCATCGACAAAACTCACGTGATTGCAGACGAGCACCGCGGCACCTTGCGCTGGGATGTGATGGAGGCCGCGCTTGTCGAGGCGATAAATCGAATGGATCAAAAGCCACACGATAAAGCGCATCAAGAATTCAGGGACTAAGCGATAGATGAAGAGCGCCACCGCGGCATTCATCAGCGCTGTCGTGAGTAACAGCTGTGGAATGGTGAGACCCGCCGCCAGCAGTCCGATCGAGGCTGCTGCCGCGACCACCATGAAGAGCGCATTGAGAATATTGTTGCCAGCGATAATGCGGGAGCGATGCGCGGGATCAGAGCGCGACTGAATGAGCGCGTAGAGCGGCACGATATAGAAGCCCCCAAACACGCCAATCATCACGAGATCGAACAATATTCGCCAGCTCCCCGGTTGCTGCAGAAATTCGATTGCGGTGAGCCCGACTGCCGGGCTCGCCGGTGACGCAAAAAACAGATCGATGCCAAAACAACTGAGCCCGATTGAGCCGAAGGGAACGAGGCCTATCTCAATCTTGTGGCCCGATAAGCGTTCGCACAGTAGTGAACCGACGCCGATCCCGACGGAGAACATCGTCAACAGCAGCGTGACGATCCCTTCAGATCCGCCCAGCACCACCTTCGCATAGGCCGGAAACTGTGCCAAGAAAACCGAGCCGTAGAGCCAGAACCAGGAGATCCCGAGCACGGATAAAAAGACCGTGCGCTGGCCGCGCATAAAGGAGAAGTTGCGCCAGGTTTCAGTCAGCGGATTCCAATCGACCTGCAGATCGGGGGCGATCGCCGCCGCCGGCGGGATTTGGCGACTGGTTAAATAACCGACCACGGCGAGCAGCACGATCGCGAGCGAGATCCAAATTTGGCCATGCGTACCGAGGCCCGCCAGCACGCCGCCGAGCAACGTGCCAAAGAGAATGGCCACGAAAGTGCCGGCTTCGACAAAGGCATTCCCGCCGACGAGTTCATCCCGCTCAAGTGTCTGCGGCAAGAGCGCGTACTTCACGGGCCCAAAGAGTGTCGCCTGGGTCCCGAGCAAGAAAAGCGCTATGAGGAGCACCGGCAGACTGTGGAGATAAAAACCCAGCACCGCGATCCCCATCACGGCGATCTCGAGTAACTTCGTCACCCGGATAAGACGGCTTTTCTCGTATTTATCCGCTAATTGACCGCAGGTGGCGGAGAACAGAAAGAACGGCAAAATGAATAAACCGGCGGCGAGATTCGACACCGCGCTCACCGGTAAAGCCGTCCATTGCGTCGCATTGAACGCGACCAGGATCACCAAGGCATTCTTATAGAGGTTATCGTTGAAGGCGCCGAGAAATTGCGTCAGGAAAAACGGTAGAAAGCGACGCTCGCGCAATAGACCGAGCTGATTCGTACTCACCCTGCACCCCCACCTCTGAATGTACGTTTTAGTATTCTGTCGTTCCCGCCGCATTCGCCCGGTGGCAACGTGGCCTTATTAAAGCATGGTCGGAAGCGCATGCTTAATAGGCCATGCCATCGCAAAGCAACGAAGCCTTTCGACGCGGACCCTATTAACCTATTCGCCACGGCAGTCCCTGCACCATTGCGCCTCCCGGGACGTCAATTACGCGGTTTATACTCTCAGCGCACCGATTGACGTGCATGTCCGTGGACTCCGCAATGGCTGACAAGAATTTTATGAGCCCGCTTCGTGAATCCATCCAAAAGCTAACGCGACTGCTGCGGTCCGATGGTCGACTCAAATCAGGCAGCGGATTGCGCACGGGCGTGGTCGCCCTGTTTTTAGCCAGCTTGTGTGCGCTCGGCGTGCTGGCATTTCACTTTCCGGCGTACCTGACGATGCCGGAGCTGCGGCAATCCTATAACGTCGAACTGATTCGTAAGATCATGCTCGTTTCGATGATCGTCGCCGGCGGGCTCGCCTTAACCAACATCGTGCTCAATCGCGCGCGCTGGTTATCCTTCATCGCTTTTGTCTTGGTGTTGATTACCGCGCTCGCAGGCGGCGCATGGGTGCCTGTTGGCGACTTCGAAGACAACACGCCCTACCTGGGGCTGGACTGGTTTATCCTCGATCTTCTGGGCTCTGCGCTGTTGTTCGTCTTCATCGAGAAATTATTTGCGCTGAAAAAAGATCAGCCCGTATTTCGGGTCGAGTGGCAAACCGATCTGGCACACTTCGCGGTAAACCATCTGATTGTTGGCTTCGTCATGTTGGTCACTAATCAACTGGTTCATCGAGGCTTTGGGTGGGCCTTCAGCAATGCAGTTCAAGAGTGGGTTCAAGGCTTACCGTTTCTTGTCGAACTATTGTTACTGCTGTTGGTTGCTGATCTGGTGCAATATTGGACGCATCGCGCCTATCACGAAGTACCGGTGTTATGGCGCCTACACGCTGTTCACCACAGCGCCAAAACCTTGGATTGGATGGCCGGATCCCGATTGCACGTCTTGGAGCTTCTCCTGACGCGCACATTAATCTTGGCGCCGATATTCGTCTTGGGATTTTCCAAGGAAGTCATCGACGCCTACATCATCATCGTCGGCTTTCAGGCGGTGTTTAACCATGCGAATGTGAGCGTGCGACTCGGCCCGTTACGGTTTGTCATCGTCACTCCCAACTTTCATCACTGGCATCATTCACAGGATACCGAAGCTATCGATCGAAACTACGCGGCACACTATGCCTTCCTGGACTACCTATTTGGCACCGCCGTTAAATCAACGTTGATGTGGCCAGCGCGCTACGGTGTGCTGGGCGACTACGTGCCGAATGGATTCCTACGCCAGCAAGCGTTTCCCTTCGTGTGGCGCAGCAAGCAGTCAAATGGCAGGTGACCAAAAATAGGCGATGAATTCGTCTGCGGCGTTTGGAGCGCCGACAAGACTTTATGAGCGGCCGAGAATTGTGTTAGGAAAGGCGATAGTAGGTGACGCTCGCGCAATAGCCCGAGTTGATTCGTGCTCATCCTGCCGCCTCGCACCCGAGTCTTCGTATTTGTATTTTACCGTTCTCGCCGCATTCGACCGACGGTAACGTGGCATTAGTAAAGCATGGCCGGAAGGGCATGCTTAATAGCGCAAGCCATCGCAACGAGCGCTTTCGACGCGGGCCGTGATGACGAAAGCGACGCGAGTAGTCTCCGCGCGTCGCAAAGTGGGCGCCTCGCATCGATGAAGCTAAGCCGCGCGCCCGCAACGCGTTTATCGACCTTGATCGCGCCATCGCGCGAATCGTGAACCGCGCGCACAATCTCGCGCGACCACCCTCATCGCCAAGCCGCATGCCAAATCTCACCAGATTTGGCGTGTGGATTGCCCCGTGCGAAGCGCCCTCGTCACTGCGCGACGCGGGTAGTGACGAGGGCGGCGCAGCGAGGAACCACGTCGCTTTTGAGCCTGTTTTCGCCGAGCCACCGACGTGACGCGTTGTTAGGATGCCGCCCACATCACGATTTAACCGTGGCTACTGCGGATCAGTAGCAAGAGGACCGCTCTTCCTCGCCGATAGGTGAACAGAGCATCGCAGGATTTCCTGCACATGCGTCGCGGACCACGTAACGACGCAGCGACGCTAAGTCGTCGGTCTTTTTTTGACATCACCGCAGTCAATCGACTGCGCTTGCCACGTGGAGATTTTCTTTCGGGGTCCTACTCGCAATCTCAACGAGCCATCGCGCAAGCGCCCGTTCGTTTGAAATTGCTCATCCCAACCCGCAGAAAAATTCTGCGCCATTTATGAAAGGAGGTGTTAACGCCTAAGAAAAGCGCCCGGGCGGGTGCAAGTTGGTTAGCGTCGAGCCAACCCCCTCCAGGGGGCAACCGGCGCTGCCGAGCACCCGGCATATCAGGTGAACGGGAGTGGTGTCCCGAGACCCTTGCCGCGTTAGCGGGTCCAGCAGGATTAACCCTGCGGACGGTCAGTAACACTTACCGACGAACGATGCACCATGCGAAACCTGAACTACCAACTGAAACAGCTTTGTCACCGCAACCGAGACGGCAGTCATGCCACGCAGCGCGATCGCGAGCATGTCTTGCGCCAGAGTGCGGATCATCTCCATGCACTTGGCTTCGTGGGGCTGAACGCACATTCGCTACAAGCGAAGCACGTGGACGCGCTCACGCGTCATTGGCTCGATTTGGGGTTGAGCGCCGGCACCATCAAAAACCGCATGGCCGCACTGCGCTGGTGGGCCGAGAAAATCGGACGCCAACACGTTGTCGCCCGCGGCAACGATCATTATGGGATCCCCGATCGTCAATTCATCTCGACGGGCTCGAAAGCGCGACAGGTCGAACGTTGGCAACTCGATCGCGTACAAGACGTTCACGTCCGTATGAGCCTTGAGTTGCAACAGGCGTTTGGGCTCCGGCGCGAAGAGGCCATCAAATTTCGCCCAAGCTACGCCGATCGCGGCGATCGCCTCGTCCTCAAAGACACCTGGACCAAAGGCGGCAAGGCCCGCGAAATCCCGATCCGAACGGCGGAACAGCGCGCAGTCCTCACCCGAACGCATCAGTTAGCCGGCAATGGATCGCTCATTCCTTCTGCACGAAGTTACATCGAGCAGCGCCGGATTTACGAGCGTCATACCGTTAACGCGGGTCTCTCAAAAATGCATGGCCTGCGGCATGCCTACGCGCAGGCGCGTTACGCCGAGTTGACCGGCTGGCTCGCGCCTGCAGCAGGAGGTCCGAGTGGCCGTCAATTGACCCCAGCGCAGCGCGCACTCGATCACCACGCTCGATTGTTGATTAGTCAGGAATTGGGTCACGAGAGACCACAGATCGTGAGTGTCTACGTAGGACGATAGCGATTCATCGCGCACGACAAAAAACAACGCCGATCGCGTTACGGATTTTCAATTCTCAATCACGCAAGTCGCGCCGAGCATAGCGAACTCTTGGGCAATGAGAGACCGCGCAATGATTGACGTTCAGTTACGGATACGCGAGCGCGTTCGCTTCGCATTGTTATTCGCCGGAATGGCGTTCGCGCTCCACGCGAGCGCGATTGAGCGAGTCGGACGGTATTCAGCTGAGCGACCGGGACCGACGATTGTCCAGCGCGATTTATTGTCGGCGCCGATGTCGATGCGGTTTCCAGACGCGATCCAAACCGTCGGCCAGGCGATAGAAGCGGCGTTGATGACGACAGGCTATCGACTCTCGACGCCCCTCAGCGCGGATCCTTCGCGCGCGATGCTGCTGGCCCTCCCACTGCCCGCATCGCATCGTGAATTCAGCAGCACCTCCGTGCGCTATGTGCTCCAAACATTGGTGGGGCCTGCGTTCAAATTGATTGAAGATCCCGTTCATCGACTGGTCTCATTCGAACGCTGCGGGCGCCCCACCGAATCCAGCAATTCAACGGGAGCGCAGCAGTAATGTTGCTCTTCATCGTCATACTTTGTTTTGTCGGCGCGATGGCCGGTACCACGCCACCAACAGAAGCAAAGACAGCGATTCTCCAGTCGGCAATGGTAGAACCCGCAGTGTCGCTTGATTCCGCCCCTGCCAAGCAGGAATTGAGCTGTGATGTTCACCCAATCTATCGCGACCTAACGCTCTCACCCGGCGCACAAGCGACTGCGGCATCCATCGAACACTGTCATGACGAGTAGGTGGTCGCTGCTGCTGCTCGCCGGACTCGTTCCGCTCAACGCATTCGCGGCGAGCACAGTTCGCTCGCCGAACGCAGCGTCGACCGTAGTTCAATCTGAAACGACGGCGAGTGCGCTAGATCCCATCGCGCGCGCTCGGGCAGAACTGTGGGGCTTGTCGCCGGTGGAGTGGCACCGCTACGAGTCGTTGATGACCGGGATCCGCGGCAGCATCAGCCCGTCAAGCATTTCTCCCATTGAGGTGCTGGGCATCCATGCACGAGATGAGGGCGAGCGACGAAAATATGCCGAGCGTTGGGCGCGGTTGATGCGGGAAGATGTGGATCGGATCCTCGCGTTCCAGCGCGCGTATGACGAGGCCGGTCGCCGGCTATATCCCAACGAACAGATCATCGCAGAGATCCCGGGCCAAACCACGGCACCTGTCGCCGCTCGGCTGAACCAAAATGACCGGCTACTGCTATTCACGGCACCGAACTGTGCGCCGTGTGATGCGCTGCTGCAGGGCGTCCTCGCCAAGATCGACAGACTCGCCGGCATTGATATCTACCTGAGCCAAATCGCGCCGGATGACACTGCGGGCGTGCGCACGTGGGCCACGCGTCACGGCATCGCGCCGGCGTGGGTAAAGTCCGGTCGCGTTACGCTCAATTTCGAAGCGGGAACCTTGGCGAAGCTTGGAAAGGCCAACGCGACGCTGCCGGTACTCTTGCGCCGGCGAGGTGAGGCGATCACCCCTGTCGCGCGAACAGAGCTCCGATGACACGAAGTGAGTTAACCGCGCTTGTCCTCTGGACAATGAGTGCGTTGCAGGGTGCCACCGCAGCAGCGGATGTCCCGAGCGGATATCGACGAATCGCGGCGGAGTACGCTATCCCGCCAACCATCTTCTACGCGATAGCGCTGACGGAGAGCGGCAAAACCTTAGACGGCCAACGCGACTTGCGCCCCTGGCCGTGGACGTTGAATATCCGAGGACAATCCTACTTCTTCACGCGACGACGCGCCGCCGAGAGGGCGTTGCGTTCAGCACTCGCCGGCGGGGAGCGTCTCATCGACGTCGGCTTGATGCAGGTGAACTGGCATTACCATGCCCGTCAGTTGCGTAGCCCCGCGATCGCGCTCGATCCCTACCGCAATCTTCGGATCGCGGCGCGCATTCTTCAGGAATGTCAGCAAGCACGGCGCGATTGGTGGGCAGCCGTCGGGTGTTATCACGCGCCAGGCAATGCCACCCGCGCGGCCCGCTACCGCGCGCGGGTGCGTGATCATTGGCGGCGGCTTCAACGCACCGGGCAACTGGGATGAACGTCGACCGAAGACTCACTCTGGCGGGACTTTGCTTAATGGTTGCGGCACGAGCGTTCGCAGCGCCACTCACGGTCATTTACGACAGCGGCGATACGCAACCGCTCGCGCCATTCCTCGACGTCTTTCGCGAGTCCCCCGAAGACAAACGCGCTGACGCAGCGACAGCGAATTCACTGGGCGCAGCGGAGTTCCGGCAATTGCTACCGATTACTTCTCCGCAACTGACCCCAGGTCCAGTGGCCGCCAAGAAAATCTCGCGGCCATTCACCGCGCCAATGTTTCTAATCGGATCGGATCCATTATCCGCGCGATGGCTTATCCAGCACCGCGCACGACTGGTCAAGCTCGGCGCCGTCGGCCTTATTGTCGAAGTTCCCGACGAGGTCGCATTACAGAAAATCATCGAACTCGCGACCGGACTCACCCTGCTGCCCGCGTCCGGATCCGATCTCGCGAAAAGCTTAAGCCTCGCGCATTACCCCGTCCTCATCACACAGGATGGCATTGAACAGTGAGCCGCTATCCACTTGAAGCACTGCTGCGACCGCCGGTCGAATTTTGGTCGACGCTCGCGGCAGGGGCGACCGGCACCATTGCGATGCTCGCACCCTGGTCCTTGATGATGCCGCCAAGTCTCGCCTACGCCACCGCCGGCGCGCTTTTCACGCTTGCCGCATGGCGCGGCAGACAGGGCTGGCGTGTGATTCGCTATCAACGCAATCTCCGGCGCTTGCGCGAGTATCGAATCAAGGCTTCCCAGATCCCCGTCAGCCAAACACGTCTCTTTCTCGGTCGCGGCTTTCGCTGGACGCAACGGCATACACAGCGACTCCGCGATACGCTGCGGCCCGAAGCGGCCAGTTATCTTGCGCCCGGAAGAATGGATGCTCTGGTGCGACGCATCGAGCAGGCTTGCGAACGGCGGCCGCGGTTGATCGGGATCGCGCGCATCTTAAGGTCCCGTGCCTGGTGGAACCCGTGGCCACCGCTGCCACCGGTGGGCGGGACGCCGGCACTGCATGGCGTCGAACCTGACGAGCAGGACGTGTGGATGAATCTAAGCGAGCGGGTGGGGCATACGCTCGTGCTGGGCACCACCCGCGTCGGTAAAACGCGGCTTGCCGAGGTCTTAATCACGCAGGACATCCAGCGCGGCGATTGCGTAATTGTCTTCGATCCCAAAGGCGATGCCGATCTCCTACGGCGTCTCTATGCAGAGGCCGAGCGGGCCGGGCGATTGGACGATTTTCTACTGTTCCATCTGGGGTACCCAAGCGCCTCGGCACGCTACAACGCGATTGGCCATTTCACGCGCATCACAGAGGTGGCGACCCGCATCGCGAATCAGCTCCCGAGCGAAGGGAACTCCGCGGCGTTCAAGGAATTCGCGTGGCGGTTCGTCAACATCATCGCACGCGCGTTGGTGGCGCTCGGCCGCCGGCCGGATTACACGCAAGTCCGGCGCTACATTAACGATATCGAGCCGTTGTTTATTGAATACGCACGCGCGCATCTTGCGAGCGAGGGTCCTCCCGGTTGGGAGGCGGCGCTGACTGCCGCGGGCGACCAGACCAAAGAGAAAAACATTCCAAATGCACTCAGGGGCCGCAATCCAAAAGCAATCGCACTCGCGCGTTACCTGCAAGATCTGGATCTCTACGATCCGGTGCTCGACGGTCTGGCCTCGGCCTTCAAGTACGACAAGACCTACTTCGACAAAATCGTGAGTTCGGTCGGTCCTCTGATGGAGAAGCTGACCACCGGACGGATCGCCGAACTCATCTCCCCGGATCTCGACGATGAAACCGACTGCCGTCCCGTGCTCGAATGGATGGGCGTGATCCGGCGCAAGGGGATCGTCTACGTGGGGCTCGACGCGCTGACTGATACGACGGTCGCGAGCGCAGTGGGCAACTCGATGTTCGCGGATCTCGTCTCGGTCGCGGGGCATCTGTACAAACATGGCGTGACCGATCGATCGGATGAGGCGCAGATCGCCACGGGTCCTAAGCCGCCTCCTATCTCACTGCACGCGGATGAATTCAATGAACTGATTGGCGAAGAGTTCGTGCCGCTGCTGAACAAAGCCGGTGGCGCGGGGTTTCAAGTTACTGCGTATACCCAAACTTGGTCCGACGTCGAAGCGCGGATCGGCAGTCGCGCGAAGGCCGGGCAGGTAGCCGGCAACTTCAACACGCTTATCATGTTGCGGGTCAAAGAACTCGCCACCGCCGAGATGCTGACGGATCAATTGCCGAAAGTGGAGGTGCATTCGTTAACCAGTGTGTCCAGCGTGGATGATTCCTCGGAGCCAGCGTCGGGGGTTGATTTCCGATCGAAGAATGAAGATCGCTTGAATAGCACCGAAATCCCGTTGCTAACTGCGGCAGATTTAGTGACGCTGCCGAAAGGCCAGGCTTTCGCATTACTTGACGGTGGGCAGCTTTGGAAAATCCGGATGCCGTTGCCCGACAGCACCGATGACCAATCACTGCCTGATGATGTCGAAACAATCGTCCATACCATGACGAGGCGGTATCGCTCCAAGTTGACACGCGTTCCTGCAACCCCGATCTCGTCCTCGGTGAATGTCTGAGACACGCCGGCACCCCTCGCAATCAGGCACCGAACGGGGCGTTGCCGGCAGTATTCTCATTCTCGCGGCAAAAGCAGTGCAATGGCTGCTTCTCGCGCTCGTCTGCGCGGTGTTCCTGGAATGGATCGGGATGATCTGGTGGTGGCCTGACGATGGAGTTCAGCACAGTCGGCGCATGCTCGAACAGGAACAGGTGCATCTCGGCGCGGCGTTCCCCCGTCATCTTGTCAGCACGGCACCCGTGAAGTTCGCGAACGATGTCGGACGCCGTCTCTCACACATGGTTTTCACTTTCACCCGGCTGAATGAGGTGATCGAATGGGCGAGCACGTCGCCGGCACCAGAGGAAGCTCGACCCAAAAGAGCAACCCGCCGATTCGCAAACGCAATTTCTCGATACCTGATCGCAGCCGAGCAGATCCTTCAGGTCTTTGGGACGCGCCTAGCAATACTAATTCTCGCGACGCCGGTCTTCGGTATCTGTAGCATTGTCGCGATCGTCGACGGACTGGTCCGGCGCGATTTGCGACGGTGGGGCGGGGGGCGCGAAAGCGGGTTTATCTACCACTGGGCAAAACGAGTAGCGCTACCGCTGGCAGTAGCCGTCTGGCTCATCTATCTCGTTCTTCCGGTGACTCTCAAGCCGTCGCTCATCATCTTGCCGTTCGTGACGTTGCTCAGTCTCGCGATCACCGCCGCTATCGGGACGTTCAAGAAATATCTCTGATCGGCAACCCTACACGCAAATTGGCCATGGTTGGGATGACTGCATCGGAATCCGGAAAAAGAGTTTTGTGATTATGTGCCGCAGCCAGAAGAAGCTGTCGACCCACAGCCATCCCAATGTAAACACTTCCAATTTTCCCGATTCCGGACAGAACTCTATACATCTACATCTGCGCAGGGCGTTCAACGCGCACTAATATGAGGTAATTCAACTTTGACCCCGCCAACAGCAATCGGCGCAAACAACGAACGAAGCTTCAATCGTAAATATTTGTTACCGTAATTTGTCCGGTATCGCAATTTTGAGTGAGCACGTTACGGTGCGTATCGAGATTGCAGTACTCCCCACAATAATAACCGGTGCTACTCATGGACCATATTGATCGCTACCGAGCCGCCACGTTCCTTTTGGGCTTCGTATACGCCGCTCCATCGTTTCCGAATTCTGACTTTTCATACACCTTCTTTTCATTACCCGACCGCGCGTTCGTAAATGCGTCTCCAGCAATAAACAATTTTGGCGAGGTGGCGGGTTCGTATTCCACGTTCATCCCTCCTAATTCCGTTTCGTTTCATGGATACATTCGTAATGCGACAGCAGTACTCGACACCTTTGACACCCCTTTTATGGTTACCGGGATCAATGATTCTCGCACCGTGGTCGGATTCGACGCGGCCTATGACGGTTTCATACGCAACGCGAGCGGATCGACTACAACATTTTCCGTTCCCGGCTTTACACATACCTACACGAGCGGAATCAACAATGCAGGAGATGTAATTGGATATGCAATAAGTGGGGCAGTACACGTGGGGTACATTCGGAGCGCAAATGATGGTTCCTTTTCGCTCCTTGGCCCGGTGTCTGTTGGTGTCCCAACGACGGGTTATGCGATTAACAACAGTGGACAGTACACGGTTGCCGATAACCTTTTTCGTCAGGCCTTCATTCGGGACGTGAATGGTGGTGAGACGCTACTCACGATCCCTAATGTACCATCAGTAGAAATAATTCCCACAGGACTTAACGACTTTGGCACAGTAGTGGGGCAATATTTTCCCCTAATCAATGGACAACAAGGGGCGAACTTTGGATTCATGCGTGCGATAGACGGCACGATAACAACATTAGAGGCTCCTGGCGCCCTACCTCACTCGACTACGCCCGTTGGGATAAACAATCGTGGGCAAGTTTATGGATTTGCCGATCTAGTCGATGATAATGAGAGCTGGGTAGGATTTATTGCTGAAACGAAGCCAGCTACTTCGCATGCGGCCTCTGCCTATGCATTAGTCCCGCTTGATGGAATGACCTACGCAAATGCCATTAACAACGTCGGACATGTTGCGGGTGGGTCTGGCACCAATCCCACACAACCGTCGATTTTCGATGGCGTCACTTCGTCCATTCTTGCCAATTTTGGACGTGAGGGTCTGGCGAACGCGATAAACGATAGCGATCAAACGGTAGGCTATTCACGCAATACAAGCACCGGAGACGTCGAAGCGACCTCATGGAACTATACGATTCCCAGCGACCTTGACTCCCTCGGTGGCCGATATAGTTATGCACTTGGAATTAATAACTCTGGACAGATTGTAGGCGAGTCTGCGACCAGCGCAGGTTTCACACACGCCACCTTATGGAATGGCGCCACGCCCACTGATCTGGGCACGCTCGGTGGTGATTTCAGTACTGCCCATGCCATTAATACAGGTGGCCAAGTCGTGGGGCACTCGAGTGTAGGTGCTTCTTCGCACGCCACCTTATGGAATGGAACCACACCAACGGACCTCGGGACTTTGGGAGGCGTGCACAGTACGGCAACGGACATTAACGATAAGGCCCAGATTGTCGGCAATTCACAAACAAGCTCGGGATTTGTGCATGCGACCGTCTGGAATGGCACGACTCCATCGGATCTCGGCGCGCTTCCAGGAGGCGTGTACAGCGTCGCGACAGCAATCAATAATCGCGGACAGATAATTGGACACGGAACCGACGCAGGAAACCAATACAATCGCGCGATAATATGGAACGGAACTACAGCTATCGATTTAAACAACAAAATTCCCGAAGCTTTGCGTAATGCGCTAACTGTTACAGAAGCCAAAGACATCAATGACAAAGGTTGGATTGTGGGGAATACAAACATTGGGAAAGCCGCTCTACTCATTCCACTTCAGGATATCGATCCAAGAACGAATCCTGGTTACGCAGCAAAAGTTACGACAATCCGTTCTACAGACCGACATTCTCCGGTTGAGCTTAATCGTTCACTGCCAACGTACGTCATATCCCACGGCTGGCAGCCAGGAGGAGATTATGACGATCCAGACTGGAGTTTCTCCAGCAGAGGTACTCCCGAAGGGTCTTTGAACGTCGTCGATGCAATCGTCGAACGGCTCAATGGAACTGCAGCAAATATAGTTATCTTTGAATGGGAAGGCGCGTATACCGGAGGTGACGGGCTGCATCTGCAAGACAACGGGCTGGGCATAGACAAAGATAATGCGTCTCGACAGGCACGGCTCAACGCGGAGTATGCGGGCGTGTTGTTGAGTTCACACTTGCGCGATGCACTCGGCACGGAATACGAAGATGACGTACATTTTATCGGTCATAGTTACGGGACCATTGTTAACGGGCTTGCTGCGAGATTCCTTGGCACTGCCGATATTCTTCATGAAGAGTCACAAATCCAATTCACGATCCTCGACGCCCCTACCGAAGCACCGTTCAATTACGCGCCAAACTTTGACAAAAATTGGTTTAGGGCTAACCTCCCGCTAGAGGTGGACTATGTGGATAATTATTTTGGGAATTTATTCGGCCGAGATTTTTTCCGCGCATATGGCGAACCGCTCGATGGAGCGCAGATAAATCAAGAAGTACCGTATGCCCACGCTCCCACAACGTTTTTAAACGACCTCCGCGGAATATTTGATTCGTTCTACCCATCACTTATTCGAGGAGGGATGGCGGCAACCGAAGTAGATGAAGATGAGCGCATCATCGCCGACTGGATTACTCCGACACTAGGCACTTACGTTACCCGTCCCGGTGAGGACTTCTTGCCCGTCGCATCTTTACAGCGTATTCCACTTACGAACCAATTTATCGCTGGCCTAGGTAGCCCTGTCGTGGCGACTCATCTACCGGGATTCGACAACTATGCATTTCAGGGACTGCTGCTTCCTGAGCAATCTCCCGTCTCTGCACTTCAAATACTCGAAATACCCGAAGGTTCAGAGTTCCTAAGCTTTGATTGGATGATAGAAGAAGGCGGTGACGGGGACTGGGTAACCGCTCATTTCGGAGACACACTCATTTGGACAATGTCTATTGAAGATTCTTTTACAAACCTGCTTTTCAACGCTGTCATCGACGTCAGTTCATTTGCGGGAACAACGGATGCACTACTTTTTTCATTAAATAGCGTCGGTTCCAAAAACGCTCGCATCTACATAGGTAATCTTGCCTTGAGCGTATCCGCTGCACCGGTCCCTATTCCTCCGGCGATAGGATTCCTCGCGCTCGGCATGCTGAGCTTACTAAGTCGATCTTCAAGGTTGCGTCGTATTCGTAGATAGCTTTCGTTTGCCACGCACGATTAGCCATATGCCGCACGCAACAGGCAGCAATGGAATAACAATATCAGGGAGAAGCCCGAATCCAAGGAACGAATTCCCAAACTTTACGAGCGTGTATGTTGGCTCGAACAGCCAGCATGGCAGTGAATACGGACTTAGTAGTAGCATGAGTGTAAACGGGAGCGTTTACTAACCCCGTCTTAGCATTTTGCGGAGACGTGTAACTCCGAGACGTCTAGACTTTAAGCATGGGAGCGTTCTACTGCAAATCCTGCCAACGCCGTTCAAATGTTGTGTTGACGGATTTCAGCGCGCCGGATTCGAAGGTACTTTTGTGTCTAGATTGCCATGCGATTTATTGTAATTTCCGGCGAGAATTTTCAGACGTCCCCGCCGGAACGTTAATTGCATTGACCGCGAACTTTGTAACTATCGATACAAAGTAAAGAGCCGATTACGATCTTGCCCTGTGGTTAGGTGGACTGTTGAACAGGCTTGATCGCGAATGAGTGCGGTTTTTTATCCCATCTAGCCTGATTCTTCTAGTTGCTATAAGCGCGCCGGAGTTTATCGTCCGCTTCTCGGCAAGCTCGCTCAGGATCTCGTGAACGGAATCACGCGCTGCATTTTCACAATCGATCAATAACTTGATATTCATGGGCGGTGATCTCGGTTTGCGGTGACCTGCCGCGGAATATAGCAAATAAAGCACGCACCTCTGATTCGTGGTTTCAGATCGTCAAAGACGTCCTCAACCTAGACACTCGCCGCCAGACAATTTTGGCGAACGATGCGATGCACACAGGGACTTTAGCCGCCGGCTTCTTTGGCACGTTACTGCTGACCACGCCGCTTTTCGCGGACGCCGATGCTGAGCGCGAATCTCTGGCGCGTTTCGTTCAAGAACTGGATGCGCTGGAACCGTTGCTCCGCACCGCTGAATCCCAATCAGATCTCGATGCCCGCATTCGCTTCCAGTACGCGTGGCTCCGCCAAGATATTGCCCGGATCCGGTTAGGCGTCGAAGAACATCTGAATGCGGCGCAGGCGGAGCCGCGCCGCTTTCCCCCGATTACCGGGGATTATCGACGGTGAGCCGCCACGATGACCGCCGAACAAAACGCCGCCTTCGCCGCTGGCGCCGGCGTCGACCCCAACACATTACTCATCGCGATTGCCGGGATCACGCTGACCCTCGGTCTCGTCTGGTCACTCTGGCTCACCGTCGGCGTCTTTGCCGCGTGGCAAGCCGGGCGTGCCAGTTTGTTCGACCTGCTTTTTTGTGTGGTACGCGCCTGCATCGTGTTGCTGGTGCTGGGCTTTCATCTCAGATGATTTGGTCGCGACGTTCTGCTTCATTCATCTCATTCAACGGAGAACACCTTTAATGAAATTCCACCTTTTACACCTGCGTGCATTCGGCAGTGCACTGCTCATATCCGTCGCAGGATTGGTCAATGCGGCGCTGCCGACGCCAGTTGAGCCAAGTACTAGTCCCGCCGCCGGCGACTGGATTGCACTCATCAAGGGCTACATCAAAGACGGCGGCTTGGTCCTCGGCCTTGCGATCGCAGTCATGGGATTTCTGTGGGTCGCCTACCTCGCGTTCGCGAAGTTCAACGAAGCGCGCCAAGGCAAAGCGGAATGGGCGGAGGTCGGCGTGCTCGGCATCGTCGGCGCGATTGTGTTGATCTTTGCAAGCTACCTGCTGACCGAAGCGTCAGGCGTCATCTAAGCCGTTATGGCCGGCCGTCGTGACATCCTGCCCGAGCGACTGAACGCTGCACCAGCGATCTTCCGCGGCTGCTCGTCCGCCGAACTGGGCGTGATTGTCCTTGTCGCTACCGCAGTCTGGTTACCGTTGAGTCTCGCGGTCGCCGCGTGGCTTGGCGCGGTCACCATGGGGTTTGGCCTTGCGGGGATCGGCATCGTGGGCACCGTCGTCGGTGTGGCGACGTTGTTTCAGGGATTGAAGCGCAATCGGCCGGAGGGCTATTACCAGCAGCGCGCAGTGCTCTGGTTGCATCGCGCCGGGATCCGACGCTCGCCGCTCATTCAACGCAGCGGGGTGTGGGATCTCGGAAGGGGGATCGGTGGGCCGTTACCGGCACGAGATCGATAACGTGCGTGCGCATGTCCGCTCGTTGCAGGTGATCATCGGCATTCTGGTGCTGGTTGTCGCCGGGCTATGTTTCGGCTGGAGCCAAGCACCCCGTCGCATCACGGTCCATTTGCCTCCCGATTTGCGTGGAGGGACTACGTTTGCGCTCAACGAGATCCCCTCCGCGAGCGTCTACGCGTTTACCTATTACATCTTTCAGCAATTAAATCGTTGGCCGGACGATGGTGCGCAAGATTATGGCCGCGCGATTTTTCGGGTCTCGGCGTATCTCACCCCGCGGTATCGCGCTTGGTTGATCGCGGACATGGAACAGAAGGCGCGCCAGGGTGAGTTGAGTTATCGGGTGCGCGGTATCCAGGAGTACCCGGGGCGCGGCTATTCGGAGGCGCGCGTCGAGATCCTTGATCGCGACACCTGGATCGTGTGGCTTGATCTCGATCTCGTGGAATCCGTGAAAGGCATGACCGTAAAACAGACCGCGATCCGTTATCCCCTTCGCGTCGTGCGCCAAGCCGTCGATCTGGAAGCAAACCCCTGGGGGCTTGCGCTCGACAATTACGGACCCACCGGTCCGCAACGACTAACCGACGCCCAACTCAATCAACCCTTCAGAGGCGGGAGTCATGCGGCATCGAATTGATAAGCGACAACGCACGCGAGCGCTCACGTGCGGTGCATTATGTGTCGCGATGCTGGTGTGTAACTTTGCGAACTTCGCTTCGGCCGCGCCAACAGTGTACGAGCGCGTCGAGTGGAACAAGGTGCCGGTCGAAGTCGCTCTCAAGGTCGGCGTCGAGCGACAGATTGAATTTCCGGCACCGGTCAAAGTCGGCGTGCCGGCGAGTCTTCAACTAAAGCTCCGCGCGCAGTCCGTGAGCGACACGGTGTATCTTCAAGCGACGAGTGCGTTCGATCCGACTCGTCTCGTGATCCAGACCCGCGAGGGTGGACGCACCTACCTACTCGATGTCGAGGCGAGCGACGCAGATATCGAAACACCCCCGATCGCGATAGTGGATTATGAATCAACCGAACAGCACGCGGCCCGCAATCCCACACCAAGCATTACGCAAGCGACTGCCGATCCCGTGACGCTAACGCGATTCGCCGCACAACAACTCTACGCACCGGCGCGGCTGTTGCAGCCAGCATCCGGGATTGTCCGGGTGCCGGTCCCGGTAGAGTCGTTTCCGCTGGTGCGCGGCGGTGAGGTGTCGGCGCAACCGTTGATTGGCTGGCGGAGTGGCGAGCGTTATGTCACCGCCGTCAAACTGCGGAACGTGAGCAAGCGCCCGGTCGTGCTCGATCCCCGCGCGCTGCGCGGCGCGTGGTTAACCGCCGCGTTTCAGCACAATCGGTTGCTAGCTGCCGGTAGCGAGGCGGACACCACGGTCGCTTATCTCGTTTCCGCACGTCCATTCGCGGCTTCTCGCTAGGGCGCCATGATGGTTCCGCCGACCCAGAATCGACTCTTGCCCATCCTGGTTAGCTTCGTGCTCGCCGCACTCGCCTTCGTGGCGTTGAAATCCTGTCGTGAGAATGAACACGAGCCCACCACGTTGACGACAATCCCAGTCGCCCCCGCGGTCGATGCCGACACGCCGGCGGATACCATTAAGACCTTGACCGCGAATGTCGCGTCGATGACGACGGCATTGGAGGCACTGCGCCAAGACAACGCCGGCTTGAAGAAGGAAAACCACGCGCTGCTTGCCGATCGAACGCAGCTGGAGCAACGACTCTCAACGCGCATCGATCAAACGCTGAGTGCACGCGCGAAGAAGACCGATGCCGAGCAGGCCGAGCGGACCGACGCATTGTCGGCGCTCACGGCGCGAGTCGATGCGCTCGCGGATTCATTCTCAAACCAACCAACAGCGACTCAAGGATCGGACATTCCGATCGGGCTCGGACTCGATGAGGCGTCAACGCCTACTGAAACACTCACCTGGATCGAACCGCTCGATGCGGCGGCGCCAGTGTCGGAGAAGGGCGGTGGGGTTTCCGGGTTGACGCGATCGTGGACCGATCGCTTCGATGATCAGACAGAAGACGTTGCTGAAGACGCGAGCCAGAAGATCGAAGCGACGACGCCCGATCCCGTCTATACCGTCCCGCGCAATGCGACGTTGATTGGCTCGACCGCGATGACAGCCCTCGTCGGTCGGATCCCCGTGCAGGGCCAGGTGCGCGATCCGATGCCGTTCAAAGTGATTACCGGCGCCGAGAACCTCGCCGCGAACGGACTCACGGTGCCCGGCGTGCACGGCATGATCTGGAGCGGCACGGCGATCGGTGATTGGACGCTCGCTTGTGTGACCGGCAATCTTGATTCCGTGACCTTCGTCTTCGATGACGGCACCATCCGGACGATCTCAAGTGACGATCGCAATCGACAGACTGGCGACACCAAGGAGCCACTCGCCTGGATCTCGGATGCGCAGGGGATCCCCTGCGTCAGTGGTGAACGTAAAACCAATGCACCGGCATTCCTGACCCAGCGGATCGGGGTCATGGCGATAGGTGCAGCGGCAGACGCCGCGGCCGCGGCACAGACGACGACGGTCGTCACCGACACCGGCGGCCTCAACAGCAGCGTCACCGGCAACGCAGGTCCGTACGTGCTCGGCAAAGCGCTCGCCGGGGGCAGCGATGAAATCGCGAAGTGGCTGATGGAGCGTCAAGCGCAGAGCTTCGATGCGGTGTTTGTCCCCGCCGGGGTCCCGCTCGCGATCCATGTCGATCGCGAGCTCCTCATTGATTTTGATCACAATGGTAGGAGGCTCTCGCATGCGCGATCCGCTGATTCGACTGTTCACGCTGAGCTTGATTAGCTCGCTGCTCGCCGCGTGTGCCGGCACCAAGGATACGGTGCTGCCGAGCAATGGGCCGACGATGAAGGCCATCTATGACACGCACTTTGCCGGCATGAACGGCGCGTCGATCGACGGTGCACGTAAAGCAGTCGGTGAGCGACCGCTCACTGAAGAAGCAGAGATGCCCGAGAGCTACGTACGCAACAGTCAGCAGGAACTCGGTGCGCACTTCCCGCGACTGCCGAACCCGACGCTCGTCATGTATGTCTTTCCACATCTCGCAGGACCCTCGCGCGTCCCGGTGCCGGGCTACGCCACGACCTTTCCGTTGTACGAGTCTGTCGAATACGCCTTGCCGGGCGAGGCGCCGAGCCCACCCAAGCCATCGTCACTGACGCCGAAGGTGATCCCCTGAGCCGCGCGCGCGGAGACCGCGACACCCGCGTCCCGCTTAAAACTGCAAGCATCAAAAAGGGCTATACGCGCCCGCCATCCTTCACCGATCTGCTGCCGTGGGTGGAGTACTTGCCCGAGGCGCGCGCATTCCTGCTCGAAGATGGTTTAAGTGTCGGCGCACTCTTCGATCTCGAACCCGTGGGCACCGAGGCGCGCACGCCGGAGTTCCTAGCGGAGTTACGAGAGGCGATTCATACCGCCATTAGTGACGCGATCCCGGAACACGATGACGCGCCGTGGGTGATCCAGATTTACGTTCAAGACGAGCCGAATCTCCACGCACTTACCGAACAGCTCGCGGCGTACGCGAATGCAAGTGCGCGCGATACGGCGTTCACGCAACATTACCAGGCGCTGCTCGCGAATCATCTCGCGCGCGTCACCCAGACCGGTGGACTGTTCACCGATACGGCCGTTACCGGCGGACCTTGGCGCGGCCAACAACGGCGCGTGCGGGCGACACTGTACCGCCGCTTGAATGCACGCCAATGGCCGCTCTCGCCACTCGAAGTGGAAGCGGCGTTGAACGAAGTCGCGACCAAATGGAGTTCGGCACTCGGCGCCGCCGGCATTCATGCGCGTCGCGGCACGGGCCGAGAACTATACGCGTGGTTGTTCCCTTGGTTTAACCCTCATCCACTTGGCATGGATAAGGCCGGTGAAACGCAGTCTACCATCGCACCCTATCCGGGTGACGAGGCCTTGCCCTTTGGCGCTGATTTCGCGGAAAGCTTGGTGCTTTCTATGGCGCGCTCAGACGCCGCATCAGGGACGTGGTGGTTTGATGAGCGACCCCACACGGTGGTTTCGGTCCAGGGTCTCCGGCGCGCCCCGGAGATTGGTCACCTGACGGCGGAGCGCCCGATTGGTGAGCATGTGTTTGCGTTGTTCGATCGCATGCCGGAGGGCACCATCCTGGTACTCACCTTGACCGTGACGCCACAGGATCGGATCCGCCAGCATCTCAATCAAATTCGACACGCGGCGGTGGGCGACACCGCGGAGGCAACCCTCACGCGCGAAGAAGCCGGGATGGTTGAGCGTGAGATGGCACAGGGCGATAAACTGTATCCCGTGTCGCTCGCTTTCTATTTAAGCGCGGCCGATCTCAAGACGCTGCGCGCCGCGACTAATCAACTGCATGCCCTCCTGTTGCCGAATGGCCTCCAGCCGATCGCGCGCGAAGCCGATCTGTTGGTGCTCGACAGCTATATCCGCAATCTCCCGATGGCCTACGATCCCACGCTCGACACCCTCCGGCGTCGCTCGCGGCTCATGTTCGCAAGTCACCTTGCCGCTCTCGTGCCGTTCTACGGTCGCGCGCGGGGGACCGGACATCCCGGCATCGTGCTGTTCAATCGCGGCGCCGAGCCGTTGGTGTTCGATCCACTCCATCGCGATGATCGCAAGAAGAACGCGCACCTGCTGATCTTAGGTCCGACCGGCTCCGGTAAATCCGCGATGCTAGTTTATCTGCTGCTGCAGATGACGGCCGTACACCGGCCGCGCATCTTCATCGTCGAGGCCGGTGGCTCTTTCGCCTTGCTCGCGGCGCATTTCAAGGCACAGGGGCTCTCAGTCAACGCGATCACCTTGAACCCGAATGAGGATGTCAGCCTGCCGCCGTTCGCGGAAGCACTGCGGCTGGTCGAGCAAGCACGCCTAACTAAGTTACTGGACGACGCGGCAACGTTTGACGAGGAAGAGGCAGACGAGGAGGGCGGCCGTGATCTCCTCGGTGAAATGGAAATCGCCGCACGCATTATGATCACGGGCGGCGATGAACGCGAGGATGCCCGCATGAGTCGCGCCGATCGCTTACTTGTCCGCAACGGAATCTTGCTCGCCGCGCGAACGGTACGAGCCGCCGAACGCGATCAAGTGCTGACGGAAGATGTGGTCGCGGCCCTAGAAACGCTTGGCCGAGACGAGACACTTCCCGAACACCGCCGACATCGCGCGCTCGAGATGGCAGATGGTATGGCGCTCTTTTGCTCTGGCCTCGCCGGACATTTTTTCAATCGACCGGGCAAGCGTTGGGCAGAAGTCGATGTCACGTTGCTCGAGATGGGGATCCTGGCTCGTGAAGGGTATGAAGATCAGTTAACGGTCGCTTATCTCTCGATCATGAGTCATATCAACGACTGCGTAGAGCGGCAGCAACGCGATCCGCGACCGACCCTGGTGGTGACTGACGAGGGACACCTCATCACCACCAACCCGCTGTTGGCTCGTTATGTCGTCAAGATCACCAAGATGTGGCGCAAGCTCGGTGCGTGGTTTTGGATCGCGACTCAGAACCTGGAAGATTTTCCGGACGCTTCGCGCCGGATGCTGACGATGATGGAATGGTGGCTGTGTCTGGTGAGCCCAAAAGAAGAAGTCGACCAAATCGCGCGTTTCAAAACACTCTCCCCACAGCAGCGCAACCTACTACTCTCCACCCGCAAAGAGCCCGGTAAGTATGTCGAAGGCGTCGTGCTCGCGGATAAACTCGAAGCACTCTTCAGGAGTGTGCCGCCACCTTTAGCACTCGCGCTTGCGATGACCGAGAAACACGAAAAAGCGGAGCGCGCTGCCCTCATGCACGAACTTGGCTGCACCGAACTCGAAGCCGCCTACCGGATCGCGGCGCAGCTGGCTGAAGATCAGCGCTAGACGCGCGCACTCAATGTGCATGATCAATTCGCGGCCACACGGTCAGCGGGTTGACAACACCGCGCGCGATGACGACGCGTGGGCGTTCAGGGCGGTGGCTTAATGAAACCACCTTCGACGAGAAATCCGCTTCTCAAATAATCACGCGATGCCAGAGTGCGGTTTCTGCTTACCCGAAGGCGCCTACCGCCTCACGATGCGGTCATGGTTTGGAAAATTCCTCGTGTCGCTTCAGTTCGGTTGTGCGCCGTCGTGCTTTTCAGTGGGACGCCAGCGGTCACGCTAGCGACAGAGCCCCTCCCGATTGATGTCTTCACTACCTCCGATCGCGCCATCGCGATCTCGACGTCGGCGGCGAATTCGGGCGTCAAAATCAACATCATCGAAGTAGATGCGCTTGAACGCTTCAATGCGCACTTGTCTGCGGATTTGCCCAGCGATCCGACAGCCGCAAAATCTCTCCTGCAGATGCGCCTATCGTCACTTCAACGCGATGAAATAGCGACACTCCGAGCCGCCGCGATTGGACTGTCAACCGCGACCCAGCTCGGCGTCGATCGGACGCCCGCGATCGTGTTCAACCAGCACGCGGTCGTTTATGGTCTCACCGATCTCACCGAAGCGCTTCGCCGCTATCGCGCGTGGCGCCGGACCTCGCACTAATGCGCGAGATAGTTCGTGGACTAGCCCTGGCTATCGCCGTCGGCGCCATGCAGTCCGTGCTCGCTGAAACTCTCACGACGCCCGTCATCGTCAACCGCACCGCCACCGCCGCCGTCTCCTGTATGCGCTGGATGCCGATTGGCCTGTGTTTCTGGCTGCGCTGCGGGTTGCGTGGATGTCGAGTTCGAACTTCCGTGAAAGTAGGGCACTACAATCCTGATCTTGTGGTCTCGTCGTATAACGCGCTCGGCGGCAATCCGTGGCTAGAGATCAGAAGCACTTTGGGCACGGCGCAGAAAGTCGCGGCGACGGGCATCCTCGGCAGGCTCGGCGGATTCCCGGTCGACAGCGGCGCGAATCGCACGGAAGGCGGTCGCGGTGCACGCGATCACCGTAATCTCATCTTCCGCGAGACTGACGCCATCGGTCATCCGCTCAGCACGTTTTCGTTGCTTGGATTCAATGTCATCTGTCGCGCACAAGCGAGTCCGTTCGTGCCGTACTACCAATCTGGCATCGACGCGCTCGCTTGGCGAAATGCCTTACCGGAAATCCTCTACCCTGCAAGCCTGGTCCCGGGTTTGCGAGAAATCGGCACCTGGCCGCTGCAATCGTGGGGCAGTGTGTTCCCGAGGAATGGCTGGGCCACGCAGTCAGAAGAACCAAAAGCAGCCGCGATTACCGCGCAACGCGCCGGCGATATCGTCACCCGTCGCGGACAGCCGCATCTTTACTTGCCGCTTTCCGGCCCAAATGCACGCAATCAACGCGTGTGGCCGCCCGGGCCGCTGCACGAGAACGAGGCGCGAACCGGGACCTGGCAGATGTTAAGTCCAAAGGCCGACACCTCCTGCGGGATCTTCGGCGCCAACGATCTGGCGGCCGTGACGAGTTGGTCGAGTGGACGGATGGATGTGAGCGGGATGTACACCTGGAATCTGTGGCGGCCGTACAAGTGCTGTAATTCGCGCGGGCAGTGGTTTCTGTTCAGTGTTGACTGGTTTTCTTATCCGCCATGACACATCGAATCCTGCAAAGACGATGTACGCGATGGCCTACCGCAGTCGCCGCGCTCAGCGTGGCGCTGATGCAGACCGCGCAGGGCGCCGAGGCGCCGACGGAAGATGGCGTCTGGTATTACCGCATCGGTGGTGCCGAGCCGATCTCAGCCCCTGCCAATCCGAACATCGTGACGTTAACGCTAGGCGGCTCAGCCGATTTGCGACTGGGCTCAAGCTGCGGCAAGTTTGATCCGGTACTCGCGGTGCGGCACACATTGAATGAGATCGCGGGTGGGGTGGACAGCATGATCGCCGCGATGACCGCGGCAGCCACCAGCGCGATTGCGTCCTTGCCCGCACTCATCCTGCAACGCGCGAATCCGGGGCTTTACGATCTGTTCCAGAATGGACTTCTCAAAGCCGAGGAAACCGTGCAGCTCGCGACGAAGTCCTGCGAGCAAATGGAAGCCGAAATCGCGGCCGGCAAAAATCCTTATGCCGATCTCGTGACCTTGTCGCGTGGCCAGGATTGGAAGATGCAGATGGGCATTGGCGGCAACGATGTCGTGACCGCCAAGAAGAAGGTCGAAACTTCCAATGGACGGAACGGGGTGCCCTGGATTGGCGGCAAGGCAGGCGGCAACGGACAGCCGGTACTGCAGTTCACCGGCGATCTGGTCCGCGCGGGTTACAACATCCAGATGAATCGGCCGTTAACAGCGAGTGGCCCGGTGCCGCCGGAAAACGCGACGCGACTCACCGAACTGTGGCGCACGCCGAACGATGCGCGCAATTGGACGGTCGATGTGGTTGGCGAGAATATCGTGACCACCTGCGACACCTGTCGTAAAGACAGTGTGCCGGGCACGGGGCTCTTGCCGAAGGCGCATGAGGAAGCCGACGCGGTGGCACGCGCGCTGCAGAAGCTGGTCGACGGAACAATCGCGCCGACGCGCGATCATCTCGATGAAATCGCCGCTCCCGGGATCGCCATCACGCGCCAAGTGGTCGAGGCCATTCGTACGATGCCGGCGACCGAGCAGCGACTCATCATCGCGCGCTTGGTGAGCGAGATCAGCACCGCGCGGACCGTCGAGAAAGCGCTCTACGCCAGACGTCTTCTCTTAAGCGGGCGCCAAGTGCCCGAAGTCTATGCCACCGAAGTCGCCCGCGAACATGCCGATGCATCCATTGCCGAACTCGACAAAGAAATCGATACGCTGCTGTTCGAGACGCGCGTGCGCAAGGAGGTGGTGTCCGATACGGTAAGCGTGTTACTGCAACGCGCGGCGGCGCGCCGCGAAGCGTCCCTCAACGTGCCGCCTGCCGGACCCGTCGATCCACGCCCCGTCAAAGACGGCCGCGTTGAATAGACGCAGCCTACTAACGCGACGATGGACCGTCGCGCTCACGTTTCTGATGGGCGTCCTCGCGTTCACCGCGGGACTCATGCTCTCTCGCACCGCGCCTGAGGTGATGGCGATTGCCGAACAAATCAAAACGTACCGGGAATCGGCAAGCGCGGTCCGACTGCTTGGGATTTCAGCACTCGCGCTCGCGTGGCCCACGCTCGTGAAATGCTTCGTGCCGAGCACCGACATCCGATTCGCTCGGCTTCACTCGCTCCGCTGGCGTGTGACCGCATGGCTGCTCATCCTTGAAATCGTCCTAGGCCAAAACCTGCTCGGGCGACTCTTCGCATGAGTCTCGACAGTTATCTTGAACTCTTCACTACGCTTTTTGGTTGGGCGTTCTACGGCGTGCTCTGGGACGTGTTGGTCGCGACCGGAATCGTTTACCTCCCATTTCTCGGCATTTTGATTGACCACTGGCGCGACGCCGCCGAGCGGGGCGAATGGAGCATCGCCGCGCCTAGTGCGCTCCGACGCCTCGAAATTGATTTATTTCTTGCGCTCTTAATCGTCGTGCTCGCCGGTCAGCCCGCCACCTTGACGCCGTTGAACGCGAACACAATGAGTTACACGCCGCCACCGACACTGAACAATCCAGTCCCGACGACCGCGTCGCCGAGTGCATCGCAAAGTACCTTTGGCGCGACCGCATTCACCGGCACACCAGACACCGTCAATCTCCCCGCCTGGTGGTATGCGGTGCTCGCAACAAGCGCGGGATTGAATCACGCCATCGTCACAGGCCTCCCCACAGCGACGAGCTGGCGCGCCGTGGAACAACAGGCACGTCTCGCCACCGTCACTGATCCGAGACTCCGCCAGGAAGCAAACGAATTTTTCAGTGCGTGCTTCGTGCCCGCGCGATCCAAGTTTCAACAAACGCGTCCGGACAGCCCCGGGATTGCGGCGCAATTAGCCGAGAGCGGCGCTAACGACCCGGAGTGGCTGGGCTCTCATGTTTACCGCAATACGCCCGGCTACTACGACGCACTGCGTGCGAATAAACCGGTGATCGGCTGGCCGTACGATCCCGATCGCGACACGGAATACGACCCGATCAATCCACCCGATGCCGGGCGACCGACGTGCAAGCAATGGTGGGAAGAACCCTCCATCGGTTTGCGTCAGAAACTGATCGACGAGGCCGACGCCGCTTCCGGCGGATTCTCTGGCCTAGTCGTCGCCATCGCGCCCGGCCTCGCCAGCGAACAACAGAAAGACGCGGTCACCAAAACGGTCCTGAATAATGCGCCCCCCGTCTGGTCAAATAACGATCTCGTAGCCAACCATGCAGGGACCACCGGGCTCATCGGCAGCGCCGCGAATTTGGTTAAAGGAGGGCTCGCGACCGGCGGCGTCATCACTGCATCCGCGCTGCTCTCCGTCACGATGGCCGTGATTCTCCAGGCGCTGCCAATGATTCAGGCGCTCATCTTGCTCGGCATCTACGCACTGCTGCCGCTGGTGGTAGTCCTATCTCGATACTCGCTTAGCATTCTCATCACTGGCGCGATTGCCATCTTCACAGTCAAGTTCTGGTCTGTGTTGTGGTATCTCGCGATGTGGGTTGATCAAAACCTGATCCAATCCATGTATCCGGACGTTAACATCTTTGTGCAGATGTTCACGAACCCCGGCGAACACGATGCCAAACGGCTGCTGCTTAACATGCTTACCGGCCTGTTCTATCTTGGACTGCCGTTGCTATGGAGCGGAATGATGGCGTGGGTGGGCGTGCACGTCGGGCGTTCAGTCGATATCGCGGCGAGTGCGCTTGCCCGACCAGCGCAGCAGGCCGGCAATCAGGGCGGTAATCTTGCCAAAGCCGTGATCACGCGAATCATCCGCTAGTCGAGGTCGTACCAGCCATTCGGATCAAGTCCGTTACCTATTCGGCCTGTCCGATAATTCAAAGCGCCAAATCCGAAACTCGATCGAGTCTCGTCTGGCTCCCGATTGGATTCTTTATGAGAGGAAAAAGCACCGAGCAGCAATTGAAAGAAATCAGCGCAGAGCCGCGCAACGAACAATGCGCGCGTCAGAATTAAGCGAAGACTCAGCATAATTTCTCCTAATTGCATGGTAGCAGCCAATGATGTCAGGTCCGAATTCTCCAACTATATGAATCACGTTTCAATTCACCTCGAACCTGATCGCACGAATCTATTGAGGCGCCTAAGCAGAGACAAGAACGGTTTGCCTTACTCGTCTAAAACAGTGACCAGCCTTTTTCGCATGCCGCATTTCTTGACTTTCCTTGAAATGCTTTATGCCACAACAAGCGTCCTGGCCAGGTTTGAATTCGGATAGCGAGGCGACTGAGATAAGATACTAAACTCGGCAACCAAAGAAGCTTACGCGATGCGCACAATTTTTCTACGATGCAATAAAAGTCACGTAGACATCCCGCGCTACTTCTTGAAGCTGATTTTAGTGCGTGAATGAAATTGAGGAACTGCGGCCGAGTCGGGCATCATACTAAGACGGTACTGCGACAAATCGTTCCGAAAGTTGTTGTTGCGCTTCAGGGTTCAGTCTTCGCCTTTACCGTCTTCGGGTGGGGGTAAGGAACGCCTCCGGAAAAGTCAAACGACAACGCAAAAAACATGGCGCTAATCGCTCGATTCCGCGAGTCAGAGCGGACAAAGGGCAGTTTAATTTCCTAGACTCGTGAGCTACATTTCTTCAGCGAAGTCTGGAAAACAACGACTGCATTGACGCGATCATATCGCCGCATTTCCAAGGGATATGGAAGGACTATTTATAACGGGTAGCGAACAGGAGCTTACCGGAAACGGCGCGACCACAACAAAAAGCTTGACGTGGATGGCATGAAGGAAATCGCACTAAGGCCACCGACGGCCCAAGAACGCAACGTGGCAAAAGAATTCGCAACGAATGTGATGCCGGATTGCAGATATGTGGGCCAAACGTCGCAACGCGCGGCGTCACTAAGGTTTCTGCTGTTGACTAGAATTACGTGCTAACGAGACGCTAATGGTATCTCCAACATTTGAGGATAATTGAAACTTTTGATTAAAGCGGATCGTCTTGCCATTCTCATTATGGAGTGCGTGGGCGGGATAACGCTCTGTCGATATCGCGCGTTCAGTGCCAGCTGCACTCAGCAAACGAATAGTCAACGTGTAAGGAACGCGGGCGCTTTTTAGTCGCTGTCTTGGTTTACGCCCTTGCAGTTCGCCGGAAACGGTAATGGAGCTTGAATCGGCAACTGCTGTGGCATTTAAGATTTTGACGACTCGATCGTTACTCTGAGTCACAGTTACCGGGAGACCTGTTAAATCTCGCGTGTTGTCGGCGGAAATTCCCGCGATCTGCAGGAAACAGCATGCTGCCAGTAACAATCTTCCAAGAATTCTACCTTGAAGTAAGTTCGACTTGCCCATGGCATCTCTCCTCATTGGGAATTTATAGCAAGCAGCTTCTACAAACTACTCGGCCGTCGCGCTTGCGGGAACGACGAGTTTTCGATATGCCAATCGATAGAGCGCGGGTAACACGAGGAGTGATAGAAGCGTAGCTGACATAATGCCGCCAATCACCACTGTCGCAAGCGGGCGCTGTACTTCGGCGCCCGTCCCTACATTGAGCGCCATCGGCAAAAAACCCAGAGAAGCAACGAGTGCGACCATCAGTATCGGGCGTAAGCGCATGAGTGCACCTTCGGTTATCGCCGCATCAAGCGATTTACCCTGTGCTAAAAACTGCCGGAACGCAGACACCATCACCACACCGGTGAGCACCGCTACGCCGGAAAGTGTAATAAAGCCAATGCCCGCGGAAATCGAGAACGGAATATCCCACAGCCACAAACCGGCCACTCCACCGGTAAGCGCAAGTGGCACTCCGCTAAAGACCAGTGCTGCATCTTTGGCAGAGCCGAACGTCATCATTAGCAATCCGAAGATCATTAACATGGTAAGCGGGACCAGCAGCTTTAAACGCGCGGCGGCCGACTCAAGCTGTTCAAAGGTGCCGCCATAGTCAAGCCAGTAGCCGGCTGGCAGTCTGATCTTCTGCTCGATCGCTGATTGCACTTCCGCGACAAACGTGCCGAGATCTCTACCGCGCACATTCGCGCTCACCACTAGCCGGCGCTTACCGTTCTCCCGGCTAACCTGGTTAGGACCGGGCGCGAACGAGATTTCCGCGACTTCGGCAAGTGGCACGTAGCCTCCATTCGGGAGTGGGATGGGGAGACGCTCCAGGGCTTTTAAATCATTGCGCTGAGCTTCTGGCAGTCGCACGACTATCGCAAATCGGCGGTCGCCCTCAAACAAGGTGCCCGCTTCAGTCCCCCCAAGCGCGGTGCCTAACACCGTCTGCACGTCGGAGACATTCAGTCCATAGCGGTTTAACACCGGGCGCCGGGCGGTAATCGATAGCATCGGCAGACCCGAGACCTGTTCGACCTTGACGCCATCCGCGCCGGGAATGCCCTTGACGACTTCCGCGATTTGATTGCCGCTGGCCAGTAGCTGATCGAGATCGTCGCCGTATATTTTAATCCCAACGTCGGAACGCACGCCGGATATTAGTTCGTTGAATCGAAGTTGGATCGGCTGTGAAACCTCGTAGGCGTTGCCGGGTTGTTCCGCGAGCACTCGTTCTACTTCGGTGAGCAAGGCGACTTTTGTCTTACTTGGGTCGGGCCATTGCTCTCGCGGTTTCAACATGACATAGCCATCGCTGATGTTCGGCGGCATTGGATCGGTCGCGACTTCGGCCGTACCGACACGCGCGAATATGGTTTTGATTTCTGGCACCGCAAGCAGCGCTTCTTCCATTTTGAACTGCATGTCGAGCGATTGCGTGAGGCTGGTACCGGGCACGCGCAAAGCTTGCACCGCGATGTCACCTTCATCAAGACTCGGAATGAACTCCGAGCCCATGCGCATCGCTAGCGTTCCGGCACCGGCCACCAATAACAGCGCGCCGGCGATAATCGCCCACTGCAGTCGCAGCGCCATTTGTAAGAGCGGCGCGTAAACGCGCTTCGCTGCACGCACGAGCAAGCTCTCTCCTTCTTCAATCTTGCCACGTAACAACAGTGCCACTGCGGCCGGCACGAAAGTCAGCGAGAGTACGAGGGCGCCCACCAATGCGACGACCACGGTAAACGCCATCGGCTTAAACATTTTTCCCTCTACGCCCGTGAGTGCAAAAATCGGAAGATTGACTAAGATTACGACGAGCACACTGATGAGGCTTGGTGTAAAGACTTCGCGAGTCGCGGTGTAGACGACATGAAAGCGCTCTTCGACGCTGAGTAGGTGCTGCCGGTGGTGCTGTTTCTCGGCCAGCCGGAGAATGCAGTTCTCCACGATGATGACTGCGCCATCCACGATCAGTCCGAAGTCGAGCGCCCCGAGTGACATCAGGTTCGCGCTAACCTGGTTTTCGACCATGCCGGTGATCAGAAACAACATCGACAACGGAATGACAGCCGCCGTTATTAATGCCGCTTTCACATTCCCCAGCATTAACAGTAATACTGCGACGACGAGCACCGCTCCTTCCACCAAATTTTTTTGAACGGTGGCGATCGTCTTGTCGACCAAATGCGTGCGATCGTAGACCGGATCGGCAGTGATCCCCGCCGGCAGCGAGCGGTTGATTTCGGAAAGCTGCCGCGCAACCGCAGCGGACACCGTGCGGCTATTCTCGCCAACCAGCATCACGGCCGTGCCGAGGACCGCTTCTTTTCCGTCACGGGTCGCGGCTCCGGTGCGTAACTGCTTACCTAGCGCCACTTCGGCGACGTCTTTAACAGTGACCGCGCGACCTTCGCGATGAGCGACGATTGCACTTTCTATGTCAGCAATATCCGCCATTTGCCCCGGCGATCGAATCAAGAACTGTTCGCCGCTTCTTTCGATGTAGCCTGCGCCGATATTGGCATTGTTGTTTTCGAGCGCGTGCGTGACGTCGTCAAAGCTGACTCGGAAACTAAGCAGCCTGCCCGGATCCGGGGTCACGTGAAATTGCTTCTCGAATCCTCCGATGGTGTTGACTTCGGTAACACCCGGGACTTGACGCAACTGGGGACGAATGATCCAGTCTTGAATTGTGCGCAAGGCAACCGCGTCGTAAGGCGTCCCATCCGGTTGACGCGCATCGGAGTCTGCATGCACGGTATACAGAAAAACCTCGCCGAGTCCCGTCGCAATGGGCCCCATTTCTGCTTCTAAGCCAGGTGGTAGCTGGCTCTTGGCTTGTTGCAGTCGCTCGTTGACTAAATTGCGCGCGAAAAATAAATCCGTGCCGTCCGCGAAAACCACGGTGACTTGCGACAATCCATAGCGTGACAACGACCGTGTGTACTCCAAGTGCGGCAAACCAGCGAGTGCGGTTTCGACCGGGAAGGTTATCCGCTGTTCGACTTCCAACGGTGAGTAGCCATCGGCTTGGGTGTTGATTTGAACTTGCACATTGGTGATGTCTGGTACGGCGTCAATCGGCAGCCGTTGATAGTTATACATCCCGAGTGCAGCCACGAGCGCTACGAGAAAAAGTACGACCCAACGTCGCTCGATCGACGTGCGGATGAGCGCGTCAATCATGGTGGCGCATCCAAAGCCTGGCGGCTGTGATCGCGGAATCAATGTTCATGTGCGGCCTCCCCTTTGCTGAGCTCGGATTTGACTACGAAGCTATTGCTGACTACGTAACGTTCCCCCGGCGTTAGACCGTGCAGTATTTCGATCTCCTGCAAGTCTTCGCGCCCAATTTTGACCGGCCGCGGAACCAATCCCGCAGGACTTTCGACAAAAACGACTGGGCGTCCTTCAAAGCTCTGCACCGCTTCCTTCGCGACCACCACCGCTGCGGGGCTTTCGGATGTCTGCACCTCCGCTGTGACGGTCAATCCGGGACGCCAGCGTCCGTCACGGTTATCCAGCACGATTCTCGCCAGAACGGCGCGCGTATCGGTGTTCGCGAGCGGTTGGACGTAGTCAATTACGCCTTCAGCCGGTGTTGGCACGCCGATGACAGTAATGCGCACCGTCTGTCCTTTGTTGATGGCGGCGAGATCTCGTGCGTAGACGCTGAGGTCAACCCACACCGAGCTTAAGTCGGCAAGCGTAAAAAGCTGATCGGCGGCAGTCACGGTTTCGCCGAGCGTCACATGCTTCTCGATGACGGTGCCGGCAAGAGGTGCCGTAACTTCATAGCGTGCAAGGCTGTTGCCAGATTGGCGGTGTAGTGACGTCACCGCTGCGTCGCTGAGGCCAACGGCTTTCAGTTTCTGCAGCGCTTGGCGCTGCTCAATCTGTGCTTCTGCTAGCGCTTGTTTCGCGCCGAGATAATCTTGCTCGGGCGAAATCTTTTCGCGCCAGAGTCCTTCTTCGCGCTTAAGCGTGAGCAGCGCTAACGATACGCGCGCGTTGGCGGCCAAATATGCCGCGCTCAAGTCAGCGAGTTCGCGACTTTCTAGTACTGCCAACGTCTCGCCCGCTTTAACCTCATCGCCGAGCCCTTTACGTACTTGCTGAACGGTGCCGTCGACGCGCGGGACTACATGGGCAACGCGGTCGCCGTTTAGGAGGATTTGACCGGGAAGTTCCAGGCGCATGGTGATAGTGCCCGCGGCGGCGGTGGTCAACGTGACCCCAGCGTGTTCGAGCTGCAGCGGCGTGAGTTTTACGGCTTCCTCTGCGTGTCCACCCTGCTCGACATGCGCGTTTTCCGACTCAGCTTCTTCGTGTGCGTGATCGGCTTCTTCGCTAAAGGCAACAGGTAAGAAAAATGACGTAACAAGCAGGCATGCGCACATCGCCTGCTCAATTTGCTTTAAAACTCGCAAGTTCATTATTGCGCTCCGGGATTACTGTGGAGAGTTGCGGGTGGGTTCTCGACGCCCGTGCCTAGTAGTCGTTCGAGTTCTACGGCCGCGAGGTGATAGCGCATTTGGACGTCGAGCATGAGTCCGCGCGACTCGAACAGTGTGCGTTGGGCGTCGAGCACCTCCAGCAGACCGAATTTTCCCCGCTGGTAGCCTTTGGTGGTGGCCTCGAACACTTGCTTGGCAAGCGGCAAGACGTCGCGGCGTAATGAGGCTTCTTCTTCGGCGGCGGTTATCAGGACTTGATGATGTGAATAGACTTCGGCAAGCAACTCCCGCCGTTTAGCCGCGCGCGCCGCGTCAGCTGCAGCCATTTTCGCTTGTGCAGCGACTATCGCGCCCTGGTTGCGATCGAAAATCGGCAGCGGTATCGACACCCCGATCACTACACCGACGTCATCAGTTTCGGCGAACTGCCGCACGCCGCCGCTTACTGAGATATCCGGAATGCCGGTCGCCGCGGACAGCGCAAGCGCATCGCCACGACGCTGTAACTCGCTGGACCAACGCGCGAGCTCGGGATTGCGGTCAATCTGGCGATTGATGTCTTCGCGCGCCAGCAGCGGTGGCAAAGCGTCGAGGCGGCCGTGCACGCGTTCGAACCGCGCATTTTCTGCGCCCCATTGCAACGCGAGACGTGCGCGGGTTGCGGCAAGGTCGTGCCGCGCGCTGATGACTTCCGCATTCGCGCGCGATGCATCCACGCTTACGCGCGCTTCCTCGATAGGCGAAACCTTGCCGGCTTTTACTTTCGCCGCGACACTGCGCATGACGGCGCTCGCCAGTGTCGCTAAATCTTCTGCCATCGCGAGCCGGTTCTGCGCGCCTAAAACCTCGATAAAAGCTTTGTGGGTGTCGGCGATGACCGCAAGGCGTCTGCTTTTCTTACCCCACTCTGATAGATCGCGATCACTCCTGGCTAACTGCACACGCTTTGCGCGCTTGTCGCCAAGTTCGATTAACTGGCTGACTTGAAATGTGGTTTCGGCTGCCTCGAAGCCCCTGCTCGTACCGGAACCCGCGAAGTTCTCGACTTCGATCGCGACCTCCGGATTGGGACGCACACCGGCTTGAAGAATGCGACCCTCCGCAGCCTGAATCTCACAGTCGGCGACGCTAAGCGCTGGATGATAGCGGAGCGCGGCGGCAACTGCCTCCGCCAGCGTGATCGCACCCATTTCTGTCTCGTCGACTGCAATTTCGTCGGCGCACGGCTCCGCGCCTGAACCGTTCGGCTCAGTGGCTAAACAAACTTGTGTGAATAAGCAAACAACCAACAATTGTGCGACAACTCGCATATGCGTGGCTCCGGATCTATCAAATTGGTTGGCGCAACGCTGCGCCGCTCAAACGCCCTTAGTAGGGAATCGATCCGGATTAAACGAGCAGTACGACGGTACGCCGCTCAAGCAGCGTAATATTGATGAGGCTATTAGGAGGTTCTGGCAAACGCCACGACGCGTGGCACGCGGTGTCATCGTTGACGATGGAACTGACAATAAAAACAGTGGAGCCGTGCGACTTTGCTGGATCGGCGAGTGGCGTGTGTCCACTAATTTTCGGTGCCGTCAGTTCAATATCAATGCATTGCCCACAGTGCGAATCCTGCTTAGCCGCGAAGTCAGCCGGAGGAGCACTAAACAGGCGCGCACAGTCCCTTCCTGTGGATACCTCAACGAGGACATGGCCATCCCCACCAAGACATAGCACCCTGCCCAAATTTTCCGCAGCGCTCGCGAGCGTATTACCGCTGAAGAGTAGCAACAGCGACCAAATAATGGAGCGGGTAATGACAGGGAGTCCACTCATGATGGGTGCTTTATACTTTAATTGCCTATGAAATGAAACGGACTTGGTGGTTCATTTGTGATAGCTATTTCTTTATCTGTTGATTCTATAGCGGCACCGTCGCTGAAGAACTTGACTAAAGATGTAGGGCGAATCAAGAAATGCTGAAGCTTCTCTGCCGACCCTACTTCCAAAGCTGGTAGAGCGCGGAATCTGAATATCCATATGCATAGATTGCTCCTCGACAGCGCCTAAGTGACGGCGAGCGAGCGCATGTATTTTTACCCGCTATCGCCGCCGAACATGGTGCCGACGCCACGGGTCGGCCTCGCGCGCTACCACGGTGTTTTTGCGCCGTACCATTGGCGGCAGGCACAAGTGACGCGGGTTAGGTGCATTCTGCGCGGTACCTCGCCTGCCGAGTCGATGCCCATGCGTAAGGTCTATATGACATGACGCGTTCAGACCTTTAGCCTGCGTGTCTTCGCAACACACATGGCTGGACTTAAAGGAACCAGGCTGACGGTACTGCCCCAATTTTCATGGGGGGACGCAAAGATGGGCTGACACACGATACGAAGTTCTCTGCCCCGCGGGTCTAACGGCCGAAAATTTCGGTGTGCGAAACGCTTACCGCACGAGTTCAGTGAAATGCCAGCGTACGCAGCCATTGTCCGTTGCAAGCGTTGCAATTGAAGCATTCGAACTCAACGACAGCGTGGCTCGATTTCAGCGATTAGGGCGGTTATCTTTCTTACTCACCACGTCGGCATTTGCACGACACGCGGATTCGTGTTGCCAGTGGAGGCCGCGGCCGTCGACGCGCTTTACGAAAGTTCTAAGTTGCGGGTGGCCGCTAATGCGCGCCGGCTCCTGGCGTACCAAGATAGGCGGAGCGATCATGAGAGTTGTGCTGACAACCAGGCTCGCAGCGCTTCCAGAGCGGGTCTGGGAAGAGGTCCAGAAATCGCGCTTGCTGGAGCACGTAGCCGCACCTGTGGTGCGATTTCGTGCCGTGAAGCCAGAGCGGCTGCCAACGACCTGGGCAGATGAAGCCTACGAGGTGCAAATGTTCCTGTTCGGCTGGCTCCCGGTCGGCAGTCAGATTATTCGGATCTCTCGTTCGGTAAGCGGCACCACACGCCTGCTACGTGACGACGGAAGCGGACAGCTCGCGGCGGTTTGGGACCACTCGATTCGTGTGGAACCAAGCTCAAGCGGAGGAACGGAGTACACCGATATCGTCGAGATGCGGGCCGGGATCTTGACACCGATCGTTTGGGCCTTTGCGCAGATATTTTACCGGCACCGACAGCGGAGGTGGCGCGCGCTGGTGGCGAGAGGGTTTGACTATGGAAGCTGACCGCAACGCGCGAACCTACTGGGACAAGCACGCAAAGAATTACGACCGCTCGATGGCGCTCCTCGGACGGCCGATTCCGCGAATGGCTGAGCTAGCCGGTGAGGCGATCCGCGGCCTCGATCGCGTGCTCGAAGTGGCGGCCGGCACCGGCCTGGTAACTGGTGCCCTCGCCGCTGGCGCACGAGAGGTCGTCGCCACGGACTACTCTGCACCGATGGTCGAAGCGCTCAAACAGCGAGTGCGTAGCACCGGACTGTCGAACGTCCGATGCGAACAGGCCGACCTGTACTCGCTCCGGTTCAAGGAGGGAACCTTTGACGCGGTCGTCGCGGCGAACGTCCTTCACCTACTGCGCGACCTCCCGGGTGCGTTCGTCGCCCTGCGCCGCGTGCTAAAGTCAGGCGGAAAAGTCATCGTGCCTACGTTCTGCCACGATGAGACGGCGCTCTCGTGGGTCGTCTCGCGCGCGCTCGCCGTGACCGGTTTCCCCGGTCAGCGGCGGTTTACCGCGCAGTCCTTGCGGCACACAGTCGAAGCAGCGGGCGTTCGTGTGACTCGGACCGAAACATTGCAAGGTGTCATTCCGATCGGCGTGCTCGAGGGGATATTCGGGACGGACTGACTCCCTGACAATCTCGCTTGAGTGAGGAACCGGCGCCGCAGAAGCTTCGCGAAGCTATGCGAAGTACATCGGCATGTTCATTCGGGCTCGCAATGTGGAAAACAACTTCTACTCGCACGGCCGAACTGCGACATTTTGTCGCATTTCCGGCGAGCGCTAATCCGGTTACTCTGCGCCGCCGGTTCAATTCCGAACCCATGGAATGACAAGCGACTCGGATACGTTTCAACGCTCTCACTAATTCCGTACTCCCTGGATATTCGGCGTATATGAAAATCTGGGTACAAAGCTGGGTCATCGCGTACTTATTTATTGGAGCACACATGGAAGTCGCGGAGGCGGCCTGCAGCGCTTCGTTCTGCTCCATAACGACCACGCCAGAGGCGGCGTCGGAGCGCACAGGTCGGGTCCGATTTGATTTGTCTTACGAGTATGTCGATCTAGACACACCATATTCCGGCGAAGACGAGTCCGACGGTGTGCAAACCGCAATGTTCGTCGATGGCGATATCGAAAGCGTACATCGCGAACTCAGAACGATTAACCAGCGGACGAATGTGCGTGCCAGTATCGGAGTGACCGGCCGTGTGACGTTGGGTCTATTCTTACCCTTTGTCCATCGGCAACACGACCACATTGCGTTTGAGCAGGACGGTGCAGGCCAGGGGACATTCGATTTCTCCGGCGTTGGCGACGTCACGATGGAGGGCAGATATGCTCTATTGGCGTCGTTGAACCCGGGAAAGTCCACATTCGCCATCGGTGTCGGTGTAAAGCTCCCGACCGGTTCGTCAGAGAAATCTGGAAAACATTTCGAGGACGGAAAGTTGGAGATGGAATCCGCCGAGCGCTCGATTCAACCGGGCAGCGGCTCCTGGGACCCGATTTTTAGCGCCTACTATCTTCAACGCATCGGATTCTTCACAGGCTTTGCCAATGCAACGATCAGGTTAGCGACGGGTGACGAGGGGTACAGTTTTGGCAACGAAACCTTGGTCAATCTCGGCGGCTCCGCATCGGTATCGGAACGACTGGAAGCGCTCGCTCAGGTCAATGCACGCTTCACAGGTCGTGATGAGTCCGAGGAGGAATTCGAACTATTTGAGCAAAATACTGGTGGTGACTATCTTTTTCTCAGCCCCGGACTCAGACTAAATCTCGGCCGGAGTATTGCCGCCTATACGTTCGTACAGATACCCCTGTACCGTTACGTTAATGGAAATCAACTCACGGCAGATTGGAGTGTGACGGTTGGACTGAACTACAGCTTTGCGGCGTGGTAGTGAAACTCGTCGATGCACACGCCGAGCGACCCGATACTTCGGTGAGTCCAGACTGAATGAGTTCGCTTTCATCGAACTCACGCCCAGTCGACCACTTTCCCTTTCCACAAGGTATTCGAAACCACCGTGCCGCCGTGCGTCAAAATGAATTGTGCTGCCCTTAGATTCATTTCTGCTGCCCGAGAGGTGGAACCGCCCTATAGCAAGTATGAGAATCAACATCAATATAGAGTCATTACCGACCAATAGCGGCGACCGCGAATGACAAACTCTCAGCCACCGCATACCCATGCATACGACGAACGGGGCAACATGACCTGTTGCTCCCTAGAAGAAAAAACTTACACGCAGGCTGGGGCGAGTACGCTTCTAGAGAGACCTGATCATGCCCGACGCGAGCGCGCCGAGGATGAAGGCCACGACCATACCGCCGGTGGCAATCTCAAGCTATTTTTGCCTTCCGTGATCAGCTTCGTCATGTTGATGGTGGGGCTGACTTTCGATAACGGCTGGCTGTCCAAACCACCATTTTTCGCCGAGTGGACACGCATTGCCTGGTACGTCACTGCTTACGTTCCCGTTGGCATTCCGGTCCTGAAAGAAGGTGTGGTCGCGATCGGCAAACGTGAGTTTTTCACGGAATTCATGCTGATGAGCATTGCGACCATTGGCGCGTTCGCCATCGGCGAGTACCCGGAAGGTGTCGCGGTCATGCTGTTTTATGCCGTCGGTGAAATATTCCAGACGCTCGCAGTGAAGGTGGCTAAGGGCAATATCAAAGCGCTTCTCGACCAGCGTCCTGACGAGGTTACGTTGCTGGAGAACGGCGTACCGCGCATGGCCAAAGCAGAAAGCATCGAACTCGGTAGCATCCTGCAACTCAAAGCAGGTGAAAAGCTAGCGCTCGATGGAGAGCTAGTCTCCGACATTGCTTCATTCAACACCGCTGCGCTCACAGGTGAAAGCAAGCCTGACACGAAGCGTAAAGGGGACGTGGTTCTTGCTGGCATGCTCAATCTGAACACTGTCGCTGAAGTACGGGTGACGACCGCTTATAGGGATAGCAAACTCTCCAAGATTCTCGAGATGGTTCAAAGCGCGACTGGTCAAAAGGCGCCGACGGAACTGTTCATTCGTAAGTTTGCGAAGCGCTATACCCCCGCGGTAGTGGCATTGGCATTGCTGATTGTCACTCTACCATATTTCATTCTTCCCGATTATGTGTTCCGGGACTGGCTATATCGGGCGCTGGTCTTTCTGGTGATTTCGTGCCCCTGTGCGTTGGTGATTTCCATTCCGCTAGGCTATTTCGGCGGCATTGGAGCGGCTAGCCGTAACGGAATCTTGTTTAAAGGTTCGAATTTCCTCGACGTCATGGCGGACGTGAAAAATGTCGTCATGGACAAGACCGGGACTTTGACCGAGGGTGTATTCAAGGTCCAGGAGATCGTGATGCAGCCTGGATTCGATCAACAAGAGGTGCTGAGATGGGTGAATGTATTGGAGGCGAAGAGCACGCACCCGGTGGCGACTGCCATCCATCAGTATGTCGGCGCGGTGGATCATTCATTGAAGTTTAGCGAAATTGAAGAAATCGCTGGGCGCGGACTCCGCGCCGTGCTGAATGGAAAGCCCGTCTTGATCGGTAACGTCAAACTCTTGGAAGAGTTTGACGTTAAGTACCCTACTGAACTCGCCTCCGTACCGTTGACCGTGATCGCGATAGCTGAAGATCAACACTTTGTGGGCTATCTGACTATTGCCGATGCGGTCAAGGAAGACGCCGCCGTAGCCATTCAGGCTTTGCACGCGCTCGGAGTCAAGACCACTATGTTGAGCGGTGACAAATCAGCGGTGGTGAAGTACGTCGCCGAAAAGCTGGGTATCGAGAATGCGTACGGCGATCTGCTCCCGGAAGACAAGATCAGCAAAGTGGAGGCGCTCAAAAGCGGCGACGAAAGCGTAGCCTTCGTCGGTGATGGCGTTAACGACGCGCCCGTCATCGCATTGAGCGATGCGGGGATCGCAATGGGTGGGTTGGGCAGCGATGCGACCATCGAGACTGCCGATATCGTAATTCAGGACGACCGCCCTTCCAAAATTCCACTTGCCATCCAAATAGGCAAGGCAACGAAGCGCATCGTGTGGCAGAACATAACGTTGGCGTTCGCTGTTAAAGGGATCGTATTAGTGCTCGGTGCTGGTGGTTTGGCCTCGATGTGGGAGGCAGTATTTGCGGACGTAGGAGTCGCGCTGCTGGCAATCTTAAATGCGGTGAGAGTGCAACGTTATCGGCCCCTAGGGCATGAGATCTCCGCGAGTTAGCACGCACTAGAACCGCCGCGGCGTTTCCGAACAGGCCAAGCGGACCGTTCGGGTCAATCGCCGCCGCCCGGGTTGCGGACTTGCCGGGCCGGATCCGGGAGACCGGCAACAATCCAAGCTCGCTTGACCTGTTATGGCGCAGAAAGATAAATCGCGTGTTGACGCCAACGCCGAATTGCGCCAATTCCGACTTATCTGCCAACGTTACACTGAGCCAGTATTGTCGGGTCCACGGCGACACCGCCATTGATAAAGCGGTCTTTACAGGTGGCGCAATTCGGCGTTGGCGGCCTGGCACAGGTAGGCGCCAACATTCGGCATCACCCCGCTCACCGACCATGTCGTGCGCGATTTACTCGAAATCTTGGATGACCGTTACGACCACCGCGCCACCCTCATCACCAGCCAACTCCCGCTCGACCAATGGCATTCCGCGCTCGGCGATCGCACCGTCGCCGATGCCATTTTCGACCGGCTCGTGCAAAACGCTTACAAAATTAACTTGAAGTGAGAATCGATGCGCAAGCGCAAAGCGATCACGCAAGGCGCATCCTCAACCAACGCACAGCTGCGTTGACGGATGATGCAACGTTAGCAGTCACCATCGTCTCGCCGCCCTTATTGCAGATGGCCCGGCTTACGTGAAATACGCACTCTCCTGGAAAAAGCCGATCTGACTCAACGCCTTAGCTCTGAGTTCGACGCCCCACCTTACCCTCGACGGTCGCGCGGCGGGCACGAATCATTGCCCGGCGCGACGGTGTCGGAGTCACGCCACTTGCCGTCGCGGCCCTGGATGCGGACTTCACCGCCGCCGAGATTGCCGACAATCTCCTTCGCGCGCCGCTCGGCCTGTTCCTGAGTTCGGGTTGTGTCACTCACGCGCTCTGCGCCGCCCTTCTTGACCGCCCACCCGTCGCCATGCTTTACGACATATCGATCGTTCTTAGGCATCACACAACTCCTTCGCCGGATTGGCGCTGTGATTAAGATGCGGAATTCTTAGATACCGTTCGCAGTCCGCTTCATCACCCAGACCACGTATTCCTTTGCATACCGGACAATCATGTACCGGGTTATCCGTCGACACCAATACCTTGGACTGGTGTCCTCTTAGATCAATATGCCGCGTGGGCGCTCGCAGTCCCGTTACCGCGACCATGAATTCCAACGCGGCCATGGACGCGACAATTCCGTTGATAGGGGCGACGGCCGGACCCGCGTCGCCGAGTACACGACGGTCAATACCATAGACAGCGTCAATAGCAGCTTGTTCGCGTTCAGAATGAAGGTAGCTCCGTACATCATTCGGATCGAGGATATCGTGGCAGTGCAGGCAACCGGTACCATCCATGTTTACATAGACGCGGCCGCCATAGGTGGCCGGTCCTGTCACGTCAGATGCGAGGTCAATATAGGGCTTGCTGTATGCGGTGCAGAGTTCGTTGAGAATGAAGCGCGGACCGTCATGATCGAGGCAACCGAATACGAAGTGTGCCTGTCGGACCGCGTTGAACGCCGCCTCAGATAGGAGGTTCACTGCTAACGGTATGATCTCGATCTCCGGATTTATTTCTCGTACATGCCGTGCGGCGATGGCGACTTTGAACGTACCGGGAATGGGATCGGAGCTTTTCGCGCCGGCTAAACGATTACGGTTGGATTCGTCGAGCATGTCAGGATCGACTGCGAATACCCGGCGCACACCCAGGTACGCGAGTTGCTCGATAAGCATGCTCCCTAGTCCGCCAGCCCCAATTACGGTGGTGTCAGTGCCGCGCAGCCGGTCTTGTCCATCATTGCCGAAGAGCCTAATGTTGCGATCGTAACGGTCCTCAGGATTGTTCATGACCACCCCTTCAATGAATGATTCGTCGGCTTCAATGTGCGGTCAGCAACACGGATACCATCCAACGCGCCTGGAATTTTTGAATTCTCCAGCCAAACCAGGGCATCGAACCCGCTAGTTGCCACGACGATCGCGATGTAGGGACGACCCTTCAAACGCCACCACATGTGCGGGACGGTATCTTTGAGGCCTGTACGATCGGAGAGAGAAAACGCGGCTGGATAATCACCAAGGTGCGAATGGATCTCGACCAGTGATGCTTCGAGATCGTGAGCGCGCTTGATCAGTCCAGCCCGTGCGCCGTCATCGAGTTCAAGGTAATAACCTTCCTGCCACGCGAAGTGGCGACGGTCGAGCATGGCGCTTTCAACGATATCAAAGCGCGTACTGCCCGGTGTGCCGGTGCGACGGACGAACAAAAAAGCCGCCTGTTCCTGCTCGCTGTCTGGCGGCAATAGGTGCGCCATCAGATTCTCGAACAGGGCAGGCTCAATATGGAGGAGGCAGCTCACGCTCCCTCCTTGAGCCGCTCGACAAACGTGCGGCACCACGCGATCAGGTTTGAACCCCTGTTCACATCATCCGTCGCGGCCCAATTCTCGATCTGCCAGGAGAAGTGAAGCCACGAGCCACCGAACGGTACAGCACTCGGTGGCAAGCCTGTATTTTGCGGCTGGGTATTTCCATACGTGATCCCCGCGGGCAGCATAAATCCGTAGGGTGCCGCCGCCGGATAATCCGCCTTGATAAGGAAGGCCAGTGGCGCCTCAGTCAGGTCAGCGCCGGATACCTGCCATCCTGACGGGACCGGAAAGGCTGGTATGTGGAACCAGTCTTCCCCAGCTGACTCGGCGTGCGCGACACCGGCATAGTACCGGCGCAGCAGTTCCAGTTCTTGAGCAATCCGGGGTCTCATTAGCCGCGCTTCCAGCGATGCTTCTTGCCGAAGCCGTGGCCCGGTTTGATTTCGATAATCTCGCCTGCGGCTAGGGTGCGCTCGTTGTTGTCCTTGTCCACTTCGATGACACCCTGCGCCACGTCCCAGCCGCCGAGCTGCGCGATCTGTTCGGTCGTGATCGTGTCGTGGTCCCACGGAAATTCAACACCCTCGATGTTCAGGATGTATTTCGGCTTCTTCCTCGCCGCATTCGCGTCGTTCGTCGTCATGGCTTTTCGCCTCCCGAATAGTCTTCAGAACCACGGTCCCCGTGACCGCCCGTTTTTATATTGATCCCACAGACCGCAAAGAATGTCAATTTTGCAAAATGTAAATGTTTATAACACAAACTGTTTGTGATATTGACGTTCTAGGGATTGCGCTTTAAACTGCTGATCATGAAGCGCAGAAGCACAGAGTCTTTCTACAAGGACTTCGGAAAGAGAATTCAACAACACCGGGATCACGTGCCAGGCATGACCCAGGAGAAGCTTGGGAAAATTGTGGGGTTGTCGAGGACATCGATTACCAATATCGAACAAGGCAGACAGCACATTGCCGTTCATCAACTTGTTCAGTTTGCCGACGCTTTAGACATTCCGCCTGAGGCCTTGCTCCCGACGTTATTCGTCGCTCCGCCAACCGGCTGGGTGGCCGATAAGCTCCCTGCCGATACGAATCCTGAAATTGCGTCCTGGGCTGCCAAGCTCGCGTCCGACTAACTTCGAATCGAGGAAATCATGGCCAATGTCCGCGTCCGCCGCGCGAAGCAGATTTCAGTAATCAGAGACTTAGTGTCTGGGATTCTCAAGCAGTACAAGGTGAAGGAAGCACCAGTGGACGTCGTGCGTCTCGCTCAAAAGCTGGGCGCAGAGGTGAAGCTTTCGCCGTTCGACGGGGAGCTAGCGGGAATGCTTATTCGGGGTAATGGCAAGAAAATCATTGGCGTGAATTCGTTGCACCACATGAACCGACAGCGCTTCACGATTGCGCACGAAATTGGACACCTACTAATGCATCAAGGTGATGTCCATATTGATAAGAGTTTTAGCGTTCACAAACGCGACGGTGTTTCGTCACGCGCAGTAGATCCAGACGAAATTGAAGCTAATCGGTTCGCTGCAGAACTCCTCATGCCATACGGATTAATATCCGCGGATCTCGTTACAAGAATTATTGATATTGAGAACGCCGAGGAATTAATGGATCTGGCAAAAAAATATCAAGTTAGTTTGCAGGCAGTTACGTTGCGAGTGACTGCAATTGTGGAAGAACAATTCTAAGACAGTCGATGATCTTGGTTGATTCCACTGTTCTGCGAATCCTTTCTGGATTTCACACGTCAGACCGATTTGGTGGCAGATTCTCAGGCGGAGATCCCCTCGCATGTCGCAGCGTAATTAGATACGATTCTTTGCCACAAATTCGCCACATTGCGAACGCAATTCGGCGAATTCGAGCGTGACAGGTCGTGATGTTATGTGGCTGTTTTTGTTTCGGTTGTTCTGTAAGTGGTTGAAACTAAATGGGTGTGAAAACGCGTTCACACGGCAGGGGTCGTAGGTTCGATCCCTACATCGCCCACCAATCAAATCAC
>CAZKRY010000024.1:0-50483 GCA_964555355.1 uncultured Klebsiella sp.
ATCGATGAGACTGTAACCGCTCGCCGGGTTCGGGCCGCCGTGCGCGGAAATCGTTCCGTCGGCGTTGACCGTGCTCGATTTACCAACGGGATTGCCACCGTCTATCACCGCGCTCCCTAGCGAGCCGAACCATTTGCCCCAGGCGTCCATGGCCTTTTTGCCTTCTTCCGGACTGCTTGGGGGTTTGCCGCCGTGGTAAACGAATAAAAACTTGGCCATGTGAATTGCTCCTCTCGCTTTGTATAGAACATCCGGGGTCGGCTCTCCGAGTTCGCGAGGCTAAGGCCCCGCTTCGTCTTCGGACACTGTCCCGGTCTTCGAGCTGTAAGATATCGACATTAAATTTTCTCGGGCAGGGTGGTTCTCTCCATCGAAACATCACTGCCACTGTGGAGAGTGCACAATTCAATGACAGCCGTGATCACACATGCGCAGGGTTTACAACGCGAGCTACTGTTGCTGCGCGAGGCACGTTTAGTGCCATGGCCTGGGGACCTCAACGAGGGGGACTTGGCGGCGATGACGGATGCGCTGAGTGCCGCGGTCAGGGTTGAAATCGGTGCCTTCGCGGCGCCCGCCAAGCCTACGGTAGCGGCGGAACTTACGCGTCATGCCCATGACCACATACGGGAAGTCGCTCGTCTACTGCGTGGCGGTGAGCTGGGTGATTTTGCGTTCGTGTCCACGCATGCACGGCAACGCGCCGAACAACACTTTCCGCTTGAATTGACGCTGCATGCTTATCGGATTGGACATAAGGTCATTGCGCGCTGGATACGCCAACTGATGCTCACTCAAGCGCCGCGAACTCTCGAAAGTGCCGTGGCCTTGGTCGCCGACTTTAGCCTTGAGTACACCAATGCCGTGAGCAGTATTTGTACCGCCGACTACGTCGCGCACGCACGCCTGCTCGCGGAAGCGGAAAGCGACCATCGCCATGAATTATTGAAGCTGCTGCTTGAAGGGCACGAGGAAGCGGACGGACGCGTAACGCGTTTATTGAAACGCCAAGGTTTTCTCGAGCAGCGTCAGTCTTTTTGCGTGGTGCTCGCGCGCTCCACCGATCCGCTCGAAATGGAATTCCCGGGGCGCGCGCAACGCATCATCGAAGCGATCTCGCAGGCTCTTTCGCCGCTGCCAATTCGTTCCCTCATCGGTGTGAGGCGCCAGTTAGTGACGGCGATATGTACGGGAACTCGTCGACTTTCGGGGTGGACCGCGCCGCACGCGCGGCTGATCGATCGCCTCTCCGCGCCGCTGCAATTGCTTGGTCCGGCGGTGTTAGTGGGCGTAAGCGGCGAGCATCCCTCGCTCGCCACGCTTCCCCGCGCGTTACGCGAGGCCTCGATCGCGCTCGATATCGCCAGCGTATCGGAGCGTGTGGTGGGTTTTGCGAATGTACCGTTGCGCCGCCTGCTGTTGCATCTTGGCGGCGACGCGCTGCAGAGCATGCTGCCGGTTTGGTGGGGGGAATTACACGACGCGAATACGAAAGCGCAGGGCGCCTTGGTCAACACGTTACGCGCTTACGCCGATGCCGATCTCAACGTGCAAGAAGCCGCACGGGCGCTCGGGGTACATCCGAATACCATCTACTCGCGTCTACAGCGGATCGCCGTCATCACAAATTTGAACGGCCGGCGTTTTCATGAACTCGCCGAGTTACTGCTCTTGGTGGACAGCCGACTCAGTTAACGCATCCGCTTGCCACTCACAAGCGGTAATTTGACATCCGCGCACTACGAAGTTTGCGCACCCGCGGGTGCCCGTGGCCCATCGATAACTGGCTGAACAATCGAGCGTAGCCGGTCGCGCACCCAGGCTTTTTTCTGCTCCGAGTAATCGCCGATAAACCGGCATGCCCACAGCGTGCAAACAAAAAGCCCGGCCACGGCCCAGGGCGAATGAGGGTCGAAGAATCCCGTCGCCGCGAACAGTTGGAGCAGCGGATAGTGAAACAAATAGATTGAAAATGTGTATCCCGCCCATTGTCTGATGGGGGCTTGAAAGCGCTCCAGCAGCGGCGCGACTTGTGCCGAAATTGCTTGGCAGCCGATGAAGTTGGCTGCGACGATAAGGCCTAGCGCATAACTGCTGACGAATTCATTTGACCACCGCAACGAATGTTCGATGAAACGATACCCAAACTGCACGTAACTCCATTCCAGCAATGCATCGCGCAAACCCCAGGCGCGGAAAGCAACATAGGCGGCGATCGATCCGAGAAAAAGCAGCCACCCTAAGCCTATTCCGACCTCCGCGCGCCGATTGAAGCGATAAACCCATACCCCAAGCAGCCATATGGGAAAGAGCAGCAGAATTTTCGGGCCCAGCATGGCGCACAGCGCGACGAGCGCGATGACGCGGGTTCGTCCACGAAAATAAAATCCCGCGGCGAATAACATGTAGTACCAAAACTCGTAGCCAAGCGACCAATAGGGTCCATTGGTGAACAAACGCCAAGACGTAAACCACAGCTCATTGGTAAAGGTCAGCGCCGTTAATATGCGCAGCCAAGCGTGGGAATCTTGGTACCAAAAACCGGCATAGGCGGCGGGTTCGATGGCCCGGCCAACCTGATCGCAGAACAAGGTAAGTGCGACGGCCGGCACGGCGACCGACAGCAGCCGCGCCGCGCGGTTTAGCAGGTACTCGTTAAATTCCCGATCGCGTGTTGCCGCGGTATGGGCGATGACATAGCCCGAGAGGACAAAAAACACCATCACCGCATCGTTACCGTAAGTTCGTAACGGTAAGAGCAGACCTCCGCTAAAGCGCGTATACCCCAAATGCGTCAGCAATACCGCGACCGCGGCGAGAAACCGCACCAGGTCGAGATAAAGCGACGTGGCGCGCGTCATGGATGCGCCTGCGGCGCGAACCGTCGACGGAACACCGAAGAGATCATCCGCGCGCAATTCTTGAACGGCACCCAATACGCATCACTGACCGTGAGATGTTCCTGGCGGTCATGGCCGGCCACGCCGAACTCGAGTACTTCGCGCGCCTTGCCTGGGATGTACAGCGACCCAAACAACCAATCCCATAACGCGAACACTTCGCCGTAATTACGATTCCAATGGCGTTCCGCCTTGCTATGGTGAACTTGATGTTGCGCGGGACTAATCAGGATTCGACTCCAAACCGGGCCAAACGGCAGCCAGATGTGCGAATGACGGAGATTCGCGCCGGCCACATGGAACAACGAAAACACCAGATTCGCACCGAGTATCGTCAAGGGTGCCGGCTCACCGACAAAGAGAAAGGCGATGAGGCCTTGCACCGGCGCCACCAAAAACAACTGCACCAAGTCTCCGACGACGTTGTAAACCGGATGCTTACGATAAACGGTGAAAGGCGTAAGCACTTCCGCCGAGTGATGAACTTTATGAAATTCCCATAGCATCGGGACCGTATGGCTGAGCCGGTGCGTGATATAAGTCCCCAGATCTCTTAGCACCGTGACCAACACGACGATTAACGTCGATGACCATAACGCCCATTCGGCGGATTCGGCCCGCGCGCCCAGGGTCGCCGTCAACGCCTGTTGCGTCCCGGTGGCGACCATGGTGATGAGCCCGGAGCCCAATAAAACTCGGGATAAAAACCCTGATGGGCCCAAGAAACGATTTATCAACAGCAGCTTGTAATCGAGTAGCGCGGAAGGGTGGGTATAAACCTCGCGCGGAAAAAGAAACGCCCATACGTTGGCGCGTGCCTCCGGGTAATAGCGGCGGTACGCCCAGACGCCAACGGCGGCAAAGCTCGCCAAATAAAGCCAGTAGAAGCGATTAGCAGGGTCGATCACCCAGCCAGGAAGCTCTATGAAAACGTTCTCGAAGCCTTGTGCGAAAAAGGCATGAAGCGCGGGGAGCCAGGCAGCGAAATCCATTGGGCAATGAGGTCCTCTAACTAGGGCTAATCAGCGTGGCTCGAGCGTGCGCAAATTTGCTTGAACTTGATATGAACGGATTCGCCAAATTGTGCCGCGCGTCGCTCGCCGCGGCGCACATCCGTTGCTATAGTGCCCGCGCCGAATGATAACAAAGGCGCCCAGTCGCAGACGGCGGCGCCCCAATTACCCGAGGGACGGACGCCCATGTATGAAAAATTTTTCGGGCTAAAGGAAAAACCGTTTAGCCTACTGCCCAATCCAGCCTACCTCTATCTAAGCAGAAAGCATCAGCTCGCATTGTCAACGCTGGAATATGCGTTGCAAAACGGCTTGACGTTGACCGCGATCAGTGGCGAAGTCGGCTCTGGCAAAACCACCCTCATTCGCCAGCTCATTCATCAGCTGGGAGCCGGCGTGCGGGTCGGGCTCATCTCCAATACGCATCGCTCGTTTGGCAATCTGCTGCAATGGGTAGCATTGGCGTTCGGGCTGCCGTTCAAGGGGAAGGACAAAGTCGAGCTCTACCACGATTTCATCGAATTTCTCTGCGCCGAATACGCGGCGGGACGTCACACGCTGCTGATCGTCGACGAAGCGCAAAACCTCGATGCCGAGATTTTAGAAGAACTACGCTTGCTGACCAACGTCAATTCGGATGACAACATGGTGTTGCAGCTCCTCTTGGTGGGACAACCGGAGTTCCACGACAAGTTAAAACAGCACGAGTTGCGTCAACTTGCGCAACGCATCAGCGTCTACGCGAAACTTGAGCCGCTGACGGAGAAAGAAACGGCTGCGTATATTCGCCATCGGATCGAAGTTGCCGGTGGTGATCCCAATATTTTTCACAAGAACGCGTTAAGGCTCGTCTACTGGAATAGCGGCGGGACCCCGCGCGTTATCAACACGCTATGCGAGCTTGCGCTCGTTTACGCTTACGCCGAGGGGAAAACCGAAATCGATTCGATCATGATCGCGGATATCGCGCGCGATCGTGTCGACACCGGCCTCTATGGCACTGAAGTCTTTGACATGCGCGCGGTGCGCGCGCAAGCGCGTCGCCCGCGCGCGCTGTCGAGTGAGGCCGCGCTCGCGGCAATTGACGCCGATGTGACCAGTGAAGAAAGCTTTTTATCGTTGAGTCTAGAACCCGCGCCGGTCGCAGACCTCGAGCGTCATCGCAAGTCAGCGTAGCGACAATGCGTTACGCGCCGGCTTTGTTAGTCGCCGGCGCGATCCGCGCCGCGGCTAGCAACGATAATAACCAACATGCGGCGATGGCGTAGAACACCTCGCCGAAGATCCCGCGATCGAGCAGCAACCCAAATAGTACCGGCCCGACCGCGATCCCGAAATCGAGACCTGAATACACCATTCCGTACACCCGACCGGTGGCGCCCGGCGGGGCCGTGGCGCGGATCAACATGTCGCGCGAGGGACCGGAAAGTCCGCTGCCGAACCCCATCACCGCGATTAACACCCACGCAAGTGCAAGCGGGATCCCGCCAAATCCGAGCAGCAGCGCGCTCAGCGCCGAGCAGGTAAATGCGAATGCGATATTGCGTTCGAAATGCGGGTTACGCATGACCAGCCATCCACCTACTAACATCCCGGTGGCGCTCGCCAGCATGAATACCGTGATACTTGCGGCGGCGCTGGCGCGCGACAGCGAAAATTCGTGCGCGACCAAGGTTGGGGAAAAGTTTTGAATTCCGCCGGCCGCCATCGCGAGCACAAAGAAAAAGGCAAAACACCACCACAACGCCGGCGCCTTGAGAAATGCAAACAGGGGACTTTCAGCGTGCGCGGTCGCGCGTGAGTCGGCGCGCGGATTAAGTTCGGTTCCGGCCAATAACAACATCGATGCGAGTGGCAGCGCCGCCGCCGAGAATACCGCCGCGCGCCAGCCGAGCGGTTCGGCGATGGCGACTAAGAACGCCGGCGCACATGCCCAACCCAAACTGCCGGTCACACCGTGCACCGAATACGCCGGACCAAGCCGGCGCGGCGAGACATGGCTATTCAACAAGGAGTAATCAACCGGATGAAACACGCCGTTGCCGAGGCCGATCAGAAATGCGCTCGCCAGCAAATGGGAGTAATGGGTGCTCAAACCGAAACCCAAGGTACCCAGGATTAGCACACCCAACCCGCCCATCAACGTGACCCTGGCACCCCAGCGATCGACCACAAACCCGGCGATTGCCTGACTCGCCGCGGAAGTCACAAAGATGACCGTCATGACGAACCCAAGCGCCGTATAACTCACGCCGAATTCCGCTTTAAGCCAAGGGAAAAGCGGCGCGACAATTAGTTGAAAAAAGTGGCTGGTGAGATGCGCAAGTCCCACCAAACTTATGACAGGTAAATCGCGCGTGCCGTCGGCCGAGGTAACGCTACTCGTCATGGACGGCGACGGCCATCATGGTGGTGACCGAATGCGCGCAGAGCTCTTCATTTGGGCCGGTTACCGCGTAGACATCCGCCGCGCAAACCAACAGCGTACGGCCGGATCGCAGCACGCGGCCGCGCGCGAGATAGCGTGCGCCGTTGGCCGGCGCCAGGAAATTGATCTTGTATTCAACGGTGACCACATCCCGATCCGCCGGTAGTAAGGTTTGTCCGGCGTAGCCGGCCGCGCTATCGGCAAGTGCACTCAACACACTGCCATGGGCATGACCTTCCGGTTGGCGAAGTAAGGGCGCGGCATCGGCCGCAATCGACACTTCGCCGGCCGCGACGTGGACCACGCGCGCGCCGAGCAACTGATGCATAAACGGTTGGCTAGCGAGACTCGCGGCCACCCGCGCAGCGAAGTCTGGGTTTGCGCTCTTCATGAATTTGCCCACTGTACGAACCCACGGCTGATAACGTCATCGCCGGTTTCGTTTTGAACGTTGAAGAAAACATGTGAGGCATCGCGACCGAGAATGCGCAACGTCAAGCTCGCCGGCAACAACACGATCCCGCTGAAGCGGCAACCGATCCGCACGATGCGGCCGGGCATTGCCACGGCTTTGCCAAGCACACTCAGTGCGCGCGCCAAGGTCGCGGTTCCGTGCAGGATGATATCCGGGAGACCCGCGGCGAGCGCCTGCGCACGATCGGTATGGATGGGATTCCAAATGCGCGCACACTCGGTGTAGGTGTGCGCGGCACCTCGGGGAATCACGAACGGCAACAATTGATGCAGGTCGTTTGTCGCGAGCGGATTCGGCACCGGCGGCGGGGTATCGATGGCGTGTGGTGCGTCGGCGAGGGCGACACCTCGATACAGCGTATTTTGGTAAGTGCGTGTGACGAGCGCGCCTTCCGCGTCCACGGTATCAACGCGCTTGATGAGCAACGCGCCCGGCTTACGGTTCTCAACCGCAACGGCGGTAGTCAGGGTCCGTAATTGCATGCCAGCTTGGATAGGTTTGATGAGATGCAGATCGTGTTCAGCGTGTACGGCGCGCGCCTGTTCTGCGGGCGAAAGTTGCGCGGTCCCCGGGCCAAATCGGATCGCGACGATCGAGTCCCATTCGTAACAGACCGGGAACAGGGGATGCGCGGCGAGCGGCCGCGTGGTATCGAAATAAGCCGGCGAGAAGTCATCCAATGCTGCCGCGTACGCCATCAGCCATCGCGCGTCGATCGAGTTGTCGAACGGTGCCGACGTGAGGCCGACGATCTGCGCGGACAGGGGCATCTGGGATCCTACTCGGCGGCGCTAGACGGCGCCGCCAAGATTGAAGGATGAGCGTTACGCGAAAAAGCTATTCACTTTCCCAAGCAATGCCTCACATTGTTCCAACGGTGGCTCGTGCCCGCATTTCGGCAACATCAGGATTTCCGAATCCGCGAGTGATTTGGCAAATTCTTGCGCGTAAGCCGGGGGAATGAGTTTGTCGTTCTCGCCCCACACGATCAAGCTCGGCGCGCTCACCCGATGAATACGTTTACGTAAACCCTTGTCCGGAATAGGCCAGATGACCTTGCCGGTACATCCTAACGTCCACACGAAATCCACGGTCCATAAAGCTTCGGCATCTTTGCCTTTGGGCGGGGTCATGCGGCGAACCACGCGTGGGTGGTATCGGTCGTAGAACAGCACCTGCATGATTTCTTCCGAGCTCAATGAACACCAATCGGCGCAGGTGTACGGATGATCTTCGTGCCATAAACCGACCGGCGCGATGACCACGAGCTTTTCCACGGCTTTCGGCCGCTGCGCCGCGAGTTCGGTGGCGAGCATGCCGCCGAACGAATGGCCGATGAGGCGGAATTTCTTTAGGCCCAACGCATCGACTAGGTCTTCGTAGGCGATGACCACATCCCACAGATTGTCGATTTTGTCGATGTCGTTCGGTCGGCCGGGAGCGGTGCCCGGGAAATGCGGCACATACACTTTGTAGTTGTCCGCGAGTGTGTCCAAGAAGTCGTCCCAGTAATAACCGCCGGCGGAATGGAGATAGAGGACGGGCTTGCCGGAGCCGGCCACATTGACGGTCATTTCGACCGCGCCACCTAACACCGGCACAATCTTTTTGCGAGGTTTTTTCATGATTTTATCTCGTTTGCTTAGGCCGCCGCGCGTTGTTCGACTTTTGCCATTTCCGGCCACCAACGGTCTTCCCAGCCTTCGTTCTCCCAAATAGGTCGCAGATGCGGCAGCACGCTCTTGGAGATCGCGGCGATGTTTTCCATCGTTCGCTCATGCGACAGCGAGCCAAACTGCGGCAGGATCATCAAATGTCCAACTCGTAACGTTTTCACGATGTTAATGAGTCGTTCGGTCACCGTCTTTGCACTGCCACAGACCACAAAGTCTTTCGCGTTGAAATCTTTGTAGCTGAATTTCTTCAGTTCATCGTACGGCGGGAAGGGCCGCTTCAGCATCAGATGCGTCAAGCTTTGGTGCGTCATATGCCCGGGCGGGATCAGATACTGCTCGGGCATGTGCAGCAGCTTGTGATAGAAGTATTCGGCTGCGTAGCCAAAATCCTGCGCGGCTTTTTCGTCCGTGTCGGCGACCCCGACCGGCACCAGGAAGCCCATCCGGTAGGGATTGCGATCGCGTCCCGCCGCTTCCACTTTGTCCCAATATCCATTCACCATGTGCACAGCGCCCTGCGCGCCGAAGTAAGTGAGGTAGCAATAGGAATAGTCGTTTTTGATGACGAAATCCCAGGTGCTAGGACTCGCGTTCCCCGGTACCCAGATCGGTGGGTGTGGGCGCTGCACAGGCTTAGGCCAAATGTTGACCATCGGCAATTGATAAAACTTGCCGTTCCACGCGAAGGTGTCCGTGGCTTTCCAGGCCTTAACGATCAAGTCATGCGCCTCGTTGTAACGCGCGCGTTGTTCAATCGGCGCCATGCCGTAGCTATACGCGAAGTCGCCGCCCAAACCCACCGGGAAACCCGCCACCATGCGACCTTCCGAGATCGAATCGAGCATGGCGTACTCTTCGGCGACGCGGATCGGCGGGTTTAAAAACACTGCTGTTTCACCCATTTGAATGATGGCCGTGTTGGTCCCGCGCGTGGCGCGGGCAAGCACAGCACCCATCATGTTGGGATTGACCATGAACCCGTAGGCGTTTTGGTGGTGTTCGTTGGTGCACACGCCATCGAAGCCGGACTTGGCGGCGAATTCGAGCTCATCCAATGTCCAGTTGTAGTACTGCGAGACTTTGCGGCGGTCTCCCGTGCCGTCAAACGGCAGTGTGAACCAGGCCGATTTGTGTTTTTTCTCGAAATCGGGTTCGAGATCGCGATAGGGCATTAAATGAAAGCAGGCAATTTTCATGGCGGGTCCTCGCGGTTAGCCGGACATTCTCGGCAATGCAGGGATTATTAGATGCCGCGCGGGATTGCTCAAGCGGCGCTCTACCCTAACGTGCGTACCGGCACGCCGCGTGGGCGTACTTGCTGCAAAGCACACCAAGACCTTCACGGGTCGGCGCCAGTCAGGCGAACATCAGGGGCAAGCAATTTGCAGTGATACTTTGCATTGCGAATTGGTTTCCACAGGCCGGCAAATTTTCCTACAAGATTTTCTCGCTAGCCGTTGCGAGCGGGCGCCTTGGTAGTTTCGGAGGCTCGCATCCCAGCTTTCGCCAGTCTGTAGGAAAGCTTGCGCCGCGTCGTTTGTAGCGCACGTGCTGCCGCGGCGACATTGCCATTGGCCTCGGCGAGCGCTCCTTGTGCGACGGCGGCCATTATTTCATCCATATCCAGGGTCCCGGCACGCATCTCCGCTAGGAGGGAATTCAGCACCCCTTCTTTGCGCGGAATCGTTGAGGTGAAGGACCTCTCGATTTCAATTTCGCCGAACAATGAAAACACATCGAGTGGTGCGTCGTCCGAGGACAAAATCACGGCACGTTCAATCAGGTTTTCAAGTTCACGGATGTTTCCGGGATAGTCATAGGCCAACAGCGCTTGAAGGCCTCGTTCCGAAAAACCCGAAATTCGCTTCCCGTGAAATGTGCTAAAGCATCGCAAAAATTGGTCGGCGAGTAACGGCAAATCTTCGCGACGCTCCCGCAGTGACGGGATTTTGATCGGAAATACATTGAGCCGATAAAAGAGATCGCGCCTGAAGGTCCCATCTTTTGCCCGTGCCAAAAGATCTTCGTTAGTGGCGGAAACGACACGCACATCAACGCGCCGCACCCGCGTGTCGCCCACGCGTTCGATTTCCCCGGTTTGCAGCACATGGAGGAGCTTGCCTTGAGCTTGCAAACTTAGTGCGCCAATTTCATCCAGAAATAACGTGCCGCCGTGCGCTCTCTCAAATCGCCCAGGGCGCGACGCCTGAGCGCCGGTATAGGCTCCCTTCTCGACCCCAAACAATTCTGCTTCCATCAAGTTCTCGGGTATCGCCGCGCAGTTGACGGCGAGAAACGGTCCTTCGCTGCGTGCACTTATGCGATGCAGATTCTCCGCGAATGCACTTTTCCCAACTCCCGTTTCGCCTAAAAAAAGCACCGTCGCGTGAGTCTGCGCGACTTTACTGACCAAATGAGAGGCCGCAATGAACCCCGAGGAACGCCCAACGAGGTTGACGACTCCGGAGGACGCGTGCGTGCCGGCGGATGCGCCGTGATTCCGGATTTCGTTTTTAACCAGACGATTGACGAAAGTTTCTGGTTGAAGGTATCGCATATCCTCACGACCGTCGTCCCAGGTTTCGAGCGGCTTGCCGACGATGCGGCAGACCTTGTCGCCGGCGCCACGACATTCAACTTCGCGACAGAGGATCGCACGCCCTAAGAAGGTGGACGCCCAACCGGCGGCACGTCCCACTTCCATCCAACACACGGGCGCTGCGCTGCGGCCGTAGAACATCGAATGACAATCGACTTCTATCGAATGGTGCCAAATCGCCTCTAGATAACAGTGTCCACGCGCCACGTCGATTTCAAACCGCACAGGTTCGACAATCACTTTGCCTTCAATCATGTGCAGCCATGGCCCCGCCGAAAACGCGTCGCTCAACTGCCCCTGATAACGTTGTCGCTGCAGCATCTCAGCGTCCAACGCGCCGGATTGATAACCCATGCGCGTGAGAAGTCCACGCGCCGTGTCGGTTCCGAGCGTATCAATGAGTTCACGGCGCAACGTCGCAAAGCATTCCGCATGGAACAGCGCCATCCGCCGATCACCGAGGGTGATCCGTCCGTCATGCGGGCAAAACTCGAGCATTGAGAGCAGTTTCAAAAAATCCGCATCCGGCATGGAGCGCTTGCGACTCATTGGGGCTGTCCGCTCAGAGTGACATGAATGTTAATAGTACAGCTCAATGTGAACAAAATTGGCAATCTCTGTGCTCAGCGCGCATTGACGCCAATGGTCAGTGAGCAGCGCACGAGGCCGTTAATGGGCCAAGTTGCCGGCCCGAGCCCACTTTGTAAGGGCGCGCAACGCCGCGTAGCGAAAGCTCGGTAAGTTGGCGCGCGTCTTGCTCGTGCTCCAGGAGCGAACAACGCTTGGGAGGCAGGGTAATGCGGGCTGTGATCATCGGTGCGGGGATGGGGGGCTTATTTACCGCGTTGTCGCTACGCCAAGCCGAAGGAGTGTTTGACACGATCGACGTCTACGAACAAACGGCATCGCCGAGCACTGCCGGGGCCGGGCTCAATATTCCACCTAACGGCGCGCGACTGTGCCATTGGTTGGGGGTCGATCTGGATGGTGGAAATCCCCACGGCCCACACGGTGCCGTGGACGGCGGACGCGCGGCGATCCTCGAAGCCACGCGACAAATCATGGCGGATCGGACCGTTTCGCGACGACCCATCGATCACAACACGGCCGCCAACGACGGCGCTGGGTTTCATCATATGCACCGGCTGGATTTATTGATGTGCTTATACCAGCGCGTCGCCGACTTCGCGCCCGACACGGGCGCACGATGTCCTATCCGGGTTCACATGAATAAGCGCTTTGTCAGCGTGTCGCAGGATGCCGATACGGTGACCGCGTTCTTTGCAGACGGCACGAGTGCAAGCGGCGAAGTGCTTATTGGGGCGGACGGCGTCAATTCGAAAGTGTTGCAGGCGGTGTGGCCGGATGCGCCGCCACGCCGCTGGACTCAGGTCGTGTGTTACCGCGGATTGATCCCGCGCGAGCGTGTGGCTGCACTGCGTAAGGCGGATGGGACTCAGCTCGATCACAATCCGATCGATTCGTTCAGTATGGACTCGCGCAAAAATGACTATGCGTGGTGCATGACCTACTGGGTTAGAGGTGGAGAGCTGTTGAATGTCTGGTTGGGCTACTACGAGCCGGACTCCAGCGAGTTTCAATCGGACTGGGGCGATTGGTTTCCGATCGATCACACCCAAATCGTGCGCGACATGCATAAAGCGTACGGCGACGATCCGCGCAAGGGTGACGTGCTGGCATTAGCGAAGGCCATGGTCAATCCGACTAAGTGGGGGCTTTACGATCATGACGCGTTCGAACATTGGCAGGAAGGACGAATATGCCTATTAGGAGATGCCGCGCACGCCATGTTGCCCACGTTCGGACAGGGTGCCGCGCAGTCGTTCGAGGATGCCGCCGCGCTGAGCAGTTGTTTTAGTAAGTACGGTCGTGACGTGTATACCGCGCTCCTCCATTACGAACGGGTGCGCCACTATCGCGCGACGCGCTTTCAATTTGCGTCCAAATTTGCGTTCAAACACCTCGAACCGCCTGACTCGCCGCAACGCCGTCAGTTGTTGGAAGCCGTTAACGAACGCGACTATCCGATTTTTGATCATGAGAAGCGCGCCGGAGATGACGATTCATGGATATATGCGTTCGATGCGCGCAACATCGGTGAACAGCTCCCCTACAAAAAGCTCGGCCCCTGGGATTTTCGTTCGCGCGAAGCCGGGCGTGCCGCGCGCCGCGATATCGCGTTGAATTTATGGAAGCCCGATAAGCCGCTCACTGGTCAGCGCCGCTTAACCCGTGAAGAAGTCGCGCGACACAACACGTTTGACGATTGCTGGATCATCATTCGCGGCAAAGCTTATGATTTCAGCGAATGGAAAAATCACCACCCCGGCGGCCCGTTTGTGGCCCGCATGTTTGCCGGGAAGGACGCTACCGCGGAATTCGGCGATTACCACAGCGTGTTAGCGGAACGACACATGGCCAATTTTTGCATCGGTGACGTTGAGAATTAGATTGTCGTGGGAGCGCGGCGTCGGCGACGTCCGAATCACGTTAAGTGGAAATGCCTAACCAACGTAGTAGTGCGCGCCACCGACCTCGTACTATCGCAAACAGCATTCGCGCCGCGTTGAGATCTTCGGTTCTTGCGTGTGTAGCGGCCGCCGGCGGAGGTGTTTGTGCCTTCGCGACGGCATCGCTCGAGGATTCGGAAGTAGATTCCATTGCCGCCATTTTTGCTTCGAGATTAGCCGCGAACTGTGCGGTCATCTCATGCGCCACGTCGTTCAAGATGCCCGTGCGCCCGAACTGGGCGAGGGGACCTGACAACGTAATGTCCGCATCAACCGTCACCAGCGTTTGGCCGGCCCTATCGGTTAAACGGTACGTGAATTCTGATTGCGCACGACTTCCCCCCTTCCTGTCCACCCCTTTGCCGGTCAGTGAGGTGCTGTAGGTGGCGTGATCCACGGACTTGATCGTCGCTTCCCCTTCGAAAGCCGCGCTTACCGCGCCGAGTTTGACGCGTAGGCGTCCGGTGTAATGCTGAGGTTCGGGTTCACCCAATAACTCCAGTCCGGGAAGACAGGTCACAATCTCCGGAATTTGCTGCAAGAATTCCCACACACGTTCAATCGGTTGGGCGACCGTAAAATTTTCCGATATACGGGGCATGTTTCGTCTCATTAAGCGGAGTACAAATGATAACCGCGCCAACCTTATGCCGTGAGACATTTCGCGAGTAGGCAAATCGGATTAGCATGCAATCGCCGTTATCCTGGGAGAGATTACATGCTCGCGACTGGCAAGTTGGTAGGCGCACGCGTAAAGCGAACCGAGGATCCCCGCCTCGTGACCGGAAATGGAAACTATGTCGGCGGTATTCAATTACCAGGCATGCTGGAGATGGCGATTTTGCGCAGTCCTGAGGCGCACGCTCGGATCGAACGCATCGATACCCGTGCGGCGGTGGCGCTGCCGGGCGTGCATGCGGTATTCACCGGCCACGACTTTGCAACGCTTGCCAAACCGCAGCGCGCCGGCCTTAACCGCGAAAAGAATCCCACTTGCAAAGAATGCGATTGGCCGGCTGTCGCCATCGATACCGTGCGTTACTGCGGCGAGGCGGTGGCGGTCGTGATCGCCGACAACCGCTATCTAGCGGAGGATGCGCTCGCATTAATTGAAGTCGATTACGAACCACTCGGGGTCGTCGTCGACGTCGAAGCCGCGCAACAGCCCCATGCGCCGTTGGTGCACCCTGAGTGGGGCGACAATGTCATGTGCCATAACGAGTTTTCGGTGGGCGATTTTGATGCCGCCTATGCGCGGGCCGCCACCGTCGTTAAACAACGCTTCCGTACCGGGCGTAACCACGCGGTCCCGCTCGAGCCGCGCGCGTACCTCGCGCGATTCGACTCCATAACGGGCGATCTAACGCTCTGGTCCTCGACGCAGATGCCACATTTGGTGCGGACCGAACTTGCCGCCCACCTAAGTCACCCGGAAAGCAAAGTGCGGGTTATCGCTCCCGATGTGGGCGGTGGCTTTGGCTTAAAGGGACATTTCTATCAAGAGGAAATCATCGTTGCGGCGTGCGCCAAGCAGCTCGGCCGGCCGGTGCGTTGGCTGGAGGATCGGCGGGAAGCGTTCACCGCGTCGTATCACGCAAAAGAAGAAATCATCGATGCCGAGATGGCGTTCGCGCAGGACGGGCAAATGCTGGCGGCGCGTTATCACACACTCTCCGATGTCGGCGCCTATAACGCCTTTCCGTGGACCTCGGTGCTCGAGATGCTCCACGGTGCGCAGATGTTCCCTGGTCCCTACGACCTGCAATGTTTTGCGTTTAAAGCGACCGCGGTGGCAACGAACAAGTCGACTCTGAGCGTTTATCGCGGCGTCGGCGCGCCGCTTGCGAATCTCGTCATGGAAGGCTTGCTTGATATGGGAGCCAAAGCCCTCGGCCTCGACCCGGTCGCCATTCGCCAGCGGAATCTGATCCGCAAGGAACAGTTCCCCTATACCGCGGTAACGGGCTTGGTATACGAGGAGGGGAGTTACCAACAGAGTCTTGCGGAGGTGGTGGCGAAATTCGACTACACCGGTTTTCGCGAACGGCAAGCGGCGGCGCGTAAGCAGGGCAAATACCTCGGCGTCGGCTTGAGTTGTTATAACGAGGTTAGCGGTCCGGCGTCGTCGTTTTGGTACCCGGTCGGCGTGCAAATTTCGGGCTTCGAGTCGGCCAATATCAAGATCGATCCCTCCGGTCACGTGACGCTATATATCGGCACGCACTCGCATGGGCAGGCGCATGAAACGGTGTTCGCGCAGATCGCAGCGGATGAATTAGGGATCGATTTCAGTCGCATTACGGTGCGGCTTGGCGACACCGGTGATATGCCCTACGGCTGGGGAACCTGGGCCAGCCGCGCCGCGGTGGTGGGCGGGGGTGCGGTGATCGGCGCGGCGCAGAAAGTGGCGGCGAAATTAAAGCGCATCGCGGGTCATATGCTCGAAGTCGCGCCCGAGGATGTCGTATTGAGTGGCGATCACGCACGGATTCAAGGCGTGCCGGATAGCGGCGTCAGTATTGCCGAACTCGCGCGAAAATCGCTGTACTCGGCAGCCGGTGGCTTGCCGCCGGGTGAGGAGCCGGGGCTCGAAGCGACGCATTATTACGAGCCGCCCAATTCAACCTTCCCCAATGCCGCGCACCTGGCCGAGGTCGAAGTCGATATCGAAACCGGCAAAGTGGATATCAAACGCTACGTAGTGGTGGAAGATTGCGGACGCATGATCAATCCCATGGTGGTCGACGGCCAAATCACCGGCGGGATTGCCCAGGGCTTGGGCGGGGCGATGTTGGAGCAGATGGTGTATGACGAATATGGCCAGCCGTTAACCACAAGCTTCATGGACTACCTACTGCCCTCGGCGCCCGAAGTGCCGCGCATCGAAATAGGCCACCTTGAAACCCTCTCGCCGCTCGTGCCCGGTGGATTCAAAGGATGCGGCGAGGGCGGCGCGATAGCGCCGTTTGGGGCGCTCGCGAACGCGGTGTCGGATGCGTTAGCGCCGTTTGGCGTGCGCATCACCCGGCTACCGATAACGCCAGACATGATTGTGACGGCCGTGGCGAACGCGCCTGCGTAACGCGTCACTAAAAAGCATTGCCCCATACGGTTAGTAATGGATGCGGGAGTTCCTGACGGGGGAGCACTTCCGTCACGCCGTAGACCTTGGCGGACGCCGTATCGCGAATAACCGGGCGTTCGAAAATCCGCCCAATCGGATTTCGCAAGCTACTGACGATCGGCTTGTTGGCGTGTTTGGGGTTGCGTCGAATGACGACGGCGGTTTCGCCGCCCTCCAATTTCACGAATATTCCAGGCGGGAATACCCCAATTTCCTTAATGAAGAGCGCGGCGAGTTCGGCATCGATTTGACTACCACGCTGCGTAAATATCTCACGGAGCGCCTTGCGCGCGTGCAAGCCGTCGCGATGACGACGTGGCAGCAGCATGGCGCTATAGATGTCCGCAAGCGCCAACATACGCGCGTGGCCAGGAATGCCGTCGCCCGCGATTTTGCGGGGATAACCCGACCCATCGAGTCGTTCATGATGCAGCAAAGTGGTTTGCAACCAAATTTGATCGGTGACGCCGGCTTTGGCAAGTAACTGCGCGCTCCGCGCGGGATGATGGTGAATGGCTTTGCGCTGCTCATCAGTCAGCGGTGCGGCTTGCTCGGCAAACGTATCCTGCAATTCATACATGCCCACATTCGCTGTAAGCGCCGCGGCAATTAAGCTGCGTCGCGTGTCGTCGGTCATTTCGGTGCGCTTACTGAGTACATCGCATAACGTCGCGCACATCCAAGTATGCGCCAGCGAATAGGGCAGGGTATCCATCAAGAGCAAGGCGCCAAGCACCGCGTCGGTATACATGTGACCGAGCGTTATGACCTCATCAACGAGCGGATTGACCCACTCGGCGACCGGGCGACTGTCGCCGCTCGCGAGGGTTCCGAGCCCTACCGCCAACGCTTGTGTCGCTGATTGGAGCCGCGAAAATGGGTCGAGCATATTGCTACTGCCCTGCGCGCGGGTTCCGTTCAACTCGTTTTCCGTCGGTTCACGAAAGGCTTGGCGTGCCTGAAAGGCGTCAATTTGGGCATCGCTCGAGAACACAAAACCTTCATTTAGCAAAAGACGACCTTGCGCGTCGAACACGCGCCACGGGATCGCTTGGCCAACAGTGAGATCGGTGCGGTTGAGCGGGATAGATGACATCGGCGAGTTAAGTTGCAGGCTAACCGAGAATAGCGACTATTTGCGGGCATTCTTGAGGGACGCGCGCTGTTTAGGTCGGCCAAGAGTAACCTGTTTCCCGCCACAAACTGACCTAAGCGGAGACTTTAGTTACAGTTTTTTCATGTAAGTCCGCGTAGAATCCGCGCTTATTTTCGTCATTAGGAACGCTCGGCAGATGTTAAAACTCGCTACCCGCACAGGATTGCTCGCCCTCGTCATTGCTATGGCCGCCTGTGGCGGTGCGGAGGACCGCAAGTCCGCGTATTTTGAAAAAGGCCAAGCGCTATTCAAGGAAGGAAATTTTGAAAAGGCTCGTCTCGAATTCAAGAACGTCCTGCAGATAGACCCTAAAGACGTGCCGGCCCGCTATGCGTTGGCGGAGACGCTGGAGAAATTACAGGACTGGCGCGGCGCCGCCGGACATTATTTGGCGGTGATAGAGGCCGATCCAAAGCACAAAGAAGCGTTGGCCAAAATGGGGCAGATTTATCTGCTGAGCCGCAACAGTGACGAAGCCCAAAAACTCGCCGACAAGTTGCTGGCGATGGATGCGACCGACCCTGAAGGGTTGACGTTGCAAGCTGGCCTCAAGGCACTCAAACAAGATGTTGCCGGGGCGGTGGCGGACGTCAAGACCGCGCTCGAGAAACATCCTGGACATGTCAACGCGTCCGCCTTGCTTGCCTCGCTGTACCTGCAGACCGGTAAGCCGGACGAGAGTATCGAGACCCTGAAAAAAGTCCTCGAGAAAGAACCCGGCAACGTCACCGTCAAAACCATTTTGGCGCGCGTTTACGCGCAACTCGGCAAGAATCAAGAAGCGCGCGAGACCTTTACTGACATTATCAAGCAAGAGCCGCAGGTACTCGGTCACCGGTTACGCTTCGCGCAGTTCACGCTCGGCCAAAAAGATTTGGATACAACGGAAGAAACTCTCCGCAAAGCGGTCGATGAGCTCAAAGACGATACCAAGCAGCTCACAGCGGCCAAGTTATCGCTCATTGAATTTTTGGCGAAGAACCGCAGCGGTGACAAAGCAATCGAGTCCCTTGAGGGCATGGTCAAAGCGGAGCCGGACAACGACGAGCTGAGAAACGCGCTCGGCAAGGTCTACGAAGCGGCCAACCAGCTCGACAAGGCAAAGGGGATCTACCAAGGCATCATTGACGGCGAAGAAGACCAGAAGAGCCCACAAGCCTTGGCCGCAAAGACACGCCTCGCGGTGGTCACCGGACGAGCCGGTGATCGTGCGGGCGCGAAAACGCTGATCGAAGAAGTGCTCAAAGACAATCCGCGTGACAAAGACGCACTGGTCCTGCGCGGCACGTTGACGATAGACGAAGGGGATGCCGCGAGCGCGATTGCGGATTTTCGTGCCGCACTCAAAAACGACCCGTCCGCGATCGATCTAAATCGTTTGTTGGCGCGCGCGCATCTCGTCAATAAAGAGCCGCAACTCGCCATCGATACATTACGCAAGGCGCTCGAAGCCAATCCGCAAGACATCACGATGCGTGCCGATCTCGCCAACATCTACTCCAGCCAAAAGGATTTGGAGAGCGCGGTTGCGCAACTTGAAGATATCTTGAAGGTGGCGCCCACCAACCGGGAGGCGTTCGAAGGAATTTTCAAAGTGCGCATGTTTGAGAAGGACTTCGCGAAAGCGCACGAAGTCGCGACGCGCTTGAAAACCGCCATGCCGGAGGATCCTTCGGGTTTTTATTTTGATGGCCTGGCGTTCCAAGCCGACAACAAACTCCCCGAGAGTATTGAGCAGTTTGAATCGGCGTTGGCGGTATCGCCGGATGCCATTCAGCCGTTATCGCAACTCATAAAAAGCCATCTGGCAATGGACAAAGCCGATGTTGCGGAAAAGCGCTTGGCGGAAGTTATTGAGCAAAATCCCAAAAACTTCGTGGCGCACAACTTGACCGGCGAAATCCAGTTGGCGAGCAAGCGCTATGAAGATGCGAAGAAGTCGTTCGAATCCGCGCTCGCGCTTAACGCCAACTGGGCGATCCTGTACCGTAATCTGGCCGCAACTCAGCTCGGCCTCAAACAGGAAGACGATGCGATCGCGACGATGGAAAAGGGTATCGAGGCCACCAAAGGATCGGCCCTGCTAGTGACGGCGCTCGCCACGTATCTCGAGAAGATCGGCAAGTTGGACGACGCTATCGCACAGTATGAAAAAGTGCTCAAGGAAAATCCGGAATCGGATCTAGGGCTCAATAATCTTGCGATGCTACTTATCGAATATAAGAGCGATGACGCGAGCAAAAATCGGGCGAAAGAACTGGTCGGCAAGATTAAAGACCTCAACCAAGCAGCCTACCTCGATACGATCGGTTGGGTCGCCTTTAAAACCGGCGATTACCAAAAAGCGGTCGAGAGCTTAGAGAAGGCCGTACAAGCCGCGCCCGATGCCGCGATCATGCGCTACCACCTTGGCATGGCCTATCACGCACTTGGTAACGATGTACTCGCCAAAGACAACCTTAAGCAGGCGGTCGAAGGCGCGCAGGAATATCGTGGGCTCACGGAGGCAAAAGCGACGCTCGCCAAACTTGAAGGTACAAAATAACGCAGGATACGCCGGCTTGACGGCCATCGAACGCGTACTTGGCACGATATTGTGCGCGCTAGCGGCACCAGTAGCCGCCGGCGAGTTTAAGCTCATGGGTTTTGCCGCGTACGAAGCACGCGCCTTTCTGGAAAGCCCCGGCTTCGCGGGGCAGCACGGGTTAAATAACGCATTCGCGTTGCAGCCGGAGTTCTATTACGAATCGGCGAGCGCCCGCGACAGCGTTTTGCTGACCCCCTTCGTTCGCCTTGATCAGGGTGACTCGCGGCGCACACACGGTGACGTGCGCGAATTCACGTGGGTACATGCCGCGGATAACTGGGAATTTCGCAGCGGGATCCGGCAAGTCTTTTGGGGCGTGGCGGAGTCGAATCACCTGATTGATATCGTTAACCAAACAGATCTGGTCGAAAACCTCGATACCGAAGACAAGCTGGGTCAACCGATGTTGAACGTCGCGTTGATACGATCCTGGGGCACACTCGATTTTTTTGTGCTGCCGGGCTTCCGCGATCGGACGTTCCCTGGGAAATCCGGACGTTTGCGTAGCGAGCCACGGGTGGATACCAGCAGCGCGCAATTTGAATCCGCCGCCGGGCGTAAGCACGTCGACTATGCCGTGCGCTACTCACATGTATTGGGAGATTTGGATATCGGGTTGTCCCATTTCTGGGGAACCACGCGCGAGCCCGAATTGCGCCCGCGGCTGACGGAAGCGCTGAGTCCGGTGTTGGCGCCTTATTATGCGTTGATTCATCAAACCAGCATTGATGCGTTGTATACCGTCGGCAGCACGGCGTTCAAACTCGAAGCACTGCGGCGAGCGGGGCAGGGTGCCACGTTTCATGCACTGGTGGGCGGGTTCGAGCACACGCTCGTGGGCGCTTTTGAGACGACTTGGGATCTCGGCTTGCTCGCCGAATATCACGGCGACGATCGGGGTCGCCGCGCGACGCAGCCGTTTAATCATGATCTCTTCGTGGGTTTGCGGCTCAGCTTGAATGACGAAGTCGATAGTCAACTGTTGACCGGCGTCATCGCCGACTTACACGGTGAAGGCCGTTTCTTTAATCTCGAAACAAGCCGGCGTGTTGGCGAGCGCTGGAAAGTCGAGGCCGAAGCGAGGATATTCTGGTCGGCGACGCCCGGGCAGACTCTTTTCTTTGTCGAGCGCGACGATTATCTGCAAATCTCGTTAAGTCGGTATTTTTAGCGCGGCAAGGTGGGTCGCGCCGCGTGACTGAGCGACATGCAATTTGTAGCATGCCGCGCGTAATCTCTGGGGAAAGACGATGTCTCGCAATGGCGCGCATGATCAGGCCCGTGAACTAGCCCATTTGTTTGCCAATAATCGGGCGTGGGCCGCGGCCAAAATTGCCCGTGATCCCGATTTTTTTGAGCGGCTGAAGTCTCAGCAAACGCCGGAATATTTGTGGATAGGTTGCGCCGACAGCCGCGTGCCCGCCAATGAGATTGTCGGACTCGAGCCCGGCGAAGTGTTTGTTCATCGTAATGTCGCGAACCTGGTGCTGCATTCGGACATGAATTGCCTGTCGGTGGTGCAATATGCCGTCGAGGTGCTGCAAGTTAGGCACATCATCGTCACCGGCCATTACGGGTGCGGTGGCGTGCGCACGGCGCTGGAAACGGATTCGCGCGGCTTGATTTCCAATTGGTTGCGGCCCATCCGGGAACTAGCGGACGCCAAGTTTGCCGAACTTGCGACGTTAAACGGCACGGCGCGCGTCGATCGACTGTGCGAACTCAACGTAATGCAACAAGTGGCCAATGTGGCAAATACCACGTTTGTGCATGATGCTTGGGTGCGCGGCCAGTCATTGGCCGTGCACGGCTTGGTGTACGGAGTCGGGGACGGCAAGTTGAGAAATCTGAAAGTTTCGGTTTCCGAGCAAGGTTTCGTTCCGGCTGACTTCCTGGCTGAAACGGTTATTTAACATAATAACCATTATGCGAACTTTGAAAGATCGAAAACCCTAAGCCGGCTTGTGACCTGGCACGCGCAATGAAGCCCCAAACTGATGATGTTTCAACGGAATATTTTCATGCGGCGGGCAATGGCTTACTAAACCGCCGACGTTTTATCGGCGCAGCGGTTCAAACGACCGCGGCCGCCGCGCTCCCAGTGGCGGCACTGGCCGAAACCCCGACTGAACCTTGGATGCGCACGCCAGGCGCGCCGTTTCGCAATTACGGCACGCCGTCGTCATTTGAATCATCGGTTATTCGCTGGATCTCGGCTCCTGCCGATATCCCACAGAACGGCATCTCATGGACGCCGTTACAAGACCTTGAAGGCACGCTAACCCCGAGCGGCCTGCACTTTGAACGACACCACAATGGCGTTCCGCAAATCGACCCCACCAATCATCTCTTGGCGATTCATGGCCTGGTTGACCGACCACTACAGTTCACGCGCGCAACGCTGGTAAGGTATCCCAAGATCACGCGGATCCTCACGATCGAGTGCGGCGGCAACAGCAACGCCGGCTGGAATCCCACGCCAATTCAAACCCCGGTCGGCTATTTTCACGGTCTTGTCTCGTGTTCCGAATGGACCGGCGTCCCGCTGCGCTTGCTACTCGACGAAGCCGGCGCCAAAGACACCGCCACTTGGGCCATTGCCGAAGGTGCGGACGCGTTCGGGATGACGCTAAGTCTGCCGCTTAGCAAGCTGCGCGATGACTGTTTTATTGGCCTTTTCCAGAACGGCGAAGCCCTGCGGCCGGAACAAGGCTATCCCATGCGCCTCATCGTGCCGGGGTGGGAAGGCGTCACGCATGTTAAATGGCTACGGAGCTTGCAGTTGACGGACCGGCCGGTCATGGCGCGCAACGAAACCGCCCGTTATACGGAGCTACAACCGGATGGGCGCGCCCGCCTTTTCACATTCGTCATGGACGTGAAATCACTCATCTCACAGCCGTCGCACGGCTTACGGCTGGACGAACACGGCGTCTATGAAATTAGCGGGCTTGCCTGGAGCGGACGCGGCAAAATCGCTCGGGTGGACGTGTCGGCCGATGGCGGTGCCACCTGGGCGAATGCCGAACTGGCGGGTCCTATCCTGCCGCAAGCATTCACGCGTTTTCGAATTCCGTGGCAGTGGAAAGGTCAACCGGCGATCCTGCAAAGCCGCGCCACCGACGAAACGGGCTATCAGCAACCAGCACGCGCGTCGCTCGTTGCCGCGCGCGGCCGGCATGGTTACTTTCACTACAACGCCATCGTGAGTTGGGCCGTGGATCGCACCGGTGCGGTCCGTCATGTCTATCCCGATGCTGAGGCGCCGCCGGTCACACCAACGGACGGCATGGACGCGCCGTGGGAGTAAAGGTTTACACGACATTTATCGTGTGCCTCACGGTTGGGGTGTCGCCCGTTTTTGCCCAAGTGCCGCCACCGCCAGCGTGGGGTATCGCCGCGAGCGAAGCCACCCTAGAAACCCGCCGAAACTCGGTCTTTCCGGATGGTGAGGGCCTGCCGGCAGGTCGGGGGACTATCGAGGCCGGCGCCGCCCTCTTCTCCGCACACTGCATCGCCTGTCACGGGATAGGCGGTCGCGGCGGTTCAGGCGGCGAACTCGCCGGCGGTAAGCCTGATCTGACGGCCGCGCAACCGGATAAAACGATCGGGACCTACTGGCCTTACGCGCCAACCTTGTTTGATTTCATCCGGCGGTCGATGCCGCTCAATGCGCCGTGGAGTTTACATGCCGACGAAGTCTATGCGTTGTGCGCTTACCTCTTGCATGTTAACGGCGTCGTCGATCAGGAATTCGTTGCAAGCAGTAAGACATTACCGGCTGTCGTCATGCCTAATCGAGCTGGATTTGTCCCTATCGACGTGAAGCTGGAACTTCCCATCAAGCCATGACATCACCACGCGCTGCTGAGGCGCTCAAAACCACCCGGGGCATCGACAGCCTCGATTGCGCCGATGATTTCGTCCGGCTTCGGGTACACGCCCGTGAGCAATGCCCGCGCCTTGTCCGTCAATCGTTTCTGCTGATAGGCAAGATCGTTCTGCGGCTCACTGGCATTATGCCGCGCGGTGTGTGCGCCGCCGCGGCGATCGGTTAATAAAACCTCCGCATGCGATGGCTTGACGGCGTCATCGAGCACCACAGATATCTTCGTGAACCACGCGCGAACTTGCGGTTCGTGCAACGTCGCGGAATTAAAGATGGCGGGATCGCCCGTATTGAGTCCTGCGAACGCGAATGCCGCGGTTTGTCGCAAGCTAAATTTTGCTTCGAGCCCGGTTTGGGGTGATGGCAGGTTACAAATTTTGTCGCAGTATGGATTGACCCTCACGACGATGCTTTGCACGTCGGTGTGCACGAGTCCAATCTCGCGTAGCTTGAGACAACTCTCAATCGTCGCGTGCGTTTCAAAACACGCCGCATGGTATTTGAAAAGATTGGCGTGCAGATGCAAGCCCATTGCCGGCACCGCCAACGCCGCCACTTCATTCGTTTCAAGCGCATGCGTTGCGGCGAACCCTTGTGCGCACTCAAGACTATCCGTCCGGCTCGTGAATCCCTGCGCCGCCAAGCGCGCCGCGTGCACGCCAATCTGCGCGGCGTGGCCGGCATGTAGCGGCTTGCAATCGGTGCCAAACATCGATTTCAAGCCAGCGCTGCGCGTGGCTGCGATGCCGACTGCGTGCGCGGTGGCGGTTTCGGAAAGTCCCAACAAATGGCTACACGCCACCGCCGCACCCAGCGCGCCGATCGTCGACGTTGCATGGAAGCCCTGTGCATAAAGGCTTGAGCCGAGTAAGCACCCTACTCTGCACTCAAATTCATAACCGGCGATAAATGCCGCGATAACGGCGTTCCCTTCGGCCGCAATCAGCTCGGCCAGCGCGCAAAGGGCCGGTAACACTGGCACGGTGGGATGCCCCATTAGCGCATAGTTAACATCGTCATAATCGAGCGCATGCGCCGCGGTGCCGTTGATGAGCGCCGCATGGTATAGCGCTATGGTCGTCTCACCACCGATGATGCGCGCCTGCGCATGGCCGCCCTGCGATAAAAGATCTTCGCGCAATTTCACCACCAGCGCGTCCTGTTGGCCGGCGGCGGTCACGGCGACGAAATCGAGCAGGCACTGACGCGCTAGAATTCGCGCCCGCTCCGGCAATTCTTCGCAGCGAATCGCGAGCGAAAGCGCCACCAATCGTCGAGTCAGGTTTGATTTCATCGCGGCGGTCTATGGGCAGTGGGTGGCACAGTATGCCCGATAGCAAGGCAAGGACGCTGCGATCGATTGGCGAATCTGTTTTAGCCGGCCATAATCCAAATAACCGATAAGAAGTCCTCTCATGCCAACCCCGGGCTGCCTCATCGCAGTCGACCCCGCACTTGAACCGCTCTTTCGCCGCATTGGCTGGCGGCTCATTCCATTCCTTTTCGTGTGCTATCTGTGCGCGTACCTCGATCGGGTTAATGTTGGGTTCGCCAAATTGCAGATGTCGGTCGATCTGGGTTTCAGCGAAACCATCTACGGCTTTGGTGCCGGGATATTCTTCATCGGTTACTTTTTGTTCGAGGTGCCGAGCAACCTATTACTGCACCGGATGGGGGCGCGACGCTGCTTATCGCGCATCATGGTGACTTGGGGATTGATTTCAGCCGGCATGGCTTGGGTCGAATCGCCGACGGCCTTTTATCTCCTCCGCTTCTTGCTTGGCGTCGCCGAAGCGGGTTTCTTTCCGGGCGTAATCCTGTACCTCACGTACTGGTATCCGGCCGCGCGACGGGGTGCGGTGATTTCGCTCTTTGTTACGGCAGTGGCCGTCTCCAGCGTCGTCGGGGCCCCTCTCTCGGGCTACATCATGCAAACCTTTAACGATTATCACGGGATGGCGGGGTGGCAGTGGCTATTCGTTTTGGAGGGATTGCCCTCGGTCGCCTGTGGGATCGCGGCTTTCTTCTACTTAGATGACAAAGTGGCCGATGCGCGTTGGTTGAGCGAGTCGGATCGGGTGAGGCTTGCGGACTTGCTCGCTGCCGAAGCCGCGACTCTGCCCATGCATCACGCGCTTGCGGCGCTAAAGCATCCGCGTGTGTGGCTGTTGGCCAGCATCTACTTTTCACTGGTGCTCGGTCTTTATGGCCTCAATTTCTGGATGCCGACCATCATCAAGGAACTGGGATTTTCCGATCTCGGAGACATCGGCTTGTTGAGCGCGCTGCCGTTCGGTGCAGCGGCGATTGTCATGGTGCTCATCGGCAGGCACGCCGATCGCACCGGTGAGCGACGCTGGCACATTGTCGTGCCGGCATTGCTCGGCGCGCTGGGCCTCGGCGCCAGCACGCTGACGTCGAATCCGCTCTTTACACTTGCAACGTTGACCCTAGGCACTTGTGGTGTCTTGAGCGCGATCCCACAAACTTGGCCACTCGCCACGGCGTTTTTAGGGGGTGGCGCGGCGGCAGCGGGGATCGCATTGATAAATTCGTTCGGCAATTTATCGGGCTTTGTCGGACCCTACGCGATTGGTTGGCTCAAAGATGCCACCGGCAGCACGGCTAGCGGGGTCGCACTGTTGGCCGTGTTCTTGATCTTTGGCGCCCTGCTCGTCTTACGGATGCCGGCGTCGGCAGAAAGAAATTAAATTCGCGCGTCAACTGTCGCACCTTCGAAGATGCTTGCTCGCGACGGCCATGAACAGCGGGTAGACTGAAGCACCGTGCTCAACCGTACCGCGATGCTCGCTCCGTCATGGCCGCTTTCGACTATACCGCTCTAACATCAACCGGCGCGACACGCCGCGGGGTGATCGAAGCCGACTCCGAGCGGCTCGCGCGCAAGCACTTGCGCGAGCAACAATTAACCCCGCTCGAACTCAACGCCAGCCGCCGGAGCGGCGCGGCGACCGAATGGCGGCGGCGCGGTGTGCGCATGTCGGGCGAAGCGCTCGCGCTCTTCACACGATTATTGGGCTCGTTGCTCGGCTCGGGTCTACCGCTCGACGATGCGTTGACCGCGCTGGCGCGCCAAGCCGATACCAAAGCCGCGACCCGAGTTGCGCTTGGTATCCGCGCACGAATTCTGGAAGGCCAGTCGCTCGCGGCCGGCATGGAAGAATTTCCGGAAGTATTCGATTCCGCTTATCGCGCGACCATTGGCGCCGGTGAGCGTACGCGCCATCTACCGCTCGTATTGCAGCGCTTAGCGTCCTATGTCGAGGCGCGCGATCGCATGCAGAAAAAAATCCGACTCGCGTTAATCTATCCCGTCATCTTAACTATCACGGCTCTTCTAGTTGTCGTCGGGCTTTTGACTTATGTGTTGCCGGAAGTCGTCAAAGTGTTCGTCGACATGGAGCGCGAATTGCCGGTATTGACGCGAATCTTGATCGCAACCTCGGCGTTCGCGCGTGACTACGGGCTTTATGTATTGGGTGGCGTGATCGCGCTGTGGTGGGCGTTCCGCCTTATCTTTGCGCAGCCCAAACCGCGCTCATTTCTGCACACGACGTTGTTGCGTCTGCCACTCATCGGGAAGCTCTTGGGGATAAGCGAATTCGGGCGCTTTTCGCGCATGCTCGCCATCATGTTGAGTAGTAGTGTGGATATGCTTGATGCGCTCGCCATCGCGAGCAAAACGGTGGTGCTGTTACCACTGCAGCGTCACTTGGACGTGGTGATGGAGGAAGTACGGGAAGGCGGTGCGTTAAGCCGCGCGCTCATGCGCTCGCCATGGGTGCCGCCACTGCTACCGCACTTGGTCGCGAATGGGGAGTCGTCCGGGAATTTGGTCGAAATGTTGGATACGGCGGCCGAATCGTTTGAATTCAAGCTTCAGAATATGTTGAGCGTGCTGCTCGGCCTGCTCGAGCCGCTGCTGATCCTCTTGATGGGCGCTTTGGTGCTCGCCATCGTAATCGCGATCCTGCTGCCAATCTTCGATATGAATCAGCTGGTGTAGGCGACTGATCAGCCACCCTGTCCGACGGCGAATGTCAAAGTCGCATTGACGACTCCCGGAGATCCCACGCTATCGATTTGGGCACGTGCTGCGCGCACACCAAAGCGTTGTTCTAACGTAACCAGCCACGCCGCCACGTTCACATACGGCGCAGCCTCCAGTGTCACACTCGCTTCGGATTCGCCGTTCGGCACGACGCGGATTAACGCACTCTGAAGCTGATGGCTAGCCGCGCTGTCATTGAGGACCGCCAACAAGGACTGGCCGGGCGGAAACACCACGGCGTTGGCTTGCCGCGTGCGCAACGCGCGCGCCGTTTCGGCGAGTTCTCGCAAACGCGCAGTGCTCGCACGCGCGGCGGTAGTTTGCACGGCGAGCAACTCAGCGTTCTGTGCCAACGGCTCAAGCACGTAGAGAAACAACGCCGCCGCGCCGAGCGCCAAACCACCCACCGCAAGCACTCGGCGTTCACGGGGTTCGCGCGATAGCCACCAGCGCATCATGGCGTCGCCTCGCTCACGCCTTGCACACGAAGTGCGCCGCTGATGTCGCGCGCGCGCGTCTCCACCGACACCACCTCAACGTGTAAGCCCGACACCTGCGCCGCGAAACTCTCGAGCGTTTTGATATCAGGCGCGCTCAGTCGTAGATTCATCACGCCATCGCCGTAATTGATGCCTTCTAATTTAAGCCGGGCCTCGGGTTGGCCCGCGATCGCGCCGGCGACGTTGCCAAGCATTTCAAGTAATCCCAGCCCACCGGCCGCGGTATCACGCAAGGCGGCGACCGCTTGTGTCGCCTGCGCTTCCGCGTTGACGACTCGGGTAATTTCCGGAAAAGCACTTTGCATGATCTGTGCTTGAGTCTCGGCAAGCCGCGTAAGTTCCGTGCGTGACGCGGACTGCGTGCGCCATGAAAATCCCAGATGAATAATCAACGCGAGGGCAAGCAAGCCCCAAGATAACCAATTTGCGCGCGTTCCAGCGCCTTCCGCCCGTCTGAGGGACTCGGGCGTGATATCCAGCGTATCCGTTTCATTCGCCTGTTGCGCGAGTAGCGCCAGAGGCCCGTGCGGGAGCGGATGGTGCTCGCAGGGCAACCCGGCAAGCGCGAGTGGCGACTCAGTAAAGCCGAACAAATCGACCCCATTCGGCGCAGCCAACGCCGCGCGCCTGGCAAGCAAGGTATCCGCAATCGCGAAGTCCATCGCGCATCCCTGCGCGGCATCAAATCGTACGAGTACGCGGTCGGCATCGCGCAGCAAGGTCCATCGCCCCGCGCGATACGGTAGCGCTAGATACTCCGGCGCGATCTTGCCGAGCCGGATGCCGTGTTCAGTGAGCGACGAGGTTAACTTATTCAGCAACTCACTTTTCACCACCGCGAGCGCGCGGCCATCGTTGGCGAGCGCGGGTCCGCAATTCACGTGAAGGCTTTCAACCTCTTCCGCGACTTCGTCCTCAATCGCATACGGCGCGGCCTGCGCCGCCTGGCGCGCGGAGCGCGCCGGTATCGTCGCGGTCAGCGTCGCGACATCACGGCCATCGAGCAACACACACACTGGCTGCGTGGCGTGCGCGGCAAGCGCCGCGGCATCGCCGACACGCGCGCGGGTGTTCGCCTCTAACGCCGAGTTCGCCCATTCAAAACGACCATCCGCCAACGTGCGAATAACGAGCCCGTTAGTCATCGAAGTTATCCCGCCAGCGGCGCAACACCGCGACTTCTTGTCCTTGACGATTTAGCAGCGAGCGAGTGGTGAGTTCGAAACGCGCGTTATCAGCAACCGCACGCAATTCAAAATACTCGCTCGCCACGCCGATGTTGGGCGCATTTAGGCGGCGTGCTTTAAGAATCGGATGATTTAAAAAGTCCGCGGCGGATAGGAACGGTTGCGCGGTGCGCGCGCGCACCAGCAGCGCGGCCGCGCTCGCGTCCACGCTGGGATCGAGGCTCATCAGGGTTTGTTGGCGCGCGGTATTCACGTTGAGTGCCGTTTTGCGCGGTAGGCAGACCACGAACGGGGCCAGTTTTCGAAAGATCTCAGGCGTGATCCCCTTGATTAGCAATAATTCCCGCTCGGAGCTCAGCGGTCGATTAGCGGCCCGATAGGCGACTTCGAGTTCGGTATAGTAGTCGTCTTCCGCGCCGTTCGGAAAGCGCGTATCGGTGTCTTGATCGATCCAGTCGAGCACGGCTTGAATCGGCTCGACGGGGAGCTCCAGTGCTTTGAACAGCGCGCGGAGCTGTAGTTCTGGCGACGGGCGGGGAGCTTGCGCGTTCGGTGCCTGGGGGTTGGGCGTCCGTTCACCCGGGGCAGCGGGTTTGCCCGTCGCGACGGCGCCCTCGGTGGGCGCGGCGGACACACTCGCAGTGCCCAACGTGGGCGGGGTGGGAGGTTCCCCTTCCGCGGGCGAACCGGCGACATCCCCATACAAAGCATCGTCGCTCAAGTTGGTTAGATTGAATCGCCCTTGTAAATCATGCAGCGTCGCACGCACGGTGACTCCGGCATGGGCGGTACGTAACTTATCCTTCGCCCAGGGTTCGTCGAGTGCATCAAAGCGATTACGTTTGGTATCGTCGCGCAGCACGCCGCGCGCACGCGATTCGAGCTCAATGATGGCCAGTTGCGCGCGATCGGCGTTGATGACATTTTCCGCACGGCGTGTATCAAACTGCTGAGTCGCCGCCAGCGCCACCGCCCCCGCGGTGACCACCGCTGCGATTAACATCGCCGTAATGAACGCGATCCCCGTTTGCTTGCGCATCAACCGCTCCCCAAGCGGAATTGCCGCACCAAGGCGCGGCCGCTTTGAAAACGCACGTTTAGCTCCACCGCGCTTGGTAGGGTACTCAAACTCTCGGCATTGCGATCTGCCGGCCATTCCGTATGCCACTCGCCTTCCGCAAAATAACGGAATTCAACCGCCGCGACGTCGCTTAAAACCACCCGATCCTCATAACTGGAGTTAGGCAGCCGATCGAGGACTTGCCAAGCACGCCGTAACAACGCGCCGTCTTCCAGGCGATACTCCACGCGTCGCAGATCACTTTGTCCGGCTTGGAGTTGGGTCCAAGCCGTGTGTCGGGTGAGCGCGACGATTTTTTTTCGGTCTTGCGCATCGCCTTCAAGCGCCGGAACCGGTTCGCCCAGCGCGTCGCGCACCGGTCGCGCGGCGGCCTCGGCAAAGTCTTGCTGCAATGTCATGGTCCCTGAGAGTAACGCCGCGAATTCCTCACCGTGCGCATCAAGTACCGCGCGCCCATGCAGGAAATTGCGCATGCCCTGATACGCAAATACTGACATGACGCCAAAAATCGCTATCGCAACCAGCACCTCGATCAGCGTAAATCCGTCCGTGCAGCGTCGCTGCTTCATGGCAGCGTAAGCTCAATGCGTTGAACCGGCGCGGCGGCCGCCGCAGCGTGTACGGCAATGGCGAGCGACACGATTTTTCCGTCATCGTCACGCGCGCCATCAACCTCCAGTCGAAACGCATGGCCATAAAGTTCGGCATTGCGCGTAAATGGGATATCGCTCGGAGGGACGGCTAAAAGTTCGGTCGCCAAATCCTGCGCGACCCAATGCGCCAGCAGCGTTTGTTCGCGGTGTTCCGCGTTACGGCTGGCGCGTGCAACGACGCTGTTCGCGGCATATAGCGCCGTGGCAAGCACCGCGAGCGCGACCAACACTTCCAGCAAGGTGAAGCCACATACGTGCCTCATTGGGTCTCTCGCACATAACCGCGCGCGGTTGGTTGCAGCGTAATCGCCGCCTTTGAGAAACGATCGTGTAACGCAAGCGCCACGCCGTCGACATTCCCATCCGGAAAAAAAACCGCCGGGGCGGCTCGCCGCTCGGCGTTGTCCGCCAGCGCACGAAACTCAAGCCCTGCCGGCAGGGTACGTGCGCGATATAAGATGTCTTGCTCACGTGTGCGCCACTTGCCGTCGCGCAACTCCTGCAACTGATAACGATCGTTCGTCACCACCAGGGCGATCGGGCGGCTGGCAAAAACGGCCTCTTGCGCCGCCAAGGCCGTCAGGCGTTCAAGGGTCTGCGCCGTATCCCGCATACATTGGGCGCGGCCACCATCGCCAATCGATAAACGCACGAAGGTCGCGAGCACGCCGATAACGACGACGACGACGATGATCTCAAGCAGCGTGAATCCGCGCGCGGAATGGCTTGGCAACTTCGACAGGCGCGGCATGCGGAATTCCGCGAAAGCCTCGCCAACTACTCCAAGACCCAGTTGCCGATATCGGCCATCGTGTCTTGGCCACCGAGCGCGCGGTCGGCGCCAAGTGAATACAAATCGTATTCACCGTGTTGACCCGGCGCCAAATATTGATATTCGCCGCCCCAGGGGTCACTCGGTAACTTGGCGAGGTATCCACCTTCGCGCCAATTGGCACCGGGAGGTAGTGACGCCGGCTTGTTGACCAATGCTTCCAATCCCATGGCGGTGGTCGGATAACTAAAATTATCGAGTTTGTAGAGATCGAGCGCGGCACCGATAGCGCGCAGGTCCTGTTGCACTTTGACGATGCGGGCTTCGTCGGGGCGACTCATGATGCGGGGCACGACGATGGCCGCCAGGATGCCAAGGATCACCACTACCACCATGATCTCTATCAGCGTAAAACCGGTTTGACTGCGTTGCATTGCGAACTCTTTCTCTTCGGTTATTTGGAGCTTAACAGGCGGCAGTGAAAATGCGCGCGATTGAGCCTTCATTGTGTGAATTCCAGCCGATCAGAATTCCGCGGCAATACCCCTTCCACTCCGCCATATTGCCGCGCGAAAACCGAGCTCGGCAGCAACCGAAAGGAAGACCCGTCGCGCACCACGAATAACGCGGCAAGCTTAAGCGCATCGGCCCGCGCGGGACCAGCTTGCGGCCCTAATACCAGCAATCCGGTGGCATAGGCATCGGCCAGCATTGCGGTCGGTTGGACCACGGATACGGCAACCAGCGCGTGGGCGATTGGCCAACCCGTGCGCGGATCAATCTCGTGCGAATACCGCACGCCTGCGTGGTCAAAAAAATTGCGGTAGTTGCCGGAGGTGGCAATCGCGGCGTCGCGTAGGCGCACGCGTGGAGAAACTTGATCCGGCGCGGTTGGCACCGCGAGCGCGATACGCCACCCGGTCGCATCGGGCGGGTGGCCGTGGGCACGTAACTCGCCGCCGATCTCGACGAGGTAATGCGAAATCCCATGCCGGGTCAGGTAGTGCGCTATCACATCAACCGCGTAACCTTTGCCGATGGCCGACAGATCCACCGACAAATCGGCGCGCGCTTTACGTAACGCGGATGGCTGAGTACGCGAATGGAGCCACCTAAAGTTCACTTTTTGGCGCGCGGCCGCGATCGCGTCAGAGGACGGAGGCTCGGTGCGACCCGGCAGCGGTCCAAATCCCCACAAGTCGACCAATGGTCCAACAGTGACATCAAACGCGCCGTCAGTGTCGCGGCTCACCTGGTGCGCCGCAGCAACCACCCGCCAAAGTGTATCCGGCACCAACAGCCAGCCAGATGAGGGGTTGCGATTGAATCGCGATAGCGCGGAATCTGCACGATAGGTCGACATCTCGGTGTCAAGCCGCGCCAAACGCCGCGCGATTGCTCGCTGCAACTCGTTCGCCGTCGGTGCGCGCGCGGCGGGCATCCATTTCACCGAATAAGTGGTCCCCATGGTCGTACCCTGGATCTCCAGCGGCACGGCGCCCGCGGCCATTGGAACTTCCGGCGCACCACAGAGCACTAAGCACACAAGCGCGAGTCGCCGTGGAACGTCGACGATGCGCCCGCGCGAAGCGCGAAAAATTGCGTTCAATGTCTTAAGCATGGAATCATCGCGGTTCGACCGGTTTACAACACGTCCTTCACAACGACAAGAATACCTATCCCTTATATGTCTACGCAGACCGCCATCGGCAAATTGCGCGCGTTCATCGGCGAGCGCATCATCGGCCAGCAACGTTTGATCGATCGCCTTCTGATCGCGTTACTTGCAGACGGCCACTTACTGGTTGAAGGCCCACCCGGACTTGCCAAGACCCGTGCCATCAAAGTACTGGCGGAAGGCATCGAGGGCGACTTTCACCGCATTCAATTTACGCCCGATCTCCTTCCCGCGGATTTAACGGGTACCGAGATTTACCGGCCGCAGGACGGGTCGTTCAAATTCCAACCCGGCCCGCTGTTTCACCATCTCGTGCTGGCCGACGAAGTCAACCGTGCGCCGGCCAAAGTGCAGTCGGCACTGCTCGAAGCGATGGCGGAACGTCAGATCACGATCGGACGAGAAACCTATCAGCTGCCAGCGCTCTTCCTCGTCATGGCAACCCAAAATCCATTGGAACAGGAAGGCACCTATCCGCTACCCGAGGCGCAGCTCGACCGATTTCTCATGCATGTGGTCATTACCTACCCCACGCCGGAAGAGGAACAGAAGATACTGCATCTATCGCGACAAGAGGCGCTGTCGCTGATGCAATCGGTCCCGGTGGCGCAACACGTGCTGAATCAGCAGGAGATTTTCGCCGCGCGTCGCGATGTCCTCAATGTGCACATGAGTGAGACACTCGAGCGTTACATTTTGGAATTGGTGTGCGCGACTCGTACGCCGAGCGCGTACGGACAAGATTTGGCCAACTGGCTGGCGTATGGCGCTAGTCCACGTGCCACGATCGCGATTGACCGTTGTGCCCGCGCGCATGCCTGGATCGCCGGCCGCGACTTTGTCACGCCGGAAGATATTCACGCGGTGGCGCCGGATGTTTTACGGCATCGCGTGATTTTGAACTATGAAGCTGCCGCCGAAGGCACCACCACGGATAAGTTCGTGGCCACCCTAATGGCCAGAATTCCGGTGCCTTGAACACAATGAAAGGGCTTGGCGGGCTGGCCTCCCGGGTGGCGTCGAGTCCCGCGTCGTCGCCTACGCTCACCACGCCATCGTTACCCGATTTGATGGCGCTCGCGGGACGCGCCACGGCGCTGCCGTCTTGGTCGGTTTCCTTGCGCGCAAGAATGCAGGGTGATTATCGCGCGCCGCTCAAAGGCCGCGGCATGGAATACGCCGAATCCAGGCCCTATCAAGCGGGCGACGACGTCCGCGCGCTGGACTGGCGATTGACGGCAAGGCTAGGTAAACCCCACACCAAGCTTTTTCGCGAAGAGCGCGAGCGCCCGGTGTATGTGGTCGTGGACCTCTCCCCCAGCATGTATTTCGCCACGCGCGGTGCGTTCAAATGCGTGCAAGCGGCGCGCGCGGCCGCGTTGTTGGCCTGGAAGGCTGTCGATGTCGGCGATCGGATCGGAGGCATCGTCTATAGCACGAACGTGCATCATGAGCTTGAACCGGCCCGTGGTCGGCTGGCCGGCGCGCGCTTTTTAAAGACGATCGTCAATAGCGCCTATTCATCACCACCGGAATCCATGCATAACGCGCAGGCCTCGCTCACCGCGATGCGGCGCTTACGACGCTTGGTTAAACCGGGCAGTCTGGTGTTTGTTATCACCGACGCACGGGGCTACAGCGATGAAGCGCTCAACGAACTCGCCGGCTTAACGCGGCACAACGAGGTTGGGCTATTGGTGGTCTACGACGAATTTGAGGCCGCGCTACCGGCGCCGGCGACGACGCTTAAAGTGACCGATGCCAAAAATGAATTTAATTTACCCGCAATCGATAGCGCGATACGGCACGCTTATGCCGAACGCTTCAACACCCGGAGCGCCGCGCGAGAAAAATTCTGCCGCGAGCGGCATCTTCTCCATGCGACGTTGATGTCGCACGAAGACCCCTTCGGCGCCGTCCGGCGTTTGCTCGGGGTGCGCTGATGTTGGACCCGAAGGACATTCCGTTACGCGACATCCATCTGCCGGAGCCTATCGGTTGGTGGCCGCTGGCGCCGGCCTGGTGGGCGGTGTTTGGCGGCGTATTGTTGTGCGCGCTGGGCGGTTTTCTTGTATGGCGTCAGCGCCGACGCACGCGCGTACGGCGTGCCGCACAGACCGAACTGGCTAAAATCAAAGCGCGGTTCGCGGCGGAAGCCGATCAAATGGCGTTGGCGCGTGCGTTGTCGAGTTGGTGTCGGCGGGTGGGGATCGCGCTGGGGCGCGCGCCGGATCTGACGGGTGACGCCTGGCTTGCGGAACTCGACCGTATCGGTTCGGGTGATTTTTTTGCGCACGGCTTGGGACGTTGTCTGCAGGAAGCGCCCTATCGAGCGAGCGTCGAACTCGATGCCTCGGCGTTGCTCGCCGGCCTCGAGGCGTGGGTCGCGAAATTGCCGCCGGCCGAAGCGCGCGCCCATCATGTTTGAGTTCGGCTGGCCATGGATGCTCCTAGCGTTGCCGCTACCGTGGCTCGCGCGCCGCTTACTGCCGCCTCACCCGGTGGTGACCCGCGGCGCACTGCGGGTGCCCGCGTTGGAAGATTTTACCGAACTGCCCAACGCGCCGACCTTGGTCTCGGCCGAACATCGGCGGTGGTGGTGGCTACTCGCGGCATGGTGCGCGTTGGTAGTGGCCGCCGCTAATCCGCGGTGGCTCGGCGAGCCGCGGGGAGTCGCCAATACCGGCCGCGATCTCATGCTCGCCATCGATCTTTCCGAATCCATGGAGGTCGAAGACTTCATCCTGCAAGGCGAGCCGGTCGATCGTTTGGTCGCCACCAAAGCCGTCGCGCGCGAATTCATCAAACGTCGCGAAGGCGATCGCGTGGGGCTGTTGTTGTTTGGGGAACAGGCGTATCTCAACGCGCCGTTGACCTTCGATCGCGCGACAATCGTGCAACTGCTCGATGAGACCGCGATCGGCCTTGCAGGTCGCAGCACGGCGATTGGGGATGCCTTGGGACTCGCGGTCAAGCGCCTACGCGAACAAAACGCCGCGCAGAAAGTAGTCATCTTGATGACCGATGGGGCGAATACCTCTGGCCAACTGCAGCCATTGCGCGCGGCCCAACTCGCCGCCGCGGCGGGTCTGCGCGTGTACACCATCGGCATTGGCGCGGATGAAATGATGGTTCGACAGCTGTTCGGAAATATCAAAGTCAACCCATCGACCGATCTCGACGAGAAGACCATGCGCGCGATTGCGGCCGCCACCGGCGGCAAATATTTTCGCGCACGAGACGTGGAGTCGCTTGAAAATATCTATGCCGAGCTCGATAAATTGGAGCCCACCGAGCGCGGCGAGCAACACTTTCGCCCCGTCAAACCGCTGTTCCCGTGGCCATTGGGCGTCGCGCTGGCACTGGCGGCGGCAACGACCTGGCAATTCTTACGGCGTGCGGCATGAGCGCGCTAATCGCGGATTTCCATTTCATGCGGCCGGCTTGGTTATTGCTCTTCGTGCCGCTCGGGTACTTGAGCTGGCGGCTGTGGCGGCACGATCCGGGTACCGCGTTTTGGCAACGGATCTGTGATGCCGCGTTGCTCCCTTACGTGGTTGTGGATACCGGCGGCAGATCTCGCCGCCGGAGCGTAGGGCCGTTTGTGTTGGTCGGTGGGCTCAGCATTCTGGCGCTCGCCGGTCCGACCTACGAACGTGCACCGCAACCGGTTTACCGCGATGAAGCAGCGCTCGTCATCCTGCTTGATTTGTCGACATCGATGCTGGCAACCGATATCAAACCCACCAGACTCGACCGCGCACGTTTCAAGATAAAGGATTTGCTCGCGAATAGATTGACCGGCCAAACCGCGCTGGTCGTTTTCGCCGCGCAACCTTTTACCGTGACGCCGTTGACGGACGATGTTGCCACCATCAATTCGCAGCTCGCGATCCTGAGTCCGGAACTCATGCCACGCCAAGGCAATAATGTGCCGCTCGCGATCAACAAAGGCGTCGAACTACTGACGCAAGCCGGCTTTCTGCGCGGCGAGTTACTGCTCATCACCGATAACCTCCCAGCCTCCGCGGTCGCGCGCGCGGGGGATGTTTTGAAAGGGCGTTACCATCTTTCCGTGTTGGGGATTGCCTCCGTTACCGGTTCGCCGATCCCCTTACCTGAAGGCGGATTCGCGACGGACCAAGCCGGCGCGATCGTCCTCTCCAAACTTACGCCGACCACGCTTGCCGAACTCGCGCACGGCGCGGGGGGAATTTATCAAACCGTCACCGCGAATGGCGCCGACGTCACGGCGTTTACGGCCCAGTTCCGTGCCGCGGCTGAGCATAGTGATGCACTCGCCACCGAGCACAAGGCGGCCGAGTGGAATGAACTTGGTCCTTGGCTTTTGTTGCCGGCAGTGTTGGCGGCTGCGCTCGCTTTTCGTCGCGGTGCCTTAGTAATGGTTTTGCTGGCGTGCGGGCTCGCGCTCGAGCGACCGGCAGCCGCGGCGTGGTGGCTCACCCCGGATCAGGCCGGACAACGGACTTTCGAAGCCGGCGATTTCGCGAGCGCCGCGCAAACTTTCCACGCTCCCGCATGGCGTGCTGCCAGCCAGTATCGCGCTGGCCAATTCGCCGAGATGCTCGAGACGCTCGGGACACCGACCAACGCCACGGACTCTTATAACCGCGGCAACGCACTCGCGCGCCTCGGACGATTTGAAGAAGCGATCGGGGAGTACGAGCGCGCGCTAAAACTCGCGCCGGGTTTGGAAGATGCCGCGCATAACCGCGACCTGTTGCGCGAGATCGTCAATCGGCAGCACCAAAACGACGAGCCGCAAACCGACGAAGAACGCGCGCAACAAGAGCGCGAAAAGCAACGCCAAGCACAAGGCCAAGATCAAGGCGAAAATGGCGAGCAAGGAGAAGGCGAGGCCCAGGCGCGCGATGCCGGGCGCGATACTCAAATGCGGCCGCCGTCGCCCAACGACGAACCCGCCGAGAGCGAACAGGCGCAAGAAGCCGGTAAGCGCGAACGCAGTCAAGGGCAAAGCGAAGCGCAGAATGCGAATGGCGCGGATACCCAAGCCGCCGAAGAAAAGCAGCCAAGCGAAGAAGCGGCGGAGCTGACGGCTGAAGGGGATGAGGAAACCAAGATGGCGACCGAACAATGGCTGCGCCAGATCCCGGATGACCCGGGCGGACTCCTCCGGCGCAAATTTCAATATCAGTATGGCCGACTGTACGGCGATGAGCCCGAGGACGCGGAACCATGGTAATGAGCAGACGGGCGCGGGCCTCAAGGCTATCCATTGCGTGGATGCGCTGGTGTCGGTGGTTCGCATTGTGGACTTGCTTCACCAGCGGCATCGCGCTCGCCGCCGATATCACCGTTCGCGTCGAACCCGATCCGCCGGCGGCCGGCGAATCGTTTCGTCTTATATTCGACGTCCAGGGAGAGATCGACGGCGAGCCGGATTTTTCGCCGCTGCAAGACACGCTTGAAATTCTCGGACGCAATCAGCAAACCTCGATTCAATGGATCAACGGTCGGCACACGCGCACGGCATCGTTTGTGCTCGAAGTTCTGGCCAAGCAACCGGGCACGCTCGACATTCCGCCGATTGATTTCGGCGCTACCCGATCACCCGCCAAACGCATCGAACTCGCCGAAGGGGCGGCCGCCGCCGGCCAAGACGATGGCTTATTGCTAGAAGTCGACGCGACCCCACGCGATCCGTATGTGCAAGAACAGGTTACCTACACCATCCGGTTATGGCGGCGCTATGAACTCAGCAATGCGTCTTTGTCCGAGCCCCAGATGACGAATGATGCGCTGGTCAAACCACTCGGAGATGACCGCCATTTCGAGGCCGAACGCGACGGTAAACGCTATGAGGTCATCGAGCGCCGCTATGCGATTTTTCCGCAGAAAAGCGGCGAAGCGACCATTCAACCGGTGACGGTCACGGCCCAGGTGTTGCAACGGGCTTCCTCGCTCTTTGAGATGTTTGGGCGCGCCGTCAAAACCAAGCGCATCAGCGCGCAGCCTTTGACCTTGCGGGTGAAGCCGGTGCCGCCTAATTATCCGGCCGGTGCAGTCTGGCTCCCCGCGCGCAAGGTTCGACTGAACGAAACCTGGGAGCCAGGGACCTTACAAGTGGCGGCGGGAGATCCCATCACCCGCACCGTCTCTCTTTGGGCCGAAGGATTAACGAGTGGACAACTCCCTGAACTGCAGCACGAAAACTTGGCCGACTTCAAGGTGTATCCGGATCAAGCACAGCTTCGCGACGAAACCAAAAACGGATACATGACGGCGGTACGCCAAGAGCGTGCCGCCTTGATCCCCGAGAATGGGGGCGCGCACCCCGTACCGGTGCTGGAGATCCCGTGGTGGAATACCGAAGTCGACAAGCTCGAGGTTGCGCGTCTGGACGCGCAGACGATTCAGGCACAGGCCCCAACCTCCACCGCTAAGCTCTCGAGCGATCCCTCCAAGCCACAGGTGCAACGTCCAATGCCGGTCGCGACACCCTCGCACCGGCTCGAGCTGCCGGCCGTCAGACAGGCTTGGTGGGCGTGGGATGGTTGGGTCGGCGTGTCCGCACTTCTCGCGTGCGGTTTGGTCGTTTCGCTACGGCGTGGCCGGCGTGAAGTGCACGCTGCGACTGACACGACCGAGCGCGTAGACACCGACCACACAACCGAAAAAGCCGCGCGGGCCACGGTACTTGCCGCGTGCCGTGCCAATGAATTGACAAACACGCGCCGTGCGCTGCTTACCTGGGCGCGCGTGCACTGGCCCGTCCAGCCGCCGCTGACCCTGGGCGCGCTGGCCCGTCAGGTAAGCCCGCCGTTAGCCCACGCCATCGAGTCCCTGGAAGCCGCCTGTTTCCGGCCGGAGTACACCGAGTGGAAGGGTGACGAACTCGCCACCGCCTTGTCCGCCGAAAAGGCCTCAACGGCGCGCCCCGCGGCGGCGACAGAGGATCTTCCGGCGTTATTTAAGCTCGTCCGCTCATAACGCGGCAGGGTTCACAACTCGCCGCCCTAAGCCGCTATACCAAGCAGGGTTGGGAACTCTGCCACATTTTTCGGCTTGCCCGACCTTAAGCGCGCTACCTACACTCGTTTAGCGCTGCATAAAACATAAAGCCCCAGCGCCCAGGAGGTCTCGTTTGTCTTTTGCGCCCGCATCAGTCTTAGCGGTGGACGATAACGCCACGATCCGCCGCGCGATCGCCATGCGACTGAGCGCCAAAGGATTTCAAGTCACGACCGCGGACAGCGGTCGTCAGGCGCTCGCTGCCCTCGACAAACGAAATTTTGATCTCATGCTGCTCGACTTGCAGATGCCCGATATGCAGGGCGATGAAGTCTTGCGAAAAGTTCGCGGTCGTTTTAGCGAAACAGAGCTTCCCGTCATCATGTTGGCGGCGAGCGACGATAAAAAGGACATCTCAAAAACCTTGGCGCTCGGCGCCAACGACTATGTCATCAAGCCGGGCGACTTACCGGTGTTATTGGCCCGCATCAAAACGCAGCTGTCCCTGCGCGATACCTCGCAGCGCCTACAACGCCACGAACTAACCCTCACGCGGAGCTTGCCAGGCGGTGATCAGACACTGCCGACCGGCACGCAGGGTGGCCTTAACGTACGCATGTTCGACGGCACTTGGACCTTCAACTCGAGCGGCGGTGCCGATCAGCGCTATAGCCTGTTGTATGACCACACGCCGATGACCTGTTTCACCTTGAACAGCGAACTCGAACTCGTCTTCGCGAATCGTTTCGGCTTGCAGTTCCTGGGTTTCTCATCGCATGAGCTGCGCGACAGTCCGGCGGTCAACTGGTATGCCGAGGTGGATAAGGCAGTCGCGCAAGAATACCTCCGCGGGGTATTGGAGCGTCCCGACCGCTTGCACCGATGGGAGATCAGACGCACCAAGCGTAACGGCACCACGCTCTGGATGCGGGAAACGGCCCGCGTCGTCGGCTCGGGACGTGACGCGATGATCCTGATGACTTGCGAGGACATCGATGACACCTACAAGATGGCCGAGAAACTGACTTATAACGCGACCCATGATCTATTGACCGGACTTTCCAATCGTAAATTCCTCGAGCAGCGCCTCGGCCAGGTCATCGACAGCGCACAGACCGAACGCAGTCAACACGCCTTTGCGATTATCGACATCGACCAATTCAAAATCATCAACGACACCTGCGGATACCTCGCGGGCGACGAATTATTGAAAGAGGCCGCGACGGTCCTTAAAAACGTCGTCCGCAAACGGGACATGATCGCGCGCGTCGGGGGCGATGAGTTTGGCGTGCTGTTTGAAGACTGCGCGCCCGCGCAAGCGCAAGTGGCGGTGGAACACGTGCGCGAAACCTTGGCCGCCCACCCATTCGAGTGGAACGGCGCGCAGCATCGCATCACTGCTAGCGTTGGGCTGGTTCACATCGATAATCAAGCCGAAAGTGTGTCCGCCGTCCTGAGTAAGGCGGACACCGCTTGTTATGCGGCGAAGGACGCCGGGCGAAACCGCACGCATATCTACTGTGCGGATAACGCCAATGTGCTGACCCGCCATGGCGAAATGCGCTGGGCGACACGGATCAACGACGCACTACGCGACGACCGCTTTGAACTATGTCTGCAACCGATCATGCCCGCGCTGGCGGCGGATGAGTCAGGCGATCATTACGAACTACTGATTCGCATGCGCGATGAAAACGGCAAGCTGGTCATGCCGGGCGAGTTTCTACCCGCCGCCGAGCGCTACAACCTCGCGAATAAAATCGATCGCTGGGTCATTAAACATGCGATCGATTGGCTGCGCGCGACGCCCGCGGTGCTTAATCGGCTCCATTTGTGCGGCATCAACCTCTCGGGTCAATCGTTCGGCGATGAGGATATGCTCAAGTTCATTACCGCCGAACTCGACGCGCCAGGCGCCGACCTTACCGGCAAGATTTGTTTTGAAGTCACGGAAACCGCCGCGATCTCGGATATCGAGCGCGCCAATCGTTTTATCGGAACGTTGAAAGATCGTGGCTGTCTATTCGCACTCGACGATTTTGGCAGCGGCTTCTCATCATTTTCGTATTTGAAAAACCTACCGGTCGACTTCGTCAAAATTGACGGTAGTTTCGTGCGCGATATCGCGCGGGACACTATCGATCTCGCGATGGTGCGTTCGATTAACGACATCGGCCATGTGCTCGGCAAGCGTACAATCGCCGAGTTCGTCGAGAATCAGGGCATTCTGGAACTCCTGCGTGAGATGGGCGTGGATTATGTCCAGGGTTATGAGGTTGGCCGCCCGATCCTTATCCGCGATTACGCCGCGGCATAACACGGACGCGCGCGCCATCGATGGTTTGCTTGATGGGACGTATTCTGTGCGCGAGATCACGAGAATCCTCAGGACTGCGGGCACAGATCACAGCAAACGCTTGCCAACTTTGAACTTCATCCCGGCATTGCCTAAACCCTAATCATTGGAGTCCGCGCCATGCGTGACTCATGGATTATGAAAGTGGGCCGCTATGGAAGCGCATGAGTACCAATAGGATGGCAAAGGTTACGCGGTTGATACCTCCGCGCTCGACGCAATTGCTCGGCGAGTGCCGACGGCTTGCGTCGGCCCGCCTACCGCCGCTGCTGAAGCTTCTGTTCGATAAGACCGACGACGCCTATTTTGAGCTTGCGAACAAAGCCGATTCATCTCTTCGGCAACAACTTTATTTTGACGCGATGCGCGAGTTCCGCTTGCAGCGGCATCGCTTGGAACAAGCGTTTCAGACCTCTATCAACGATGGTTTCGAGGCGCGGGCCGCGCTTCCTGCCAATCGTGGCCTCGTGCTCGCGCACGACGCAAGTGCTGAACTCAGTTTGGTGGGCACGGACGACGTTGAGCTCAATCTTGCAATTTCCAATTTTGCCGAGGCAGTCGAAGCCCGTTGTAAGCAGGAATGGTATGCCCTGCATCAACGAATAAGTCATCTATTGAGCGAGCCGGAACTCGCGCGCCAAGACAATCCACTGGGCCCTAAAGCGCTTGGTGAAGCGTTACTGGCGGTCAGCCGGCTGCTCGATATCCACATCGAAGCCAAGCTCACCTTTTTAAAATTGGGCGATCGTTGTATCGGGCCTGGGCTAGTCGAGATTTATCGCGCACTCAATGAGTTTCTGGTACGCGAAGACGTGTTACCGAAACTGCACGCGAGTCACGGACGCGGAGGTATCGGGCCGCGCACTCGCGTGACTATCGAGACCGAAAATGGCGCGACGTCGGCGACCGGCGATGATGTGTTTTCCACGCTGCAGAACTTACTGCGCTCCGGCACGAACATCCCGAGCTTAACGTCGCCTGGGGCAAGCACGTCGAGTGGCACTGGCCTGGGCTTCGCGGCGACCGGTTCTGGGAGCGGTTCCGCGCACGCAGGCGCCGGGCCTCACGGTGGTGGTCAAAGTGCCGGCGGCCCCGGCGGTACGATTAGCGGCGCAGGAGTTGGCGCCGGCGGGATCTTCGGACAGTCGCAAGCGCCCGGTGGGGTCGCACCCTTAACGCAGCTGACCACGGCCGCATTTATTACCAACCTCGACGATTTACAGCGCGGGCGCGCAGATGCAGTTTTGAACGGCGTTCCCGAGCTATTACAAGGCGGCACGGTCAATGTGCTGCGCACGCTGCGTGACACTGGGGCAATCGGCGAGCTGAACCAAACCGATCACGTCACGCTCGATATCGTGACCTTACTGTTTGACTATATTCTCGATGACGTCAGCATTCCGGATCGCATCAAGGCACTGATTGTGCGCCTTCAGATCCCAATGCTTAAAGTCGCGCTGCTCGACAAGCAACTATTCTCGAAAAAATCACACCCGGCGCGGCAATTGCTCGACGCGTTGGCGGCGGCGTCGGTGGGCTGGAGCCCGGGCAACGCGGCGCGAGACGCCCTATTTGAAAAGTTGCAGTACATCGTTTACCGCGTCGTCGAAGAATTCGATAAGGACATCGCGCTATTCGCTGAGCTGTTGGGCGAGCTTACCGCGTTTTTGGATGCCGACGAGCGCGCGACCGCCTCGCGTGCGGAGAAAGCGACCGAATCGTTGCGCACGAAGGAAAAAATCGTGCTTGCGAAAATGACGGTTGACGAGGCCGTCAAATCCCGACTACCCCTGCACGGTACCCGCGACTTTATCGAACGTTTCGTGCTCGATTATTGGCGGCAACTGTTGATTGTTACGTTCGTTGAACAAGGCACGGACGGCCCAGCGTGGAAAGAGCAACTACAAGCGATTGACGATCTCGTGTGGTCGGTCGAAGCCAAGCAGAACGCGGATGACAAACGGGAGTTGACGACTCGCCTACCCAAGTTGCTCAAAACCATCAAGAACGGCATGCGCGAATTACAAATTCCGCCGGCCGAGTGCGCAAAGTTTTTGACGATGCTGGCGAGCGTGCACGTGGTCTCCGTGAAGCAAGTCGAAGAAGCTACGCTTGCCGAGCGTCGCATCGTGCAACGCGACGAGGAACGCAAAACCGCTGCCAAAAGCGAAGAAGAATTCGTCAAACAAGCGCTGTCACGCCTTTTCTCGCGCGATACGGTACAAGCGCACACCGAAACGCTTGATATCGATTTGAGCGCGTTAGAGGGAGAGGTTAGCGCGATCGAGGTTGAACCGCCGGTGGCCGAAGACGAGTTCCTGGAAAAAATCATGGAGCTCGATCTTGGCGACTGGCTGGAGTTCACATTGGAAGATGACTCGACGGTTCGCGCGCGCTTTACCTGGATTAGCCCGGCAACCGGGCGGTATTTGTTTACCGACCGACTCGGAAATAAGGCATTTGACCTCAGCTTGAACGCCCTCCAAGCCCAATTCCGCAACTCGCGTGTCAAACGCGTCGCTAGTCAGCCGGACCCGCTTTTCGAGCGGGCGATCGGCGAACTTCTCGAAAAGCTCGAACGCCAAGTCGCTTGAGCCGCAGCCGCCGGGGCTGCCGGCGGAACCTCTGTTTTCCCTTGTCTATTCAGCTTGTTAGCTGGTCCGTGGACCGCCTAGCGGGCCGTATTCTCGTGGGCGATCGCTGCGTTGCCCGTCGTCACGTACCTGACATAATCATCCGCTAGACCCCGCCTCCAATACTGTCAAGAAGCCGCCCGGACTTGGGGCACAGTTCAGAAAGATCGGTAATATTCCGCGAAACCAGTATTACGTTCTTTTACAGTCGAGTGGACTTGCGTCACAATCGGCCCACTGAGCGGAGGAGCCCGGATAAGAAGCCGGCGCAGATTACCTATCGCGGAATAATCGATAGCATTTGATTAAATTAATGGACTAACGAAAGGACAGGCAATGAGCAAACTCGCCAAACTAATAGGCGCCCCGATATTAGGTGTCGCGCTTTTCGCGTCAGCTTCTGTCGTAAGCGCGGCAACCGTGACCTTCTCTGGTTTCAGCTCTTCTGAGGAAGGGTTATTCGAATTACCTGGTACCGATCCCATCACCGGCACGAACCTGCTTAACTTCAATGACTACTCAATGCTGCCGGCATTTTCCGTAACAGCAAATGGGCTCGAGGTCGTAGACGCTTTCGATACACTCTCGTTTGATATTTGGGCGCCAGCGGGTTACGTAATCACCAAAGTAAAATATAAAGAAGGCGGTACTGCGTCGGTTGTGGGCCAAGGGCTGGCGCAGGCCAAGGGCTCTGTCGTATTCAATGGCAAATCCAACTCGATGGGATTGTTGCTCCTGACGGCCCCAACTGAAGAGATGGATTGGACATTAGGCGCAACGAAGAGCTACGCACTCGCGGATAACGTGAACAAGGTATCGATGTCCATTACCAACAGCATCCTGGCTGCCGCGTTTGGGGGCAACGAGGAAGCCGACTGGTCAACAGTTTCAAAAAACCTCGCATCTGTTGAAGTAACACTCACAGCAGTGCCACTCCCGCCAGCCGCATGGATGTTAGGCTCGGCGCTCATTGGCTTGGCCACCGTAGGCCGCCGTAAGCTAGGCACATAACTCGGGTAGTCAATGTATGGTCACAAAAAAGCCGGGGCTAGCCCCGGCTTTTTTGTGCTCAAATTCCCTCTAAGAGTCCGTCTCTACTGTAGCCACCGGCGGGCTAAATATACGGTCTCGCGAATCCGCCCTTTTGCCTTTATAGTCCGGTCACTTTCACCCCGCCTTATAATCGGTGTCAACAAGCCTCGAGTCGATCTCTAACCCACCAATCAGCGTTTCTAACTTAAGCGGTGCTGTCGGTGGAAAGCCTCTGTTCCAAGGCCTTACCTTTGACGTAAAGCCGCGCGAAATCTTCGGGATACTGGGCCGCAGCGGTAGTGGCAAATCGAGCCTTTTACGATTTCTGCTGGGCTTGGAATTGCCAACCTATGGACAAATAGCCCTGTTTGGCAAGAACTTGAGCGCCGCCTCCCCCGCCGAACGGAACCAATTGCACCGGCGGCTCGGCGTTGCCTTTCAGCGCGGCGCACTGCTAAGTTCTTTGACGGTCCGCGAGAACATCGAATTACCGCTCGCCTATCACACCAATCTTGATAAAGCGACGCGCCGAATCATGGTGCATTTGAAACTTGAGTTGATGAATCTGACCGGCATCGACTCGCTCATGCCATCCGAACTCTCGGGCGGCATGTTGAAACGGGTTAGCGTGGCACGCGCCGCGATCATGGATCCCGAATTGATCCTGCTCGATGAACCCACCTCCGGGCTCGATCCTGCAAACGCGCTAGAGCTTACCCACTTGCTTTTGAAGCTACGCAATACCTCGCGCGCGACGATCTTGGTCATCTCGCATGCCATCGAGGCGATTCTAGAAGTCGCCGACCGTGCGCTAGTGCTTGATGAGGGGCGCATTGTGGCGTTGGGCACCCCAAGTGAAATTCGTAGCCATCCGGAGGCTGCGGTGCAAAGTTTGCTGGGACGAGCGACCGCCTTCGGCAAAGGTAATGCGGATGATTATCTTGCCCGGCTGGTGGACGATTGAGAATGACGCGGGTTCCACCGCCGTTTGTGCTGATGAGCACCGCTGGGCGCTACTTGCATTTGCTGTTCGTCCTGCTGTCTACGCTGCCGCGGCGGCCCTTTCAACTAGGCACATTGCTCAGGCAAATTCACTTCATCGGTGCCCGCGCACTCCCCCTCATCACCGTCGCCGGATTTTTTGTCGGCGCCGTGGTCACCGTGCAGTTCTACGAAACCCTGGTCCGCTTCGGATCGCGCGGGTTGCTTGGCACCGCAGTTGGACTGAGTTTGATTCGTGAACTTGGCCCGATCCTAACCGGCCTCCTTATCATCGGACGCGCCGGTTCGGCTTGCTGTGCCGAAGTCGCCGTGATGCGCGCCGAACAACAGATCGACGCGCTGGAGTGCATGGGGATTGATTCGACGCATTATTTACTCGTTCCCCGTTGGCTCGCTTTTTTCATCGTGACACCGCTCCTTGCGGGGATTTTCATTGTGTCGGCAATCGCGGGAGCCGCCACGGTGTGCGGATTCACCTTCGGCGAAAGTGTGCCGCAGTTCTTCGCGAGCATGTCCCAGGGCATCACCGATCACGATCTATTTCTTGGCCTAGCAAAAGCCCTTGTGTTTGGCGGGCTGATCGGTTGGAGCGTCCTCGCCAAAGGCTATTTCAGCGACGGTCTCCACGGTGCGGAGGGTGTCAGCCGTACCACCACCGAGGCGGTGGTGTTAGCATCACTCGCCCTCTTCTTTTTTGATTATGTGTTGAGCGCGCTGCTCATCAATGCCGGGTAGCGCGTGCGGATGAAATAATGCGCAGAGCCACAACCGAAATCGCAACCGGTGCGTTCTTGCTGTTTGGACTCGCTTGCTTGGCCACATTGGCGCTCAAACTTGGCGAGTTCGCCGAAGTACCCGCCGGCGGATTGAAGCTCTCCGCGCGCTTTGTGTCCGCCTCCGGACTCCGCGCCGGTGCGCCGGTTGAAGTCGGGGGAGTCCGCGCGGGCGTCGTCGAGCGGATCGAACTCGATCCCCACACCTACGAGGCAGTGGTTTTTATGCGTTTCTCGCCGGAGGTCCAACTCCAAGCGGATACGATGGCGTCGATCCGCTCCGCCGGCCTCATCGGTGAAAAGTTTTTAAAAATTTCGCCTGGTGGAGACACCCAACTCCTCGTTTCCGGCGATGAAATCACCGAAACCGAATCATCGGTCAATCTTGAAGAGTTAATTGGCAAATATATTTTCGAGTCACAGTCGTCGACCGAGCAAGATGGGAAATAAAGACGCCGTTTTAGTGCGGATCCGTAGCCGTCTCGCGCTTACCTTCTGTTGGTTGCTTGCGTTTACGATCCCCGCCTTTGCCGCGACCACGCCGCCAATCGAAGTCATCAGCGTCGCGATCGATGAAGTCATTCGCGCGCTAAGTGATCGCTCTCTTGATTTTGCGGGCAAGCGCGCACGCACCCTCAAAATTGTTGAGCAGAATTTTAATTTTGAAGCGATGACCGCACGGACCGTTGCCACCGCCTGGAGTAGCACGGATGACGCGCATCGCGTGCGTTTGGTGACGCTCTTCAAGGCATTACTCGCGAATACTTATTGGCAGAAAATGGCCGCCTATCGCGGCGAACGCATCGATATTCTCGACACCCACATGACCAGCGAGACGTTAGCCAGTGTCAAAAGCGTCGTGAGGCAGGCGCAGACCGAGATACCGGTCGAATACAAAATGATGTACGACGGCAAAACATGGCGAGCCTACGACGTCGTGATCGAGCAAGTGAGCCTAGTGCGGCATTACCGTGAGGAGTTTCTCGAAATCGTGCATCGCGCAGGCGTGGATGGATTGATCACGTATTTGGAGCAGTTGGTTGCAAAACGCGAATAGTTCGCGCGATTGCCGCTAGTGGCGCTGCCCCTCACCCGGCGCTGCGCGCCGACCTCTCCCGGTGGGAGAGGCTTAATTCACCCGCTCCCAGCCGGAGAATTTCAACGCCCCCCGCGCGTGAGATGAGCACGCTGTGGTCTCTCTCTTCAGCTCGCGTGAGATAAGCACGCTGCCGTCTCCCTCTTCCACTCGCGGGAGATAAGCACGCCGTCGTCTCCCTCTCCCACTCGCGGGAGATAAGCACGCCGTCGTCTCCCTCTCCCACTCGCGGGAGATAAGCACGCCGTCGTCTCCCTCTCCCACTCGCGGGAGATAA
>CAZKRY010000025.1:0-38377 GCA_964555355.1 uncultured Klebsiella sp.
TAGTGTTTGTGCTGGTCTTGATTCCTTGTTTGTTTGTCGTCGGCGAAGACGTTCGTCGTTGGCGCGAGAAGCGGCATGCGCTCCGTTAATCGTCTTCTTGCATTAACCGCGGCGCTAGTCGTCTCGAATTCGTACGCCGCAACGCCGCAGAGCTCGCTACCCGACGGCCTCGGCAAGGAACTCCTGCAAAAACACTGCGCCAAATGTCATGAGCAGCAATGGATCGAGCAAGCGGAAGGCACCGAAGCTGCATGGATCACAAAGATCAGACGCATGATGCGCCGCGGTTCGGATATTCCCGCGAATCAGGTCACTACTTTAGCTGCGTATCTCTCACAGGCGTTACCGCCGCGCGTGCGGGAGCAATCGCTCGCCGCCTCACCCATCAATACCACGGTGAGTGACGTCAGCACTCGGCCCGTGCAGAGTTGGATACGAACCGCCGGTGTCCTCAAACCTGAAAGTAACGATGTGGTGTTTGACCTGGCAGGCCACGATGCCAGCTTGGTGAAAGTCGGTCAACGTGCGCGCGCGTTCCGAATCGAGTCGCGCTCATCGATGTATCAAGGCCAAGTCGTTAACGTGACGCCCAACTCAGTGGGCGCAATCATCACCGTTCGACTCAAAAGCGCAAGCCAAGAAGGCGCCCGTTACTTGCTCGAAATCGTCGTAGATCGCGGCGAGTATTTATCCGTGCCCAACGAAGCCATCATTGAAGAGGGCGCTCGCCAAATCGTGTACGTGCAGCGGCGCTCGGGCGACTTTGTACCGCGCGAAATTCAAACCGGCATCAAAGGCGAGCTCTTTGTGCAGGTTACGGCTGGGCTATTGGAAGGCGAGCGAGTGGTGACCTTCGGCAGTTTCTTTATCGATGCCGCATTCAAAATGAAAACCTCGTCCCCCGGCACGAGCAGTGAGTCGCTCCACATCGTCTACCAAGGCCAGCCGAACCCGCCGCGTGAAGGCAGCAACGAGGTTGAAGTGATCGTGAAGCAGCCGGACGGCACGCCGCTAACCGATGGAGCCGTCACCTTGACTTACTCGATGGCCGCCATGCCTTCGATGAACATGCCGGAGATGCGGAACGAATTTCGTCTGGAGCACCAACACAACGGCAAGTACGCGGGCAATACCTACTTCAGCATGCCCGGGACTTGGCTCGTTACCGTATCCGTTGCGCAAGGCGGTCAACCGCTAGATGAAAGGGAATTCACGGTGATTGCGAAGTAGCCGCGCGTTTCAGGCGCCTGTTGTTGACGACGCTCCATTGTCGAATGCATCGGCTTCTTGTTAATGCGGTAGCCGACGTCGGTCCTAAGGCGCTAGCAGCACCAGCGTCGTTTTTCTTTCCAGATACACGTCGTTCGCGCCGTCAAGAATGGATTCGTCGCCGGGCTCGGGTGCGTCGAGCGGAGACGGCTTGGAGGTATCGATGGCTACTCGCCATCGTTTCGCGCGCAGTGAGAGATGGAATCGGCATCGCTGCGCGGTGGCGTTGAACAGCATACAAAGTACGCCCGTGCTTTCGTGAATGAGACAGCCGAAAGCATTGTTCTGCGTATCCCAATTGGGGCGCTGTCCATGCTCATCGAACCACTCGATCTCGTCGCTTCGATAAAATTGCTCGGCGCGCAAGGCGGCATGTTTGCGACGCAAGGCAATGAGCCGTCGAACGAACCGTATTAAATCCGGCTGCCGCGCGACCAAGTCCCAGTCGTACCAAGACACGTCGTTGTCTTGGCAGTAAGCATTGTTGTTGCCCGCTTGAGTGCGGCCGAACTCATCGCCGCCATACAGCATGGGTACGCCGCGTGACAGCAACAACGTGGCGAGCATGTTCTTGGTTTGGCGGCTGCGAGTCGCGACGACAAGCGGATCGTTGCTGGGGCCTTCGACGCCATGATTGTCGCTGTAGTTGTCGTTGAGTCCGTCGCGATTGTCTTCGCCGTTGGCGAGATTGTGCTTGTGCGAATACGAGGCCCAATCTTGCAGCGTGAAGCCGTCGTGGCACGCGATAAAGTTGATGCTTTTGAGCGGGCTCGCGCCGTCGATGTCGTAGAGATCGGCGCTGCCGCAGAGTCGCGTGGCGAAGCGACCGGACAAGCCACGATCGCCGCGCCAGAAGCGACGCACGTCATCGCGAAAATGACAATTCCACTCTGCCCACCGCTGGCCGGAAAAATGGCCGACTTGAAAGGCGCCGGCGCTGTCCCATGCTTCGGCTATGAGTTTGACTTCGCGTAGCAACGGATCTTCGGCAATTTGTTCGAGCAGCGGCGGATTGGTCAACAACAATCCCTGCGAATCGCGACCGAGTACGGATGCCAAGTCGAATCGAAACCCATCGATGTGAAAGTGCATGACCCAATGGCGGAGGCAATCGACAATCATGTTGCGAACAACCGGGTGATTGCAGTTCAGTGTGTTGCCGCACCCGGTGAAGTCCAGATAACTCTGTTTGTCCGGCGTCAATAGGTAGTAGAGGGCGTTGTCCAGGCCCCGAAAGCTATAAGTGGGTCCGAGTGCGTTGCCCTCGGCCGTGTGATTGAAGACAACGTCGAGGATAATCTCGATTCCCGCGCGATGCAGTTCCCGCACCATCGTTTTGAACTCCATAAGCGCCGTCTGTGGCGACGGTTGACTTGCGTACCCGGTCATCGGTGCGAAGAGAGCAATCGGGTTGTAGCCCCAGTAGTTGTAGAGCGGCTCGCCGCTTACCGGGTTGCGTCGATCCACTTCAAGTGGATTGAATGCCTGCACGGGTAACAACTCGATCGCAGTGACGCCGAGCGATTTGAAATAGGGAATCTTTTCAACCACGCCAAGGTATTGACCGGGATGTGCGACGGCGGAGCTGGGATGAATCGTGAGTCCGCGTACGTGTGTCTCATAAATGACGGACTCGCCCCACGTGAGTCGGGGCGGCGTGTCGAATCCCCAGTCGAATGGCGCATCCGTAATGAGGTCACAGAGCATCGATGGAGTGGCTGCATTCGAAGCGCCATGTAAGGCAGCAACGTCACCGCGCCACAGTTGTTCGCCACTCACCGCCGCCGCATAGGGGTCAAGTAGGAACTGTGTGCCGTCGAAACGGTGACCTTCGAGCGGTGCGTCGGGTCCGGTGACTTTGAACGCGTACTGCGCGTCGCGAAGTTCGCCATGGACCCGCGCATGCCAGATGTCGCCTGTGCGATGCCGCTGTGGGTCGAGCGAAAAGCTTTGCGCGGCTTGACCTGAGTGACCGCCTGCGAACAACAGCAGCGTGACCGTCGTGGCGTGCCGGCTGAAAACAGCGACATTCACCCCGTCGCAACAATGGTGCGTCCCAAGCGGCAGCGGTTCGCCGCGCCCTATGCTGATAGAGTATTGCATGCGGTCTGTCCCTACCGACTGTGGACTTACACGTGCCCGACGGGCTTTGAGATCATTTCGAGAACTATTCACGCCAGATTGACAGCCGGTATTGTATCGAAGGCAGCAAGCGATTCGGGCTGAAAAACATGATGTCCAAAGAACCCGGCACACAGCGAAGCAAAGTGATTTTGCGCTCTCTTGAGATCGACACCTATCAAGACTTCGTTATCTACATGCACAAGGACTGTCATGTTTGCCGTTCGGAGGGGTTTGAAGCGCAGTCCCGCGTGCAAGTGGTGTGTCACGATCGTCAGATTACTGCGACCTTGCATGTCGCCTCATCGCCGGTGCTCGAAGTGCATGAAGCTGGATTGTCGCGCGCCGCATGGCACGAGCTTCGCGCACAACCCGGAGATGAGATTACGGTCAGCCATGCGCTGTTGGTCGATTCAGTGAGCGCCTTGCGGAGCAAAGTGTATGGCCACGCGTTGACCTTGCACGAGTGGCGCCGCGTGATCGGCGACGTGACCGCGGGGCATTACTCAGACTTGCAATTGGCGGCGTTGGTCACTGCTTGTGCCGGCGACCGCATGAGCGATCAGGAAATCATCGCGCTCACGCAGGCGATGGTTGAGGCTGGCACGCGGCTTAACTGGAACGCGACTCAAGTGCTCGACAAGCATTGTGTGGGCGGACTACCTGGCAATCGAACGACGATGATCGTGGTGCCTATTGTGGCGGCGGCAGGACTTGTGATTCCGAAAACGTCATCGCGCGCTATTACCTCGCCGGCTGGTACGGCGGATACGATGGAAACGCTCGCGCCGGTGACGTTGTCGATAGAACAAATGCGGCGCGTGGTAGAGCGCGAGTTCGGTTGTATCGTGTGGGGCGGTACGGCGCGGTTAAGTCCCGCCGACGATGTGCTGATCCGTGTCGAACGGCCGCTCGATTTCGACAGCGACGGACAAATGGTGGCATCGATTCTTTCCAAGAAAATTGCCGCGGGCGCGACGGACGTCCTGATCGATATTCCAATTGGCCCGACCGCAAAGGTACGTTCGGCGCCGGCCGCCGATCGTCTGGCGAACCGTTTAATCACCGTCGCCGCGGCGTTGAATCTCAAGCTCGCCGTGGAAATATCCAATGGTTCGGAACCGGTGGGACGTGGCATAGGTCCAGCGTTAGAGGCGCGCGATGTGCTCGCGGTCTTGCAAAGCGATGCCAGCGCGCCCGCCGATTTACGCAATCGAGCGCTAACCTTGGCGGCGCGGATTCTTGAATTCGCTCCGTCGGTGGCCGCAGGCACCGGCCGTCGATTGGCGGAGGAGATCTTGAATTCCGGCCGAGCATGGCAGCGTTTCCAAGCGATCTGTGAAGCGCAGGGCGGTATGAGGGAATTGCCGCGCGCGCAAGTCACCTCGGTGATCGTGGCCCAGCAAGGCGGCGTATGCCGCGCTATCGACAATCGCCGCATCGCGCGAGCTGCAAAACTGGCCGGTGCGCCGCGTGCGCCCGCGGCGGGCATCGATTTGCACGTGCGCGTGGGTGATCGCATTGCTAAAGACCAACCATTGTTTACGCTGCATGCCGATGCACTCGGCGAACTCGATTACGCACTTCGGTATCTGCAATCGCAGTCCGAAATCGTATCCATCGGAACAGATGCATGAACCGGTCACTGCTATTGCCCATGCCCGGCAACGAGGCGTTTGCGGCGCGACTCGCCGAATATCTCGACGCCGAAGTCGGTTCGGTCACAGTCCGGAGTTTTCCAGATGGCGAGTCGTACGTGCGAATTCATAGCGATGTCGCTAACCGGCAAGTGGCGATCGTCTGCACGCTACACAAACCCGATCCTCAATTTCTGAGCTTGTTGTTTGCGGCGCGCGAGACGCAGGCGTTGGGTGCGACACGCGTAGGATTGATCGCCCCGTACTTGAGTTACCTTCGCCAGGACAAGCGATTTCATCCGGGGGAGGCGCTCAGCTCCACGTATTTCGCGCAGGTGTTGTCATCCTGTTTTTCGTGGCTCGTGACCGTGGACCCGCATCTGCATCGCTGGCCAAGCCTTGCCGAAATCTACAGTTTGGAAAGCGTTGTCTTGCACGCCGCAGAAAACCTGGGTGCTTGGATTCGCGACAATGTTAGGAATCCGAAGCTCATCGGCCCGGACGACGAAAGCAGACAGTGGGTGAGCGTCGTCGCGCAAGTGGCCCAAGCGGAATTCATCGTGCTGGAGAAAACGCGATTCGGCGACCGCGACGTGCACGTGCGGTTGCCCGATGGGGAAGATTGGAGCAACGTGACGCCCGTGCTGGTCGATGACATCGTTTCATCGGCGCATACGATGATCGCGGTACTCAATCAGTGGCCGAAAACACAATCGATGCGACCCGTGTGCGTTGCGGTGCATGGGGTATTCGCGGACGGTGCGTATGAGGAATTGCTTGCCGCACGTCCTGCTCGCGTGGTCACGACCAACGCCATTCCGCATGAGACCAATCTGATCGACATTGCCGCGCTCGTGGCCGACGGCGTGCGTCGGTTCGTGCAATCCAACCTCGCAATCTGAGAGCCGCATGATCGACACTGATTTCACGCAACAGACGCGCATCGCCTATTTCTCGATGGAAATTGCCTTGCAGCCGGATATACCAACTTATAGCGGCGGCTTAGGCATGTTGGCCGGAGACACCGTGCGCTCCGCGGCCGACTTGGGCATTCCACTCGTTGCCGTGACCCTGGTGAGTCGCGCGGGCTACTTTCGTCAACACTTGGACGCGGACGGACATCAGCAAGAGTCGCCCGATACCTGGGAGCCACGCCGCTTTGAGAAGCAACTCGATGCAACGGTTGCGATTCAGATTGGCGGCCGCCCAGTGTGGGTGGCGGCTTGGCTTTACGTGCAGTCCTGCCCGCGCGGCAAAGCGTTTCCCGTGTTGCTGCTCGACACCGATCTTCCGCAGAACCATGCCGAGGATCGGCAAATTACGCATTCACTGTATGGCGGAGATGCTCGCTACCGATTGAAGCAAGAAGTGGTTTTGGGTATCGGCGGTGCGCGTTTGCTGCGAGCGCTGGGTTTTCAAGTGAGCCAGTATCATTTAAACGAGGGTCATTCCGCGCTGTTGACGCTTGAGCTGCTGCGGCGGGGGGCGCACGCTAACGAGGAAATGCGTAGCGGCGACACCGCATTCGATTTATTCGCCGTACGCCGTCTGTGTAACTTCACGACGCACACGCCGGTAGAGTCAGGGCACGATCGCTTTTCCTATGCACTAGTCGCGGAAGTGCTCGGCGATTTCATCGACCTGCCGACCCTGAAGTCGCTCGCGGGCGAGACGGAGCTTAACATGACGCGGCTCGCGCTCAACATGAGTCACTTCATCAACGGCGTGGCCGAGAAGCATGCCGAAACATCGCGCCTACTGTTTCCCGGCTATCCGGTGCATGCGATTACCAACGGAGTGCATGGTCCGACTTGGACGGCCGCACCCATGGCGGCGCTTTACGATCGCCACTTGCCACGTTGGCGGCACGAGCCGGAAATTCTTGTTCGAGCCGAGTGCTGCATTGCCGATGCGGCGATCTGGGATGCGCATGTGGCCGCTAAGGAATCGCTGATCGAGTTTGTGCACGAGCGCATGGGCGTGACGCTGAGACCCGATTGGCCCATCTTGGCGTTTGCTCGACGGATGACGGCGTACAAGCGACCGCTTTTGCTACTGAGCGATATCGCACGGCTACGCGCCATTGCGCGCACTACGCCATTTCAATTGCTGTTGGCCGGTAAAGCGCATCCGCGCGATGAACAAGGCAAAGCGTCGATAGTGGAATTGCACGCGCGACTCAAACAACTGGCACCGGATGTGCCGAGCGCATTCATTCCTAATTACGACATGACGGTTGCACAGCATTTAGTGGCCGGGGTCGATCTATGGGTCAACACTCCCGCGCCGCCCATGGAAGCGTCCGGCACCAGCGGCATGAAGGCCGCGTTTAATGGCGTGCCCAGCTTTAGTGTCTTGGATGGCTGGTGGCTGGAGGGACACATCGAAGGTGTGACCGGCTGGGCCATCGGCGATGGCCGCGATGGTGGAGATGCAGAAGATATTCGCGATCTGTACGACAAACTGGAACACCGCATTCTGCCGATGTACTTCCAGGAGCGGTCGAAGTGGATTGGCGTGATGAAAGGCGCGATATCGAAAACGGCATCGTTGTTCAGTACGCATCGTATGTTGCGGCGTTATGCCACGGATGCTTATTTAAACTAGCGGCGCTATCGGGTGCGGCGCAAGGACGCTAACCCCGCCAAACGTACGATGTAACTGGGGACGTGCGGGAAATGAGGTTGAATCGTGAAACCAAGGCTTAAAGTGAATTCCCCTCGACACACGCTGTGGCGGTCTATTTTTCGTATCGCTGCGAGCGTGGTGTTTGCAGTGGCGGCATTCGCTCAGACGCCGGAAGAGCACGCGAGTCATCATCCGGCGGGTGGCGCGGATAGTCCATCCGCCGCGCAAGGTGCAACCCCTGCGATGGGCGGTCCGAAAACGGCCGGCGCTATGAACGAGATGGGTTCGATGATGAAGCAAATGGGTACGCCTCCACCCAAGCAGTTCTATCCATCGCTGATGGAGTTGCCCGAATTGACGCCGGAAAAACGCGAAGAACTCGAGCAACTCGCGCGTATGCGCCTGACTTCGGGTACGGCACTCATGTCATCGGGTCTCGACAAACTTAGCCAGTCCACGACGCCTGAAGATCTTGCAACTATGCAGGATGCCGTCGCACAGATTCGGACCGGCGTCCATGAATTTGAAGGCGGTGTCGCAGCACTGCGGGCGATATCGTCAAATCAGCCGCCAAGCGAAGTCGCGCTCGGTTGGTTTAAGCAGAGCATGAACTTGCCTGTTGCTCAGGATACCCAAAATCCGCATGGAGTCTTTGGCTTGTCCGGATTCCACTATTTCACGATGTTCCTGTTGATTGCCGTGGCCACGGTATTGCTTTGGATGAACTTCAAGAAAATGCAACGAGCAAAGTCGCTCCTTGCTCGACTTTCTAGCGAAGGACAAAGCATCCCGCTGCCGGAAAAACCGGTTGCACCACCGATCTCGCGTGAACCCGTGAGCGTCGTCGCTGCGCCTTCCAAACCAAACTCGTGGACGGGGCTCTTGCGGGTCAGCCGAATTTTCGACGAGACCCCTAATGTCAGGACATTGCGCCTGACCGATCTCTCCGGCGGCGATTTGCCGTTTCGCCATCTGCCCGGGCAGTTCATCACATTTACCGTGCAACCTATCGACCAACCCATCAAGCGTTCTTACACGATTGCGTCCTCGCCGACTCGCCGCGAGTATTGCGAGGTTACGATCAAACGCGAGGACAAAGGGACGGTCTCTAACTTTCTCCATCATGTGCACGAAGGCGATACGCTGAAAGTGACCGGTCCTTCCGGTAATTTCACGTTCATCGGCGAAGGCGCAAATAGCATTGTCCTGATTGCAGGCGGTGTCGGTATCACACCGATGATGAGCGTTCTACGCTTTCTCACCGACCGATCTTGGACCGGCGACATCTTTTTTGTTTACGGATGTCGGAGCGAACAGGACGTCATCTATCGAGAGGAGCTTGAGTACCTGCAGCGCCGTCATCGCAATCTTCACCTCACAATTGCGGCGAGCGACGTCGTATCCAAGGAGTGGCCTTACAAGATAGGCCACATTACGAAGGACGTGCTTACGGAAGCGATTCCGCATATACACACGCTTCGTATTCACCTATGCGGACCGCCCGCCATGATGACGGCCATGCAGACCCTGCTGGCCGAACTCGCTGTGCCGACGGAGCAGATCAAGAGCGAGGTGTTTATCGGGCGCGAAAGGCCGGTCGCGGCCACTCTCGATTCCGCGTCAACAGCCGATCGGGTGCAGCAGTCTGAAGTGCGTCCTGAAACAGCAGTGCCACCGGGAGTCGCAGTGGCCACTTTCGCGCGATCGAAGAGGACGGCGCTATTGAAGCCGACCGAGACGGTGCTGGAAGCAGCGGAGGAAGTCGGCGTAAACATCGAATACTCTTGTCGCGTCGGTGTTTGTGGGATCTGCAAAGTCAAACTGCTTTCGGGCGCTGTGACGATGGAAGTGCAAGACGGGCTCGATGCGCAGGACAAAGAAAACAACCTTATTCTGGCCTGCCAAGCAAAATCGACCGGTGATGTCAGTGTCGACGCCTAGCAATGATCGACATGGGGATGCGCCAAGCCATGGGGCGTGAACGAACCATTGTCGGTACGCTGATACTGCTGCTGACGGTTTTGTGGGCAGGGTTCTTCGTTCACCGCGCGCCGCGATTTCCCGGGAGTTTAACGGGCGGCATGCTCGCGGTTACGGGCGCAACGCTCATCGTCGCGTTTTCCTTCGCGTACATGGCGGTCAAGCGAATCCCGAGATTGCGGCAAGCGATCGGCGATCGAATCTCGACGGGCACTTTCCTAAAGTGGCATGTGTATACCAGTGCGATCGGAGCCGTGCTGACGCTCTTGCACACGGGACATCGCTTTGAAAGCGGACTCGGCATTGCGATCACTGCGTCGATGTTGATAACGGTGCTTAGCGGCTATGTCGGGAGGCATTTCGTCGGCCAAGTGTCGCTTGAGCTTCGGGAAAAGCGTGCTCAGTTGGATGCGCTTGAGACGGCTTACAACGGAGCTGTGAGTGAGATTATTCGGTCGCCGATTCGAGTGCTTGATTCCGGCGCAACCGCTCGCGTGTTCAGCTGGGGGGCGCTACGTTCCGTATTCCTCGGCATCATTCCCACTCAGGCTTCAAATGCTCCGTCGGCGCGCGCCGTAGAAATGGCGGAATCCATAGCGGAGCTCGAATATTCGATTCGAAACCACGAGCGGCTTAAACGTTTATCCGACCGCTGGCTAAAAGTTCATATTACCGTCGCGATTGTCTTTTACATTCTCCTGGCGCTGCATGTCTGGGCCTCGATCCACTTTGGCCTGCGGTGGTTCCAGTGAGGCACTGTTCATGAAGGCGTGGCTAGTTGCGATTGCTTTTTTATTGGGCGCGGTAGCGCTGGTGCTTGCGTGGCGCGTATACGGCACGCACGCGGATCTTGCGGCGTGGCAACGTCACGCAGCTCCTGGAGCCTTGTCGCGCGCTCATACCGATCTGCAAGACAATTGCGCCGCGTGCCACACGCCGGTCGCTGGTCCAGCGGATGCAAAATGCATCGGCTGCCACGCTAACAACACCGCATTGTTGCAGCGTCAGCCCACGGCGTTTCACGGCGAGATAGGCAGTTGCGCGCAGTGTCATGTTGAGCATCGTGGCGCGGACGCGGTTCTAACGGGCATGGACCATGTCGCACTGTCCCGCGCCGGGTTGAGAATGCTGGATGAAATCGTCGGCAAGAATCAACAGGACGCGCGTAACGATCTGCGTCGCTGGGTAAACGCAAATGAGTCACGTACCTCACGGATCTCGCGATATCCCGCCGTCAGTCCGCTAGAGACAATCCTGAATTGCAGCAGCTGTCACGCGACAAAGGATGTTCACTCCGGGTTATTTGGAACGGAATGCGCGAGTTGTCACGGCACCGCCAAATGGACAATCGATACGTTTCGGCATCCCTCCGCCAATTCGTTTGACTGTGCGCAATGCCACCAGGCTCCGCCCAGCCACTACATGATGCATTTTGAGATGGTCTCAAAGAAGATCGCAGGTCAAACGGATGCGCAGGTTGCTCAGTGTTGCGGAGTGGCGCAAGTGAGCCAGTGCTATCGCTGTCATCAAACCACCTCGTGGAACGACATCAAGGGGGTAGGATGGTACAAACATCACTGACGCCGCCGGACGCAGAGTTAGATGCCGTCTCGTCGACTACGCTCGCGTTGGCCATGCTGCACGTCAGCGCGCTGGTGCTGGGGCACGTTCTCGGCAATAAGTCCGCGGAGCTTGGTCCGTTTATCTTTACCCTCACGGTTTTGAGTTTCCCCATCACGTTTCTGACGACCGATCTCCTGAACGAGCGCTGCGGTCGATCGGTTGCGCGCAGCGTCACGGTTATCGCCGTGCTTTGCGTTTTCCTGGCGTTTGGCCTGATCGAAATCGCGCGCCAAATTCCGGCAGCGTCCAGCACGCATCTTCCCCTCGGGGCATTCGAGCATGTGCTCTCCGTTCCTGTAGCTCATGCACTTGCGCTTCTCTCGGGATACGTGTGCGGACAATTGGCGGACATCCAGGTTTTCCATCAAGTGAGGAAGATGACTGGAGGCCGCCTGCTGTGGGTGCGAGTGGTGAGCAGCACGGCGATTGGCGAGGCTGTCGACGGCGTCGCGGTCAGTGCGTTTCTCGTTGCCGCCCCAAGCAGTGTCGTTGGCGCCACGCCGGTGTCAACGCTTCTGCATATCACTTGGGATCAAGCCGTCGTCAGAATGGCGTTGATGCTGGCGCTATTGCCGATGGTCTATTTCCTACATCGGACTGGCAAGCATCGCCGATAAGCCGCTGCGGCCTATTGTTTCTTTCAGCGCGGCGATTACGTGGTCTAAAGCGGTATCCAAGCGCGGCCATCGCGTTCGAGAAGCCGCTCCGCACTTTGAGGCCCCCACGAACCCGCCGAATATAGGGATAGATCGTGTTTGGAGTGACGCCAATGTTCCATCACGGGTTCCAGTACTCGCCAAGCGTGTTCGATCCATTCCTGAGGCAAGAACAAAGCTTGATGTCCCTGCATCACATCGAGTAGCAAGCGCGCATACGCTTCCGGAGGTTCGCCGCCGAACTGGTTGACGTAGTCGAATCGCAGCGCCGCCGATCTCACCCGAAGCCTCGGTCCGGGCGCCTTGGCTTCGAAGCGTAGCTCGATTCCTTCTTCGGGCTGTAGTCGAAAACGCAGCAGGTTGGGCGACAACTGATCGGCGAGCAAGGGACGGAGTACCGACGTCGGCACCGCTTTGAATTGCACCACGATGTCGCTTGTGTGGCGCTCAAGACGCTTGCCGGCGCGCAAATAGAACGGCACGCCCTGCCAGCGCCAGTTGTCCAACTCAAGTCGCATCGCGATAAAGGTTTCTATCAGCGACTCCTTCGCGATGCCGGTTTCTTCGCGATAGCCAATCACGTTTTGCGGGCCGATTCGGCCGCTGGCGTACTGTCCGCGTACAACGCGGCCGTCAAGGTTATTGGATGTGAATGGCTTTACGGCTCCAAGGACTCGGGTCTTCTCGTCGCGCATCGAGCAATCTTCCATGGTGCAGGGCGGTTCCATCGCGGTGAGACACAGCAATTGCAGCAAATGGTTCTGCACCATGTCTCGCAGCAGACCGGTCTGGTCGAAATACCCGGCTCGCCGACCGACGCCATCCGTTTCCGCGACGGTGATCTGTACATGATCGATGTAGTTTCGATTCCAAATGGGTTCGCAGATGGTATTGGCGAAGCGAAAGACCAACAGATTCTGCACGGTCTCTTTGCCGAGGTAGTGGTCGATCCGATAAATTTGCGATTCTCTAAACGCCGCGTTCAGCTCCTTGTTCATCAGCCGTGCGCTCGCCAGATCGCTTCCAAAGGGCTTTTCAAGCACGGCACGAACCCAGCCGGCGGACTGTTCGCGTGACAGTCCGCTTTCGCCCAGGCGCTTGATCACCGTCATTGCCAGGTGTGGCGGCGTCGCAAAGTAAAACATGCGTCTTGCCTCAACCGCGTGAAGGCGGTCAAGTTCCAGCAAGCGCGCAGCCAGCGCCTTGTATGCGTCGGCCTCACCGTAGTCCAAAATTTGGTAGAAACAACGCGCGAACAAATCGTTAACGGCGGTATGGCTTATTGCGAGTGCGTTGCGGGCGCGCACGCGGAAGGATTCGTCATCAAGCTCTGTTCGCGCGACGCCGAGAATGTAGCTGTGCTCATTCAGCAACCCTGCTTCGTGCAGACGGAAAAGCGCCGGCAGCAATTTGCGCGCGGCCAGATCGCCGGACGCGCCGAAAATAACGATCGCGCAAGCATCCGGCTTGCTTTGATCAAGGTCTTCCATTCCGAACATCATGCGCTTTGGTCAGTCGCGGTGGCAGAAGACCCGCGGTCCGCTGGCGTTACGGCGTGTCCGCCAAACTCGCGGCGTAGGGCGGCGAGTACGCGCAGTCCAAACCCGTCTTCCTGGCGCGAAGCAAATCGCTGAAACACGGCGGCGGTGATCGCCGGCGCCGGCACACCCAACTCGATCGCTTGCTGGACCGTCCAGCGTCCTTCTCCCGAATCGTCTACATGGGCCTTTAACGATGCTAGTTGCGGATCTGCGTGGAGCGCTCTCTCCATCAATTCCAGCAGCCACGAGCGAACGACACTGCCGCGATTCCATAACGCCGCAACGGCTTTGAGATCGTAGGGGAACTCGGACGCATTGAGGAGTTCGAAACCCTCGGCATAGGCTTGCATCAAGCCGTATTCGATCCCGTTGTGCGTCATCTTGAGGAAGTGGCCGGCGCCGACAGGGCCGGCATGCAGAAATCCGTCTTCGGGCGCTAGTGTGTTAAGCAACGGCTCGATGCGCCGCACGTCGGCGGCATCGCCCCCGACCATTGTGCAATAGCCGTTTTTCAATCCCCATATGCCGCCGCTGACACCGGCGTCGATAAACCCAATGCGATGGGCGCGCAGCATTTCGGCTCGACGCTGCGCATCGCGAAAGTGTCCGTTTGCGCCATCCACAACGAGGTCGCCCGGCGCGAGCAAGCCAACGAGTTGGTCCAGATGGTCATCGACAATTTGACCGGCCGGCAACATGAGCCACAGAATTCTTGGCGCTGCCAGACGCTCCACCAGTGACGCAAGCGTGTGAGCCGCGACGGCGCCCTGGGCGGCAATCGCGTCGGCTTTCGGCGCACTGCGGTTATACGCGACCACAGTATGCTTTCCGCCGATCCACCGGCGCGCCATGTTGAATCCCATCCTTCCCAGTCCAATGAGGCCGATCTGCATACGTGACTCCTGAGGGGTTATGGCGATGTGGACTTGCGATCGATGGATGCAATGAGCGAATCGAAAGCATCGGCAAAGAGTTTCACGCCCTCACGTTCCAATTGTTCGGATGTCGCGCGTAGATCCACCCCTAGCCGCCGCAATTCGCTGAGCACGTGCGTGGATTCCTTCTGAACGTGCGAGTCGGCCAGATTGCGATGCACAGCACCGTGGTCCCGGAACGCAGACAGCGTCTGCGGCGGCAACGTATTGATGGTCTCGGCGGCGACCAGGTCTTCGACATAGATGATGTCGCGATACGCGGCGCTTTTCGGGCTGGTGCTTGCCCATAAAGGTCTTTGCGCAGTCGCGCCCCGTGCGGCGAGGGCTCGAAAACGCGCGCTTTCGCGCATGGCAATAAACCGGCTGTAGGCGTTGGCGGCGTTGGCAATTGCGACCGCGCCTTGCAATTGGGCGGTTGCGCTGTTCTTCTGCAATACGGGATCCAGCGCCGCGTCCACTCTGCTTATGAAAAAACTCGCCACGGAGGCGGTGCGCGACAATGTCGGTGCGTCTTCGCGTATCGCAGCTTCGAGACCGCCCAGCCAAGCGTCCAACACCTGTTCGTATCGCTCAACGGAGAAGATCAGCGTCACATTGACGTTGATTCCTTCGGCAATGGCGCTCGTGATTGCCGGTAACGCCGCCGCGGTCGCAGGAATCTTGATCATTACGTTCGGCCGCGCCACGGCGTTAAAGAGACGGCGCGCTTCAAGCAGAGTCGCCGTCGCATCGTCGGCCAGATGGGGATTGACTTCGAGCGACACGTAACCGTCTCGCGTCCGAGTTCGCTCATACACCGGCGCAAACAAGTCGCAGGCGGCGCGTATGTCGGCTATAGCAAGTGCCTCGTAGATCTGCAGCGCGCTCATCCCTTGGCGTGCAAGGGTGGAAATCTCCGCCTCGTACTCGGTGCCGGTGGAAATTGCTTTTTGGAAGAGGGAGGGATTCGAGGTAACGCCTGCCACTCCGTCATCGGCGATCAGTCTTGCGAGTTCGCCGGAACGCAACAACTCTCGCGTGATGAAGTCCAGCCATACGCTCTGGCCGGCGGCGCTCAGGAGGCGAAGTCGACTCGGCTGGGATGTCGCGACGTGTACACTCGAATCGGTAGTCATGGATTCTCTCGTAGAGCGTGGCCAGTGCGCTTCAAAACCAAGCTCTCACACCGGCGACGAAGCGGTGCTCGTTCACGGGGTCGCCTGCTTCGCGCCGCAACTCGGCCGTGTCCGAAAAGGATCGCTCCCATACGTATCCCACGTACGGAGCAAATTTGCGATGGACCTCATACCGCAAACGCAGCCCGACTTCGACATTCCCAAGGCCGGCGCCAAGCCGACGCTCTTCTTCGGATTTGCTCGACGCGTTTGTTTCGAGGTTGGGCGTCAGAATCAGACGATTCGTAAAGCGAACGTCGTAGGCGATCTTGATCCTGGCCGCCAACCTGCCGTCGTCACCGAGGTAAGCTGTCGCTTCGATGAGAGCCCAGTACGGAGCTACGCCTTCGATACCCACTGCTAAATACGTGTGTGCGCCAGTACCGAAGTCCTGCCGAATACCCAGTTGCGAGCCCCAGAAAGCCGTATAGGGCCGCCACCACAGCACCTCGCCACTGGTAGTCGGATCTAGTTCGTCAGGAAGTTTCAGTCCCTGCGTTCGCAGCCACAGTTTGTTGCGATCGTCGCCGTAGTTCGCTTGCGCGTTCCACGAGAAGCCCTCGCCCTCGTTTCCAGACAAAAACTCGAGTTCATCGCCCGACACCCAGCCGAAGACGATCTGATCGCTGGTCTCTATCCCCGGCATCCCGGTGTACTCATAACCTTCCGCATAGGAATGAGGATCGCGCGCATCCGCGGGAGCGCGGCCACCTTGCATCGGCGCCATGGGCATCGATTCTTTTTGGTCCGCTTGCTCCAGCGAAGATGCCGGCGGCGTCGTACCGGTTGCGTCACCATGTGTCGAGTGATCCGGCGTGGCTTTGCTTGGAGCGTCCGTTGCCGGTGTCGGCTTGGCATGCTGAGTGTGCTCATCCTGAGTGCGAGTGTCTTGGGCAACGGCACCATTGCCATATAGGAACGTAGCGCACAGCGACAGGATCGCGGTTTTTACCACGCACACGACACGCGTCGAGCGTGGAGACAATGGACGTGCCTTTGCGACTGCGTTCATGCGATCACCACTTCGCGAAACATCCCGGCCGCCATGTGATAGAGCAAATGGCAGTGGAAAGCCCAGCGACCCGGAGCGTCGGCGGTTACGGCGAAAGAGAGCCGCTGTGCCGGTTGCACCGAGACGGTGTGCTTACGAACCTGAAATGCTCCGTCGGGCGATTCGAGCTCCGACCACACTCCATGCAAGTGCATCGGATGCGTCATTGTCGTGTCGTTCACAAGAACAACGCGCAGTCGTTCGCCCTCGCGAAAATGAATCGGCTTCGCCTCGCTGAGTTTCAAGCCGTCGATCGACCACTGGAAGCGTTCCATATTGCCGGTGAGATGGAGTTCGATTTGGCGGCCGGGTTGACGCCGATCGAGCGCGCCGCCCGTCGTGCGCAAATCGGCATACGTGAGTACTCGACGGCCGTTGTTGCGCAGATTGATGCCGGGATCGTTGAGATTGACGCGGGGATAATCCACACGCATATCGACCGCAGGACCGTATTCGGTTCGGGCATGATTCGACTTCTGCGCGCTAGGCCCCGCGCCATGCAGTGCATGGCCACCCGCGCTTTCCGCGCTACCCGTCATTGAAGCCATTGCACCCATCATGTCGACGTCCGTCAGCCACGTGGGCGCGTCGAGTGAAGGTACTGCTGCTTCCATGCCAACGCGCGGTGCCAATGTGCCGCGAGCAAAGCCAGTGCGATCCATGGATTGCGCAAAGATCGTATAAGCGCGCTCATCCGGTATGCGGAAGATCACATCGTAGGTTTCCCCGGGACCAATGCGGAATTCATCGACATCGACAGGGTCGATTTCCTGGCCGTCCGTGGAAACCACGGTGAGCTTGAGGCCCGGGATGCGCACATCGAAATAGGTTGCAGTCCCGGCCCCGATGAAACGCAGACGCACGTGTTCTCCAGCGTGGACAATACCCGTCCAGTTAGCTGCGGGCGACGCGCCGTTAAGCAGATAGGTGTAGGTAGTGGCCGATACATCGCTGTAGTCAGTAGGATTCATTCGCGATCGGTTCCACATGCTACGGCGAGCAAGCGCACCGGAAATCCCTACACGCGACAGATCGGAGAAGAGATTCGGTACAGTAGGCAACCCAAAGTTGTAGTAGCTGCCCATCTTCTTGAGATTCAGATAGACCTGCAGCGGATCCTCATCGGTCCAGTCGCTGAGCAGCACGGCATAGTCGCGATCTGCGCGCCTCTGCGGCTCACGCGGTTCGACGATTAACGCGCCGTAGAGTCCAGTCTGTTCATGCAAGGTGTGCGCGTGATACCAATACGTGCCGCTTTGACGAACGGTAAATCGGTAAACGAACGTTGCGCCGGGCGCAATCCCCGGGAAACTGATGCCAGGTACGCCGTCCATGTTCGCGGGAAGAATCAGACCGTGCCAATGAATGCTCGTCACCTCATCGAGCCGGTTCGTTACGCGCAACGTGATCGTATCTCCTTCGCGAACTCGCAACACAGGTGCGGGGACTTGGCCGTTCACTGCTGTCGCAACCGAACGCTGTCCCGTGAAATTTACCGGCAGCTCGGTAATTTCGAGGTCGAATTCCGTGCCCGTGAGTTCGGTCTGGGGCGCGGCCGCCGCGAGCGCATGCGTCGCTGAGGCACTCATCGCGCCAAGTGCGACTGCGGAGGCCGCGCCTTGCACGAATTTTCTGCGAGTGCATTGGATGAGAGTGCGATTCACAACTTGCTCCAAGGTGGGTCCGAATTGCTACTCGGCCTGAGTCGGTGAGCGTTCGGCTTCGTCGGCCATTTGGCGATGCCATTGCGCCATCGCTCGATAGTGGCCCGCACTGGATTCATGGTCGGCCGACAAGCCGTCGAAATGAGGCCCAGCCGCCGGACCCATCGGATGTGTTCCGGTCCGCCAGCGGCGCTCATATTGCGCTCGCCGTTCGCGTTCGTTGATGCTCCCGTTCTGGGCGGCTTGTGCGCGAGTATCGTAGTACGACGCAAGGCCGCGATGATCGCTCGGCGTATTCGCCTGCTCTATTTTTTGCTGTAAATTCGCGTCCGTGACGCTGCTGGGCGCACCGCTTTCCGTTTGCTTATTGCAACCGGCGAGCGCCAGTGCGCCAGCCAGCAAGACGAAGAGAAACGTATGCCGCGATGTATATCGAATTGAAGTGTTCATGGTCTTGCTCTTGCTCACATGTGGCTCATGCTGTCTTTCGGTTTGTTATCCTGCATCGGCATCGGCGCTTGATCTGGCCTCGGTTGTGCGGGCGCCATGCCTGTTAGCTGCTTGCGCTGATCGTCGGTGAGCACTTTGGTCGCATCGCCCACAGCACGAATGAATGCGATACGCTTGTCGCTGCGCAATCGCTCGATTTCGCGCGCTTTCTTTTCAATGTTGCCGATCTGAGGTTGGTCGGCGGCCGTCAATTGCCACAGCTCCTGTTCGCCAGCGTCGATCTGGCGTTGAAGCTCGCCTTGCTTGAGCAGCGATTCCTGCTTTTGCTTTCCTAACGTCTGCTGCTGCTGCACAGTCAATGAGATGTGCTCCGGATGATCGAGAAAGAAGTCCGTTGAGCCGACGTGGTACAGATGCGACTGACCGGGAAATCCCGGAAGCGCGGACGGAGTCGCCATGGCGGCCGGGGATTTCATTCCGCCCATTGCCCCCATGCCCATCATGTCGTCGTTGCCATTCATCATCTGCATCATCCGCATCATGTCCTTATCCATACCCATGCCCATTGAGCCGCTCGGAGCGGGCATCGATGCAGCCGGTTTCATTTTGTCCATGGGCATTCCCATCTCGTTCTCCATCGGTCGCATACCGCCGCCCTTCATGCCGGACTGCATTGGCGGAGTGGTTGTTTTGTTCTGAGTTTGCATTCCACCGCCTTGCTGCATTTTTCCGGTTGCGGGCGATTGCATCTTCTGTTCGAGCTGGCGCATTTGTTCTCTAAGCTTGGCAATTTCTTGTTGCATTGCCGCCGTATCCGTTGGGGCAGAAGTATTTCCGGGCGCATGTGTGCTCATTGCAGCGGCAGGATCGGGGGTTTGTGCGTCAACCGATGCGGCCGATACCAACAACAGCAATCCGGCGAGCATCGTCGGCATTCGATTGATTGTGTGGAGTTTCATTTCAGAGGTCCTCGCGGCTAATGATCGTAGTTAAACAGTGAGGTGCGTCCTCTACCGTAGACGCGTTCGCGCACCTGCACGGCATTCGTTGAGGTGCAAGTGTGTGAGGTAATCATCTCGAAAGGATCGCGGGAGGAGCGCCCTGCGCTAAGGGGTTTCCGCATGTACCTACGTGCGGTGCTCGGCTCAGGGCCTGTCCGGAATCGCCAGCACGGAGTGGCTAAGCTTCCATTGTTGAAGGTGCCGCCCAGGAGGGGCGGCTAGTTGTTGCGTCTCATGTAGCTGACCACTGCCACTCGCGCACTTCGGGCATATCGTCGCCATTGCACAGGATGTATTGCTTGTGTTCAAGCAACTTATCGCGTGCAAATTGTTTCAGGTGCGCTGCTTTGAAACGCAGCATAGGCACGCGATCGGCAACGTCGGCTACTCGATGATACCGATCTAGGTCGTTAAGCACGGCCATGTCGAACGGTGTGGTGGTCGTGCCTTCTTCTTTGTATCCACGCACATGCAAATTGCCGTGGTTGGTCCGTCGATAGGTGAGACGATGAATCAACCACGGATAACCGTGGTACGCAAAAATGATCGGCTTGTCGGCGGTGAAGATGGCATCGAAGTCTCGATCGGACAAGCCATGCGGGTGTTCCTCGCGAGGTTGCAGCGTCATCAAGTCCACGATGTTTACGACGCGCACTTTCAGGTCTGGCGCGTGCTGGCGTAGTAGATCGACAGCGGCTAGCGTTTCCAATGTGGGTACATCACCAGCGCACGCGAGTACGACGTCCGGTTCATTTCCCTTGTCATTACTCGCCCATTCCCAAACGCCGATGCCGGCAGCGCAATGTTTGATAGCGGCGTCCATGTTCAACCACTGCGCCTGCGGTTGTTTACCTGCGACGATCACGTTGACGAGGTGACGTGAGCGTAAACAGCACTCGGTCACGCACAACAGCGTGTTCGCGTCCGGCGGTAAGTAGACACGAATGAAGTCGGCCTTCTTGTTGACGACATGGTCGATGAAGCCGGGGTCTTGGTGCGAGAAACCATTGTGATCTTGACGCCAAACATGCGACGTCAGCAGATAATTGAGCGAGGCAATCGGCCGACGCCAGTGAACTTCTTTGCTCACTTTTAACCATTTGACGTGCTGGTTGAACATCGAATCCACAATATGAATGAACGCTTCGTAGCATGAGAACAAGCCGTGGCGTCCGGTCAGCAAATATCCTTCGAGCCAGCCTTGGCAGGTGTGTTCCGACAGAATTTCCATCACGCGGCCGTCCGCTGCTAAGTGGTCGTCTTCCGCATGGTGCTCCGCTAACCAAGTACGGTCGGTGACTTCGAAGAGGGCATCGAGTCGATTGGAGGCTGTTTCGTCCGGGCCAAAGACACGAAAGTTACGAGCGTGCGCATTCATCTTCATCACATCGCGCAAAAACTGTCCCATCACGCGTGTTGGTTCGGCGCGCACGCTTCCTGGCTTGGAAACGTCGATGGCGTATGCAATGCATTCTGGAAGTTGCAAGTCCTTGAGCAGCACGCCGCTCGTATGATGATTGGCGCCCATGCATCGCGATGCCGACGGCGCGAGCGCACGTAGTTCACTGCGTGGTGTGCCATTGACGTCGAACAGTTCTTCGGGGCGATAGCTCTTAAGCCACGTTTCCAGTAGACGCAAATGCGCCGGGTTCGTTGCAACTTCGCCAAACGGAACTTGATGTGAGCGCCAGTAACCTTCGGTCTTCTTGCCATCGACTTCCTTCGGACCGGTCCAACCTTTTGGCGATTGCAACACGATCATCGGCCAACGAGGTCGGGTGTTGTTCGGTTGCGCGCTTGCTTCGCCACGAATCGCTTTGATATCCGCAAACACGGCGTCCAGTGTGGCCGCCATCTGGCGATGCATTGCTTCCGGCTCCGATCCTTCCACGAAGTACACTTTGTATCCGTATCCGGTCAGCAATCCTTCCAGCTCCTCGCGAGGAATACGCGCGAGTACCGTTGGATTGGCAATCTTGTAGCCGTTGAGATGCAAGATCGGTAACACAGTTCCATCGCTCACTGGGTTGAGAAATTTGTTGGAGTGCCACGCGGCGGCGAGCGGACCCGTTTCCGCTTCGCCATCCCCGATCACGCATGCCACAATTAGGTCCGGGTTATCGAAAGCCGCACCATAAGCATGAGCGAGCGAATAGCCGAGTTCGCCGCCTTCATGAATCGACCCTGGTGTCTCGGGTGTGGCGTGACTGCCAACGCCGCCCGGAAACGAAAACTGTTTAAAGAGCCGTTGCATACCTTCGGCATCAAGCGAGATGTCTGGGTACAGTTCGCTGTATGTGCCTTCGAGCCATGTGTTAGCCACTAACGCGGGGCCGCCATGCCCCGGTCCCGCCACAAACATCATGTTGAGGTCGTGCATTCGAATCAGACGATTGAGGTGCACGTAGAGGAAGTTCAAGCCAGGCGTTGTGCCCCAGTGTCCAAGCAAGCGCTGCTTCACGTGCCTTGCCGACAACGGCTCGCGCAGCAACGGATTATCGAGCAAATAGATTTGTCCCACGGAAAGATAGTTGGCCGCACGCCACCACGCATCGATAAGGCGAAGTTCTTCCGCGGACAGCGCGATCGCTTCAATGGTCATCGTAGGTCACCTTGCCGTAGCATGAGTGAATCAGCCGCTGCTGCGAGTAGTGCGCCTTCATCGACCGGTACCACCCATGCTTGTACGCGGGAATCCGAGCGACTGATGCAAGTTTCAACACCCGCTGCAGCGAGATTGGCCTGCGCATCGAGCGCGAGTCCTGCCCATTCCATGTTGGCTAGTATGGATTCGCGTACGGCCGGTGCGTGTTCTGCGACTCCGCCACCAAGCAAGACGGCATCCGCGCCGCCGAGCACCCCCAAGTAGGCACCCAAGTATTTGCGTGCGCGATGGACGTACATGGCCAGCGCTAAGCGAGCATCGGGATCATTGCGCAGCAGGAGTTTTTGCATGTCGGACTCGCCGCTGATACCCAGCAATCCCGATTCGCGATTAAGCACTGCTTCGATTGCGGCGGCGCTGAGTTGTGCTTGCTGCTGAAGATGGACAATGAGTCCGGGGTCCAAGTCACCGCTACGCGTCGCCATCATGAGGCCTTCCAGCGGCGAAAATCCCATCGATGTATCTAGAGGCTTGCCGTGCTTGGTTGCCGTCATCGAACAGCCGGAGCCGAGTTGCATGGTAACGATGCGCCCACCGTGATCTAAGTCCGGACGCAGGGCGCGCCAGCGTTGCCACATCGATTGATGCGCAAGACCGTGAAAGCCGTAACGGCGTAGGCAATACTTGTCGCTCAGTGCTTTTGGTATCGGATAAGTTCTCGCAGCGAGCGGCAACGCTGAATAGAATGCCGTGTCGAACACGGCAATTTGCGAAACGCCGCGACCAAACGCATCGCGACACGCCTGAATCCACTGAAGTGCGACCGGATTGTGCAGGGGCGCCAGAGGGATGAGCCGTGAAATTTCCGCTTCGGCGGCGTTATCGATCGCGCATGGTTCAACCAGGCGTTCGCCACCATGCACAATTCGATGCGCAACGACGGTCGGAGTGGCTAGCTTCTCACGACTGACGAACTCGGCCAATATAGTCGCCGGGATCGCAACCTCATGACTGCGCAAAGAAGCAACGCACGACAACGACGTTGCGTTGCGTTTATACGCCGCCAATCGCACCGACGAACTGCCAGTGTTGACGGTCAGTATCATCGTAGCGTCGAGCATGTCGTGAGTCATGGCGATGTGTCTGCGGTAACTATGGATGCTAGCTCTTTGCAAAACGATTGCGAATTACCCGGACTTCGTAGACGCCGCAGCTACCACGGATAGTGGCGAATAATGCATTGATGAACTTTAGGCACAAGATCATGCCAGCGATGCGAGCGGAATCGTCGCCGAGTAAATGGCGTTGAGCCATCATACCGCTCCAGTTGGCGGCGGTATGGAAAGTGCGATCGGCTGCTCCTGCCGATAGAACCACCGTTTGGTCAACTCGGCCGCTAAGATGTACGCCATGGTGATCGCCACCAGGGTTGCGATGAGCGTACCGGGTACGGAAGTGAGCCCAAGCGCGCTGACCCCCGGCAGATAGGGGAGCGCGAGCGTGAGGCCGATTAGAACGAGCGTCAAAGCGAGCAACAGCTTACCCGGTTTACTATTGAAGAACGGCCGTCGGGTGCGCACAACCAAAGCGATGACGAGTTCGGTCATTAGCGATTCGACAAACCATCCGGTGCGAAACAGCTCTGCTGAAGCTTGAAAGACATAGAGCAGCACGCCGAACGTCAGAAAGTCGAATATCGAACTCAGCAATCCGAACTCGATCATGAACCGGCCAATGAAGCGCATGTTCCAGCGATGCGGCCGGTTCACCGACTCCGGGTCCACGCTGTCGTCGGCGATGCCAATCGCGGGAATGTCAGAAAGAAAGTTGTTGAGCAGGATTTGTCCCGCGAGCAACGGAAGGAATGGCAGAAACAGGGAAGCGACCGCCATGCTGACCATGTTGCCCAGATTGGCGCTGCTAGTCGTCAATATATATTTAAGTGTGTTCGCAAACGTCTTGCGTCCCTCTTCGATGCCGCGCTTGATGACATCGAGGTGTCGGTCAAGCAAGATAAAGTCGGCCGCCTGGCGCGCGACATCCGCCGCATTTTCGACCGACAGGCTTGTATCCGCTGCGTGCATTGCCGGCGCGTCGTTAACACCATCGCCCAGAAATCCGACCACATGGCCCATTTTTTTCAGCGCGAGAATGATTCGCTCCTTCTGGTTCGGTTCGACTTCGACAAACAGATCGGTCCGTTCCGCTTCGCGCCATAGCGCTTCGTCGTGGAATTCATCGAGCTGTGCACCAGTAAGAATCCGGTGGCTATTCATACCCAGCAGATTGGCGACGTGCAGAGCAACGAGCTTGGTATCTCCGGTGATGAGCTTGACTGATACACCGAGCTTTCTGAGATCGGAGAGCGCTTCCGCTGTGCCTTCTTTCGGGCGATCGAGGAATGCCAGGAAGCCGACAAAGGCGAGGTCACGTTCGTCGCTGCGTCCGTAGCTTGTCTGCTGATCTAGCACTCGCGATGCGACGGCAAGCACACGAATGCCGCGGCTGCTCCAGTCGGCGAAGTGTTGCTCCAGTTGGGCGCGCCGCGGAGCATCCAGAGGCGTTCCGTCGGCAAGCGTCGTGCAGGCATCGAGAACATGCACGAATGCGCCTTTGGCAATAAGCTGCACGCTGTTGGCGCGTTCGACGATCACACTGACCCGCTTGCGGATGAAGTCGAAAGGGATTTCGCCGAGTTTGCGCACTGCCGATAAGTCAGGCGTGCAAGCGTTGAGAATGGCATCGTCCAGCGGGCTTGCGAGTCCAGTTTCGAGCGCGGCATTGATCGCACCGAGTTCGAGAACCGGTGTAGAAGTCATGCCGGTTGAATCGTAGCTGCCTTCGAGTTGGATAACGCCTTCGGTGAGCGTTCCCGTTTTGTCGGTGCACAACACATCCATGCTGCCCAGATTTTCGATGGCGTTCAGGCGCCGCACTAAGACACCGTGACGCGCCATCAGCGTGGTGCCGCGCGCGAGATTCACGCTTAAGATAGCGGGCAACAGTTCGGGACTTAGACCGACCGCGAGCGCGATCGAGAACAGCAGCGTGTCCACGAGTGATCGTCCGCCGAACATATGCGCAACAAACACGAGAAACACTACGATGAGCATGGCGCTAGTCAGCAGATAAGCAAATCGTCGTATGCCGCGATCGAACTCGGTGTCCGGTGGGCGCAGCGTTAAGCGTTCTGCAATAACGCCAAACTGTGTGCTCTTGCCGGTGGCGACGACCACACAACGTACTGTACCGCTGCGAACATTAGTGCCGAGAAAGACACAGTTGGTGCGCTGTGCAAGCGATGTGTCGATGGGCAACACGCCGCGTTGCTTCTCGACGGGGAAACTCTCTCCGCTGAGTAGCGCTTCGCTAACGTAACAGTCGGTGGCTTCTAGAACGAGCGCGTCCGCAGGCACGAGATTGCCGGCAGACAGCAGCACGACGTCTCCAGGAACAATCTCTTCGATCGGTACGACGCATTCATGTTCGTCACGCAGTACTTTCGTTCGAGTTCGCACGTGAGCTTTGAGCGCCGTTGCGGCCGCTTGCGCACGGTATTCACGGCGGTAACCGATCAGGGCGCTGGCGGAAACGATCGCGAGCACGATGGTGGCGTTGACCCATTCGCCGGTTGCCGCCGCGACAACGGCCGCGAACAACAACAGCCACTGCAGAGGGCTCGCTACCTGTCGAGCCAACATCCGGGTCCGTGACAGCGGGCGTTCGGTTCGGAGTTCGTTTCTGCCAAACCTCCTCAATCGTTCCGCAGCGACCGCGGCAGTTAACCCGTTTACCGAGGATTGCAGCCGCTGTAACAATTCGTCGGATTCGAGTGTCCAGTAGTGGTTCGCTCTCACGTTGTCCAAGTTATTTGCAACTCGGCGTAAGAAAGCTGGTGGCTGCAGAATAGATTGTCTTCGGTTCGTGTCCGGATTGGGGCCCGCTACCATATAGATTGCCTTCGGTCGCCAGTTTGTAGAGAGTGACCGGTAGCGTCTGCGCATTCGCGCCGGAGTAACTTCGGTTGGTGCAGACCGGCCAGACCGATCCGGCAAGTAACTTGACGCTTAGCTGGGTTTGTCAGCAACTGACATTGGTTGCAAGGCGCAGCCCGTGATTTCGGCTTCGGCTGACAACCAATCATCGAGTTCGTGACCGGGTTCGAAACCCCGCTGTGCGGCACGACAGTACGCGGCCTTGGCAATCTGCTGATGCATGTCATCTGCTATCGAGGCGCCCGAAGCGGCCGGTGGCACGGTTGCCGTCCCCGAAGCTTCGCTGTTAGTCGATGCGGATTGCTTCAGCGCTAGTGGTTGTTTTACAGGTGACTTGTTCGACGTGCGCATGGGCAATTCTCCGTAGGTGGTGAGAAAGCGAACATCAACGATTCAACGCACGCGAGTCGCCGACTTGCAAGTGCGAAAGCGGCTGTAACAACTGCGGGTGCAGTTCGGCCAGCCGGTCAGCCAAATTGATCCAGCGCATGGCCTGCGCGGATGCAGGTTGGCGGGTAGTGCGCGTGGAATCGCGCGCCAATGTGCGTGCCAAGCGATGAGGGGTTCCAAGATCGTTCCAGCCGCAACGCGGCACGGCGGTGACAACGAGTTGCCGCTCCTGCCCGGTCGCAATGTGCCGCGAAAAATCGATTTCCGGCAATTCGTCGTAGACCTGCGTGAGTGATGCATAGTCGTGCGACTCGATGGCGCGCAACAGATGCACAACATCCGGACAACGCCGCACATAAAGGTCGATGAGACTCCTTGCCCGACACGCGAGGATGAAGCTATTCCACAGTGCGCCGCGAGCGATGAGCCGACGGGCGTGAGCGGCGGGTGGCTTTTCCACAAAGCGGCTTACGCGACGCAGACGCGGATGAGCGTCAGAGCTGGGAACGATGTATCCCAGTTCCGGATCGGGTTCATCCGCTTCGATGCCGAGCAATGCCACGCCTTCTGGACGTTCACCAATATCATCCAATGCAAGGTGCATGGCCTTGTTGAGGACCGATTCATTCGCTACGTAGTGATCGGACGGCAGAATCAGAATTCTTGCGTCGGGGTCGCGCGCCAGAATGCGCAGCGTAGGTAGAAGGATGCCGATGGCGGTGCCGCGATTTTGCGGCTGAATGATGACATTATCTTGCGGAAGACTTTGCAGAGATTCTTGCCAATAGCAACGATGCAAGGGCGAGACAACGGCTGTCACTCGCTCGGTACCGACAGCGTTGGCTGCGCGAGCGAGGGTCTGCTCGATCAGCGTGGACGTTCCGTCGAGAGAACAAAACTGTTTAGGGACCGCATCGCCGGCGACATCGCGCGTCAAACTGCTTAACCGCGACCCGTTGCCGGCCGCCAACACTATCGCCCACGTCCGGCCGACAGTCGACACATTAGTGCGTTCCATGGTCTACCCTTTTCGTTACGAGCAACATGCTCGGATTCGCTTGTGCGCCTGCACTCTATCCGGGAGACTGTCGCAAAATTATCTCAATTCGATCTGTTACGTAGAAGTCCGGAGGCGATATGGGATGACAGCAAATCGCAAGTGCATAGCTCGCACGCCTCAAGACCATCGGCCGAGCGGCCTTCTGGCGGCAAAGCGATGAGATAATTTCGAGACAATTGGGTGGTCCAATTCCATTCAGCTAGCGGTTAATCGCGGCGCCGTAAAGTGTCCATACAGGACCGCGCCGTTTTCGTGCTATCCAGCACCGTTGCCGCGCCTGCCGCTGGATGGCCAACGTCGAGAGTACGGTCAACCCGGATGCTCTACGCGGTATTCCGAATCTGCGACTGCGATGCGTTCGCATACAGTTACTCCTGCGGCGAACGCATGGGTTACACGTAGTTTGCAGCAGGATGACTGGTTTGCATGATGTTTCTCGGGCGCTGCCCCCGTATCGGATATTGTTCGTTCTCGTTAACTTTGAAGGAGACCTCCATGACTTCCCTCGCTCGCAAAACCTTTGTTTTGGCCCCCATCGCGCTTCTGATCGGCGGTTCGCTAGCCCTAGCTCAGGTAGCCCCCGCGACTGCGCCGCACAAGCCGGGCATGCACATGCACAAATCCGATGTCACGCATGTTGGAAACGACGCTGAAGTGGCCAAGGAGTTCAAGGATGAGGCAACGGAATTGCGCGAAATGGCAACCTCGCATCGAAAGCTCGCGGCGTTGTATAAGACGCGAACCTCACCTAAGGGCGGCAGCTATGCCAGCGTTGCAGCGCACTGCGAAGCGCTCGCGAAGTCCTACGAGGATGCCGCAAAGGCTGCGGAAGCGGCATCAGCCGAATTGGGCAAGAAGTAATTTGTCGTTACCACCGGCGTGCAATTCACGCCGGTGTTAGCTCGTTGCGGCCTACTTCGGCATGTGGCGCGGGGGTGACATACCCAGATTTTCGGTCTAGCCAACTCGCGGTTCGGAGTTCCTTGGTGCGGATCTGCGGCATATAGGGTCGCGCTTCGTCTGTATTGACGCCCGTACAAATCAAAATATTAGCCACAGTTATGCGCGGCAAGCCTCGTTACTCCTACGCTAAACACGTTGCACGCTGCTTCGCACTTTGTTGTGCATTCGGCTTTGGTGTTGCAGCGGCACAGAGCAATCCAACACTGCCGAATCCGCTCTCTCTCGACGAAGCCGTTCGCATCGCTCGCGAGAATCGCCTCGAAGTGGCAGCCCTTAGTGCGCGTGCAGAAGCGCTGGCTCAACGCCCCAATATTGTCGGCGCACTCGAAGATCCGATGATATCGCCCGCCATCGATCACTACCCCTTTGAAATGATGGAAGGCGAAGAGAGCAGCCGTCGTTACGACTGGAGCATTACCGTCGAGCAACGCTTTCCGTTGTCCGGTGTGTTGGGTCATCGTCGTCGTGCGGCGCGCGCGGAAGCGGACCGCGCAAACGCAGCTGTTGCCAGCGGTCGGCTGGATGTTTCGTTATCCGCGCAACGCGCTTTCTTCATGGTGCATGAGCGACGGCAGATGGCGCTCGTGATTGGCGAGCAACTCGCGCTCGCCCAACAACTCGTCAGTGCCGCGAGCGCTCGTTACGGTAGCGGCACTGGCATGCAAGCAGACGTGCTGCGCGCGGAAGTCGAAGTGGCGCGCGCACAAGCGACACAGCAGTCGCTAGTTGCTCAACTTCGCGCCGCCGAAGCGATGTTGAACGTGAATCTTGGTCGTCAACCGGAAGCGGGAATCCCGACGCTCGACTATTCGGTACGGCGCGATGAGCCGCTTGCTTCGAGCGCAGTCAGTGCGCAAGCGCTGAAAAAAAGGCCGGAACTGCAAGCGGGCGCGGCCGAAGTCGAGCGTGCATCCGCGGAGATTGATGTCATGCGCTCAATGTATCTGCCAATGGCAACCGTTCGTGTCGGTCGTGCATCTACGATGGCCGAGGGGCCGGGCGCCATGATCATGGTTGGTGTGAGTGTGCCGATTTGGCGAAAGCGTTTGCATGCGGGTGTCGCCGAAGCCCGTGCCATGGAACGCATGGCGAATGCCGATCTGCAAGCCATGGAGCTCATGATTGCGGGCGAAGCTGTCGAGGCGCGCGAATCGGTGATCGCCGCTCGCACGCAAGTGACGATGCTCGAAACGCAAATCATTCCACGCGCTCGCGGCGCAGTCGATGCGTCCCTCGCCGGATATCGCGCCGGACAAAGCTCGCTGGTCTCGGTGATTGAATCATCGCGCGCGTTTTGGGAAGCGCGTGCCGAGTTGGTCATGGCCGAGACCGCGCTTGGCGATGCATGGGCAAAGTTGGCCCGCGCGTCCGGGCAACAGTAGGAGCCGCACCGATGGCGAATAGACTCGACTTTGGAGCGCGAACTATCGCCATCGGCTCAGGCGTCATCGCCGTGGCGATACTTGGATTCTTGGTGATTCAAGATCAGCGCCACGGCTGGCCATTCTCTCGTCATCATGACCAATCGCGCGTCGCCGCAGCCGCAGCGGTTCAATCGTCGCTGGCAAAAAAAGCCGCCGCGTCCGCGCGTGTTCCGGTCGAGATCGCCGCGACCCAGCTCGACGCACTGGGAATTCAACTGCAAAGCGTTCGTGTCGAGAAGCTTACCGATCCCGTGCGCGCGGTCGCCACGGTCGTGGCCGATGAATCGCGCATCAGTCACGTGCACACGCGCGTCGCCGGTTGGTTGGAGCAGCTCTTTGTCAACACGACGGGCGAGACCGTGCGCGCCGGTCAGCCGTTGGCCGCCTTGTTCTCTCAAGAGTTGTTTTCGTCGCAGAACGAATTCTTAACGGCGCTGCGCCAAGCGCAAAGCGGACCGAGTAGCGCGGTGGTCGATGCCGCGCGCGGTCGACTCAAAGTGTTGGGCATGAGCGACGCGGAAATTGCGCAAGTGGAAAGTTCGGGGCAAGCACGGCGACTGGTGACTATTTCCGCGCCGCGTAGCGGCGTGGTCATGCGTCGTGGCGTGACGGTCGGCACGGCCATCGATCCATCGACCGAGATCGTGACCATCGCCGATCTTTCGCGAGTCTGGGTGCTGGCCGAGGTGCCGGAGTTCTCGGCCGCGCAGATTAAGATCGGCACATCGGCGACATTGACCTTTGCCGCCTCTGGTCGCGCGCCGTTTAAGGCCGATGTCGAATTCGTCTATCCGACGCTGACGGAAGGCACGCGGACGGTGCGTGTACGCCTCGCAATTGCAAACAGCGATGGCAAACTTCGGCCGGGACTGTTCGGCACGGCGGAATTTTCCGCGCCGCCGCGCGATGCGTTGACCGTTGCACGCGACGCCGTGGTGTATACGGGCGAGACCCAGCATGTGTTCGTGCGCGCCGAGAGCGGCGCTATCGAGCCGCGCAGCGTGAAGATCGGCGCGCGTGTCGGCGAACGGATTGAAATCGTCGAAGGACTATCGCCAGCCGATCAGGTGGTGACGACCGGCGTGTTCCTGATTGACTCAGAAAGTCGATTGCGCGCGTCCGGCACCGTTGGCCACGTCGGTCATGGCGGTGCAGACAAACGCGAGCAGCCGCGCGAACCCGAAGCGGCATCGCCGCCTGCGGAACACGCGACTCACGACGCTAAGTGAGCCGCGGATCATGATCGAACGCATTATCGAGTGGTCAGCGCAGCACCGATGGATTGTATTCGGCGCAACGTTAGTGCTGGCGTTGTGGGCGGTCGATTCCATCCGCAAGACGCCACTCGATGCCATACCCGATCTTTCCGATCCGCAGGTCATCGTGTTCACTGAATGGATGGGACGCAGTCCCGATCTGGTCGAGGATCAGATCACCTATCCGCTGGTGCGTGCGTTGCAGAGTACCCCGGGCGTGCGAACGGTGCGCGGCTATTCGATGTTTGGCATGAGCTTCATCTATGCCATCTTCAACGACAACACCGACATTTATTGGGCGCGCACGCGTGTCGTCGAACAGATTGGACGCGCACAGCAGTCGATTCCCGCGGGCGTCGTGCCGACGCTCGGTCCGGACGCCAGCGGCGTGGGTTGGATTTATCAATACGCCATTGAAGACGCATCGGGCCAATTGGATTTGGCCGAATTGCGTGCATTGCAGGACTTTACGATTCGTCCGGCCTTGCAGGGCGTGCAAGGCGTTGCCGAAGTAGCGTCGCTCGGCGGATTCGAGCGTCAATATCAAATCCTGCTCGATCCCGGCAAGCTCACGGCGTTCGGCTTATCGCCAATGGAAGTCGCGCGCGCCGTACGTGACGCCAATGCGGAAGTGGGCGCGCGGGTGCTCGAAATGGGCGGGCGCGAATTCGTCCTGCGCGGACGTGGCTACGCCAAGTCGCTCGGCGACATTGAACAGAGCGTGGTGTCGATCGCGGCGGGCGGCACGCCCATTCGGGTTCGCGATGTGGCCACGGTGCAGTTCGGTCCGGAGATTCGGCGCGGCGCGGCCGATTTGAACGGCAAGGGCGAAGCCGTGGGCGGCATTGTCGTGATGCGGATCGGATCGAATGCACTCGATGTGATTCGCGCGCTCAAAGCGCAGATCGCAACGCTTTCGTTACCGCCTGGCGTGCAACTGACGCCGACTTACGACCGCTCCGAACTCATCGAAGGTTCGATCGACACCTTGCGACTGACGCTGATCGAAGAAGGAATCATTGTCGGCGCAATCTGTTTCGTCTTTCTGATGCATGCACGCTCCGCGCTGGTCGCCATCATCATCTTGCCGATGTCGGTGCTGCTGTCCTTTATCGGCATCCGCTTTCTGGGTTTGACGTCCAACATCATGTCCCTGGGCGGCATCGCCATTGCCGTGGGCGAGTTGAGCGACGCCGCCATCGTGCTGATCGAGAACGCGCATACGCGGTTGTCCGTCGCATCGAGCAACGCGGATCGTCAGCGCGTCATCATCGACGCGTGCAAGGAAGTGGGGCGGCCGATCTTCTTCTCGCTGCTCTTGATCACCGTGAGTTTTCTGCCGATCTTCACGTTGGAAGGTCAAGCGGGCAGGTTGTTTCAGCCGCTCGCGTACACAAAAACGCTCGCGATGTTCGTGGCGGCGATCTTGTCGGTGACACTCGCGCCACCCTTGATGTTGCTGCTACTGCGCGGACGTTTTCGTACCGAGCAAGAGAATCCTCTTAACCGATGGCTGGGCAAAGTGTATCGACCCATCGCTGCGGTTATTGTGCGCAAGCGACAGTTTGTTGTAGCGGGCGCGGCGCTGGTGATGATTGGAACCGTACCGGTGTTTCTGCGCCTGGGCTCCGAATTTATGCCGCCGTTGGATGAGGGATCGTTGCTCGTCATGCCCACAACCTTCCCCGGCATTTCCATCGAAGAAGCGCGGCGCGCGCTCAATGCGCAACATCGCGTCATCATGAGTTTTGGCGAAGTGGCGTCGGTGCACGGCAAAGCCGGCCGCGCCGAGACCGCGACCGATCCCGCGCAACTCGACATGAACGAGTCCGTTGTCACGCTGCGCCCGTCCGATGATTGGCCGAAAATCACGGTTGCACGCTGGTATAGCGGTTGGGCGCCCAACTGGCTGAAAGCGGGCTTGCGCCTCGTCTGGCCCGATACCCGGCGGCGCACGCAAACGGAATTGGCGCGCGATATCGGAACGGCGCTGCGCATGCCGGGATATCAAATGGCGATTTCGCCACCCATCCGTACGCGGATCGACATGCTGACAACGGGCGTGCGCACGCCGGTGGGAATTAAGGTGTTCGGCCCCGATCTCGCAGGCATCGAGGAAGTGAGTTTAGAACTTGAAGGATTGCTGCGTGAAGTGAACGGTACGCGCAGCACGTTCGCCGAGCGACAAACGGGGCGCGAGTACATCGACATCGTGCCCGATCGCGAGGCCATTGCGCGCTACGGACTGACGGTGCGCGATGTACTGGATATTGTCGAGGCCACCATTGGCGGTATGCCCATCTCCACCGTGATCGACGGCCGGGCGCGCTTCACGGTGAATGTTCGTTACGCGGCGGATTTTCGCGCCGACCCGCAAGCTTTGCGCGGCATTCAGATTCCCATTCCGGCTGTGCAGTCGGTAGCGCTTTCGTTGGGAGAAGGTTCCGGTCGCGGCAGTGCGCCTGGTGCGCGGAGTGCAGTGCGTTCGAGCGGCGGCATGGGTTCCATGGGTGGCAGCGCGAACTCAGGCAGCGCTGCAATGAACGACGGCGCGATGGCGAGTCGTTCGTCATCGCCGATGTCGGCTGGTGGGGCGGATGGTTGGGAACGAGGGCGGCAAACCGGTATTGCAGTGCCGCTCAGCGCGTTGGCTGATGTGCGCGTGGTCAGCGGCCCGCCGATGATCAAGAACGAGAACGGCGTGTTGGTGGGTTACGTGTTCGCTGACATCGAAAGTTCGACGCGCGACTTGGGGGGTTGGGTAACCGACGCCAAACGCTTGGTGAACGAGCGTCTGGCAATTCCCGCCGGTTACCGGCTGCAATGGACCGGCCAGTACGAATTCATGGCGAGTATGCAAGCGCGCATGCGCATCGTGCTACCGCTCACGTTGGTCTTGATCGTGGCGCTGTTGTACTTGTCGCTGCGCGGCGGCATGCAGACGGAACTTGTGTTAATGAGTCTGCCCTTTGCGGTTGCCGGAAGCGTGTGGTTGTTGGCGCTCCTCAATTACAACTTGTCCACGGCGGCGTGGGTGGGGCTCATCGCCGTCGGCGGCGTGGCCGCGCAAACCGGCATTGTCGTGATCGTGTATCTCGATCAAGCCTTCAACGAGGCGCGTGACCAAGGACGATTGCGGTTGCCAGAACACGTCGATGCAGCCGTGATTGAAGGCGCGTCGAAGTGTTTGCGCCCCATGCTCATGACAGTGGCGACCACGGTATTGGGGTTGATGCCGCTCTTGTTCGAATCGGGCGTCGGTGCGGATTTGTCCGCGCGTACCGCTGCGCCCGTGGTGGGCGGCTTGTGGTCGTGCATGTTCCTCACGCTGCTCGTGCTGCCCGCCGCGTATGCCATGTGGCGGCGATGGCATTTCGTGCCCGATTCCGTTGTCCAGGGTGCGACTCGTGAATCCCACGCCTAACTCGCCTCGCGGACTCTCGACGGCGGACGCTGCTCGCCGTCTACAGGAATTCGGTCCCAATGAAATTGCGCGCCAGCAAGGCGCATCGGCGTGGAGGCTATTGCTCGCGCAATTTAGCAGTCCGGTGATCTGGCTCTTGTTCGGCGCGTGCGCGGTGTCGGCGGCGCTGGGCGAGTTGGCTGACGCCATCGCCATCGGCGCGATCGTGGTCGTCAACGGTTTGGTGGGATTCTTTCAGGAATACCGCGCCGAGCGCGCGGTGTTGGCGCTGCGATCGATGACCGCGCCGCGCGCTCGCGTGATGCGCGATGGACATACGACCGAGTTGCCGGCATCGCAGGTGGTGCCCGGCGATGTGTTGGTGCTAGAAGCGGGCGACATCGTGGCGGCCGACGCGCGCCTGGTGGAAGCGCACGCGCTCAGCACCATCGAAGCGGCGCTGACCGGCGAAAGTCTGCCGACGGAAAAATCGACACAGACTGCGCAAGCCAACGCGCCACTGGCGGAACGTCGCGATTGCGTGTTCCTGGGCACCAGCGTCGCAACCGGCAGCGGCGCCGCTGAAGTGATCGCCACGGGAATGCGGACCGAGTTGGGCCACATTGCGCACTTGCTTGCAACGGCCACAGACGAAGTCACGCCGCTGCAAATGCGACTAGCTAGCTTAAGCCGCGTGCTGTTGTTCTTGTGCTTAGGTATCGTCGCCGCCGTCGCGTTGTTAGGTTGGATACGCGGTTTGCCTGGCGTTGAGATATTGTTGTCGGCGGTATCGTTGGCCGTCGCGGCGGTGCCGGAAGGACTGCCCGCCATCGTCACGATTGCATTGGCGATTGGCGTGCAACGCATGGCCGCGCGACGCGCGTTGGTACGGCGAATGGTGGCGGTGGAAACATTGGGTTGCGCCACGGTCATCTGCACCGACAAAACGGGCACGTTGACCACCGGTGTGATGACGGTGCGCGAAGTGTGGGGCGATGAAGCGGTCATTCTCGATGCCGCAGCTGCTTGTTGCGACGCCGATTTGGCGGACGATGAACGCGGCGGCGTCGGCGATCCGACGGAAGTCGCCATCTTGGTTGCAGCCGCCGCGCGCGGCGTTCGTCGCAGCGCCATCGAACAGAATCGATCGCGGCGATCTGTCAATCCCTTTGACGCCGATCGCAAGCGCATGTCCATTTTTCGCGCCGATGGTGTGCTCTACGTGAAAGGCGCTGTGGAATCGGTAGCGCAATGTTCGCGCGTCGTACCTGCGCAGACGTTAGAGGCGAATGCGGAGATGGCGTCCAGAGGATTGCGCGTGCTCGCCGTGGCGCGCGGCTCCACCGACAAGGAGGAAGGCCTCGAGCTCTTGGGGCTCATCGGCATTGCGGATCCACCGCGCGTCGAAGTCATCGGTGCCATTTCGCTCGCGGCCTCGGCGGGCATTCGCACTGTAATGATTACTGGAGATCATCCGGTGACCGCGCATGCCATTGCGCGCGAACTCGGTATCGTTCGCGTCGGAGAATCGCCCGACGATCTCGTGCACGCGCGCGCCACGCCGGAAGATAAATTGCAAATCGTACGTCGTTGGAAATCACGCGGCGCTATCGTTGCGATGACCGGCGATGGTGTGAACGATGCGCCCGCCTTGCGTGAGGCACACATTGGCATCGCCATGGGACGTACCGGCACCGAAGTGACGCGCGAAGCATCGGACATGGTGTTGGCGGACGACAACTTCGCCACGATCATCAATGCCGTCGAAGAAGGTCGCGGCATCTTCGACAACATCCGCAAGACGGTCGTGTATCTGCTCTCCGGCAACACGGCCGAACTTGCCGTGATGTTCATCGCTGCGATTGTCGGTCTGCCGTTGCCGCTCCTGCCTTTGCATCTGTTGTGGATCAACCTCGTGACCGATGGCTTTCCCGCGCTCGCGCTGGTGACCGATCCAACCGACGCCAACGCGATGAAGCGACCACCGCGACTCGCGCAGGAATCGATACTCGGCCGCAAGGAATGGCGCACCGTAATTTTCACCGGCTTGCTGCAAGCTGCAGTGACATTGGCAACGTTCGTTTGGGCCTTGAAGGAGCGCAACCTAGAAGAGGCGCGCAACCTGGCATTTTCGGTTCTGGTGTTTGGTGAGTTGCTGCGTGCGTTTTCCGCTCGCGATGCCATTCGACCGTTCTGGCAGGTGGGTGTCTTTTCCAATCTGCGTCTGTTCGGTGTTGTGGCAGTTTCCTTTGTCGTACAAATTGGCATCCACCACATCCCGGCATTCCAACAGCTATTTCAGATCGGCCCGTTGAGTCTTCTCGATTGCACTCTTTCCATTGCGATGGGCTCAATTCCGCTATTAGCGCTTGAGCTCACGAAGATTGTGCGTAGGCGCGCGCGATGACTTTACTCGAGGACTTCGTATGAAGAATCCATCTATCTATGCGAGCGTGATACTCGCGACTCTAAGTCTTGCTGCGTGCGGGGTAGATTCGAATCCGAGCGACAAGACTCCGGAGAGTATGGCTGCATCCCCCACTGAAGCATCTGCGTTGCCGACTCTAATTGTGCACAAAAGCGAAAGCTGTGGTTGCTGTGTCGCATGGGTGGAGCACATGAAGCGCGCCGGCTTCAGCGCAGATGTTCGCAACGTCGATAACATGGACCCGATTAAGCGAAGCGTCGGAATTCCTGCGGGCATGGGTTCTTGCCACACGGCGCAAGTGGGTCGCTATTTCGTCGAAGGCCATGTACCGGCGGAAGACGTAAAGCGCTTGCTCACGGAACATCCCGATGCCAAAGGACTCACCGTGCCGCGAATGCCAATCGGGTCGCCTGGCATGGAGATGCCGTCGGGAAAGGTGGAGCCTTACGATGTTTTTCTCGTGGCGAACGATGGTACGACTTCGGTGTACGCGCATCATGGGGGCGAGACAACGCATTGATCGCAGCAATAGCGTTCCGTCGCCGAAAGTCGCGGGCTCGCTCCGGTGACGAACTAGCCCTTTGACGCTAGGTATCGGTGCAGCTCTGCGGCTGTCACGTAACTGCGTCGACCATCTTTTTGTGTCTTGATCTCGCCTCCACGAATTCGCTCATAGAGCGTGGCGCGGCTCAATCGCAAAATATGCGCGACTTCGGAAATCTCGAATCGAAGTTGCGGAAGAGACTCGACAGTAGTGGACATGGACGCCTCCGGATAGATCTGAGCAAGTGCAGTCAGTAGTAGAGTGGCGTCTTCTAAATAGACTCCTCGATTGCTCCGCGCAACTGTTAAAATTCGATCCAGTCCCTGCAGCGCGCTGAAATACGACGGGCCGCGATGGCGATGGACGCCAAGATTTGGTGATCGGCGAGCATCGCGCGAATCTGCGCAACGTCGCGCGCGGGTGTGCCCAGCAATTGATTTTCCGTACCCCAAAAATGCTTAAAAAAAGGGCTCTTTTTTGCGAGTTGGGGTAGAATTCTGGGGTAGCAGAGGGTGGGTTAAGTGGTTGACTGTAGAGAAGTCATTGGGTTAGCCCGCGCATTCGAGTCCCTCAGCCGCACCATCTGCCCGCCCGCAGAC
>CAZKRY010000026.1:0-25519 GCA_964555355.1 uncultured Klebsiella sp.
CGGATTGCAGCGGGCCGGGACGAAACAACGCGACCAGCGCAATCAGGTCTTCGAAAATATCCGGGCGCAGGCGCTTGATGAGCTCCTTCATGCCGCGCGATTCAAGCTGAAACACCGCGGTGGTTTGTGCCTGCTGCACCAGTTTGTAAGTCGCGGCGTCGGTGAGCGGTAACGCGCCGATATCAAGCGGAACCTCGCCTTGCCGCGCGCGCACTTCATTAATCGTTTTCACCGCCCAGTCGATGATCGTCAGCGTGCGCAGCCCGAGAAAATCAAACTTGAGCAAGCCCACCGCCTCGACATCGCTCATATCAAACTGCGATACCGCGGTGTCGCCGCCTTGTTCGTAGTACAGCGGCATGAATTCGGTGAGCGGCGCCGGCGCGATCACAATACCGCCCGCGTGTTTACCGGCATTGCGTGCCAGTCCTTCGAGCGCGAGACCGAGATCGAGGATCGCGCGCACATCCTCTTCTTGTTGATACCGGGTCTTCAGCTGCGGCTCTTCAAGCATCGCGCGATCGAGCGTCATGTTCGGATCAAACGGCACGAGCTTGGCGAGCTGATCGACAAACCCGTAGGGAAATCCGAGCACTCGTCCGACGTCGCGCAATACGGCTTTCGCCGCCATCGTGCCGTAAGTGATGATTTGCGAGACCTTGTCCCGGCCGTAGCGCGCACTGACGTATTCGATGACTTCGTCGCGTCGATCCATGCAGAAATCGACGTCGAAGTCAGGCATCGACACCCGCTCAGGATTTAAAAACCGCTCGAAAAGTAAATCGTAATCGAGCGGATCGAGTTCGGTGATACCGAGCGCGTAGGCAACCAACGAGCCGGCGCCCGAGCCGCGGCCGGGGCCCACCGGGATCCCGGCGCGCTTGGCCCATTGGATAAAATCCGCAACGATCAAAAAATAACCGGCGAAACCCATCTTGGTGATGACATCGAGTTCAACACTTAGACGCTCGTCATAAACGGTCTGTGCGCGACTCGCGGCTTGCGCGGTGCGCGGGCCTTTCAAACGTTCGGCCATGCCAACGCGGGCTTCATTGAGCAGCAACTCGTCCACCGTCATGCCGCTTGGCACCGGAAACTTCGGCAACTGGTATTGCCCAAAGACCAGTGTCACGGTGCAGCGCTTCGCGAGTTCAATCGCGTTGTCCAACGCATCCGGGAGATCCGCGAATAGCTCACGCATTTCGGCCGCGGAGCGCAAATACTGTTGCGCCGAATAGGGTCGCGGCCGACGCGGATCGGCCAACGTGCGGCCTTCGTGAATGCACACCCGCGCTTCGTGCGCGTCAAATTCCGAGGCGGCCAAAAATCGCACATCGTTGGTCGCGATCAATGGAAGATTTAAACGTGTGGCAAGCGCCACGGCGTCGCCGACATAACGCTCTTCGCCCGCCCGGCCCGTGCGCGCGACTTCGAGATAAAACCGGTCCGGAAAACGCGCGGCCCACTGCGCTGCACGTTCGTCGGCTTTGGCCGTCTGACCGTCCAACAACAATTGGGCGATATCGCCATGAATTCCGCCTGATAATGCGACCAAGCGCGAGCTTGCCTGCGGCGTCAACCAATCGATATCGAGATGCGGCACGCCTTGCATCTGCCCTTCCGCGTAACCGCGGGTCAATAAAGTCGAAAGCTGCGTATAACCTTCCCGATCCAAACAGAGTAAAACCACCCTTGCGCGCATCGCGCCGTCCACCCCGTGTCTCACCCAGACATCGGCACCCAGGATGGGTTTTAGTCCGGCGCGCTCGGCCTCTTGATAAAACTTAACAGTGGCGAATGCATTGCTCTGATCGGTAAGCGCGACCGCCGGCATCCCAAGCTCGCGCACGCGATCCATTAGCTCCGACACCCGCACGACACTGTCGACCAGCGAGTACTCGGTATGGAGATGGAGATGCACGAAACTCATCAATCGGCCTCACGCACGAGTTCGCGGACCGGACGAAAAGTACGTCGATGGGCGGGCGTGACGCCAAAACGCGCGAGCGCGGCGCGATGGGCAACCGTCGGATATCCGCGATGGACTTCGAACCCGTAGTTAGGGTATGTCGCGGCCAGTTCATCCATCATGCGATCGCGCGTGACTTTGGCGACAATCGATGCAGCACTGATAGCGGGGACGGTGGCATCCCCTCCCACCACGGCGGTGGCACCACACGGCAACGACGGACACACGTTGCCATCGACTAACGCATGCGTGGGCACCCGCGCCAGCGCGCCGACGGCACGCTGCATCGCGAGTAAGGTCGCGTGGTAAATATTGAGGCGATCAATTTCTTCGACACTCGCGAGCCCCACGCCGACGGCCCGTGCGGCGGCATAAATCTCCGTGCATAGTTGCGCGCGGCGGCGAGCGGTTAATTTTTTTGAATCATCCAAGCCGGGAATGACGCGGCGCGGATCGAGCATGACCGCGGCTGCCACCACCGGACCGGCCAACGGGCCGCGCCCCGCTTCGTCGATTCCCGCAATCCAATCTTGTCCGTCAGTTAGGAAGTGCGTCATGTCAGGATGCCCTGCTGCCGTAGTAAACGCAGCACCGAATTGGCCGCTGCCACGCCTGCATTATTTCGCAGCTCACCGTGTAATGTCGCGCAGTCATGCCGGTAGTTTGCGACAGCATCGGATTCGGCGAGCCACCGCTCAAGTGCGGCCGCCAGGGCCTGCGGCGTCGCGGCGTTTTGAATAAACTCCGGCATCAACGTTTTTCCCGTCAATAAGTTCGGTAGCGCGATTGCGCTGACCTTGACCATCCGGCGCAGTATCGCATGGGTGAGCCACGGCATCCGGTAGGCGACGACCGCCGGGGTCTTGTTCAAGGCGGCTTCGAGCGTGATGGTGCCCGAGACGCACAGCGCGGCGTTGGCGGCGCTGAGCAGCTCGGACGCTCGGCCGGTAATGAGGTGAACTTTAAACGGGAGGTTCCCGATAAACTCAGCGGCGCGCGCGGCTGCCCGCGCGTTGACCACCCCGAGGAGAAATTCGCGACTCGGTTCGGTGCGATGCAGCGCTGCCGCGACTTCGAGGAACAGCGGAAGATGTCGCTCGTATTCCTGGCGGCGACTTCCGGGAAGTAAGCCAATCAACGACTTGTCCAGCGGCAAACCTAACTGGTTGCGCGCTGCCACGTCGTCCCGAGCCATCGGAATACGATCAGCGAGCGGATGGCCCACAAACTCGGCATCGACCGCGTGCTGTTTAAGAAACGGAACTTCAAAGGGAAACAAAGTCAGCAGGAGATTTGTGGCGCGCCGCAGCCGGGAAACTCGTCCCGGCCGCCACGCCCATACCTGCGGGCACACCCAATGCACGGTGAGGATTTGGCGCTGTTTTAGTGTCGCCTCAAGCGCCAGTACAAAGTCCGGCACATCGATCCCGATGAAGACATGTGGTTGAAGGTCGCTGAATTCCGCGATTAGTCGCCGTTGCAGCCGGCGCAAGCGAGGATAATGCTTCAGCACTTCCCATAGCCCCATGACGGACAGATCGTCGATATGGGCAAGCGTGTGGCACCCGGCGGCTTGCATGCGCGGTCCGGCCATCGCGTGGACTTCGAGATCGCGATGTTGCGCGCGGAGGCCTTCGATTAGCGCGGCGCCTAATTGATCACCCGAGGGTTCTCCCGCCACGATGCCGACGCGAAGCGTTGCCACTTGAACGCGCGAGGCTCGCGCTAACTCGCGCGATTCCTGACGATCCCGCGCTGGCTACGTCGAATGAACTCAACAAAACGCGCGACTTCCGTGACTTCGCTGGCCAGCGGTGCCAGCTCAACTAACGCGCGCTCAAGCGTCAGGCCCTGGCGGTATAGGATTTTGAACGCGCGTTTGGTCGCTTCGATGGTCGCCGCGCTCATGCCACGGCGCCGCATGCCTTCGCGGTTGATGGCACGGGCTCGCGCCGTATTGCCGTCCACCATGACGAATGGCGGCACGTCTTTGACGATGACGGCCGAAATCGCCGAAAAACTGCTTTCACCCACGCGGCAGAACTGATGTACGCCGACAAACCCGCCGAGGATCGCGTAATCATCGATTTCGACATGCCCGGCGAGCGTGGCGTTGTTCGCGAAAATCACATGATTGCCCACCTGACAATCGTGCGCGATATGGCAGTACGCCATGATCCAATTGTCGTCGCCGATACGGGTGAGGCCACCGCCCCCCGGGGTGCCGCGGTTGATGCTGCAGTATTCGCGAATGGTGTTGCCGGCGCCAATTTCAAGCCGAGTGGGTGTGCCGGCCACGAACTTTTTATCTTGCGGGTCTTCGCCGATCGAGCAATAAGGATAAATGCGATTGTTCGGACCGATACGAGTCGGCCCTTTCAGTACGCAGTGCGATCCGATCGTTGTCCCTGCCCCGATTTCAACCCCCGCGCCGACGATACTCCAGGCGCCGACCTCGACGTCGTCGGCGAGGACTGCCTCCGGATGAATGCGGGCGGTGGGATCAATCAAGCCGCGCCCTCCATCTCCGTCGTCATGAATTCCGCACGCGAGACCAGATCGTCGCCGACGTGCGCGGCCGCAGTGAATTTGTAGATGCCGCGAATACGCCGTTGCATTTGCGCGGTTAACAACAACTGATCGCCGGGTTCCACCGGCCGTTTGAAACGCGCCTTGTCGACGCCGACTAGGTAGTACATGTTCCGGCTATCCGACTTCGCCTGATGCGAATAGAACGCCAATAAACCCGTCGCCTGCGCCATCGCTTCCAAGATGAGCACGCCGGGCATGATCGGTTTGCCTGGGAAGTGTCCCTGAAAAAACGGTTCGGTGACCGTTACGTTCTTGATCGCTCTGATGCTTTCGAACGGCACATAATCAAGCACCCTATCCACCAATAAAAATGGGTAGCGGTGAGGCAAGATATCGAAGATCTCGCGGACGGAAATTTCTTTCATGCTTATTCCTTCAGTGCCTGATGCCTCGCCGCCACTGCGCCACCTCGCGCCACCACTGCCGGCTTTCACGGGCGGGCCATGCGCCGCTCCAGCGGGTCGCGGCGCGCATGATGGATTTGCCGACCATCGTCATCGCCGTGATCGTGACATCGTCGGCGATCGTGACGCCATCGGCTAGCGCGGCGCGTCCGCCCACGACACATCTTTCGCCTACACATGCGCCGCCGGCGATAGACGCGCCGCCGGCAATCATCGTGTCCGCGCCGATCTGCGCGTCATGACCGACATGAACCTGCGCATCCAACGCGGCGCGCGCGCCGATATGGGTAATCCCCAATGCGCCGCGCGCAATCGTCACGTTCGCGCCAAGCCATACATCGTCGTCGATGGTTAGCGCGCCAAGCGCGGGGAAACGCACCCAATGTACTCCGTCACGTAGGGCAACGAACGGCAGCGCGCCCAGTACCGCGCCCGCATCAACGGTCACACGATGACCGAGTAGCGTGCCTGGGCCGACCGACACGTTGGCCTCGAGTCTGCTAAAAGCGCCGATGCGCGCGCCCGAGCCAATCTTACAGAAAGGTCCGATACTCGCACCTGTCTCGATGACGGCCCCGGGCTCGATGATGCACGAAGGGTCAATCATTACACCGGGCGCAATGCGCGCGCTCTTGGCGCCCTCGCCGCTGCGCATTTCACGGATGGCCCTGGGTTGCGCCCAGTGCGCTGCCCGCGCGCAAGCGAGCAAAACATCTGTCACGCGGATGGTGGTCGCCTCCGTCCACATGAGGCTATCATCCTCAACCAAAACGACACCCGCCGAGGTTGGATGGGACGCCTTCTTGACACGGAAACTGAGCTCTTGGCCCAGCGCGCATTGTGGCAGCGCGAGTCCGAGGATCCGTCGCTCCGCGTCGCCGCGGAGTATCCCATTGAGGCGCTCCGCGAGAAGCCCGGCGGTTAGCACCACAGCGCTACTCGCCGGTGTACGCTTTCGCGTCGCTCACCGCGGTCGCCGTAACGACGGTCACGCCAAGCGTGCGCTACGGGTTGTTTTTCTTCAGGCGCTCGATCACTTTATCGGTGATATCGACGGCCTTGCTCGCGTAAATCACGCCTTCGCCGAGCACAATATCGTACTTTTCTTCATCCGCAAGTTGACGGATGGCTTCAACGATCTGACGTTGAATTTTGCCGAACTCTTCATTGCGGCGGAAGTTAACGTCCTCGCGGAATTCATCCGAGTCTCGTTTAATATCACGGCGCTTGGCAACAATGTCGCGCTCCAAGCGTGTGCGCTCGGTTTCGCTCATAATCGCGGCATCCTTGCCGAGGCGATCTTCCAGCGCTTTTAGGGCTTTCTGATCGTTCAATAACTGTTTATCCCGCCCCGCGAATTCGGTTTCGAGCTTCTTCTTCGCAACTTCGGCCTGTGGTGCTGACTCCAACACCCGAACTGCTTGTACCACTCCAACTTTGTACTCCGCACACGCCATCGCGCTGGATAGCAGCAAGGCACCTGCCACAATGACTCTATTCATCTTCAACGTCTTCAAGATTATTTCTCCACTTCAGATTGTCTTGACGGTCGGCGGGAGCGCGCGGAGCGCGAACTGCTAGAAATTCGTTCCAAAGGTGAATTGGAACTTCTGAATGTCGTCTCCCGCCTGATCGTTAAACGGCTGCGCGATACTAATCGAAAGCATGCCAAACGGCGAGAGCCAGATACCGGATAGACCGGTCGACATACGTAGGTCACCGGCATCGAATTCTTGGTCCGGGCTAAAGACGTTACCGACATCGTAGAACGCCGTTATGCGCACCGACTTAAAGTCCCGCAAAAACGGTACCGGCAGAATAATTTCAGCATTTCCCACCAATAAAAAGTCGCCGCCCAGCGAGTCGCCGAATATGTCCTGTGGGCCTAATGAGTTTTCTTCGTAACCACGCACCGTGCGCGGGCCACCGCCGTAGAAATTCTCGAAGAACGGCAACTGGAAGGTATCGCCGTACGAGTCGCCGTAGCCAACCTTGCCTTTCAACAACAACACATAGTCTTTGCCCAGCGGGAAAAAGTACCGTGAGTCATACTCGATCTTGTAAAACTCCAAATCCGCAACCGGGGCGGCGATTTCGGCTCGGATCGATTGCAGCATGCCTTCGGTCGGGAAGATCGTTGAATTTCTGGTATCGAACGCATAGCCGGCATTGAAGCGCACGATGTCGAAGCGCTTGCCTTCGATCAATGTGAAGAGCAGTACTTCCGGTGCCAAGAAGAACGGGCTGACATCGATTTTGGTGGCTTCGTAACTCGCGCCAAGCGACACGAAGTTGAATTCTGAAATGGGTACGCCGAATTGAGCGCCCCCTGATACCACACGCGAATTAAACCGCGTGATGTTGCCGTCTCCAGCGTCGGTTTCTTGGTAACCGACCGTGAAACCGCGGCTAACCCCGTCAATTGTCCAATAAGGATTGAGATACCCTAAGCGAAAGGTGCGGTTGATATCGCTGTTATTAAACGCGAAGTTCACGCTCTTACCGCTGCCAAGGAAGTTGTCTTGGGTCACGTTGGTATTGAAGATGATGCCCTGCGACTGCGAAAAGCCGAGACCCAACATCAAGTTTCCGGACGGCCGCTCTTTGACCGCAAAGTTAACGTCTACTTGGTCGGTTGACCCAGGGACTGCCGGGGTTTCGACGTTGACTTCCTCGAAGTAGCCCAAGCGTTGCAACCGGACTTTGGAACGCTCCACCCATTTGGTGGAAATCCAGCCGCCTTCCAACTGACGCATTTCGCGGCGCAGAACTTCGTCGCGTGTTTTCGCGTTGCCGGTAAAGTTGATGCGTCGAACATAAGTCCGTTGACCGGGGTCAACGAAGTACGTTAGCGAAACCGTGCGGTCTTTCTCGTTGAGCTTGGGGATCGCGTTCACGTTAGCAAACGCATAGCCCTCGTCACCAAGCCGATCGGTAATGTTTTTTGTGGTCTGGGTAACCGCCTTACGCGAAAACACCAAGCCACTGCGGGTTTCGATCCGTTCGAAAAGATCTTCCTCTTTGACGATCAGCTTACCGGCAAGCTTGACGTCTGAAACGGTGAATTTGTCACCTTCCGTAATGTTAACCGTGACGTAGACGTCGGCTTTATCCGGCGTAATCGAAACTTGCGTCGAATCGACCCGAAAATCCACATATCCATTGTCTTGATAGAGCGAACGCAGGGTTTCTAAATCACCCGAAAGCTTGGGTTTTGAGTACTGGTCGTCTTTGGTGAACCAGCTCGTCCAAGTGGGCGTGGTGAGTTTGAACTGGCTTAAAATTTCTTCATCCGAAAAGGCTTCGTTACCGACGATGTTGATCTGCTTGATCAGCGCCGCCTCGCCTTCCGTGATTTTGAAATGGATGGTGACCGAATTGTCGTCGAGTGGGGTGATGGTCGGCTCGATGCGGACGCCGTACTTGCCGTTCGAGTAATACTGTCGACGCAACTCTTGGACGACCTTGTCCATTTTGGATTCGTTATAGACTTCGCCCTTGGCGAAACCGGCTTCGCCCAGACCCTTCTCCAAATCCTCGGTCTTGATCGCCTTATTGCCTTCGAAGGTGATATCCGCGATTGATTCGCGTTCGATGACATGCACGACCAGCACATCGCCATCGCGCTCTAACCGCACGTCCTTGAAGAAACCGGTTTTGAACAGCGCGCGCACAGCTTCTTGCGAGCGTTTTTCGTCGACTTTATCGCCGACGGTAATGGGAAGGTAGTTGAATACCGTACCGGGTGAGATTCTCGACAGCCCTTCGACTTGAATGTCATCGACGATGAATTCATCCGCGGCCGCCGCCTGTACTGCCAGCGCCAAGATTATCGGCGCAACCCACTTAAGGGCTTTCAACATCACCATGAATGATTTTTATGCTTTGGCTACAGCGTTAAAAAATGCGCATGAGATCGTTATAAATCGCCAATCCCATTAGCCCCAGTAGCAGGAACAGTCCAACTTGTTGACTGTAAGCCTGCACTGCCTCCGGTACCGGTCGGCGCATGACGGATTCTATCAGGTAATACGCCAGGTGTCCGCCATCCAACAGGGGAATAGGCAAGAGGTTTAGCACCGCAAGGCTCACACTGACCAAACCTAAGAACTCCATGAAGCGCGACCATCCGAGTTTGGCCGACTCGCCGGCGTACTGCGCGATGCTGAGGGGCCCGCTTAGGTTGTCCACCGAGGCGCGCCCCATAATCATCTGCCGCATGAACTTCAAGGTCGTCAGCGTCACTTCATGTGTCCGCGCGATCGCGCGTTCCAGTGCGGCCAACGGCGAGTAGCGCTCGATCGCGGTAGGTGGCGCCGCGCTCGCGGGGGGCGGTCTGACTTCCGCACCGATACGTCCAATCAAGCGACCGTCTTCGTTGATGCTCTTGGGAGTCACGGTTAAGGTTTTAAGTTGACCGTTGCGCATGACGTCCACCTGGAGTGAGCGGCCAGGCTTGTCGCGCACCGTGGCCACCCACTCGAGCCAGTCGGCGACCGGCGCGCCATCCGCGCTGACGATGTGATCGCCTACTCGAAATCCTGCCCGCTCCGCCGGATCGCCCGGCACCAACTTACCGACGATCGCGGGAAGCTCCATTCGCAACGGCGCGAAGCCGGCTTTATCAAAAAAGTCTCCGCGCGAGATATCGTCGATGGAAAAACGCTTGAAATCGAGCACCACTTGGCGGCGTGCAAAATCTTCTCCCACCACCTCAAGCGTCAGCGCGCGACCGTCCAGCACGGCGTCGATCGCATGATTCAACACATTGTCCCAAATGGCCGTGGCGTCGCCATTGACCGCGACAATTTTATCGCCGACCCGTAAGCCTTGTTCGGCGGCGAGCCCGCCTGATTTTACCGCGCCGATAAACGGCACCGGGCCGGTGACGCCCGCCATATAGCTCAACCAATAAACAACCACCGCTAATAAGAAATTCGCGAGCGGACCGGCGCTTACGATCGCGGCCCGCGCACCGACGGATTGCCGATTGAAGGCGCGCGCAACTTCATGCGGAGCCACCTCGCCCTCGCGTTCGTCGAGCATTTTGACGTAACCGCCGAGCGGGATCGCGGCGAGCACAAACTCCGTGCGGTCTGCACCATACAAGCGCCGCCATAGCGGCCGGCCAAAACCCACCGAAAAACGCAGTATCTTGACGCCGACCCGCCGCGCGACCCAGTAATGTCCAAATTCATGAAACGTTACCAAGACCCCAAGCGCAACGATGAAAGCGATGAGGGTTTGCACGAGCGCGATCATGCGGCTAACCGGGCGACCATTTGTAGCGCGTACCGGCGCGCGCGTTGGTCATCATCGAGGATCGTCGCGAGTTCATGCGCGGCGTTGGGCGTCAGCGCGTTCAGGGTCTCCTCAACCACCGCCGCGATGCGTGGAAAACGAATCCGCTCATCGAGAAATGCGGCAACCGCGACTTCGTTGGCCGCATTTAAGATTGCGGCGGCCGTACCACCCGCGGCATACGCTTCGCGTGCGAGGCGCAAACTCGGGAATCGCCGCTCGTCAGGTTCTTCGAAATCCAATTTGCGAATATCGAATAGGTTTAGACGCTGTACGCCCGAGGCCATCCGCTCCGGCCACGCCAGCGCGTAGGCGATCGGGGTGCGCATGTCGGGGTTGCCCAACTGCGCCAATACTGAACCATCGACATATTCAACCATCGAGTGAATGACGCTTTGCGGGTGTACCACTACATCGACATGGTCTTGCGTGGTCTTGAATAGCCAGCATGCTTCGATGATCTCAAGCCCTTTGTTCATCATCGTCGCGGAATCGACCGAAATTTTACGCCCCATGACCCACTTGGGATGAGCGCACGCTTGATCAGGTGTGACTGCTTCAAGTTCATGAAGTTCGCGCGTCCGAAACGGCCCGCCCGAAGCCGTCAATAAAATGCGATTGACGCCGACCGCGGGTAATCCCTTGGCAAAGGTCGGCGGCATACACTGAAACACCGCATTATGCTCGCTGTCGATCGGCAATAATTCCGCGCCATTGGCCGCCACCGCGTCCATGAATAGCTGACCCGACATGACCAAAGATTCCTTGTTGGCGAGCATGACACGTTTGCCGGCGCGAGCCGCCGCGAGATTGGGCAACAGTCCGGCCGCCCCGACGATTCCGGCCATCACATAATTGATGTCGGCGAGCGTTGCGGCGATGGTTAGGCCTTCTTCGCCGCTCAATATCTCCGTGTTAAGCCCCGCGCTTCTAATCCGATGGTGCAATTGCCGCGCGGCATCCGCATCGACCATCACGGCGACCTGCGGGTGCCAGCGTACACATTGGTCATATAGCGCATCGACATTACGGTGGGCGGTCAACGCCACGACTTTGAAACGCGTGGGTTCACGCGCGATGACGTCCAGCGTGTTGACCCCGATGGTTCCGGTGGAACCGAGAATGGAGATCCCTATCATGATGATGGCGTCACTAATCCTATGGTAAGGGCAAACACCGGCGCACCGGCGAGCAAACTATCGATACGGTCTAGCACGCCGCCGTGCCCGGGCAGTAGCGTGCCACTGTCCTTCAGGCCTTCGCGACGCTTCAACAAACTCTCGAGCAAGTCACCGACGATCGAGGCGCTCACCGTCAGCAACGCGATACCCAGCACGGGCAACGGCGGCAAGTCCTCGAGCACCACGAGCACCGCGCCAACGGCGAGCCCGCTCACTAACGCGGCGCCGACACCGACCCACGTCTTGCCGGGACTGACGCGGTGCGCAAGCTTAGTTTTACCCCACGCGCGGCCCGCGAAGAACGCGGCCGAATCCGCGCACCAAATCAATAGGAAAAGCACGGTGAGAAGCGTGCGACTGTGCGCCAGTAACTGCAATAACGCGAGGTAAACGGCGACGAGTACCAGGGCTCCCACGACACTGACGAGCCAATTCGCGTTGGTGGGCAACGTGCGTCCACTTTGCACCCAACCGACGAGGAATACCGCGCCCAGCCAAAACACCGCCGCGCAGTCAAGCACGGCGCGGATCGTAGTCGGCGATAACATCGCCGCAGCGGCGCTTGCGGTGGCGACTAGGACGCCCGCATATAGCCAGCGTTGCGCGCGCGTTAACCCGGCCAACGCGCCCCATTCGAACGCCGCCAAACCGAGCACGAGCACAAATAGCACGGCGACCAGGATTGGCGAGCCAAGCCAAATCGTCCCAAGCAGTATCGGAATTAATAGACTCGCGGTGAGTATCCGGGCGGGAAGCGCGGCGGCAACGGCTGTTGGCGTCGGGACGCTCACCGCCGCGGCCTCAGTCGATCGGCGTGGCAAGGTCCACGCGCGCTTCTTCAATTTGTTCGCCGGTCATGCCGAATCTGCGCTGTCGGGCGGCATAGCTCGCGAGGGCTCGCTCGAACTCCGGACGCCCGAAATCGGGCCACAGGGTTTCGGTGAAATACATTTCAGTGTAGGCAAGCTGCCAGAGCAAGAAGTTACTGATGCGCTGCTCGCCGCCGGAACGGATGAACAAATCCGGCGGTGGGAAATCGTGAAGCGCAAGGCGCGATGCAAAAAGCTCCGCGGTGATGTCAGTGGGGTTTAGGCGCTGCGCCGCGACTTCGCGCGCGAAATACCGCGCGGCCTGCGCGATATCCCATTGCCCGCCGTAGTTGGCGGCAATCACCAACGTGAGATTACGATTGTGACGAGTAAGTTCTTCGGCTTGCGCGATCCGCTCTTGCAGCTTGGCCGGAAATGGCGTGCGCTCACCGATAATCTGAAACCGTACGCCGTTCTCATGTAACCGTTGGACTTCTTGTTCCAGCGCATGGATAAACAGATCCATCAACAACCGCACTTCGAGCGGCGGTCGGCGCCAATTCTCACTACTAAACGCAAACAGCGTCAGCACTTCAACGCCGAGTTCGGCACAGCAGCTAACCAACGTACGAACATTTTCCACGCCGGCGCGATGACCCGCGATCCGCGGGAGTTGCCGCTGTTTCGCCCACCGGCCGTTTCCATCCATGATGATGGCGACATGGCGAGGCAGATCGCGCAACGGTGGGCCGGCCCCGGTCACGGCGTCAAACCGCCATGATCTCTTGTTCTTTGACGCCTACCAACTCATCAATCTTTTTGATGTGCGCATCGGTAAGTTTTTGGACTTCCTCGTGTCCTTTGCGATCTTCGTCCTCCGAAATCTCTTTTTCTTTGAGCAACTCTTTGAAGTCCGCAATCGCATCGCGACGAATATTGCGGACGGCGACTTTTGCGTGCTCGGCTTCCGCCCGTACGACTTTCGTGAGTTCGCGCCGCCTTTCCTGAGTCAACGGCGGGATGGGAATGCGAATGACGGTCCCGGCGGTGGCCGGATTCAAGCCCAAATCGGATTCCAAAATGGCGCGTTCGATTAGCTGCACCATTCCTTTATCCCATGCGGTTACCGTAAGCGTGCGCGCGTCTTCAATCGCTACATTGGCGGCGCGGCCAAGCGGGGTGGAAGTTCCGTAGTAATCGACATGGATATGATCGAGCAGGCTGGGATGCGCGCGACCGGTGCGGATCTTCGCCATTTCAAGTTTGAAATTCTCGACACTTTTGCCCATTCGAGCCTGGGTGTCTTTCAAAATGTCATGCAACATTTCAGTCCCCCGCAGTTACCAGCGTCCCCACATTCTCGCCTAGCGCGGCGCGCAGAAACGAGCGTGGTTTGGTCATATCGACGACCCGGAGCGGCATATCGTTGTCGCGGCAGAGTACCACGGCGGTGGCATCCATCACGCCGAGTTTGCGGTCCAGGACTTCGTCGTAGGTAAGCGTATCGTAGCGCTTGGCGTCCGGCACACGGGTGGGATCCGCCGAATAGATGCCGTCGACTTTGGTCGCCTTGATCATTAAATCAGCATTGATTTCAATGGCGCGTAGGCTGGCGGCGGAATCGGTCGTGAAAAATGGGTTCCCCGTGCCCGCGGCAAGCACCACGACACGCGACTTTTCCAAGTGCCGAACCGCGCGGCGGCGGATGTAGTCTTCACAGACTTCGTTGATTTTGATCGCCGACATGACTCGGGCGTAGAGCCCGGTTCGTTCCAGCGCGTCTTGAATGGCGATGGCATTAATCACCGTCGCCAACATGCCCATCTGATCGGCGGAGACACGATCCATGCCTTTGGCGGCGAGCCCGGCGCCGCGAAAGATATTGCCGCCACCGATCACGATGGCGACTTGCACCTTGGCTTCCACTAGCTCGTGTACTTCGTCCGCGATCCGAGTCAGGACCACCGGATCAACCCCATAATCCTGTTCACCCATCAGCGCCTCGCCGCTCAGCTTAATGAGCACCCGACGAAAGCGTGGCACGATGGCGGTCGTACTCACGGCGAATTAGTCCGCCGCACGCGCCTGCGCTTTGACTTCTTCGGCGAAATCCACCGATTTTTTCTCGATGCCCTCGCCCACTTCATAGCGGACAAAACTTAAGACCTTGGTTTTGCCAAGCAGTTTACCGACGCTCTGATCGGGATCCTTGACGAACGCCTGCCCGAGTAACGTGATCTCGGCGACAAACTTGCGCAATTGGCCGGTCACCATTTTCTCGACAATATCCGCGGGCTTGCCGCTATTGGCGGCCTGCGCCAGCCGTATTTCTTTTTCTTTGGCGAGTAGCTCGGGTGGGACATCTTGTTCGGCGATACAAGTTGGATTGCTGGCTGCGATATGCATCGCAACGTCTTTAGCAAGTTCCGCGCTACCGCTGTCCAAGTGCACCAACACGCCGATGCGTTTGCCGTGACGATAAGCCCCCAGCACACCGCTACCGGCGCTTTTGACGTCGAAGCGCCGTACTGAGATGTTTTCGCCAATTTTCAAGACGAGCTGTTGGCGCGCTGCCTCTACCTGTTCGCTACCGCCGCCCAGCGGGAGCTCGGCGAGCGCGGTGAGATCGGCTGGCTGCTTCGCGGCGATGGTATCGGCGACCGCAGAGGCGAATTGCGTGAAATTATCGTCATTCGCCGCGAAATCGGTCTCGCTGTTGATTTCCACCACGACTGCGCGCCCGTCACGCTCGGCCACCATGACCGCACCTTCGGCCGCGATGCGCCCCGCCTTTTTAGCCGCTTTCGCGGCCCCTGATTTACGCAGATGTTCGAGTGCCGCTTCCAAGTCGCCATTGGTCGCGACTAGCGCATTTTTACACTCCATCATGCCGGCGCCGGATCGTTCGCGGAGTTCTTTCACCGCGGATGCACTGATTTGCATAAGTTTTACCTTCTACTCGTCGGCACTCTCGTCCGCGCGGGCTGTTTCAGGGCGCGCGCGACCGGTTCTGCGCTTGGCCGGCGCCGGGACGACGCGTTTTTTGGCTTTTCGTGCCGCATCGTCTTCACCGCCACGCTCACCCGGACCCTCGGTCCGCATCAGCGGGTTGCCATTTTCATCGAGTTCGACAAAGTCATCTTGCGCGCCACTCGCCGCGGTGGTCAGCGTCATACGCGCATCCAACACGGCGTCGGCCGCCGCTTTGGCGTAGAGGTTGATCGCGCTAATCGCGTCGTCATTACCCGGAATGACATACTCGACCGGATCCGGCTTGCAATTGGTATCGACCACCGCCACTACCGGGATCTTAAGTTTGTTTGCTTCCGCGACCGCGATTTTTTCAAATCCGACATCGATCACGAATAGCGCATCGGGTAGCCGCTCCATATCCTTGATGCCGGCTAATCCTTGATTGAGTTTCTCGTATTCACGGCGCACTTGTAGCGCTTCGCGCTTGGAGATGCGTTCAAGCGATCCGTTATTGATACGCTCTTCGAGTTCTTTGAGCCGTTTGATCGACTGCTTAACGGTTTTGAAGTTGGTCAGCATGCCGCCTAACCAACGACGATTAACATAGGGCATGCCGCAGCGCGCGGCTTCCCGAGCGATGGGTTCTTGCGCGGCGCGCTTGGTGCCGACAAACAGCACCTTGCCGCGTTTGGCGGCGACGCGGCCGAGATAGCCCATCCCGTCATTGAACAGCGGGACGGTCCTTTCCAGATTGATAATGTGGATTTTGTTGCGTTCGCCGAAGATATACGGCGCCATTTTGGGGTGCCAGAATCGCGTCTGGTGCCCGAAGTGCACGCCAGCCTCAAGCATCTGGCGCATGCTCACGTCAGCCATGTAAAACTCCTATGATGGGTTGTGCCTCCATGTGCCCCGGCTCCCATCCACTCATACGAGCGGACACCCAGGAACTCGGTTGCGACACATGTGCGGATTTAAGTTTGATTGCTCGAAGAGCGGGCGCTTTATAACATACAACGTTCGATGCAACAACGAGTTGGGTGAATTTTCCCTATGCCAGTCAACCTCAAATCGCCCGCCGAGATCGTCCACATGCGGGTAGCCGGAAAGCTCGCGGCGGAGGTGCTGGAGATGATCGCGCCGCACATCCAACCCGGCATCACCACCGATGAACTTGATCGCTTGTGTCATACCTACATCGTTAACGAACAGCACGCGATCCCCGCTCCTCTGAACTACCACGGGTTTCCCAAGTCCATTTGTACATCGGTCAATCACGTGGTGTGCCATGGGATTCCGGGGGACAAGCGGCTCAAAGAAGGCGATGTCGTTAACGTCGATATCACGGTCATCAAAAACGGTTATCACGGCGATACCAGCCAAATGTTTTGCGTCGGCGCGCCGGCTATCAAGGCACAGCGCCTGGTCGAAACATCCTACGATTGTTTGAAGCTCGCCGTAGAGATGGTTCGGCCCGGAGTGCGGCTTGGCGATATCGGGGCCGCCATTCAGCAGTACGCCGAAGCGCGTAATTATTCCGTGGTGCGTGAATACTGCGGGCACGGGATCGGGCGCGAATTTCACGAGGAGCCGCAGGTCCTACACTACGGTCAGCCCGGCACAGGCTATATGTTGGAACCCGGCATGACATTTACGATTGAGCCGATGATTAACGCCGGTAAGCGTCACGTGCGCTTGTTACCGGACGGGTGGACCGTGGTCACCAAGGACCACAGTTTATCGGCTCAATGGGAGCACACGGTACTGGTCACCGAGAACGGTTTTGAAGTGCTGACGATGCGTGCCGATGAACACTTCCGGCAAATCTGACGGAATCGCGAAAATCGCGTTATCGCCGCACGAAGAGGTGCTATTGGACGAACGCGCGCTGCGTGACGCGTTACAACATCCGGCGGGGGAATTGCCGCCAATCGCTCAGGTAAAACCCGTCCTGCAGCGATTTCAGAACTCGCTAAAAAGCGCTTTCTTCGCCGGCATGTCGGCCGAACAAGTCGTGCATGCCCGGGCGCGTGCGGTCGATTCCGTGGTTCGCGCGGTGTGGAACTTGTTTGAACTGGCCAATTCCGATCACACCGTACTCGCGGTCGGTGGCTATGGCCGCGGCGAGTTACACCCCTATTCGGATGTCGATATCGCGGTCTTGACCACGGATCGCGCGACCGATGTCGAGCGCCAAGAAATCGAGGGTTTTGTTAGGTATTTGTGGGATTTGGGACTCGAAGTCGGGATCAGTGTCCGCACCGTGGCGGAGACCGCCGACGCCGCGCGCGGCGACATTACCGTGATGACCAATCTGCTCGAAGCGCGGATCCTATGCGGTCCGCGTGATACGTATGAAGCGATGCAGACCGCACTCGGCCAAACCGAAATGTGGAATAGCGAAGAATTTTTCACCGCCAAAGCCGCCGAACAAGAGCGCCGGCACGAGCGTTTCAATGACGCGTTTCAACAGCTCGAACCCAATATCAAGGAAAGCCCCGGCGGATTACGCGACATTCAAGTCATCGCGTGGGTCGCAAATCGGCATTTCGGTTCGCGCGGGCTAGCCGGGCTTATCGAACACGACTATTTAAGCGAGGAAGAATTGACGGCGCTACGCCGTGGCCAGAGCCGGTTATGGCGCATTCGCTGCGCGCTGCATTTTCTAGCCGGACGCCGCGAAGACCGTTTGCTGTTCGATCATCAAAAGAAAGTCGCCGAATTATTCGGCTATTCCGACGCTGCGCATAATCGCGCGGTCGAGCAATTCATGAAGGATTTCTATCGCACGGTGCGGGAATTAAGCCGCCTCAACGAAATCTTGCTCGGCCTTTTTCAAGAAGCCATCCTGCACAAAGATCGCGAAATGCGCGCCGCGCCATTAAGTAGGCGTTTCCAAGTTCGCGGCAACTACATCGAAGCGGTCAATCCCAACGTATTCGTGCGCACACCGCCGGCAATGCTCGAACTTTTTTTGTTGATGCAAAAGAATCCATCGATCAAAGGCGTGCGGGCGAGCACTATTCGGCTGCTGCGCGCGCATCTTTATTTGATCGATGACAAGTTTCGACATGACATTCGCGCGCGCAGCTTGTTCATGGAAATCATTCGTGAACCGCGCCGCATCGGCCACGAATTGCAGCGTATGCATCGTTATGGGGTACTCCCGGCATATTTACCGGCCTTCGCGCAGGTCGAAGGGCTAATGCAGTTCGATCTTTTTCATGTTTACACCGTGGACGAGCATCTGTTGTTCGTGGTGCTACAGATGCGCCGCTTTTCTTACCCCATTACCAACGAAGACCAGCCGCCGTTGGTACGCCAGGTGATCGAACGTATCCCGAAGCTCGAATTGTTGTATTTGGCGGGCTTGTTTCACGATGTCGGCAAAGGGCAAGGCAAAGACCATTCTGAAACCGGCGCCGACGAAGCCGCAGAGTTCTGCCACAATCATGGCTTGAGTCCGTACGACAGCAATGTCGTCACGTGGTTGGTGCGCAATCATTTATTGATGTCTAACGTGGCGCAGCGCCAAGACATCTACGATCCGGAAGTCATCGCCGCGTTTGCCGCCAAAGTTGGGGACCAAATTCGACTCGACTACTTATTCTTGCTGACCATCGCGGATATCCGCGGAACCAACCCCAACCTTTGGACTGACTGGAAAAAATCGCTGCTCTTTGAGCTTTATCTGGTGACACTCCGCCGCATGCGCGCAGGCGCCGAAACACCCACCGACAAAGCGCAACGTATTCTGGAAACGCAGAACGAAGCACGCGGCCACTTGGATACCGCCGCGTTACCAGAGCATGCGATATCGCTGTTGTGGAGTACGTTGAGCGATGACTACTTTATCCGGCATCGGCCCGCCGAGATTGCCTGGCACACTGAAGCAATTTTAGATGCCGACGAGGACGATTTGCCGGTGGTCGCGGTGCGCAATTTCGAAGGGCGAGGCAGCACCTCGATTTTTATCTACGCGGCGGATGTCGATTTTCTATTCGCAATCTCGACCGCAACGCTCGATCGACTGCGGCTTGACGTGCAGGATGCGCGGATTATCACATCGGACGCGAATTACACACTCGATACCTACCACGTGCTGGATGCCGAGACACGTGCGCCGGTGGATGATCCGATGCGTATTCAAGAAATCCAAACTCGACTACGCTCGGCGCTACGCGCGGGGGAGATCCCCTCCACGCGTACCGCACCCGCCAGTCAGCGTCGCCTGAAGCACTTTCAAGTGCCGGCATCGGTGCAATTTGCCCCGGATTCTGCGCATCAACGCACGGTCATGGAAGTCATTGCAACCGACCGCCCCGGATTTCTCTCGGTCGTTGGCCGCGCGATGCAGGCATGTGGCGTACGCTTACACGATGCGCGTATTACTACCATCGGTGAGCGCGCCGAGGATTACTTTTATATCACCGATCTCAACGACCGCCCGGTCGACGACGCGACGACGCGCGAGCAGTTGAAGCAGATGATAGCGAGCGCACTGGACGCGTGACGGTTGCGCCGCCACAGTCCGCCCGTGAATTGCTGGCCCGTGCCAGAGCGCTGGCCGGGGGGACTTTCGGCGAACTGGCGGCGACAGTTGGGCTTGCGCCGCCGCCCTCGCCCCGGCGCGCAAAAGGCTTTATGGGAGACTTGCTCGAGCGCGCGTTGGGTGCGGATGCCGGCTCCCGCCCAATGCCGGACTTCACGGCGCTGGGTATCGAGCTCAAAACCATCCCGGTTAGTGCTTCCGGCAAGCCGCTCGAATCGACCTACGTGTGCGTAGCGAGCGCGCGAGTGCCTGCTGGCGAGCGCTGGGAAGATTCGCTCGTCAAGCACAAACTGTCGCAAGTGTTATGGATCCCGATAGAAGGGGTGGGGCAAACGCCCTTTTTGCTGCGCCGGATCGGGTGGGCGGTACTGTGGCAACCAACCGCGCAACAAGAACAGATGTTGCGCCAAGACTGGGAAGAATTGACCGAACTGTTGGTGCTCGGGCAACGCGAATTCCTGAGTGCGCGACTCGGCCACGCGTTGCAGCTAAGACCCAAAGCGGCGCACGGGAAAGTAACAACTTGGGCCACGAATGACGAAGGGATTGTGCATGCCACGTTGCCGCGCGGCTTTTACCTTCGCGCCTGGTTTACGCATGAAATTTTGCAAGCCGCGCTCGCGGTAACTACCGGAGATTCAACATGAAGCTCGGGATTTTATTTACGGGTACGCACTCGCTACGCGACACCGTGCAGATTGGAATGGCGGCTGAACGTGCTGGGTTTGATTCGCTATACATGGTGGAAGCCTACCGCAGTGCGTGGGTAGCGCTAACTGCGTTAGCCGCCGCGACCACGCGCGTAAATCTTGGGCCTTACGTCATCAATGCATACGCGCGCAGCCCCCTCCTTGCGGGCATGACTGCCGTCGATTTCAATGAATATTCGAACGGACGCCTAATACTCGGGGTGGGCGGCGGCAACAAAATTATCAATGAGGTTTGGCAAGGCATTGCGCATGCGCGCGTGCTCACCAAGATGCGCGAGTACGTTGGCGTTTTGCGCGCGATCGCCCACGCGCCGGCCCACCGCGAGCTGGTGTTCAATGGCGCGATTCACCGCATGCGCTGGACGCCACGAGTAGCAAGCCAACCATTCTCGGTTCACCTTGCCGCGGTGTTTCCAGCGATGATGAAAGTCGCCGCCCAAGTGGCGGATGGCATCGCCGGTGGCGCAACACTTTCCCCGGAATATCTGCGCGCAAACTTACGCCCAATGGTGACGCGATTGGCGTCGGATGCGGGCCGCAATCCGCGCGAACTTGCGTGGCGTGCGGTCATGTTCACGGCTGTCGCGGCCGACCGAGAGCAAGCGCGCCGGGCGGCACGCCAAGCCATTTGCGCGCTGTATGCCCCGCTACCGCATCCCTACTACGAATACACCATGCGCGAACAGGGCTTCGCGAACGTGGTCAATACGCTCTGCCGGCTGATGCCGGCAGGAGAAACAGAGGCCGCAATCGACGCCATCCCGGATCAAGTCGTCGATACGCTATGCATCGCGGGTACGCCGGAAGAATGTCGCGCAAGAATTAGGGCGTACGACGGCTTGCTCGATGAACTCTTGCTCTCTAACTGTCTACCGGTCGAAAGCGCGGGATGGGAACCCGCGTATCGGGAGTTATTGGCGCTCGCGGGCTAAAAACCATTCGGTTCACTTGATAAGCCGCTTCAGCGACCTCATCTGACTTAGTACAAGTATTTGCGGATGAGCCAAGCCATGACTGATTTTGCGCATATCTCTTGTTTTGCCTGCGGCACGACTAACCGGGTGCCGCACGCACGCTTGGCGGACAAACCCAACTGTGGCAAGTGCAAACAGCCTCTCTTTACGGGAAAACCCGGTGAATTGACGGCCACCAACTTCGATACCGCACTCGGCGCCAACACCGTCCCGCTGCTGGTCGATTTCTGGGCCGCGTGGTGCGGACCCTGCAAAATGATGGCGCCACATTTCGCCGCTGCGGCGAGCGAGTTAGAACCACGGATGCGATTAGCGAAGCTAGATACGGAGGCTGCGCCCGCCATCGCCGCGCGTTACAACATTCGCAGCATTCCGACATTAATCCTATTTGTAAACGGTCGCGAAATTGCACGTACGTCAGGCGCTTTACAACGTGCGGAGTTGATCCGCTGGGTTAAATCTTCGGTGACAGCCTAGGTGAAAACGTCTCCAAGAGTCGAGACGCTCAGCGAACCAAAAGGGACAGCTTATTGCGCTTGACGCTTCCGCGTCGCGCCTATTATGCAATGGTTCGATTCTCTGATTTAGGACTGCGGAACATCGTCATCAGTGAAGAAGCTGAATCAGTATGACCTGACAACTTGAAGATTCAGTCGAGAGTTCGAAATCGCCTCCCGGCTCGGCGATCTATCACCTGCTAGCTTGACCTTTCACGCGGGACGCAAAAGCGGAATGACTTGACGACCGTTACGCCGATAGTGGACGAAATCATTATCCAAGGTGAACAATCGGCCGTCTGCGAACCGTTCTGACAGGCGCACCAGGCAAGCATCAGCCAGCGACATCGGCGTGTCGACCTCCCGTTGCATTAGAGACTCAATAGCTGATGCGTCGTCCTCAAGATCGATCCCAATTTTTAGGCTTCGCTGCGCTACCTTGCGAACCAAATCCGCCGGCCTTCCACCCGCCCGTTGAATCGAAACAAGCTTCCGTGAGCACTGGCTCGTCCAGATCATTCTCCAAAACCATTCAAGTGCTTTGGATTGGTTGAAAGATCCTTAGTACCATCGATCACACCACACACATCGGCCAACACATCGTGGCAACTCACGCCGCTCGTGCCTTCGAGGGAACGTTGGAGCGCTTCTCTTACGATATCGGACTGGGAACGATCAAGCGCACGCGCGCGCCGCGATAATAGTCTTCATGGCGGACCGATGGCATTACGATAATGCGCTAACGAAAATACGCAAAATAATAAGCGGGATAAATTTCGCGGAGTTCAACCTGGCTTTCATGAAGAACGACCTCTCTAGGCCAGCGCGCAAAAACGATGAAACGAGACGTAAGGCCGCGTCGATTCGCGCGTAGTCGGCCGAGCTATGACCAATCCCTGTATACACCAACCTGGAACTATATTCCGGCGCTCGGATTCCTTGCGCATTAGTTAGATTAATTTGATGGGTGCCCCGGACTACGACTCGGAAGTGGATGAACCGATGCACTCTGCGACACGTGTTAGCTCACCATAGAACGTCAGCGAACACAGCCGAAATGGCTGCGTCCGTAGTCACTAATGTAAGTCGCTCGAGGGTTGCTTGAGCTATCAGCATCCGATCAAACGGATCGCGGTGCGCAATGGTTAGAGCGCCTGCAGCGAGCGCATGGTCGACTGAAATCGGCAGCGTTTCAAATCCACACTGGCGCAGAAGCTCCGGGAGACGATGCACCGCGTCTGCCGCTTCACGTAGTCGACCGAGCCGCCATTTGGTGGAGATTTCCCATGCCGAGGCGCTACTGATCATCACGGTATTTGATCGTTCCGTAATCGCGGCCCGCGCGCGCTGAGATAGGTGCGGGTCGTCAAACAGCCACCACAGCAGCACGTGCGTATCGAGCAACAACGTCATCGTTCCCAAACCCGCAGCTCGTCTTCGGGTAGGTCCGCGAAAAAATCCTCGGTCAGACGACCTTTGGCTCCCCCCGGACGTCGGCCGCCCAAGGCTTCGAAGGGCACCAGTTTTGCGTACGGCTTACCGCTCTTTGCCAGGATGATTTCCTCACCCGCATGAGCCCGATCAACGAGGCGGGACAAATGCGTCTTCGCTTCGTGGATATTCACCATCTCACTCATTGTGCGGCCCTAAATGAACTTAGTTTGATGACTTAGTCTAGTCTGCGGCTACGGGCTTGTGCAATGAGGGATTTAAAGATGCCTGGGAAATTGGAGTTCCCTCGGGAGATTCTGAACGCCTACGGAATTGGCGCCACTGCCGTACCTATTTGATTTAGTGGGTGTCTCGGACTACTCCTATTCGTTAATGAGCGATTTGGAGGGCGATTTGGTGGGTGTCCCGGATGATGCCTATTTGATGTATTTGGTGGATATCCCTGACTATGCGTGTTTAAGTCAGTGCCTAATCCAAAATCTCCAAAAACTTCCATGTTCTTTTTCGTATGAATAAAGCTTCTTTTCAACCAGCGCCCAACACATTTTTTCCGCGGCACTCACGTTCCCATACTCTTGCATGCGCGGCTTCAATATATCGCGATAGATTTCTATGGCATTCTTGTGCAGATTTTCGCCGCAGGAAGGGATGCCATCCCAAAAATGTCGGCATGGGATAGTAGGGTCGGCACCCGCGTGCAAAAGAATGGTTGCGCTCTCACAATCTTGCATTGAAATCGCCGCAGTCAACGGCGTGTCACCCCCTATATCGGAAACGTAATTGATATCGGCGCCCTGTTCTATCAAGTACTTCACCATCGCGGCGCTGCAATACACCTCCACTCCGTTATTCATACCACCGGCATAGACGGCGTGTGTAAGCAACGTGCCGTTTCCACCGTAATAATCCGCGCGAAGACCCTTCTCGCCTATCCAGTACTTCACTTTATCTAAATCGCAGCGCTCGATTTCATCGTAAAGGCCATCAACAATAGACCACTCTCTTTGCGGCAAATTGCTCATATCTCTCGGGTCCGGCGTTCTGCCTTCGCGAAAAACATAAGCCGCTGCGATACTTAACGTAAGAACGGCAAGCAGGAGAAATTTCATGATCCATTCGGATTAATGTTGATGGTCTTTTCATAACGAATGGGTGGCAACGGTGCGGTGGGGCGTAACCAATCGAATCGGCTCAAATTCGCATCCAGCCACGCGCCCATGTCATTTTGTATTTGCAATTTCGCACTCAGTCCTCGACCGATACGCGTGGTTTGAATATCAACGCTCAGGAAATTCTAGACACCCATGGTATCAGCGCCACTGCCGCACCTATTTGATGTATTTGGTGGGTGTCCCGGTTCGCCCCGGTTTGCGCCCGCCGATCTAGGCCGCGACGTGGGAGGGGATCTCGGCCAGAGAATCCACCATCGCGCGTTCTGCGTGCCACAAATCATAGGCAACTTGCATCCGCAACCAGAGCCCAGGGCCATTCCCGCACCACCGCCCCAGGCGCAATGCCATTGCCGGGGTTATCGCCATTTCACCCGTCATTACGCGATGTAGCGTCTGGCGCGCGATCCCTAATTCCTTTGCCGCGTCAGTTATGGTGATATTCAGCGATGGCAACACGTCTTCCCGCAGGATTTCACCCGGATGAGTTGGACAGCGAACTGTTGCTGAGTCTAGCTTTTTCTTCACGTCATGCTCTCAATGATATTGCTCAAGCGATACATTAGTGGCGTATCCCGAATCAAACTCGAACGTAATCCGCCAAGGACCGTTCACTGCTACCGCCCAGCGCTTGGGCTTTCCCTGCAGCGAGTGAAAATTCCAACCAGGGATATTCATGTCGCCAGGCGTTTCAGCCTCATTGAGTGCGTCGAGAATTCTCAGGCACCGTTTGTGCTGATCCGGGCGCACTTTGGCGCTTGAACCAGTCTCGAATAATTCCTGAAGGCCTTTATGGCGCCATGTCCTGATCATCGCGCAATATGTAATCTCACACGCGACATTCTGTCAACGAGCATGATGAGAAATTCAGGTGTTTGACTTCTGGTGTCAGAGCTTGCCTTTTGCCTCTTAGTCCCGTGGCTGCCGGACAATCCG
>CAZKRY010000027.1:0-21572 GCA_964555355.1 uncultured Klebsiella sp.
AGATAAGCACGCCGTCGTCTCCCTCTCCCGCTCGCGGGAGAGGGTTGGGGTGAGGGTCTTAGTGTTTTCACCGCGTAGCCGGCGCCGCCCCACCATGCGTTTCTTTATACCGCGAGATCCGCCCTTCCAAATCTTTTAAAAGGCCATCCATGCCATCCGCTTTGACGATGGCATCAAAGGTATTGCGATAGTTATTGACGAGGCTGACGCCTTCAATGACGACGTCATAAGCAAACCATTCGCCCTCGTTATTTTTAAGTTTGTAAGTCACCGGGATCCGATTTGAATCGGTCACAATAAAAGTTTCGACGACAGCGCGTTCGCCTTTGAGCGTTTCTTTGCCCATTTCGATTCTTTGGTTCGTATAGGCTTCAATCTTGTTGCGATACACATCTTCCAGGTATTGCGAGAAGAATTCGACGAATTGGCGTTTTTCTTCCTTGCTAGCGGTTCGCCAGTTAGTCGCGAGCACACTTTGCGACATGCTGCGGAAATCGAATTTAGCGTCGATGATGGCGCCAATTTGCTGCCATTTAATCTCGCGAGGTTCTGTTTGCTTCAGTATCGAAATGATTTGCTCGACGGCCTCGCTCACCGTGGCGCTTGGCGAGGCAGCCGCTAACGCGACTCCGGCGCATATAAAGCAAATGGCAATGATATATCCACGGGCATTACGAAGCGTCTTCATGGTTAAACTCATGCGGTTGGTGTGTGCGGATCCGCGCCTAGTGTTAAGGCAATGTGGATCAGGTGATTGTCAATCTCAAATGCCTCTCCCTGCTCGACCGCCGCCGTGTTTGCATGCAATCCCACGCCGAGTACTTCCTGCAGGATGTAAGTGCGATGCGCCTCGATCGCCTGGGCCACCGCAGCGGGCGCTTCATAACGGATTTCGATGCGGTCGGTCAGTGCGAGATCGAGCGACTTACGCCGCTGCTGCACCCGGTTCACGAACTCTCGCGCGTATCCCTGTTGCCGCAGCGCCGGGGTAATTTCGGTATCGAGCGCAACGGTCACCCTCCCCTCTTGCGCCACTGACCACTCGCCCAGCTCCTCACTCAAGATATCGACATCGCCTGCCGTGAGTGTGACGACGTCGCCCTCCACTTCAAGCGCGAGTGAACCAGTCGATAAATAGGATTCAATCTCCGTGTCGCCAAAAGCCGCGATGCGCGCCGCCACCGACTTCATACGCTTACCGAGTTTGGCGCCCAGGCTTTTGAAATTCGCTTTCGCACTGCGTTTGACGACCGCGCCCGCGTCGCGGATGAACTCAATTTGTTTAACGTTGACTTCATCGAGAATGATCGCGGCAACCGTCTGCACGATTTCGCGTTGTACGCCGCTAACGCCTTCCACCACCAATACTCTCTGCAAAGGCTGGCGCACATTGATATGCGCCTTGTTGCGGAGCAGGAGTACTAATGAAACCACCGTGCGTGCCACGCCCATTCGTTCTTCAAGTGCGGCGTCGATATACGTTGGTTTACAAGGCGGAAAATCCGCCATATGCACCGACGGCACCGCAATCTCAGAGCGCCCGGCCTGCAATGCGCGATACAACCAATCGCCAAAGAACGGCGCGAGTGGACTCATCATGCGCGCGACCGCATGCAGACACTCAAATGTTGTTTGATAAGCACACAGCTTGTCATGATCCGTCACACCCGAGCTCTGTCCCTCGGCGCCTTTCTTAGCGGCCCAGAAACGCGGGCGCGAACGGCGGATATACCAATTGGAGAGTTCATCGACGAATGCTTCAATTGCCCGCGCGGCGCGCGTCGCGTCGTATTCGGCGTAAGCTGCATCGGCTTCGGCAATCGTCGAATTCAAGCGGCTTAAGATCCAACGGTCTAACTCGAGGCGCGCCGGAACTGGGATCTCTGCTTCACTGAAATCCACCTGATCGATATTGGCGTAGCTCGCCATGAAACGATAAGAATTCTCTAGCGTGCTGAAAAACTTGTTGCGCGTTTCAGTTAAACCCCGCATCGAGAACTTCATGTTGTCCCAGGGTGGCGAGTTCGCCATCAAGTACCAACGCACCACATCCGCGCCATGTTCGGCGACGGTTTTAAAGGGGTCAATCGTGTTGCCTTTGGACTTCGACATCTTCTCGCCTTTTTCATCGAGAATGAGGCCGTTGACCACCACGTTCTTAAAGGCAACGCTGTCCATCGTGAGCGCCGCGATCGCGTGCAACGTATAAAACCAACCACGCGTCTGGTCGACGCCTTCGCAAATGAAGTCCGCCGGGAAATTGCGCTCGAACGTTTCTTGGTTCTCGAATGGATAATGCCATTGCGCAAAGGGCATCGCACCGGAATCGAACCACACATCAAGCACGTCGGTGACGCGCCGCATGGTGCCGCCATCCGGCGCGGGCCACGTCAGATCATCGACAAACGGGCGATGCAAATCGAGTTCGTCATGCGGCGGCAATTCGCGGGTGCATTTGGCGCGCAATTCGGCGATCGAGCCGATGACTTCGATGTACTCCGAGCCTGGCTTATCGGACGCCCAGATCGGCAGCGGCGTGCCCCAATAGCGGCGACGAGTCAGCGCCCAATCGACGTTATTTTCGAGCCAATTGCCAAAACGTCCGTCCCGAATGGCGGGTGGCTGCCAGTTGATGGTCCGATTGAGTGCGACTAGGCGATCTTTAATCTGCGTGGTGCGAATGAACCAACTCTCGACCGGATAACTCATCAAGGGCGTGCCCTTGCGCCAGTCGTGAGGATAGTTATGCAAATACGAATCTTGTCGATAGAGCAAGCCACGCGTGGTGAGGTCACGATTGATGACGCGATTTGCGTCCTTGAACCATAGGCCGGCTACCAGCGGCGCCATTTCAAGAAATTTACCGTCCGGGCCAATCGGGTTCACGAGCGGCAATTTTTCGCGCAGCCCAACGTCATAGTCCTCGGCGCCAAACGCGGGAGCGATGTGCACGATGCCCGAACCATCGTCCACCGCCACGTAATCCGCCGTGACCACGCGCCACGGCTTTAATGAAAGGTCCGTGTCAGGCACTTCAAAGAGCGGCACATAACGCAGCCCCGCGAGCGCACTCCCGGGCATTCTCTCGAGAATTTCGTATTCCGCACGCAGACACTCAAGACGCGCGGCCGCCAAAATCAATTGCTCGCGTGCACCACTTTCACTAGTCAGCGCCACTTTGACGTATTCGATGGTCGGGCCGACCGCCAGCGCAACGTTTGAAATAAGCGTCCACGGTGTGGTCGTCCAGGCGAGTAAGCTGGTACTCGGATCGTCCTGCACGCGAAACCGCACGTACGCCGAGGGATCCGTGATCTCCTTGTAACCTAAGCTCACCTCGTGCGATGACAGTACCGTACCGGTCCCAGGGCTGTACCAGGCGATCTTGTAACCTTTGTACAGGAGTCCGCGTTCGTGAATGCGTTTAATCAGCCACCAAACGGACTCGATATAACTGGTATGGTAAGTGACGTACGGTTTTTCGAGATCGACCCAATACCCCATCTGGCGGGTGAGCGTGTTCCATTCGGCGGTGTAGCGATTGACGCTCGCGCGGCACGCCCGATTGAACTCCGCGATGCCAAAGGTTTCGACTTGCTCGCGGCCATCGAGTCCGAGTTCTTTTTCGACTTCGATTTCGACGGGCAGACCATGTGTATCCCAGCCGGCCTTACGCTCTACCCTAAAACCTTTAAGGGTTTTATAACGGCAGAATAAATCCTTAATCGTGCGGCTTAATACATGATGGATCCCAGGTCGCCCGTTGGCGGTCGGCGGTCCTTCATAGAACGTGAAATTTGGCCCCTGACGGCGATGTTCCAGGCAGCGCTCAAAGATATTATCCCGCTCCCAAAAGGCGAGCACTTCCTGCTCTAACGCGGGCTGGGTGAGGTTCTTAAATTCGGGGAACGGCATCGGTACTTTTAACGGCAAGCAAATCGTCGCGGAGTATAGCCGATGCCCGTTGGCTCGCGCAGATAGGCAGAATTGCGATGAAGCTTCCAGGCTTTGGCACGACGCCTAGCCGAACACCCACATTATGCTATCGTTGAAAGGAGACCAGCCGCTTCCATGAGGCCTAAAATCAGACTATGCGCAGCTCTCCGATCGTCGAGTTTCTAGAGTTCGTTGAAGGTCAAAAGAATCAGTCGCTAGACGAACTTCTCGCCAAAGTGCTGCGCAAAAGCCGGCTCATGACCAAGGCCGAAGCGGGCACGATTTTTATCGTCAAGCGCCGCGGCCGCGAAAATTGGCTGGAGCCGGCCAGCATCCAGAACGACGCCATCAAGGTGCGTCGTGGGGACTTCGTCGTGCCAATTGGCCCTGGCACCATTGCCGGCTATGTCGCGCATAGCGAGAAATCTTTGCTCCTCGATGATGTGTATCACATTCCGAAGCGCGCACCGTATAAGTTCGATCCCAGCCGAGAACATAAAGGGTATCGCACGCAATCGATGCTGTGCTTTCCGCTTAAAAACTACCAAGACGATGTCATCGGCGTTGTCCAGCTCATCAACTGCAAACCCCACGCGCGCAGTCAAACCCAAGCCTTTCCCGAAGAAGTCGTCGAATTAGTCGCACCATTCGCGCGTGTCATCGGTCACTCGATCGAACGTGCGGCAATGATGGATGAGATCCAAGCGAAGAATGTCAAACTCCGTGAACGCAACCGCCAACTCAACCTCCAGCAAACTCAGATCGCGGCATTGCAAGCTGAAACCGAAGATGCGTTTCAGCTGTCGATTACGCTGCTCGCACGGGCGGCCGAAATTCACGACGAAGAAACCGGCAATCACATTGTGCGGGTCAATGAATACAGTTACTTCGTCGCCAAGCGGCTGGCGATGCCCGATGCGTGGTGCGATGAAATTCGCTACAGCGCACAGCTCCATGACGTCGGTAAGATGAGTGTCGATTCCGCGGTGCTCAAGAAAAAGGGCGGGCTCGACGCCGGTGAACGTGCGGAAATGGATCGTCACACCGTGTACGGACACCGTATTTTGGTGGCCTCTCCCCGCTTGAAAATGGGCGCGGAAATCGCGCTGAGTCATCACGAGAAATGGAATGGCACCGGCTACCCCAATGGACTCAAAGCGGAGCAGATCCCGCTCGCGGCGCGCATTGTGCAGGTCGCCGATGTCTACGATGCGCTGCGTTCGGCACGCCCCTATAAACCGGCCTTCACGCATGCGCGCACCACGGAAATCCTTACCCTAGGGGATGACCGAATTAATCCAATGGATCATTTTGACCCTGCGCTGATTACCCTCTATCGCGACTGCCACCAGGAGTTTGCGGCGATTTGGGACCGCCTGCAGGATTAGCGGTGACGCCCGGCTAGGGCCTCGACCGCCATTTGACGTATTTGCTGAACCATGGCCGACAACCCGTTGCTACGCGTCGGCGACAGATGGTCTTCCAGTTGGATTCGGCGAATGAACTCGGGCGGCGTTGCAATGATGTCCGCCGGCCGTCGTCCGGAATAAACCTTAACCAATAACGCGATGAGTCCAGCCACTATCGACGAATCGCTCGTGGCGTGGATGATCATTCGACCGTCGTGCAATTCGGTCACTATCCATACCTGCGACTGACAGCCTTTAAGGCGATTTTGCTCGATTTTCCACGCTTCCGGAAACGGCGGCGCCTGGCGTCCGAGATCGATGATGTATTGATAACGATCGGTCCAGTCTTGGAGGAGTTCAAAGTCGCTGACGATTTCCTCTTGTGCGGCCACGAGCTCGGCGGCAGCGGCGAGTTTGGGCGTGTCTGTGGTTGACATCTACGATTCCTTATTCGACCCGCCATTCGGTGCCGCGCGGGCCATCTTTGATGGCGATCCCCAACGCGGTTAAGTCGGCCCGCAGCCGATCCGCACGTGCCCAGTCCTTGCTCGCCCGTGCCGCATTTCGCTCGGCGATAAGCACTTCGATGCGCGCGACATCGAGGGTGCCCGTTTGTTGGGTTCTGAACCACACCTCGGGCGCTTGTTGGAGCACGCCGAGTTCGGCGCCGCAGGCCAGAATATCGGCCTTTAAGCGTCGTTTGTCCTCCAGCGCCACGGCGGTGTTCGCTTGTGTGGCAAGCGCCATCAAATGCGCAATCGCGAGCGGCGTATTTAAATCATCGTCCATCGCCGCGCAAAATTCCGGCGCGGGCGTGGGCGCGACCGCACTCTCCACTTCAAGGCGCTGTAACGCGCCATACAGGCGATCGAGTTGGGACTTGGCCTGATTGACCAAATCGTCACTCCAACTAATGGGCTCGCGATATCGACCTTTCAGTAGTGCCAGGCGCAGGGCTTCGCCGGGGAAGCGCGTTAATAAGTTCTGTACCAGCAGCACATTCCCAAGCGACTTCGACATCTTCTCGTTATCCACTTCCACAAAACCGTTGTGGACCCAGTAACGAGCAAATAACACACCGCCATGCGCACACGTGCTTTGCGCGAGCTCATTCTCATGATGCGGAAATTTGAGATCGTTGCCGCCGCCGTGGATATCGATGGTGATACCGAGATGCTGCGCGCTCATCGCGGAGCATTCGATATGCCAGCCCGGACGTCCGACACCCCACGGACTGGGCCAACCCGGGAGTTCGGGAGGAGAAGGTTTCCATAACACGAAATCAGCCGGATCGCGTTTGAACGGGGCAACTTCAACGCGCGCGCCGGCGATCATCTCATCTTGCGAGCGGCCGGCAAGACGGCCGTATGCCGCAAAACTCGGTACATGGAATAACACATGGCCTTCCGCTTCGTAGGCGTGACCGAGCGTAATCAACTTTTGGATCATCTCGATCATCGCGCCGATGTGCTCGGTGGCGCGCGGCTCAACCACGGGCGGCAACACGCCGAGCGCCGCGACGTCGCGGTGATAAACCTCGGTATAGCGTGCGGAAATGACGGAAATCGACACCCCTTCGTTACGCGCCGCTTGATTAATTTTGTCGTCAACGTCCGTGATGTTGCGGGCATAGACGACATTCGGATAGTGGCGCTTGAGCACGCGATAGAGCGTGTCAAATACCACCGCCGCGCGCGCGTTACCGATATGTGGTGGGTTGTAGACCGTCGGTCCGCAGGCGTACATCGTGACGCGCGCCGGATCGCCCGGTGTAAACGCTTCCTTATGGCGACTGTATGAGTTATGGAGATGCAGGGGCATGACAGTGGACGTTAGCTCACGCAATGCGCTTAATCAGCGCCAAATCATTCGAGCGAGAATTCCATCGCGATCGATGAACTGATGTTTGAACGCCGCCCCAGCATGTCCAAGTGCGAGCGCCCCGGTGCCATAAGCGCACCAGTAATGAACGGTTATCGCGATGTCGCGTAATCGGTCGTCGACCTCAATCAGCGCCGGGATCGAAAACCATGTGAAAATTTCGACCGGTTTGCCCGCGGACGTTGAAATCAGATATCCGCTGATCGGGATCAGCACCATCATCGTCATCAACACGTAATGGGCAAGCGTCGCGGCGAGCATCTGAAGGGCGCCGAGTGAGGGCGGATGACGCGGCGACGGTGAAACAAATTTCCAAATAACAAACACCACGCCAAGGCCCAACACCGACATGCCAAGCGTTTTGTGCCAGGCGAGCGACGCGTTGTACCAGCGATCGAAGTAAGTCAGATCGACCATATACCAACCGAGCGCGATTAGGCCGAAGATCGCGAAAGCGATCGCCCAGTGCAGCAACTTTGTCACCAGGCCATAACGTTCACTGGAATTCGCTAATTGCACGCGAGATAGTTCCTTGCGCGCCGACCTCTCCCAGGGGGAGAGGTTTGGCTCACGCACAGCGTCGGCAGAATCATCGTAAGCATCAATCAAACAAAACAACGGCGACTCTCGAACGCTTAAGCTCTAGTAGCGATAGTGCGAGGACTTGTACGGCCCAGACATTGGCACACCTAGATACTCCGCTTGGTCTTTAGTTAAGACTTCAAGCTTGACGCCGATTTTCGCCAGATGCAGCCGCGCGACCTTTTCATCCAGCAATTTCGGTAACGTGTACACACCCACCGCATACTTCTTCGAATTGCGGAAGAATTCGACCTGCGCCAGCGTTTGGTTGGTGAAGCTGTTGGACATGACAAAACTCGGATGACCGGTGGCGCAGCCCAAGTTCACTAGTCGACCTTCGGCGAGCAAGATAATGCTTCGGCCGGCGCTCAATTCCACGCGATGCACCTGCGGTTTGACTTCAAACCACTTGTATTTGCGCAGACGCTCGACTTGGATTTCGCTATCGAAATGCCCGATGTTGCAGACGATCGCCAAATCTTTCATCTGCTTCATGTGGCGCTCGGTAATGACATCACAGCAACCGGTGGTCGTGATAAAAATGTCGCCGATTTTGCAGGCTTCATCCATGGTCATGACTTGGTAGCCTTCCATCGCCGCCTGCAACGCGCAGATCGGATCGATTTCGGTGACGATGACGCGCGCGCCTTGGCCGCGTAGCGATTGGCAAGAACCTTTGCCAACATCGCCGTAACCCGCGACGACCGCGACTTTGCCGGACAGCATGACGTCCGTCGCACGATTGATGGCATCCACCAGCGAATGGCGGCAGCCGTAGAGATTATCGAACTTAGATTTGGTGACCGAATCGTTGACGTTCATCGCGGGAAACAATAATTCGCCGCGCTCATGCATTTGATAGAGTCGGTGAACGCCGGTGGTCGTTTCTTCCGTCACGCCCAAAATACCCGGTGCGATCCGGCTGAACCGTTTGGGATCGCGCTTCAACGATTTTTTGAGCTGCGCAAAAAGTGCTGCTTCTTCCGGATTCTGCGGACTGTTGAGCACCTTGGCATTCTTCTCGGCTTTCACACCAAGATGCACGTAAAGCGTAGCATCCCCGCCGTCGTCCAAAATCATGTTGGGACCGAGATCATCGCCCCAATCGAGAATGCGATCGGTGTATTCCCAGTATTCCTCCAGCGACTCACCCTTATAAGCAAAGACCGGCGTGCCGGCGGCGGCGATGGCGGCCGCGGCATGATCCTGGGTCGAAAAAATATTGCAGCTCGCCCAACGCACTTGGGCGCCTAACTGCTGCAACGTTTCGATCAGCACCGCGGTTTGAATCGTCATATGCAAGGAGCCCGTGATGCGCGCGCCTTTTAACGGCTTTGACTTGCCGTATTCTTGGCGCATTGCCATCAACCCCGGCATTTCTTGCTCGGCCAGTTCAATCTCGATACGCCCGGAGTTGGCAAGTCCGATGTCTTTGACGACATAGTCGCTAAACGCCGTTTTTTTGGCCGATTTGCCACCTTTGCCGGCGCCGCCGTTACGGGCCGCGCGGGTGGCTTGATTCGCTTCGAATGTCATGCGTAATTCCTTGAGTTGTGATCGCGTTACGCGATCGCCTTTTTGAGCGCGTCGACCAAATCCGTGCGCTCCCATGAAAATCCACCGTCGGCATCCGGCTTCCGCCCAAAATGTCCGTAAGCGGAAGTACGCGCGTAGATAGGCTTGTTTAATCCCAAATGCGTGCGGATGCCGCGTGGCGTCAGATTCATGACGTTGCCAAGCGCTGTTTCGAGCTTGGCCGGATCGACTTGACCGGTATCGTGCAGGTCGACGTACAGCGACAGCGGTTTGGCCACGCCAATCGCATACGACAACTGGATCGTGCAGCGTTCGGCGAGCCCGGCCGCGACCACATTCTTGGCGAGATAACGCGCGGCATAGGCCGCTGAGCGATCGACTTTGGAAGGGTCCTTACCCGAGAACGCGCCGCCGCCGTGGGGCGCCGCCCCACCGTAGGTGTCGACAATAATTTTGCGTCCCGTGAGTCCACAATCGCCGTCCGGGCCGCCGATCACAAACGCACCCGTTGGGTTGACGTGCCACACCGTGTCTTTGGAAATCCAACCATCCGGCAGCGCTTTGCGCGCGTACGGCTCGACAATCGAACGGACGTCGTTCGAACTCATCTTGGCATCCAAATGCTGTGTCGAGACCACGATTTGTGTGGCCGCGACTGGCTTACCGTTTTCATAACGCACGGTGACTTGGCTTTTGGCATCCGGCCCGAGCAGTTTGGTTTCGCCGGATTTTCGAGCGGTTGCGAGCAACTGCAAAATGCGATGCGAGTAATACAACGGCGCCGGCATCAAGTCTTCGGTTTCGGTGCAGGCATAGCCAAACATGATGCCCTGATCGCCGGCGCCCTCGTCTTTGTCGCTACCGGCATCGACTCCCATCGCGATATCCGCCGATTGCGCGTGCAGCAGCACTTCGATTTTGGCGCGTTCCCAATGAAAACCGTCTTGTTCGTAACCGATGTCGCGGATCGCGAGCCGCGCCAAATGCGTCACCAGATCTGGCGTCACCGTGTTGGGGCCGCGCGTTTCGCCGGCGATCACCACGCGATTCGTGGTGGCCAACGTTTCGCAGGCAACGCGCACCTGCGCGGCGTCGATGCCAGCCGTCGCCGCGGCGCGGAAATAAGCATCGACCACTTCGTCTGAAATTCGATCGCAGACCTTGTCAGGATGCCCTTCGGACACCGATTCGCTGGTAAACAAAAAAGATGAACGCACGCGCGAGTTCCTCCGAGGTATTAAGAAATCTCCAAATAAGTCCACTTTGACTTATCAGAGAGCGCAAAGTGCAGACGAGGCAGTCCTCGCCGGCCCACGAAAGCGAGGGCGGATTATGCCGCAAGTCCCTGATAAATGGACCTAGGCAAAGGGCCGAGGTCTCATTAGGACATCGCTAATGGGTGACCACGAGCCCAATTTTCCCCATATGCGCGCTCGACTCCATCAATTGATGCGCGGCAGCGGCTTCTGCCAGCGGAAAGTCCGCGAATATCGGGACTTTGAAGCGCCCGGCAATCAGTAGCGGCCACACATTGGCCTCCACCGCCGCCGCTATCGCGCCTTTCTGCGCAATCGATTGTGGGCGTAACGTTGAGCCGGTTAATGTCAGCCGTTTTAACAGCACCGGCGAAAAATTCACTTCCGCTTTCGGCCCTTTCAAGAAGGCAATGAACGAATAACGCCCGTCGGGTGCGAGCACGCTCAAGTTTTTTTCGATGTAGGGCCCGGCAACCATATCAAGCACGACATCGATGCCATGCCCGGCAGTCAACGATTTGACCAGGGCTGGCCAGTCGTCGGTGCGATAGTTAAGCGCGTGATCCGCGCCCAGTGCTTGGCAATAGGTTTGTTTGTCGGTCGAGCCGACGGTGGTAATCACACGCGCACCGGCGGCCTTTGCAAGCTGAATGGCGGTGGTGCCGATGCCGCTGCTCCCACCATGAATAAGACACCAGTCGCCGGCTTTAAGACCGGCTCGCATGAAGAGGTTGTACTGCACCGTGAACGTGGTCTCCGGCAAACACGCGGCTTCGAGCGCCGATAAGCCCGCCGGCCACGGGAGACAATGGGTGGCGTGTACCCGGCAATAACCGGCATAACCGCCGCCGTGTGTGAGTGCGACAATCCGATCACCGCAACGCCAACGCGTCGCCTCCGCGCCTACCGCCACCACTTCGCCGGCAATCTCCAGACCCGGTAACGGACTTGCATCCGGCGGTACCGCGTAATTGCCGGCACGTTGCAGACAGTCCGGCCGATTAACCCCTGCTGCCATCACTTTGACTAACACCTCATGCGGGCCGGCGTGCGGTGTGTCCTGGTCAGTGAGTTGCAAAACGTCGGGGCCGCCGGGATGTGTAATCACCACCGCCGGCATGCGCGCAGGAATAGACATAGGCTCGATACTCGCTGTGAGTGAAGCTGAATTATGCAGTTGAAGTCGCTTTAACACACGTCTCGAAGTCGCCGTGACTTTGCTACACTCGAGCGGAAAACGAAGGCAGCGATCCCCATGGCACGACATTCGAAACTACTCATCCTAGGCTCTGGACCCGCGGGTTACACCGCGGCGGTTTACGCGGCACGCGCGGCGCTTGAACCGACGCTAGTGACCGGACTCGAAGTTGGCGGGCAGATGACGACCACCACCGACGTCGACAACTGGCCTGGCGATGACGCCGGTGTGCAGGGACCTGATCTTATGCTGCGCATGCAACGCCATGCCGAGCGCTTTGGCACCACGATGCTGAACGATCACATCCACACGGTTACGCTCGGCAAACGGCCGTTTGAACTGCGTGGCGATCAAGACACCTACACTTGCGATGCGCTCATCATCGCGACCGGCGCCTCCGCCAAGTATCTAGGCTTACCCTCCGAAGACGCCTTCAAAGGCAAGGGTGTATCGGCGTGCGCCACTTGCGACGGCTTCTTTTATCGCAACAAGCCGGTGGCGGTGATCGGCGGCGGCAATACCGCGGTGGAAGAAGCGCTTTATCTCTCCAATATCGCTTCGCATGTCACGGTCGTGCATCGACGCGAATCTTTTCGGGCTGAAAAAATCATGAGCAACCGCCTGCTTGAGAAAGCGGCACAAGGCAAGGTCAGCATTGAGTGGAATCACACGTTGGACGAAGTGCTCGGCGACGCGAGCGGCGTGACCGGCATGCGCATCAAGACCGTGAGCGGTTCGAAAACCAAGGACATCGCGTTACACGGGTTGTTCATTGCGATCGGGCATAAGCCAAACACCGATATTTTCGCCGGGCAACTCGAGATGCACGGCGGGTACATCAAAGTACGCGGCGGTGGCGATGGCTTTGCGACCGCGACCAGCGTGCCCGGCGTGTTTGCCGCCGGCGATTGCGCCGATCCCATCTATCGGCAAGCTGTCACCTCGGCCGGCTCCGGTTGCATGGCGGCGTTAGATGCGGATCGTTATTTGGAAAGTTTGCGTTAGATTTATCGCTGCATGTGCCGGTTGATGCGCAGCCCCTCACCCGGCGCTGCGCGCCGACCTCTCCCGCTGGGAGAGGTCAGTCTCCAGGCGCTCTCGGTTGGACCACCCGCATATGCACGCGGGAGAGAACATTCTCTTGCCCCCTCTCCCGCATGCGGGAGAGGGGGGGGTGAGGGAAGGACTTTTAATCGCCGGAATACCGCGCCTTCAGCGCCGCGTACACATCTTCGCGAAAACTCACGCGATCGCTGTCTAACCGATCCAAGACTTCGGCAAGGTGCGCGTTATCTTCGCGGCCCTGCCAAAGTTTGCGGTAACTACCGTCTTTGTAACCGTGATCCTGACGAAAGAAGTTGAGAACGTTTTTCCCAATATAGGCGCGGTGCAGATCGTCAAATCCGGCGTCGATCGCGGCCAGTAACGTTGGCACCATTGCCACCTGGAAACCTTGCGTCGTCAACGCGTGGGCCGCCAAGGTCTCGACATCCCTCAAAAAGCCATGGCTCGTATTCGGCGCCGTCCATTCCAACGCAATTTGACGCGCTGCGCGAGTGAAATCGCGATCTAACGGGATGCGAATGCTTAACCCGAAATGCCAGATATCGACGATTTCAAGCAGCACTTGCTCGCGGTCTTGGGTTGAGGATTTCCACCATTTCCAGCCGCCGTAATGGTCCATCAACTCCGCGCATTCAATCCAAATTGCGCGATACCACTCGCGGCCGCGTTGTAGCCAATCGGCATCGACGCGTGAGTTCATCTCGTCTTGCAACGCGAGCATGGCGGTAATTTTGGGTTCGATGGCGGTCATGCGTGGGCGCGCCGGCGAATGAAACTTATTGCGCCATGAGAAAGACGGGCGCGATGCTGATTGTGCGGCGTCGCGTCGGTGAGTGCTGTTTGAGGACCCTCACCCCGGCCCTCTCCCGCAAGCGGGAGAGGGGAATAATGTGGCAAGTTCTCGCCGGCCCGCGGGAGAGGGGAATAATGTGGCAAGTTCCCGCCGGCCCGCGGGAGAAGGGGATGTTGGCGCAAATTCTTACCCGCACGCGGGCGATACGGAATCTCTAAAACCCTCCCCCACCGGGAGACGGCGGCGCGCAGCGCCGGGTGAGGGGCGGCGTGTCTATGGGCGATTGCGTGAAGACCCTCACCCCTACCCGCAAGCGGGAGAGGGAGAATGCCCGGGGTCTGGCAATGAGTTGCCATCACCTCTATTCCGGCGTGAAGGTGAAGTGATTGCCTTTCGCGCGCACTCGCACCGCGTGCGGTGGCGGAAAGTGCGCGGGCATCAACAACGCGTTTTGTTCCGCGCAGTATTCCATCAACTTGCGGCGGGTCGCCGCGGATTGCGCCGGCACGTCACAGAACCCACTGCTCCATTCTGGACGCAGTACTTGGGTCGCATGATGGAGCGTGTCGCCGGCAAATAATCCGCGTTGCCCTTTTGAATTCACTTTGAGCACGATTGTGCCGTAGGTATGACCCGGCGCCGGCTCGATGAGCAATTGGTCGTCGAGTGCGTGTGTGCCCTCTACCATCATCGCTTGACCAGCCTCGATTACCGGCAAGACGCTATCGTTGAACACGTTTTCATTGATGGCGGCTTTGGGGAAGCGCGTATCGGCGGGATTCCATTGGTCGTACTCAGCGCGCGAAAAGATGTACTTGGCCTTCGGGAAGGTCGGCACCCATTTCCCGTTCTTCAATTGTGTATTCCAGCCGCAATGATCGACATGTAAATGCGTGCACATGACCATATCGACTTGTTCCGGATGTACACCGGCCGCGGCCAGTCGGTCGAGATACGGTAGATTGAGCTTGTGCGCCATCTCAAACGCCGGACGCTCTTTATCGTTGCCGCAACAGGTATCGATCAAAATGGTGTGGTGCTTGGTTTTCAGGATCCAGGTATGAATGCTGAGTTTTAGCCCTTCGGTTTGTGGATTGATGCAAAACGGATACAACAGGTCCCGATGTTCCTCAACGACTTCTTTTTGCAGGCCGGGCACCAGCACTTCGGCCGGAAAGCCATCGTCGATCGCCATCTCTATCGCAAGGTCAATCGCGACCTCGCCAATTTGTCGTTTGCTCATGCTTGTTTGCTCTCCTAGGGCGTAGTGACGTGGAACAGAGATTCTAGCCGCGTCGATTAAAACGATATAGTGCGGGTGCGCGCGCGATTTTGCCTCTCCCACCGGGTGAAGGGCAGCGTATCAATTAAACGTTGCACGAAGACCCTCACCCCTGCCCTCAGCTGCACGCGGGAGAGCGGAAGACTTAGCGAAAGTCTCCCAGCGGGAGATGTAACGAAAATTATTCGGTGAAAAACTGCGCGACATCCTCCAACGCGTGCGTGCGCGGCATCGGTGGTATCGCGCGTAAAAAAGTCTTGCCGTAAGACTTGGTCAAAAGACGCGGGTCGCACAGAACTAGCGTACCGCGGTCGGTGACATCTCGGATAAGGCGACCGGCACCCTGTTTGAGTGCGAGCGCCGCCACGGGAACCTGAAATTCCCTGAAGGCATCCAGACCCTCGGCCGCCATTTTGCGCACGCGTGCACGGAGCAGCGGATCGTCCGGGGTTGCGAACGGAAGCTTATCGATGATGACGCACGAAAGCGCTTCCCCACGCACGTCAACGCCTTCCCAAAACGTTGCTGTGCCGATCAAAATCGCGTTTCCCAAGCGCGCAAACTCGGCGAGTAATTCCGCGCGCGGCGCCTCCCCTTGCACCAAGACCGGATACGGCAGTCGTGCTCGGAGCGGCGCGGCGTAATGCGCAACCGCACGATAACTGGTGGACAGCAAGAACGCCCGCCCCCGACTCCGCGTGATGACCTCGCAGGCAAGCTCCGTGACGGCCGCGAGGTACGCCGGTTCATTGGGTGCGACACGCAGTTTGGGCAATAACAGGAGACCCTGCCGGGCATAGTCGAAAGGACTGTCGAAATGCGCCACATGCGCGTCCTCCAGCCCCAGTTCACGCTGAAAGTGCGCAAAATCGCCATCGATGGCGAGCGTGGCGGAACAGAACACCCAGGGCGCCGCGTATTGCGCAAGATACTGCTGAAATTGCGCGGCGACTTCGAGCGGGGATTGGTGTAACGCAAAGCCACGCACCGAAGCATCGCTCCAGCGCACCCACTCATGATCGCTCGCGTCGCTAAACGCCTGCAGGTGCGCCAGCAGTGTGGCGGTTCGTTCGGCGCATCGGGCAAGCGCGGGACCGCGTTCTGAAATTTCGGCGAGCGCGGCACGCAACGTTTCGAAGGCGAGATAGATGTCGTCCAGTGCCTCTTGCGTGTCGCGGGCGGCGGCCTCCGATGCGAATTCTTGACGCCCTGGGTGACGTCCGAACGTCGTGACCGCGCGCTGCAACGCCGACTCCGCGCGGGCGACGATCCCAGTTAGGTCAGGGGTGTCCGGCGCTTCGGAATGGCCGGCCGCGGCGCTATCTCGTAGTAGATCCCGCAGACGGCGGCTCGACAACGTACGGCCGAAGGCCTGCGCCGCGAGCTCCGGTAACTGATGCGCTTCATCCGCGATCACCACGTCAACCGACGGTAAAAGCTCGCCAAAGCCCTCTTCACGCAACGACATGTCCGCGAACAGCAGATGATGATTGACTACCACCAAATCAGCGGCATTCGCCCGTCGTCGCGCTTTGACGACAAAGCACTGTTCAAACTGCGGGCAGCTTTGACCCAAGCAGTTGTCCACCGTCGAAGTAACCGCCGGCCATATCGCGGCCTCTTCCGGCAGTGTCGTGAGCTCCGCGATGTCGCCGCTCGTGGTCGTGCGGCTCCAGGTATAGATGGTTTGTAACTGTGCGGCCGCTTCCGGCCAAAGCGAGGCTTGCGTCAGGCTTTGGTCTAGACGCAGTAGGCATAAATAGTTCGCACGCCCTTTCAGTAATGCGACCTTACCGTGACTCGCCAAGGCGCGCGCGACCCGTGGGATATCCCGGGTGAACAATTGATCTTGCAGGGTTTTCGTCGCGGTACTGATCAGCGCACGCCGGCCAACGCTGAAGATCGCGGCTAAATAGGCGTAAGTTTTGCCGGTGCCGGTGCCGGCTTCGAGGATGAGATGCCGCTGGCCGGTCAGCGCATCGGCCACGGTATCGGCCATTGCTTGCTGCGTGGGGCGCGCTTGAAAATCCGCCAGTGCGGTCGCGAGCGGACCGTCCGCACCTAGAATGGCGCCGGCAGTCACCCGCTAGCTAACGGCGTTTGCGGCGCATTGTCTGGCGTGCGCGCCCATACCCGGCTGCCGACAATTTTCACGCGCGGCACGGTCAAGGAGGTTTTCTTACCGTCACTGACCTGCGTTAACGCAATCTCACGGGGTAAAGCGTAAATTTCGACGGTCTCGTACGCCGCATCCATCAACACCAATAACAAGGTATGCCAGGGCTTATCGAATTTGAGCTCGGCCAACCGGTGCGCACCGCGTTGTTCGTTGAAAATGACCCGGGCTTTAATCAAGAAATTTTCGATACTGTCGCCATCCGTCCGGACCGCGTCGTAACCGCAGTCTGGATTATCGGTGCGCGTTAAACCCAATAATCGCACCGCGTCGTTGACCGCGATTTCGCCGCTCAACGGCAGCGTCTTACCGGTCACCCTGCGGTATTCGGCAGCGAGCCGGCGCGCTTCCGCCATGAGCTTATCTACCGCGTATGGATTCATCCCGTTGGGTGTCCGCATCAAATTTTGGAAAGCACTTCTCAAAAAAATTATAACTTGATGAAAGAACGTAACAAACTCTGCCGACTTGGCACCGGAATGGGCATAATCGACGAATCTCCGCCAGCTACCTTTGGAAATGACCGATGAGTAATCGACGTTCGCGTAAACATCGTCGCTATTGGCGCATCGTGGGGGGCGCCCTATTACTCCTCCTGCTCGCCGGGGCGGGCGCGGTGGCGTGGCGCATCGCCTCCAAACCCGATACCGATGCCATGCTAAAGGCGGCCGACACCGCCAGCGCGGCGGGGGACTACAGCGCAGCCGTCATTCATTTCAAAAACGTGCTCTTGGAAGAACCCGACAACCTCTCCGCGCGGTGGCGGCTCGGGCAGACCTATCTGGCGCTAAAGCAGTTTGTCGAGGCGCGCGCGCAACTCGAGAACGCGCGACCGCTGGCCGGAACTTCCCCCGCACTCTGGCTCGACTTGGCGCGCGCCCAACTTGAAAGCGGTCAGTTTGAAGAGAGCCTTACGTCCTTGGAGCGTTATACCGGCCCCGCCGATCCCGCTGTCGCCGAACTCAAGGCGCGCGCCAACATCGCCCTGGGCCATGGCGACGCCGCCAAAGCGGTTCTGCAAGCCGCGCAGAAAGAAGCGCCCGGCGATGCTAGTCTGCATTTAGCCACCGCCCGTCTTGCGTTATCCGAGCAAGATTTTGACGGCGCGCTCGCCGCCGCCGAAGCCGCGCTCAAGGAATCGCCCAATAACACCGACGCTCTCCTCATGAAGGGCCGGGTGCTCCTTTTCAAGCGGGATACGGCCGGCGCGCGCGACACTTTCCGTCAAGTATTGGCGGAAGATCCCAAACATGAAGCGGCGCTGGCGAGCCTGGCCGAGGCCCTGCTCACGGCAGGCGAACCCACGGAAGTGCCGGCGTTGATTGCCAAGTTGGAAGCAACGCAGAAAGGCACTGTCGGAATCGAATATCTAAAAGGTTGGCACGCCTACGCCACGCAAGACTGGGCGCGCGCCGAGGCGGCATTAATCGGCGTCATCCAACTTGCCCCCAAACACCCGCAAGCACTGCTCATGCTCGCGGATAGCTGTTTCCAGCAACAAAAATTCAATCAGGCCGAAGAATACCTCACCCAGTTCGAGGGGTTTTATCCGCGCCAGCCGCAAGCCCGCAAGCTGTTAGGGGCTATCTATCTGAAACAAAATCGCGCGGCCGACGCAATTAAAACGCTTAGCCCGGTGGCGGACGACATCGGTGCCGACGATGCCGGGATTCAAGCATTGCTCAGTTACGCGTACTTTGCGAATGGTGAAGCGGATAAGGGCAATGCCGCACTCGCGAAAGCCCAGAACTTGGCGCCGGATTCGCCGGCGCTACTCACGCAGCAGGCACTCGGTCAGATCGCCGCCGGCGAGACGGCGGCGGGCGTCGCGCAGTTGGAAAAGCTGGCCTCGACGGAACACGGCGCGCAACCGCGCCAGGCACTGACCTATCTACACTTGCTTCAAGGCGATTCAGCCGCCGCGTACGATTCAGCACAAGCGCTGATCAAGCTCAAGCCGGAAGACCCCATGGCTTATAACCTGCTTGGGATCGCCGAGATGCGGAACGGCAAGAAAGCGGAAGCAAAGAGCGCTTTCGAAAAGGCGCTTGCCAAAAAGGCCGATTTCGCGCCGGCGCTGGCCAATTTGGGCTTTCTCGCGCTCGCCGATAAGGACGCCACGACCGCCAAACAACGTCTGCAAGAGTCGTTAGCCGCGGACAAACGTTATACCGCCGCCTCGCTCGCCCTGGCCGCCTTAGTGGCACAGGCGGGTGATAAACCCGAAGCTCTGCGCGTGCTCGAAGCGGCCGCGGAAGCCAATCCCCAAGCCGCGCAACCCAAATGGCTTCTCGCAGGCGAGCAATTGCAGACGGGCCATAAGGATGAAGCCCTCAAACTCGCTAAACAGGCGTACGAACTTGCACCCAATACGCCGCAGTCACGATTGATGTGGGGCCAGTTTCAGTTGAGCGCGAATGAGGCAGCGAGCGCCTTGGCCGTCCTGAAGGCATTGCGCGAAGAGCACCCGGAGTTCACCCAAGGCATGAGTGTCCTCGCGCACGCGGCGCGGGCTGCCGGCGAGTTCGATCTCGCGCGCGTCAATTACAACGAAGCCTTGAAACACTCCCCTGATCGCCTAGAACTTTTGTGGGGCAAGTTCGCGACGGAAATTGCGGCCAAAGACTTTATCGCGGCGGAGACCGCGATCCGCGCGATGACATCGGCACACCCCGATACGCTCGATGCCGAGCGTGCGCGGGGTGAGTTAGCAACGGCCCAGAAACGGTTTACCGATGCCTCGCTCATTTTTGACGGCATCTATGCGCGCGATCCTTCCGCTGGAAATCTTTTGCGGTACGTGGATGCGTTGTTAGCCGAGCCGGATGACGCGAAGGCGCGCGCGACGCTCAATACTTATCTGACGAAACATCCGGAGGATGTGCCAGTCAGGCTCAAACTCGGCACCATCGCGCTACTCGATAACGACTTGAAATCGGCCCAAACGACGTTCGAGACGCTGCTTGAACACGCGCCGGAGAATCCTATCGCACTCAATAATCTGGCTTGGCTCTACGATCAAAATGACGACGAGCGTGCATTGGTGTACGCCGAGCGTGCAGTTAAAGCGTTGCCAAACAGTGCGGAAGCCGCGGACACCTTGGGCTGGATCCTCGCGCGCCGTGATGAATCCCAAAAAGCGTTGCCGCTGCTGGAGAAAGCACACACCCTGCTACCGCAGGAGCCAAATATCCGCTACCACTACGCCTACACACTGGCGGAGCTTGGCAATCGGGGCAAAGCGCAAGACATTCTCGAAGAATTGTTGGAAGGCAAGCTTGCGTTCGAATCGCAAAGCGATGCGCAAGCGCTGCTGCGCAGACTGCGGAACGCCGGAACGCCGGACGACGGGCTTAACTTGCGTTAATCCTCGACGAAGGCCACGACGTCGCGAATTGCGTCGGCGGCACAGAGCGCCATCATCAGGCGATCAAGACCGAGCGCTACGCCGGCGCACGGCGGCATCCCCGCTTCCAGCGCATTGAGTAGACGCGCATCCAGCGGTACTTCCGATAGACCGCGCTGGCCGCGCCGCGTGTTTTCCGTTGAGTGCCGCGCGTGCTGCTCGACGGGATCGCACACCTCATGAAATCCATTCGCAAGCTCAACCCCGCCCACCACCAATTCAAAACGTTCTGCGACCGGCGGTGTTCCGCGTAAGCGCGCGTAGGCCGCGTGCTCACGTGGGAAATCGTAGATCAATAGCGCGGAGTCGGGGGGTAACGCGGGCAGCACGCAAAAGCCAAACAGCCAGTCTAATAGCAAGGCGCGATCTTGCTGAGTATATGTATCAAACTGCACGCCCGCGGTAGTCGCCAATCCGGCGAGCGTTGCCGTTTCCACGGTGTGCGGATCAAAACCAACATGGTGTTGACATAACGCCGCATAACTCGCGCGTTCAACGGTGCGTGTAAAGCCCACCGCGTGCAATAGATTCACCACATCGTCCATCAATTGATGATGATCGAACCCCACTCGGTACCATTCCAGAAGGGTGAATTCTTCCAGATGCAGCCGGCTTGATTCTTCGCGCCGGAACGCCGGGGTTACCTGATAGATATCGCCGCTGCCGGCGGCAAGTAGCCGCTTCATCGCGTACTCGGGCGACGTTTGCAGATAGCGCAAACGGCTGTCGTGGTGCTGCACAACGAAAGACTCAAGCGCGGGATCAGTGGTTCCGTGTAGCGCCATGAGCGGTGTTTGGACTTCGAGCGCGTTGGTTGCCTCGAAGTAGGCGCGGAGGTCTTTTAAGAGTTGTGCGCGGCGCTTAAGCGATGGCCAAGTGGCGGTTGGTTGCCAGCGCTGTGCATTAGTTGAATCGTTCAACTGACGGTGGCTCCTAAGACCCTCACCCTGCCCTCTCCCGTTCGCGGGAGAGGGTTAATTGTGTTCACCCCACGCTCGCGGGAGAGGGTTAATTATGTTCGCCCCACGCGAGCGGGAGAGGGTTAATTATGT
>CAZKRY010000028.1:0-10365 GCA_964555355.1 uncultured Klebsiella sp.
GCACTTGCGCGCCGAAAAGGTCGATGCGCTGGCCACCGGTGATTTTCGTGTAGAGACCGAATTTCTGGGCGACGTTACCGATGGCGATGAGTTTCTCCGGCGTAATTTCGCCGCCCGGCACGCGCGGTACTACGGAGTACGTACCGTCCTTTTGAATGTTCGCGAGGAAGTAGTCGTTGGTGTCTTGCAGAACGGCGTTGTTACGCTTCAACACGAACTCGTTCCAGCACGACGCGAGGATCGACGCAAGAGCGGGTTTGCAAATGTCGCAGCCGAGGCCCTTGCCGTGCTTGGTCAGCATGTCGTCGAACGTTTTGATGCTGCCGACTCGCACCAGATGAAACAGTTGTTGGCGCGAGTAAGGGAAGTGCTCGCAAATATGATCGCTGACCGACACACCCTTGCGAGCGAGTTCGGCTTTGAGCAATTGCGTGACGAGCGGCGCACAGCCGCCGCACGAGGTGGCCGCCTTGGTCCCGGTCTTCAATGCGCCGAGAGTGGTGCACCCCGCATCGATCGCCGAGCAGATAGCGCCTTTGGTAACGTTGTTGCATGAGCAAATTTGCGCGGTGGCCGGCAAGGCAGCGACGCCCAAGCCCGTCGATTTTTTCCCGCCTTCAATCGCCGGCACGATGAGCTCTTCCGGATTGGCCGGCAGCGCGAGGCCGTTCAGCATCATTTGGAGCCACGTGCCGTAGTCCTCGGCATCGCCGATCAATACGCCGCCCAGCAATTTGCTGTAGTCCTCGTTGACGACGAGCTTTTTGTAAACCTGCTTGCGCTCGTCGACGAACGTGTAACAGCGCGCGCCCGGCGTGGCCGCATGCGCGTCGCCGATCGAGACGACGTCGACGCCGAGCAATTTCAATTTCGTGCTCATGTCGGCGCCGGCAAAGAGGCTGTCGGTCTTGCCGAGCAAACGATCGGCGGCGATTTGCGCCATTTGATAACCGGGCGCGACCAAGCCGAAGAGTTTTCCATTCCACAAGGCGCATTCGCCGATCGCATAGATATCCGGATCGGAAGTGGCGCAGTGACTATCGATGATGATGCCGCCACGCTCGCCGAGGGCGAGACCGGCTTGCTTTGCCAATTCGTCGCGAGGACGAATGCCGGCCGAAAACAAAATCAGATCCGTTTCGAGTTCGCTACCGTCGGCAAACTTCATCTTGTGCTTGCAGATCGTGCCGTCGACGATTTCCACCGTGTTTTTGCCGGTATGCGCTTTGACGCCGAGCGCTTCGATCTTGGCGCGCAATACGCGGCCGCCGCCGTCGTCGATTTGCACCGCCATCAGGCGCGGCGCGAACTCGACGACGTGCGTAACGAGGCCTAAGTCCTTCAGCGCTTTCGCGGCTTCGAGCCCCAAGAGCCCGCCACCGATGACGACGCCGACTTTTCCGGTCGCGCCGGCCGCTTTAATCGCTTCCAAGTCTTCGATCGTGCGATACACGAAACAGCCTTCGCGATCCTTTCCGGGAATCGGCGGCACGAACGGATAGGAACCGGTAGCGAGAACGAGTTTGTCGTAGGCAAGTTCTTGTCCGATGCTGGTGCGCACGCGTTTCGCCGCGCGGTCGACGCTTACCACCTTGTCGTTCAAGTAAAGCTTGATGTTGGGATTGTCGAAGAAGCCTTGCGGCACGAGCGAAAGGTCGTCGGCCGTCTTGCCCGAAAAGAACGAGGAAAGCTGCACGCGATCGTACGCAGCGCGCGGTTCTTCGCAGAGCACCGAGATTCCAAACGCATCGGGGGCGGAAGCGGTGATGGCTTCAAGCAGACGCTGGCCAACCATGCCATTACCGACGACCACCAAACGGGATTTCGACGAACTCAACGATAGACTCCTGACTACACGTATCGAACTCAGAGATGAATGGCGCTTAGTTAAGCCTGTTTTCGCGGCGTTCTTTATTCCCTCTCCCCTCGAGGGAGAGGGTTAGGGAGAGGGGGCCGGAAACATCAACATACTTAACTAAGTGCCATTCAACTCAGAGATAGCAATTGCTATGCCAACGGGTAGGGTGCTTGGAGTGCGGTCCCATCGAGCACGCCTGCAATGTGTTGGTGCATATGTGTGCGATCCCGCTTCGGAGCAGTGCAATGCGTGACCAGTGTCACACTGAGTGCGCCGGCGGTTGCTCGTCTTATGTTTACGGAAAAGTGGCGACGGCCGCGAACAAATCCTTTTCCCTCACCCCGCCCTCTCCCGCAACCGGGAGAGGGAGTGAAGAGCTTGCCTTGCTTAAGTAAGTGCCATTGAGGCTATAGTTCTTTACTAGCGCACCAGCAACACGTACAGCAGCAGCAAGTTGATCACAATGGAAACGATGGCGACCGCTTGCCAGCGTACGTGGTGGATGTTCGCGATGAGCGGCGCGCGTTCCGGCCGGCTGACGTGATTGCGCTCGCCGCGCTCCAACCCTAACAAAAACTCCTCCGCCGTTTCGACGCGTTGCTTGGGATCGACCGCCACGGCTTTGAGCAAAAGATTTTCCAGCCACTTCGGTACGTCGGGTCGATAGCGTGTGGGCGGCACGGGATTGCCGAAGCGCGGATGCTGAAACGGTTCGACTTCGCCGTAAGGATACTTGCGCGTGAGTAAGTGGTACAGCGTCACGCCCACGGCGTATAAATCGCAACTCGCGTCGGCGGCTTTGCCGGCGAGCACTTCGGGCGACATATAGCTCGGCGTGCCGGGCACACCGCCGGGCCCAGCGTGCATGGCGCCTTGATTAAGCGCCACGCCCAAATCGAGAATGCGCAACTTCTCGTCGGCGCCCACGTGCAGGTTCGCCGGTTTGATGTCGCGATGAAGGATGTTCATGCGATGCAACACCGACAACCCTTTCAAAATGCGGATGCCATACTGAACGGCGGTGCTGACGGTAAAGTGTTCGCCACGATCCAGCCGCTGCTGCAACGTCGCGCCTTCGTGATAGCTCATCACGTAGTAAATACAACTGCGCTCGCCGGCGGCAAGCGGCAACACCTGAGGGAAGTAGTGCGAGACGACGCGGCCCGCCAACCACTCCTCGCCTAACAGCGCGGCGCATTGTTCGGTGTCGTTCGCCAATTGCGGCAATAACGTCTTGAGCACGGCCACGGTGCCTTTCTCGCGATGCCGTACTTTGTAAAGCAACGAGGCGCGCGATTCATGCAGCACCTCCAACACTTCGAAGTTGTCCAGCCATTGCGACGGCGAAAGGCGCGGCGGCGGGGAAAGCCGCGCCGCTTCGCTCAACGAATCGAGCAGCTCGCCTGCCGGCAGCGTATCCACACGCACCACGATCGCGGTGAGGTTGTCGGTGCCGCCCGCCGCCAAGGCGCGCGCGATCAATTCCTTGGCGGCGCTGCGCGGTTCGCGAAAAAGCTGTAGCACTTCATGAATGCCTTTATCGCCCAGCGGCTCCCACACGCCGTCGCTCGCCAACAGAAACACATCGCCTTCTTGCAAAGCTTCGTCCACATGATCGATCACCAGATGCGGCGACAAACCGACCGCCCGCGTCAGCACATGCTTCATGTCCGCGCGATCCCATACGTGATCGACAGTGAGTCGCGTAAAGGACTCGCCGCGCATCAAGTAGATGCGCGTATCGCCGACGTGCGCGAAGTAGTAGCGTTGACCGCGCAGAATCAGCGCGGACAGGGTCGTGGCCATGCCGGACAATTCACGATTGCTGGTGGAGCGTCCGAGTAGCCACTGGTTGTTGGCGTTGAGAACTTTTTCGAGCGCCTGCGGCACCGGCCACGTATCGGACGTGGCGTAGTAATCGTGCAGCAACCCGCGCACCGTGAACTCCGAGGCTTCTCGGCCGCCGCGCTGACCGCCCACGCCGTCGCCCACGGCGAACACCACGCCCTTGGTTTCGCGCTCGGGTCCTTCGGGCGTGACGACTCCGTGGAAATCTTCGTTGTGCTCGCACACGCCCTTGTCGGTCGCGCTGCCCACGGTGACGCCCAGGCGCACCTTGTCGCTCGATGGTTTTGCAATCGCAGGCTTTGCAATCGCAGGCTGTGCGTTCATGTCATTAAACCTTTGCGGCAGTCAGGTGCGCCGCGCCCCACGTAGTACGCCAGCGCTTCTTCACCGTGGTCAAGCCGAGCAACGCGACGATCGCGAGTCCGGCAAACATCGTGAGCCCCACTTGATAGCTATCGGTGAGTTGCCTCGAGTAACCCAAGCTGGTCGCCAAGTAGAAGCCGCCCACGCCGCCGGCCATGCCTACCATGCCGGTCATCACGCCGATCTCTTTGCGAAAACGTTGCGGCACCAATTGAAACACGGCGCCGTTGCCCATGCCAAACGCGAGCATCGCGCCGGAAAATCCGCCGAGCGCCACCCAGCGGCTCTCGGGTCCGGTGCTCACCATGAACAACAGAATGGCCGCGGCGATATACATGACCGACAGCGACTTAATGCCGCCGATGCGATCCGCCACCATGCCGCCCACCGGGCGCACCATCGATCCAGCGAATACGCATACCGCGGTAAAGTAGCCGGCGGTCACCGGACTCAATTGATACTGGTCGTTGAAGTAAATGGTGAGCGACGACGACAGTCCCACAAAGCCGCCGAACGTCACGCTGTAGAAGAACATGAACCACCAAGCGTCCTTGTCGCGCAGCACTTCAAGATACGCGGATAGCGGTTTGGCGGGCGGACAGTCGGGGCTGTCTTTCGCCATCAGCAGATAAACGGCGAGCGCAACCGCAAGCGGGATCATCGCCAAGCCGAACACATTATTCCATCCGTACCACACCGCGAGCGTCGGCGCGAACAGCGCCGCAAACACGGTCCCGGAATTTCCCGCGCCGGCAATGCCGAGCGCCGTACCTTGATGCTCCGGCGGATACCATCGCGACGCCAGCGGCAACGCCACGGCAAACGCGGCGCCGGCCATGCCTAAGAACACACCGAGTACCAGCACTTTGCTGTAGGTATCGATACCGAAGAAGTAAGCCCAAGCTAGGCCTATGAGCACCACCACTTGACCGATGAGCCCCGCTCGCTTCGGCTTGAGATGATCGACGAGCACGCCCATCACGATGCGCAATAACGCGCCCGCCAGCACCGGCGTCGCCACCATCAAGCCCTTTTGTCCGGCGTTGAGCTGCAAGTCCTTTGCGATCTGCACGCCGAGCGGACCCAAGATCACCCACACCATGAAGCTCAAGTCGAAATAGAAGAAAGCCGCGAAAAGCGTCGGTGTGTGCCCTGCTTTCCAAAACGAACGATTCATTAATGCATCTCCGGGAGAACGCCGACCTGCGGCATGTTGGCCAACCCTGTTTTGCGCGCGTGTTCTTCAAACGCTTTATTGCGCCAGAAAAACGCGCCGGGCATGGTGGTGGGAATCACCAGCACATAGAACAACGCTCGACCGATCAGCGCGGTGCCGATCAGAAGCACTGCCATCACGCTCCACGCAGTCAGGGCGATCGCGCCGCTGGGCGCGAGTAGGGCGAGTACGGTCATCAACCCGACGCTCACGCCCAAGCCTACGTTGCGAGCAAGATACGTCTTGCCGAACTTCGTGCATTGCTCTTGATGCGCCGCCGCGCCTTCGCCGCCCTGCGCCTTCAGATCGCGTGCGTGCGCGATCAGGCCTACGCCTTCGAGAGCCAATCCGATCGCCATCGGCCACGCGAGCAGCGACAGCAAGCTTGCGAAGTCTTGCCCTGCGAACCCCATCACGGCCGCATAGACCAAACCCACGACCAACGGACCGAATACCAGCATCGAACCGTAAAAGGAACTGGCGACTTGCCAGTGATTCCAGAAGGGTCGCGCTTTGATGCGATAGATGCGATACATCGCATAGAGCGCAACCGGCCCCGACACTACGCCCACCCAACCCGCGATGATCTGCAGCTGCGTTAGGATTTCCATCTCCGGCAGCAAGTAGATCAATGTGTAGGCGCCGACGGCATTGAAGAACACCGCCACACCGGCCACCTCGCGACTCACCGGCGAGTAGCGCAGGTTGTTGAAGGCACGATAGAAGCGATGCGGTTTGCCAAGATGCATGGTTGAGAGCACCAGCGCGCCGGTTTGCACCACGAGCAGTGCAATCAAGAGCGCAACGTGCGTGACGGGATGCGACGACTGCGACACCACTTCAAGGCCAAACTGCGGTCCCAAGAACAGCAGCAAGAAAGCGCCGACGACCATCTGCGTCGCCAAGGTGAAAATCACCAAGGGATTCTCGCGCGACTGCAACTTATCCAAGTTCCACTGCGGTTTATCCGCTTTGCTCGGCGGCAACTTGGCGGCTTGCGGCTCGTAACCGCCCTTGCTCCCGCACTTTCCATTCGTGTCCTTCTTCACATAGACCAGCGGCATCGCATCGGGGCGACGCATTTCGCGCGGTAATTCCTTGGTTTGTTGAAAGCGAATGTTGGGATGCGTGATTTCGGGATTGGGAAATCCCGGTATCTCGAGCTTGCTCTGCACGCGATTTTCCGGCGTTGTTTCCACCACGCCAAAGTCGAGTGCGCCCGCCAAGCAAGCGGAGACGCACGCGGGCTTCAAGCCCACTTCCAAGCGATCCACGCACATGTTGCACTTGGACACTTCGCCTTTCACCGGGTCGAGCTGGGGCGCGTTGTAGGGGCACACCCACGTGCAATAGCCGCAACCGAAACAGATATCCGGGTCCTGGAGCACGGCACCGTATTCAGCAAACTTGGTGTAGGCGCGTGTGGGGCAGCCCTTCAAACACACCGGATCGTCGCAGTGATTGCACGCCATCGAAATATTGACGCGCTTGTAGTCGGGGTAGCTGCCGCCTTCGACGTAACCCACGGAACGAAAGCTGATGTGGGCGGGCAAATCGTTCTTCTCGCTGCACGCCGCTTCGCAGGCGTGACACGAGATGCAGTTGTCGGCGGTGAAGTGAAAGCCGTGTTGCTTGTAGCGATCCGGATTTTGGCTCACGGCTTGACTGCCGTTGATGTTCAAGCTCTTGCCGGCCAATACGTTGTCGAAGCTGGCCAATTCGAGCAGCTTGCCCCATTGATTGACCACCGAACCACCGGCGGCGGGCAGCCTCGAGTATGCAGGTTCGTTCGCACGAGCCTTGAAGGCTGGCGCAAAGTGAATTCCGTTCTTATCGCGTTGAACGGTGAACGCGTGTTCCGTCATTGACATCGCATCATTCTCATATTCTGGCTCATAATTCTGAAGCGACGGGTTAGAAGGTTCGTGCCGCGACGTTCGTTGCAGCGGCCGCTACTTGATCGGCAGCGCGCTCGATCTTCACTGCACAATGTTTGAACGCCGGCTGACGCGAATACGGATCGAGCAACCCAAGCGTCAGACGATTCACGCATTCGTGAAAGTGAAACGGGATGAAGACCATATTCGGCGCGACGCGATGCGTGAGCTGCACCAGCACGACGGCGTCGCCGCGTCGTGACGTGAGGCGCGCGTAGTCCATGTGCTCGATGCCGAGCGCGCGCGCCGAGTCGGGATTCATTTCCATGTACGGCGTCGGGGAAAACTTATTGACGTTGCCGATCTTGCCGGTGCGCGTGCGCGTGTGGAAATGCTCGACCACGCGACCGCTGTTGAGCCAGAAGGGATACGCCTCGTCGGGCCGCTCGTTGTTGTCGATAAACGGCAGCGCGAGCAACTTAGCTTTGCCGTCGGGGTGCTGGAACACACCGTCGGTGTACAGGCGCGGCTCGCCGGTTTCCGCGCCGTCCCTGCACGGCCATTGAATACCGCGTTGCGCTTCAATCTTATCGTGCGTCATGCCCGAGTAGTCGAGCATGCGGCCGTTCGACAATTCGCGCATTTCCTCGAACACCCCGGCCGGCGTTTCCGGAAAGCGAATTTTTTCGCTGCGCGCAAAGCGCTTGGCCATTTGATTGAAAATCCAAAGGTCTGGCTTTGAGTCGCCGTGCGGCTCCATCACCTTGCGCACCAAATTCACGCGGCGCTCGGTGTTGGTGAATACACCCTCTTTCTCGCCCCACAACGCCGCCGGCAAATAAACCTGCGCGTACTTGGTGGTCTCCACATCGGCATACGCATCCTGCACCACCAGAAATTCCAGGTTTTGCAGCGTCTTCTTGATGCGCGGCGAGTTCGGCATCGAGGTCATGGGGTTCGTGGCGATCAACCACAACGCCTTGATCTGTCCAGTCTCGATGGCCGGGAAGATGTCGGTCATGAAGAGGCCGCGCTTCTTCGGGAAAAATTCCGCGTCGACGCCCCAGTACTTGGCTACGGTTTCGCGATCTTTCTCTTTCTCCAGCGCGCGGTAGCCCGGCAATCCGGAACACGACGACCATTCGCGCGTGCCCATTGCGTTGCACTGACCCGTGATCGACAAGCTCGTGCCGCCGGGCTTACCGATGTTGCCGGTGATGAGGTTGAGATTGTTAATCGCCGCCACGCCGTCGGAGCCGTGCGTGCTTTGATTGATGCCCATGGTCCAGATGCTCATCGCAGCCGGCGCCTTGGCATAGAGCCTCGCGACATGACGAATGGTGTCCTCGTCGATGCCGCAAATGCGCGAAGCGGACGTGGGATCGTATTCGGCCACCAGCTTCTCGAAGTCGACAAAACCGCTGGTGAACTTTTCGATGTAGTCGCGATCTTGCAGGCCTTCCTTCAAGATCACGTGCGCCAGCGAATTGAGCAACACCAAGTCCGTGCCGGGCGTGATGGGCAAATGAATATCGGCCATCTGCGCAAACATCGTGACGCGCGGATCGACCACGATCACCGGGAACTTGCGCTTCTCCAACGCCATCTTGAGTCGCCAGTAAATGATCGGATGCTGTTCCGGCAGGTTGGAGCCGAACGCCATCAAGCACTCGGTGTGCGAGAAATCATCGTAACAACCCGGCGGACCGTCGGAGCCGAACGAGCGCTTGTAGCCGGACACGGCAGAAGCCATGCACAGGGTGGTGTTGCCGTCGTAGTTATTGGTGCCTATGAGGCCGCGCGTGAGCTTGCCCAGCGTGTAGAACTCTTCGGTCAGAATCTGTCCGGTGGAAACGATAGCCACGCTGTCGCGGCCGTACTTTTCCTGGATGCGCTTGATCTCGCTCGCGACTTGATCGAGCGCTTCATCCCAACTGGCTTCTCTATACGCATCAATGGGACTCTGTCGCACAAGCGGCGTCTTACCGCGATTCGCGGAGTTAAAAAGCTCGTGTTCGAAAATCCCCTTGATGCAAAGCTTGCCTTGATTCACTGCCGCATCGGCGACGCCGCGAGCGGCGACGGCTTTGCCTTTGGCATCGAGGCCGACTTCGATGGAGCAACCCGTGGAGCAATAGCCGCACGTCGTGTACTTCCAATCGACGACGCCCTTGTCGGCGATCTTGATGGGATTTTTTGTGTGACGTCCGAATAGCATTACGCCTAAACCTTATAATTTGACCCAAATCATGTCTTGTTCGACCTGCACCGGATACACGGCGAGTTTTACGTCCTGCTCTTCCACGCACTGGCCGGATTTCAAATTGAAGTGCTGTTTGTAGACGGGCGAGGCCACGACCACTTCGCCTTTCAAGTCGCCCACGATCCCGCGCGACAACACGCTGGCGCCGGAGAATGGATCCAAGTTGTCGATGGCGTACAGGCTCTCGTCTTCGAGCTTGAACACCGCGACTTGCTTGCCTTTGATCAGCACGCAGACGCCGGTGTTGGGAACGATCTCATCGCCGCGGCATACCGCGGTCCAGCCGTCACGCACTTGCAAGGTCACTGCTCCCTTTTTCTTTGGCCCTTTCCTCGTCGCGCGCCGGACGAATCTGTTCGCGCTCCGTCACGAACACCACGTTGCTGTCGGGCGCGTCGCTGTTCACGAAGTGCCGGAAACGCTTGAGCACCGCCGGATCGTTAATCGCTTTCTTCCATTCGCATTGATACGTGTCGATGAGGTGCTGCATGTCCTTCTCCAACTCGGCGCCGATGCCGAGCGAGTCGTCGCACACCACTTTGCGCAAGTAATCGATGCCGCCTTCCAAATTCTCCATCCACACACTGGTGCGCTGCAGACGATCCGCCGTGCGGATGTAGAACATGAGCACGCGATCGATGTAGCGGATCAGCGTGGCGTCGTCCAAGTCCGATGCGAATAAGTCCGCGTGGCGCGGCTTCATGCCGCCGTTGCCGCACACGTACAGATTCCACCCTTTCTCCGTGGCGATGACGCCGATGTCCTTGCTCTGTGCTTCCGCGCATTCGCGCGTGCAACCGGATACCGCCATTTTCATCTTGTGCGGCGAGCGCACGCCGCGATAGCGATTCTCGAGCGTAATCGCCATCGACACCGAATCCTGCACGCCGTACCGGCACCAGGTGCTACCGACGCACGACTTCACGGTGCGCAGTGCTTT
>CAZKRY010000029.1:0-8564 GCA_964555355.1 uncultured Klebsiella sp.
AATGTAATCGCGCATCGAACTACCGCGATCGGAAAGACAACATGAACGAATCCGCACAACTCATCGCGCGCAAGGAAGGCGCGATTGGCTGGCTTACTCTATCCAACCCAGCCAAACTCAACGCCATCGCGTTCGAGATGTGGCAGTCGTTCGTCCCGTCGATCAACGAATTCGTCGCCGATCCCGAAGTGCGCATGATCGTGTTGACGGGCGCCGGCGAGAAGGCGTTTTCCGCGGGCGCGGACATCTCGCAGTTCGAAAAACAGCGCAGCAGCGGCGAAGCGCTGGAACGCTACAACACAACTTTGAAAGCCGCCAGCGCAGCGCTGGTGGAGTGCCCGAAGCCAACGCTCGCCAAAGTACGCGGCATCTGCATCGGCGGCGGTTTAGCGCTCTCGCTCAACTGCGATCTGCGCTTCTGTTCCGATGACGTGGTGTTCCGCATGCCGGCGGCGCGGCTGGGCTTGGGCTACGAATACGCCGGCATCAAGCGCATGGTGGAAGTGATCGGCGCAGCAAATGCCAGCGACCTGTTTTTCTCGGCGCGCAAGATCGACGCGACGGAAGCGCTGCGCATAGGTTTGGTGAGCCGCGTATTCGCGGCGGCCCAATTCGACACCGGCTTCGCCGAGTACTGCGCGCTGATCGCGGATAACGCACCGATGACCATGGCTGCGGCCAAGCGCGCCATTCGTGAGATCGGCAAGCCGGACAACGAGCGCGACATGACGAAAGTGCAGGCGATGTACGATGCGTGCTTCGCGAGCCAGGATTATCAAGAAGGACGCAAGGCGTTTTTGGAGAAGCGCACGCCGAAGTTTCGAGGCGCGTAGGGTGGGTTAGGCGCGCCACCGCGCCATCAAAACATCATGATGCCGGCTTCGCGCCTTAACCCACCGGCGGTGGTCGAAGCTGCGGATTGTTTAGAAAGTTTCGCCTAATCCATCGGAGGGATCATGCCATACGCAACCGCCAAAGACGGCGTCAAACTCTACTTCGAAGAAACCGGCAGCGGTACTCCGCTTGTATTCGTGCACGAATACGCCGCCGATCACCGCAACTGGGAAACGCAAGTGCGCTTCTTCTCGCGCTTGTATCGCTGCATCACCTTCAGCGCGCGCGGCTATCCGCCCTCGGAAGTGCCGGAAAATCCCGACAGTTATTCGCAAGCCCACGCGCGCGACGACGTGGTCGCCGTGATGGATCATCTCAAGATCGATAAGGCGCACATCGTCGGCCTCTCGCAAGGCGGCTTCGCCACGCTGCACGTCGCCCTCGCCTACCCGAACCGCGCGCGCTCGATCACGCTGGCAGGCACCGGCTCCGGCGCGCAGCCGGCGGTGCGCGATCAGTTCCGCAAAGAAGCCTTGGCGATGGCGGACTTGATTCAACAAAACGGCATGGAAGTCGCCGGGCAACGCTACGCCCTCGGCGCCGCGCGCGTGCAACTGCAGAACAAAGATCCGCGCGGCTGGCAGGAATTCGCCAAGCAACTCAGCGAGCACTCCACGCTCGGCTCCGCGCTCACCATGCGTGGCTATCAGGCGAAGCGCCCTTCATTGTGGGATCTCGAGGAACAGATTAAACGCATCGACGTGCCGACGCTCATCATCACCGGCGACGAGGATGAACCGTGCATCGAACCCTCGATTTGGTTGAAGCGCATGATCCCACGCGCCGGTTTATGCGTGATGCCGCGCGCCGGTCATGCCATCAATATGGAGGAGCCGGACGCGTTCAACCAAGCCGTCTTGCATTTCTTGCATGCGGTGGAAAACGATAAGTGGGGGCCGCGCGATCCGCGCGCCGCGCCCGGAACGCTGCTCGGTGTGGGGACTAGTCGCTGACTACCTGTCGCCCCCGAATACGCGCTTTTGCGTTCCCGCGGCTATTGTCCGGCAATGAACGTGCACAAGCACAAGCTATGAAAATGAACACTGGGCATCAGGGATGGACAATGAAGAATTCATGCGCCGCGTTCGGCTGGGCGACGAGCAAAAGCGCAAGGCGATCGGCGAGCTTTATTATCACGAATACCCGTATCTGCGCCGATGGACCGAGCGCTTGCTGCGCTTGCAGTCATTGAGCCGACGGCCTGACGATGCCGAAGACTTGATCCAGGATGTTTTCATTCGTTTTTTTGATACGTGTGAGAACTTCGATGGACGTGCGTCACTTCGAACCTATCTGTTCCAGGCGATTCGCAATCGCATTATGGACAACACACGAAGTTCGCCCGTGACCATGATTTCCGCAACGGCTGCAGACGGGGAAGACAATCTTCTGCAAAATGTTCGTGCCGCTAGCGATCCGGAGGTAAGCGTGGCGGCGAAATTGTGCATGGAGAAAGTAGTGCCGGCGCTGCAAAAGTCTCATGACGCTCAGACCTTGCTGACTTATGAACAGATCATCGTCGAGGGCCGCAGTTATCCCGAGCTAGCGCAGTTACTCGAGGTCCCGGAGGTGACGCTGCGCCAGCGCGTCTCCGCCGCTATGAAGACGATGCAGTCGCTCATCAACAAACTCTGCGGTGGTTTGCCGTAAGGCGTATCGACATGGCGCGCAGCGACGACGAGCAATGGTGGGATTTGTTGGCGGGCAAGGAAGCGCCCGATGCGTCCGACGAGAAGGGTCGGCAAGCGAAGGCGCTACGTGACGCTGTTCTACGCGAGCACGGGGCGATCGGAGCAGATATCGATGCCGCCGCATCGCTTTCGCGATTCCAAGCGCGTTTAGAGCGCGAGCGGCCGGCGATCGGCAAGGGAACGCGAGAAGCTGGAGATACTCAATCAGCGAGTGGCTCTATAGCACGTTGGCTGAAAGGTTTGCGCGGCCCGCAGATTGCCGCGGCGTTTGCGCTTTTGCTTGTAATCGGTGCGATGGTGCGAATGAGCTTGTCGCCGCAAGCGGATTTTGTCATCCGCGATTACGCGCTCGGCCAAAGAAACTATGTCCAAGTTGACGATCCCCAAGTGCATCAAGCAAAGTTGGTGACGGAGCTAAAAGCACTCGGAATAGATGCCGAGACCCTCGCGGTGCCCGATACCAATGGCGCCCTGGTGGTTCAAGCGACCATACCAGCGCAGTCCAGCGAAGCGCTACTGCAAATTCTTGAACGTCATGGCCTGCGCGGTTTCCGTGATGGCGAACTGGACGTTGGGTTTCAGAAGCGTTAGCGAGAATATTCTGAACCTCGGTGATGTGGCTCGCCCGTAGAAAGTTTTGCGCAACGGGCGCAGCTTTGGCGCTTGCTCCGTATCCTCTATTCGCACAGCGGCAGACAGGCGAACGCCGAGCCGTGTTGATCGGCGTTTGCGATTACCTAAAATTCCCCAACCGCCGTTTGGAGGGGCCCGCCAATGATGTGCCGCGCGTGCGTGCTATGCTCCAGAGCCGAGGCTTCTCGGACATTCAAGTCGTCGCTGACCGGCTCGGTCCAAGCGTGCCGCTTCCAACACGTGCAAACATACTGAGCGCGTTTAACGCCATGTCGGAACGCATTTCCGCTGGCGACTTCTTGTTTCTATATTTCGCCGGACACGGCGCGCAGCAACCGGTCGTCAATCCGAAACGGGAAGAACTCGACGGTGTCGACGAAGTGTTGCTGCCATTAGACGCAGGGCGTCTAAGCGAATTCTTAACCATACAGAACGCTATCGTCGACGACGATATTGGGACGTTCATCAGCGCGTGCCGCGCGCGCGGCGCGACGGTTTGGGCGGTGGTCGACGCTTGTCATGCCGGGGACTCGACGCGCGACGCGCCATTACCTACTGGCGCCACCGCGCGCGGGTTGACCCCGCTCGACTTCGGTTTCCCCAAATGGGTGCAGCAATGGATGGATCGCTTTGCTACCGGCCACCGCACGACCCGCCTCGGCCAAATTGACCTTTGCGGCGATGGGACTACACAGCTACCCGGCGGAATGTTGGGTTTTTTCGCGTGCCGTAGCGATCAGCGAACCATCGAACTATCAATGTCTAAGAATCAAGGCCGCGTTAGCGGACTATTCACCCACGTTTTGCTGAGTCATTTGGCCGCATCGGATAGCGAGGGTCCGGCAACATACTTGGATCTAGTCAGCGGCATAGAGCGCACTTACGGGCAAGACTGGCAAGGCTGGAATTGGCAGCCGCAGTTTTGTGCAGAACCAGCGAAGGAAATCGCTAAACGCCGGATCTTCGCCTGAGCGTGGACCTCTCGAAACGAGGTCACAACAACCACGCGTATCGTCTATTCGCCCAATTCCCGAGCCAACCGGGTGAGGCGCCGATCCGCTTCCTCCAGGCGCTTGCTTGACACCAGGGCGTCGATGCCAGGCGATTCGTCTTGGCACTTTTTGTGGCGCTCGGGGGATATGTCACGCTTGCTGAACGCATCCATGCATATCACTGCCAGGCGCTGTTTGTAGCTCCAGCCTCGATTTAGCTCGGCTTGCGTGACGCTGCCGTTGTAGCTGCCGAAAACATAGGGCACAAGCACCATGGAAGGTGTTCCGGTCCGAGAGGCTTCGACGATCGCCTCGGCCATTGTTGTCAATGTGTCGCCTGATCTTTTGTCGCCGCGCCGATCTGCTTGCGGCGTTGCTTCGGCGTTCGGGCTGAGGCCCTCGACTTTCCTAAGCGATGCATCGCACCCCGACAGTTGCTTCGTCGCGATCAGCCGATAGCATTCGACCTGCGCATGGGCGATCGCTGTGTTCAACGACGTTGAAGTCATGGCGATCACGGGATCCTGCGCCCATTTCATAATCTTGGCATTCAACGCATCCAGACGACTTTGCAGTGCCAGGGCGATGCGAACATCGTCTTCGGTAAATTCTTCCGTTGTTTGCGAGAAGAATCCCGCGCCGACTTCGCGCCAGCGTGGAATTTGCGCACTGCGCTCGTTTAGCTTTTCGGTATCTTCAGCGGGCGGCGCCGGATTGTAAATGACCGTTGAACTGCCCGCTCGCTTTGGATCGAAATAGAAATCGCCACCGATGGAAGACTCGATCCACGGCTCTTGCACACCGCCGGTCTCGCGTAAGACTGCGGCGCGCACAGTTTTCAGTAGATCCTCCAACTTTAGGCCGGGATGCTTGTTGATCGATTCCAACAGAGCTTTGGTGTAGGGACTATTGCTGCCCTTACCATCCTTGGCGACGAAGTTTGGCGCCGTTGCGTAGGCGATCAGCGTTCCACTTGCCTTCATCGGTGCGAGGCCGCTCACCGCGTCGCGGTCCAGGCGTCTGATCGGTAGCGTCCGGCAGGCGTCCAATATCACGATGTTAAGGCGATTGTTCGCCTTGCCCATGCGATTCAGAACACTCCTCGCGCTGACGCTGCGCGCTTCGATATCGTCCTCGGACAAGATATCCGCATCCACCGGGATCAGATAGTTCTGGCCACGATATTGCGAGCCGTGGCCGGCATAAAAAAATAGCGCCACGCCGCCGCGCCTGGCCTGCGCACCAAAGGCGCGCACCGCGTTCTCCATTTGTTCCTTGCTGCCGTTCTCAACAATCGTGACGGTAAAACCAAACCGCTTGAGCGTTTCCGCCATTACTCGCGCATCGTTCACGGGATTGGCAAGCGGCGGCCATTGCTCGTAGTCGGCATTGCCCATCACCAACGCGACTCGCTCTTCGCTGAGCATCTGCTGTATGGCATCGAGCGGGGCGCTTTCCGACGAAAGTTCGGCGGTGAACGCCTGGCCCACGCAGAGCAGCATGGCGACCAGGCTACCGACCAGCAGCACTCTAAGCACCGGAATCTCTTTCGTCTGGAATGGGATGGTTGAGTTTGACGATACTGAGGCACGGTCGCACTGTCAAATTCCAACGCCCAATCCGAACTCCGCCTCACAAACCGAAGCGCCGTTCGTCTACCTCTTTGCATATCAACCTAACCAAAGGAGTATCGAGATGACGACGACTGCAAGAAACAACCATCAATACGGCTGGGCCAAGCAGGTGTCTGGGGCGCTTTGCACCGCTGCCTTATCGATTCTGTTACCGATCTCAGTGGCATCGGCCGCCGTGTCGCATAGCATGTTGCACTCATTTTCGGGTGCCGACGGCAGCGAACCCAAAGCGCGATTAGTACAGGGAAGCGATGGCAATTTCTACGGCACAACTTCGACCGGCGGATCGGCGAATTCCGGAACCGTCTTCAAACTAACGCCCGCCGGCGTGCTCACCACTCTGCACTCGTTTACCGGCGGTAGCGATGGCGCAAAACCGACGTTCGGCCTCACGCAAGCAAGTGACGGCAACTTATACGGCACGATCGATTCCGGTGGCACCAACGGTTACGGCTACATCTATAAAGTCACCTCGTCCGGTGCTGTTAGTCTGTTGGCTTCCTTTGCCGGTGCGAACGGCGTTGCGCCGAAAGGCGAGCTGATCGAAGCGAGCGACGGCAATCTCTATGGCGCCACCGCTTTGGGCGGGAATGGCTTTTCGCCTGTTTGCGCGCCGTCGTCAGGGATTACCTCCAGTTGTGGTTACGGCACTGTGTTTAGGCTCTCGCTCTCGGGTGGTCTGACCACGCTCTACGCCTTTACCAATGCCGACGACAACGGCGCTGTCCCTGAAGGTGGCGTGATACAGGGGTTAGATGGCAATTTCTACGGCACGACCGGGCAGCTCGGCACAGTTGGGACCGGCGTCGGAACGGTATTCAAGCTCACGCCGGCGGGTGCGCTGACAACGCTGCATCGATTCATAGGAGGTACCACCGACGGGATCGGTCCACGCGGCTCGCTCGTTCAGTTGGCCGATGGCACGCTGTACGGAAGCACAATCGGCGGCGGTGCAAATTTTGTCGGAACGATCTTCAAACTGGCACCCGACGGCACGGCATTCGCCATCGCCCATGCTTTCGAGAGCACCGACTTCTCCACGCTGAGCAATTTGCAGTTGCTACTGGCAAGCGATGGAAATATTTATGGAACGCTGATCGCCTCGTCCAGTGCGAGCGGCGGGGCACTGCCTCCGGTAGGCGGGATCTATCAGCTTACGCCCGCGGGCGCGTTTAGCAGGACGTTTACCTTCGATTTGAGTTTAGGTTCTCCGACCGCGCCGTTCGGTGCCCTGCCGAACAGCGGGCTGATACAGGGCAATGACGGCAATCTATACGGCACGACGCAATGCGGCACGGACAATTGCGCTGGCATTGGCGGTACGGTATTCAAGCTCGCGGCGGGACTAGCCGGTACGACCCCGACGGTTTCGATCTCACTCGATAAGTCATCGATCAGTCTGGGCGGCAGTGCCAATTTGACTTGGTCGTCAACGAACGCGACGGCCTGCGCTGCAAGCGGCGCGTGGACCGGTTCGCAAGCGGCTTCAGGTAGCCAGAGCGTGACGCCGGCTGCGGTAGGCAGCTACACCTACACGCTTACCTGCAACGGTTCGGCCGGATCGGCAAGCAACGGCGCTACGCTCGTAGTCAACGCCGCAGGCGGCGGAGGCACAGGCTCGGGTGGAGGTGGCGGCGGTGGCGGGTGCACCATGAATCGAGCCGCGCCATTTGACCTCACCTTCATTCTGCTCGCTGTACTTTCGCTCGGGTGGATCGTTCGTCGCAACAGAAGTTAGCGGGGGAGGAGCCTAACGCGAGAATAGGCTCCGCTGCCTTGCCGAACGCTTAGCAGACTCCGCTTCAAGGCAACGATACAATTTTGCTGTCGCAGGAACCTTGGTACTGAACCACACTTTAAGCACGCCGGCTTGGTCGGCGCGCCAGGGAGATCAACAATGCACCTTCTTACATCGCGCGCACCTAGAGCATTCGCGCCCATACCGCTTGTATTAATAGCGGCATTCGCTGGTTCGGCGCTGGCCCAAGCGCCGGAACCCGGAAGCACGCGCAGTTTCAAAGCGATCTGCTCCGTGTTCCAAGCTAGGGGGCAAGATCTTGTCGCCCAGTGTCCAGGCACAGTCGAGTTCTCGATACCAAGCGAAGCGGAGCTGAAGTCCGGCAAGCGCCCGATGATACGCATTCCTTATGCAGGCAAACATCAACTGTGGGAGCTGGGCGAGCCAAAATCCATTCCTAACTCGCCTGCGGTCGTTATCAATGCCGCCACCGTGGACGGCAAGCCGGCTGAGGGCCGCTGCGCTGCGCAAACACGCGACAGTTTCACAGTGAGTCTTGATTGCCATTCCTTTATCGCCGCGCAGGGGGCTGCGGGAAGCGATGCGTTCGAAGTCATATACTCGAACGCACCGAACGGCGGAACAGCCGCCGGCTCTCCTCTGGAGTTGCTGGATTACGTCGCTGGCGTGAGCACGCTATTGGGTGGGAAGCCTCCCCAGCGAACGGCGGCAACGCAGAGCGCCGCGCCTCCGTCCGCCAAGCCCGCGCCGGCTGTGGCACCGCGCAGCGAAAACGCCAGCAGCGCGCAGACCAAACCCGCGCCGGCAGCAGCAGCCGATCCGTTCAAGCCCTCCACCGACCCGAAAGCCATCTTTGGTTTAATGGTCGGCAAACCGCGTCCGATGACGCTGCCGGCCTGCAAGTACAAAGATGCTTTCTCCAAACCAGCGTTTGCGGCGAACCAGCTCTATTGCGTCAATG
>CAZKRY010000030.1:0-5025 GCA_964555355.1 uncultured Klebsiella sp.
GCGGCAAATACGCTGGCAAACGGCTTGCGCCGCTCACGCCGGGCGTTGCGGCGGATATTTACCAGGAATTCACAGCGACTTACACGTTGCCGTCACAATAGCGGTGACATTGCAGGGCGCCATACGCGACAACCTACTCAAGAGAGGCGAGTTACGCCGCGCGCAGCAAGGAAAGTTGGAGCGGTGCTGCAACACTGTTGCCAAGTTGCAATGTTAATCGGGGGGGGTAGCATCTCCTGAGGACAACAAGCCTGGGAGGCACTATGTTCGTTCTTCAAGCGATGGTGCGGTTCGGAGTTGGTGCATGTTCAGCAGTTTTGATGGGTACAGCGCAAGCAGCGGTCATCTTCGATTACACCGGAAATCCGTTCGATCAGGGAAACGTTCCAGGTTCGATGGGTCAGCACCTTACTGCGTCTGTGACGTTTGGGGACGCCGTATCGGGTTTTACCGGGATCGCCGACGGCTCTTTTGTGAGCGCATGGTCGATCCGTGTTGCGGGGTTGCCAAATACAGAACTCCACAACCTCAACGCGATAAGCGCGGATTGGCCGCTGTGGTTCAGGTTTGTCAATGGAACTATCGAGGATTGGCAGTTGCTCGGCCGACCGTCCTTTCCGAATCCGTCTGTCGTGGAACTCTACACCACCCGTAATAGCCCTTTCTCGCGAATTAATCCGACTTTTGATTTTTACGAACTCAGCAACACGACTTCGGTATTTACGGAGAATAACCCCGGCGTTTGGCAGCGAAGAACACCGGCTGGGGTGCCCGAGCCGACCGCCGCAAGTCTTGCTGCCCTCGGTTTGATTGGAATGGCTGCGTCAGTCCGTAGACGAGTGCGCGGAAAACCGATGTAAGCGGCACCCACTGAACGGAGATTCTTGCTGGCGCAGGATTCTTCGCCCGGGATGCGCCCGAGCATGTACTAGCGATCGCGGATCAACGAGGGTTGCAGACCAATCAAGCAGGCGAAGTCGGCCAATGGTCAACGAAGGTTTTTCTCGATCTGACCAACGGAACTGGACCGCACTTTTCCTACACGATTGTTACGTTCGAAGATAAGTCCACCACGATCACCAAAGCGAACGGTGTGACCACCGCACGCACGGATGGCACCTCCACCTTCGAAGGCAGCTTCGAATACATCGGCGGCAGCGGGCGCTTTACTGGCATAAAAGGCGGCGGCAAATACGCTGGCAAACGGCTTGCGCCGCTCACGCCGGGCGTTGCGGCGGACATTTACCAGGAATACACGGCGGCTTACACCTTGCCGTCACAATAGTGGTGACATTCCAGGGCGCTACGCTAGTGACCGCACACGGCTGGCGCAACTCGTGTGGCGGCGGCGCGGCGGGTTGGCGACGCTTGACCGGGCGCTGGCGCAATGGCATGGCGGCGTAGCGGAGTTGACGTTCCCGGAGGTGCGTGGCCGTAGTCCTGCAGCTTACAATGATGCGGATGGATGACGAGTTTCCCGATCAGCAACCGATTCAGCGCGTGGTGGGCAAGCGCCGCAAGCCGCCGGTGGGCGATTTGCCATCCGCACAGGCGCGCGCGGCGCTTGCCGCCATGGCGGGCTATCGGACGTTTGCGCCTAAGGGAATTTTCTTCTACTCCAGCCACGCGGAAATGGCGCGCGATCGCGAGCGCTGGACGGTGCAGGCGGTGGTGGCGAACGCGCGGGCCCCGCGTGGCAAGTCGGCATGACGCAGTACACCCGGCCGGCGACCTGGGAAGATTTGAAGAGCATCGTGCGCTACTTGCACGAGGCGGGCGTGCAGTACGCGCTCGTCGGCGGCTACGCCCTCGCGGCGCACGGTTTTTCGCGCTTCACTGAAGATATCGACATCCTGGTGGAGCCCTCGCCGGAGAATTCGCGGCGCTGGATTGTTGCGCTTGCGAATCTTCCCGACGCGGCGACGCAAGAGTTGTTGCGCGAGCCCGACGTGTTCGCTAGCGACAAACGCTACGCCATACGCGTAAACGACGAGTTCACGATCGATCTGATGCCCGCGATAGCGGGTTACTCGTGGCAAGAGATGCTGCCGTTCATGGTAGAGCGCGATTTGGATGGCGTGCCGCTGCGGCTGCTGAACCTGGAGGGGCTGCTCAAGACAAAGCAGGGTGCCCGACCTAAGGATCAGATGGATGCGCAGGTTTTGCGCGCGGCAATCGATCAGATCAAGAAAGAGGCGTGAGCGCGTGGGCCGCGTGCGGCCGGCGAAGCTGCACGTCCCCAATGTTCGGTGCTAAACTTACACTTTGCTTTAGGCGGGTAGCTCAGTTGGTTAGAGCACCACCTTGACATGGTGGGGGTCGGAGGTTCGAGTCCTCTCCCGCCTACCACCGCTCTTTACTCTGGGCGGGTAGGACACGCTGAAGCATGACTGGAATCGTTGCTGATATATCGATGGACCCGGGCGGCTCGGCCGCCCTTTTAGTTTGTGATGCTTAATTCGTAATCCGTTCGTGACGAGTAGCGCTCGATGCCCGTAATCCGACTTCCCGACGGTTCCACACGCAGTTTCGAGCAGCCGGTGACGGTGGCCGAAATTGCCGCGAACATCGGCGCCGGCCTTGCCAAAGCGGCGCTCGCCGGGCGCGTGAACGGCAAGCTGGTCGATACGTCGTTTCGCGTCGAACAAGACAGCGAGGTGGCGATCGTTACCGAGAAAGATCCGGCCGCGCTCGAAATCATCCGTCATTCCACGGCGCATTTGCTCGCGCACGCCGTGAAGGAATTGTTCCCCGACGCACAGGTAACAATCGGCCCGGTGATCGACAACGGCTTCTACTACGACTTTTCCTTCAAGCGCGGCTTCACGCCGGAAGATTTGGAGAAGATCGAAAAGCGCATGGCGGAAATCGCCAAGCGCGATCTGAAAGTCGAGCGCAAAGTGATGCCGCGCGACGAAGCGGTGGCGTTTTTCAAGTCGATCGGCGAGCACTACAAAGCGGAGATCATCGCCGCGATTCCCTCGGACGAGCCGATTTCGCTCTACGGCCACCAAGACGAGTGGGTGGATCTGTGCCGCGGGCCGCACGTGCCCTCGCTCGGCAAGCTGAAAGTGTTCAAGCTGATGCGCGTGGCCGGCGCGTATTGGCGCGGCGACTCGAAAAACGAGATGCTGCAGCGCATTTACGGCACAGCGTGGGTAAAGAAGGAAGACCAAGACGCCTACCTGCACATGCTGGAAGAGGCGGAAAAGCGCGACCACCGCAAGATCGGCCGCCAGCTCGATCTGTTTCACATGCAAGAGGAAGCCCCGGGGCTGGTGTTTTGGCACCCGAAAGGCTGGACGATTTGGCAACAAATCGAGCAGTACATGCGCAAGGTCTATCAAGACAACGGCTATCAGGAAGTGCGTGGCCCGCAGATTCTCGATCGCTCGCTGTGGGAGAAGACCGGGCACTGGGCGAACTACAAAGACAATATGTTCACTACCTCGTCGGAAAACCGCGACTACGCGGTCAAGCCGATGAACTGTCCGGGCCACGTGCAGATCTACAACGCCAACTTGCACAGCTATCGCGAACTGCCGCTACGCCTGGGTGAATTCGGTTCTTGCCATCGCAACGAGCCATCCGGCGCGCTGCATGGCATCATGCGCGTGCGCGGCTTCACGCAGGACGACGGCCACATTTTCTGCACCGAGGATCAGATTCTCGATGAGTGCGTGGCGTATACGGCGCTGCTGCAGAACGTCTATGCGGATTTCGGCTTCAAGCAGATCATCTATAAAATCGCCACCCGGCCCGAAAAGCGCATCGGCGACGACGCGCAGTGGGACAAGGCCGAGCAGGCACTAATGGAATCGTTGAAGCGCTCGAACTGCGACTACGAAGTCACGCCGGGCGAGGGCGCGTTCTACGGGCCGAAGATCGAATATTCGCTCAAGGATGCGCTTGGCCGCGTCTGGCAATGTGGCACGATCCAGGTCGATTTCTTTATGCCGGTGCGCCTGGGTGCTGAGTACGTTGCCGAGGACAATACGCGTAAGCAGCCGGTAATGCTGCACCGCGCGATTCTCGGTTCGCTGGAGCGCTTCATCGGAATCTTGATCGAGAACTACGCCGGCGCGCTGCCGCTGTGGCTCGCACCCGAACAAGTGGTAGTCCTAAATATTTCCGAGCATCAAGCCGAGTACGCCGCGGAAGTTGCGAAGCAACTGCGTGGCATTGGCATCCGCGCCAGCGCCGACTTGAGGAACGAGAAAATTACCTATAAAATTCGCGAACATAGCTTGCAGAAATTGCCGTACCAAGTGATCGTAGGCGAGAAGGAGAAGGCGTCTGGCAACGTTGCCGTACGCTCTCGCAAGGGCGAAGATCTTGGTCAGATGGGTCTTGAGGCGCTGCGCGAGCGCTTGTTGAGCGAACTCGCGGCGCGTAGCGCAGCAGCTTAGCAAGTTCGGATTCGTTGTCGATCGAGGCAGGAAAGGCGATAGGGGGCTGGGTATTACCACAAAATTGGCTTTGAAACTGATTCGTGGCCTTATACCCCGTCATGGGAATCATTTCTAGGAGGCCGCAGGATCAGTAAAGAGAACGAGTTGCGCATCAACGGTGAGATTTCAGCGCCGCAGGTGCGGTTAATTGGGGTCGAAGGCGAGCAAGTTGGTGTCGTGAGCTTGTCGGCGGCGATTGCGATGGCCGAAGAGGCGGAGACCGATCTCGTCGAGATCGCGCCGACTGCCAGCCCTCCGGTGTGCCGTTTGATGGATTACGGCAAGTTCAAATACCGCGAGAGCAAGAAGCAGCACGAGGCCAAGCTCAAACAAAAGGTGATCGAGGTCAAGGAAGTCAAATTCCGACCCGGCACCGACGAGAACGACTACCAGATCAAGCTGCGCAACTTGATCAAGTTTCTGGAGCAAGGCGACAAGACCAAGATCACGCTGCGTTTCCGGGGACGCGAGATGGCGCATCAGGAATTCGGTTTCAATTTGTTGAAGCGCGTTGAGGCGGATTTGGTGACACACGGCGTAGTGGAACAGTTTCCGAAGATGGAAGGCCGGCAGA
>CAZKRY010000031.1:0-4935 GCA_964555355.1 uncultured Klebsiella sp.
TAGCAATCACACTGGTGCGGGCTCTGGCCGGAAGACCCGACGGAGGTGGATCGCCAAGCGACACGACTTGCGCGGCAAGTAATCCGCCATTCTGGATCGATACCTCAGCAGTCTCTTTAATTTCTCCTATCCGGGGGTCAATGTAAGCGCTGTTCTGGCCGATAGTTAGCGCCTGTGCGATGCGCCATTCGGAACCTGCGCCATTGATAATCACCCTACCTCGGCCATCGTGGAAACTGCCGTCGGATTCCGGCAATGTCCGCCCTACGAATCCGGTGTTACTGCTGACCTTGCCGCCGTCGAACACACGCAGCTCGCCGGCAGGCTGATTGGGAATCACGTCGACTCGCCTGCCGATTACAAAATCCCCCGCCACCGATAACGCACCGCCCAGAACCTGCACGATGGCGTTGTTGGAGAGCTCCGCGCTCCTCACGAAAAGGCCGGCCCCATTACTCACCGTAACCCTTGCCGGCGGCGTAAGCACCGTGCCTGTATTGGTGGTGGTTACGGCTGTGTTCGATAAATTCAGCGCAGAATCAGTCGCGAGCACTAGCGATCCCGGGCCATCAACTGTCAATGAGCCTCCTCTCCGAAGGCTAATAGTTCCAGCCACATTGATCTGCGCGCCGCCACTCACCGTGAGGGGCACGACGCCGGCAAAGTTCGGATCCTCATTGACGTCAGCTAACGAGATGTTCCCGAAGATATCTGCCGTCGTACCGAAACCGTCAAACTGAATGCTCCCGCGCCTTCCTACCGCCACGCCGCCACTAGTGGTGGTCACCGTTGCGCCCTGTGCGAACAACGCGCTGCCCTTCACGGCACTAATGAAAGAAGTGAAGAGCTTGCCGGCATTCATCGTGAAGTTTCCGTGCTCTTGTATACCGAGGCTCCCGCTCATGAATAGGTTGCCCGCCTCAATGACATCAGGATCATCGAGCTGAGGGCCGTTAAGTTCGACTGTACCGGCAATGCCCAGCCCTCCCCCGTTCGATATCGTTAGGTTTCCTAATGATCCGATGCTCAGCCTGCTTTCTCTGGAAACGGTGACACCTCCACTCCCGACAGAAACATTACCGTCAATAGACAGGGTGCCGCTCCCCGCGATTGCATCAACCGGATCTAGAAAGTTCGGGTCGCGGCCAATAATGATTCGTTCGACGCTGAGCGACCCACCCACACTCACTGAACCTACATTTCTGTCCTCACCGGGAAGCGTCAGCCCATTACCTATCCCGAGGACGCTGGCCGAGAGAACGCCGCTATCCGAGATGTCGAGTCGTCCGTTAAAAGTTACTCCTACTGAGCCTGCGGCAGTGGTGAATTCTGTGAGGACGGTGTCATTGCAGATCGTAGTGCTTATGCCAGGACTCGGGAAAATGCCGCGATTCCACGTCGCACGTATTTTCCAACTGCCTCCGAGCGAGAAGGCCCCACCCACACCGGCGGGGGGATCGCAGGCGCCTAGTGCGTTTCCTGCACTCGCGACAAGAAGACAGAATGATCCAATCAGGACCAGGGATTTACGGCCGGCGATACGAAGTGATTGGTTTTTATTGCGACGTTTCATGCTTGCTTTCTGGCCTACTGCCCGCTGTAGCTCGCATTTGCGCGCGCTATGTGCGCGCAACGATTTGTAAGTTTCCTTTGGTGGGACTCTACAGAGTGCGACGCGCAACGCGCATCCCTGCAGTTACAGGGGTATGACCGAAACCGCTAATAATTACCGCAGATAATTTTGCGCGCTAGCCGCCGGCGACACGTTAGACGCAACGTCGTTAGTCCAAGGAGGTGCTCGAGAGAGTCTGCAACAACTCTTGTCGGTTGCGGACTTTGAGCTTGGTGTAGAGGGTATGGATGTACTCGTTGATCGTCGATGGCCGTAACCCCAACTGCCGGGCGATTTCGGTTTGATTAAGGCCTTTGACCAACAGTTCGCATACGTCCTGTAAACGTGGCGCGAGCCGCAGTTCATGCAACCTTCGGAGCAGCGCCAAGGCGCTGGGTTCAAGGCGCTCGATCAGTACTTTAGTCAAGGCCGGCGTACCGGGAGGTCCGAACATCGGTTCTGCCCGCAACATAAAGTTGCCCCAACCGTTATTGACGCGTAACGAGGGTGGAGGGCTGTTGCGGGAGGTTTGGATCTTGGTAAGCCGCGAGACGAGCGCGGCGATGGCGTTTGAATGCATCATCGTCTTGGTGGTGATAGGCGTTGCCGTCAGATCATCGTGCGCCAGCATCCATAAATAACGCAGCCCCGCTGCGTCCGCATATTCGACCGCGCCTTGGGCATTCACCAAGACCACGGCGATTGAACGTGTCGCGCAACCATCGGCCACCGCTTGGGTGCCAGCACCCGCGCCCAGGGCGTGCCCAAAGTAGGGCACAAGCTGCGCCATCAAGGCGATTTCATCGCTGCGAAATTCGTGGCCTTTGGCGCGCGACATCACCATGTTGCCGTATACCCGATGGCCGTCGCCGATGGTGGCATCCAACTGGTGGTAAACGCCGAGCTTGCGTTCAATCTCGTTGAAGTAAGCGGTCCGATAGAACTGTGGCGTCTGGTAGGGCAGATAATAACCAACCCCGGGGCCGCGCCTCAGGCAATCCCGGACCGTTGGCCAATAGTCCATTTTGCCGTCGAACTCGGAAAAATACGGGACCACGTATTCGTAACACGCCGGGTCCTCGCAGTAACCATTGGTGATGCGGAGATCTTGATCGGCGAAACCAAAACGGTTGAACGAGGAAGGTATCAGCGCGTGCAAAGCATCGAACAGCGCCACCACCGCGGCTTGGGGCGGCAGGCCAAGGCAAGCCAAACGTCGAAAGTGAGCCAATTTTCGCTGCATACATCATTGTAGTCAGATGTGATTTAAGGCGGGGACAATTTGCGGGTGAAAAAGTGTGATGCTTGCCCCGTGTGGGGGAGCTCCGGTGTCAGAGCTTGCCTTTTGCCCGTCATCGATGTGCGGCAGCGTTCAGTGGTACATGAATCGGTCAACTATGACGGCCGCGCTGAGCGCGATCACCTTGCGGCAACTTGGCGAGCATTTCAGCCTGCACTATTCGCGGGTTTCACGGATTGTCCGGCAGCCACGGGACCTAGAGGCAAAAGGCAAGCTCTGACACCAGCACCACGCGCGACGGTTGCGGCGAGTGAGGGGACGGGCCGGGAATTAAAACAACGGCACACACAAAAAATTTCTGACAGGCTCCCGCGGCAACCCGTTCGCCCGCCGCCTAGTCACCACGCGCTTGAAGAAAAAACATCGCACCTAATCTAACCAAGTTCGGTCAACGCGCCATCGCACGCCATTCCCAGCGATACGTCGTCAGCGCCAATGAGCCTTGGGCATTGGCCACTTCTTTAGACCCTGTCCTTGAATCCCTCCGCGCTCAACATGCGGCTCTCTAACTTTTTGTGGGGAACCGCCAGCGGGTGTCCAGTATTACTCCGTATTAACTGCGCATGCGCCGAGACGTAACGGCGAGCAGGCCGAGTGTCGGCGCGAATAGCAAAAGCGATGCCGGGAGCGGCACGGGTGCCGGTACGAACGATTGCGAATAGTCGATGCCAGAACTTCCTGTTAGCGAGAAGAGAGAGATATCCTGATTTTCGAAAATGCCCGTGTTCGGATTGCGCACCGCGATCGATTTGACGCCGTTCCAATACGAACTATGCCCAAAATCGACATCGACACTACCAGCCTCTGAAAGAAGGCACGTAGCGGTCGTTTGGCAGCCATTTTTTCCGGCGCCCGCGGTGAGCACTTCCGATATTGTGAATGGGGTGCCGAGCGTAATTTGCGTCGTCAGATCATGGATATTCGAGTAAAACAAAGCGCCGCTGCCGATGTTAAGCCCGCTGGGCGGAAAACCGGTCGTCGTGTTTGACGTGGTTGCATCGAATGCCCCGTTAATGGTCAGAAGACTTCCGATACCGACTTTGACATTAAGTTCGACGCTACCGCGCCCGGAGCCAGTGGGCGCGATAAATCCTTGCACCGTGATGCTGAAAGTTAGTTTCGCGCTTTGCCCATTAAAGCCCGCGGAATTCAGTCTCATGGTATCGCTCCATTTTCCTTCCGCAAAAGCCGCACCCGTGAAGCCGCCGGCTAGACTATTTTGTTGCGCGAATACTTTGATAACACCGTGGTCGGCAAAGGCATCGGCGGTTGCTCCGGCATGCGGTGAAATTGCAGCGGCTGATGCGCTGCTTGGGTCGAAAAATTGATTGAACTCTGTATTATCGGGCGCTTCTTCCGGCCCGCCCGCCGACGCGATTACGTTCACCGACGTGGCGCCAAACGAGGCTTGCGACAAAGTGAATAACAGAAGCAACGTGATGTATCGCATCGCAAGACTCCCTCTCGAATTGGTGTGTTCGTCCGTTAAAACGCGCGTTGCCAGTGGCACGGACTCAACGTCCAAGCCGTAATTTGCTCAGCACTGGCACACTGTACAACACGGGCAGATAAAAAAAGTGTGAACTGTTACCGGAAGAGTCGTGCAGTCGGGATAGCGCAGGATAGTCACCGAATTAACGAACCTCGTCGAATAAATTGCTATTTATCCCAAGGCTGGCTGCTATGGGGAAAAAGGGGCCGGGGTTGAAATAATTCACACACCCAATTTCTCGGCCACCTTTTTATTCGACCGGAATTATTTCAACCCCGGCCCCTTTTTCCTTGCGAGACAGGACCTAATTAGGGACACCCACTAAGTCACGCGGGTTCGCAAGCCGTTGCGGCCGCAGAACCGTGGGTTTCCCGTCATAACGTTTTATCGATCACGTGCACGCGGACGCATTCCTCTGGGCCACCGATTATCCGCATCCCGATCATCCTCACACCTGGGTGGATGATCTCACGCGGTATGTTGAACGCCTAACGCCTGCAACGCGCGCGAAAGTGTTAGGGGAAAATGTGA
>CAZKRY010000032.1:0-4915 GCA_964555355.1 uncultured Klebsiella sp.
CACGCCCGCTTCCGCAACCAATACGGCACCGTCGGGCCGGATGTACATGCCGCGGGGATTTTTCAAACCGTGCGCCACGACTTGCATGGCTTGCAATTCCTTGCGCGGGCGCTCAGGGACCACGATCGGTTGATCTGCGCGTACCTGACTAGGGGGCTTCGCACCCGACGATTTATCTTGCGACGCGAGCGCCGCCGACCCCTTCGAACCGGCGATCATGAACGCGGAAAACACTGCAGCGGCAAAGAACTTATTCATCGAAATTCATTCATCGTTAGGTCGCGCGGCGGCGACGGTTGTGATGGTAAAAACTGTTTGAGTAGTAGCGACCGATTTAATTCGACGAACGACTTAATTGGGCGAATTAATTGGGGACCGCTTGATCGACGCGCGGAGCCTGGCCGCGCAGCACCGAATTGTCCGCAAACAGTTGCCTTTGATCGATCGACGGCGCCCGCTCCAATTCCGCCACATCGATTTGACCCGACTGTGCGTACACTTCGAGCGCATTGCTCCAAGTGGTTTTTTTCACTGCTTCCGCATCGATGCCGCGGGCCAACATCAACTGCGCCGTTTTCGGAACCGACAAGGGATCGCTCACGCCCCAGTCCGCGGAGCTGTCGACGATGATGCGCTCGGAACCGTATTGACGCACAATTTCCACCATGCGTTCCGATCCCATCTTGGTGTTCGGATAAATCGTGAAGGCCGCCCATGCGCCTGCGTCGAGCACGTCCTGCACCGTTTCTTCGTTGTTGTGGTCGATGACCAACTTGTGCATAGGCGTCCCGCACTCGCGCGCCACGGCCAGCGAACGTTGGATGCCGCTCTTTTTATCGCGGTGCGGCGAATGCACCATGACGACCATGTCGTATTCGCGCGCCATGTTCAACTGCGCTTGATACGCGTGCTCTTCGGCGGGCGTAATCTCGTCATAACCGATTTCGCCCATGGCGACCACGCCCTCTTTCAAGGCGAAATAAGGAATGAGCTCCAACACTTCGCGCGCCAGACCTTCGTTATTCGCTTCTTTGGAGTTCAGACCGATGGCGCAGTAGTGCGCGATGCCGAATTGCGCACAGCGAAAGCGCTCCCAGCCGACCAGACTCGAAAAGTAATCGACATAACTTCCGAGCGTAGTGCGGGGCTGTCCGAGCCAAAAGGCGGGTTCGATTACCGCTCGCACCCCTGACGCGGCCATAGCCTGCAGGTCGTCGGTGGTCCGCGAGGTGATGTGAATGTGAGGATCGAAGAATTTCATCGTCTATTCTCAAATTAAGCTGGTCAATTTAAGCTGGCGTCTTTGTTTTCATTGTCGCGCGACGTAAAGTTATCTAAACATACTCAACCGCGTGCCGCATCCTTGGAGTTCTCATAAACCGCTAGCCGCTAATCATCGCCGGTCCGGCCGTCATGTACTCCTCATTCAAGGCGACCAAATGCCGCTTGGCCGATGTCGCCAGAACGCGCTTGAGCGAGCGTCGGCTGCAATTCCGAGGGAACGCTTCCGAACCACGCATCGACCCGCGCCAATTCACCCGCTCTCGCCAACGCCAACAGTGCCGCACGACGCCCTGCGAGCGGCGTGGCCGTGGTCAGTTCGTGCCGCAATGACTTTAGGGCACGCTCGTCCACGTGCTTGCCCAGGCACATCCATAACTGCGGTTGCACCGGGCGTCCTGCGCTGCGGCGTTCTTCCGCCAAATCCAACGCGCTGTGAGCGAGCGCCGGCGATATACGCGTATCCACTCCCCACACTCTAAAGAGCGGTGCTTCGATAAAGATGGACTTGAGGACCAGCTGGTGCCACGCCGTATCGTCGAAATGCTTCACGGGATAAGGCGAGTCGCAGGCAACGGCTTCGAACAAAGTTCGCATGTTGCTGCGGCAACCCTCGCCCGCTCGCCAGGCAAAGCGTTCGCCGCCGGGCAGCAGCGGTAATACGCGATACAGGGCGCATGCCTCGCCCTCATCCGCATATTTGAAGCATTGCTCGTAAGCGGCGGCAAATTCGGCATGCGCCAGATCGCCGCGGGAAAACAGCAATGCCGCACGCAACGTCTCCAATAGATTCCATCGCTCCGGATTCCAACCGTTTACGAGTACGTTGGCCGCGGCAATGTCGGCACTTGTCGGCGACAAAGCCTGATGCCGCCGCGCATGGCGGCTGGCGACGGAGAGAAGCTCGGCGCAGCGGCGCGCCGGAACCCCGCGCCCGATTTCTTTACCGGCATTTTCAAGGAAAAGCCGGCCTTCCGCCGAGAGCCGCGAAGTCAACCAGCTCCGCAGTAAAGCGGATGCTTGAGCAGCTGCGACACCGGTAGGAGCCGCGCTACCTTGATCACCGACGGAACGCATCTTAAGGATTATCCGTTGGGTTTTTTGGCGCTCGGCTTTTCGGATGACGGGTTTTCCGTCGGTGGGTCCTGGGCCGGCGGTGCTTTGACGATTTCGACCAACTCCACTTCAACCACCGTGGTGGCGCCAGGTCGAACCTTGGGAGCTCCCGAATCGCCATACGTCAGGTCGGCAGGGCAGACCACCCGGCTTTTCTCGCCCAGCTGCATCTCGGCGATCGCTTGACTCCAACACGGGAACAATACGTTCATCGCCAGTTCGACGGGCTTGCCGCCGTTATGGTCTTTCGATGCGTCGAACACCGTGCCGTCGATCAACATATTGGTGTAGTGCAACTTCACGGTATCGGTTTGAGTAGGCTTCGGTCCTTTCCCTTTTTTCAAGGAGCGCATGACCAGCCCTTTTACCTGCACCGCTCCCGGTTCCTTCGCCGCTTTCGCAAGATAGGCGGCACCCGCGGTTTTTTCTTCCGCTATTACTTTTTCTCGCCGCTCGTTATACAGCGCGCGAACCTTGGGCAGGTATTCCGCCACGTCCAGCTTCGACTTCCCGCCGTTGCTCACTTCGTCGAAGGCGTCCTGCACGATCTTTCTCTCTTCCGGCGAAAGCATGAACTCGCGCAGATTGTTCGCCAAAGCGGCGCCGAACGCATACAGAACTTTTTGGTCCTCGGTGTTTAATTCGGGATATTTAGAAGGAGCCTGTGCCAGGGCGGCGCTGCCGGCGAAAAAGCCGGTGGCTAGGGAAACGCCGACGCACAGAGTCGACAATGCATTCGAGTGTTTAAACATTTCGCCTTACTCTCAAGTTTGAGCAGCGCGCAGAGTACCACTGTCACCTCTGCGTCGGGTAGAGGTCGATCCGTCACCGCGCGCTTGAACTTCCTCCCGCTGCGTAATCGATCGCCGCTCGCCTGAGGGAATACAAGCTGCTGAAAAACGGCCTGAAATATACGGCTCATCGTCGAGCAATGACACAGTGGTCATACTGCCCGCTTAGGTACAAACCCAAGGTACGCCCCATACCGTACTTACAGATAACTTACACGTGTCGATAGACGCTTCGCTGCAAAGAACCGACAGATCCACAGGGCTACGCCCAATGATGGAAAAATCGACCTGGGTTAGCTGCGCATTGGGTCATCTAGACGCGGGGGCCTCACGTGAAACCCTCCCCGTTGTCGCGCCTACCCATTAAATAGACGCCGGATCGAATGATGAATACCGTTGTGGCGACTGCGATAGCGCGATGAAGGAAGCCGCAGTCGACATCGAGCGTCGCCCGCAGCCGGATTTCTCCGGCCGCGGGCGCACATCTTTTTTACTTACAAGCCGAAGGCAGCCAACCCGCCTGCGACGTTAAGCACCCAAGTCCAGCCGTAACCGACATAGATGCGTCCATTGGCAATGGATGCTCCGCCCGCCGCTCCGTTCGGGAAAGCATCCGGCGCCGACACATAGCCGCCGGGTGAGGGCCCGATCTGCAGCTGTCTAACAATGGCGCCGTTGGCTGTATTTATCACATTGAGCACGCCGTTCCACGTCGTGAAGTACATCAATCCATTGGCAACCGCGACGCCGCCTATGCCGCCTTGCGCCAGAGTCGTGCTCCAAATCGTTGCGCCGTTGTTGGCGTTGATGGCGCGCGCACGGGCTGGCGCGGGCCAGCGTGCGTTGGCGCCGGCACCGCCGGTATCACGATCGTTGCTGACCGCATAGATCACGCCGTTGTTATAGGCCGCGGCATACATCATGCCGCCCAACGGGCTGCGAGCGCCGAAGTCATGCGACCAAAGCTGAGCGCCCGTAGCACGATTGAAGGCACGGTAATAGCCGCCTTTGCTGCCTACGCCCACGGCGGCAACGCCGTTAGCGGTGAACAGATTAGGCGGCGCGCCGATGTCCCAGTCGTGGTTCGTGATGTTCAATCCTTGGCGCCACACATCGTTGGCATGGAACTGCGCAGACCACCGAATCGCGCCCGTGTCGATATTGATCGCCACCAATGCATCGGAGAGTGTGCCCGCAGGAGCTGCGTAGGCCTGTCCCGTTCCGATAAACGCCGTCCGCGACGCCGTATCGATGGCCGCTGACGACCACACGGTCACGCCACCGCCGCAAGCACCCACAGGACATACTGAAGTGCGGCGCAGGATGGCGCCCGTGGTCGCATTCAAGAACACCACGCTGCCGCGGAACATCGGTGTGGCGGCAAGCCACACTTGGTAGGAACCCGAACCGACAACCAGAATGTTGTCGAACACGATCGGCGAGGACGTCACGCGCGAATTCGGCGTCGACTCAATCTGGGTCTGCCATCGCACTGCACCCGTCGAACGGTTCAACGCGTACACCATGCCGATGTTGCCACCGGTATATACCGTATCCGCCGTCACGAAGACCGAGGGCACGTTCTGTCGCAGTGTAGAACCGTTCGGGGTCACTTGGCGTCGCCATACTTCAACACCAGTGGTGGCATTGACGGCCCTCACCCAACCATTGAAGTCGGAGAAGTAAGCAATGCCGCCAACGATGGCGGGAGTGCCTGCTACGCCGCC
>CAZKRY010000033.1:0-4718 GCA_964555355.1 uncultured Klebsiella sp.
ATCGCCCAATGCGTTGTATTCCGCGACGAGTTCCGATAATTCGTCGCGGCTGGCGTTTCGAATGCCGATACTGAAATCGCGGTTGCGCAGGCTTTGTATGCCGTCGGTGAGCGCACGCAAGAGTTGTTGCGTGTGCCGCAACAGCACGGCTCCGGACCATGCTGCGAGCGGCGCCATCATCGCGAGCGTGAGTACAAACGCGAGCCACATCGACTGCAGCCAGAGAGCCAGCGCCGCCGCCACGCCGGCTGCGAGCACTATCAGCGCAAACGCCCACAATACGACCTTGCCGACCAGCGAATAACGCCATTGCATCGTCTTAAGAGTGCCTAATAAAACGATCGCATGACGACTACTCGGGATGCCCCCTCCCTGCCCTCCCCCGCGAGCGGGGTAAGGGTTGGGGTGGGGAAGCTCATTGCGCAACAGCTCATTTTGTTAGGCAGTCTAAAAATAATCGCTCACTGACCGCTCTCGTCAGGGGCCGATTTAATTCCCAGCTTAGTCATCCGGCGATACAGCGCTTGGCGGCTCATTCCAAGCTCACGCGCCGCATGGGCCACCACCTGTCCGGTTTGCGCGAGCACGAGCTCAATGGTGGCGCGGTCCGGTTCCATCTCGGGCGAACGACGTGGGTCCACGGGTGGCAATCCCAACGCCGCAACATCGATCTCGGAATCCGCAGACATGAGGCAAGCGCGGCGAATGCAATTCTTTAATTCCCGCACATTGCCCGGCCAGTGATGAGCGAGCAAGCTGCGCTCCGCGGTGTCGCTTAACCGAAAGCGCGGTTCTAGAAAATGCCGTGCCAACGCAAGCACATCGTCCCGTCGCTCGGCGAGCGACGGCATCGGCAGTTCGATGACGTTGATGCGATAGTAAAGATCTTCGCGAAACCGTTCTTGCTCGATCGCCACGCGCAAGTTGGCATTGGTAGCGCAAATGAGGCGTACCTTGACCCGTCGCGTCACTGTGCTGCCCAAGCGCTCGAATTCCCCGGTTTGCAGTACGCGCAGCAGCTTCGCTTGCCCTGCCAGGGATAGATTCCCCATTTCATCGAGAAACAACGTGCCGCCATCGGCGGCCTCAAAGCGGCCTTCGCGTGCCCGCGCTCCGGTATAGGCACCGCTTTCCGCGCCGAACAATTCGCTCTCCATCAACTCGCTCGGCAGCGCGCCGACATTCACTTTTATATACGGCCCCGCACGACAAGACGAATTCGCTTGAATGATGTCGGCAACCACTTCTTTGCCGGTGCCGTTGGCGCCTGTGATCAGTACGGGTACATCGGCGTGCGCAACCTGCACAGCGGTCGCCACGACACCATGCATGGCACTGCTTTCGTAAACGATGCCGCGCAAATCGTATTTCTCCGCAAGGTGAGCACGCGCCGACAACCGCTCTTGACGCAGCAAACGCACCTCGTCGCGCGCCGCTTGCAGTTCAAGCATATTGGTGACGGTGGTTAAGAGCCGCGCATCGTTCCAGGGTTTGGCAAGATAGTCGGCCGCTCCTTCCTTCACCAATTGCACCGCGGTTTCCAAATTCGTCCAGGCGGTCAGCAGGATAATCGCCAATCCCGGTTGGCGCTGGCGCAGATGGCGAAACAGCGTAATGCCCTCTTCGCCCGAGGTGATGTCGCGCTTGAAGTTCATGTCTTGAATGACCAGCGATACCGTTTCGCGCTCGAGTATCGCAAGCGCGGCCGCGGGAGAGTCGGCGCCGATCGTCTTAAGGTCGTGCAATGACAGCAGTACGTCCAACGCCGTGCGTACCGCTTCGTTGTCGTCCACCACCAATACGGTGTGGCCAGATAGAGTTTTCTGGTTGGCTTTTCTACTAGGTCCGGGTGGCGAGGTGGGATGCATGCGTGATGCGTGCAATATGAATGCGGCGACGATCTTATACCTAACTCATCTAGACAGTGCGCGTTGCGATGGCGGGTGACACCGACGACGCCCGTTTCGCAGGCGCCCATACCGCAAGCAAGCCAATCGCCCACATCAAGAGAGTGCCGCCGACCAGGTAGTACAACGGCAATCGCGGCATATAGTAAAGCAAGCTCAGCTTAACGCCCACGGCTAGCGCGAGCACGCAGCCGACGGTGACGCCTGCGGTAGTAATCAATGCATTCTCCACTAGAAAATATCTCAGGATATGAAATCGCCGCGCGCCGATCGCCCGCCGGGTGCCGATCTGTTTGGTACGAGTCGTCACGTTAAAAGCGGCCAAGCCAAAAATCCCCAATGCCGTGACTGCAAGCACCAAGCCTGCAACTACAGACAACATGATGGCCGTGATGCGTTGCACGTGGCGTATATTGGCAGCCGTCTTGGCTAATGTATCGATGCGGTTTATGAAGTCGCCGGGACGCGCTCTGTCGAAGTGCCGTTCAACACGCGTCATGATTTCTCTTAGTCGGCCGGGCTGCACGCGAACTAGGTAGGTGCTGCCTTTGAAACGCGCCAAGGCCGCCCGAATCACCACTTGATTTGCTCTCTCTCTAAAGGGCTCGGAGGCTGGATAATATTGCATGTGTTCAACAATGCCGACAATGGTAGCGGGACGATTAAACCCGAACCAATAAAGCGGTTTCCCCAGCGCGTCGCCGGACGGAAACAGTTTTTTCGCCAACGCATCCGTAATCACCACTTCGCTCGAAAAGGACCCCATTTGCGTTCCAAAGTCCTTCGCCGGCGGTTCGACTGCCTCTTCATTGAAAGTTCTTCCGGCTTTAAGTTTTAGTCCCAGCGACTCCAGAACCTTACTGCTTCCAGACATGACGTGCGCACCTTCGAATTTCGCGTGATCCGTCGGCGGCTCGGCAGAAAATGCCGATACCCTGCCGCTAAACGATTGCGGAGGGAGATCGACCGTCGACGCCGCAATGACGCCTGGCACGGAACTCAAGTAATTTAAGTCCTCCTTAATGACAACGGCGTCATCTTGATTTTGCGTTATGGAAGCCATCCGCATCCAAAAAATACTCTCGATGTCTATTCCCGTCGGCGCAGCATTGAATGCCCAGCGTTGATGTACGACGTATGCCACGTTGACTAATGCCGTCAATGCAATTGCGATTTGCGCGGCCACCAGTAATGGTCCGGTACGGCTGCGCCATAAAGCGCTGAGAAGAGGTCGAATTTCCATTTGCGTCACCCGACATAGTTGCCCGACATAGGTTAAAGAATGCTATTGCGACTTGAGAAATGCGGCAGGCGGCATCCGTCCAATACGCCAGGCCGGATAAAACCCGGCCAACAAGCCGGTTAAAACGGAGACGCACAGCGCCAACAACAGCATGCTGCCGTCCAAGTGCCCCATCGATTGCACTACTTGCACTAGCCCCCCCGGATCGCCGGACTGAATGGCCAAGGGCAAATACAGAAAGGTTCTCAGCGCCCAAAGTCCGCTAAGCGCAACGCCGATACCCGCGGCGCCACCCAGCAACGCGAGCAATACGACTTCGACGATGTGCTGGCGCATGATGTCACGGCGACTTGCCCCCAATGCCCTGCGCAAGCCGGTGACGGTCGAGTTACCTAAAAATTTCGCGAGCATTAAGCCGAGCGTGTTGAGTACGCATACAAAAAGAAACAGCAGCGCAAGCGAAACCTGAATGCGCGTTTCATCGCCCACTGCGTCGTTCATCTTGAGCCACTCGGACACTTTCACTATGCGATTGTTCAATGGCCTTGGGAAACGCCCGCCGCGTTTTTGATCCATGACATAGTTATCCACGAACTGCTGATACCGTTGCCGTTGTGCGTCGGAGGAAAGCTCCACCCAGAATTGCAGCCAGGTGCAGTCATTATTCAACAACGCATCGTAGCTATCTATGTGGCTGTTCCCCGCGAAGCAAGCGATACCGCCGCCAGGCTGTAACTGCGACGCTTCGGCCCAGCCAAAAGGGAGATAGATTTCCTCGGGAACTTCCATCCCTGCCCAACCGAGATCGTAATAGCGAGGCTGCGGCGACCAGTCGTCGAGCACGCCAATTACGCGATAATCACGGCCTCCCAGACGAAGAGACTTTCCGATGCTATTGGCGCCGCCAAATAGTTTGGCGTTTAAGTCCTTACGAATTACTACGACGGCTTCCGGCGCGTCATCGGCTGCGCGCGCCCACCCAGCTCCATACAGGAAAGGAACGTCGAACATCGCGAAAAAGTCTGCGGTGGTAACGCGACCGTTAACGTAAAAGGGCCTCCTTTCAGCCATGGCAGGCTCAACTATCAGATCGCTTTTAAACATCCTGACTTGTCGTTCAGGAATGTCGGACGCATACAATGCCTTCGCATCCCGATAGCTCAAGTGCGGTGGGGGATATTCGGGATGTCGCTCGCCGCGTGAACCTTCGCCGCGTATATCGAGCGTAACCGCATGTAAAACTTTTTCCTTCCACCAAATGGGATGATTGGAAAGACCGTGGTAAATCGTCATGGTAATCAGCGATGCGCCAATACCCACCGCCAGCGCCATGCCCATCAAAGCGGTGAGCACGGGATTGCGTTTGAAACTGAGCAACGCCAACCGTAAATCGTGTAGCAGCACATCAACCTCTCTTAAGTCGTAGCCGTGTCGCATTGCTCGGCTCGCGCAAATGGCAGCGCCTCGCTGATCTGCCCGTCGACAATTTGCACACGCCGCTGCGCACGCTGCGCCAGCTCCGCGCTGTGCGTTACCATGAGGATAGTCGTGCCCGCGGCATTGATCTC
>CAZKRY010000034.1:0-4462 GCA_964555355.1 uncultured Klebsiella sp.
TTTGTGCCCGAGCGTCACGCCCGGCATGGTTTCGACTTCGACATCTTTCAACGCATCGCGCTGGATTTGCGCGAAGTTGCGAATCTGCGTTTGCGCGAATCGGATATCCGCGACAACGTCACTTCCGAGTTGCCGCACCAAATCTTCGATTTCGCCTTTGCTCAAGCGAAAATCCGTCGGGTTCCAGTTGTCGAACCTCTGCGAATACTCGCGCACCGCGGCGTCGCCGCGCTTGCCGATGTCGGCGAGAATGCCTTCGACGGTGTTGCGCACTTTTTCGGTGTCGGCGGCGTCTTGTTCGGCGCTGATGCCGTGTTTAAGAAAACGTACCATGCTTGCCCCTTTGGAATCGAGCGCCAATGCGCTTGCTTAGCGGATGATTTTAGCCGACTCCCTTGCCGCCGTCGTTCGCCTACTCCAGCGCAGCGAGCGAACGTGCTGACACTCGTGGCATCATTACGTTCGCACCGCAATACTTATCCACAGAGGAGAGACACATGATCATCGATGAACGCACCTACCAAGTCGCCCCCGGCAAGATGGCCGAAATACTAGAGCTGTACGAGAAAGAGGGCTTGGCCACGCAGAGCAAGCACCTCGGCAAACCGTTCGGCTACTTCATCGTCGAAGTCGGCGATTTCAATAGCATCGTGCACATGTGGGCGTACGACAGCATGGCCGATCGCGAACAAAAACGCGCCAAGATGCAGGCTGATCCGGCGTGGCAAGCGTATTTGAAAAAGGCGGGGGGCTATTTCGTCAAACAGCAGACGCGTATTCTGAAGAGCGCGCCGTTTTGGCCGGTGAAGTAAATCGAAGGCAGCGAGCGGTATCCCTGCACTGACTAGCTAGTTCAAGGACGAACAGCGCCCGCGCATTCGCGCGGGTGCCGTCCGCCTTCTCTTGCATGTCACAAGGCAAGCCTCTCTGATCGGCCTCGCAGTTGAATGCGAGTGGGATTGCAACGCTTGACCCCGTATCTGTGACCTGTGACGTATCTGACCTTTATCATCTTGCTCCTCTTAGTTTGAAGCAAGGCTACCATTTGATCCGTCTGTCCGAAAATACGCAGCCCTCTGTCAACCTGTCCCGACGCGTCGTCGGTAGGCCCCCGGTGACATGCCATGGTTTTGCTTGAACTTCCGCGCAAAAGCCGACAGCGACAGATAACCGCAGCGCTCCGCGACGACGTGCAGCGGTAACATCGATTCCGTAAGCAGGTGGGCGGCGGTTTGCATGCGCCACCGCATCAGGTATTCACCCGGCCCGCAGCCCATCATATCGGTGAATTTTTCGGTCAACACGGTTTTGGAAATGCCGGCCTGCGCACACAGATGCTCCACTGTCCAGGGACACCACGGCTCGCGGTGGATCAGGCTCAGCACCGTTTGCAAACGTCGGTCTTTCATGGCGACGAACACGCCCTGCGTCACCAAGCCGCGCTCGATGCAGTTGCGCAAGGACAGCACAAAAATAGTGTCGCACAAGCGCTCGAGAACCGAAAAACTGCCAAAGCGCTGCTGGAGCGCCTCGGCGGTAGTGTGCTGTATCAGGTTGGCGAGTATGCGATCGGCCTCGTTCTTGCGCACTACGACCTCTGGCGGTAAGACCCGCAGCAGGTTCGCCTTGGGCAATCCCAAATCGATCACCGCGCACACGAAGCCCGTCGTGCCGTCTTCGAATCGGGTTTTGCGTGCATCGGGGTAATCAAGAACGAGTTCGCGCGGACTATAGGACAGGTAGTGCTTCTGCGCGTGGGGCATGAACACCACGACGTCACCTTCTTCGATCGGGACAGGCCGTGCGCGCTCGGGATAGTGCACCCACCCTTTGCCATGGGTTACCAGATGAAACCAGATCGCGGTGTCTGAATTGTGATCGATTCCCCAGCGGCCGCAAACGCCACCGGCGTAGACCAGTTTCGATTTGAGCGTGAGCAGGCTGTTGAAAAAATCGCCGGGCATTGAACCACCATTTATGCGCTTACCGCTGCTTTGTCGAGCGTTCGCGTTAATCGAACGAATTGGCATGATTTCCGTTCAAACGAGCATATTCGAATGGGCGCCGCGTGGCTAATATCTTCGCGCGAAGAGATCGAGATGCAACGCAAGCGCTGGCATGATGCTTGGTCCGTGCACAAACTAGTCAAGCAACCGTTCGAGGAGAATTACGTATGTATAGCAAGAAGAAAACGATTCGTTTGCCACGCGCGGCGTTGGCCCTGATGACGTTTCTGTTTGCCGTGCTCGCACTCTTGCCGCGACCGGGTCAAGCAGCACTACTGTATTCCGATGTGACCATGAACCTGGCGGTCGAATGCAGCGTTTGCGATCCCTTTGCCCCTTCGGAGGCATCCGTTGGCATAACCGTGCCGCCGACCGACCCACAGGTGTATCAAAGGCTCATACACGTACCGCCAGACGTCGCCTATGCAAACAGCGCAGTATTCATGCCGTTTCGCCCAGGTGGGCTGCCGGGCCTGTTTGCTTCGTCCGCGATGTCCGCCGAAAGTCCGGTCGGCGTCAAAGGCGGCGTGGGAGTCAGCGGCACATTCTCGGGTGGTACTTTGAATTCCGAGGCGAAGTACCAGCAGTTTGTGACCAATTCCGGACCGAATCCGGTAACGGTATCGATTCACGCCCTCGTTCCGCAGCTTTCGGTGTTGTTCTACGGTGATCATGATTTCGACACTCCCCTTCGGCCGGGGGACGCGGCTGCTGGCACGGCCAGGTTATCGTTCGAGATTGTGCGTAACACGGGTGAACGAGAGAGCGTGTTTTACTACCAAGCCAGTATCAACAAGAAAAACCTAAAAAACGATCTGGATTCGGTCAGTTTGTTTCTGAGCCCAGAATTGCGAGCAGCGGTGGATGGCGCTCCGTCTATCTTGAACCCAATCGAGGTCATGGCGTTCCCCAATGCGCCCACGGCAGATGACCGCATTTCCGGTTACATCATCGACGAGTTTACTTCGACTTACCGGCTTACTCTCGCGCCCTTCGAAGCGATAGGATTGGAATACTACATGAATGCGCTCGGATTCTGCAGCAATAATCTGTGCGACGACGGCACGGGGGGCGTTCACGCGGCGGTGGGAGACCCGATAAGCCTGCAAGGTGCACAGCCGCTGTTCACATTAGCGGAAGTGCCGCCGGATTCCGGTGACGTGCCGCTGCCGGGGACCGCGCTGCTCTTGCTCGGCGGGCTGTTGGCGCTTTTCAGGCCGATTATCAATACGAAGTGCGTTCGCTTTCGGTTTTGAGACTTGAGGCCCAGGTTGAATAGGACGGCCATCCATCATAAGGAGCAACTGAGTTTGTCGCGGAGCGAATCGATGCGCGCAGCCGATGTGATGCAAGGAAAAGCCTGCGTCAGGTTTTGCAATCCAATACAGCTATTCCCCGAATTACCGCGTGGGTACTAGCGGCATCCTCTAGGTACCGCAGAAAGTCTTGTAACAAGTGGTAAATTGCACCGGAGCAGGCTGCGCGTAGTCGGCGCGCTCGGCGCACGCGTCAAACGGCTGCGTAATCGCACCGAGCAAGCGCTCGAACGGCGCGAAGTCTCCGCGCTCGGAAGCGGCGGCGAGCGCATCTTCGACGCGGTGATTGCGCGGGATGTATATCGGGTTGGTGCGCCGCATGGCTTTGGTGCGCGCATCAGCGGGAGTGTTCTCGCGCGCAATGCGTTCTTGCCAACGCGTGAGCCAAGCTTGCAGCTCAGGTGCATCCGCGAACAGCGCATCGAGCGCGGCGCGCTCTCCCGCCGCCGCATCGCTGAGGCGGCGCCATGCGAGCGTGAAGTCCGCGGCGTTGGCTCGCATCAATTCGAGCCAGTCTTGCGCCAAGGCGAGGTCAGCGTCCTCTTCGGTAGTCAATCCGAGTTTCGCGCGCGCGCCGGCGAGCCAATGCATTTCGAAGCGCGGCGTAAAGCCTTGCACGATGTCGGTTGCGGGCGCGATCGCTTGCTGCGGGTTTTCGCTGTCGATGAGCGGTAACAGCGTTTCCGCCAATCGTGCCAAATTCCACTGCGCAATGATCGGTTGATTGCCGTAGGCGTAGCGCCCGTGCGTGTCGATGGAACTGAACGCGGTGCGCGGATCGTAGGCTTCCATGAACGCGCAGGGGCCGAAGTCGATGGTCTCGCCCGAGATGGCCATGTTGTCTGTATTCATGACGCCGTGAATGAACCCCACATGCATCCACTGCGCGATCAATTGCGCTTGGCGTTCAGCTACGGCGCGCAGCAAATCGAGATACGGCTGCGGCTGCTCGGCCAATTCGGGATAGTGGCGGCGAATGGCGTAGTCGGCGAGCTGCCGCACTTTGTCGTACTCGCCGCGCGCGGCAAAAAATTGAAACGTGCCGACGCGTATATGGCTCGCCGCCACGCGTGTGAGCACGGCGCCGGGGAGGATTTCTTCGCGCCGCACGGGCGTGCCGGTGGCAGCCACCGCAAGGGC